>JADJFK010000016.1 GCA_016708585.1 Sulfuritalea sp. | reverse complement strand
TGGGAAGCCAACCAGCCCGCCCAGTTGGCCAAGGTGTTGGCCGCGCTCGCCGGTGTGCAGAAAGCCTTCGGCAAGAAGGTTTCGCTCGCCGACCTGATCGTTCTGGGCGGCTGCACCGCCGTCGAGCAGGCCGCCAAGGCCGCCGGCCATGCCGTCGAGGTGCCCTTTACACCGGGCCGTACCGACGCCTCGCAGGAACAGACCGACGTCGAGTCCTTCGCCGTACTCGAACCCGTCGCCGACGGCTTCCGCAACTATCTCAAGGTGACCGGCGTGCCGGCCGAAGAACGGCTGCTCGACAAAGCTCAGCTGCTGACGCTGACCGCGCCCGAGATGACGGTGCTGATCGGTGGCCTGCGGGCGCTCGGCGTGAGCCAGGCGGCGCATGGCGTCTTCACTTCACGGCCCGGCGTGTTGAGCAACGACTTCTTCGCCAATGTGCTCGACATGGGCACGGTGTGGACGCCGACCTCGGAGGCCAGGGAAGCGTTCGAAGGCCGCGATCGCGCCACCGGCAAGCCCAAGTGGACCGCGACGCGCGTCGATCTCGTCTTCGGCTCGAACTCGCAGTTGCGGGCGCTGGCCGAGGTCTATGCGCAGGGCGATGCACAGGAGAAGTTCGTGCGCGACTTCGTGGCGGCGTGGACCAAGGTGATGAACCTCGACCGCTTCGACCTGAAGTGAAGGCAGGCGGGCGGCGCCCGCTTCAAGCGCCGTCCCGCCGGCTGTTCCCGCCATGAGTGACGGATGCAAAAAAGCGCCGTCACAACAGGGGCGCCCTGGTGTCGAGAGTTGATGCGTTTACTTGCTGAACGGCGTCGACACTGACGTCTTGCCGGAAGACGGCGGCAGGATCGGCAGCGCGGAAAGTTATGTCTATGGCGAAGCCGGAGACGGTATCCCTTGCGGACAGCGCTGGCGACACGGCAACCCACCATACATACCGATCGGCGGTAAACTGCACGGCTGGATTGCCAGCCCTCATTGCGACGGAGCCGCCGTGACACCATCGAAACAGGAACTTCAAGACAAAGCCAAGCACTTTGCCAACACCGTGTTCGTGATCGGCGCAGGAGCGATCATGTTTGCCGCATCCCTGCTGCAACCCTATACGATGCAATGGCTAGGGGGAGCCACGGGCGAACAGTTTCCGTTCATCGCGGGCACGCTGTTGATCGTCTTGCTGGCCTTGAAACGGCCTGCGTTCGCGCTGTTCGCACTGGAACGACAGTGCCGGGAATACGGCCATGTCATGCGCGAGGGTTCGTCGACCTGCGAGCGCTGTTTTCAGAACGTCGACGACAGCCGGGGTTCCTGACGCCGCGTGCTCGCTACTCGGCGTCGAAGCCGGCGTCTTCGATAACGCCCTTGAGCTGGTCGCGCGTCACTTTCGCGGCGTCGAACTCGACCACCGCCTGCTTCTGCTCCAGCGAAACTTCCGCCTTCGCCACGCCGTCCAGCGCCGTCAGCACGCCGGTCACGCTTTTCACGCAGCCGCCGCAGGACATGCCGTCCACCTTGATTGTCGTCGTTTCCATTTGATCAGTCCTTGTTTGGTTGCCAGTTTCTCAGGAGCAGGGAGTTGCTCACCACCGACACCGAACTCATCGCCATCGCCGCGCCGGCGATCACCGGGTTCAGCATGCCCAGCGCCGCGAGTGGAATGCCGAGCACGTTGTAGATGAAGGCGAAGAACAGATTCTGCCGGATCTTGGCCAGCGTCGCCCGCGACAGCGAGATCGCGTCGGCCACGCCGCCGAGGTCGTCGCGCATCAGGGTGATGTCCGCCGCCTGCATCGCCACGTCGGAGCCGGCGGCCATGGCGAAGCTGACGTCGGCCGCCGCCAGCGCCGGTGCATCGTTGATGCCGTCGCCGGCCATGCCGACCAGGTGGCCGGCGCCCTTGAGCTTGTTCACCGCTGCCGCCTTGTCGCCCGGCAGCACCTCGGCCTCGAAGTGGGTTATTCCGGCCTCGGTGGCGACGGCGCGCGCCGTGCCGGCGTTGTCGCCGGTCAGCATCACCACCTCGATGCCGAGCCGGTTCAGGCGGGCGACCGCCGCGCGGGAGCTTGCGCGCAGCGGATCGGCGATGCCGACGAAGCCGAGCAGAACGTCATCAGCCACCACCGCGACCACGCTGCGGCCGGCCTGTGCCAGCGCATCGGCCTCGGGCGCCGACCGGCCCTGTTGCTTCATCCACGTCACGGAACCGATTTGCACGCGGCGACCATCGACTTCTCCGGCAAGGCCGCGGCCCGCGGTCGTCACGACGTTCTGCGGCGTCGCCAGGACAACCCGCCCCCCGGCTGCCAGCGGAAGTCCCTGTTCGAGGCTCGCGGCCAGCTGCCTCGACGATGGCCGGCGGCCGAAGCGGATGGGTCCCAGCTTGGGATGCGACCGTGGAGGCCGGAGTTGCAGCGCTTATGTCCGTCTCGTCGCGCATCCCGCTTGCGGACGCTACGCCCTCCCCGCTGCAAGGCGCCGACTTTCACGACATCGGTGACCTCCGGCCGCCCCTCGGTCAGCGTCCCGGTCTTGTCCACCACCAGCACGTCCAGCTTTTCCGCCAGTTCCAGCGCCACGGCATTGCGGATCAGCACTCCGGCCTTCGCGCCCTGCCCGGTGCCGACCATGATTGCCGTCGGCGTCGCCAGGCCCAGCGCGCAGGGACAGGCGATCACCAGCACCGCCACCGCATTTACCAGCGCCTGCGTGAAGTCGCCGGCCAGCACCCACCAGCCGATGAAAGTCAGCAGCGCAATCGCCACCACGACCGGCACGAAGATCGCTGACACCTTGTCGGCCAGGCGCTGCACCGGCGCCTTCGAGCCCTGTGCTTCTTCCACCAGGCGGATGATGCCGGCCAGCAGCGTATGACTGCCAACGCCCGTGGCACGGCAGCGCAGCAGTCCGTCACCGTTGATCGTTGCGGCGAAGACGCGGTCGCCAGCGGCTTTGGTCACCGGCAGGCTTTCGCCCGTCAGCATCGATTCGTTGGCCGACGAGGCGCCGTCGATCACCTCGCCATCGACCGGCATCGCTTCACCGGAACGGACGACGAAAATATCATTCGGAATCAGCGTCGCCACCGCGACGTCGACCAGTTCGCCATTCCGTTCGATGCGCGCCGTCTGCGGCTGCAGTTTGGCCAGCGCCTCGATCGCGGCGGAGGTCTTGGCCTTGGCGCGCGCTTCGAGGATCTTGCCCAGCAGCACCAGCGTGATGACCGTCGCCGAGGCCTCGAAATAGACGTGCTGGTGATGCAGGTCGGCGCCGTGACGACGAAGCTGTAGGCCCAGGCCATGCTCGTACCCAGGGCGACGAGCACATCCATATTGCCGGCGCCGCCGCGTATCGCGTTGAAGCCGCCGACATAGAAACGCCAGCCGATCCAGAACTGCACCGGTGTCGCCAGCAGCAGCTGCAACCAGCGCGGCAGCACATCGCCATGGGCCGCAGCACTTCCATTGGAACCGAACATGAAAGCCATCTGCGCCACCAGCGGCAGGGTCAGCGCGGCGGAAATCCAGAAACGGCGCAGTTCCTCGTGATACACGGCGAGCTTGCGCGCCTTTTCCTCGGCACGCGTGTCGCTGCTGGAAATGCTGGCGGTGAAGCCGGTCTTGACCACGGTCGCCACCAGCTGCTGCGGATCGGCCAGGCCGGGGATGTAGCGGATGTGAGCCTTCTCGGCGGCCAGATTCACCGCCGCCTCGACGCCTTCCAGCTTGTTCAACTGCTTCTCGATGCGCGTCGCGCAGGCGGCGCAGGTCATGCCGCCGATGGCCAGATCCACCGTGGCCGGCGGCACCTCGAAACCGGTCTTGCGTATGGTCTCGACCAACTTCGCGGCGGTAGTGTCGGCCGTCGCATAGCGCACGCTCGCCCGCTCGGTGGCGAAATTCACCGTCGCTTCGACGCCCGGCAATTTGTTCAGCTGCTTCTCGATGCGCGTGGCGCAGGCGGCGCAGGTCATGCCCGCCAGGGGCAATTCCAGTGCCTGCTTTTCGTCCTTCGTGCTTGCATTCATTCCGGCCTCTCCATTCGAACCGCACATGCGGCTGGAAGTTTCATGAACCGAAGTCTAAACTCCGTACCAAGGTACGGGGTCAAGGGGTTTTCGATGAAGATTTCAGCACAGACATTCACGATCGGCAAACTGGCGAAAAACGCCGGAGTCGGGGTCGAAACCGTGCGCTACTACCAGCGCCGCGGCCTGCTCGCCGAACCGCCGGCGGTCGCCGGCTACCGCCGCTACGACGCGATCCATCTGGAGCGGCTGAGCTTCATCCGGCGCGCCCAGGGGGTCGGCTTCACTCTGGAGGAAATCGGCGAACTGCTGACGCTCAACGACACCCGCGACCATCGCCTGGCACGCAGCCTGGCATCGGAGAAAATCCAGAGCATCGAAGCGCGCATCGAGCAATTGGGCAAGGTTGCCGACGCCCTGCGCCACCTGGTCCGCGAATGCGAATGCGGCGGTCAGGACATGCCCTGCCCCATCATTCGCATGGCGCTGGCCTCCTGACTCCGATCGCCGGCGCGAGCTGAAGGGGCTCCCGCGCCGTATCGCCAGTGCCGACTTTTCAGGCAGGGGAAGCGACGCCCTGCCACAGCTTGCCGCCCAATGCCGCGGCATTGAACAGGCCCCAGAGGCCGAAGCTCAAGACGATCAAACCCGCACCCAGGCGCAGCGCACGGCCTTGGACAACGTCACGGAAGCGAACCAGCAGCAGCCCGGCAAGCATCAGGTTTGGCAGAGTACCGAGTCCGAAGACCAGCATGATCGCCGCGCCACGGGCGGCGCTGCCGGACAGTATCGCCATCGTCAGCACGCTGTAGACCAAACCGCAGGGCAGCCAGCCCCAGAGCATGCCCAGCGGGAAGGCCTGGGCCACGCTGCGCACCGGCAGGAAGCGCTTCGTCGCCGGTTGCACGCGTTGCCACAGCCATTGCCCGGCACGCTCGGTAAAAGCCAGCGTCTGCGTCAATCCGGTGAGATAGAGGCCGAGCGCCACCATCATCAGGTTGGCCGCGACATACAGAATCATCTGCACCGGCAGGGCCTTGTTGAGCAGCAGACCCAGGCTGCCCAGCGCGCCCATCAGGGCGCCGGCAATGGCATAGCTGCCGATGCGACCGAGGTTGTAGGCGAGATGGAGGGTCCAGGCCGGACCCGTGGTATCGCCCTTCCCGGGGATCTGCAGGGTGAGTGCGGAAACGATGCCGCCGCACATTCCGGCGCAATGCACGCCACCCAGCAGGCCGATCAGAAAAACTGCGAGAAAGCCGCTGTCAGGCATTAACGTAAAAGTCGCATCCGCGACCCGTAATCTCCCTCTCCTTCAAGGGGAGGGCCGGGGTGGGGATGGGGCCGCCTGCCGGATCAGATGACTTTGGAGTAGCGTACCCGCTCGCGGTCGGTGCGCAGGTAGCGATCAAAAGCCATGGCAATGCCCCGCACCAGCAGACGGCCGCGCGGCAGGACGCTGATCCACTGGTCGTCGACCGTGAGCAGGCCGCCCTGTTCCATGTCGCGCAGGTCGTTCAATTCCGCGGCGAAGTAGGAATTGAAATCGATCAGGTGTGCGATCTCGATCGATTCGATGGACAACTCGAAATGGCACATCAGTGCCTGGATGATGCTGCGCCGAAGCAGGTCGTGGGCGTTCAGTTCGATGCCGCGGAAGATCGGCAGCACGCCCTGGTCGAGGCTGTCGTAGTACTCGTCGAGCGTGCGCACGTTCTGGCAATAGCTGGGGCCGACCTTGCCGATGGCGGAAACGCCGAAGGCCATCAGGTCGGCTTCGGCGTGCGTGGAATAACCCTGGAAGTTACGATGCAGCCGGCCCTGGCGCTGGGCCACGGCCAGTTCGTCGTTCGGCTTGGCGAAGTGATCCATGCCGATGAATACATAGCCCGCCTCGGTCAGGCGACGGATCGCCAGTTGCAGTATCTGCAGACGCGCATCGGGCGAGGGCAGATCGGATTCATTGATGCGCCGCTGCGGCTTGGCCAGGCTGGGCAGGTGCGCGTAGTTGTAGATCGACAGGCGATCGGGATCGAGCTTGATGACCTCGTCAAGCGTATGGTTGAAGCTGATCACGTTCTGCTTGGGCAGGCCGTAGATCAGATCGACCGAGATGCCCTTGAAACCGAACTCGCGTGCCGAATCGATCACCAGTTTGGTTTCTTCGAGACTCTGCACGCGATTGACGGCGACCTGGACTTCCGGCGAAAAATCCTGCACGCCGACGCTCATGCGGTTGAAGCCCAGTTCGCCGAGGAGCTTGACGTTATGGCGGTCGACCTTGCGCGGATCGACCTCGATCGAATATTCGCCGCCAGGCAACAGGCGGAAATGCTGGCGGATGATTTCCATCAACCGCTGCATCTCGTCGTCGCTGAGGAAGGTCGGCGTACCGCCGCCGAAGTGCAGTTGGACCACGTCGCGACTGCCGTCCAGGGCGGCTTCCTGCATGGCGATTTCCTTGCCCAAATACTTGATGTACTTGGCGGACCGGCCGTGATCCTTGGTGATGATCTTGTTGCAGGCGCAGTAGTAGCAGATGGTATTGCAGAAAGGGATGTGGACGTATAATGAAAGAGGACGCCCTATTCCGCCCACCGTCCTCCTGCCGAGCCAGCGCATGTAATCGTCCGCGCCGAAGGCCTCGACGAAACGGTCAGCCGTGGGATAGGAGGTGTAGCGCGGGCCATTGACATCAAAGCGCCGGATGACCTCGGGTCGAAAATGAGTTCCTGATAATCCATGGGCTTGAAGGGATTGCGGCAGGTGCGACATATTTGCGCTCGGGTATGCAGGATGCCGCAGTTGCAAATAATTTGCATTGATAAAAGTCAACGAGGTCCCCTGAACCGGGTAGCGCATCCAGCGTGCATGCAAACGTCAAGCAGAATGTAATTCCCCTGATCACCCCGGGGTTGAAGGTCGCCTGTTCGCAGTGCAATCTGCGCGAACTGTGCCTGCCCTTCGGCTTGTCGGACGAAGACATGGGACGCCTCGATCACTTGATCGGCGGCGGGCGCAAACTGAAACGCGGCCACTACCTGTACCGTGCCGGCGAGGCGTTCGAATCGATCTTCGCCGTCCGCTCCGGATTCTTCAAGACCGACGTGCTGACCGAAGACGGCCGCGACCAGGTCACCGGATTCCAGATGGCCGGCGAAATCCTCGGCATGGACGGCATCAGCACCGAAATCCATACCTGCAACGCCGTCGCGCTGGAAGACAGCGAAGTCTGCCTGATACCCTTTACCGAACTGGAAATGCTCTCCAGCGAAATCCATTCGCTGCAGCATCATCTGCACAAGATCATGAGCCGCGAGATCGTGCGCGACCACGGCGTCATGATGCTACTCGGCACCATGCGCGCGGAAGAGCGCCTCGCGGCCTTCCTGCTCAACCTCTCACAGCGCTTCAGCGCACGCGGCTATTCCCCGGCCGAGTTTCACCTGCGCATGACGCGCGAGGAAATCGGCTCCTATCTCGGACTCAAGTTGGAAACCGTAAGCCGGGCCTTCTCGCGCTTTCAGGACGAAGGCTTGATCTCCGTGCAGCAGAAGCACATCCGCATTGTGGATATCCCCCGGCTCAAAGCCCTGCTGGCACCGCCCGACGGCCGTATCGGTTAGGGCAACATGGCGAGGAAGCCCAGCGGCTGGCGCGTCAAGGCCACCGACACGATCCAGCCGAATACCGCAAGCGACGCAAACCAGCAGACGATCCGCATCCTGCGCGTGCTCGCATCGCGCAAGGCCAGGGCGCCGAGGATGATGTAGGCGATCACGCCCAGCACCTTCGCCGTAACCCAGCCGACCACGAACGGATACTGGCCCGACATCGCCGCCAGCGACAGGGCCGCAACCAGCAACACCGTATCGTTGATGTGCGGCACCACCCTGATCCAGCGCGCGCCGAGCAGGGGCGAATCGCGCATCATCAGGATGCCGCGCAGGAAAAAGCCGGTCAGGCTCAGGACCACGCTGATCACATGCACGTATTTGACGGCGAGATACATGCGCCTAACCCGGTTTGCCGTCCGCGCGCGGGCGCCAGAAGGCCGGTGCAAAACGCCACGCCCAGAGGCCGAAGGCGCCCAGCCAGAGCAAGGACGACAACCACATCAGCGCATGAGCGCCCGGCAGCGCGGGCAGTTCGCTGATCACCCGCACTGCCGCTGCCGCCTGCATCATGCAGAAGGCCCGCCACATCGCGTCGTCCGCAGCCACCGGCCGGCCGGAATGTCCCATGGTTACGCGCGAAGCCATGCCGATCAGCATGGAAGCAAAGAAGCCGAGCGTCAAGGCATGCAGGGGCGCCTGCCCGAGGAAACCCGGAACTGCCTTCCAGAACATGCTCTGCAGCGCAAACAAGGCGAAGGCGACGCCTAACCAGGCGAATGCGACATGCAGCACGGAAAGCATCCGGTTCGCCAGCGCCGCGCGGCTCCACCAAAGCATCGCCAGGCGAACGGCGACCAGCGCGGCCGGCAGGTCTGCCAGCCAAAGCCATTCAGCCAGTTCAAGAAACGCCAGACCGCCATGCGCAAAACTCAGCCCGATCAGGCTGCGCAAGGCCCATTGCGGACGGTGAACGACATAGGCCCGCACCGCGGAAGATGTGAAGAAGGGCAACATGCGATGTGCCACGGCAAGAAACACTGGCAACAAAAACCCCCAAACAGCCAAGGCTATTCCGAGCCGCGCCCATGGCAGCGCCCCGCCGGCGAACACCGCAAAAGCGCCCATTGCCGCCACGCTAAGCCAGCCCGCCAGTGCGACGAAGCCGATGTGCTCGCGGTCCGTGGTCCGATGCAAGGCCAGGCGGGTAAGCAGCAGCGCCACTGCAGCCCAGCCGGACAGCGCCAAGATCAGCCCGGCAACCAGGAGCTGCGGCAGCAACAACGCAACCCAGACCAACAGCCAGCCGCACGCCAGCAAAGCAAAAGCGGGGACGAAATCCCGCTGCGAGAGTTCGCCCGCGCCCTGCCAGCGCGGCCCGGCGGTAAGGATGAAACCGAACATGAAAAACGGAAACACGCCGCAGGAAAGCAGCAGGGCGTGCAGCACCGATGGCGGAAACACGAGGAGCAACGGCCATGCCGGGACCGGCCAGAGCCCGAGATAGCGCCCACCCAGTTCCAGCGACCAGAACACCATGGCCGCCAGTGCCTGAACGGTACCCGCAAGAAACATCGGGCGGTGAGGTGCGGCGAATACGACCAGCAGGCGCATTACGGCTTTCGCTCCCTACAGGATGCATGGTAAGGTTCGGCCGGCAAACAAGCCGCACTCCCCTGCAAGAAACCATGTACGAAACCATGCACGAAACCAAGCTCGACATCCCGCAGATTCTTTCCCGCCTGCCGCTGTTCCAGGAACTTGCCCCGGACCAGATTGCCGCGCTTGAATCGGCGTGTCGCGAGCGCCGACTTTCCAAGGGCGAAATGCTGTTCCAGAAGGGCGACCTGCTCAAGGGTTTTTACGTCGTGGTCTTCGGTCAGATGAAGCTGGCCTTTCCGTCCTCGCAAGGCAACGAAAAGGTGATGCAGATTATCGGGCCGCGCCAGAGCTTCGGCGAAGCGATCATGTTCCTCGGTCGCCCCTGTCCGGTCTTTGCCGAAGGCCTCATCGACAGCCTGCTGCTGCACATCAACAGCGGCCCGGTATTCGATCTGCTCGAAACCGACCCCCTGTTCGCCCGGCGCATGCTGGCCGGGCTTTCGATGCGACTGCATTCCCTGGTGCAGGACGTCGAGACCTACTCCCTGCGCTCCTCGGCACAGCGCGTCGTCGGCTACCTGTTGCAGCAATGCCCCCAGGAAGGTGCCTGTACGGGTACGTTCGACATTTCCCTGCCGACCTCGAAACAGGTGATCGCCTCGCGCCTCAACCTGACGCCGGAAACACTCTCGCGGATTTTTCACGATCTCACGGTCAACGGCTTGATTGGCGTCAGCGGCAAGCAAATCACCATCAACGATGTAAAGCGACTGCGCGAATTTGATCTCTGAAGGTCTGGTAGCG
The DNA here is from genome assembly GCA_016708585.1 of Sulfuritalea sp. GTDB lineage: Bacteria > Pseudomonadota > Gammaproteobacteria > Burkholderiales > Rhodocyclaceae > Sulfuritalea. Next base: position 137,429 of record JADJFK010000016.1, on the reverse strand, counting down.
CCGCATCGTACTGATCAAATTCCAGGCCAGCCACGCACTCGATGCGGCGAAGGCCACGCCGGCAAGACGCGTCAGTGCCGGCAACCAGACCGCCGCCAGCAGCAGCAGCAGGGCCAGCACATGAAGGCGCAGTTGTCCGGTCATCGCCTCGGCAGCAAGCATTTTTTTCATGTTGGGCACGGCCGACATGGGGGCGCCCAATCGCTGCAGGTGCAGCCAGTTGAGGAAGGGCATGATCTTGTACATCATTCCCGTGACGGCAGAAACGAGCACGCCGGCGAAGGCCAGCACACCCAGCCAAACCACCGATCTTGGATCGACAGCGATAGCCGGATACAGAAAAAACGCAGCGCCGGAACTGGCGAAGGCCAGAAGGGAAATCATTGCTACCCTGAAGTAGAGGGACGTCGCGTCATGTATCTTTCTGCGGCGCGTGTACTGAAGCCACAGGGTCATTCCGGCGTAAGCAGAAAAAACAACCAGCAGGGGCAACCCGATTGCGGCCGACCAGCGCAGATCCCCAAGAAAATACTGGCCTGACCAGGCGAGCAGCAAGAACAGCAGCAGAGGCCCGAAGCCGCGGGTGAACCACGGCGGATACGGCCGCGTCAGCTGAAACATCGGCACCACGTGATAGGACACGCCGGCCAGCAGCATCAGCGCCCAGCCGCCCAGGCCCCAGGCCAGATGAATGTTGGTCAGTTCGATAATGGGCACCGGCAATCCTCGCGCCAGCGACTCGGCCAGGAGCGAGCCAAGCAGCACGGTGACCGCCAAGCCACCGATCGCCATGCGCATGGCCCACAGGGTCATGCCTGTCGCCGGTGTGCGCCACAGCGCGATTGCAACCGCGATGACCAAGCCTCCCACCGCCAGCAGAAACAGCGGAACTGCGGCAGACAGAAGGCCCGGACGGCCGACCAGAAAGCCCGCGACGAGAAACAGCGTGGCCAGCACCAGCAAAGGTTGCACGGCGTTGGCAACCAGCCTCGGGCGCCAGACATTGCCGCCCACAGCAACGGGGATAAACTGAAACAAGGCCCCGCTCATGGCCTGGAGCATGAAGCCCAGCGCGATCAGATGGGTCAGCGCCAGTGCCTCGGGGGTCCACCGTGAAGCAAACGCATCGGGGCCCGACCATGCCAGGAGGATCCCGGCCATCACGCCGAACCATGGCGCCGCCAGGAAGAAGCGATAGGGCACCGAAATCGGGGGCGCCTGGTCGAAGGAAAGACTGGGGTGCATCGGAGCAAAGGGTCAGCCTGGCTGCTTTGCGAATCCGGATCTCGCGCGTACCCTCGGGCAGAACTTCCTCGGTCCAGATGTAGCCGTTGTTCCTCAGGATATTGAACAACGGGTGCGGCTGGCAATAAAGCAGGAGAAGCAAGTCGTCACCGTCAGCCAGACCGTCCAGCGCTGCCAGAGTCCGCTCCATCGGCTCCGGCGGCTGCAACTCGCGCCCGTCGATGACCGTGGTCATGGCTATTTGAGACGCTCGGCCAGGGAGGCGCCGACATCCGAAGAACCCAGGGCGTTGTCGCACATCGGATACAGGATGTTTTCTTCCTTCATGTTGTGCTGCTGCATGAGGATCAGCAAGGTCTCCGCGGCGCCGCCGAAGGCATCGCCGTCGCGGGACCCGACCGCTACCTGCATCTGGGCCAGCAGGTCGCGCATCTGGCGGTGCTCGCCGCGCATGACTTCGGTTGGTCCGGAGGTCATCCCGGTCGCCGCCTCGAAGGCCGGGAACAGGAGCTCCTCTTCGCTGGCGAAATGAGTTTCAAGCTGTGCGCGCAGCAACTCGAAGGCCGCTGCGCCGACTGTCCAGTCGCCTTTCTCGCAGGCTTCTTCGGCGTCGGCGAATATTTCATCGCAATGTTTGTGATGCTGGAAAAGCGGGCTGGTGATCGACATGGGGACAAACTCCGTTTGGACTATGCCGGATTCTGGAGTCTGCCCCACCCGGTAACATTGACCGCCGTCAAGCGCCCGGCGACTCCGGTACGCACATCACTACGGGAATCGGATCGACAGGTGCGGCACGACCCCAAGCTGCGAACCATGCCAAGGGCTCAAGGTTCAAGCACATAGGTGCCCGGCGCATCCGCCAGCGCAGGAAACTTTTTCGTCGCCACAGGTGGCGCGGCCACCAGCTTGCCGGATTGCGGCTTGAGCCAGGCCATCCAGTCTTCCCACCAGCTGCCACGATGCAGTTCCGCCCGCTCGCGCCAGTCTTCCGGCGTATCGTGCCGTTCCGCGGCACCGACACGGTAATCGCGCTTGGGCGGATTCACCACCGGATTCACGATGCCGAGGATATGGCCCGAAGTCGACAAGACGTAGCGACGCGGACCGGCGACAAAGTTGTTGATGCGGAAGGTCTGCCGCCAGGGTGCAATGTGATCGTCCTCGGCCGACACCGCATACAGAGGCTGGGAAATCCGTCCGAGATCGATGTTTTCGCCGGCCAGGTTCAGCGCGTCCTTCTTGATCAGCAGGTTTTCCAGGTACAGATTGCGCAGGTACCAGCTGTGCATCGCGGCCGGCATGCGGGTCGAATCCATGTTCCAGAACAGGACGTCGAAAGGCGGCGGCGCCTCGCCGAACAGGTAGCCGCGCACCACGTAATGCCAGACCAGGCTGTTGGAGCGCAGCAGGCGGAATGCCGAAGCCATTTCCTTGCCGTCGAGATAGCCTTTTTCGGCCATCGACTTTTCCAGCCACTTGATGCTGCTCTCGTCGAGGAACACCTCAATGTCGCCCGGCTTGTGGTAATCCACCAGCGTGGTCAGTAGCGTGACCGACTCGACCGGTACATCCTTTTTCGCGTAGCGGGCATTGGCCCAGGCCATCCACGCCGCCAGGGCCGCGCCGCCAATGCAGTAGCCGACAGCATGCACCTTGGCTGATCCGGAGATACCTTGCGCGGTTTCGATGATGCGGCCGATACCTTCCATCAGGTAGTCGTCGAAAGTGACATCGCGCATGTCCGCCGTCGGGTTCTTCCAGCTGGTGATATAGACGTCGAAGCCCTGGTCGACGAGGTACTTGACCATGCTCTTCTTGGCCGTCAGGTCGAGGATGTAGAACTTGTTGATCCACGGCGTGACGATGACGATGGGCGTTCCGAAAACCTTTTCGCGTGTCGGCGTGTAGTGCAGGACTTCCAGCAGCTGATTGCGGAATACCACTTTGCCGGGCGTCGTTCCGAGGTCCTTGCCGACCGTGAAATCCGTCGGCCGGGCCATCTGCACGTCGCCCGCCTGGAAGTCGGTGACGAAATTGTTGAAGCCCCTGAGCAGGCTTTCGCCGCGGGTTTCCATGGCCTTCTGCATGGCCGCCGGATTGGTCAGCAGGAAATTGGTCGGCGCCACCGCGTTGAGCCATTTCCGCCACCAGAACGCGGCACGGCGCCGGTCGCGGTTGGAAAGGCCCGGCGTGTCGTAGAGCATGTCCTGCACCTGGTGGGTCATCATCAGATACCATTCCTTGACGATGTCCCAGCTTGCGGAATCGCTCCAGATCGGATCGGCAAAGCGCGTATCGTCCGGGTTGGGCGACACGACGTCCTTGCTCGCCATACCCAAGGCGCGGTGCCATGAATGCACCTGCAGTTCCCAGAGTTTGGTCGAGAACTCGGTCAGCGTTTCGGACATTTCCTGCGGATGCGACAACCAGGCCAGTTGCGCATGCATCAGCGGCGTTGCCATCCCGATCGGATCGACCTTGGCCTCGACCGCCTGGTTCACGGCGCGCCATGCCGCCTGGGGAGTCACGGGGGGCTTGCTCGATTTGCCGTTACTCATGATTCTTCTCCGCTTCACGGGCGGCAACCCATGATCCGGCGCCGCCGCAACGCTATTGTGCCCGATGCCGCTCGGGTATCGTTCGGCCTGCTGTTGACCTTGATCAATCTTGCTGTTCGTTGGTACGCTAGGCTAGCGCTATCCACTCAAAGGACCCATTCCCATGTTCAAGCACATACTCGTTCCCACCGACGGCTCGCCGCTTTCTTCCGATACGGTCAAGCGCGCGATTGCGTTCGCCAAGGAAACAAGCGCCAAGATCACGTTCTTTTTCGCGAAACCGGATTACCCGGTGGCCTTTTATGGCGAAGGCGCGCTGATTGACCCCACCACGCCAGACAAATTTGCCGAAATGGCCGAGAAGCAGGCGCAGGAAATTCTTGCCGCGCATGAAGCCGCAGCGAAGGCCGAAGGCGTCGTTAGCGCATCCCTGAGTTCCGTCAGCGACATTCCCCTACGAGGCGATCATCGCCGCGGCCGAAACCTCCGGCGCCGACCTGATTTTCATGGCCTCGCACGGCCGGCGCGGATTCAGCGGGCTGCTGCTCGGTTCAGAAACACAAAAAGGTGCTGACCCACTCGAAGATTCCGGTGCTGGTCGTTGAGCGCAACGGAGCGTACCTGAGCCATGCTCAATTCGGCGCTCGCATTATCCACGACGAGCACCGCTCGCTCGCGGCGGTGGTGCATGGGTTGCGTTATCTGGTCCGCGAAAGCCGGACGAAAAAACCCGGCCAGACTTCCGGGTCTTGTGGGCGATGACTTCCTATCTCGAAGAGTTTCCCGAGAAGTTGCATCATCCCAAGGAAAGCACCTACCTTTTCGCCCGGCTGCAGCAGCGTACGCATGAGGCCGACAAGGTAATCGCGGAGTTGGAGCGGCAGCACGCCGCGGGTTCGCAGCACATTCGCGATCTGGAACTCGCGCTGGGCCACTTCGAAGCCGGAATGCCCGACGGACTGGAAAAGTTTTCGGCAGCGGTCGAAAAGTTCGCCGACGAAATCCTGAAACACATGGCGTTCGAGGAAAGCATCCTGATTCCCATGGCGCGGAAATACCTCACTGCCGAAGACTGGGTCGAGATCGGGGCAGCCTTCAGCGAAAACGGCGATCCTCGCTTCGATGTCGAGTCCGATCAGGAATGCCGCGACCTGTTCAGTCGCATAGTGAACCTCGCGCCGCCACCCATTGGCGTCGGCCCGGCGCAAGACCCGGCCCGAAACCGGGAAAGCTGACCGATCGAAGCCGACCCGCCTATTCCCTGCTGCCGTCAGCGGCCCCGGAATCGGCTCCCACGCCTTTGTTGACCTCCGCCGCGCTGCGCTGCAGGAACCAGGTCATCAGGCTCGACGCGGCACACACGACCCAGAAGCCGAAAAAGCCTATCGAATAGGTGGCGGTTGTCGTGAAATGCACCGGCTCGCCGAAGAGATACAGCTCTTGCGGATCGATCACGGTAAAAAACACGCCTTCGGCGATCCCCGCCACCAGGAACGACGGCCACAACACCCACAGGATCTTCAGCATTTCTGTCTCCCCGGCAGAGCGAAAAGGTGCGGTTACTTCGCGTTGCGCGCGTCTTCTTCGGCCATTTTCTTGTAGAACCTGACCATGCCAAAGCCGATCACGATGACCAGGACGATGGTTGCCAGACTCATCAGACCAAGGTCGCTGCCCACCAGCAATTTCCATGCGTCCATGACGTTATCTCCTTGTGGTTGATCCATTCAGTTGCGGATATCGGCCGGAACGGGCGCGCCCCCCGCAGTGGCTGGCCCCCCGATCATGGTCTCCCCATTGGCGGGAAGTATCACGTTGCCCATCAGGCGCCAGGTCTTGCGCTCGTCCTCCAGCAACAGCAGCCAATGTCCCGCGGCGGGCAGGCGCACCTCACCGGAATAACGGTCGCCGCTACGCACCAGCAAGCGCGACTGATCGAGGCCGGCACGGGTCGGATGGCTTATGGTCAGCGCCAGCGTCGGCGGCATGACGAAACCCTTGTCTGCAGCCTGCAAACGGACTGACAGGGTATCGCCGGAAATCCTGATGCCGGCAGCCAGCCCCATGCGTGCCGCCTCGTCGCTGCGCGCGATGGTCTGGTTTGCCGCCAGGCCTTTCCTGTAATAGTCGTCGGTAACCAGGCCGTCGTTGCTCTGGACGGCAAGCCAAGCCGTATAAATGCCGGCGATCACCACGATCAACGGCCCGGCCGCGAGAATCCACGGCCAGGGTTCGCGATACCAGGGCCTGGCGACGGTCGAATCCACTTTTTCGTCCTTCATGGTTGCAGGAAGCTGGCCTTTTCATGCACCGCCACCTTGTCGTCGGCAAGCGACTTGACGTCGAAAAAGATCTGGTTCGACCCCTTCTTTCCCGAGTCCGCGGGCACCCGCACCTGGACGGCAAAGCTTCTTGCCCCCGCGGCCGGAACCTCGATGATGCGATCGCCGACCATGTCGATGCCCTGCAGGCCGGACACGGTCACCGCGTAGCGGTGCGGCGTCTCGGAAACATTGATCACGTGCAGGCGATACACGTTCTCGATCAGCCCGTCCTCGACCTCGCGCGCCAGGGTCGCCCTGTCGCGGATCACATCGACGCGCAAGGCGGGTTTGGTGGCGATGCCCCAGACAAAGGCGACGCAGATCGCCCCGAGGATCGCGGAATAGATGATTACCCGCGGCCGCACCACGTGGCCGAGGATTTCCTTCCAGCCCCAGTGCGCCTCGATCGCATGTTCGGTGGAATAGCGGATCAATCCCTTCGGATAGTTCATCTTTTCCATGACCTGGTCGCAGGCGTCGATGCAGGCGGCACAGCCGATGCATTCGTACTGGAGGCCCTTGCGGATGTCGATGCCGGTCGGGCAGACCTGGACGCAGATGCCGCAGTCGACGCAGTCACCCTTGGCGATCGCCTTCGGATCCAGCCCCTTCTTCCGCGCGCCGCGCGGCTCGCCGCGCTCGGTATCGTAGGTGATGGTCAGCGTGTCGGGATCGAACATCACACCCTGGAAGCGGGCATAGGGGCACATGTGCTTGCACACCTGTTCGCGCATGTGTCCGGCAAACAGGTAAGTGAATGCGCCGTAAAAGAGCATCCAGAAGGTTTCCCACGGCCCCAGCGACAAACTCCACAATGAACCCCACAAGTTCTGGATCGGAGTGAAATAGCCGACGAAGGTAAACCCGGTCCAGAACGACAACAGCCCCCATGAGCCGTACTTGGCGCTGCGCAGCCACAACTTGCGGGGACTCATGGGCGCCGCATCGAGTTTGATGCGCGCATTGCGCTCGCCTTCGATCTTCTGTTCGATCCAGGTGAAGATTTCCGTGTAGACCGTCTGCGGACAAGCATAGCCGCACCACAGGCGGCCGCCGACGGCGGTGAACAGGAACAGGGAATAGGCCGAAATGATCAGCAGGATCGCCAGGAAGATCACGTCCTGCGGCCAGAAGACCAGTCCGAAAATGTAGAACTTGCGCTCGACCAGGTCGAACAGCACCGCTTGCCGCCCGTTCCATGGCAACCAGCACAGCCCGTAATAAATCAGTTGGGTAAACCAGACCAGCGCCCAGCGCCAGGTGGCGAAGATGCCGCTGACGGCACGCGGATGCACCTTCTGATGGACTTCGTAAAGGCTCTCTTCGACGAAGTTCGGCCGGCTCTCTGGCGATTGGGTGGGAGTAGCTGATGGCATGATTATCGTATTACGATATTCTGATAAACCCGCGCAAAAACTCCCCGGCACGAGTGCCGGGGAGGTGGGGCCGGTTTACTTGTTTCCTGCGGGCGCCGCCGCGGCCGGCGGAGTCGCAGGGGCAGCTTTCTCACCGCCACCAAGTCCATATACATACGCCGTCAACAGGTGCACCTTGGCATCGCCGAGAAACTCCCCGTAGGCGGGCATGCGGTTGACGCGGCCCTTGGTGATGGTCTCGATAATGCTTTCCTCGGAACTGCTGTAGAGCCAGACCTTGTCGGTCAGATTCGGCGCCAGGCCGACCATGCCCTTGCCGTCGGGACCGTGGCAGGCAGCGCAAGCCTCGCCGAATAATTCCTTGCCACGCTGGGCGCGGATCGAATCGGTCGCCAGTCCGGAGAGGGACCGCACATGGCTGGCGATATCCTTGATCTGGTCGCCATTCAGATCCGGCTTGACACCCTTGGCCGGCATCATCGCATCGCGGCCCTTGGTCAGGGTCTCCTTGATCTGCTCCGGCGTGCCGCCCCATAGCCAGTCGCTGTCGGTCAGGTTGGGAAAGCCCCTGGCCCCCCTGGCATCCGAACCGTGGCACTGCGAGCAATAGGTCAGATACAGGCGCTGACCCATTTCCTTCGCTTCGCTGTTGGCCGCCACGGTCATGATGTCCTGGCTCTGGAACTTCTTGTAAATCGGCCCGTACTGCTCTTCGGCTTTCTTCATCTCGCCGTCGTACTGGCCGGTGGACGTCCAGCCGAATTGCCCTTTGAAAGTTCCCAGTCCGGGATACATCGCAAGATAGAACAGCGAGAAGACGATGGTGATGTAGAACAGCCAGCGCCACCAGTTCGGCAACGGGTTGCTGTATTCCTGCAGGTCCTCGTCCCAGACATGGCCGGTCGTCGCACCTTCCACATGCTTTGCCGTGCTCTGCATCCAGAGGAACACGCCGCAACCGATGACACTGACGAGCACGATGCCTACTACATAGATGTTCCAGAAGCCGCTGACAAAATCACTCATGATGATTTCCTTTCCTGATTCTTCGTAACCTGCGGCCCGGATGGCACGAAGGGGCTGTCATCGTCGAGCGGCAGCATGGCCGCCTCGTCGTAGGTCGCCTTGCGCCGGTCCGAATACGCCCACCACACGATGCCGATGAAGGCGATGAACGCCAGCACCGTGAAGAGGGAACGCAGATCGTTGATGTCCATTTGCTTACCTGGTCTGCTTGAGCGCGAGGCCCAGGCCCTGGAGGTAAGCGATCAAGGCGTCGACTTCCGTCGCGCCCTCGATGGCCTTTTTCGCATCGGCGATTTCCGCGTCGCTGTAAGGCACGCCGACCGTGCGCAGCGCCCGCATCTTGTCCGCGATCGCATCGTCCTTCAGCGGACGATCCAGCCAGGCATAGGCCGGCATGTTCGATTCCGGCACCACGTCGCGCGGATTCAGCAGGTGGGTCTTGTGCCACTGATCCGAGTAGCGGCCGCCGACGCGCGCCAGGTCGGGACCGGTGCGCTTCGAGCCCCACTGGAACGGATGGTCATAGACGAACTCGCCGGCCACCGAATAATGGCCGTAACGCTCGGTCTCGGCGCGGAAAGGACGGATCATCTGCGAATGGCAGTTGTAGCAGCCTTCGCGGATGTAGATGTCGCGTCCCGCCAGGCGCACCGGGCTGTAGGGCTTGACCAGTTCATTGGTCGGCGTGGTGGTGGATTTCTGGAAGAACAGGGGGACGATTTCGAGCAAACCACCCACACTGATGGTGAGGATGGTGAGGACGATCAGCAGTCCCACGTTCCGTTCGATTTTGTCATGCGTCAACATGATGTATGGCTCCTTGATCTGTGCTATCGGGGCTCAATGAGCCGCTGCGGGTGCGAGTACCGGCGCATCGACCGCCTTGCCGCCCGCCATGGTCAGGAACATGTTGTAGGCCATGATGACCATGCCGGAGAGGAACAGCAGGCCGCCCAGCAGGCGTATGGTCCAGAACGGGTAGGTTGCCTTGACCGATTCGACGAACGAGTAGGTCAGCGTGCCGTCAACGTTGGTGGCGCGCCACATCAGGCCCTGCATCACGCCGGCGATCCACATCGAGGCGATGTAGAGCACGACGCCGATGGTGGCGACCCAGAAGTGCACTTCGATCAGCTTCTTCGAGTGCATTTCCGGCTTGCCGAACAGGCGCGGCAGCAGGTAGTAGATGGAGCCGATGGAAATCATCGCCACCCAGCCCAGCGCGCCCGAATGCACGTGGCCGACGGTCCAGTCGGTGTAGTGCGACAGCGCATTGACCGTCTTGATCGACATCATCGGACCTTCGAAGGTCGACATGCCGTAAAAGGACAGCGAGGTGATCATGAACTTCAGGATCGGGTCGTCGCGCAGTTTGTGCCAGGCGCCCGACAGCGTCATGATGCCGTTGATCATGCCGCCCCAGGAAGGCGCCAGCAGGATCAGCGAAAAGACCATGCCGACCGACTGCGTCCAATCGGGCAGCGCGGTGTAGTGCAGGTGGTGCGGACCCGCCCACATGTAGGTGAAGATCAGCGCCCAGAAGTGCACCACCGACAGCCGGTAGGAATACACCGGACGCCCGGCCTGCTTGGGCACGAAGTAGTACATCATGCCGAGGAAGCCGGCGGTGAGGAAGAAGCCCACCGCGTTGTGGCCGTACCACCACTGGATCATCGCGTCCTGCACGCCGGCATAGGCCGAGTAGGACTTCGGCGTCAGGACGCCGGCTGCAAACACCGGGATCGCCGCGCTATTGACGAGGTGCAGCACGGCGACGGTCAGGATGAAGCCGCCGAAGAACCAGTTCGCCACGTAGATGTGCGATACCGTGCGCTTGACGATGGTGCCGAAGAACACCACGGCATAGGACACCCAGACCAGCGTGATCAGGATGTCGATCGGCCATTCGAGTTCCGCGTATTCCTTGGCCTGGGTGAATCCCAGAGGCAAAGACAGCGCCGCCAGCACGATGACCACTTGCCAGCCCCAGAAGGTGAATGCCGCCAGTCCCGGCGCGAACAGCGGCGCATGGCTGGTGCGCTGCACGCAGTAGTAGGAAGTGGCGAACAAGGCGCAACCGCCGAAGGCGAAGATCACGGCATTGGTGTGCAGGGGACGCAGGCGCCCGTAGCTCAGGAACTCGTGCACGTTCAACTCCGGCCAGACCAGCTGGGCGGCGATGATGACGCCGACCAGCATGCCGACGATGCCCCAGATTACGGTCATCACGGCGAACTGGCGCACGACTTTGTAGTTGTAAGTCGCTTGCGATTGCATGATGGATTCACCTCACATTAAAAAAGAAACCGTGCGCAATACTGCTTTTGATGCGGTGCAGTATATGAATTTTCGGAAGATTACACGCTAAACATTAGCGTCGTTTGATGCATGTCAAAATATATCCGACTTCAATGAAATTAACAACAATATCAGTATGGTTTATGGCTCGATGGGTGGAATTTCTTCAGTGTCGGCGGGTAGGCCGACAGGGCGCCGGACGAAAAAAGGGTGCGCAGCGCGCACCCCTAACCCCAACAGAGAGCCTTCCGGCAACGGCGCGAAGCCATTACCATAAAACCCGCCGGCAGTATGGTTACTTCTCTTCCGTCGCACCTTGATCTGGGTCAATAGTATTTCGGGTTTCAGGCACGTCAGAGCGATCGTCATCCATCAGGATGCGGTGACCGGGGCCTTCGAGATCCTCGTACTGCCCGGTCTTCAACGACCACCAGAACAAGGCCGCGATGACGAAGACCAGTACCAGGGAAAGCGGGATCAGGAGATACAGGATGTCCATGCCGTGCATTATCTCCGCTGCAGCCGCAAGGCGTTGAGCACCACCAGCAGCGAACTGGCCGACATGCCGATGCCGGCCATCCAGGGCGTCACCCAGCCGGCCATGGCCAGCGGGATGGCGAGGAAATTGTAGGCAAAGGCCCACACGAGATTCTGTTTCACGATGCGCACGGTGCGCCGCGCCAGCGCCAGCCCCGCGGGCAGCGCCAGGAGATCATTGCCGAGCAGCACCACATCGGCGTTGGCCCGCGCCAGATCGGCGCCGCCGCCCATGGCGATCGAGACCTGCGCCCGCGCCAGTACCGGCGCGTCATTGACGCCGTCGCCGACCATCGCCACGGTCTCGCCGGCGTCCTGCAGGGCCTTGAGCGCGGCATGCTTGTCCTCCGGCGAGAGTCCGCCGCGAGCGTCGGCGATTCCCAGCGCGGCGCCCACCCGCGCGGCCGCGGCGGTCGCGTCACCGCTGAAAATCGACAGCTTGATGCCGGCGGCAGAGAGTCCGGCGGTCATGGCGGAGGCCTCCGAACGCAGGCTGTCGCTCAGGCGGAAAAACGCCTGCCACCCATCGGCATTGCCCAGCGCGATCACCGTGTCGCCAGCGCCGACTTTTGACTCGAGCTCCAGCGGAACCGCCAGGCCATGCATGGCGGCGACGAACTCCGGGCGCCCCAGGCGCCAGGGTCGCCCGTCGATCAGGCCCTCGACTCCCGCCCCGGTCGTAGCGCGCACGGCGGAAGCCGCTACCCCGGCATCGGTACCCCCTGCGGTCAGCGCCCGCGCGATGGGGTGTTCCGAGCCGCGCTCGAGCGCTGCAGCCGTTGACAAGGCGAACCCCGCCTCGCCGCGGACGGGATTTACCTCGACCAGGTCCATTTGCCCCACGGTCAATGTGCCGGTCTTGTCGAAGATGAAGCGATCCGCCCGCGCCAGGGCCTCGATCGCATGGCCGCGCGTCACCAGCACGCCGCGCGCGGCCAGCGCACCGGTCGCCACGGTCAATGCCGCCGGCGTCGCCAGCGAGAGCGCACAGGGACAACTCACCACCAGCACGGCGACAAAAATCCACAGCGCGCGCGACGGGTCGATCCACCACCAGGCCACTGCCGTCACCACCGCCAGCACCAGAAGGGCAATGACGAAACGCCCGGCGACGCGGTCGGCCATTTCAACCAGGCGCGGCTTTTCCGCGGCGGCGCGTTCCATCAGGCGCTGGATGGCCGCCACCCGCGTCGCCTCGCCAACGCGCTCGACGCGCATCACCAGCGGGCTTGCCGTATTCACGCTGCCGCCGATCAACGCATCACCGGCCCGCTTGGGCACCGGGCGGCTCTCGCCGGTCAGCAGGGATTCGTCCGCGGCGCTCTCGCCGTCGAGCACGCAGCCATCGGCCGGCACCGTTTCGCCGGGTCTGATCTGCACCACATCCCCGACACGCAACTCGACCACGGCGACCCGCTCGCCGGCGGTATCCGGCCATGCCGCGAGCCGTGTGGCGAAGGCCGGAATGGCGCGCGCCAGCGTCTCGACGCTGCGCGCCGCCTTCTGCCGCGCCATCATTTCCAGATAGCGCCCCGAAAGCAGGAAGAAGACGAACATGGTGACCGAGTCGAAATACACCTCGCCCGCGGCGATCAGCGTGGCCCAGACGCTGGCCGCAAATGCCGCGCCGACGCCCAGCGCCACCGGCACGTCCATGCCGACGCGATGCAGCTTCAGGTCGCGCCAGGCGCTGACAAAAAAGGGCGCGGCGGAGTACAAGATCACCGGCACGGTCAGGATCAGGCTGGCCCAGCGCATCAGTTGCTCGATGTCCGGCGTCATGTCGCCGTCGGCGAGATACACCGGCACGGCGTACATCATCACCTGCATCATGCCGAAGCCGGCGACGAACAGGCGCCACAACGCGGCCTTGCGTTCCTTCTGCGCCAGTTCCTCGGAGCGGCCGACATCGTAGGGATGGGCGCGGTAGCCGATCGCGGCGATGGCTTCGAGGATGGCCGAAAGCTTCGTCACCCGTTCGTCCCAGCGCACCCGCGCGCGGCGCGTGGTGTAGTTGATGTCGATGGACGTCACGCCGGGCTGGCGGCGCACATGCGATTCGTTGAGCCAGACGCAGGCGGCGCAGGTGATGCCTTCGAGGATCAGCGCCGCTTCCTGTTCGTGTTCGCCTGCCGCGCCCTCGGCCCGGCGCACGAAGTTCTTCTGCACATCGGGATGGTCGAACAGGGCGAAGTCGGCGACGATCTGCGGCAGCGCTTCGCGCGGGGACTCCGGCATCGCGTCGCGGTGCCGGTAGTAATCCGCCAGGCCGTTGGCGACGATGGCCAGCGCCACCGCCTGGCAACCGGCGCAGCACATCTGGCGCCGCTGGCCGCCGATTTCGACGGCAAGGTCAAGGCCCGTCGGGATCGGCAGGCCGCAGTGGTAGCAGGGCTCGCTATCGGCCATGATCAGGCCGAGCGGACTTACTTCGGCGCCATGCGGATGGCGCCGTCGAGGCGAATGACCTCGCCGTTCAGCATTTCGTTCTCGATGATGTGCCGCACCAGCGCCGCATACTCGGCCGGCTTGCCCAGGCGCGAGGGAAAGGGCACCATCTTGCCCAGTGCATCCTGCACCTCCTGCGGCATGCCCAGCAGCATCGGCGTCTCGAAAATTCCGGGCGCGATGGTCATGACGCGGATGCCGAAGCGCGCCAGTTCGCGCGCGATCGGCAGCGTCATGCCGACCACGCCGCCCTTCGACGCCGCATAGGCCGCCTGGCCGATCTGGCCGTCGTAGGCCGCCACCGACGCGGTGCTGACGATCACGCCGCGCTCGCCCGCCGCATTCGGCGTGCCCTGGCTCATCGCCTCGGACGCCAGGCGGATCATGTTGAAGCTGCCGACCAGGTTCACCGTCACGGTCTTGGCGAAGACGTCCAGCGAATGCGGGCCGTTGCGTCCCAGCACCTTCTCGGCCGGCGCGATGCCGGCGCAATTGACCAGGCCGTGCAGACCACCGAACGCCGCCAGCGCCGCCGCGACACACGCCTTCGCACTGGCCTCGTCGGCGACGTTGGTCGTCACGAAGCGTGCATTGGCCCCCAGCTCCGCCGCCAGTGCATTGCCGGCCGCCTCGTTGAGGTCGGCGAGAACCACCTTGCCGCCCTGCTCCACCAGCATCCGCCCGGTGCCCGCGCCGAGACCCGACGCACCGCCGGTGATGATGAAAACACTGTCCTTGATCTGCATGCAGGCCCCCTGAAAGGATCAAGGCCTGCCGACCGGAATGGGGGCAGGCCTTGAAATTGGTGCTGTTGGCCGGAATCGAACTGGCGACCTACTGATTACGAATCAGTTGCTCTACCAACTGAGCTACAACAGCGTACTGAAAGGATGCGGATTATACCTGCGGCCCCCGACCCGTGGCAACGCGCCCGGCGCTTGCCGTCTCAGGCCAGCAACTCTTTCGGCAACGGAAAATTCACGTTCTCGGCAACGCCGTCGAGGGTCTCGACGCTGCCGGCGCCCAGCGCCCGGATCCGCTCGACGACGCCATTGACCAGTACTTCGGGCGCCGACGCGCCGGCCGTGACGCCTACCCGCATCCCGGCGCCCAGCCAGGCAGGGGCGATCTGATCCGCACCATCCACCAGATAGGCCGGAATGCCGCCGATTGCCGCAACCTCGCGCAGGCGGTTCGAATTCGAGCTGTTCTTCGAGCCGACCACGATGACCACATCGACCTTGCCGGCCATGGCCTTGACGGCATCCTGGCGGTTCTGCGTGGCATAGCAGATGTCGTCCTTGCGCGGCCCGATGATCGTCGGAAAGCGGTCCGTCAGCGCATGCACGATCACCCGCGCATCGTCTACCGACAAGGTGGTTTGCGTGACGTAGGCCAGCGGTGCCGTTCCGCCGGCGCCAGCGCTGTGCGTCCCCTTGGGAACTTCCAGCTTCGCCACGTCATCGACGTTTTCCACCAGGTACATGGTGCCGGTAGCCTGGCCCATGGTCCCTTCCACCTCCGGATGCCCGCGGTGGCCGATCATGATGACCTCGTAGCCCTGCTTGTGCAGGCGCGCCACCTCCAGGTGCACCTTGGTCACCAGCGGGCAGGTGGCATCGAACACCTTGAGTCCGCGCCGTTCCGCCTCGATGCGCACCGACTGCGGCACGCCGTGGGCGCTGAAAATCACCGTGGCGCCATCCGGCACCTCCTCGAGTTCCTCGACGAAGACGGCGCCCTTGGCCTTGAGGCCGTCGACCACGTAGCGGTTGTGCACCACTTCATGCCGCACGTAGATCGGCGCGCCGAACTTTTCCAGCGCGCGTTCGACGATGGCGATCGCGCGCTCGACGCCGGCGCAGAAGCCGCGGGGGTTGGCAAGGATGATCTGCATCACAGTATCCCTATGATTTCGACTTCGAAGCGTACCGGCTTGCCGGCCAGCGGATGGTTGAAATCGACCAGCACCGCCTCGTCGTCGAGTTCGCGCACGATGCCGGTGAATTTGTCGCCATTGGGTGCGGCGAACTGGATCAGGCCGTGCAACTCGGGGCTTGAATCCGGCGGCAGCGCGGTACGCGCCATGCGTTGGGTCAATTGCGGATTGTGGCTGCCGAAAGCCTGGTCGGCCTCCAGCAGGAAGACGTGGCGCTCGCCGACATTGATGCCGATCAGACAGTGTTCCAGCGGCGGCGCCAGCTCGCCGCTGCCCAGTTGCAGCGTCGCCGGGGTCGAGCCGAAGGTGCTCACCAGTTCCGTGTCGTCGCCGGTGGCGACGCGGTAGTGCAGCGTGATCAGGTTGCCGGCGCGTACGGTCTCGGTCATTTGGTGCCCGTTTCAGTTTCCTTGCCAAAGCGGAACTGGTGCCAGAGCATCAGTGCCACGCCGACGGTGATGGCCGAATCGGCCACGTTGAAAGCCGGCCAATGATAGCCGGCCAGGTGAAAATCGAGAAAATCGACCACGACATCGAAGCGCAGGCGGTCGATCACGTTGCCGAGCGCGCCGCCCAGGATCAGCGACAGCGCGGTCGGCAGCAGGCGCTCCTGGGCGTGGTGGCGCAACAGGCTCAGCAGCCAGGCCGAAATGCCCAGCGCGAGGACGACGAAGAACCACTTCTGCCAGCCGCCGGCGCCGGCCAGGAAACTGAAGGCAGCACCCGAGTTGTAGACCAGGACGAGGTTGAAGAAGGGTGTCACCACAACGCTTTCCAGGTAGCGAAAGCTCGCCAGCACCCAGGCCTTGCTGGCCTGGTCGAGCAGCACCACCAATGTAGCCAGCCCCAGCCAGCGTGCCAGCCTAGGCAATCTCGCGTGCCTCGCCGGCGCCGAACAGGTTCGAGGTGCAGCGTCCGCAGAGTTCGGGATGTTCCGCATCCTGCCCGACGTCCTCGCGCCAGTGCCAGCAGCGCGCGCACTTGGCGTGGGTGCTGGCGACGGCTTCGATGCTGACGCCGCTCGCCGTCTCGCCGGCGCCGAGTTTTTCCAGCGTCACCTTCGAGCAGATCAGGACGAACTTGAGGTCATCGCCGAGCGAGGCGAGCAGATCGTAGCTTGCGGCGTCGGCGCTCAGCGTCACCTCGGCCTGCAGCGAAGAACCGATCTTGCCGGCCGAGCGCAGCTCTTCAAGGGTTCGCGCCACGTCGGCGCGCACCGCGCGTATTGCCTGCCACCGTGTCGCCAGCGCCGACTCTTCAGCCTGTTCCGGCAGCACGTGCCAGGTTGCGAGCATCACGCTGTCGCCCTGTTTCAGCGTGGCCCATATTTCCTCGGCGGTGAAGGACAGCACCGGCGCCATGAGCCGCGTCACGGCCTGCAGGATGTGCCACAGCGCGCTCTGCGCCGAACGGCGCGCGCGGGAATTTTCCGCGGCGGTGTAAAGGCGGTCCTTGAGGATGTCCAGGTAGAAGGCGCCGAGGTCCTCGGAACAGAAATTCATCAGCGCCTGCACCACCTTGTGGAATTCGAAGCGCTCGTAATCCGCCGTGCATTGCACCTGCAGCTTGCGGGTCAGGGCCAGCGCATAGCGGTCCGTTTCCAGCCATTCGGCCGGCGGCAGCATCTGGGTCTTGGCATCGAAGTCGGCGGTGTTGGCGAGCAGGAAGCGCAGCGTGTTGCGCAGGCGGCGATAGACCTCGACCACGCGCGGCAGGATGGTCTTCTCGTCGATCGACAGCTCGCCCGAGTAGTCGGTGCTGGCCACCCAGAGGCGCAGGATTTCGGCGCCCAGCGTGTCGGAAATCTTCTGCGGCGCGACCACGTTGCCCTTCGACTTGGACATCTTCATGCCCTTGCCGTCGACCACGAAGCCGTGGGTCAGCAGCGCCTTGTAGGGCGCACGGCCGTCGATGGCGGCGCCGGTCAGCAAGGACGAATGGAACCAGCCGCGATGCTGGTCCGAGCCTTCGAGGTAGAGGTCGGCCGGGTAGGTCGACTCCGCGGCGTGCGAACCGCGCAGCACCGTGCGGTGCGTGGTGCCGGAATCGAACCAGACGTCCAGCGTGTCGCGCATCTTGTCGTAGTTCGCGGCATCGGCGCCGAGCAGTTCGGCGGCGTCGAGCTTGAACCAGGCATCGATGCCCTCCTTTTCGATCTTCTGCGCCACGGCTTCGAGCAGTTCCAGCGTGCGCGGATGCGGCTCGCCGCTTTCCTTGTGCAGGAAGAAGGGGAATCGGCACGCCCCAGTTGCGCTGGCGCGAGACGCACCAGTCGGGCCGGTTGGCGATCATCGCGTGCAGCCGCGCCTTGCCCCAGTCGGGATAAAACTTCGTCGCCTCGACCGCGGCCAGCGCCTTGTCGCGCAGGCTGCCGCCGCCGTCGACCGGGATCCGGTTCATTCCCACGAACCACTGCGTGGTGGCGCGGTAGATGATCGGCGTCTTGTGCCGCCAGCAGTGCATGTAGCTGTGCACGATCTCGCTGCTGGCGAACAGTGCGCCGACCTCGGCCAGCTTCTCGATGATGACCGGATTGGCCTTCCAGACGAACATGCCGCCGAAGAAGGGCAGGCTGGCCGCGAACACGCCGTCGCCCTGCACCGGGGTGAGGATCTCGTCGTTGTGCATGCCGTGCTTGCGGCAGGAGTCGAAGTCCTCCAGGCCATAGGCCGGCGCGCTATGCACGATGCCGGTGCCGGCATCCAGCGTGACGTACTCGCCCAGATAGACGGGCGAGGCACGATCGTAGAAAGGGTGGCGGAACTTCACCAGGAGAGCGCCGCGCCCTGGCAGGCGCCGAGCACCTCGCCTTCGAGGCCGAAGCGCTGCAATGCCGCGCCGCGCAGCTCGGCGGCGAGGATGATGCAGCCGCGCGAGGTCTTCACCAGTTCGTAGGTGAATTCCGGATGCATGTTGAGCGCCTGGTTGGACGGAATGGTCCACGGCGTGGTGGTCCAGATCACCGTCCAGCAGTCGCCCGCGGGCAGCGCTGCGATGCCGAAGGCATGGGCGACGCGCTCGCGCTCCGCAGCGTCGAGGCGAAAGCCGACATCGATCGCCGGCGACTTCTTGTCCTGGTATTCGACCTCGGCCTCGGCCAGCGCCGAGCCGCAATCGAAGCACCAGTTCACCGGCTTCAGGCCCTTGAACAGGTAGCCGGTCTTGTACAGGTCGCCGACCGCGCGGATCTCGTCGGCCTCGTTGCGGAAGGCCATGGTCAGGTAGGGATTGCCCCAGTCGCCGAGCACGCCGAGGCGGATGAAATCCTTCTTCTGCCGCTCCACCTGTTCGGCCGCGAAGCTGCGGCACAGCTCGCGTGCCTTGTCGGCGGGAAGGTGCTTGCCGTGGGTTTTTTCGATCTGGTGTTCGATCGGCAGGCCGTGGCAGTCCCAGCCCGGCACGTAGGGCGCGTCGAAGCCGGCCAGGGTCTTGGAACGGACGATCACGTCCTTGAGGATCTTGTTCACCGCGTGGCCGATGTGGATGTCGCCATTGGCATAGGGCGGGCCGTCGTGCAGCACGAAACGCGGGCGCCCCTTGGCGGCGGCGCGGATCTTCTGGTACAGCTTCTGCTCCTGCCACTGTGCGATCCAGCCCGGCTCGCGCTTGGCGAGGTCGCCGCGCATCGGGAAGGGCGTGTCGGGCATGTTGAGGGTCTTGCGGTAATCAGCCATGGGTCTTGCCATCGTTGGACTTGAAGTAGGTGCGCACATCGTCGACGTCGCGGGCGATCTGCGCCTTGAGCGCATCGAGGGACTCGAACTTCGCCTCGTTGCGCAGCTTGTGCATGAAATTGACATCGACGTGCCTGCCGTAGATGTCGCGATCGAAATCCAGCAGGTGGACTTCCAGCACAGGCTGCATGCCTGCGTCCACGGTCGGGCGCACGCCGATGTTGGCGGCGCCCGGCAGCGGCTGCGCGTCGATGCCCGAAACGGTGACGGCAAATACGCCGGACAGCGGCAGGCGCTTGCGCCGGACCTGGATGTTGGCGGTCGGAAAGCCGATGGTGCGGCCGATCTTCTTGCCGTCCATGACGCGGCCGGCGATGACGAAGGCGCGCCCCAGCAGTTCCTCGGCGTGTTCGATGTTGCCCGCGGCAAGCGCCTCGCGCACCGCGGAACTGGAAACCCGGATGCCGCCGAAATCCACGGTGCGCATCGCCTCGACGACGAAACGATGTTCCTGCCCGGCGCGCTGCAGCAGGGCGAAATCTCCGCCGCGCGCCTTGCCGAAGCGGAAGTCGTCGCCGATGATCAGGTGCCGCACCGAAAGGCCGCGCACCAGGATTTTCTCGATGAACTGCTCGCCGGTCAGCGCCGCCAGCCGGCGGTCGAAGCGGCAGACATGCACGCGATCGACGCCGGCCTCGGCCAGCAGTTCGATCTTGTCGCGCAGGCTGGCCAGTCGCGCCGGCGCCTGCTCCGGGGCGAACAGTTCGCGCGGATGGGGCTCGAAGGTGAGCACCGTCGCCGGCAACGCGAGTTCGCGCGCCTTGGCCGTCAATTCGGCAAGCAATGCGCGATGGCCGCGATGCACGCCATCGAAATTGCCGATGGTGAGTACCGTGGACGTCGTCGCCCGCTCGGGAACACCGCGAAAAACCAGCATGGGCTTGAGGCTGCAGGGAAAGCGGGCGATTATATCAAGCTAAGCGGGCGCCACCGGTAGCGGCAAGGCCATGGCCGCAGGGGTTTCCGGCGACGTTCAATCCAGCCGCGCCAGCTTCGACTTGGCCAGCGGCGGGTTCTTGGCGAAGTAGCGGCGGATGCCTTTCAGGATCGCCTCCGCCATGCGGTCCTGATAGGCCTCGTCGTTGAGGCGCTTCTCTTCCTCGGGATTGGAGATGAAGGCGGTCTCGATCAGGATCGAGGGGATGTCCGGCGCCTTCAGCACGGCGAAGCCGGCCTGCTCGACATGCGCCTTGTGCAGGGTGTTGATGCGGCCCAGTTCGCCCAGCACGTCCTTGCCCAGCTTGAGGCTGTCGTTGATGGTCGCGGTCTGCGACAGGTCGAGCAGGGTGCGCGCAAGATAGGGATCCCTGACGCCGAGGTTGACGCCGCCGACCAGGTCGGCCGAATTCTCCTTGTCCGCCAGCCAGCGCGCCGCGGAACTCGAAGCGCCGTTTTCGGAGAGGACGAACACGCTGGAGCCGCGTGCCGTCGGCTTGATGAAGGCATCGGCATGCACGGAGACGAAGAGGTCGGCCTGTACCCGGCGCGCCTTCTGCACGCGCTGATTGAGCGGAATGAAATAGTCGCCGTCGCGCGTCAGCACCGAGCGCATGTTGGGCGTGGCGTCGATCTTTTCCTTCAGCCGCCGCGCCACCGACAGCGTCACGTTCTTCTCGTGGCTGCCGCCACGGCCGATCGCGCCAGGATCTTCGCCGCCGTGTCCGGGGTCGAGCACGATGGTGATGAGCCGGGCGACTTCGGGTCGCGTCTCGGGCTTGCCGGTTGCCTTCTCCGCCGGCTTTTCTGCCGGCTTGCTGCCCAGGCCGGATTCCGCCTTGAGCGGCGCTTCGCCGGATTTTTCCAGCAGCGCCAGCAAGGGATCGACCGGCTCCAGCGGATGCAGGTCGAGCACCAGGCGGTGGCCATATTCGCCGACCGGCAGCAGCGAAAACACCTGCGGCCGGACCTCGGCCTTGAGCTCGATGACCAGTCGAACCACGCCGGGCTTGTTGCGGCCGGCACGGATCAGCTTGATGTAGGGGTCGGACTCGAGGATCTTCGAGGGCAGCATCTGCAGCACGGAATTGAATTCGACGCCTTCGAGGTCCACCACCAGCCGCTCGGGGTCCTTCACCAGCAGGTGGGAGTAGCGGATCGGTTGATCGTGTTCCAGCGTCACCCGCGTGTAGTCGCGCGCCGGCCAGACGCGCACGGCAAGGATGCTGCCGGTCGCCGTGGCGCCGGCGCCGACTTTCGTGACCAGCAGCGTCAGGCTGGCTGCGGCGAACCGGAGGACATCACGCCGGCGAGGCATGTGCGTCCCCTCGCACTGGCTGCTTCGATGCGGGCGGTGCGCCCCGCATCCGATCCGACGCGCAACTCGATTCGCATATCGGCGGCAGGCAGGTAAGGCGCGGCCTTGTCGGGCCATTCGACCAGACAAATCCCGCTTCCTGAAAAATATTCGTCGAGCCCTGCATCGAGATATTCTTCCGCCTGATTGAATCTATAGAAATCAAAGTGATAGAAGTTTAATCCAGAAACCACGTGAACTTCAACCAAGGTATAGGTAGGGCTTTTGACCGCTTCTTTCACGCCGGCGGCGCGCAGCAGGCCGCGCACCAGCGCGGTCTTGCCCGCGCCGAGGTCGCCTTCGAGCCAGACCACCATCCCGGGCGCCAGATGCGCCGCCAGGGCCGCGCCCAGCGCAAGCGTGGCGGCTTCATCGGGCAGGGCTAACGTAAGATGGTCGGCATGCATGAGTTCACCAAAGATGCGACAGGGCTGAAGGACAGCATACGGCGCTGGGGCAAGGACCTCGGCTTCGATGCGATCGGCTTTTCGGGTCCCGGCGTGGGCGGCGCCGAGGAAAACCTGAATGCGTGGCTGGCCGCCGGCTGCCACGGCGACATGGATTATATGGCGGCGCACACCACCGTCCGCGGAAACAAGCGCGCACTGCCGGAAGAACTGGTGCCGGGCACGCGCAGCATCATCACCGCGCGCATGAATTACCGTCCCGCCGCCGCCGACTTTTCCGGACAGCCGGACGAGGGCACGCGCGCCTGCATTTCGCGCTACGCCCTGGGCCGCGACTATCACAAGCTGCTGCGCGGCCGCCTGCAGCGGCTGGCCGACCGCATCAGCGCGGAGATCGGCGAATTCGCCTACCGGGCGTTCACCGATTCGGCGCCGGTCATGGAGGTCGGCCTGGCGCAGAACAGCGGGCTGGGCTGGCGCGGCAAGCACACGTTGCTGCTCGATCGCGAGGCGGGCTCGTACTTCTTCCTCGGCGAGCTATTCACCGACCTCGCCCTGTCGCCCGATGCGCCGGTCACCGACCACTGCGGCACCTGCAGCGCCTGCCTCGATGCCTGCCCGACGCGCGCCATCGTCGCGCCCAGGCGGCTCGATGCGCGCCTGTGCATTTCCTACCTGACGATCGAACTCAAGGGCAGCATCCCCGAGCCGCTGCGGCCGCTCTTGGGCAACCGCATCTACGGCTGCGACGATTGCCAGCTGGCCTGTCCGTGGAACCATGCCGCGCCCCTGACGCGCGAACCCGATTTCGCCCCGCGTCACGGTCTCGACCGCGCCACGCTGGTCGAACTCTTCGCCTGGGAGGAAGATGGAATTCAACGTGAAGCTGGCCGGATCGCCGATCCGCCGCATCGGCTACGAGCGCTGGCTGCGCAACATCGCGGTGGCGCTGGGCAACGCAAACAGCAGCGACGAGGCGCTGGGCGCGCTACGCTCGCGTGCCGGCCATCCGTCAGAAATGGTGCGCGAACACGTGCAATGGGCGCTAAGGCGCCACGACGCAGAACCCTAGCCGCGCGCCACCGGTCGCGCCGGATCGGCGCACCACTCGCTCCAGGATCCCGGGTAGAGCTTCGATCCGGACAGCCCGGCCAGTTCCATGGCCAGCAAATTGTGGCAGGCGGTGACACCGGAACCGCACTGCTGCACGACCTGCGTCGCCGGCCGGCCGCCGAGCAACGCGGCGAATTCGGCTCGCAACTCGGGTGCCGGCTTGAAGAAGCAGCCGTCGTCATCGAGGTTGTCGAAATAGAAGCGGTTCAGCGCACCGGGGATGTGGCCACCGACCGGGTCGAGCGTCTCGTTCTCGCCGCGGAAACGTTCCGCGCTGCGCGCATCGAGAATCAGCATGCGTTCCGAACCGAGATCCGCCAACACGCGGCCGACATCGACCGCCAGGTCCTGCACGCGGGGAACGAATTGGCGCGGCGCCGCGGCCGGCACCTGCTCTTCCAGCGCCCGCTTGCTGCGCTTCCATCCGGCCAGGCCGCCGTCCAGCACGGCCACCCGCTCATGCCCGAGCCAGCGCAACAGCCACCACAGCCGCGCGGCGAAAATGCCCCCTTCATTGTCGTAGGCCACCACCTGCGTCGACGCGTCAACGCCGCAGTCAGACATGCGCCGGGCGAAAGCATCGATCGCGGGCAGCGGATGGCGGCCGTTGCCGCCGGTCGTGGCACCGGAAAGATCTTCGTCAAGGTGGAGGAACAATGCCCCGGGAATATGGCCGCGGGAATAGGCCTTGCGGCCGTAGCCGGTGTCCTTCAAGTCATGGCGGCAGTCGAAGATGCGCCATTCGGGATGCGCGGCGAGCTCCTCGACGCTCACCAGCAGGCTCATTCCCGGACTGCTCATGCGCCGGCTTCCGCCAGCCAGGTACGCGCTTCGGCTTCGTCGTCGAACACGGTCAGGTCGGCATTGACGAACAACTGCTCCAGCCACGCGCTCCAGGCCACCCACTGGCTGTCGGTGATCACCGCGATGCGCCTGAAGTCGCCGGCATGCTGTCGCGAAAAGCGGATCTCTTCCCAGGCCACATCGAGCGTGAAGTCCGCCATCTCGCGCAGGTCCACCAGCAAGTCCACCGGCCCGGAGAACTTGATTTCGTGGAGGACCAGTTCCTCGAATTCCTTGAAGTCGGCCAGGGTGAATTCGCCGAACACGGCAAATTCGACCAGATGGTCCTGATGTTGTGTGGTGATCATATTGGGCTTCCTTGGCCGGGAGAATAATCAGCGCCAGCTGAAAGCATAATCATAAGCCCGCTGCAACTTTGCTGCGGGAACATCGGAGGCAAAGTCCGCCAATCCGGGCGGGATACCGTCCCGCCCCTCCACCGGGGATACCGTCCCCGCGTTCCGCGGGGACAAATCCCACCGGGGGATACCCTCCCCGCGTTCCGCGGGGACATAAAGCAAAGGGCCCGCAAGCGGGCCCCTTCAGGCAAAAGACTGGCGCGCTTACTTCTTGGCTTTCTTGCCGGAAACAGCCTGCTTGAAACCGGCACCGGCGCTGAACTTCGGCACGGTGGTGGCAGCAATCTTGATTGCCGCGCCGGTCTTCGGATTCTTGCCGGTACGCGCCGCGCGCTTGGCCGACTTGAAGGTGCCGAAACCGACCAGCGTGACGTTGTCCCCTTTCGATACCGCCTTGACGATTGCGGCCATGGCTCCGTCGAGCGCCTTGGCGGCAGCTGCCTTGCTGATGTCGGCAGCCTTGGCGGCAATTTCAATCAGTTCTGCTTTGTTCATGCTTAAAAATCCTCCTTGAAATTTGCGGGCATCCCACCCGAAAAATTATTCTAAACCCGATCCCGCGGGCGCAGGCAAGGAATTTATGCAGCCGACGCCTCATGTGTTGCGATGACGCCGCCGCCGAGGCACACACGCGATTCGTAGATCACGACCGATTGTCCCGGCGTCACCGCCCATTGCGGCGCAGCAAAGACAACTTCGCATTCATCGGCGGAAATGCGCTCGATCTGGCAGGCGGCGTCCGGCTGCCGGTAGCGCGTCTTTGCCGCGTAGACCCAATGCGTGTGCGGCGCATCGCCGGCGATCCACGACAGATCCTTGGCCACCAGGCTGGCCGAGAGCAGGGCGGGATGCTCGTGGCCCTGCACCACCCACAGGATGTTCTTTTCCATGTCCTTGCCGGCGACGAACCAGGGCTCTTCCGGCGCGCCCTTGACGCCGCCGATGCCGAGGCCTTCGCGCTGGCCGAGGGTGTAGTACATCAGGCCCTCGTGCCGGCCGACGACGCGATCGCTGCCGAGTACGCGGATTTCCCCCGGCTGCTTCGGCAGGTAGCGGGCGAGGAACTCGCGGAACGGACGTTCGCCGATGAAGCAGATGCCGGTCGAGTCCTTGCGCGCGTGGTTCGGCAGTCCGGCCTCGGCGGCGATGCGCCGCACGTCGCGCTTGTAAAGGTGGCCAACGGGAAACAGGGTCTTCGACAATTGCGCCTGGTTCAGCCGGTGCAGGAAATAACTCTGGTCCTTGGTGCCGTCCTCGGCCTTGAGCAACTGCCACTTGCCGAGAAATTCACGCACCTGGGCATAGTGGCCGGTGGCGATCTTCTCCGCGCCAAGCGCCAGGGCGTGGTCGAGGAAGGCCTTGAACTTGATTTCGGAATTGCACAGCACGTCGGGATTCGGCGTGCGGCCGGCCTGGTACTCGCGCAGGAAATCGGCGAACACCCGCTCGCGGTACTCGGCCGAAAAATTCACGGCCTGGAAATCGATGCCGATCACGTCTGCCGCGGCGGCGGCATCAACCAGGTCCTGGCGCGAGGAACAGTACTCATCGCTGTCATCGTCCTCCCAGTTCTTCATGAACAGGCCGATGACCTCATAGCCCTCGCGCTTGAGCAGCAGCGCCGCTACCGAGGAATCGACGCCGCCGGACAGGCCGACAATGATTTTTCCCTTGGACATGATGCTCAGTCGTAGTGGCGCAGCAGGTCGAGCGGGAACCGCCGCCCCGCCAGATAGTCGTCGATGCATTGCGAGACCAGCGGGCTGCGGTGGCGATCCGCGCAGGCGCGAATTTCGCCAGGCGTCATCCATACCGCACGCAGGATGCCGGCATCGAGCCGGCGCGCCGTATCGCAGGCGCCGACTTTTCCGGCAAAGGCAAAGCGCAGGTAGGTGATGTCGCCCTGGGGCCGCGGCCACTGGTAAATGCCGACCAGTTCCGTCGGCGTAAATGTATAGGCGGTCTCTTCGAGCGCCTCGCGGGCGCAGGCGGCGACCAGCGACTCGCCTTCGTCAAGGTGGCCGGCCGGCTGGTTGAAGCGCAGCCCATCCTCGGTTTCCTCCTCGACCAGCAGGAAGCGGCCGTCGCGCTCGATCAGCGCGGCGACGGTGACATTGGGCTTCCAGACACGATTCATCCGCGCATTTTAGCGCCCCTGCTAAAATCGCAGCCTCGATCAACCGATGCAACGCTGGAGAACCCCCATGTCCATGGCCGACCGTGACGGCTTCATCTGGTACGACGGCAAGCTCGTGCCCTGGCGCGATGCCACCACCCACGTGCTGACGCATTCCCTGCACTACGGCCTCGCCGTGTTCGAAGGCGTGCGCGCCTACAAGACCGTCTCCGGCACCGCGATCTTCCGCCTGCAGGACCATACCAACCGCCTGTTCGCCTCGGCGCACATCTACCGCATGCCGATGCCTTACGACAAGGCCACGCTCAACGCCGCGCACCTCGACGTCGTGCGCAGCAACAAGCTCGAATCCTGCTACCTGCGCCCGATCGCGTTCTACGGCTCGGAAAAGATGGGTGTCAGCCCGCGCGGCGCGGCCACTCATGTCTCGATCGCGGCCTGGCCCTGGGGCGCCTACCTCGGCGAGGAAGGCATGGAGAAGGGCATCCGCGTCAAGACGTCCAGTTATTCGCGCCACCATGTCAATGTGAACATGGCGCGCGCCAAGTTCGCCGGCACCTATGCCAACTCGATCCTGGCCAACATGGAAGCCACCGAGGACGGCTACGACGAGGCCCTGCTGCTCGACGTCGATGGCTTCGTCGCCGAGGGCGCCGGCGAGAACCTGTTCGTGGTCAAGGACGGCGTGATCTACGAACCCGAGATCGCCTCGGCGCTGATGGGCATCACGCGCAACACCGTCATCACGCTGGCCGCCGAACTCGGCTACAAGGTGGTCGCCAAGCGCCTCACGCGCGACGACATCTACATCGCCGACGAGGCCTTCTTCACCGGCACGGCGGCGGAAGTCACGCCGATCCGCGAGCTCGACAACCGCACCATAGGCGCCGGCAGCCGCGGCCCGATCACCACCAAAATCCAGAGCCTGTTCTTCGACGTGGTCAACGGCAAGGTGCCGGCCCACGCCGACTGGCTTTCCTACATCTGACTTACATGATGCGTTGGCCACGAAAGGGCGCCCCCCCCCCCCCCCCCCCCCCCTTTCACGTTAATCCACGCCCGAGGTAAGCCATGTCCACTCTCGACGAATCCCAGCGCCAGGTCGCCGTTACCGCACACGACCTGCCCCTTGCCTGTCCGCGTCCAGGTGCGCCGCTTTGGGCCCGCCATCCGCGCGTCTTCATTGACCTGCTGAAGAGTCCGACGGGCGAGGCCGCCTGCCCCTATTGCGGCACCATGTACCGCTTTACCGGCGAGCGGCCGAAGGGTCATCACTGAGAATTCCAGGTCCGGCCTCGCCCGTGAAGATTCTTGTCGTCGCTCCGTCCTGGATCGGCGACACCATCCTCGCCCAGCCGCTGCTCACGCTGCTCAAGCAACGCACTCCCGCCGCCCGCATCGAGGTGCTGGCGGCGGACTGGTCGGCGCCGCTGCTGGCGCGCATGGACGAAGTCGATGCGGTCATCGGCAACCCTTTCCGCCACGGTGAATTCGGCTTCGCCGCGCGCCGCGCGCTCGGTCGCCGCTTACGGGGCAATGCGGCCGCCGCCGTCCCAGGGGTTACCGCTTCGCATAACTTTTCCGTGGCCTATGTCCTGCCCAACTCGTGGAAATCGGCGCTGGTTCCCTTCTTCGCCGGGATTCCCCGCCGCATCGGCTACCTGGGCGAGGGCCGCTACCTGCTGCTCAACGAGCGCCACCGGCTCGATGCCTCGCGCCATCCGCAGCTGGTGCAACGCTATGCCGCGCTGGCCGGACCGCTGCCCGCCGCCTTGCCGCAACCGCGGCTGAATTCCTCGCCGCAACAGCAGCAGGCGGCGCGCCAGGCGCTGGGCCTGCCGCTCGATGCCGCGCCGGTGGTTTTCTGCCCCGGCGCCGAATACGGTCCGGCCAAGCGCTGGCCGGCGCGGCATTTCGCCGAACTGGCGCGGCTCATTGCGACACCACGGAATCCGGTCTGGCTGATCGGCTCGGACAAGGACTTTGCCGTCGGCGAAGAGATTGCCGCCACGGCGAACGGCGCGGCGCTCAACCTGTGCGGACGCAGCACGCTGGAACAGGCCATCGACCTGATCGCCGGCGCCTGCTGCGTGGTCAGCAACGATTCCGGGCTGATGCATGTCGCCGCCGCGCTGCAGCGGCCGCTGGTCGCGCTCTACGGTTCCTCGTCGCCCGGCTATACGCCGCCGCTGTCGGCGCAAGCAACCATCGTTTCGAGAAACCTGCCCTGCAGTCCCTGCTTCAAGCGCGAATGTCCGCTGGTCCATTTCGACTGCCTGAACGGCATCACGCCGCAGCAGGTTGCGCAGAGCGTGCAGCAACGGAGCTGACCGTGCCCGGCCAGAAGATATTCGCCAGCCCGCAGGATGTCGAAGCAGCCTTCTACGAAGCGCTCGAGCGCGCGGACATCGACGCCATGATGGCGGTCTGGGCCGAGGACGAGGACGTCGTCTGCGTGCATCCGGGCGGGCCCCGGCTGGTCGGCTACACCATGGTTCGCGAAGCCTGGCAGCGCATCTTCGGCAATGGCAGAAAGCTGCAGGTGCGTCTGTCGCAGCAGAAGACGGTGACCACCCCGTTCGCCGTGGTCAGCACCCTGCTCGAGCACATTACCAGCCTGGGCGACGGCAATCTCAGCGCGCCGGTGGCGGCGACCAACATTTATGTGCGCGGTCCGTTGGGCTGGCGCATGGTCGCCCACCACGCTTCGCCGGTACCGCCCGACAGCGTCGGCGAGGCGCCGCGCATCCTGCACTGACCTGCCGTGAATCCCGCCGCGGCTGACCCGCCGTACCGCGCGCCGGGCTGGCTGCCCGGCGGCCATGCGCAGACCATCTGGCCGCTGCTGATCAAGGGCCCGCTGCCGCGCTACCGGCGCGAACGCTGGGACACGCCGGACGGCGATTTCATCGACCTCGACTGGGTCGATGCCGCCGGATCGAGCCCCTGCGTCGTGCTGTTCCACGGCCTGGAAGGCAGCTCGCGCAGCCACTACGCGCGCCGGCTGATGCACGCGGTGCAGCGGCACGGCTGGCATGGCGTCGTAGTGCATTTTCGCGGCTGCTCGGGCGAACCCAACCGCCTGCCGCGCGCCTACCATTCGGGCGACTCGCAGGAGATCGACTGGATCCTGCGCCGCCTGCACACGCAGGGCTTCCCGGCGCTGTTTGTTGCCGGCGTCTCGCTCGGTGGCAATGCCTTGCTGAAATGGCTGGCCGAGCAAGGCCATGCCGCATCCCGCGTGATCAACGCCGCGGCGGCGGTGAGTGCGCCGCTGGATCTGGCGGCGGCCAACCTCGCCCTGTCGTCGGGATTCAACCTGGTCTATGCGCGGCATTTCCTGCGCACGCTGGTTCCGGCGGCGCGCGCCAAGGACCGCCGCTTCCCCGGGTGCATCGACATGGCGCGCGCGCAGGCGGCGCGAACCATGGGCGAATTCGACGACGCGGTAACCGCGCCGCTGCACGGCTTCCTCGGCGTCGATGACTATTACGCGCAGAGCAGCGCGGGACCGCTGCTGGCGAGGATCGAGACGCCCGCCCTGCTGCTGCACGCCGCCAACGATCCTTTCCTGCCCGCGGCGGCATTGCCCCACCCCGACAAGTTGCCCGCCACCGTGACGCTCGAAATCCATCGGCACGGCGGCCATGTCGGCTTCGTGCACGGCACCCTGCCCGGCCGCATCGACTGGCTGCCGCAGCGCCTGCTGGCGCACTTCGCCGCGCATCTGCCGCCCTGAAGCCCGACTCCTGCCGCGTGCGATAATTTCCGCTTTCGCATTTCCGGCACACGTCATGCAGACTCCGGCTCCCGAAATCTTCAAGGCTTATGACATTCGCGGCATCGTCCAAACCACGCTGACCGCCGACACGGTGCGCCAGATCGGCATGGCACTGGGCACCGAAGCGATATCGCGCGGCGTCGGCAGCATCGTCATCGGCCGCGACGGCCGCCTCTCCGGCCCGGCACTCGCCGGGGCGCTGGCCGACGGCATCACGTCCACCGGCGCCGACGTGATCGACATCGGCCGGGTGCCGACGCCGATGACCTACTTCGCCGCCCACGAACTGGGCGCCGGAAGCTGCGTCTCGGTCACCGGCAGCCACAATCCGCCCGAGTACAACGGCCTCAAGATGGTGCTGGCCGGCCAGACGCTCCACGGCGAGATGATCCAGGACCTGCGGCGCCGTATCGCCAGCGCCGACTTTTGCGAGGGCCACGGCCACGTCAGTTTCTCCAGCGTGCGCCAGGCCTACATCGACCGCATCGCGGGCGACGTAAAACTGTCGCGCCCGATGAAGATCGTCATCGACTGCGGCAACGGCGTCGCCGGCAGCGTCGCACCGGACCTGTTCCGCCGTATGGGTTGCTCCGTCAAGGAACTGTTCTGCGAGGTCGACGGCCGTTTCCCCAATCACCACCCCGATCCGTCCAAGCCGGAAAACCTGGTCGACCTGCAGCGCGCGGTACGCGATACCGGCGCCGAACTCGGCCTGGCCTTCGACGGCGACGGCGACCGCCTCGGCGTCGTCACCCGCGACGGCGAGATCATCTACCCGGATCGCCAGCTGATGCTGTTCGCCGCCGACGTGCTGACGCGCAACCCCGGCGCCCAGATCATCTACGACGTCAAGTGCTCGCGCTGGGTCGCCGAGTCGATCCGCCACCAGGGCGGCCGGCCGCTGATGTGGAACACCGGCCACGCCCTGATCAAGACCAAGCTCAAGGAAACCGGCGCCCCGCTGGCCGGCGAGATGAGCGGCCACATGTTCTTCAAGGAGCGCTGGTACGGCTTCGACGACGCGCTCTACACCGGCGCCCGGCTGCTCGAAATCGTCTCGCGCTGGGCGGATTCCAACTGGCCGCTGCAGAACCTGCCCAATGCCATCTCGACGCCGGAACTCAACATCAAGATGCAGGAAGGCGAACCGCATGCGCTGGTGGCGAAACTGCGCCAGGGCGGCAAGAAGCTGCTGCCCGGCGCGCGCGAACTGATCACCATCGACGGCGTGCGCGCCGAATATGCCGACGGCTTCGGCCTGGCGCGCGCCTCGAACACCACGCCGGTGGTGGTGCTGCGCTTCGAGGCCGATACCCAGGCGGCACTGGCACGCATCCAGGACGAATTCCGCGCCGCGCTGCGCGCGGTCTGGCCGGGAATCGCCATCGATTTCTGAAGCCCTGCGCCGTGCCGTCGGCGCCGACTTTTACAGCTTCGCTTCGACCCAGCCCTTGACCGAGGCCAGCGCCGCCGGCAGCGGCGCCGGGTCGGTGCCGCCGGCCTGCGCCATGTCGGGCCGGCCGCCGCCCTTGCCGCCGACCTGCTGGGCGACGAAGTTGACCAGCTCGCCGGCCTTGATGCGATCGGTGAGGTCGGCGGTGACGCCGGCGATCAGGCTGACCTTGCCGCCGCCGGTGGTGGCGAGCACGATGGCGGCGCTCTTCAGTTTGTCCTTGAGTTTGTCCATGGACTCGCGCAGGGCCGTGGCGTCGGCGCCCTCCAGGGTCGTGGCCAATACCTTGACGCCCTTGACCTCGATCGCCTTGCCCACCAGATCGTCGCCCTGTGCCGAAGCCAGCTTGCCCTTGAGCCCGGACAGTTCGCGCTCGAGGCGCTTGACCTGGTCGAGCAGTGCGTTCACCCGCGCCGGCGCTTCGGTGCGCACCACCTTGAGCGTGCCGGCGATGCCGCCCAGCGTCTGTTCCATGCCCTGCACATAGGCCAGCGCATTGTCGCCGGTGAGCGCCTCGACGCGACGCACGCCGGCCGCCACGCCGCCCTCGGCGACGATGGTGAAGAAGCCGATGTCGCCGGTACGCGCGACGTGGGTGCCGCCGCAAAGTTCCTTCGAGGAGCCGATCGAAAGTACGCGCACCTCGTCGCCGTATTTCTCGCCGAACAGCATCACCGCGCCGCTCTTCTGCGCCTCGGCCAGCGGCATCACCCTGGCTTCGGTCGCGGCATTGGCGAGGATCTCGGCATTGACCAGGGCCTCGACCCGGCGGATTTCCGCGTCGGTCATCGGCTGCTGATGGACGAAGTCGAAGCGGGTCTTCTCGGGATCGACCTGCGAGCCTTTCTGCTGCACGTGTTCGCCCAGCACTTCGCGCAGCGCCTTGTGCATCAGGTGCGTGGCCGAGTGGTTGCGCATGGTGCGCGCGCGCGCCTGCAGGTCGACCTTCGCCGTCACGCCGTTGCCGACTTTCAGGCTGCCGGTCCTGACCACGCCGTGATGGCCGAAGACGCTGGCCTGTATCTTCTGCGTGTCCTCGACGGCGAAGATGCCATGCACCGACTGCAGCGCGCCGCGATCGCCGCACTGGCCGCCGGATTCGGCATAGAAAGGCGTGTCGTCGAGCACGACGACGCCGATTTCACCTTCGGCCAGCTCGTTCACCGGCGCGCCATCCTTGTAGAGCGCCAGCACATTGCCCTTCGTTTCAAGGGTGGCGTAGCCATGGAAGGCGGTGGCCGGGCCGTCGTAGTCGAGCGCCGCCGCCATCCTGAATTTGCCCGCCGCGCGCGCCTGTTCCCGCTGGCGTGCCATCGCGGCGTTGAAGGCGACGACATCGACGCTGACGCCGCGCTCGCGGCAGATGTCGGCGGTGAGGTCGAGCGGAAAGCCGTAGGTGTCGTGCAGCTTGAAAGCGGTGTCGCCGTTGAACAACTTGCTGTCGTTGCGCGCCATCTCGGCCAGGTCGGTCTCGAGGATCGCCATGCCGTGCTCGATGGTGGCGAAGAAGCGCTCCTCCTCCTGCTGCAGCGTGTCCATCACCTTGGCCTGGGCCCTGGCCAGTTCGGGATAGGCGGCGCCCATCTCGACGACCAGGTCGGGCACCAGGCGATGGAAGAACGGCGCGCGCACGCCGAGCTTCCAGCCGTGGCGGATGGCGCGGCGGATGATGCGGCGCAGGACGAAGCCGCGGCCCTCGTTGCCGGGGATGACGCCGTCGGCGAGGAGGAAGCTGCAGGCGCGGATGTGGTCGGCCAGCACGCGCAGGCTGGGGAACAGCAGGTCGTGGGTGCCGGTCTCGCGCGCCGCCGCCCTGACCAGCGATTGCATCAGGTCGATTTCATAATTGCTGTGCACGTGCTGCAGCACCGCCGCGATTCGCTCGAGGCCCATCCCGGTATCGACAGAGGGCTTGGGCAGCGGATGCATGACGCCGTGCTCGTCGCGGTTGAACTGCATGAAGACGTTGTTCCAGATCTCGATGTAGCGGTCGCCGTCTTCCTCGGGCGAGCCCGGCGGGCCGCCGGGGATCTCCGGGCCGTGGTCGTAGAAGATCTCGGTGCAGGGGCCGCAGGGGCCGGTGTCGCCCATCATCCAGAAGTTGTCGGAAGCGTAGCGCGCGCCCTTGTTGTCGCCGATGCGGATGCAGCGCTCCACCGGCACGCCGATCTCTTTCGTCCAGATGTCGTAGGCCTCGTCGTCCTCGGCATACACCGTGACCCAGAGCTTGTCCGCCGGCAGCTTGTAGACATCGACCAGCAGTTCCCAGGCGTACTTGATGGCGTCGCGCTTGAAATAATCGCCGAAGCTGAAGTTGCCCAGCATCTCGAAGAAGGTGTGGTGGCGCGCGGTGTAGCCGACGTTTTCCAGGTCGTTGTGCTTGCCGCCGGCGCGCACGCATTTCTGCGAGGTGGCGGCGCGGTTGTAGCTGCGCTTGTCGAAGCCGAGAAAGACATCCTTGAACTGGTTCATCCCGGCGTTGGTGAACAGCAGCGTGGGGTCGTCGTGCGGCACCAGCGAGCTGGAGGCCACGACCTGGTGGCCTTTCGAGGCGAAGAAGTCGAGGAACTTCTGGCGGATTTCGGAGCTTTTCATGGCGGGGCGCGGCCTTGGACGCAAAGGTGCGATTTTACAAGAACATGCCTCATCCCACCGGGGAACACGGTCTCCGCTTCCGGTGGAGGCGGATCCCAGCCGGATAATGCCGTCCGCGGCTGCGCGCCACGGACACGTCCCGCCCGGGGATACCGTCCGCGACTGCGCGCCGCGGGCATAAAAAGCCCGCGCGGGGCGGGCTTCTGCGGCAGGGAACAGGCTTACTTCTTGGCGGCCGGGGCGTCCTTCTTGCCGTCGTGATCAAGGTCGCGCTGCCTGTCATGCTTTTCGTGCCTGATCTTCTTGCTCTGCTGGTTCTGCGCGTGCTGCAACTTCTGGCGCTCATTGGCCGTGACCTTGCCGTCGGCCTTGGCCTTGGCTTCCTTCTTTTCCACCTGCGCCTGGCCCTTGTCCAGTCTGGCCGCTTCCTTGCCGGTCAACTGGCCCGACGCGACGCCCTGATCGATGCGCTGCTGCTGGTTTGCCTGGCGCTGGTCGACCTTGGGTGTGCTGGTCTGCGCCAGAACGGGCAGCGCAACAACGGCAAGGGCAGCGATCAGCAGACGGGATGTACGTTTCATTTGGTGCTCCTGGTAATTGATATGGGACGGCCCCATGCGCAAAATAACGCGAGGAACTGCGCCGCGCTGACATTCGAAATGTAAGCAACTGTCAGCGACCGTTACATCTCCGCTGAGGCCCAAAGATCGGGCCGGTCCGTAAACACGGCGCTGACGCCCATGGCAAACAGGCGTTCGGCCTCTTCGCGTCGATTGACCGTGTAACAGGCGAGCGGAAATCCGGCATCGCTCACCGCCTGCAGTGCATCAACGGTCAGCGCGCGCGCCGCCGAGTGCAAGGCGCGCGCGCCCGTTTCCATCATGCGCTCGCGCCAGTCGGCCGGAATCGCCTCGACCAGCATGGCGCGCGGCAGGTGCGCGGCCTCATCGGCAGCGGCGCGCAGGGCGACGGACGAAAACGAGGACAACAAAAGTTTGCCCGTCGCCGCGGCGGCGTGGCGGGCCACGACACGTCCGGTCTCCACCTCCTGCCCGGCGGCCGGCTTGATTTCCACGTTCGCCCACAAACCAAGGGCAGCGCAAAAGCGCAAGGCCTCTTCAAGAGTCGGCACCGGTTCCACTGCGAAGGCAGGGTGGTGTCGGCTGCCGGCATCGAGCCGGGCGAGGCGGAGGGAGTCCAGGTCAGCCACGCGCCCGTGGCCGGAGGTAGTGCGTTCCAGCAGTTCGTCGTGCATCAGGACGGGGATGCCGTCCGCCGCCAGCTTGGTGTCGAATTCGACGCCGTGGCAACCCAGGCGTGCTGCGATCTTCAGCCCGGCCAGGGTATTTTCCGGGGCCAGGGCGCCGCCGCAACGATGCGCAATGATGCGCGGGAGGATCACTGCAGGCGAGCCGGGGCCGCCTTGGCCGGCGCCGCTGACGCCGCATCGGTCCGGCGCGCCACGTTGTCCAGCGCCTCCTTGGCGGGCTTGTCGGTGGTCCACACCGCGGCAACTTCCTCGCCCATGAACTCGCGCAACCTGTCGCGCACCGGCCCATGCTTGACCCGCATGCTGCCTTTGCGAGTTGCCGAGAGGCGCTTTTCCGCTGCATCCAGCAAGTGTTTGGGAGTCCCCGAGTCGCGCAGGCCGTTCAGGCCTGCCGGCGTCATCGGCAAATAACTGGTGGCCTTGGCCCACTCGGTCTGCACCTCGGGGCGCAACATGAATTCGACGAAACGGGCCGCAAGCTTGTACTCCTCCTTCTTGTGCCCGGCCAGGATCCACAAACCGGCGCCATCCGGCAGGGTGTCGGCCGGTTTGGGCCCATACACGTCGTCGTAATGCGGCAGGGCGGCAATACCGACATCGATTCCGGCGCGCCTGGCGTCGGCATAGAGCGATGACTCGCCCGTCAGCATCGCGCACTCGCCGCTAAGGAAGCGCCGATTGCCTTCGCGGCCGGGACCGGAATAATGGAAGTACCGGCTCTTCTGCCAACTCGCCAGCAGCGCAAGGTGTTTGACGTTGACCATGCCATTGACCTGTACCTTTTCCGCGGATCCGACCTTGGCCACCGATGCCTCGCCCGCCTGCGACGACACGTTCTCGGAATGTATCCAGGCGAAGCGCGCGGTTGTCAGGGGACACTTCCCGCCGCTGTCGTAGATCTGCCCTGCCACCTTCTGCAAATCCCACCAGGTCTTCACCGGTTGGTCCGGATCCAGCCCGGCCTTGCGCAAGGCTGCGCGATTGGTAAACAGCACCGGCAGCGAAAGCGCCAGCGGCAATGTCTGGATGCGGCCGCTGGCATCATCCACGGCATCGGCGATCTGGGGATAAAACGCCGTCGCGTCGAACTTCTGCCCGGCCTCGCGCATCACCTCATGCAATGGACGAAAGCGCGGCCGGGTGCCGAAGAACTCCATGCTGTCATCGGGATCGAGCAGGGCAAGGTGCGGCAGCACATGCTTGTTTTCCTGTCCCCGCGCATCCTGCAGCAGGACCCGGCCCTTGCCCTTCTGTTCGTCGTTGAAACGCAAGCTCAGGGTCGCCAGCGTGTCCAGCGCCTTGCCTTCGAGGTCATGGCGCAGCGTAATGTCCTGCGCCAGGGCCTGGAACGCCGCCACACATCCGAGCAGTACCAGCAAGATATTGTTCATGCGTCCGCCTCTGTCTCATCCGAAGACGGGAAGTTTATACGCGATCGGCGTCGCGCTCGACATACCCCGACGCCAGGGCACGAAAGACGGCTTTGCTAGCGCTCCAACAATTTGCTGTCCATCTGGCCAGGGTACGGATCCGGCGAGTGATCGGATGATTAAATCCCCCGGACCCTCATGGTCAATTTAACCAAATGAACAATGACCGATCTGGCGACGCGAACCGCGACGGCATCCGGTTCTTGCCTCGTATTGCCATTTTTGCTGCACCTGCGTCTATTGCCGATTCCACTGTTCAATAACGTCTCGATGGGATCCGGCCGGACTGCCGATCACGGATATTGCAAAGCACAAAATCCATGTGGCTCAGTGCTTGCTTTATGTACCCGGAGTGAGTGCGTCGTTGCCGCAAGAAATGGAATCCAGCCGGTGGCGGTTGCGCAAGCTTAAGGCCCTCGGTTGCTTCGCCGGAAAGAATTCAGCATTCATCGTTCCGGGAGTTGACCTGTGTCAAGAGATTGAATGCGGTATCCAGTATACATTGTCGCGGAGTTCGCCGATTGCTGCTTCCCTTGCAGCACACGGCAATTCCGGGGGCAAAAGATTAAAAGCGGCAGTCCCGAAGAGGAGACGTGGTGCAGATGAAAGTTTTTCCGACCCTGGCGTTGTGCGTCGTCCTCGCGGGCTGCAACGTGGTGGCCAACCTTGACGCCGTATCGACGGTAAAGCAGGCCCCAATCCAGCGCTACGACCAGTTCCAGGAGGTTGCCAGCAACGGCAAGCTGCTGGTCAGCGTCGGCAGCCAAGGCGTGATCGTAAGCTCCGACAACGGTGGCACCAGCTGGAAGCGCACCGTCCTGCCGGGAATTTCCTCCCTGATCGGTATCGCGGCCTGCCCCGACGGTTCATGGGTGGCGCTGGACTTCTATCGCAAGGTCTGGGTGGCCGATGCGGCGGCCACCAAATGGGATGCCCGCGAACTTGCCACCAAGGCCAATCCCCTGGCCATTGCCTGCGACCCCAAGGGGCAGTACTGGGTCGTCGGCAGCCGGACGACCGTGCTGTCGAGCGCGGACAAGGGGACGAGCTGGAAATCGCAGGACTTCGGTGAAGACGCGATCCTGATGTCGATCCAGTTCCTCGATGCCGACAACGCCATCATTACCGGTGAATTCGGCCACCTGCTGACGACGAAGGATGGCGGCGGCAGCTGGCAGCAAGGCAAGAAGATCCCGAACGACTTTTTCCCGCATGCGGCCTTGTTCACGGACGTCCGCACCGGATGGGTCTCGGGCCTGGCGGGTGTCATCCTGCATACCACCGACGGCGGCAACAACTGGGTCAAACAGCCGGGAGGCATCGGCGCGCCGATGTACGCGCTGCTGAAGCACCAGGGCGAGATGTACGCACTGGGAATCAACGGCCTCATGCTCAAGCTGACCGCGGGAGAGTGGAAGCTGATCGAGGGGCGCCCGGCGCCCTACCTGCGCTCCGCACTCTCGCTTGGCGACAAGGGAATGCTGATCGCCGGCGGCGCCGGTACGCTGCAGCTGTTCTCGCCCGGCGCGCAAACAGCCGCTCCGGCAGCCAAAAAAGAATAAGGCCCGCCATGAAACACAAGATTACCCACGCACTCCACCAGGTCGAAAACCTGATCTTCGCTGCGCCCAAGGCAATCCTCGCGGCCATTCTGCTGATCACCGTATTCTTTGCGTTGCAGATCCCGGGGCTGAAGATATTCTCCGAGTTTGCCGACCTGCTGCCGCAAAAGCATCCCTACATCCAGTTGCACAACGAAATCCGCGATACCTTCGGCGGTGCCAGCCAGATTGTCGTTTCGGTCGAGGTGGACAACGGGACGATCTTTACCAACAAGACGCTCGGCATCATCCACAAACTGACCCAGGACGTAGACAGCCTGCCCGGCGTCAACCACAACCTGGTGTCGAGCCTCACCCACCGCACGGCGCGCAAGATCTGGCTGACCGAAACCGGGGAACTGAACTCGGTCGCCTATTACGAAGCATCGAAGACGAATCTCAGCGACGCGGAGCTGGACCAGCTGAAGAAGGCCGTCATGGCCAACCCGCGCGTTTACGGGCTGATGGTCTCGCCCGACTTGAAAGCGGCACTGATCAAGGCGCAGCTGAACGAGGGCGATCTCGACTACGACAAGACCTTCCAGGAACTGCAGAAGGTTCGCGCCCAGGCGGCAAGTCCCGGCGTCCGCATCTATGCCACCGGCCAGCCGGTGCTGATCGGCTGGGTGTACACCTACCTGCCGCAGATTCTGCAGATCTTCCTGTACACCATGGCGCTGATGGTGCTTCTGCTGGTGATCCACTTCCGCTGTTTCTATGGCGTATTCCTGCCGCTGCTCGGCATCGCCCTGTCATCGATCTGGGGCCTGGGGTTCATATCGCTGCTGAAGTGGAACCTCGACCCGCTCAACCTGGTGATTCCCTTCCTCATCGCCGCGCGCGCCATGTCGCACAGCATCCAGCTGGTGGAGCGCTATTACGGTGAGCTGGCCATCACCCTGGACTCGAAACAGGCGGCGCGCAATGCCTTCGACGACCTGTTTCGTCCCGGTTCCCTCGCCATCGTCGTCGATGCAGTCGGCATCCTCGTGATCGCGCTCGGCGCTGCGCCAATCAACATCAAGCTGGGTTACTACGCGGGGTTCTGGGCCTTCTCCGTGATTTTCACGGTGCTGCTGGTAGTACCCCTGCTGCTGCTCCTGATGCCCCAGCCGAAGAAAACCACAAACAAGTTCGGCATTCTGCGCGACCAGATCGTCAGCTCGATCAGCGTCGCCGGCAAACGCTCGGGAGCGCTGGCGATACTCGGCATATTTGGCGTCCTGATGGCTGCCGGCAGCATCTTCGCCGTCAAGGTCAAGATCGGCGAAGCCGAGCCGGGTTCGCCCCTGCTCTATCCCAGGCACGATTACAACGTCTCGTCCAAGGCGATCAACGAGCGCTTTCCAGGTTCGGAGGAACTCTATATTGTCGCCCGCACCGCCGACAAGGGCGGGCTGAAGCGCCCCGAAGTGCTGCATGCCATGATGGCCTTCCAGAACCACATGCTCTACGATCCCGGCCTGGGCGGCGTCAAGTCGCTGCCGACCCTGATTGCCAACGTCAATGGCCTGATCCATAACGTCGAGCCGCGCTGGTACCAGATTCCCGATTCGGCGGCGGAAGTCGGCGGCCTGATGTTCGCCTACATGGCCGGCAGCCCGATTCCGGGCGCCCTCAACGAGTTCCTCAATTCCGACGGCACGGATGCCAACATGGTGTTCTTCTACAAGGACCACCAGGCGGAAACCATCCAGCGCGCCGTCGCCCTGGCCAGGGAAGGCATTGCCAAAGTCGAGAGCCTGGGCGTCAAGGACTTCCAGATTCTGCTCGGTGGCGGCGTCATCGGGGTGAATGCGGCGATCAACGATGCCGTCTTCGACGACAACCGGCTGGTCGTGCCGCTGGTGCTGTTCCTCAGCTTCCTGTTCGTCATGGCCTTCTACGGCTCGTTTCATGCGGGCTGGCTGATGGTGCTGCCGATGATCTTCGCCACCATCCTCACCTATGCCTACATGGGCATCAACAACATCAGCGTGAACATCAATACCGTGCCGGTGATCGCCGTCGGCATCGGCGTCGGCATCGACTACGCGATCTACATCATGAACCGCATCCGCGAGGAAATGGCGGCCCTGCGCGACCTGCCCGCGGCGGTGATGAAGGCGCTGGCCACCACCGGATTCGCCGTCACGTTTACGGCGGCCACCCTGGTCGCCGGCATCATCATGTGGGTGTTCCTTTCCGACCTGCGCTTCCAGTCCGATTCGGCCCTGCTGCTGAGCATCATGCTGATCCTGAACGCGGTCGCGGCGCTGCTGCTGATGCCGGCCTGGGTGATGATCTTCAAGCCGCGCTTCATCATGAATGCGTACCTGGATGAGGACGGCGTGCTGCAGGTGGGGCAACCGTCCCCAAGCGTCGCATAAGCGCAACAAAATATCTAATTGATAGCCGAATAGCCGCAATTAATTTAAGGATTTGGTGGTAGGGGAGTAGTTTCTCCCGATGTTTTCCCGCAAGTGTTCCACCGGGGCGACGTCCGGGACATAAGTCAGCAAGGGTAGCGAGGAGGTATCTGGCGGAAGGTCTGGTCCGCCGATGCGCAAGAGACAGGCAGCGGATTGAAGGTCGCTGTCAAAGTCCAATAAACGAGGAGCGAGACAATGCAGAAGCACTATTCATTCAGGTTGAAGCCGCTGGCTGCCGCGACAAGCGCGGCGCTCTTGGTCGGTTTTGGCACGGGCGCAGTGCGCGCGGCGGACAATCTGCCCGACATGGGCAGTTCGGGGGGGCAGGACTGGCGCGTAGACACCTTCTACGAAAACGACACCCGACACCGCAAGGATACGGGGCTGTCGAAGTTCCGCAACACGATCCAGGTCGAGGCGGACAAGGATTTCGGCGGCAACGGCACGTTCTCCAGCATCAAGCTGCGCACCAAGTTCCGCGGCACCTATGACGGCGTATACAAGCTGAATGACGACGAGTACGGCAAGAACGCGGGTGGAGCAGTCACTATAGAAAACATTAGTGGCCCATTGTTGCCACCTTTACCAACCAACGCGGGAACTCCGCTTAATCTTGCGAATGTACCCCACGGTGGTGGTATCAACAATCCTATCGCAACCGCCTTGGGTTTGCCGCCGGACAATAACTTCGGCTTCAACCTCGTGACTAATCCGAACAGCGGCCTGAAAGTGCTTGGTAGCGATCTGCACAAGACCAAGGGCGGCGTCGCCTTCGGCGTGCCGCAGGCACCGTGCGATTACGACAGCCGGGGCTGCATCAAGGATTACATGGATGCCAACTCCCATGAGCTCGCATCGCCGGAATTCAACGACCGGCTCGACTTCATCCGCGAGGCCTTCGTCGTCGCCAAGATGCCAATGGCCGATGGTCGCAGCTGGAATTTCCAGCTCGGCAAGCAGCAGGTGGTGTGGGGCCGCACCGACTTGTTCCGTGTGCTCGACGTGATCAATCCGGTCGATTATTCGCGCAACAACATCTATGACGAGTTGCAGGACATCCGTATCCCCATGTGGATTTTCACCGCCGAGTACCGCATGGGTGCGACGGAAACCTTCGACGATACCAACATCCAGTTGGTCTGGAATTTCGACAAGTTCCGCCCCAACAATCTCGGCCAGGGCGGTACGCCGAACCAGATTCTCGGCGCCGGCGACTTCTTCCGCGGCATGAAGAACCTCTGGGACAATGGCGGAACCGTAGCAAATTTTGCTTTAGCATCTCCGACCTTCGGTGTCGCAACCGACTTCGGCCCGAACCAGATCGGCATCCGCAAGGCTCACATGCCTGAGTGGTCGCTGGCAAATACGCAGGTCGGCATCAAATGGGAAGGCGTCTACCAGGGCACCGGATTCTCGCTGAACGCCCTGACCTTCCGTTCGCAACTGCCGTCGCTACGGAACCTGTATTCGAAGGGAGTTCCTAACGTCAATCCTTTCACATCGAGTGGGCCGTTTCTCCTTGCTCCCGGACAAACTGCACAGATATATCCATATAACATAGCTTTCGACATTTACTTCCCCAGAGTCAACCTGATCGGTGGCTCGATGGACATGCAGCTCGACTCGATCAAGTCCAGCCTGCGCCTCGAAACGGCGCTCACCAAGGGTGAGGAATTTGCCAACACCGCGAAGCCGGGCCTGTATTCGGAGTCCAAAGTCTGGCGCTACGTCATCGGCCTCGATCGGCCGACCTTCATCCCCTTCCTCAACGAGACCCGTGCCTTCCTGCTCTCCGGCCAGATCTTCGGCCAGCACCTGCTCGATCACGAGGAGTATCGTGGGCCCTGGGGCAAGTACGGCATGCCGGATCACGAGCACAACCACATCGCCACCTTCCTGATGAAGGGCTGGTACCAGAACGATCGCGTCAGCCCGCAGATCATCATGGCGCACGACTTCGAGGCCGGCTCCAGTGTGGCCGCCCCATCGCTGGAATGGCTGTTTTCCGACAACCTGAAGATCACCGTCGGCGCCAACTACAAGTTCGGCGATGGCGCCCAAAAGTGGAACGATGCCCGCGACGGCAATCCCTTCCCGCCATTCTCAGGTGGCCAAAACGGGCGCCCTGGCACCGTGCAAGGCATGGCCGGCCTGACCGGCTACGAGCCTCTCGGCCGCTTCCGCGCCGGCCCGATCGGCATGGCGAACAAGGAAGACGAAGTGTTCGTCACCGTCCGCTACAAGTTCTGAACCCAGTAGAAACAGACGCGCCTCCCGGCCCCGTGCCGGGAGGCGCATCCCGATGATTGACCAAAGGATCTGCCAACATGAAAAAAACCGTCTTCAAACTCTCGGTTATCGCCGCCGCCGTATTCTCCACCGGGCTGGCCACCGCCGCCACGCCGGACGAGATCATCGATAGCTCCTTCTATCCCTACAAGAAGGGCGTCCCCACCCATCCGGTCGTCAAGCCCGG
Source organism: Sulfuritalea sp. (assembly GCA_016708585.1). Classification (GTDB taxonomy): domain Bacteria; phylum Pseudomonadota; class Gammaproteobacteria; order Burkholderiales; family Rhodocyclaceae; genus Sulfuritalea. Next base: position 93,772 of record JADJFK010000016.1, on the reverse strand, counting down.
CGCAGTCATCAACAAGAGCAACGTCGATTCTGCCAAGGACGTGCTCGACCCGGCGATGTACCAGGTGATCAAGAACGGCGACTATGAAATCACCGTCGGCGCCACGACGTCGTTCGACCTGCACAAAAACTATATCGACGCCACACGCGCCGGCATCGGCAAGGTCAAGCTCGGCGAAAAGAACGGCCAGATCATCGGCTACGTCGCCGGCCGTGCCTTTCCCGAAGAGCCCGATCTGAAGGATCCGCGTGCCGGCGAGAAGCTGGCGTGGAACTACAAGTACGGCATCAACTGGGGCGACTCGGCCATGATCTCGCCTTTCTACTGGAAGTACCGCAAGATGGACACCGGCAAGATCGAGACGGTTAACAAGTTCGGCTTCCACTTCCTCAACTACAAGCACCGGGTGGTGATCCCGCCCGTGCCGGACATTACGCCGAACCCGTCCAACCTGTTCCGCGCGATCTACGTGAAGGTCTATGAGCCGCTCGACATCAAGGACACGCAGCTGCTGATCCAGCGCTACGACGACGACCTCAAGCAGGATGACGCCAACCTCTACCTCGGCTTCCAGCGCCGGGTGCGTCGCCTCGCCACCGGCCAGATCACCGACTCTTTCCTCGGCAGCGACCTGATGATCGAGGACTTCGAAGGCTACAACGGCCGCGTCTCGGACATGAAGTGGAGTTACAAAGGCGCCACGACCATTCTCATGGCCTATTACAACCACAATGACCAGAAGCAGTTGTCGACGGAATTCAAGGAAAAGGACGGTTACCAGTACGTCGAATTCGGCGGCAAGGGCGGCTGCTACCCCTTGGTGACCTGGCAGTTGCGCAAGGTCTATGTCCTTGAAGCAGTGCCGACCGACCCGAACCATCCGATCAGCAAGCGCGTCTACTACATGGACACGCAGGCCGCGACGCTGAGCCGGACCCTGATTTATGACCGCAAGGGCGAACTGTGGAAGAGCTTCACCATCGGCAAGTCGCATCCCGACCATCACCTGCCGGTCAACAAGGGTACCGGCATTTCCATTGACGACGCATTCAGCATGGTCGACCTGCAATCCAAGCACTGCACCACCGGCCAGTTCCGCGGCGAGGTCAGCAAGGAAGCCAGTCCGCCCAGCTTGTTTACCGTACAGAATATGCGCGGCGCCAACTAGGCGAACGCGCCTTGTTAGGAGGTTTAAGGAAAAGGGGCGCAAGCCCCTTTTCTGTTTTTACGCGGTTCGGCGTCGGGTACCCTTCGCGGTGCGGGGAGCCGGATTACCGAAAGCGGTTATCGCGCGGCGCCTCGCCGAAGAACTCCTTCAGCATGAAGGCCTCGAGACCTTCGTTGTCTTCCAGCCGGGCCGAGAGGACCACCGTGCGATCGAGCCGCTGTGACTCCCAGTTGAAATTGCCCTGGTAATACCTGCGGATCAGTTCGATCATCTTGCGCACGATGGCGATTTCGATGCTGCTGTTGTTGCCGATTTCGACCTGGACATATTCGCGCCGGACATTGCTCGAATCGTTGGTCCAGCCGCGGAAGGAAAATGCCGCCCGGCGCGATTCGATGCTGATGATCTGGAATATGCCGCTGGTGCCGACCGTCAGGTTGCGCTTGACCTTCGCCAGGCGGATTTCATCCTCGGAGGGTTCGAGCGCCGCGGCGGGAGCGGCCGGAAACTGGGTCGGGGCCCTGCCCGAAAATCCTTCGGCAGCCTGGCGACGGGCTCTTTGCGCCTCGACATATGACTGCATGTCGGTCGGCGCGTCGGTTGCAGGACGCGGCGGAACCGCCGGCATCACCGGGACCGACGGTGCCGGCTGGCTGCGCTCGCGGGACTTGTTCAGCGCGATGACGGGTGCCGGCGACTCCCTGGGACGACGCGCCGGCGGTGGCGGTTCCGGTCGGCTTTCGGGAAGCGCAGGCTGCATGCTTTTCGCGCCCGGTGGCGACGCGGGTGGCTTCAAGTTTACGACCAGTCGGTCCCGGCCGGTGGGCGATGCCTCGATGCCACCCACGGGTTGCTGCGGAACCACGAAAAGCGCCAGTCCATGGATGACAAGCGACACGATGAACGCACACAGCGTGCTGCGGCGAACGCGCCAGTGCAGGTAGGGGTCATGTGCCGGGGCGATTTCCCAGGCGAATTGTTTCCGGCTGATTTTTGGCGCGGCCGTCACGACACCACATCATCAGCAGGCGCCGGCGGCGTCGCGGGTGCGGAAACGCCAGACTGGAAATGGACCGGGAAACGGCGCGCCACCTGTCGAGAAAAATCCACCACCCGTCCCAAAATGCAAAAAGCAGTTAGTGATCGCTTCACTAACTGCCTTGTTGTTTTATGGCGCGCCCGGAGAGATTCGAACTCCCTACCCCTTGGTTCGTAGCCAAGTACTCTATCCAGATGAGCTACGGGCGCGTGAGAGGGCCGGATTATACCGAAGAATCAGGCGATGACAAGACCGGAACCATTTACAAACCGCAAGCCGAGGTTGTCTGCAAGCGCCGCAGCCGGTCACTTTTTCTGCACGTCGCGGATGCGCCGGGCCAGTACCCGCGCTTCCTCCGCCGACACTTCGTCTGGACTTTTGTCCTTGAACAACAGCCAGAGCAACGCGCCGTTGATCAGGACCAGTGCGACCTCGATGTACAGGATGGCCGTCACCAGTTGCCGCTGGGAGTTGTCGCCGAACAGGAAATAGAAGCCCTCGAAAGTCGGCAGGGCCGCTCTCGTGATCGCCGAGAAGTACTCGAACGGCGGGAACAGGAGCACCAGCACGAGATTGACCGCGGTCAATGCGAGGATGATTCTCTGTCGCCGGTTGCCACCCCGACCGGTTCCTGCCTGCAGCGGCAAATCGCGCAGCAGCAGCAGGGCGATACCGGCATTGATGGCTACCACGATGAGTTCGAGGGCGAGAAAATTCACGTTCATCACCCGATTCGGGTGGGAACCGAAAACGAAGTAGAAGCCGTCGAAGGTCGGTATGTTGCCGTATTGCAGCGATACGTAGTCGTAAGGCGGGAACATCATGAGCAGCGCCAGGTTGGCGACGGCAACGGCTAGCGCGATGCGTTGGGAGACATTCATGGGGCCCCGCCTTTCCCCGGCCGGCAGCCGGCGCAAAGCCCGGCCGGCGTTGAATGGTGGAGGTGAGCGGGATCGAACCGCTGGCCTCGACGTTGCGAACGTCGCGCTCTCCCAACTGAGCTACACCCCCATCGGACGACGCGGATTATAGCAACCGCACCCGGCAGCGGGAAGCTGTCCTCAGGCAAGGCTCACCTCGTCCACCGCGCACTTGGTCACGCCCAGTGCGGTGCGCACCACCAGCGGATAGGCGTTGCCGAGGAAGGAACCCATACCGGCGATGTTGTAACCCACGACGAGGCCCGGCACCTTGCCGACCAGCACCTCGCGCCCGACGACGAAGCCCAGTTTGATGGCGGCATTCACCGCGCAGCTGATGTTGCGTTCCAGCGGTTCATCATCCCGCCGGGCCTTCCCCGGGCGCGAGCCCGTGCGCACTTTCGCAGCCATGGCTTCCTCCTCTTGGCGGATACCCCGCCTGACGGAAAATTATCGGCCGTCGCGGAAATACCTTAGGCTTTGATGACCGTAATGTTTCACCCCTATTTCGACCCCGCCGCAGCGCGGCGCAGACGGTCGTTCACCGCCCACCAGGCCTCTTCCTCGGGCGGGGCCGCGACCAGGATCAGGTCGCCGCCGAGCGCATCCAGCTCACGCAGTGCGGCATAGAGATCATGGGCGAAGCGGACCGGGTCGGGGCTCGCCGGATGGCAGGCGATCCCCGGATGATCCCGGAGAAGCTGCGGATCGGCCAGCACGGCGATGTGCCGGCCGGCGGCCAGACCAACCCGCAGCGCCCGTACGAGATCCCCTGCCGCGACCAGTCGCAACTCGGTGGCCGGCGCATAGTGGGTTTCGAGGGCACCCGAAACCCGCGGCGAACTCCGCTCCGCGCCCAAAGCGGGCGGATGGCCGAGAACCGCCGCGATGGCCGCGGCATCCAGCATGCCGGGCCGCAGAATCCGCGCCCTGTCACCGGACAGATCGAGGATGGTGGATTCGATGCCGACCGCGCAGGGACCGCCGTCGAGGATCATCGAAACCGCCGCGCCAAGCTCGTCGCGCACGTGCGCGGCGGTGGTCGGGCTGACGCGCCCGAAGCGGTTGGCCGACGGCGCGGCGACGCCCCCGCCAAACTCGCGCAACAATTGCAAGGCCAGGGGATGGTTGGGCACGCGCAGGCCGACCGTATCCTGGCCGCCGGTGATCGCATCGGAAACCGACGGATGGCGCCTGAGGATCAGGGTCAGCGGACCCGGCCAGAATGCGGCCGCCAGCCCATGTGCGGCTTCGGGAATATCCACGGCCCAGCGCTCGAGCTGGCCGGCGTCGGGCAGATGGACGATCAGCGGATGGTCGGCGGGCCGCCCCTTGGCGGCGAATATCCTTGCGATCGCCCCCGGGTTCGACGCATCGGCGCCGAGGCCATAAACGGTTTCGGTGGGAAAGGCGACCAGCTCGCCCGCGCGCAGCAAGGCGGCGGCGCGAACCACCTCATTCATCGCCGATGCCGATCAGTCGCCGTGCCGCCAGCGCCGACTTTTGCACCTCCGGCGCATCGCTGCCGATCACCGTGAAATGGCCCATCTTGCGTCCCGCCCGGGCGTGGTGCTTGCCGTAGAGGTGCAGCTTGAGGTTGGGCACGGCGAGCAGTTGCGCCCAGTCGGGCTCGTGGGCGTGGTGCGGGTCGCGCAGGTACCAGAGGTCGCCCAGCAGGTTCACCATCACGGCGGCCGAATGCGCGCGCGCCTCGCCCAGCGGCAGGCCGGTCAGCGCCCGCACCTGCTGCTCGAACTGGTTGCTGACGCAGGCATCGATCGTGTAGTGCCCGGAGTTGTGCGGCCGCGGCGCCATTTCGTTGACCACCAATTGCCCGCGCACGACGAAGAATTCGACGGCCAGCGTGCCGACATAGCCCATCTCCTGCGCGATGCCCTCGGCGATTTCCTGCGCGTCGCCGGCCATGCAGCCGCCGGTGCGCGCGGGCACGATGGATACGTCGAGGATGCCATGGCGATGGCTGTTCTCGGCGACCGGGAAGCACTTCACGCCGCCCGTCGCGTCGCGCGCCAGCACCACCGACACCTCGTAGTCCAGCGCCAGCATCTGTTCCAGCACGCAAGGCTCGTTCTTCAACTGGCGAAACGCCAGCAGGGCCTCGTCACGGCCGGCGACCCGGACCTGGCCCTTGCCGTCATAGCCGAAGCGCGCCACCTTGAGGATGCCGGGAAACAAGCCGGCGTTTGCCTGCGAGATGTCCTCCTCGCTGCGGATGTCGGCATAGGGTGCGTGAGGAAAGCCGTGCTGCCGGAGAAAGCCCTTTTCCGCGCTGCGATTCTGGCTGATGGCGACCGCCTCGGCCGACGGCCGCACCGGCAGGAACTTGGACAGGTAGGCAAGGCTGCCGGCCGGGACGTTCTCGAACTCGGTGGTCACCGCGGCACAGGACTCCGCCATCTGGTTCAGCGCGTCCTCGTCATCGAAGGCGGCCACCAGATGCCGGTCGGCAATGCGGCCGGCGGGACTCTGCACGTCGGGATCGAGCACCACCACGCGATAGCCGAGCTCGTGGGCAGCAATGACGAAGAAGCGGCCCAACTGGCCGCCACCGAGCATGCCGAGCGTGGCGGGGGGAAGAATCATTGCCTCAACGTTTTATGGCGCGGAAGCCTATGTCGCGGCGGCATTGCATGCCGTCGAAACTGATCTGGTCGAGCACCTCGTAAGCGCGTTTCTGTGCCGCCTTGACGTTGTCGCCCAGCGCGGTGACGCAGAGCACGCGCCCGCCGGCCGTCACCACTTCGCCCTTGCCCGTCGCGGTGCCGGCATGGAACACGTGGCTATCCTCGGTCCGCGCGGGCAGGCCGTGGATCACGTCGCCCTTGCGCGGCGTGTCCGGATAATTGGCCGCGGCCATCACCACGCCGAGCGCAACGCGGCGATCCCAGTCGGCCGCGACTTCGTTGAGACGGCCGTCGATCGCGGCGTCGACGATCCCGACGAAATTGCTTTTCAGCCGCAGCATGATCGGCTGCGTTTCAGGATCGCCCATGCGGCAGTTGAATTCGAGGACACGCAGGGATCCGTCGGGCTTGATCATCAGCCCGGCATAGAGGAAACCGGTGTACACGATGCCGTCGGCGGCCATGCCGTTGATGGTCGGCATGATCACCTCGCGCATGACGCGAGCGTGTATCTCCGGCGTCACCACCGGCGCCGGCGAATATGCGCCCATGCCGCCGGTGTTGGGCCCCTGGTCGCCATCCTTCAGGCGCTTGTGGTCCTGGCTGGTGGCCAGCGCCAGCGCGTTGCGGCCATCGGCCATGACGATGAAGCTGGCTTCCTCGCCGTCGAGGAATTCCTCGATCACCACGCGCGCACCGGCATCCCCGAGCTTGTTGTCGGCGAGCATCATGTCCACCGCGGCGTGGGCCTCGGCAAGATCCATCGCCACCACCACGCCCTTGCCGGCGGCAAGGCCGTCGGCCTTGACCACGATAGGCGCGCCCTCGGCATCGATGTAGGCATGGGCGGCCTTGATCTCGGCGAAGGTCTGGAACTTCGCGGTCGGGATCTTGTGTCGCGTCATGAAGCGCTTGGCAAAGTCCTTGGAGCTTTCCAGTTGCGCGGCGGCTTTTGTCGGTCCGAAGATGCGCAGGTTGCGGGCACGGAACACGTCGACGATGCCGGCCGCCAGCGGCGCTTCGGGGCCGACCACGGTGGCATGCACCTTCTCGCGCTGGGCGTAATCGGCCAGGGCATGGATGTCGGTCAGCGGCAGGTTCTCAAGTTCCTGTTCGCGTGCCGTACCGGCATTGCCCGGCGCCACGTAAACCTTCTGCAGGCCAGGCGCCTGCGCCAGGCGCCAGGCCAGCGCATGCTCGCGCCCGCCGGAACCCACCACAAGAATCTTCATGGCGCCTCCGCCGGGTCGCCCCAAGAAGGCGCAGCCAAGCAAAGTGGAGTGAAGCGAACCGTAGTCGCCCCCTTTCCCGGAAAGGGGGTTGGGGGGAATGTTCTCATCTCAGTGGCGGAAATGACGGAAGCCTGTGAATACCATGGCCAGATTCTGCTCGTCGGCCGCGGCAATCACCTCTGCATCGCGCACCGAACCGCCGGGCTGGATCACTGCCGTGGCGCCGGCCTTGGCCAGCACGTCGAGGCCGTCGCGGAAAGGGAAGAAGGCGTCCGATGCCGCGACGCAGCCGACCACGGTGAGGCCGTTGTTTTCGGCCTTGATCGCGGCAATCCGCGCCGAATCGACGCGGCTCATCTGGCCGGCGCCGACGCCGACGGTCATGGCGTCCTTGCAATACACGATGGCGTTCGACTTGACGTACTTGGCGACGCGCCAGGCGAACAGCAGGTCGGCCATTTCCTGAGCCGTCGGTGCGCGTCTGGTCACCACCTTGACATCGGCCTGGACGATGCGCGCCTCGTCGGCGCTTTGCAGCAGCAGGCCGCCGCCGACGCGTTTGTAGTCGAGCAAGCCGGCCACCTTGCCTAACGGGACCACCAACACACGGAGGTTCTGCTTGGCGGCGAACACGGCGCGGGCCTCGGCGGTGATCTCGGGCGCGATGATGACTTCGGCGAACTGGCCGGCGATGGCTTCCGCCGCCGCCTTGTCGATCGCGACGTTGAAGGCGATGATGCCGCCGAAGGCCGAGGTCGGATCGGTCTTGAAGGCCTTGCGATAGGTCTCCAGCGCATCGGCGCCGACCGCGACGCCGCAGGGATTGGCGTGCTTGACGATGACGCAGGCGGCCGGCGCGATCGAGGCGTCGAAGGCCTTGACGCATTCCCAGGCCGCGTCGGCATCGGCGATGTTGTTGTAGGAAAGTTCCTTGCCCTGGATCTGCTGGTAGCTGGCGATGCTGCCGGGCACCGTCGTCGTTTCGCGATAGAAGGCGGCCTGCTGGTGCGGGTTCTCGCCGTAGCGCAGGGTCTCGACCTTGTCGAAGGCCAGTTGCAGCTTCTCGGGGAAGGGTCCGGGCTTGTTCTGCTCGTCGAGCGAGGTCAGCCAGTTGGCGATCGCCGAGTCATAGCGGGCGGTATGCGTGAAGGCCTTCTTCGCCAGCGCAAAGCGCGTGGCATAGGAAATCGCGCCGCCGGCCTTGAGTTCTTCCAGGATCGGCGCGTAGTCCTCCGGATCGGTCAGCACGGCGACGCCGCCCTGCTCGTTGCCGTGGTTCTTCGCCGCGGCGCGCACCATGGTCGGACCGCCGATGTCGATGTTCTCGATCGCATCGTCGAGCGTGCAGCCGGGCTTGGCCACGGTCTCGCGGAAGGGATAGAGATTCACCACCACCAGGTCGATCGCCTCGATGCCGTGCTGCGCCATGACGGATAAATGCTCGGGCAGGTCGCGCCGGCCGAGGATGCCGCCATGAACTTTCGGATGCAGGGTCTTGACCCGGCCGTCGAGCATCTCGGGAAAGCCGGTGTAGTCGGAAACGTCGGTGACGGCCAGGCCGGCATCGCGCAACAGCTTGGCGGTGCCGCCGGTGGAAAGCAGCTTGACCCCGAGCTGGGCCAGGCCGCGGGCGAAATCAACCGCGCCGCGCTTGTCGGAAACGCTGAGGAGCGCCTGTGTCACTTTCATGGGAACCTCGGATCAGAGTAATTCGTGTTCGACCAGCATGCGGCGCAGGGTGCCACGGCTGATGCCCAGCATTTCCGCGGCGACGGTCTGGTTGCCGTCGGCATGTTTCATCACCACTTCCAGCATCGGCCGCTCGACGCATTTCAGCACCATGCCGTAGACCGCATGCGGCGCCTGGCCGTCTAGGTCGCGGAAATAGCGGTTGAGGCTGCGGCGCACGCAGTCGTTGATTTCGCTGCTCATGCCGCTTTCATTTCTCCGTCACGCTCGCTGCGCGGCAGGCGCTCGTTTGCCGCGGCGTGCCCGAGAAAAAACTCGTCGGCGGCATCCAGTTGCTCGCGTACCGTCTGCAGCTGGTTCATGGCATGGCGGAAATGCGCCGCGCCGGAAAGGCCCTTGGTATACCAGCTGATGTGCTTGCGCGCGATGCGTACGCCGGTCTCTTCGCCATAGAAGCCGTAGAGCTCGGCCAGGTGCCCGCGCAGGATGGCGTGTATCTCTTCCGCGCGCGGCGCGGCGAGTTCCTCGCCGGTGGCCAGGAAATGCTCGATCTCGCGAAACAGCCAGGGGCGCCCCTGGGCCGCGCGGCCGATCATGACGCCGTCGGCGCCGGTGTAGTCGAGAACGTAGCGGGCCTTTTGCGGCGTGTCGATGTCGCCGTTGGCGATCACCGGTATCCCCACCCGGGACTTGACCAGGGCGATCGTGTCGTATTCGGCGCTGCCCGTGTACTGGTCGGCGCGCGTGCGGCCATGGATGGCGATGGCGCGGATGCCCGACTCCTCCGCGATGCGCGCGATGCCGGGCGCATTGCGGTTGTCGCGGTTCCAGCCGGTGCGGAACTTGAGCGTTACCGGCGTGTCGGGCACGGCCTTCACCACGGCTTCGAGGATTTTCGCCACCAGCGGCTCGTTCTGCATCAGCGCCGAGCCGGCCATGACGTTGCAGACCTTTTTCGCCGGGCAGCCCATGTTGATGTCGATGATCTGGGCGCCGTTGTCGGCGTTGTACCGCGCCGCCTGCGCCATCATCGCCGGATCGGCGCCGGCGATCTGCACCGAGACCGGATCGACCTCGCCTTCATGGTCGGCGCGCCGCCGCGTCTTGGCGCTGCCGTAGAGCAGGGAGTTCGAGGTCACCATTTCCGACACCGCCAGTCCCGCGCCAAGCTTCTTGCACAACTGGCGAAACGGTCGATCCGTAACCCCGGCCATGGGCGCGACAAACAGGTTGTTGCGCAACTGAAAGCCCAGGAAGTCCATGTCGGGATGAGAATGCGGGTAGGTGAGGGCGCGATTTTAGCGCAAAGCGCTTCGGCGGCAATCGAGGCTTTTTATTGAAACCGGTAAAAAGTCACGGCCAGGCACGGGCGCCGTAAATCATCCGCTTCGCCACAAAGCTGCGCAACGCGGGCAGCAAGTCGAGCGCCAGCAATCCGGCTCCGCGCACATGTCTGAGCGGCGCAAAGTCGGAGGCAAAGCCGTCGATCAGCAGGTCGGTGAAGCCGATGGCGCCGCGCCGGTCGGCCTGGCGACCGCGGGCATAGGCGGCAAGCACGTCGGGGGCGCCGGGATCGCTCGCGGCACCCGCCTGTTGCGCGAGTTCCCAAATATCGCGCAGTGCGAGATTGAAGCCCTGCCCGGCGACGGGGTGCAAGGTCTGCGCGGCATTGCCCAGCCACACCTGGCGCTCGCCTGTCGTGTCGCGCCGGTAGCGTAAGCCCAGCGGGTAGGCCACGCGCGGGGTCGCCGCGGTGAAGCGGTGCCGTGTGCCGAAGCGGCGCTGCAGCAGCGCAAGAAATTCCGCGTCGCCGAGCGACCTGACCTCGTCGACTATGGCATCGGCGCAGGTGAGTACCACCGAGTAGCGTTCGCCCAGGGGCAGCAGGGCAACCGGACCTTCGCCGGTGAAGCGTTCCCAGGCGACATTGCGATGCGGCGCCGCCACGCTGACATTGCACAGCACGGCATGCTGCCCGTAGTCGCGCATCGTGCCGGCAGCGGGATCGACAGCACCCTCTGCAAACGCGGTGAGCTTGAAATGCGCCGTATCGCCGGCGCCGACTTTCGTGTTCTCGCGATAAGCGATGCCTGCGGCGCTGACAGCGCTGTCCAGCGCGGCAATCAGATCACTGGCTGGCAATACCCAACCCAGGGCCCTTGCTTCCAGTTCGGACGCGCGCAACAGCGTGCGCCCGAAACCGCCGCGCTGGGAGATGTGGATGGTTTCGATGGGTGTCGCCGGCAGGCCCGCCCAGACGCCGAGCCAATCGAGGATCTGCCGCGCGCCGTCGGACAGTGCCAGTACGCGCGGGTCGCGGCGCACGGCGGCGCGATCCCGGGCCTCGAAGATTTCTGCGTCAGCCCCGTGAATACGCAGCGCAAGAGCAAGCGCCATCCCCGCTGGCCCGCCGCCGACAATCGCAACCCCGCCGCCCCCCCCCGGGCCCCCCCCCCCCCCCCCCCCCCCCCCCCCCCCCCCCGGGGGGGGGGGGGGGGGGCGCCCCCCCGGGGGGGGGGGGCGAACCCCCCCCCCTTCCGGAAGGGGGTGATTGTTCTGGCTCGCTGCGCTGGCAGGATCAGGCTGTTCCACGCGCATCCCGCATCAGCGCCTCGATGTCGGCGATCTTCTTCGGCGCGGCCGCGGTGATGATCTCGCAGCCGGAGGCCGTCACCACGGCGTCGTCCTCGATGCGCACGCCGATGTTCCAGAAAGCCTCCGGCACATCGTCGGCCGGGCGGATGTAGCAACCGGGTTCGATGGTCAGCACCATGCCCGGGGCAAGCGGCGCCCAGTGTTCGCCTTCCTTGTACTCGCCGGCATCGTGCACGTCCTTGCCCAGCCAGTGGCTGGTGCGATGCATGAAGAAACGCTTGTAACTTTCGGATTCGATCACGGCATCGAGCGAACCGGGAAGCAGCTTGAGGTCGATCATGCCCTGAGCCAGCACCTTCAGCGCCGCCTCGTGGGGATCGACAAAGGTGGCGCCGGGACGCACGGCCGCAATGGCCGCCGTCTGCGCGTCGAGCACCAGATCGTAGACGTCGGTTTGCGGCCCGCTGAAGCGCCCGTTCACCGGAAAGCAGCGCGTGATGTCGGAGGCGTAGCCGTCGAGTTCGCCGCCGGCATCGATCAGCAGCAGGTCGCCGTCCTTCAGGACCTGGTCGTTGCCGACGTAATGCAGCACGCAGGCATTCGCCCCGCCGGCGACGATCGAGGTATAGGCCGGATACTCGCAACCCCGGCGGCGAAACTCGTGCAGCAGTTCGGCCTCGACTTCGTACTCGAAACGGCCCGGCCTGACAAAGCGCATGGCGCGCACATGGGCGCCCGTGGAAATCTCGGCGGCGCGCCGCATGATGGCAAGCTCCGCGCCATCCTTGACCAGGCGCATGGCGTCGAGCTCGGCGCGCACGTCGCGGATCGCCGCCGGTGCACGCTTGCCGCTGCGGCTCTCGGCACGCACCTTGTTCAGCGCGACCGCGATGCGGCCGTCCCAGCCGGCATCGTGGCCGATGGAAAACCACAGCGCCGGCTGGTCGGCAAGCAGCTCGACCAGTTTGGCGTCGAGTTCGCCGATGGCATGCGCCGCATCGAAACCGAACAGCGCGCGGGCACCGTCCGGGCCATGGCGGAAACCGTCCCAGATTTCCCTTTCCAGATTCTTCTCGCGGCAGAACAGGATCGATTGCGGCGCGGCGTCGCCGCGACCGGCGACGAGCACCAGTACCGCCTCCGGTTCGGTGAAGCCGGTCAGGTACTGGAAATAGCTGTCGGCGCGGTAGGGGAAATGCGTGTCGCGATTGCGCGGCTGTTCCGGCGCCGTGGGGATCAGCGCAATCCCGCCGCCGCCGCGGCTCATGCGCTCGATCAGGGAAAGTCGGCGCCGGCGATACGCCGCGAAGCTGTCGCCGGCCGGAGGGGGTGAGGGTTCCATCTTTCGATTATATGTCCCCGCGTGCAGGCGCCGGGGACGGGATCCCCCGCTGCGATGGCGAGTGCAGTTCGGCACGCAGTTCGGCATCGAGCTCGGCAAGCCTTTGCGGCGTGCCGACATCCACCCAGCGCCCGCCATGCAGTTCGCCGGAGACGCGCCGCTGCGCCATCGCCGCGCGCAGCAGGGGCGCCAGCTTCGCCGGCTCGCCGCGGCGGATCTCGGCGAAGACTTGCGGACGATAGACGCCGATGCCCGAGAACGTGCAGCTGCGCGCACCGCCGTCCGCGGTGCCATCGGCACCGACTTCACTCCCGCGCAGCACGAAGTCGCCCTGCGGATGATGCGGGGGATTCGGCACCAGCACGAGATGCGCAAGATCGCCGGGGCCGAGTACGTTCGGCGCCTGCGCCAGATTCCAATCGCACCAGATGTCGCCGTTGACCACCAGGAAAGGCTCCTCAAAACCCAGCAGCGGCAGCGCGTTGGCGATGCCGCCGGCAGTCTCCAGCGCACCTTCGGGCTCCGGTGAATAGGCGATCGAGAGGTCCCAGCGTGATCCGTCGCCGAGCGCCGCCTCGATCTGCGCACCCAGATGCGCGTGATTGATCACCACGTCGCGCAGCCCGGCCCTTGCCATGCGCTCCAGAAGCCAGACGATCAGCGGCTTGCCACCGACCGGCAAGAGCGGCTTCGGCGTCTGGTCGGTCAGGGGCCGCATGCGCTCACCGCGCCCGGCCGCCAGCACCATCGCTTTCATGCAGCCGGCTTGTCCATGCTGTAGCCAAGCACGGTGATCTTGTCTTCCACTTTGTCCAGCAGCTTTCTCAGCGGCGAAAGTTCGGCATAGCGCTCGCAGGCCTTGCGCAGATAGCGCGCCACCAAAGGCAGGTCCTTGAGGTAGCCGTCCTTGCCGTCGCGATGGTAAAGGCGGGCGAATATGCCGAGCACCTTGAGGTGGCGCTGCACGCCCATCCATTCATAGTCGCGGAAGAACTTGCCGAAATCGCCGGGGACCGGCAGCCCGGCCTTGCGCGCGGCTTCCCAGTAGCGCACCAGCCAGTCGAGGGCAAGCTCTTCGTCCCACTCGATATAGGCGTCCTTCAGCAGCGACACCATGTCGTAGCTGATCGGACCGAAGACCGCGTCCTGGAAATCGATGATGCCGGGATTGCCGGCACCGGTAGCATCGGTGCGCATCAGGTTGCGCGAATGGTAGTCGCGATGCACGAACACCTTCGGTTCCGCCAGATTCACTGCCAGGATGCAGTCGAAGACGGTCGCCAGGCCCTGTCGTTCGCTTTCGGTAAGGGCCACCCGATGGTGTCGGGCGAGGAACCACTCGGGAAACAGCTCAAGCTCGCGGCGCAACAACGTTTCGTCATAGTCGGGCAGCGCGCCGGGCCGGCTGACCCGCTGTATCCTCACCAGGGCCGCAATGGCATCCGCATAAAGCGGCGCGGCGTTGGCCGCATCCAGCACCTGCAGGTAGGTCGTCGCGCCGAGATCCGAGAGCAGCAGGAAGCCGCGCTCGATGTCGCGGGCCAGCACTTCGGGCACGTGAACTCCGGCCTCATGAAAAAGCCGCTGCACATGCAGCCAGGGCCGGCAGTCCTCGTTCGCCGGCGGCGCATCCATGACGATGCGCGTTGTACCGTCGTCCAGCGTGACGCGAAAATAGCGGCGAAAACTGGCGTCGGCCGAGGCCGGTGCGAGGCTGAAAGCGCGCCCCGGAAAGTGGGCGGCGAGCCATGTTTTGATTTGCTGCTGGCGTTCCATGTCGAAGATGCGAACGATGCCTGGAATGGCTCAATAGCTCCGCCGCAGGGCGCTTTGCGCGGGCACGAAGTGTTAGAATCCGCGATTCTAGCATCGGCCGACAAGAGGTTCCCCGGCACGCAGTACGCCGCGTTCGCGTCTGCATCGTTCCGTCACCGCTGCACCCACTCACCGATACGGCATGTCTCAATCGCATCGCGGACAATTCGGCCCCGGCTCACTGCTCGCCTTGCTGGCGCTGGCTGCGGGTTCCGCCGTGGCCGAACCGCTGCCGCCTTTGCGCGTGAATCCCGCCCTGCTGGGCGCGGGTACGCCGCCGGTGCCCGCCGTTGTCGAACCCGCCGCCATCGCCAGGCCGGTTGCACCCGCCCCGCGCGTGGTGGAGGCGCCACCGACAGCACGCGTCGATCTGACCGCCGAACAGGCGCGGGCCGCAACCGCACCCGTACCCCGGCCCGCCCCCGGTGCACCTTCGGCGAAATCTGCAACGCCGGCGGCGGCAAGCGCCACGGCAAGTTCCGCATCGCCCGCGCAACCGGCCGCACCCGCGGCCACGCCGCAGTTGACGGCGGCGGAAGCCATCCAGAAACCGCAGGAACCGCCGCAGGTGGCCGAACGCACGCTGCCGCCGCTCTATTCGGCCCACGTCGCGGCAGGCGAACTGCCGGCTCCGGAACTGAAGCCCGCGTCGGGCGTCATGCCATGGCTCAAGCAGCCCGGCGAAACGCTGCCGACCTTCGTCGCTGCCGACAGGATCGCCGGCAGGACCGATATCGAACTCGTCGCCGAAGGCAGCGTCGAATTGCGCAAGCGCAATTCCAGCCTGCAGAGCGACCGCCTGACCTATCGCCAGCCGATCGAGGAAATCGAAGCGGAAGGCAACGTCCGCCTCTCGCGCGACGGCGACCGCGTGCAGGGGCCGCGCATGCGCATGCAGATGGAGGAAAGCACCGGCTTCTTCGAACAGCCCGAATACAGCATCCGCCGCATCAAGACCGGATCGGCGCCGACCTTGTGGACCGGCACCGAGGAACGCCGGTCGGCAAATCCGTCGACCGCGATCATCAAGACCGGCGCGATCTGGACCGGCGACGAAGAGCCCGAAGCGACGGGCCTCACCACCGGACATGGTGCAGCCGCGCGCATGGATTTCGAGGGCGAGGGCAGGTACCGCCTCACCGATGCCACCTACAGCACCTGTGCGCCGGTGGCGGGGCGCGATCCCGACTGGTTCGTCCGCACTGCCGATTTGCGCCTTGACTACGATGCGGAGGAAGGCACCGCGCGCGATGCCACCCTGGTTTTCCTGGGGACGCCCATCCTCTATTCGCCTTGGCTGAACTTCTCGCTCAACAACGAGCGCAAGAGCGGCCTGCTGACCCCCACGGCTGGCTCCACCAGCAAAAGCGGCATCGAGTTCACCCAGCCGTTCTACTGGAACATCGCGCCCAACATGGATGCGACCGTCGCGCCGCGCTACATGGAAAAGCGCGGCATGCTCTGGAACGGCGAGTACCGCTATCTGCAATCCAGTTACAGTGGCACCATCAATGGTCAATATTTGAACGAAGACAAGCTGGAGAACGACATCCGGCGATCGTCCTACTCGGTGAAGCACCGGCAGAACTTCGGCTACGGCCTGTACGGCACGCTGGACCTCAACGGCGTCTCCGACGACACCTTCTTCAGCGACCTGGGCAGCGGTGCGGGAGTGGTCTCGCGCACCAACCTGCTGCGCCAGGGCACGCTCAGCTACAGCGGCGGCTGGTGGTCGGCCAACCTGCTGGCGCAGCGCTACCAAACCCTGCAGGATCCGGACCTGCCGCCGGTGACGGAGCCTTACCGGCGCCTGCCGCAGGTGACGGTCACCGCCAGTCGCGGCGACCTGCCGCATGGAATGACATTTGGATTCAAGGGCGAGTACGTCGACTTCCGCAGCGGCAACTCGACCACCACCGAGGGCAAGCGCGTCGTCATGTACCCGCAGCTTTCGCTGCCCCTGCAGACCGACATCCTGAGCATCACGCCCAAGCTCGGCCTGCATTCCACCCGCTACGATCTCGATACCCGCTACGACGTGAATGGCGTCGTCATCGGCGGGCCGGACACGATCACGCGCAACGTTCCGCTGTTCAGCGTGGATTCGGGGGTCGTCTTCGAGCGCGACTTCGGATGGCAGGGCAAGTCGCTGATTCAGACGCTGGAACCGCGCCTTTACTACCTGTACGTGCCGAACCGCAACCAGGACCGGATCCCGGTATTCGACACGAGCACCACGGACTACAACTTCGCCCAGACCTTCGCCGAAAACCGCTATGGCGGCCCCGACCGCATCGGCGATGCCAACCAGCTGACGGCGATGATTTCCTCACGACTGCTGGATCCGGAAACCGGCGCCGAAACCATGCGCGCCTCCTTCGGCCAGCGCTTCTACTTCACCGACCAGAAGGTCGGCCTGCCGGCGACTCCGACGTCGCCCGCCGAAGTGCTGCGCACCGACCGCTATGCCGACCTGCTCGGTTCGTTCTCCGGACAAATCCTGGCGAAAACCTATGCCGATGCCAACCTGCAGTACAGCCCGCAGGTACGCCGCATGGAACGTTTCAACGTCGGCGGGCGCTACCAGCCTGAAGCGGGCAAGGTGCTCAATGCGGGCTATCGCTACACCCGCGACCAGCTGCAGCAGCCCGGTTTGAGCCAGATCGACGTCTCGGGGCAGTGGCCGCTCGCCGGCGGCTGGCATGGCGTCGGCCGCATCAACTACTCGGTCAAGGAGAGCCGCATGGTCGAGACCGTCGCCGGCCTCGAGTACGACGGTGGCTGCTGGATCGGGCGCGTGGTGTTCCAGCGCCTGGCGACGCAGGAACGGGATTCCAACACGTCTTTCTTCGTCCAGCTGGAATTCAACGGCTTTGCCAAAGTCGGCACCAACCCGCTCGAAATGCTCAAGCGCAACGTGCCCGGCTACGGCCTGATCAACCAGCAAAACTCCGAGTCGCCCTTCGATACGCCATGAAATTTCGCATTCTGCTGCTCTGCCTGCTCTCCAGCCTCGCCATCTCGCTGGCCCATGCCCAGACGCCACGCGCGCAGCCGCTGGAGGTCGACCGCATCATCGCCGTGGTCAACGACGAAGCCATCACCGCCTACGAGCTGCGCGCCCGCCTCGCCACCGTGGAGCGCCAGTTGCGCGACCAGAAGGTGCAGCTGCCGCCGCGCGAAGTCCTGGAAAAGCAGCTGCTCGAGCGCATGATCACCGATCGCGTGCAGCTCCAGTACGCCAAGGAAACCGGGCTGCGCGTATCGGATCTTGACCTCGACGCCGCCATGCGCCGCATCGCCGAAGG
Source organism: Sulfuritalea sp. (assembly GCA_016708585.1). Classification (GTDB taxonomy): domain Bacteria; phylum Pseudomonadota; class Gammaproteobacteria; order Burkholderiales; family Rhodocyclaceae; genus Sulfuritalea. The sequence goes on along the minus strand of JADJFK010000016.1, from coordinate 76,019 downwards.
CAACAAGCTCCCGTTGCAGGACTTCCGCGCGGCGCTGGAAAAGGACGGCATCGCCTGGGCCAAGTTCCGCGAGGAGATTCGCGAGGAGATCGTCCTCTCGCGCCTGCGCGAACGCGAAGTGCAAAGCCGCGTCGTGGTTACCGATGGCGAGATCGACAACTACCTGGCGAACCTCGTGGCCGGAGGCGGCAGCGCCAACATCGAAGTGCGCACCGCACACATCATCCTGCGGGTACCGGAGCAGGCAACCCCCGACCAGTTGATGCGCATCGGCGCGCGGGCACGGGCCGCGCTGGACCAGATCCGCCGCGGTGACGATTTCGCCAAGGTGGCCGCCAGCTATTCCGACGCACCCGACGGGCTTTCCGGCGGACTCATGGGCGCGCGGCCGCTCGACCGCCTGCCGGCGCTCTATGCCGACGCGGTGAAGAAGCTCAAGCCTGGCGAAGTCAGCGACATCCTGCGCAGCCCGGCCGGCTTCCACATCGTCAAGCTGATCGACCAGGCCGGTGGCGCCGCCAAGCCGGTGGCGGCGCTGAAGCAGACCCGCGCCCGCCATATCCTGATCAAGGTCAACGAACTCGTATCCGAAGCCGAGGCGAAGCGCAAACTGGTCGCGCTCAAGGAACGGCTGGAGAACGGCGCCGACTTCGCCGAGCTGGCGCGCCTGCACTCCAACGACCTCTCCGCGGCGAAAGGCGGCGACCTGGGCTGGCTGTACCAGGGCGATACCGTGCCCGACTTCGAGGCGGCGATGGATGCGCTGAAAATAAACCAGATCAGCCAGCCGGTGCAGTCACCCTTCGGCTTCCACCTGATCCAGGTGCTGGAGCGTCGTACCGAAAATGTCACCGACGAACGGCAGCGGCTCGCGGCACGCCAGGTGCTGCGCGAACGCAAGGCCGACGAGGCCTACCAGGACTGGGTCCGGCAAATCCGCGACCGTGCCTATGTCGAATTCCGCGTCGAAGAGCGCTGACGGCCTTCCGCTGCCGACAATCGCGGTCACTTCCGGCGAACCGGCAGGCATCGGCCCTGACATCTGCCTGCGGCTGGCCGAGCGCACGTGGCCGGCGCGACTGGTGGTGCTGGGTGACAGCAAACTGCTGGTGGCGCGCGCCGCGCAACTCGGACTCGATGCCGGCCGCATCGAAATCAGGCACATCCCCCTGCAAAAGTCGGCGCTGGCGGGACGGCTCGACCCGGCCAACGCGCGCTACGTGCTCGACCTGCTCGACGCCGCGCTGGCCGGCTGCGTCGGCGGCGGGTATGCGGCGATGGTCACCGCGCCGGTGCACAAGGGCGTCATCAACGATGCCGGCATCCCCTTCAGCGGCCACACCGAATACCTGGCCGAGCATACGGGCACGCCGCGCGTGGTGATGATGCTGGCCGGCGCCGGACTGCGCGTCGCACTGGCCACCACACACCTGCCGTTGAAGGACGTCGCCGCCGCCATCACGCGCGACGACCTGGAAACCACCCTGCGCATCCTCCACGCCGACCTGCGCAACAAGTTCGGCATTGCCGCGCCGCGCATCCTCGTCGCCGGCCTCAACCCCCATGCCGGCGAAGGCGGCCACATGGGCCGCGAGGAAATCGAGGTGATCGCCCCGGTGCTGGACAAGCTGCGCGCCGAGGGCATGAATCTGGTCGGCCCGCTGCCCGCCGATACGCTGTTTACCAGGAACGTCCTCGCCGGCTCCGATGCGCAACTGGCGATGTACCACGACCAGGGCCTCGGCGTGCTCAAGTACGCCGCCTTCGACGAGGGCATCAACGTCACGCTGGGCCTGCCGGTGATCCGGACTTCGGTCGACCACGGCACGGCGCTCGACCTCGCCGGCACCGGCAGAGCTTCCCCGCAAAGCCTGTTTGCCGCTGTCGATGCGGCAATCGACATGGCGGCGCGCAGGCCGCCGCCGCGCCGCCCCCCGTGCCATGGCTCAGTTGCTCGGCATGAACGGCAACACCCCCACCGACATCTGCTTCTCCTTCGAGGGCTTTCGCAGCCGCGGCGGGCTCACCGACGTGCATCAGGACGGCTGGGGCATCGCCTTCTTCGAAGGGCCGGGCTGCCGGGTCTTTCTCGACGTCGAACCGTCGGCCCATTCGGCCGTGGCCGAACTGGTGCGCCACTATCCGATCCGTTCGAAAAACGTCATCGCCCACATCCGCAAGGCGACCCAGGGCCGCATCGCGCTGGAGAATACCCATCCCTTCCAGCGCGAACTGTGGGGCCGCTACTGGCTGTTCGCCCATAACGGCGGCAACCTCAAGGAGTTCGCCCCGACCCTCGACGGCAGCTTCGTCCCGGTCGGCGACACCGATTCCGAACTGGCCTTCTGCTTCCTGTTGCAACGCCTGCGCGAGGAATTCGGCGAAGCGATGCCGCTGCGCCAGCCGATGTTCGATTTCCTGGCGAACATCACGCGCGAAATTTCCGCCCGCGGCGAGTTCAACTTCCTGCTCAGCAATGGCAACTGCCTTTACGCCCACTGCGCCACCAAACTGGCCTACGTCGTGCGCCAGGCGCCGTTCGCCGTCGCCCACCTGAAGGACCAGGACGTCAGCGTCGATTTCAGCGCGGTGACGAATCCCGACGACCGCGTCGCCGTGATCGCCACGCTGCCGCTGACCGACAACGAAGCCTGGACCACGATGGAGCCCGGCACCCTGATGGTATTCCACGAGGGCATGCCGGCGGCCGAGGCGCGCACCGCATGAAAGGCGTCGCCGGGCATACCGCCCGGAAACGGTTTGGCGCTCGCTCCCGGTCGCTTAACCCGCCCCGCCCCGCCCCCCCCCCTAACCGCGCCCCAAAGGAGGGGGGGGGGGCCCCGGCGCCGTTTTGGCCAGAACTTCCTGGTGTCCGACGGCATCATCCGCAAGATCGTCGACGCCATCGCGCCGCGCGACGGCGACACCGTGGTCGAAATCGGGCCAGGACTGGGCGCGCTCACCGAACCGCTGCTCGAACACCTAGCCCAATTGCATGTGGTCGAGATCGACCGCGACCTGATCGCGCGCCTGCGGCAGCGCTTCACGCCGGAACGGCTGGCGATCCACGAAGGCGATGCGCTGGAGTTCGACTTCGGCGCCTTGAAGGGCGCGGGGCGACTGAAGATCGTCGGCAACCTGCCCTACAACATTTCCAGCCCGCTGCTGTTCCATTTGGTGCCCTTCGCGCCGCTGGTGTATGACATGCACTTCATGCTGCAGAAGGAAGTCGTGGATCGCATGGTCGCCGAACCGGGCAGCAAGGACTATGGGCGGCTCTCGGTGATGCTGCAGTACCGCTATCACATGGAGCGCCTGTTCATCGTGCCGCCCGGCGCCTTCAACCCGCCACCGAAGGTCGACTCCGCCATCGTGCGCATGATCCCCAGGAAAGAAGTCGGCGCCGGCGAGACGGCGACCGATCCGGCACTGTTCGCCAAGGTGGTCACCGCGGCCTTCTCGCAGCGGCGCAAGATGCTGCGCAACACCCTGCGCGAATTCATCGGCGAGGACGCCCTCGCCGCACTGGGCATCGCGCCCACGGCGCGCGCCGAAGACATCGCCGTGGCGGATTACGTGCGCCTCGCCAACGCGCTGGCGGATCGTGACCGCCACTAAGCCCGCAGCCGCCGTAGCACCGCATCGCATCGCCGTCATCGGCGGCGGCCCGACCGGACTGATGGCCGCAGAGGTGCTGGCCGCCGCCGGGCTGCGGGTCGATGTCTATGATGCAATGCCGTCCGTGGCGCGCAAGTTCCTGCTCGCCGGCCGCGGCGGGCTCAACCTGACGCATTCCGAGGCCCCTGAAGTCTTCGTCACGCGGTATGGCGCGCGCCGCGCCGAGGTCGGCCACTGGCTCGAGGATTTCGGCCCGCGGCAACTGCGCGACTGGGCGCAGGAACTCGGCATCGCCACCTTCGTCGGCAGTTCGGGCCGCGTCTTCCCGCATGAGATGAAGGCAGCGCCGCTGCTGCGTGCCTGGCTGCACCGGCTGCGCGCCGCAGGCGTGGTGTTCCACGCGCGCCATCGCTGGCTGGGCTGGGATGGCGAAGGGACGCTGCGCTTCGCCACGCCGGCGGGCGAGACAAAAGTCGGCGCCCACGCCACGGTGCTGGCATTGGGCGGCGGCAGTTGGGCGAAGCTGGGTTCGGACGGCGCCTGGGTGCCGCTGCTGGCGGCGCGCGGCATCAAGGTGGAACGCCTGCGTCCGGCCAACTGCGGCTTCGACGTGGCATGGAGCGAACACATGAAACAGCGCTATGCCGGTACGCCGGTGAAGAACGTCGGCGCCGCGTTCATGGCGCCGGATGGTTCGGTGATCAAGCAGGAAGGCGAATTCCTAGTCACCGAACACGGCGTCGAAGGCAATCTTGTCTACGCGCTGTCGGCACCGCTGCGCGACACCATCGAAACGGCGGGCAGCGCCACGCTCGGGATCGATCTGGCGCCGGGGCGCGACCTGCAGCGCCTCACGCAAGACCTGGCGCACCCGCGCGGTCGCGATTCGCTGGCCAACCACCTGCGCCGGCGCGCCGGCATCACGGGTGTAAAGGCCGCACTGCTCCACGAATATGCGACGCCGTTTGATCTCGCCGCGCCAGAAAGGCTCGCGGCGATCCTCAAGTCGCTGCCGCTGCGCCTCGATTCGCCGCGCCCGCTCGACGAAGCCATCAGCAGCGCCGGCGGCATAGACTTCGCCGCACTCGACGAAAACCTGATGCTGCGGGCCGTGCCCGGCACATACTGCGCGGGTGAAATGCTCGACTGGGAAGCCCCGACCGGCGGCTACCTGCTCACCGCTTGCTTTGCCAGCGGCCGCGCCGCGGGCTTGGGAGTGCTGCGCTGGCTGCGGCCGGCCATGGACCCACCGCAACCGATCATGTGAGGGCTCAGGCCTGCTTCTTCACCGCGCAGGTGCTGAAGCCGAAGATCGCGTAGGGCGGACACCAGCCGATGGCGCCCGTGGCCAACGGCACCACGCCGATCCACGCCCACACCGGGCCGCCCATGGCCGCCCAGCCAACCAGTCCAAGACCTGCAGCAATACGCACTACGCGATCGATGCCGCCAACATTGAGTTTCATGGAGTTCTCCTTGAGGGGTTGTGCAACAGTGAGCGCATTACACCAGTTCCCCCCGGCGCCTGACTGTAACCTAAGTCACAGAGGCCATTTTTCGCAAACCCGCGGCGTCGAGCACCTCGACCTGTTCGCGACCGAGCTTGACCAGGCCCTGCTCGGCAAAGCCCTTGAGCAGGCGGCTGACCATCTCGCGCACGCTGCCCAGTTCGTCCGCCAGTTGCTGGTGCGTAGCATGCACCACGCGCCCCTTGCCCAGCAGCAGGGCCGCCAGGCGCTGGTCCAGCTTGCGAAAGGCGACTTCTTCCACCAGTTGCATCAGTTCGGCCATGCGTTCGGAAAACAGCGCAAAGACGAAATCGCGAAACACCGCCTGGCCCAGCAGTTCGTCGAACAGCGGACGCGGCAGCAGCGCCAGCGTGGTCGGGCCCTCGGCTGTGCCGCGCGCGTTGTAGTCGACGTGGCCGAGCAGGCAACTCGAGCTGATGATGCAGCTCTCGCCGGACTGCACGCGATACAGCGGCAGCTCGCGGCCGCCGGCGCTCTGCTTGGCGACGCGCACCGCGCCGGCCAGCACGAAGGGAAAACCGCGGCAGGGCTGATGCTCGTCGAAGACCACGGTGCCGGACGGGACGGAAAGCTCCTGCAAGGAGTCGGCAACACGCTGCAACAGGGTGGCGGGGAGTTGCGCCAGAGCCGGATACAGCGCGCCGAGTTCGGCCGCGGTTTTTTTCCCCCTTTTTCCTTGGCGCCGGGGGGCCCGCCTTTGGCTTTTTCTGAAACTTCGTTTTCATGTCGATTGCGGGGCCAGAGTCGCCAGCACCGGCGCATGGTCTGATGGGCGTTCCAGCTTGCGCGGCGCCTTGTCGATGACGCAGGCGCCGCAGGCCGCCGCAAGCGGCGGCGACAGCAGGATATGGTCGATGCGCAGGCCGCGGTTGAGCCGGAAGCCCATCTGCCGGTAGTCCCACCACGAGTAGAGCTTGGGCGGCTGCTCGAACAGGCGGAAGGCATCGACCAGGCCGAGTTCGACAAACTGGCGGAAGGCCGCGCGCTCCGGTTCGCTGCACAGGATCTGGTCCTTCCACGCCGCCGGGTCATGCACGTCGCGGTCCTCCGGCGCGATGTTGTAATCGCCGAGCAGGGCCAATTGCGGGAAGCGCTGCAATTCGCCGCGCAGATGGTCTTTCAGGGCCGCCAGCCAGCGCAGCTTGTATTCATATTTGTCGCTGCCGACCTCCTGCCCGTTGGGCATGTAGGCGCAGACCACGCGCACTCCGTCGATGGTCGCCGCCAGCACGCGCTTCTGTTCGTCGGCGAAATCGGGGATGTCGAAACGGACCTCCTCCAGCGTGCCGCGGGCGAGTATCGCGACACCGTTGTAGGTCTTCTGCCCGTTGTGCGCGGCGCGGTAGCCGGCGGCTTCCAGTTCGGCGTAAGGAAACGCCTTGTCCTCCATCTTGGTTTCCTGCAGGCAGAGCACGTCCGCCTGCGTCGCCGCCAGCCAGTCGAGCACGTGCGGCAGGCGCACCTTGAGCGAATTGACGTTCCACGTGGCGATCTTCATGCGTCGATGATACCCGAGCGGGGCGACTGTCTATAATCAAAGCGGAGGGCAAGTCCACCCTTCGAAGGAGGTGTGCCGTGTTCGATTCGCCCATCGAATCCTGTCCGGTATGCGGACAGATCGTCGCCCTGGACCAGACCCAGCGCGAGTGCGCGCGTGAGCATCAGTGCGAAAGCAACGTGGAGTGTCCTCTGCAAAAGTACTTCACGGGGCTCGACTTCAGCACCGCGCTCGCCAAGGACAGCCTGCGCGAAAAGGGTTACTGAGCGCCCGACGGCAGTCGGCTCTGGCGCTACGGCAATTCAGGCGGCCGGATTACGCAACCGCGGTCATCCCGTTGTGCCGCAGCAGGGCATCCGGCAGCGGGTCGCGGCCGCGGAATGCCCTGAAGGATTCGAGCGCCGGGCGCGAACCGCCGACTGAAAGAATCTCGCGCCAGAAGCGTTCCCCGGTATTGGCGTCCAGCGTACTGCCCGAGGTTTTGGCGGCTTCCTCGAAGGCTTCGTAGGCGTCGGCCGAGAGGACTTCGGCCCACTTGTAACTGTAGTAGCCGGCCGCATAGCCGCCGCCGAAGATGTGCGAGAAGCTGTGGGGGAAGCGGTTCCAGTCGGGCGGCGCCAGCACCGCCACTTCGCTGCGCACAGTCGCCAGCAGGTCCATGAAGCTGCGCTCGCCGCCGGGCACGAACTCGCTGTGCAGCAGCAGGTCGAACAGGCCGAACTCGATCTGGCGCAGGATCTGCAGCCCGCTCTGGAAGTTCCTTGCCGCGATCATCCTGTCGTAAAGCGCGCGCGGCAACGGCGCGCCGCTGTCGACATGACCGGTCATGGCGGACAGCACGTCCCATTCCCAGCAGAAGTTCTCCATGAACTGGCTCGGCAGTTCCACCGCATCCCATTCGACGCCGTGGATGCCCGACACCGGCAGCTCGTCCACCTGGGTCAGCAGGTGATGCAGGCCGTGGCCGCATTCGTGGAACAGGGTGATGACATCGTCGTGGCTGAACGTCGCCGGTCGCATTTGGGCACCCTCGCCGACCGGCGCCGGGAAGTTGCAGTTGAGGTAGGCCACCGGCGTCTGCACGCCGCCAAGGATGCGACGGCGGGTGATCGCCTCGTCCATCCAGGCGCCGCCGCGCTTGGTTTCGCGCGCGTAGAGATCGAGGTAGAACTGGCCGATCAGTTTTCCCGCACGCTCGATGCGGAAGAAGCGCACGGCAGGATGCCACACCGGCGCGGTATCGGGCGCCAGCTTGACGGCGAACAGGGACTCGATGACGCGAAACAGCCCTGCCAGCACCTTGGGTTCGGGGAAGTACTGCTTCACTTCGTCGTCGGAAAAGCTGTAGCGCCGCTGCTTGAGCTTTTCCGAGGCCCAGGCCAGATCCCAGCTTTCCAGGGTTTCCATGCCGAGTTCCCGGCTGGCGAATTCGCGCAGTTCGGCGACGTCGCGCGCGGCGAAGGGGCGCGCCTTTTTCGCCATGTCGCGCTGGAAGGCCGCGACCTGGGCCGGCGTATCGGCCATCTTGGTGGCCAGCGAGACTTCGCCAAAGTTGGCGTAGCCGAGCAATTGCGCCTCCTCGTGGCGCAAGGCCAGCAGGCGCTCGATCAGCGGGCCGTTGTCGCGCTCGGCAGGGCCGAACTCGGAAGCCCGCGTAGCGTAGGCGCGGTACATGCGCGCGCGCAGCTCGCGGTTGTCGCAGAACTGCAGCACGGGAAGGTAGGACGGCGCCTGCAGCGTGAACTTCCAACCCTGTTTGCCGTCTTTCTCGGCCGCCGCTTTTGCTGCAGCTTTCGCATCGTCGGGCAGGCCGGCAAGGCCGGCTTCGTCCTCTATCCACTCGGCATGGGCATTGGTGGCGTCGAGCAGGTTCTCGGAGAACTTTGCGCCCAGCGCCGAGAGTTCTTCCTGGATTTCCTTGAAGCGCGGCTTCTGATCCTCGGGTAGTTCGGCGCCGGAGAGGCGGAAGTCGCGCAGGTCGTTTTCGATGATCCGCTTGCGCGCCGGCGACAAGGTCGGGAATTCCGCGCTCGCGGCGAGGCTCTTGTACTTGGCGAACAGCGCCAGGTTCTGCCCGAGGTCGGCATAGAAGCCCGACACTTCCGGCAGCATGGCGTTGTAGGCCTCGCGCCAGGGCGGCACGTCATTGACCGAATGCAGGTGGCCGACGATGCCCCAGGCGCGCGACAGGCGTTCGCCGGCATCGAGCATGGGCTGCACGCAGGCGTCCCAGGTCGCCGCGGTTTCCGGCGCGATCAGGGTTTCTATCAGGGCACGATTCTCATCGAGCAGCTGGCGGATGGCGGGGGCGACGTGTTCGGGCTGAACGGCGTCGAAGCGGGGCAGGCCGCTGAAATCGAGGAGTGGGTTCATGGTGTCCATGATGGGTACGAAAGGTGAGGCTTTCAAGGCCTCGTCAGCGACCACTTACCGGACCAGGTCTTTGTAGGCGTGGAAGCTGGCGTGCCCGAGCCAGGGCAGGATCACGATCATGCCCAGCAGCAAGGTGGCGAAACCGAGACCGGTCAGCAGCATCAGAATCGTCGCCCACAGCGCCAGGGGCAGCGGATTCTCGGCGACGGCGTTGACGCTGGTGACGAGCGCCGTCAGCAGGTCGCAGCGGCGGTCGACCAGCATCGGCATCGACACCACGCTGACGGCGAACACCAGGGCGGCGAGCAGGCCGCCCACGCACATGTAGACGAAGAACAGCAGGTAGTGCTGGGGATTGACCAGCACCTCGATCATCATCGCCATCGGCGCCAGCGCGGGCCCCTTGTAGAACAGCGCGACAATCACCACCGATGCCACCTGCCAGGCCGTGCCGGCCAGTATCGAGAGCAGGGCGAAGCCGACCAGGGCCGAGGGGTTGCGGCGCCAGGCCCACATGGAATCGACCAGCGTGGCCTGCTCACCGGCAAGATAGCGGCGCGAGAGTTCATACAGCCCGGCCGCCAGCATGGGTGCCACCAGCAGGAACCCCGTTATGGCGGCGGCGAACAGATAGGGCAGGCGCGCCGTCACGCCGAGGATCACGGCGCCGGCCACGGCAATCGCCACGCCGTAGAACAGGCTGGCCGCCGGTTGCCGCCACAGATCCTGCCAGCCGCGGGCCAGCCAGCCCAGCGGCGCGGCAAAGCCGATGCTGCGGACCCCGGAAGTCGGCGCTGGCGACACGGCGCTGGCCTGGCTCATGGCCCGTATCAGCCGGCCTGGATGCCGGTCAGGCGGGTCAGCGCTTCGAGATAATTGGCCGCGGTTTTTTCGATGATCTCCCGCGGCAGCTTCGGCCCCGGCGCCTTCTTGTTCCAGTCCAGGGTTTCCAGGTAGTCGCGGACGAACTGCTTGTCGAAGCTGGGCGGACTGCTGCCGGGCTTGTAGCGGTCGGCCGGCCAGAAGCGCGAGGAATCCGGCGTCAGGACTTCGTCGATCAGGTGCAGGCGGCCCTCGTCGTCGCGGCCGAATTCGAACTTGGTGTCGGCGATGATGATGCCGCGCACCCGGGCGAATGCCGCCGCCTCGCGATACAGGCGCAGCGTGGTCTCCTTGACGGTCTTTGCCAGCTCGGCGCCGACCAGCTTTTCGACCGCCGCGTAGCTGATGTTTTCGTCATGGTCGCCCATCTCCGCCTTGGTCGCCGGCGTGAACAGGGGCTCGGGCAGCTGCTGGGCCAGCTGCAGGCCGGCCGGCAGCGGAATGCCGCAGACGGCGCCGGTGGCCTGGTAGTCCTTCCAGCCCGAACCGATCAGGTAACCGCGCGCCACGGCCTCGATCGGCAGCGGCTTGAGGCGCTTGACCACCAGTGCACGGCCGCATACCTGGGATTTCTCGTCTGCGCCGGACACCACGGACTCGGGATCGATGCCGGTCAGCTGGTTGGGCACCACGTGGGCCAGCTTGCCGAACCAGAAATTGGCCACCGCCGTCAGCACCGCGCCCTTGCCCGGAATCGGATCGGGCAGGATCACGTCGAACGCGGAAAGCCGGTCGGTGGTAACGATCAGCAGCTTGTCGTCACCGACGGCATAGATGTCACGCACCTTGCCGCGCCCCAGCAGCGGCAGGCTCCTGAGGGTCGATTCGAACAGCAACGGGGTGGCGGGAATGGGCATGGCGGGCTCTGGGCAGGGTTCATTCGCGGACGTAGGCTTTGCCGGGGTCCTTCTCGGCATCTTCGCGGTAGGGATAACGCACGTGGCCATAGCGGATCGCCAGCACGGAAACGGTCAACAGGAAGATCGCCGCGGTGACCGCCAGCATGCGCCACTCGGTCATGTCCTTGATGTCGAGGATCAGGTAGCGCGCCAGCGCCACCATTCCGATATACAGCGGAAACCGCACCGGCAGCTGGCCGGACTTGACATACTGGCCGATCATCGCCAGCACCTCGAGGTAGAGGAACATCAGCAGCAGGTCGGACAGCGTCACGCGCCTGGCCTCGACCATGACCATCGCCTCCTGGTACATCGCGATCGTGGTGGCGATGGCGATCACCATCAGGCCGGCGTATTCGACGACATCGAGGCTGCCGCTGAAGAACTTGCGCAGGCGGTCGAAGGTGTGGGAACGGATATCCATGCAAAGACCAGTGAAAAGGCCGTCGGAAGCGCCCGGCGGCCCGGAACTTTACTCCAATTCGATTCTTACTTCACCACTGCGTTCAACTCGCCCTTCTTGTAGCGCTCGGCCATTTTTTCAAGGGCCACCGCCTTGATCTTCGCCGCCTGGCCGGCGCAACCGAAGGCCTCGTAGCGCGCCTTGCAGATTTCCTTCATCGCCTTGCGCGCCTCGGCCAGGTACTTGCGCGGATCGAAGTTCTTGCGGTCCTTGTTGAAATACTGGCGGATGGCGCCGGTGGACGCCATGCGCAGGTCGGTGTCGATGTTGATCTTGCGCACCCCGTTCTTGATGCCTTCGACGATTTCCTCGACCGGCACGCCGTAGGTCGCGCCCATCTCGCCGCCGTTCTCGTTGATGATCTTGAGCCAGTCCTGCGGCACGCTGCTGGAGCCGTGCATCACCAGATGGGTGTTGGGCAGGCGGGCGTGGATTTCCCTGATGCGGTCGATGCGCAGCACGGCGCCGGTGGGCGGCCGGGTGAACTTGTAGGCGCCGTGGCTGGTGCCGATGGCGATGGCCAGGGCATCGACGCCGGTGGCCTTGACGAACTCGGCGGCTTCGTTGGGATCGGTCAGCAGCTGGTCGTGCGACAGGACGCCCTCGGCGCCGTGGCCGTCTTCCTTCTCGCCCATGCCGGATTCGAGCGAACCGAGGCAACCCAGTTCGCCTTCCACCGAAACGCCGATGGCGTGGGCGATGTCCACCACATGGCGGGTCACCTTGCTGTTGTAATCGAAGCTGGCCGGGGTCTTGGCATCTTCCAGCAGCGAGCCGTCCATCATCACGCTGGAAAAGCCCGAGCGCATCGACTGGATGCAGATCGACGGGCTGGCGCCGTGGTCCTGGTGCATCACGATCGGGATGTCGGGGTGGGTCTCGATCGCCGCCTCGATCAGGTGGCGCAGGTAGGGTTCGCCGGCATATTTGCGGGCGCCGGCCGAGCCCTGCATGATCACCGGGCTGTTGGTTTCCTGGGCGGCTTCCATGATGGCCTGGATCTGTTCCAGGTTGTTGACGTTGAACGCCGGCAGGCCGTAGCCGTTTTCGGCGGCATGGTCGAGCAGTTGGCGCATGGATACGAGGGGCATGGCAATCTCCTGGAAAAAATGGATTCGCTGTGACTGGTTTGCTGGGTTTAATGATTGGAACGGTGTTCGCCCACCTTGACGATCTTCATGGTGTTGGTGCCGCCCGACTTGCCGATGGGCTCGCCGATGGTCAGCACGATCAGGTCGCCGATCGCCACGGCACCGGCGGCAATCAGCGCTTCCTCGGCATCAAAGAGTATCCGATCCCGATCGTGGCCGCTTTGCGGCAACATGAGGGGGAACACCCCCTTGAAAATACTCACCTTGTAACGCGTCCGCACTTCCTGGGTCAGGGCGTAGATCGGTATGCCGGTATTGACCCGGGACATCCACAATGCGGTCGACCCCGACTCGGTCAGCGAGGCGATCGCCTTGACCTTCAGGTGATGCGCGGCGAACAGCGCGGCCATGGCGATCGACTGGTCGATGCGGGTGAACACGCGATTGAGGAAATGCGTGTCGAGCGGGAAATCGGATGATTTCTCCGCTTCGACGCAGATGCGCACCATGGCTTCCACCGACTGTATCGGGTAATCGCCGGTCGCCGTCTCCGCAGAGAGCATCACGGCATCGGTGCCGTCGAGCACGGCATTGGCCACATCCGACACCTCGGCGCGGGTAGGCACCGGGCTGTGGATCATCGATTCCATCATCTGCGTCGCGGTGATCGAAAACTTGTTGAAGTCGCGCGCGGTGCGGATGATGCGCTTTTGCAGTGCGGGCACCGCCGCATCGCCGACCTCCACCGCCAGGTCGCCGCGCGCCACCATGACGCCGTCGGTGGCCTCGAGGATGTTGTTGAGGTTCTCGATCGCCTCGACGCGCTCGATCTTGGCCACCAGCAGCGCGTTCGAGCCCGCCGCCTGCAGCAAGGCCCGCGCCAGGCGCATGTCGTCGCCCGACTTGGGGAAGGACACCGCCACATAGTCGATGCCGAGGCTGGCCGCGGTGCGGATGTCCTCCATGTCCTTGGCGGTCAGCGCCGGCGCCGTGAGGCCGCCGCCCTGCTTGTTGATGCCCTTGTTGTTCGACAATTCGCCGTCGTGGCGGTTGCGACACAGGATCTCCGTGCCCTGGATCCGCAACACGTCGAATACCGTGCGCCCGTCGTCGAGCAGCAGCACGTCGCCGGCCTGCACGTCCTTGACCAGGTCGGGATAATCGAGCCCCACCCGCCCGTTGTCACCGAGGGTGCAGGAAGCGTCCAGAACGAACTCCTGATCGGCCTTGATCCGGACCGGACCGGACGCAAACTTGCCGATGCGGATCTTGGGGCCCTGCAAGTCCGCCATCACGCCCACGGTTCGCCCGGCGGCGTGCGCCGCGGCACGCAGCGCGTCCACGCGCTGACGATGATCATCGGCCGTGCCGTGGGAAAAGTTGATGCGGACCACATCCACCCCGGCGGCGACCAGTTCCCGCATGCGCTCGGGGTTGCCGGACGCGGGACCCAGCGTGGCGACGATCTTGGTCGAGCGCTGGAGCGAAACCGTCATCCAGCCGCCCGCTGTTCGAGCATCTCCACGGCCGGCAATTTCTTGCCTTCGAGAAACTCGAGGAAGGCCCCACCCGCGGTCGAAATGTAGGACACCTTGTCGTAGATGTCGTACTTCTGGATCGCCGCGATGGTGTCGCCACCGCCCGCCAGCGTGAAGGCCCTGGTATTGGCGATGGCCATGGCGATCGCCCGGGTGCCGGCGCCGAACTGGTCGAACTCGAACACGCCGACCGGGCCGTTCCAGACCACCGTGCCGGCCTTCATGATGATGTCGACCAGTTCCTGCGCCGACTTCGGGCCGATGTCGAAAATCATGTCATCGTCGCTCACGGCCCCCGCATCCTTGGCCACCGCCGGCTCGGCGGCGTCGAACTTCTTGCCGCAGACCACGTCAACCGCGATCGGGATGGTGGCGCCGCGCGCCGTCATCTTCTTCATCAGCGCCTGCGCCGTCGGCACCAGATCGTCCTCGCACAGCGACTTGCCGACGTTCCTGCCGGAAGCCTTGAGGAAGGTGTTGGCGATGCCGCCACCAACCACCAGCTGATCGACCTTTTCGGACAGGGCTTCGAGCACGGTAAGCTTGGTTGAAACCTTGGAGCCGCCGACGATGGCCACCATCGGCCGCGCCGGAGTCGCCAGCGCCTTGGTCAGGGCTTCGAGTTCCTCGGCCACCAGCAGGCCGGCACAGGCCGCCGGAGCGTACTGGGCGACGCCGTAAGTGGAAGCCTCGGCGCGATGCGCAGTGCCGAAGGCATCCATGACGAAAATGTCGCACAGCGCCGCGTACTTGCGCGCCGTGGCTTCGACGTTCTTCTTTTCGCCCTTGTTGAAGCGGCAGTTCTCCAGCAGCACGACTTCGCCGGCGGCGACTTCGAATCCGCCGTCAACCCAGTCGCGGATCACGCGCACCGGCTTGCCAAGCTTTTGGGCCATGACATCGGCCACCGGCTTCAGCGAGTTTTCTTCGGTGAACACGCCCTCCTCCGGACGACCGAGGTGCGAGGTGACCATCACCTTGGCGCCGGCCTTCAGGCAATGCGCGATGGTCGGCATCGATGCCGTGATGCGGGCATCGGAGGTGACCTTGCCATCCTTGACCGGGACATTGAGGTCGGCGCGAATGAAGACGCGCTTTCCTGCCAGGTCGAAATCGGAAAGACGCTTGAAACTGGCCATGTTTCTGTCCCCTGTCGTCCGTCCGCCGTCCTCAGCCCGCCACGTGCTTGACGAAGCGCAGCATGTTGCAGGTGTAGCCGTACTCGTTGTCGTACCAGGCGACGACCTTGACGAAGGTCGAGTCCAGCGCGATGCCGGCTTCGGCGTCGAAGGTCGAGGGCGCCGGACTGCCGCGGAAATCGGTGGCGACGACCTTCTCTTCGGTGTAGCCGAGGATGCCCTTCATGGCGCCCTGCGAGGCGGCCTTCATCGCCGCGCAGATCTCGGCGTAGGAGGCTTCCTTGTTCAGTTCCACCGTCAGGTCGACCACCGACACGTCGGAGGTCGGCACGCGGAAGGACATGCCGGTCAGCTTCTTGTTGAGTTCCGGGATCACCACGCCGACGGCCTTGGCGGCGCCGGTGGAGGACGGGATGATGTTTTCGAGGATGCCGCGACCGCCGCGCCAGTCCTTGTTGGACGGGCCGTCGACGGTCTTCTGCGTCGCCGTGGCGGCATGCACCGTGGTCATCAGGCCGCGCTTGATGCCCCAGTTGTCGTGCAGCACCTTGGCCACCGGGGCCAGGCAGTTGGTGGTGCAGGAGGCGGCGGAAACGATTTTCTCGCCGGCGTACTTGGTGTGGTTGACGCCGAAGACGAACATCGGCGTGTCATCCTTCGAGGGCGCCGACTGCACCACCTTCTTGGCACCGGCGGCAAGGTGCTTCTCGCAAGCCTCCTTGGTCAGGAAGAGGCCGGTGCAATCGATCACCAGGTCGGCGCCGATTTCGTTCCACTTCAGTTCGGCGGGATCCTTGACGGCCGTCAGCCGGATCTTCTTGCCATTGACCACCAGGTTATTGCCTTCGACGGCAATGTCGCCCTTGAAGTTGCCATGGACCGAATCGTACTTGAGCATGTAGGCCAGGTAGTCGGGGGCCAGGAGGTCGTTGATGCCAACCACCTCGATGCTCGGAAAGTCCTTGGCGATAGCGCGGAACACCATGCGGCCGATGCGGCCGAAACCGTTGATACCGACTTTGATAGCCATTTGGATGATCTCCAGTAGTGATTAAATGAGCTTTTCCACTGCCTTCACGACGTTGCCCGCCGTGAAGCCGAATTCCTTGAACAATTGTCCGGCGGGGGCGGATTCGCCGAAGCGGTCGAGGCCGATGACGACGCCGTCCACGCCGACATACTTGTACCAGCCGTCGCTGACGCCGGCCTCGATGGCCACGCGCGGCACGCCGCGCGGCAGCACCGAATCACGATAGCCCGCGTCCTGGCGGTCGAAGACATTGGTGCTGGGCATCGACACCACGCGCACCGGGATCTCGGCTTCCATCGCCGCCTGGGCCTTGAGCGCGACATCGACTTCGGAGCCGGTGGCGATGATCACCGCCTTGGGCTTGCCGCCCTTGGCCTCCGAAATCACGTAGCCGCCGCGCGCGACATTGGCGATGGTCGCCGCGTCGCGGGCGACGAAGGGCAGGTTCTGCCGCGACAGGCACAGCGAAGTCGGGCCGGTGAGCTTTTCCACGGCCGAAGTCCAGGCCACCAGGGTTTCCACCGTGTCGCAGGGACGCCAGACATCCATGTTGGGAATCATGCGCAGCGTGGCGGTCTGCTCCACCGGCTGGTGGGTCGGGCCGTCTTCGCCGAGGCCGATCGAATCGTGCGTGAATACGTGGATCACGCGCTGCTTCATCAGCGCCGCCATGCGCAGGGCATTGCGCGAGTATTCGGAGAACATCAGGAAGGTGCCGCCGAAGGGCAACAGTCCGCCGTGCAGCGCCATGCCGTTCATGATCGCCGCCATGCCGAACTCGCGCACGCCGTAGGAAATGTAATTGCCGGTGCTCTTGCCGGAAACCGCCTTGCAGCCCGACCAGTTGGTCAGGTTGGAACCGGTCAGGTCGGCAGAGCCGCCGAGGAACTCGGGTAGCGCCGGGGCCAATGCGTTGATGGCGATCTGCGAGGCCTTGCGCGTGGCGACGGTTTCGGCCTTGGCGTTGGCCGTCTCGATCGCCTGCTTCGCATGCGCGGGCCAGTTCGCCGGCAGCTCCCCGGCCATGCGGCGCTTGAACTCGGCCGCTTCGGCCGGGAAGGCCTTGGCGTATGAGGCGAACTTGTTGTTCCAGTCGGCCTCGCGTTCGGCGCCCTGCTTCTTCGCATCCCAACCGGCATACACATCCTGCGGGATCTCGAACGGGGCATGCGCCCAGCCGATGTGGGCGCGGGCGGCGGCGATTTCGGCATCGCCCAGCGGCGCGCCATGCACGTCATGCGTGCCGGCCTTGTTCGGCGAACCGAGGCCGATCACCGTCTTGCAGCAGATCAGCGAGGGCCTGTCGGTAACGGCCCTGGCGGCTTCGACGGCGGCATGGATGGCCGCCGGATCATGGCCGTTGACGTTCGGCACCACATGCCAGCCGTAGGCCTCGAAGCGCTTCGGCGTGTTGTCGGTGAACCAGCCCTCGACGTGGCCGTCGATGGAAATGCCATTGTCGTCCCAGAAGGCGACCAGCTTGCCCAGGCCCCAGGTGCCGGCCAGCGCGCAGGCCTCGTGCGAAATGCCTTCCATCAGGCAGCCGTCGCCGAGGAAGACCCAGGTGCGGTGGTCGACGATCTCGTGGCCCGGCTTGTTGAACTCCGCGGCCAGCAGCTTCTCGGCCATGGCCATGCCGACGGCGTTGGTGATGCCCTGGCCGAGCGGGCCGGTGGTGGTCTCGACGCCGGGTGCGTAGCCGTACTCCGGGTGGCCCGGGGTCTTGCTGTGCAGCTGGCGGAAGTTCTTCAGGTCGTCGATCGACAGGTCGTAGCCGGTCAGGTGCAGCAACGAATAAAGCAGCATCGAGCCATGGCCGTTGGACAGCACGAAGCGGTCGCGATCGGCCCACTTGGGATTGGCCGGATTGTGGCGCAGGTGGCGGTTCCACAGCACTTCGGCGATCTCGGCCATGCCCATCGGTGCGCCGGGATGGCCGGAGTTGGCCTTCTGCACCCCGTCCATGGCGAGGGCGCGGATGGCGTTGGAAAGATTGGAACCCACGGAGGCGGGTGCAACGGCGGACAGATTGGTCATGGCAGCTCGAATTTGAAAGGACGGAACGGGTTCCGTCCGGGTAGCCCGGTATTATCGGCGAAACCGGGCGGATCGCGCTAGCAGGCTAGCCAGGTGCTTGATTCGCTTGGGGTCAGGCCCGCTTGCGGTTTTCCATCATGCGCAGGATCAGCGGCGTGAAGATCAGCTGCATGGCCAGTTCCATCTTGCCGCCGGGCACAACGATGATGTTGGGCCGCGACATGAAGGAATCGTGGATCATCGACAGCAGGTAGGGGAAGTCGATGCCCTTGGGATTGGCGAAGCGGATCACGACGAAACTCTCGTCCGCCGTCGGGATGTCGCGGGCGATGAAGGGATTGGAGGTGTCTACCGTAGGCACGCGCTGGAAATTGATATGGGTGCGCGAGAACTGCGGCGTGATGTAGTTGATGTAATCCGGCATGCGGCGCAGGATGGTGTCCACCACGGCCTCGGTCGAATAGCCGCGCTGGTTCTTGTCGCGGTGCAGTTTCTGGATCCATTCGAGGTTGACCGTCGGCACCACGCCGACCAGCAGGTCGGCGTGGTTGGCGACATTCACCTTGTCGGTGACCGCGGCGCCGTGCAGGCCCTCATAGAACATCAGGTCGGTGCCGGCCGGGATGTCTTCCCAGGGCGTGAACTCGCCCGACTGCTGACCGTAGGGAGCCGCCTCTTCGGCGTTATGCAGATACTTCCTGACCTTGCCCTGGCCGGTCTCGCCATAAGTCTTGAACAGGCCGGCCAGTTCCTCGAGCAGGTTGGCTTCCGGACCGAAGTGGCTGAAATGGTTGTTGCCGGCCAGTCGCGCCTCTTCCGCCGCGGCTTTCATCGCCTTGCGGTCGTAGCGATGGAAGGAATCGCCCTCGACGATGGCCGCCTTGAGTTTCTCGCGACGGAATACGAGGTCGAAGGACTTGGTGACCGTGGAGGTGCCGGCGCCGGAAGATCCGGTGATGGCGACGATGGGATGCTTGACCGACATGGGGGTCTCCTGGCTTAACGTGAAATAACTCGTTCGGAGCGACTGGTGATAGTCAGCGCACGTCGCCCCGGGGGAGGCGTTCGCACCCCCCCCTCTGTGCAAAGCCGCGGCCGTGGGGCGCCTCTTCGCCTTTAAGTTTCACATGTAAATCACTGTCATGAAAGTTAGGGTCCTACTGGGTTCTGAACAGCGAGCGGGTCGAAAACAAGGGCGAATTGAAGGTATCCGGCTCCTTGCCGCTGGCATAGTCGGCATGGTAGGCGGTGACCCGTTCGACTTCGTTCTTCGAACCGAAGATCAGCGGCACCCGCTGGTGCAGTTCCGTCGGCTTCATTTCCATCACGCGTTCGCGGCCGGTGGTCGACTTGCCCCCCGCCTGCTCGATGATGAAGGAGATCGGATTGGCCTCGTAGAGCAGGCGCAGGCGGCCCGGCCTGGTGGCGTCCTTGCTGTCCTTCGGGTACATGAAGATGCCGCCGCGGGTCAGGATGCGAAAGGCTTCGGCCACCAGCGAGGCGACCCAGCGCATGTTGAAATCCCTGCCCCTGGGGCCCGTCTGGCCGGCCAGGCACTCGGCGACATAACGCTGCACCGGGGGTTCCCAGAAGCGCGAGTTGGAGGAATTGATGGCGAACTCGCGGGTGTCTTCCGGAATCGTCATCTGCGGATGGGTCAGGATGAAGGCGCCGATGTCGCGGTCCAGGGTGAAGCCGTCGACCCCGTCGCCGGTAGTCAGCACCAGCATGGTCGACGGGCCGTAGAGCGCGAGGCCGGCGCAGACCTGCTGCGTGCCGGGCTGCAGGAAGTCCTCCAGCACGGCGTCCTGGCCGGGATTCGGCGCGCGCAGGATGGAAAAGATGGTGCCTACCGTCAGGTTGACGTCGATGTTCGAACTGCCGTCGAGCGGATCGAAGACCAGCAGGTACTTGCCGCGCTTGCAATGGGCGGGAAGGACGTACACATCTTCCATTTCCTCCGAAGCCATGCCGCTCAAGTTGCCGGACCACTCGTTTTCCTGGAGCATGACGTCGTTGCTCATGACGTCGAGTTTCTTCTGCACTTCGCCCTGGACATTGACCGACGCCCCATCGCCGCCGGCATTGCCCAGCGCGCCGACCAGCGCGCCCTTGTTGACCTGGTTGGAGATGATCTTGATGGCGGTCGCCAGGGAATTCAGCAGGCTGGAAAACTCGCCCGAGACGCCCGGATGCTTGTGTTCCTGCTCGATGGTGTAACGGGTGAGTGTCTTGCGTCCCTGGTGCATGGATCCTGCTCCCTGATTTATGCCGGATCATCCGCCGCGACTTGCCCGCCCGGATAACCCCGTTTGTCTGACGGACAATGTAATCGGATCGACCTATAAGCACCATTCACTTTTTCTTATCCTGTAAATAAGGCCGCTGTTTCTGCCCCCGCCACACGGCAAGGGTCCCGCCAGGCGGGTCAGCGGGTCAGCTCCATGTACAGGCTGGGCAGCGTCTCCGGCAGGCGCTCGATGCGGTCGAGCACCCGCCAGCGCTTGCCGAAAATCTCGCGCACATACTCATCGGCTTTTGGATCAAGGCTCAGGCAGAACGTCGTCACGCCCCTGGCGGCCAGTTCCTCGACCGCCTTGCGCGCATCGCTGCGCAGGTGGTCGGGATCGGTGACGTCGATGTCGGCCGGTTCGCCGTCGGTCAGCAGCAGCAGGATCTTCTTGTCGGCACGGCGGTGTTCGAGATAGTGGCCGGCGTGGCGCAGCGCCGCGCCCATGCGCGTGGACCAACCCGCCTGCATGGCCGCCAGCCTGGCTTTGACCGTGTCGTCCCAGCGCTCGGAAAAACCCTTGATGTGCTGGTAGCGGACTTCGTGGCGGGTATTGGAATGGAAGCCCGCGATCGCATACGCATCGCCGAGGTGGTCGATGGCCCAGGCCAGCAGCGACACGGCTTCCTGGCTGAGTTCCAGGATCGTCTGACCGTTCGCCGTGCCGCCGGCGCCGACTTTCTGATTGAGCGACTCCGACAGGTCGAGCAGCAACAGGACGTCGATGCTGCGACCGTCGGTGCGATGGCTCATGTTGATGCGCGGATCGGGCGTGGCGCCGCTCCTGTAGTCGATCAGCGAACTCAGCGCCACGTCGAGGTCGAGGTCGCTGCCCTCCTCCTGGTAGCGGATGCGCACCTTGTCCTGCGGCTTGAGCAGGTCGAGCAGGCGCTTCAGCCGCTTTGCCAGCGCCGCGTGCTTTTCCAGCAGGCGGTCGATGTCCGCGGCATTGCCCGAGGGATGCAGCGCCTCATAGACGCTGGCCCAGTCCGGCCGGTAGCTCTGGCTGGCGACATCCCATTCCGGGTAGCGCCGCGGCGGCAGCGACCGGACCTCGGCCGGCTTCCTGTTCTGCCGGTCGGGATCATCGAAGAACTCCTCGTCGTCGCTGTCCTCGATGTACTGCCACAGGTGGCGGTTGTCGTCGCGGTAGTCGATCACCGTGTTGTCGAAATGGACGCTGGCCAACTGGTCGCTCTGGCGCCGCGTGCGCGCGACGTAGGAGAGCGCCAGGTCGGCCATCTCGCGCGTGCTGGAGGTGCCCTGGCCGAGGGTGTCGTGGAAGCGCGCGGCGAACTCGATCAGTTGCGGATTCGTGTAGGAGTGCTGCGGATCGAGCAGCGCATAGGACAGCATGGCGAGGCGGTGGCGCAGGCAGGAGGTGGTCTCCGGGTCGCAGTCGGCCTCGCCCGGAACGGGATGCAGGGCGAGGAAGATGCGCCGCAGGCCGGGGTACTCGCGCACCAGCAGCGTCTCGATGCGGCAGTCCTCGAAGAACTCCACCGCCATGCGCTGGAACGGACTGTAGTTGTCGGCAATGATCGAACTGCTCCAGCGGCGGTGGCCGGCCATGTGCGCCAGCACGGCGCGGTAGCGATCGAGGCCGCCGACCGTGCCTCGCGGGCCGCGCACATCGTCGAACACATCCGGCACGCGCATGCCGAGCTTGTCGTAGTAGGGAACCGGCTTGCGCAATTCGTCGAAGGCCGTCGAGTAAGGCACCAGCTGCTCGCTCTCCCGCCACAGGGCTCGCAGGTACAGGTCAAGCTTGCGTTCGACGTCGGCAAACAGCGTGCCGTGGCGTTCGCGCTGCACCACGGCGCGACTGTCGGCGGATTCGAGGCGGAAATATTCCTCCTGCCGTTCCGGATGCGTCGAGTAATTGCGGATGCCGTAGTCGGTCCAGTTGCGCAGGCCGGCGGTGGATAGCAAACCCAGCAGGCGCGGCGCCTGCTCGAAGAAATGCGGCAGGCCCGGACTGGGAAAGGTGGTGTGGTGGCCATGCACCGAACCCGAGGTGCGCGTCATCAGGTTCAGCGCGATGTCGAGATAAACCTCGATCTGCTCCGCCGATTGCAGACGCCGCGCGACGGCGGCAAGGGTTTGCAGGAAAGGCGTGATGGCCTTGCTGTTGGGCGACTTCTGCATCACGCGGATGGCGGCCATTACCTGCGGCAGCAGGGGTTCCTGGTCGCCGCTGGCGGCAGCGACCACGGTCGGCCACTCCTCGAGGAAGGCCAGCAGCGGCTCCGGCCCGCGACCGAGCTTGCCGATGACGCGCGCCGCTTCGAGATAGGCATCGAGCTGCTGCTTGCTGAAGCTGGCGAGCGCAGCGTAAATGCACTCTTCGAAGACATCGGCAACGGGCGCAAACCCGCAGTCCAGCGTCTGCCAGGCGGCCTGCACCTGGGGATGCGGGTAGCTGCGGCTGCGCGCATCCGGCACCTGTCGCACGCCCGTGGCCATGTGGTATCGCTGGCAGGGTGCGCCGTTTTATCGCCGTGTCGCCGGCGCCGACTTTTCAGGCGAAGCTGGCATCGACGGCATGATCGAGCGTGGCGCGGATGTCGGCGTCGTCGGTGATCGGTCGCACCATGGCCATGCGACAGGCATCCGCAGGCTGAACGCCGCGTTTGATCAATGTCGCGGCATAAACGACGAGGCGCGTCGAGATGCCCTCGTCGAGGCCGTGGCCCTTGAGGTTGCGCGCCGTCTGCGCGATCTTCACCAGGGTCGCGGCGGTGGCGGCGTCGAGGCCGGATTCCTGCGCCACGATCTGCGTCTCGAGTGCCGCCTCGGGGTAATCGAAGTCGAAGGCGGTGAAGCGCTGCTTGGTCGACTGCTTGAGGTCCTTCATCAGCGACTGGTAGCCGGGGTTGTAGGAGATGACGAGCTGGAAATCGGCATGCGCCTCGACCAGCTCGCCCTTCTTGTCCAGCGGCAGGACGCGGCGATGGTCGGTCAGCGGATGGATCACCACGGTGGTGTCCTGCCTGGCTTCGACGATCTCGTCGAGATAGCAGATCGCACCCATGCGCGCGGCGGTGGTCAACGGGCCGTCGAGCCAGCGCGTGCCGCTGGCATCGAGCAGGTAACGGCCGACCAGGTCGGAGGCGGTCATGTCCTCGTTGCAGGCCACGGTGATCAGCGGCTTGCCCAGCTTCCAGGCCATGTACTCGACGAAGCGCGATTTGCCGCAGCCGGTGGGCCCCTTCAGCATCACCGGCAGGCGCGCGCCGTAGGCGGCCTCGTACAGCTCGACTTCCCTGCCCTGGGCCTGGTAGAAGGGTTGCGTCCGGACGAGGTATTGCTCCTTGTTCGACATGGCTCTATCCGATCAAAACAGTCAGGTATGGCGGGCAAGAAAACCCCGCCGCAGCGGGGCTGTTTCTACCAGAGTGCGGCTTACTTGTGCACGCCGAGCTTTTCGCGCCAGCCCGGATACAGCTGGTCGGCGTCCTTGGGGAAGGACTCGAAGGCGCGGGCGAATTCCTTGTGGCTCCTGGCGAATTCGATCGGATCGGCGCCCGACTTCCAGCACTCGTAGGACTGGCGCAGCGAGATCGCGCCGGCCGCCGGGCTGTCGATGTGGCCATAGGAGCCGCCACCGGCGGTGTTGATCACGTTGCCGTGGCCGAGGTTCTCGAAGAAGCCGGGCAGGCGCAGCGCGTTCATGCCGCCGGAGATGATCGGCGTGGTCGGCTTCATGCCGTACCATTCCTGATGGTAGGCCGGACCGGTGTAGCTGTCGCGCTCGATGATGTAGGCGATGGCGCGGTCGTCGGCATCGCCTTCCATCTTGCCGAAGCCCATGGTGCCGACATGGATGCCCGAGGCACCCTGCAGGCGGCTCATCTTGGCCAGCACGTAGGCGGTGTAGCCGCGCTTGGCCGAGGGCGAGGTGACGGCGCCGTGGCCGGCGCGGTGGTAGTGCAGGTACTGGCCGGGGTACTGGCGGCGGGCGGTGGTGACCATGCCGGGGCCGCCGACATAACCATCGACCAGGAAGGCCACCTTGTCGGCATCGGGGCCGAAGGTTTCGAGGATGAAGTCGGCGCGCGCCAGCATTTCGTAGTGGTCGTCGGCGGTGATGTTGGCGGAGAAGATCTTGGCCTGGCCGGTTTCGTCCATGGCGCGCTTCATGGCGTCATAGACCAGCGGATAGACCTTCTTCGCCGGGCAGAACACCTGGTTGCCCTGCGGTTCGTCGTTCTTGATGAAATCGCCGCCGAGCCAGAACTGGTAGGCCGCCGCCGCGAAGGGCTCGGGACGCAGGCCGAGCTTGGGCTTGATGATGGTGCCGGCGATGTAGCCGCCGTTCTTGACCGGGCGGCCGAGGATGCGCCACAGGTCGGAGATGTCCTTGGCCGGACCGTCGAACAGCTGGATCGCGCGCTCGGGCATGTAGAAGTCGTACATCTTGGCGTGCTCGATGTCGCCCATGCCCTGGTTGTTGCCGATCACCAGGGTCAGGAAGGACACCAGCATCATGCGGCCGTCGGTGATGTTGCGGTCGAACAGGTCGATCGGGTAGGCGATGCGCATTTCCTCGGTCGCCTCGTCGATCAGGTACACCAGCGCATCGACACCGCGCGTGAAATCGTCGGTGGTGCTGACCTCGACGTTGGTGCCGGTCGAGGACTCGGCGGCGAAGTGCGCGGCGGCCTCCAGGTAGCCGTAGCCGGCCTTGGGCTTCATCTTGTAGGCGACGAGGATGTGCCTGCCGCCCTTGATCAGGTCTTCTTCCTTCAAGCTCAGGTCGGCGTAGCGGTTCGACTGGTCCATGCGGTTCTCCTAGGTGGTCTGTTCGTTCAGGCAATCGGTGCAGCGGATGGATGGCATGTTAGCCATGCCGCTACATAAGTTAAAGTCATACTTTTTTATCACTACCATAAGCAAGGCTATGCCAGTGCCGCAGCTGCGGCACCCCCACCGCCCCCAGGTCGGGCAGCAGGACCAGGGCGCCGGTGAAATCGTGGTCATCGGTGTAGGGAGTACGCGTGATCACGGTCGCCAGGCCGGCGCCGCGGCTGGCCCTGAGGCCGTTGGCGGAATCCTCGATGGCGAGGCAGGCCCTGGCCGGCAGGCCCAGTTGGGCCAGCACCCAGAGGTAGATGTCCGGCGCCGGCTTCTTGTTCGGCACCGTATCGCCGGCGCCGACTTTTTCGAACAGGGCGAGCAGGTCCGGCGCCAGCAAGGCGCTGATGTTTTCCGGCGTGGTGGTGGTGGCAATGGCCAGGCGCAGGCCGGCGGCCTTCGCTTCGCGCAGCAGGCGCTCGACGCCGGGGCGCAGGGGAATGCCCTCAGCGCAGAGCGCCACATAGTGCCGCGTCTTGGCGGCATGAATTTCCCTGATGCGCGCCTCGGCATCCCCCTGCCGCAGGAACTCCGGCGCGTGTCGTTCGCAGAAGAAGCGAATGCGCTCCTTGCCCCCGGTCACTTCCAGCAATTCGCCGTAGAGCCTCGCGTCCCAGTGCCAGGGCAGGCCGGCTTCGGCGAAGGCGGCGTTGAACGCCGGGCGATGGCCGTCGCGCTCGGTATCGGCCAGCGTGCCATCGACATCGAAGATCAGGGCTTCAAGCATGGACGAAAGCATAGCCGCCCGCCACCCATAAGCGCCAGTCATGGTTTCTTATGGCGATGATAAGATCGGACGAATTTTCGACGTCACCCTCCGTTTGCCGGGAGCCCTTTCCGCATGAAAAACGTCACCCTGCGCCAGCTGAAAATATTCGAGGCCGTTGCCCGCAACCTCTCGTTCTCGCGTGCCGCCGAAGAACTGCACCTGACCCAGCCCGCGGTGTCGATGCAGGTACAAACGCTGGAAGACCTGGCCGGGCTGCCGCTGACCGAGCAGGCCGGCAAGAAGGTGAGGCTGACCGCCGCCGGCGAGGAAATTGCGCGCCAGGCGCGGCGCATTGCCGAGCAGCTGCGCGAGGCCGGCGAAGCCATGGCGGCGCTCAAGGGGGTCGAAGCCGGCCGCCTCAAGATAGGCGTGGTCAGCACCGCCAAGTATTTTGCGCCCTCGCTGCTGGCCGAGTACCGTCGCCGCCATCCGGGTGTCGAACTGCAGCTGACGGTCAACAACCGCGGCACCATCGTGCGCCATCTTGCCGAGAACGACATCGACCTGGCCATCATGGGCACGCCGCCGGCCGAGTTTGAAACCGTGGCCAAGGTATTTGCCGAGCACCCCCTGGTATTCATCGCGGCGCCGGACCACCCGCTCGCCGGCAAACGGCGCATCGAGCCGCAGCGACTCGCCGCCGAGACGCTGCTGATCCGCGAACCGGGTTCGGGTACGCGCGGCGCACTGGAACGCTTTCTCGAGCAGCACAAGGTACCGTCCGGGGCGACCATGGAACTCGGCAGCAACGAGACCATCAAGCAGGCCGTGATGGCGGGACTTGGCCTGTCCTTCATCTCCGAACATACCATCGGCATGGAGCGTGCGGTCGGCCGCCTGGTGGTGCTCGACATCAGCGATACGCCGGTCAAGCGGCAATGGCGCCTGGTCTATCGCACCGACAAGCGATTGATGCCGGCGGCCACCGCCTTCGTGCAGTTCATGGACGGCGAAGGTTCGCGCCTGATCGAAGCCCAGGTCGGCGGGAAGGGGCCTGTCGCCATGACAGCCGCGCCGAAAACAGCCCGATCTGCCGGCCGGAAGTCCGGCTGAGGGGAAAGGCGGCCGGCTATTTTTTTGCCGCGGCGTTCCACAGCGTCGCGATCACGCCCAGCCTGGTGACAAAGGCCTTGATGTGGTAATCGCCGATGGTGATGCGCTTGCCGCCTCCGGGCAGCGCGCTGATGAAAATGTCGGCAACCTGGTCTTCCGACAGCGTGGTAGCGCCGGCGGCGTGCCAGACCCGGACATGGTTGCAGTCGTCACGGTCGATCAGCAGGGTCGCGTCGCTCTTCGCATCGAGCAGGCTGATGGTCACTCCTTCGCCCGATTCGAAGACGCGCGCAGGACCGGCGCTGGTCGGCGTCACTTCGCCGCCCCCGGGCCTTGCAGTGACCTCGAGTTCCATGATCTCATCGTCGGAGAGGCGGCTTTCGCCTTCGGTATGCCAGACCCTGAAGCCGCCGCCGGCCTGCAACTGGATCAGCAAGACGTTGTCGGCGGCATGGGCCGCCGACATTGCCAGCAGCGCGACGAGGAGCAGGAGGATCCTCATGCAACGGTCCACTTGATCGAACAGCCGATGCCGGGGGTCTGCTGCGCCGGCCCCGTGCCGGTCAGCGCGACTTGCCGCATGGCTTCGAACAGGTCGCGACGCACGCCCTCGGGCGCAGCTTCCTTGCGCGACTCGTCGAGCCGGCCGCGGTATTGCAGTTCGAGGCCGGCGTTGTAGCCGAAGAAATCCGGGGTGCACACGGCGCCGCAGGCCTTCGCCACGGCTTGCGATGCGTCGAGCACATAAGGAAAGGGAAAGTCCAGGTCGCGGGCAATCGCCACCATGTTGTCCCAGGAGTCCTCCGGATAATCGGTCGGGTCGTTGCTCATGATGGCGATGCTGCCGATGCCCAGCGCGGCCAGATCCCGGGCATCGCGCACGATGCGGTGGATCACCGCCTTGACGTAGGGGCAGTGGTTGCAGATGAACATCACCAGCAGGCCTTGCGGCCCGCGCGCGCTGGCCAGGCTGTGGCGCCTGCCGTCGACCCCCGGCAGGTCGAAATCGATGGCCGCGCGGCCGAAATCGCAGACCGGCGGCGAAAGGCTGACCATGCGCTGTCTCCTGAATTTGGCGATAATCGGCTCATGATACCGAGATTTTTCTGCCCCTTCCCGCTGCACCCCGGCGCTACCGTGGAACTGGCCGCCGAAGCGGCCCACCATGCGCTGAAGGTGCTGAGAGTCGGCGCCGGCGACACGGCGATCCTGTTCGACGGGCGCGGCGGGCAGTGGCACGCCACGCTGCATCCGGCAGGCAAGAGCTTGCGCGCGACCTTGACCCGGTTCGAAGACGCCGACGCCGAACCGGCGCTGATGCTGACGCTGGTGCAGGCCCTGCCCGCCGGCGACAAGATGGATCTGGTGGTGCAGAAAGCCGTCGAGCTGGGTGTCATGCGCATCCAGCCGGTGGCGGCAAAGCGCAGCGTGATCCGGCTTTCGGGCGAGCGCGCCGAGCGCCGCACGGAGCACTGGCGCAACATCGCCATCGCCGCCTGCGAGCAATCCGGTCGCAACCGGATCCCGGCCGTCGCACCAATCCTTGATCTGCCGCAATACCTTGGCATCGCAGCGCGGGAAAATACATTACGCTTCGTCTGCGCGCCGGGGGTTTCCGGGTCCTTGCGCAAGCTCGCGGTGCCGACCGCGCCAGTCGTTCTGCTGGTCGGCCCGGAAGGCGGCTTCGAAGCCGGGGAACTGTTGGCGGCGCATGCCGCCGGCTTCCAGCCGATCCAGTTGGGGCCGCGGGTATTGCGCACCGAAACCGCCGGACTGGGCGCAGTGGCGGCCATGATGGCACTGTGGGGAGATTGGTGATGTTCGAATCTGCGGAAATCGGTCACAAGATCGACAAACAAACCTACAAGAAGGAAGTCCCGGCGCTGCGCGCCGCCTTGCAGGACGCCCAGTATGACCTCAAGGAGAACGGCAAGATTCCGGTCGTCGTGCTGGTCAGCGGCCAGGATGGGGCCGGCAAGGGCGAGACCATCAATATCCTGTACGAATGGATGGACCCGCGCTTCATTTCGACCCTGGCGTTTTCGGCGCCGAGCGACGAAGAGCGTTCGCGACCCTTCATGTGGCGCTACTGGCGCGCCCTGCCGCCCAAGGGCCGCATCGGCGTGTTCGCCGGATCGTGGTACTCGAGCCCGATCCACGACCGCCTTGACGGCGGCATGAGCAAGGCCGACATGGATGCGCGCATCGACCAGATCAACCGCTTCGAGGCGATGCTGGTCAATGAAGGCGCGCTGGTGCTGAAGTTCTGGTTCCACCTCACCAAGGATGGCCAGAAGCGCCGCCTGAAAGCGCTGGAAAAGGACCCGAAGACCGCCTGGCGCGTCACCAAGTGGAACTGGGACCGGCTCAAGACCTACGACAAGCTGCAGGACGTGGTCGGCCACGTGCTGCGCATGACCAATTCGCCCTGGGCGCCGTGGATCATCATCGAAGGCGAGGATGACCGCTACCGCTCGATGACGACCGGCAAGATCCTGCTCGAAGCCATCCGCCAGCGCCTCTCGGATGCCGGCAAGCAGGCGACGCCGG
The DNA here is from genome assembly GCA_016708585.1 of Sulfuritalea sp. GTDB lineage: Bacteria > Pseudomonadota > Gammaproteobacteria > Burkholderiales > Rhodocyclaceae > Sulfuritalea. The sequence continues at coordinate 46,403 of JADJFK010000016.1, read as the reverse complement.
TGGCGCCGCCGATACGGGTGAACATCGACGGCCGCAATGTATTGTCCGAGCTCAACCTCAAGCACGCACTGAGCGAGAAGGATTACGAAGAGCAACTGGCGAAATGGCAGGGCAGGCTGTCCGAGCTGGTGCGCGACCCGCGCTTCAAGGACCGTTCCGTGGTGTGCGCCTTCGAGGGTGCGGACGCCGCCGGCAAGGGCGGCGCCATCCGCCGCATCGCGGCCTCGATGGACGCGCGCGACTACCAGATCATCCCGGTGGCGGCGCCGACCGAGGAGGAACGTGCGCAACCCTACCTTTGGCGCTTCTGGCGGCACATCCCGCGCAACGGCCGGGTGGCGATCTTCGACCGCACCTGGTACGGCCGCGTCCTGGTCGAGCGCGTCGAGGGCTTCTGCGCCGAGGCGGACTGGCTGCGCGCCTATACCGAGATCAACGATTTCGAGCACGACCTGGCCGAGGCCGGCGTCATCGTCGTCAAATTCTGGCTGCAGATCAGCCAGGAAGAGCAGTTGAAGCGTTTCAAGGAACGCGAGAAGATCGAATTCAAGCGCTTCAAGATCACCGAGGAAGACTGGCGCAACCGCGAAAAGTGGGATGCCTACCAGGAGGCCATCTGCGACATGGTCGACCGCACCAGTACCGGCATCGCGCCATGGACCCTGGTCGAGGCCAACGACAAGGGCTACGCCCGCGTGAAAGTGCTGCGCACCATCTGCGAGCGTCTCGAGGCCGAGCTTGAAGGCAAACCGGTGCCGCGCGCGAAGCCGGAGAAACCGGGCAAGGATGACAAGGGCACGAAGAAGATGAAGTCGGCCGCCCCGGCCAAGCCGGTTGCCGTGACCACGCCCGCCAGACCGCCCAGGCCGGTTGCGCCGCCCGCCAGGCCGACACGGCCCGCCGCGCAAGCGGCCCGCGCCAGGACACCCGCATCCCGCGCGGCCAAGCCGAAGAAAGGCAAACCCGCCCCATGACCCTGGAAACCCGCAGCACCCAGCCCGACACCGATGCCCGCCTGGTCGCCTGGGTGCGGCAGGCGGCGCCCTACATCCACGCCTTTCGCGGCCGCACCTTCGTCATCGCCTTCGGCGGTGAAGTGCTGGAGGCGGGCGCGGCGCAGGCGCTGATCCATGACATCGCGCTGCTCGACAGCATGGGCATCCGCCTGGTGCTGGTGCATGGCGCGCGGCCGCAGATCGACGCCGAAATGCATTCACGCGGCCTGACGCCGAAGTTCCACAAGGGGCTGCGCGTCACCGATGGCGAGGCGCTGGAATGCGTCAAGCGCGCCATGGGCGTCACCCGCATCGAGATCGAGGCGCTGCTCTCGCAAGGCCTGCCCAACACGCCGATGGCCGGCGCCTTCCTGCGCGTCACCGGCGGCAACTTCATCACCGCACGCCCGGTCGGCGTGGTCGACGGCATCGACTTCCAATATACGGGCGCAGTGCGCAAGGTGATCGCCGAGGAAATCCAGGCCGACCTGGCACAGGAAAACGTGGTGCTGATCACCCCGATCGGCGCCTCGCCGACCGGCGAGATCTTCAACCTGGCCTGGGAAGAAGTGGCCGAAGCCGTGGCCGTGGCGGTCAAGGCCGACAAGCTGATCTACCTGTGCGATGCCCCCGGCCTGGTCACCGCCAAGGGCGCCCTGATCGATGCCGTCACCGCCGACGAGGCGCAGAAACTCGCCGCCAGGTACCTGTCGGCGCAGGCGCCGGAAGTTGCCCGCGTGCTGCCCAGCGCCATCCGCGCCTGCCGCGCCGGCATCGGCCGCGTGCATTTCCTCGACCGCCAGGCCGACGGCGCCATGCTCATGGAGTTCTTCACCCGCGACGGCGTCGGCACCGTCATGACCAGCGCACCGCTGGCCCAGTTGCGCGACGCCACCATCGACGACGTCGGCGCCATCCTCGGCCTGATCGAACCCCTGGAAGCCGACGGCACCCTGGTCAAGCGCGGTCGCGAGCGGCTGGAAATGGAAATCACGCGCTTCTCGGTGGTGGAACACGACGGGGTGATTGTCGGTTGCGCCGCACTCTATCCGTTCTCGACGGAAAAGTCGGCGGAACTGGCCTGCCTCGCCGTGATGCCGGACTTTCGCCGCAGCGGCTACGGCGAACAGCTGTGCAGCCACGTCGAGGCCCGCGCCAGGAAGCTCAAGCTGAAGCGCCTCTTCGTCCTGACCACGCGCACCGCGCACTGGTTCATCGAACGCGGCTTCGCCGAAACCGGCGTTGACGAGCTGCCGAAGGCCCGGCGCGAGCTTTACAACCTGCAGCGGCGCTCCAAGGTGCTGGTGAAGCCGCTGTAAGTTCCCGCGCAAGTCGGGGTAAACTGGGCGCATCCCATATTCACGAAAGGAAGCACCGTGGCACGCATGGTCAATTGCATCAAACTCGGACGCGAAGCGGAAGGCCTCGACCTGCCGCCCATGCCCGGCGAAATGGGCAAGAAACTCTGGGAGAACGTTTCCAAGGAAGCCTGGCAGCAGTGGATCAAGCTGCAGACCATGATCATCAACGAGAACCGCCTGAGCCTTGCCGATCCCCAGCACAGGAAGTATCTGGCCGAGCAGGTGCAAAAGCACTTCTTCGGCGATGGCGCCGACCAGGTCGGCGGTTACGTCCCGCCGCGCTGAGATCCGGGTCGGTCAGAGGTTGCCCGGTTGCCGGGCAACCTCTTTTTCCATCGCGGCCAGTCCTATGTGGCGCACGTCGCGCCCCTTGACCAGGTAGACGACATACTCCGAAATGTTCTTCGCGTGATCGCCGACGCGTTCGATCGCCCTGGCGACGAACAGCAGGTCGAGCGAGCTTGAAATGGTACGCGGATCTTCCATCATGAACGTTATCAGCTGGCGCATCGCCGCCTTGTAGCCGGCATCCACCTCGCGATCCTGACGCACCACCTCGGCCGAGGCGGTCACATCGAGCCGGGCGAAGGCATCAAGCGCCTTGCGCAGCATGGCCACCGCGATGTCGGCCGGCGGCCGCAGGTCGATGCGCGGAACCATGCGCGTATCGGAAGCATGGATGTCGCGCGCCATCTTGGCGATCTTCTTGGCCTCATCGCCGATGCGCTCCAGGTCGGTGATGGTCTTGACCACGGTCATGATCATGCGCAGGTCGACCGCCGCCGGCTGGCGCCGCGCAATGACGTGGTTGCAGGCCTCGTCGAGTTCGACTTCGTGCCGGTTTACCAGGCGATCGTTGGTGATTACCTGCTCGAGCAGCGCCATGTCGCCGGACTCCAGTCCGTCCATGGCGCGGATCAGTTGCTGCTCGACCAGACCGCCCATCGCCAGCACGCGCGTGCGCAAGCCTTCGAGATCGGCATCGAACTGCCGGCTGATGTGTTCCTGGTTCATGCCGTCACTCCTCTTCACAATCCCGCCACTATAACGGCTGCGTGTGACGGATTTGTTTCAACGGGTGCAGGTCTCCACGCCGCCGTCGGTCGCCAGCAGCAGCACATCGGCGCCGCGCTCCGCAAACAGGCCGTTGGTGACGACGCCGACAACCTGGTTGATCTGCCTCTCAAGACCGACCGGATCGGCGATCGACAGCCCGTGCACGTCGAGGATCAGGTTGCCGTTATCGGTCACCATGCCTTCACGCAGCTTCGGCGTTCCGCCGAGTTTCACCAGTTCGCGGGCGACATGCGCGCGTGCCATCGGGATCACTTCCACCGGCAGTGGAAACTTGCCCATCACCGCGACCCGCTTCGAGGCATCGCAGATGCAGACGAAGGTGGTGGCCACGGCGGCCACGATCTTCTCGCGGGTCAGCGCACCGCCACCGCCCTTCACCATCGCCATGCCATGGTCGATCTCGTCAGCGCCATCGACATAAATGCCCATGGCGTCAACATCATTCAGATCGAGGACGCGGATGCCATGGCGCTGCAGCCGCTTCGCCGTGGCCTCGGAGCTCGCCACCGTGCCGCCGATGCGATCCTTTATCGCGGCGATCTCGTCGATGAAAAAATTTGCCGTGGAGCCGGTGCCGACTCCGAGGATGCCGCCCACCGGCAGCCGGTCCGCCACGTAATCGCGCGCAACGCGCGCCACGGCCTGCTTCAGTTCGTCCTGCGTCATTGATTCGCTCCGTTGTATTCCCCCAAGGGGACGCCGTCCCCGCCTGCCGCGGGGACGTGACGGAGCGAATCTTACCTCTTGCGCATCGGCGGCAGGTCGGTACACGAGCCGTGCGCCACTTCGGCCGCCATGCCGATGGTCTCGCCCAGCGTCGGATGCGGATGGATGGTCTTGCCGATGTCCACCGCGTCGGCGCCCATCTCGATGGCCAGCGCCACTTCGCCGATCATGTCGCCGGCATTGGGGCCGACGATGCTGCCGCCGATCACGCGATGCGTCTCCTCGTCGAACACCAGTTTGGTGAAGCCGTAGTCGGCACCGTTGGCGATCGCCCGGCCCGAGGCCGCCCAGGGAAACCTGGCGACGCTGACCTTGCGCCCGGCCTTTTTCGCCTCATCCTCGCCGACGCCGACCCAGGCCACCTCGGGATGGGTATAGGCCACGCCCGGAATCACGGTGGCGTCGAAGTGGACCTTCTGCCCCGCGGCAGCTTCGGCGGCGACGTGGGCCTCGTGCACCGCCTTGTGCGCCAGCATGGGATTGCCGACGATGTCGCCGATGGCGAAGATGTGCGGCACGCCGGTGCGCATCTGGCTGTCGACCGGGATGAAGCCGCGCTCGTTGACGGCCACCCCGGCCTTCTCGGCGCCGATCTTTTTCCCGTTCGGCGCGCGGCCGGCCGATTGCAGGATCATGTCGTAGCACTGCGCCTCGGCCGGCGCCTGCTCGCCTTCGAACTTGACCCAGAGGCCGTCCGGCTTGGCATCGACCGCAACGGTCTTGGTCTTCAGCATGACCTTGTCGAAGCGCTTGGCGTTCTGCTTTTCCCAGACCTTGACCAGGTCGCGGTCCGGGCCCTGCATCAGGCCGTCGAGCATCTCGACCACGTCGACTTTCACGCCCAGCGTCGAATACACGGTCGCCATTTCCAGGCCGATGATGCCGCCGCCGATGACCAGCATGCGCTTGGGCACGAAGCGCAGTTCCAGCGCGCCGGTGGAATCGACGATGCGCGGGTCGCGCGGAATGAAGGGCAGGTGGAAGGCCGCGCTGCCGGCGGCGATGATGCACTTCTGGAAGCGGATCACCTTCCTGGCGCCGGTCTTGTCTTGCGACGTGCCCGTGGTCTCCTCGACTTCCAGATGGTTGGCGTCGAGGAAATGGCCGTAGCCGCGCACGGTTTCGACCTTGCGCGCCTTGGCCATGCCGGCCAGGCCGCCGGTGAGCTTGCCGACCACTTTTTCCTTGTGCGCGCGCAGCTTGTCGATATCGACCTTGGGCGCGGCGAAACTGACGCCGAGATCGCTTGCATGCTCGGCCTCTTCCATCACCGCGGCGACATGCAGCAGCGCCTTCGACGGAATGCAGCCGACGTTGAGGCAGACCCCGCCCAGCGTCGCGTAGCGTTCGACGATGACGGTCTTCATGCCGAGGTCGGCGGCGCGGAACGCCGCGGAATAGCCGCCGGGGCCGGCGCCGAGCACCAGCATTTCGCATTCGAGGTCGACCTTGCCGGCGAATTTGCCAACTGCGCCGGCGGCAGCGGCGACCGGGGCCGCAATAGTCGGCGGCGGCGGGACGGCGGCCGGTGCAACCGCGGCGGGAACCAGCCGGCGCAGCCGCCGTGGCGCCAGCGCCGATTTTTACAAGCGCCACCAGCGTCCCTTCCGCCACCTTGTCGCCGACCTTGATTTTCAGTTCGGTCACCACGCCGGACACCGGCGAGGGCACATCCATGGTGGCCTTGTCCGATTCCAGGGTGATCAGCGAATCCTCGGCCTTGACCGTGTCGCCGACCTTGACCAGCACTTCGATGACCGGCACATCCTTGAAGTCGCCGATGTCGGGAACCTTCACTTCAACGACGTCACTCATTTGGCTTTCCTTCCAGTTTGAACTCATGGACCACGATCGGCGGTCCGGACGAAGTATCGAATTCGATGCCGGCGGCAACGCCGGCCCGTGCAATTTCGGCGGCCGACAGGGCGCCGTCGTACAGCGCGTGCATCGCGCCCAGCGCGAAGTTGCGCCCGGAACCGGCGCCCCAGAAGCGATCGAACTCGAACACCTCGCGATACGAATAGACGCCGTAGATGCCACTGCTGTTGGCGATCAGCGCGGTGATCTGCGAACTCTCGTAGGGGTCGTCCTCGTCTTCCTTGGGATTGAGGAAGGCGTGTTCCTTGAGGATGGGATGCAGGCGGCGAAAGGTCTCATACACCTCCATGCGCGAACCCAGCTTCACGTCCTCCAGCCTGGAGAACGCGGAGAGCAGCACCAGGTGGTGCGCCGAGGAGCCGCAGATGCCGATCTTCGAGCCGGCGATGTCGAGGATCTTGTCGTGCTCGCCCTTGTAGCTGCGCGGCAGGCGCGTGTCGCCGAAGGTGGTGAGGCCGTCGGCCGCGATGGCGACCGCCTCCCCCTTCTTGACCACGGTGAGCGTGGTCACAACATGCTTCTCCGCATGTCGGCCAGGAGCTGCGCCAGATAGACGTTGAAGCGCGTCGCCAGCGCGCCGTCGATGACGCGGTGGTCCGCCGTCAGCGACAGCGGCAGGGTCAGGCGCGGCACGAATTGCTTGCCGTCCCACACCGGCTTCATGGCCGACTTGTTGACGCCGAGGATGGCCACTTCCGGCGCATTGACGATGGGCGCGAAGTAGGTGCCGCCGATGCCGCCGAGGCTGGAAATGGTGAAGCAGGCGCCCTGCATGTCGGCCGGCTTCAACTTGCCGTCGCGCGCCTGCTTGGCCAGATCGCCGCTTTCCTTGGCCAGTTCGAAGACGCCCTTGCTCTCGGCATTCTTGATCACCGGCACCATCAGGCCGTTGGGCGTGTCGGCGGCGAAGCCGATGTTGAAGTACTTCTTCATCACCAGGTTGTCGCCGTCGATCGACGAATTGAACTCGGGGTACTTCTGCATCGCCTTGACGCAGGCCTTGATCAGGAAGGCGAGCATGGTCAGCTTGGCGCCGCCGGCCTTCTCGTTCTCCTTGTTGATCTGGACGCGGAAGGCTTCCAGGTCGGTGATGTCGGCGTCCTCGTGGTAGGTGACGGCCGGGATCATGACCCAGTTGCGCGACAGGTTGGCGCCGGAAATCTTCTTGATGCGCGACAGCGGCTGCACGTCGATGGCGCCGAACTTGGAGAAGTCGATCTTCGGCCACGGCAGCAGGTCCAGGCCTCCGCCGGACATTGCAGCCGCAGCGGGCGCGGCGGGTGGCGCACTGAGCACGCCCTTGACATAGGCCTGGATGTCGCCCTGCAGGATGCGGCCCTTGGGGCCGGTGCCGGAGACCTTCGATACGTCGACGCCGAGCTCGCGGGCAAAGCGGCGCACCGAAGGGCTGGCATGCGAGGCGCCGCCGTGCAGGCGCTCTGCCGGCGTCGGCATGGCCACGCGAAGTGGCGCAGCAATCGCCTCGGCCGCGCCGGGACGGGTATCCACCCCGGCCGCAGCCGCCGGTGCAGCGGCCGCGCGGGCGCGAGGCGGCCATGGCCGGGGCGCCGGCAACGACCGGTGCAGGAGCGGCGGCGGCCGTTGCCGCCGTACCGCCGGCGCCAGCGCTCTGCGTTCCTCCGGAAACTTTTACCAGCGCCAGCACCACACCTTCGGCAACCTTGTCGCCCACCTTGACCTTCAGCTCGGTGACGATCCCGGATACCGGCGAGGGTATGTCCATCGTCGCCTTGTCCGATTCCAGTGTCATCAGCGAATCTTCCGCCTTGACCGTGTCGCCGACCTTGACCAGCAGTTCGATGATCGGCACGTCCTTGAAGTCGCCGATGTCGGGCACCTTGACCTCGACTACCGCCGCCGGCGCAGCTGCAGCCGATGCAGCCGGAGCCGAAGCAGGAGCCTGGACAGCGGGCGCCGCAGCAGGTGCAGCGGCCGGCGCCGCAACCGCAGCCTGGCCGGCGGCGGCGCTGTCGATCAGGGCGACAAGACTGCCTTCGGCGACCTTGTCGCCGATCTTGAGCTTGAGCTCGGTGACTACGCCGGAGACCGGCGAAGGCACGTCCATGGTCGCCTTGTCGGATTCCAGGGTCACCAGCGAATCCTCGGCTTTGACCGTGTCGCCGACCTTGACCAGCAACTCGATCACCGGGACATCCTTGAAGTCGCCGATGTCCGGGACTTTCACTTCGACTATGTTCGCCATGGCTTATACCTTCACCGGATTGGGCTTGTTCGGATCGAGGCCGTATTTCTTGATCGCCTCGGCCACTTTCTCCTTCTTCATCTGGCCGTCTTCCACCAGCGCGGACAGCGCCGCCAGGGTGATCCAGTAGCGATCGACCTCGAAGAAGTGGCGCAGCTTTTCGCGCGTGTCCGAGCGGCCGAAGCCGTCGGTACCCAGCACCGTGTAATGGCGCGGCACCAGGGAGCGGATCTGCTCGGCGAAGGCGCGCACATAATCGGTCGCCGCGATGACCGGCCCGCGCGTTTCGGCGAGGCATGCGCCGACATGCGAAATGCGTTGCTTCCCGGTCGGATGCAGCAGGTTCCAGCGCGCACAGTCCTGGCCTTCGCGCGCGAGTTCATTGAAGCTGGGGCAGGACCAAAGGTCGGACTCGACACCCCAATCCTTCTTCAGCAGCGCGGCAGCGGCGATGGCTTCCATGAAAATGGTGCCGGAACCGAGCAGCTGCACGCGCGGTCCGTTGGATGCCGCACCCTTGGCGAACTGGTACATGCCCTTGAGGATGCCCTCCGCCGCGCCTTCCGGCATCGCCGGATGCTCGTAGTTCTCGTTCATCACCGTCAGGTAATAGAACACGTCCTCCTGCTCGGTGACCATGCGGCGCAGGCCGTCCTGCACGATCACCGCGACCTCGTAGGCGAAGGTCGGATCGTAGGTGATGCAGTTGGGTACCGTGCCGGCGAGGATCTGCGAATGGCCGTCCTCGTGCTGCAGGCCTTCGCCGTTGAGCGTGGTGCGCCCGGCGGTGCCACCGACCAGGAAGCCGCGCGCGCGCTGGTCGCCCGCCGCCCAGACCAGGTCCATGGTGCGCTGCATGCCGAACATCGAATAGCAGACATAGACCGGGATCATCTGCACGCCGTGCGTCGAGTAGCTGGTGCCGGCGGCGATCCAGTCGGCCATGGCGCCGGCCTCGTTGATGCCTTCCTGCAGGATCTGGCCGTTCCTGGTTTCCTTGTAGAACATCATCTGGTCGGCATCCTGCGGCACGTAGTTCTGGCCGTCCTGGTTCCAGATGCCGATCTGGCGGAACAGGCCTTCCATGCCGAAGGTGCGCGACTCATCGACCACGATCGGCACCACGCGCTTGCCGATGACCTTGTCCTTGAGCATGACGTTGAGGCCGCGCACGAAGGACATGGTGGTGGAGAATTCGCGCCCCTCGCCGCCGGCCTTGAGCAGGGCATCGAAGGCCGACAGCGGCGGCACCGGCAGGGCTTCGGCTTTCGGCCGGCGCGACGGCAGGTAGCCGCCGAGCGCCATGCGCCGCTCGCGCATGTAGTTGAGTTCCGGCGAGCCTTCGGGAAATGTCAGGTAGGGGAGCTTTTCGAGATCCTCATCCTTCACCGGCAGCTTGAAGCGGTCGCGGAAGGCCTTGACCGAGGTGGTGCCCATCTTCTTCTGCTGGTGGGTGATGTTCTGCGCCTCGCCGGCCTCGCCCATGCCGTAGCCCTTGATGGTCTTGGCCAGGATCACGGTCGGCTGGCCCTTGTGCGCCACCGCCGCGGCGTAGGCGGCATAGACCTTGTGCGGATCGTGGCCGCCGCGATTCAGGCGCCAGATGTCGTCGTCGGACCAGGTCGACACCATCTTCAGCAACTCCGGATACTTGCCGAAGAAATGCTGGCGCACGTAGGCGCCGTCGCGCGCCTTGAAGGTCTGGTAATCGCCATCGACGCATTCCATCATGCGCTTTTGCAGCAGGCCGGTCTTGTCCTGGGCCAGCAGCGGATCCCAGTAGCTGCCCCAGATCACCTTGATCACGTTCCAGCCGGCGCCGCGGAAATCGGATTCCAGTTCCTGGATGATCTTGCCGTTGCCGCGCACCGGACCGTCGAGGCGCTGCAGGTTGCAGTTGATGACGAAGACCAGGTTGTCCAGGCGCTCGCGCCCGGCCATGCCGATGGCGCCCATCGACTCCGGTTCGTCCATCTCGCCGTCGCCCATGAAGGCCCAGACCTTGCGGTTGTCGGTCGGGATCATCTCGCGGTGCTGCATGTACTTCATGAAGCGCGCCTGGTAGATCGCCTGCAAGGGGCCGAGGCCCATCGACACCGTGGGGAACTGCCAGAAGTCGGGCATCAGCCAGGGATGGGGATAGGAGGACAGGCCCTTGCCGTCGACCTCGCGGCGGAAGTTGTCCATCTGCTCCTCGGTCAGGCGGCCGAGCATGAAGGCGCGGGCATAGGTGCCCGGCGCCGAATGGCCCTGGGAGAACACCAGGTCGCCGCCGTGCTTTTCCGACGGCGCATGCCAGAAGTGGTTGTAGCCGATGTCATACAGCGTGGCCGCCGAGGCGTAGCTGGCGATGTGGCCGCCGAGGCCGGAGTCGTCCTTGTTGGCGCGCAGCACCATGACCATGGCGTTCCAGCGCGCGTAGTCGCGGATCTTCTGTTCCATCTCGTAGTCGCCCGGCGTGATCGGCTGCTGGTCGGCGGGGATGGTATTGATGTATTCGGTATTGGCGCTGTAGGGCATGTTGATGCCCGTCTGATGGCCCAGGGCAATCAATTGTTCCAGCAGGAAATGCGCCCGCCCGGGACCTTCCTGGGCGATGACGGCTTCCAGTGCCTCAAGCCATTCACGGGTTTCCTGCGGGTCGGCGTCGGACGACGCCAGTTGGGGCGCGGACATGGCTACTCCTCGTTCTGGTGTTTTTTGGAGTTCGCCGGAGAGGGCCCCGGCGAACCGCTTTGCTGTTTGCAGCATAGACCTAGTTTATGTTTCAACCTATGGCAGCTGTTTCGCATTGTAATATTATGCTCCACAATGCGCAATACGGGGTTTCCACAACCCAAAAGCAGAAGACCGCCGCCCGGGGAAAACTTCCCGGGGTGGCGGTCTTCAGTCTGTCAAATGCCTTGGCTCAGATATCGTCGCGACGTCGCCGCAAGGCGGCTTTCTGCCGGGCGCGGCTGGCGCGCTTGTCCTCGCGCTGGTGGGCGCCACCCTTCTGCAAGAGCGGGTCGAGCGCCAGCGGATTGCGCGGCTTGACCGAACGCACGGTCCGCCGTTTGGCGCGCTTCATCGCGAATGGAACCTGACCACGGCGCGGCCATCCGCTATCTGTCGCGGCTCGGGTTTCCAGGCGTGGCCATAGACGATCTCGAAGCTCGCCGGCAGGCGGCCGCCCGCATCCCGCGGCCAGGTACCCAGCAGCCGGCGCCATATGCGCCAGTCCTGGCGGCCCAGCAATGCATCGCGCACGCCGAGGTGACGCTGGTCGGCGAGGAAGGCGCGCGGCGAAGCGTAGGTCAAGGTGATCATTTCCATGTCCATCACCGGATCGCCGAAACCGGCGGCGACCAGCATGTCGCCCAGGTCGTGCATGTCGAGGAAACGCCTCGCCGTATCGCCGGCGCCGACTTTTTGTGCCGCCGCACGCAACTCTTTCAGCGTGTCGGGGCCGAGCGTGGCGAAACTCAGGAGTCCACCGACTTCCAGCACGCGGTGCAATTCGCGCAGGGCCGGCAGCGGATCGTCCAGCCAGTGCAGCATCAGGTTGGACCAGACCAGGCCCAGGGTGTTGGCGGCCAGCGGCAGGGCGCGCACATCGGCATTGACCAGGCGCGGGCCGCGCCCGGTCAGGCGCTGCAGGCGCGGCGTGCGGCAACGCACGGCCCGCAGCATGGGCAGGGCGGAGTCGAGCGCCAGCGGCAGGGCCTTGCCGTAGCGCCGCTGCAACTCGCGGATGCCGTCGCCGGTGGCGCAGCCGATATCGGCCACGCGCGCAGGCGCGATTTTCACCAGGTCGAGTCGCGCCCCCATGCGGGCGCCGACTTCGCGGGCAAGGGCGGCAGCCGGGTCGTAGGTATCCGCAGCCCCGGAAAAGTCACCACGCACGGCGAAGTCACCTGAACACCCCCCCCCCCCCCCCCCCCGGGCCCCCACCCCCCCCCCCCGCACCGCCCCGCGCCCCCCGCCGCCACCCCGGCGTCAGATGGCGTTGAGCCCCAGCCGCGCGAACAGCGCCTCGTCGCGGTCGGCCTCGGGGTTGCCGGCCGTCAGCAGCTTGTCGCCGTAGAAAATCGAATTGGCGCCGGCGAGGAAGCACAGCGCCTGCAGTTCGTCGCTCATTTCCTGGCGCCCGGCCGAGAGCCTGACCATCGAGCCGGGCATCGTGATGCGCGCCACGGCGATGGTGCGGACGAACTCGAAGGGATCCAGCGGCGGCGCGTTTTCCAGCGGCGTGCCGGGCATCGGCACCAGTTCGTTGATCGGCACCGACTCGGGCGGCGGATTCATGTTGGCCAGTTCGACCAGCAGCGAGGCGCGCTGGCGGCGCGTTTCGCCCATGCCGACGATGCCGCCGCAGCAAACCTTGATCCCCGCCTCGCGCACCTTGTCGAGGGTGTCGAAGCGTTCGCCCTGGGCGTGGGTCTTGATCACCTGGCCGTAGAACTCCGGCGCGGTGTCCAGGTTGTGGTTGTAGTAGTCGAGCCCGGCGGCCTTCAGCTTTTCGGCCTGGCCGTCCTTGAGCATGCCCAGCGTGACGCAGGTTTCCAGCCCCAGCGCCTTGACCGCGCCGATCATGTCGGTGACGCGGTCCAGATCCTTGTCCTTCGGCCCGCGCCAGGCCGCGCCCATGCAGAAGCGCGTGGCGCCCTTGTCCTTCGCGGCTTTTGCGGCGGCGACGACTTCATCGGTCTCCAGCAGGGCTTCCTTCTCGACCTTGCCATGGTGCGCCGATTGCGAGCAGTAGCCGCAATCCTCCGAGCAGCCGCCGGTCTTGATCGAGAGCAGGGTGGAACGCTGCACGGCATTGGCATCGTGATGCTGCCGATGTACCTGCTGCGCCCGGAACAGCAAATCGTTGAAGGGCAGTTCGAACATGGAAACCAGCGCCTCTACGGTCCAGCGCGGAGCGGAAACGAAGGCGGCGACGGATTGTGCTGCGGCATGGGCAGCGGCAGTGGCGGTGGCGGTCATCGCGGGGGACTCGCTAGAATGCGGGAAAGGCGCGAATCTTGGTGGAAGGAGCCGGGCTTGTCAATTGTGGGCACTGCGGCAGCGAAGCTGAAGAAAACCGCGCACGGCGTCGCAAACGCCCTGCTGCCGCAGGACTGCTTCCTCTGCGCCGCGCCCGCCGGCGACTGCCTGCTGTGCCCCGCGTGCGCCGCAAGCCTGCCGCGCCTCACGACCGAGCGCTGCCCGCTCTGCGCCCTGCCGGCGCCGGGTGCAAACACTTGCGGCGCCTGCCTGAAACAGGCGCCGCACTTCGACGCCACACAAGCCATGTTCCGCTACGAGTTCCCGCTGGACCGCCTGATTCAGGCGCTGAAATACGCCCACCGTCTCGCCGGCGCCGACTTTCTCGGCCGGGAACTGTCGCAGCTTCCCGTTTCCTTCCGCCCCGATCTGGTCCTGCCGGTGCCGCTGGCGCCGGCGCGGCTGGCCGAGCGCGGCTTCAACCAGGCCATCGAACTTGCCCGTCCGCTGGCCAAGCTGCTGGGCGTACCGCTCGAAACCAGCCGCGTCCATCGCCGCCGCGACACCGCACCGCAAGCCAGCCTGCCGTGGAAGGAACGCAAGCAGAACATCCGCCACGCCTTCGAATGCGAACTCGACCTGACGGGCAAGCAGGTGCTGGTGGTCGACGACGTCATGACCACCGGCGCCACGCTCGACGAACTGGCCCGCACCCTCAAGGCCCACGGCGCGGCGCGGGTGGAGAACTTCGTCCTGGCAAGGGCGCTGAAGGACTGATCGGCAACAGTACAATTTCGCCAGTCCTGCCGGAAGCCGGGCAGGGCCGTGGCCGCTTACTTCAAAAAAACCTCCGCCATTCGAGACATCGACAATCGTGTTCCACGTAGTCCTGGTCACTCCCGAGATTCCGCCCAATACAGGAAATGCGATCCGCCTTTGCGCGAATACGGGTTGCCGCCTGCACTTGGTCGAGCCGCTGGGTTTCGATCTTTCCGATGCGCAGTTGCGCCGCGCCGGGCTGGACTACGCCGAGATGGCCTGCGTCACGGTGCACGCCAACTGGGCTGCCTGCCGCGCCGCGCTGGGCGATGCGCGGTTGTTTGCGCTGACCACCAAAGCCGTTCGCCGTCACGCCAGCGCCGTACCAGGGGATACCGCTGCGCATAAGCTTGTGGATCCCCCCCCGCCACGCTACCAGCCGGGCGACGCCTTCGTCTTCGGTTCCGAATCGCGCGGACTGCCGCCAGAGCTTCTGGCCGAAATCGAGGAGAACCACCGCCTGCGGTTGCCGCTGATCCCGGGCAACCGCAGCCTGAACCTGTCCAACGCCGTGGCGGTGATGGTCTACGAGGCCTGGCGCCAGCAGGGCTTTGCCGGCGGCGGCTAGCGCCTCACTCGTGTTTCGGATCGCGCGCCATCAATTGTTCGACGGCGGCAACCGGCGTGATGCGGCCGTCGAGCACGGCGGTCACGGCGCAGGTGATGGGCATGTCGATGCCCAGTTCGGCGGCGCGGCGGGCAACCTCGCGCGCGGCGGGCACGCCTTCGGCAACGTGGCCGAGTTCGCGCACGATGTCGGGCAGCGCCTTGCCCTCGGCCAGCAGGAGGCCGACGCGGCGGTTGCGCGAGAGGTCGCCGGTGCAAGTCAGCATCAGATCGCCCATGCCGGCCAGACCCATGAAGGTTTCGCGTTTGGCCCCGAGCGCCTCGCCGAAACGGGTGATCTCGACCAGGCCGCGCGTGATCAGCGCGGCGCGGGCATTGTTGCCGAGGCCGAGGCCGTCGCAGATGCCGGTGGCGATCGCCAGCACGTTCTTCACCGCACCGCCGACTTCGGCGCCGATCAGGTCTTCGCTGGCGTAGATGCGCAGCTTGCCGCCGTGCAGGCTTTGCGCGGTTTTCGCGGCAAACGCGGCATCGGTGGCGGCCAGGGTAACGGCGGCGGGCAGGCCGCGCGCCACTTCGAGGGCGAAACTCGGCCCGGTCAGCACGCCGCAACTGGCGTCGCCCATCACTGCGTCGACCACCTGGTGCGGCAGCAGGCCGCTGCCCGCTTCGAGGCCCTTGCACACCCAGAGGAAAGGCATGGTCGGTGCCGTGACCCTGAGTTGTTCCAGCATCGGGCGCAAACCCGCCAGCGGCGCGGCGAGAATCGCCAGATCGGCGCCGGCCAGTGCGGCACCGAAATCGGCAGTTACTTGCAGGCCGGCGGGAAATGCGCAACCCGGCAGGTAGCGAGCGTTTTCACCGCGGCGCGACATCTCGGCCGCTTGCGCGGAATCACGGGACCACAACGCCACCGCATGCCGCGCGCCGAAGGCAATGGCCAGCGCCGTACCCCAGGCGCCGGCGCCGAGCACTGCTATCCGCATCAGGCACCTCGCAGGGCTGGCTGGCTCATGACCAAGTGGCCCCCTACAGACCCCAGACTTGCGGCGCCTTGAGAAAGCCGCTTGGCCCGTCGCGATGCTTCACCTTGGCCCAACCGCCGGGGACCGTCTCGACCAGTTCCAGCACGACGTCGCGCTCGGCTTCGAACACCGGCGCCGCCTTGTCGTCGGCGGCGGCACGCACCTGGGCGCGCTCGGCGCGGACGATGACATTGCGCTTCTCCGAAAGATATTTCTTTTCGATCCAGACCAGGTCGCCGCGGTTGTCGCGCACCTTGGACCAGCCTTCGAGGCTGACCACCAGTTCCACCGGCGTGCCGGCGAGCACCACGAACAAGGGCTTGGACTTGGCCGAGGGCGCGTCGTAGGCCGGCGCTGCCTCGGCAAGCGTCCGATAGTCCAGCGCCAGCGCCGGCGACGCCAGAATCGCCAGCGGGATCAGCAGGGTGAACAGCCGCGGTGGCACCATCGCTTATTGCAACTGGATCTTGCTTTCGGCCTGCTGCTCCATCAGGCGCTGCTGGTAGAGCGATTCGAAGTTGACCGGGGCAAGGATCACGGGCGGGAAGCCGGCGCGATTGATGGCGTCGGAAATCGTTTCGCGGGCATACGGAAAAAGTATGTTGGGGCATGCCACTGCCAGGATCGGCTCCATGTCCTGTTCCGGCACGTTGCGGATCTGGAAGATGCCGGCCTTCACCACCTCGACCAGGAAGAAGGCCTTTTCCTCATGCTTGGCATTCACCGTGACCGTCAGCGCGACTTCGAACATGCCCTCGCCTATCCCCTTCGCCGCGCTCTGGATCTGCACTTCGATGCTGGGAGTTTCGCGCTCGAGGAAAATCTGCGGCGCATTGGGCACTTCGATGGAGAGATCCTTGACGTAAATCTTTTCGATGCTGAAAACCGGCTGCTCGTCGCTCATGATGGATTGGGGAGGGTGAGGGAAAAGGTGGGTGATTCTACGCGGCCAGCAGCGGATCGAGCTTGCCCTGGCGGTCGAGCTCGTAGAGGTCGTCGCAGCCGCCGACATGGGTTTCGCCGATGTAGATCTGCGGCACGGTGCGCTGGCCGGTCTTCTGCATCATTTCGGCACGACGCTCCGGTTCGAGGTCGACGCGCACTTTTTCGATATCTTTTACGCCTTTGCGCGTCAGCAGCTGCTCGGCGCGCACGCAGTAGGGACAGACGGCGGTGGAATACATCAGGACTTTGGCCATCCGTGGCTCCGTACTCTGGGATTATTTGGTCGTCAGGGGAAGATTGGCATCGCGCCAGGACGAAACTCCGCCGCCGAGGCTATAGACCTTGCCGAAGCCATGCTTCTTCAGTTGGCCGCAGGCCGACGAGGAACGATTGCCGGTGGCGCAGACCACGATGATCGGCTTCTCCTTGAACTTGTCCAGTTCGGACAGGCGCTTGTCGAGCTGGCCCAGCGTGATGTGGCGGGCGCCGGTGATGTGGCCGCTGCTCCACTCGCCGGTCTCGCGCACGTCCAGCACCAGCGCATCCTCGCGATTCATCATCAGGGTGGCCTCGGCCGGGGTCAGGTGCGCCACGTTACCGCCGGCGACCAGCGGCCACAGCAGCATGCCGCCGCTGACGCAGGCAATGGCGACCCAGATGATGTTCTCTTGCAGAAATTCCATCGTGATTTATTCCCTGTGAGCCGGAACGCCGCAGAACACTTCGCGCATCAGTGCGATGAGTTGCAGCGTGCGCTGGTCGGCGATGCGATAAAAAACCCGGTTGGCATCCTTGCGGGTTTGCAGGACGCCCTTGTCGCGCAAAATGGCGAGGTGCTGCGAGATGTTGCTCTGCGACGTGCCGACGGCTTCGACGATGTCCTGCACGCAGGTTTCCTGGTCGCCGACCACACAGAGGATTTTCAGGCGCAGCGGATGCGAGATCGCCTTCAGCGCGCGCGCCGCGGTTTCGATGTGCTCCTGCTTGCCGATCAGATCGTCAATTACGCTTTGCATGCGCGGCTGTTCCCCGGTTGGAAAGCGCCCGGCGGAGCCGGGCACCAAATGCGAATATTATAGAATACTGCTACTCCGAGTGCGCCGAGGCCCGTTCATGTGCAAGATTGTCCTGCTTCGCCGCCGCCGTCAGGGTGCCATCCGGGCGGCAAAGCGGGCGCCGGCGAGTCAAGGCAAGGCCGGGGCGTGATTCGTCGATGCATCATTTGCTTCACGGGCTGCCTGCTTCCCCTGCTTTCGGCGTCGGCGGCCTTCGCGGCCGCTGTCGATTCGAAAAAGGCAGAACTGCAGGACCTGAAGGTCCGCATCGAATCCCTGCGCCGCGACATCGCGCAGGCCGAGGAATCGAAGACTTATGCCGCCGATCAGTTGCGCGAGACCGAGTCGGCGATTTCGGACGTCAACCGGCGCCTGCATGAACTGGGGGCCGAAGGGTCGGGACTGAAAGCCGAACTGGCGGATGCCGACGCGCAGAGCAGGAGCCTGAAACGCCAGGCGGGCAACCAGCAAAACCAGCTGGCCCGGCTCCTCAATCGACAGTTCGTCGGCGGCGATTCCGATGCGCTGAAGCTACTGCTGTCAGGCGAGGATCCGAACCAGTCGGCGCGTGACCGCCATTTCCTGAGCCTGCTCTCGCGCGCCAAGGCCGATCTGATCCAGCAACTGCGCGCAGTCGCCGACGAAAAGCAGCGCCTGGCGGACGCCGTGCGCGAGCGCCAGGTCCGGTTGGCCGAGGTGGAACGCCGACAGCGTGAGGGCCGCGCGCAACTGCTCGAGCGCAAGAAGCAGCGCCTGAAAACCCTGGCCGCCATCGCCGACCGCCTCAAGCTGCAACGCCGGGAAATCGACACCCTGAAACGCGACGAGCAGCGACTGGGCAAACTGATTGAAGGCCTGGCACGAATCGCGGCGGCAAGAAAGTCGGCGCCGGCAACACGCCGAGGGTCGTCAGGCGGCAGCGATGCGACGGCTGCCAAAAGCCCGAACCTTAAAAGCCACGATCCCGGCAATGTCGGCGGAACCTTCGCCGCCCGGCGCGGTCAACTTCGCCTGCCTGTAAAGGGCACGATTGCCGGTCGTTTCGGTCAGCCGCGGCCGGAAGGGGGCGCAAGCTGGAAGGGTATTTTCATCCGCGCCGCGGAAGGCCTCGAGGTCAGGGCCGTGGCGGCAGGGTCCGTGGTCTTCTCGGACTGGCTGCGCGGCTTCGGCAACCTGCTGGTGATCGACCATGGCGACGATTTTCTTTCCGTCTATGGCAACAACGAATCGCTGCTGGCGGGAGTGGGCGCCAGCGTCAAGGATGGCGAATCCGTCGCCACCGTGGGAAACAGCGGCGGCAACCCCGACTCGGGTTTATACTTTGAATTGAGACATCGGGGCCAGCCCTTCGACCCCTTGAAATGGGCCAGCAACCGCTAGCGGGCTGTTCGGGGGCGGCCCTTGATTTTCGAGCGTCGCGAGCCAGCCAGTAGCCCCTGCCCGGGTGGGGGGCGGGAGGTGTGGGTGTTCAAATTGCCTTTGTGTCCTTCGGAGTTCCTATGAGCAGCAAGCTGAAACAAGTGGGTCTGGTAGTTTCCGGTCTGATCGCCGGCATTTTCATCAGCCTCAATTTTTCCGCCAGCGCGGGCAAGGATGCGGCCACCTCGGCCTTGCCGATCGAGGAGCTGCGCAGCTTCGCCGACGTCTACAACGCGATCAAGCAGGGCTATGTCGAACCGGTGGAAGACAAGAAGCTGATCACCCACGCCATCAGCGGCATGCTGGCGAATCTCGATCCGCACTCGGCCTACCTGGATGCGGACTCCTTCAAGGATCTGCAGGTCAGCACGCAGGGCGAATTCGGCGGCCTCGGCATCGAAGTCGGCATGGAAGACGGCTTCGTCAAGGTCGTGGCGCCGATCGACGACACCCCGGCGCAACGGGCTGGCCTCAAATCCGGCGACCTGATCATCAAGCTCGACGATACTTTGGTCAAAGGGCTCACGCTCAACGAGGCCGTGAAGAAAATGCGCGGCAAGCCGAAGACCCAGATCAAGCTCACCGTCGTCCGCAAGAGCGAGCCCAAACCTTTCGAAGTCACGCTGACACGCGAAAAGATCAAGGTGCAAAGCGTCAAATCGAAACTGCTCGAGGGCAGTCTCGGCTATCTGCGAGTCACCCAGTTCCAGGAGGAAACCGCGCCGGACGTGGTGAAGCACCTCGAAAAGCTGGCCAAGGAAGACAAGGACGCCAAGGGTGAGGGCATCAAGGGATTGGTGCTCGACCTGCGCAACGATCCCGGCGGCCTGCTCAACGGCGCGGTCGGCGTTTCCGCCGCCTTCCTGCCGCCCAAGACACTGGTCACTTCGACCGACGGCCGCACCGAGGACGCCAAGCGACGCTACCTGGCCAGTCCGGAGGATTACCAGCGGGGCCAGCGGGACGACATCATGAAGAACCTCCCGGCCTGGGCCCGGACCACGCCCATGGTGGTGCTGGTCAATGCCGGCTCGGCCTCTGCCTCGGAAATCGTCGCCGGCGCCCTGCAGGACCACAAACGCGCCGTGATCATGGGCACCCAGACCTTCGGCAAGGGATCGGTGCAGACCGTCCTGCCCTTGTCCAACAATGCCGCGATCAAGCTCACCACCGCGCGCTATTTCACGCCTTCGGGCCGCTCGATCCAGGCCAAGGGCATCACGCCGGACATCGTCGTCGAGGAAAGCGCCAACGGCAGCTCACGCGAGCGTTTGCGCGAGGCCGACCTGGAGCGCCATCTCGGCGGCGACAAGGAAAAGGCCGAGCCCGCGGCGGCACCCAAGCCACAGGCCAAGCCGGCCGACAAGAAGGACAAGGGCAAGGGCGAAGATGCGGACGACACGCCGCGTGCGCCGCTCGAGTTCGCTTCGAAGAAAGACTACCAGCTCAGCCAGGCGGTCAATCTGCTCAAGGCCTGGCAGATCATCAAGCGCTTAATGACGGGACGCGGGCGATGAGCAGGATGACTCCGGAAAAGGCTCGCGAACTGCGCGATGAAAAGCGCGACGGCAAGCACTCGCCAGCGCCCGGCGGCCTTCGTCCCGCAGCCCGGCACGCGCAAGCACCGCGAACTGCGCTTCGACCATCGTCATCCGGAACATGTCGAGGAGGCGCGCAAGCTGCTGGCCGGCCTGGACGGCATGGAGATCGATGACGGCATCGCGCCCTACAGCCTGTCGATCTGGTACGAAATCAGCGACTACTCGCTGGAAGGGCTCGAAGCCGCGCTGGTACGCCAGGGCTTTCATCTCGACCGCAGCGTCTACAGCAAGCTGATGCGCACGGTGGTGTATTTCTGCGAGGAAACCCAGATGCGCAACATGCGCGTGCCCGAGCGCCTGATCAAGAAATCGCACGAGGTCTATTCCAAGGCCTGGGAACACCACCCCCACGGCGACCACGACGAAACGCCGCCCGAGTTGCGCCAGGAAAGGTAGCCGCTCGTGGACCGACGAGCAGCTGCTGCGCTACAGCCGCCACATCCTGCTGCCGCAGATCGGCATCGAGGGCCAGCAAAATATCGTCAATGCCCGCGCGCTGGTGATCGGCGCCGGCGGCCTGGGTTCGCCGGCGGCTTTCTACCTGGCCTCGGCCGGCATCGGCACCCTGGTGCTGGCCGATGGCGACACGGTGGACCTGACCAACCTGCAACGCCAGATCCTGCACCGCACCGATGCGGTCGGCATGGAAAAGTCCGTTTCCGGCAAACGCACGCTGGGGGAGATCAACCCCGAATGCCAGGTCATCGCACTCGGCGAACGCCTGTCCGGCACGCGCCTGGACGAGGAAGTCGCGCTGGCCGACATCGTGCTCGACTGCTGCGACAATTTCGCCACGCGCCACGCCGTCAATCGCGCCTGCGTCAAATTCGGCAAGCCGCTGGTGTCGGGCGCCGCGATCCGCTTCGACGGGCAGGTGGCGGTGTTCGATTCGCGCCAGCCGGATGCGCCCTGCTACCACTGCCTGTTTCCCGAAGGACAGGATGTCGAGGAAGTGCGCTGCGCGGTGATGGGCGTCTTCGCGCCGATCACCGGCATGATCGGCACGCTGCAGGCCGCCGAAGCCCTCAAGCTGGTGATCGGCTGCGGCACCAGCCTCGCCGGGCGCCTGCTGCTGCTCGACGGCCTCGGCATGGAATGGCGCGAGATCCGCGTGCCGCGCGATCCGGGCTGCGGCGTGTGCGGCCCCGGGTCGGAGCTCGCTTAGCCGCGAAACAGAACAACTGGCGATGCCGAATCCGTCCCGGCGCGTGGCTGAGCGCGACGGAAAACGCCAGGACGAACCAGAACAGCGGCAGCCGCCCGGCCTCCCAGAGCACCATCAGCGCCACCAGCGCGATCTTCAACAGCGTGCCCAGCCCCTTGGCCTGGCGGAAGTAAAGCGGGTTGGCCCAGGCATCGAGGGCGATGATGCCCAGCCCCGAAACCAGCATCAGCCCGCCCCACTGCGCCGCACCGCCGGCGCCCGCCAGCACCACGGCCGAAATCCCCGCCAGCCCGGCGATGTGGAACACGCGCAGGACGTTGATCAGCAGGCCGCGGCCGGGGAAGTCGCGATGGCCGTCATCTTCCTTCGGCTCACGCAAGGCGCGCCCTGATGCGAAAGTCGGCGCCGACGCTGCGGCGTTCGATGATGTTCAAGCGTTGCGCGCCGGCCAGATCGGTGAGTTCCGCCAGGCCGAACATGCCGCGCGCGGCATCGCCGATCAGCATCGGCGCCTGGTAGATCAGCAGTTCATCGACGCAGCCTTCGCGCAGCAGCGAACCGTTGAGCCGCGTGCCGGCTTCGGCCAGCACTTCGTTGATGCCGCGCCGGCCGAGTTCCTGCAGCAGGGCGGCCAGTTCCACCTTGCCCTGCGCGTTGGGCAGGATCACGATCTCGGCACCGCGCGCGCGCAAAGCCGCGGCGCGTGTCGCATCCTCCTGCGCGGCGGCGATCAGCACATTGCCGCCTTCCAGCACGGCGGCATCGATCGGTGTTTCGAGCCGGCTGTCGATCACCACCCGCAGCGGCTGGCGCGTGGTCGGCACCTCGCGCACGGTGAGTCGCGGGTTGTCGTCCTTCACCGTGCCGATGCCGGTCAGCACGGCGCAGGAGCGCGCGCGCCAGGCGTGGGCATCGCGCCGGGCATCGGGCCCGGTGATCCATTGCGAGACGCCGTTGTTGAGCGCGGTCTTGCCGTCGAGACTGGCGGCGACTTTCAGGCGCAGCCAGGGCCGGCCGCGCGTCATGCGCGAGACGAAGCCGATGTTGAGTTCTTCCGCCTCGGCGGCCAGCAAGCCGCTGGCGATTTCCATGCCGGCCTTGTGCAGCCGCGCCATCCCTTGCCCGGCCACCAGCGGATTCGGATCCCGCATCGCCGCCACCACGCGGACGACACCGGCCTCGATCAGCGCATCGGCGCAGGGCGGCGTGCGGCCGAAATGGCTGCAGGGTTCCAGCGTGACGTAGGCCGTGGCGCCGGTAGCCGTATCGCCGGCGCCGACTATTGCATTCAGCGCCGCCGCCTCGGCATGCGGCCCGCCGGCCTTCTCGTGCCAGCCTTCGCCGATCACGCGGCCGTCGCGAACCATGACGCAGCCGACGCGCGGATTGGGGGTCGTGGTGCATAGCCCGCGCTGCGCCAGTTGCAGCGCGCGCGCCATGAAGGCGTGGTCGGCGGATGAAAAACTCATGCGGCGTCCATCAGCCGCAGCCCGTCAGGACTTGGCGCCCGGGGCTGCCGCGGCTTCTTGATCTCGCGTATCGCGTCGGAAAACTCGTCGACGTCCTCGAAGTTGCGATAGACCGAGGCGAAGCGGATGTAGGCCACCTTGTCGAGCTTCTTCAGTTCGCGCATCACCAGTTCGCCGATGCGGTCCGAGGCCACTTCGCGCAGCGCCAGTTGCACCAGCTTTTCCTCGATGCGGTCGAGCGCCAGATCGATGCTCTCGGTGGTGACCGGGCGCTTCCGCATCGCCAGCATCATGCTGGCCTTGAGCTTGTCGCGGTCGTAATCGGTGCGGCTGCCGTTCTTCTTCACCACCTGCGGCAGTTGCAGTTCGACCCGCTCGTAGGTGGTGAAGCGCTTGTCGCAGGCGAGGCAGCGGCGGCGGCGGCGGACGGTATCGCCGTCCTCGTTCTCCCGGGTATCGACTACCTGGGTATTCTCATCCGAGCAATACGGACACTTCACGGCGCTCAGCCATACACGGGAAACTTCTTGCACATCGCCGACACTTCGCCGCGCACCCGCGCCAGCACCGCCTCGTCGTTCGGCGCATCGAGCACGTCGGCGATCAGGTTGGCGACCTGTTCGGCTTCGATTTCGGTGAAGCCGCGCGTGGTCATGGCCGGCGTGCCGAGGCGGATGCCGGAGGTGACCAAGGGCTTCTGCGGATCATTGGGGATGGCGTTCTTGTTCACCGTCAGGTGGGCGCGGCCCAGCGCGGCCTCGGCGTCCTTGCCGGTGATGTTCTTGGCCTGCAGATCGACCAGGAACACATGCGACTCGGTGCGGCCCGAGACAATGCGCAAGCCGCGCGCCTTGAGCACCTTGGCCATCACCTGGGCGTTGTCGATCACCTGTTCCTGGTAGTTCTTGAATTCCTGCGTCATCGCCTCCTTCAGCGCCACCGCCTTGGCGGCGATGACATGCTCCAGCGGTCCGCCCTGGATGCCGGGGAAGATCGCCGAGTTGATCGCCTTTTCGTGCTCGGCGCGCATCAGGATCAGGCCGCCGCGCGGGCCGCGCAGGGTCTTGTGGGTGGTGGTGGTGACGACATCGGCATGCGGCACCGGATTCGGGTAGAAGCCGGCGGCGACCAGGCCGGCATAGTGCGCCATGTCCACCATGAAGATCGCGCCGACCGCCTTCGCCACCTTGGCGAAGCGCTCGAAATCGATCTTCAGCGCATAGGCCGAGGCGCCGGCGATGATCAGCTTGGGCTTGTGCTCGTGCGCCAGCCGCTCCATCTCCGCGTAGTCGATTTCCTCGTTCTCGTCGAGGCCGTAGGGCACGATGTTGAACCACTTGCCGCTGATGTTGAGCGGCATGCCGTGGGTCAGGTGGCCGCCCATCGAAAGGTTCATGCCGAGGATGGTGTCGCCGGGCTTGAGGAAGGCGAAGAACACCGCCTGGTTGGCCTGCGAGCCGGAATTGGGCTGGACGTTGGCGGCATCGGCGCCGAACAGCTTTTTCGCCCGATCGATGGCCAGCTGCTCGACCACGTCCACGTGCTCGCAGCCGCCGTAGTAGCGCTTGCCGGGATAACCCTCGGCATACTTGTTGGTCAACTGCGAGCCCTGCGCTTCCATCACCGGCCAGGACACGTAGTTTTCGGAGGCGATCAGCTCGATGTGGTCCTCTTGGCGGCGGTTTTCGTTCTGAACGGCGGCCCAGAGTTCGGGATCGGTCTTGGCAAGGGTGTTCTGCTTGGAATACATGGCGAAATCCGGAGAGGGATGGAAAGCAGCGGATTTTAGCACCCGCGCCCGACGCCCCTCCAATTGCAGCCTAGCCCGTAAGCTCGTCGAGCGCCCGGTTCAAGTGCCGGCAGTCGGCCCACGAAATCAGCCGCCAGCCGTCGTCGCCATGCTCCAGCCAATTCAACGCCGCATTCGGCAGCGCGAAATCGCGCCGCGCATCCAGCGCCCGACCGGTAGCGGCGCGATAAACCACATCGAGCACTCCGCCATGGGTAAAGCCCAGCACGCTCTGACCGACATGGCGCGCGGCCATATCCTCGAGCCCCGCCATGACCCGTGCCGCGAAAGCCACCAGCGATTCGCCGGTCTCGAAGTCATAGTCCGGCGTCCGTGCCTGGTGATGGCGATGTACGTCCGGATGCCGCTCGCTGGCCTCGAGCGAAGTGACGCCCTGCAAGACGCCAAAGTGACGCTCCCGCAAAGTCGGCGCCGGCGATACGGCGATCTGCCGCCCCGCCACGGTGATCTGGGCAGTGTTCCAGGCGCGCAGCAGGTCACTGCTATAGACCGCCGCGAAGTGCTGTCCGGCCAGGCCTTCGGCCACGGCCCTGGCCTGGGCTTCGCCGCGGGCATTGAGATCGATGTCGATCTGCCCCTGGATGCGCCTTTCGCCATTCCAGTCGGTCTCGCCGTGGCGGACAAGGCAGAACCGTGTGCTTCGCGTTGCAGTCATGCCGACCATTTCAGGGCTTCAGGCGGGCATCGCTGCGCAGCATGCGCGTCAGGTTCTGCCGCACGTAGCCGATGTGATTCGCCGCGGCTTCCAGCGCCTGGCCGGCATCGCCCTGCTCGATGGCGCGCCAGACCGCCCGGTGCTGGTCGAGCAGGGCGTCGCGGGCCGCCGGCACCTGCATCAACTGGGAAAGGTTGCGCCGCAGGTTGTCGCGCATCAGGCGCAACAGGCTCGCCGTCAGGTGGCCGACGATGACGTTGTGCGAAGCCTCGGCAATGGCCTGGTGGAAGGCGAGGTCGCTGTCCACCTGAAGGTCCAGGTCCTGGCCGCGGAACGAGTCCTCGAGAGCCGCCAGGCATTGCCGCACGCGCTCGCGGTCGCCGGCCGTGGCCCGCATCGCCGCGCATTCGGCAGCCCTTGCCTCCAGCATGTGGCGGAACTCCAGCATGTCCTCGTGAACACCCGGGTGGTCGCGCAAGATTTCCTCCCACGGGTTGCCGAAGCTCGAATCCAGGCGATCCGTGACGAAAGTGCCCCCGCCCTGCCGGCTATCCAGCAACCCGCGCGCGGCGAGCTTCTGGATCGCCTCGCGCAAGCTCGCGCGCGAAACGCCGAGCTGCGCCGACAGTTCCCGCTCGGACGGAAGCCGGTCGCCCGGCTTAAGGCGCCCCTCAAGCACGCGTTGTTCGATCTCGCGCGCGACAACCTCGGCAAGGCGGGGAGCGGTCACTCTGGTTTCCATTGACGCAATATATCACTGGTCTGACCAAAGGATCAATCGTCTCGCGAAACTTGGGAATATCGATAAATTTTGATTGACAATGGATATCGGCACCGATAATATGCCGCCTGTTTTGGTCTTACCATTGATCCAGCGGACCGGAAGCACGGGGATCGCTCGCTCCAGCGTACACCCACTGACGCACCCGGCACCGGCAGGCATTCGATTCGACGAATATTTAATCCTCAGGTTATGATGCCCCTTCAATACTCCGGCATTCTCTTGCATCGTTGCCGCAGCTTGCACAACACCACCTCGGAGTCGCGCCGATGAACGCCATGCTGAAGCTTTCCCGCGGGGTCGACTGGATGAACGACCGACTCGGCCGCGGCCTGATGTGGCTGATCCTGGCCGCCGTGCTGATCTCGGCCGGCAACGCCATCGTGCGCAAGGCCTTCGACACCAGTTCCAACGCCCTCCTGGAAATCCAGTGGTACCTGTTTGCCTCCGTGTTCATGCTCGGTTCCGGCTTTGCCTTCCTCAAGAACGCCCACGTCCGCATAGATTTCATCTCCAACCACCTCTCGGCGAAGACGCGAAACATCATCGACATGGTCGGCATCGTCGTCTTCCTGTTCCCGCTGTGCTACATGCTGATCGTCATTTCCTGGCCGCTGTTCGTGAATGCCTGGAACAGCGGCGAGATGTCGCAGAACGCCGGCGGCCTGATCCGCTGGCCGATGTACGCCCTGATCCCGCTCGGCTTCATGCTGCTCGCGCTGCAAGGACTGTCCGAACTGATCAAGCGCGCGGCCTTCATCGCCGGCGCGGCGCCGGATTCCATTGGCCATGTCGAGACCGAGTCCAAGGACGAAATCGGCCACGAGATCGAAGAGCACGCCGCCCACGTCCAGGAGGAAGTCCGCTGATGGAATTCATCGCCCAGAACTTCGTGCCGCTGATGTTCGGCGGCCTGCTTTTGTTCCTCCTCACCGGGTTCCCGGTGGCTTTCGCACTCGCCGCGACGGGCTTGTTCTTCGGCTTTCTCGGCATGGAGGCAGGACTATTCCCCGCGTCCCTGTTCCAGGCATTGCCGCTGCGCGTCTTCGGCATCATGCAGAACGACACGCTGCTGGCGATTCCCTTCTTCACCTTCATGGGCATCATCCTCGAAAAGAGCGGCATGGCCGAGGATCTGCTGGAAACCATCGGCCAGGTGTTCGGCCCGGTGCGCGGCGGCCTGGCGCTCGCCGTGATTTTCGTCGGCGCCCTGCTCGCGGCGACCACCGGCGTGGTTGCCGCCGCGGTGATTTCGATGGGCCTGATCTCGCTGCCGATCATGCTGCGCAACGGCTACAACCGCACCATCGCCACCGGCGTGATCACCGCCTCCGGCACTCTGGCGCAGGCGATCCCGCCCTCGCTGGTGCTGATCGTGATGGCCGACCAGCTCGGCCGCTCGGTCGGCGACATGTATGCCGGCGCGCTGGTGCCGGGCCTGCTGCTGGTGGCCTGCTATGCCGCCTTCGTCATCGTTGTTGCCATCGTCAAGCCGTCCTGGGTGCCGGCCCTGCCGCCGGAAGCGCGCATCTACAAGGAAGCCAACGGTTCCTCCGGCCATCGCTCGCTGCTGGTCCTGATGCTGATCTCGGCCGCCGCCGGCGTCGCCTGGAGCCAGGTCCATGCCGGCATCATCGGCGCCTGGACCGGGCGCGAAGGCGCTGCGCCGGGCGACGAGGTGCTGATCCTGTCGATGACGGTTTCCTCCTTCGTCGCCCTGGCCCTGGCGATCGTCAACCATGTGCTCAAGCTCGGCCTGCTCTCGAAACTGTCCGAGCGCGTGACCTTCGTGCTCATTCCGCCGCTGGTGCTGATCTTCCTCGTGCTGGGCACCATCTTTCTTGGCCTGGCGACGCCGACCGAAGGCGGCGCGATGGGTGCGCTGGGCGCCTTCGTCATGGCGCTGGCGCGGCGCAAGCTGGAACTGCGCCTGCTCAAGGAGGCGCTGGAGAACACCACCAAGCTGGCGGTCTTCGTGCTCTTCATCCTGATCGGCTCGACGGTGTTTTCCTTCACCTTCAACGCCGCCGACGGCCACATCTTCATCGAGCACCTGTTCAGCAAGATGCCCGGCGGCGCGATGGGCTTCCTGATCGTGGTGAACCTGCTGGTCTTCATCCTCGGCATGTTCATCGACTTTTTCGAGATTGCCTTCATCGTCGTGCCGCTGCTGGTACCGGTAGCGGAGAAACTGCTGCCGGCCCTGCTGCCGGCCGGCAGCGACGCCCTGATCTGGTTCGGTGTGATCATCGCCATGAACCTGCAGACCTCCTTCCTCACGCCGCCTTTCGGTTTCGCGCTGTTCTACCTGCGCAGCGTCGCCGCCAAGAGCGACTACAACGACCGCATCACCGGCGAGAGGATTCCGGCGGTGACAACCAACCAGATCTACAGCGGCGCGATCGCCTTCATCGTGCTGCAGGTGATCATGGTTACCGCCGTGGTGATCTATCCGAACATCGTGCTGGACAGCCTGGACAAGCCGCCGGTGGCCAGCGCATCCGATCCCCAGCTCGAGGCCCCGCCCGTCGACCTCGATGCCGCCGCTGCCGAGGGCGAGACCGACAAGGCCGACGGGGAAGGAAGGAAGAAGGCAAGAAGAAGAGGCCGCCGACGATCCCGCCAAGGCCTTGCAGCAGTCGCTCGGCAAGGGAAAGTAGCCGGGTTTTGTGGTGTAGTATCCGGCGACGGACCAGTTCGGCCCAGTCGTCATGTTTGAAAACCAACGAGGAGATCCATACATGGAACGTCGCAAGTTTCTGCAAAACGCCGGTATCGCCGGCATCCTGGCTGCCGGTGCCGCACCGGCGGTCCATGCGCAGGCTCCCGCCATCCGCTGGCGCCTGGCGTCGAGCTTCCCCAAGGCGCTCGATACGATCTACGGTGCCGCCGATACTTTCTCGAAGGCCGTTTCCGAAGCCACCGGCGGCAAGTTCACCATCTCGGTCCATGCCGGCGGCGAACTGATGCCCCCCTTCGGCGTGGTGGATGGCGTGCAGCAGGGCACCGTCGAATGCGCCCACACCGCCCCCTACTACTTCTTCGGCAAGGACGACACCTTCGCCATCGACTGCGCGATTCCCTTCGGCCTCAACAGCCGCCAGATGACCGCCTGGATGTACGAGGGCAACGGCATGAAGCTGATGCGCGAGTTCTATGCCGGCTACAACATCGTCAAACTTCCCGATGGGCAACACCGGCGCCCAGATGGGCGGCTGGTACCGCAAGGAGATCAAGAGCCTGGCCGACATCAAGGGCCTCAAGATGCGCATCGGCGGCTTCGGCGGCAAGGTGCTGTCGGCCATCGGCGGCGTGCCGCAGAACATCCCCGGCGGCGAGATCTACCAGGCGCTGGAAAAGGGCACCATCGACGCCACCGAGTGGGTCGGCCCCTATGACGACGAAAAGCTGGGCTTCGTCAAGGTCGCCAAGCACTACTACTATCCCGGTTGGTGGGAAGGCGGTCCGCAGCTTTCGCTCTACGTGAACCAGAAGGCCTACGACGCGCTGCCGGCGGACTACAAGGCTATCCTCGCCTCCGCCGCCTCCCATGCCCACGTCGTGATGCAGGCCAAGTACGACGCCAAGAACCCGGCGGCACTGAAGCGCCTGGTGGCTTCCGGCGCCAAGCTGCACGTGTTCGACAAGAGCATCCTCAAGGCCGCGCACGATGCGGCGATGGCGCTCTACGACGACCTGTCGGCCAAGAACCCGGCCTGGAAGAAGGTCTACAGCGACTACGCCGCCTTCCGCGACGAGCAGCACCTGTGGTTCCGCTTCGCCGAAGCCGGCTTCGACAACTTCATGCAGACCGGCCGCAGCGGTCCGGCGAAGAAGGCCGCTCCGGCTGCGAAGAAGTAAGAAGCGCAATCAAGCCGGCAGGCCACGGCCGGTACTGACGACAAACCCCGCCGCGGCGGGGTTTGTCTTTTTGGCGGCGCTGCAGGCGCGGACGGTATCCCCTGGCGGGATGGCGACGCTCAGTTCGGGGCGAGACGCCAGAGCGAGGTGGTTTCCGCAGCGCGCGCCGCATGCAAAGGGTCGCTGCTGTCCCTCGCCCGCGGATGAATCGGCCTGGCATCCATCCGTCCCGACACTTTCAGGCCGCCGGCCTCGATCGCCGCCAGCAGTTCTGCGCGCGTGCGCAGGCCCAGGTGCTCGGCGAGGTCGGACAGGATCAGCCAGCCCTCGCCGCCCGGTTCCAGATGATCGGCAAGTCCGGCGATGAATCCGAGGAGCATGCGGCTGTCGGGGTCAAAGACGGCGCGTTCCAGGGACGAGCCGGCACGTCCCGGCAGCCAGGGCGGATTGCATACGATCAGCGGCGCGCGACCGGGTGGGAACAGGTCGGCCGCCATCGATTCGACGCGTTGCACCAGGCCGAACCGGGCCAGGTTCTCTGTGGCGCAGGCCAGCGCGCGCGAGTCCTGATCGGTGGCGACAATATGTGCGACTCCACGCTGCGCCAGTAACGCCGCCAATACGCCGGTTCCGGTACCGATGTCGAAGGCCCGCGTGCAACCGGCAGGCAACGGAGCCCTGGCGACCAGGTCGACGTACTCGCCACGCACCGGCGCGAACACGCCGTAATGCGGATGGATGCGCGCGCCGAGCGCCGGCACATCGACGCCTTTCTTGCGCCATTCGTGGGCGCCGACCACGCCCAGCAGTTCGCGCAGCGAAGCGACAAAAGGTCCGGCCGCAGGTCCGTAGGCCTCGGAGCAGGCCTGTTGCACATCGGGCGCCCGGCGCAGCGGAATCCGGTAGTCGTCCTCGAACGGCAGCAGCAACATGCCCAGCGTGCGGGCGCGCTGCAACTGCGCCAGCCGATACAGATGGAAAGCCTCAGCGGGAGCCGCTGCCGCCTGCGGCAACTTGCGTGGCTTGCGCTCGATGCGTCGGGCGACGGCCTGCAGCAAAGCCCGCGCATTCTGGAAATCGCCGCGCCAGAGCAGGGCCGTGCCCCCGCACGCCAGGCGATACGCCTCGTCGGCGCTGATGCGGTCATCGGCGACGATGACCCGTTTCGGCGGCGCGGTGCCGGCCTCCGACTGCCAGCGCAGCGAACGCGCCACGCCGTCTTCGGTCCAGGTAACGGACGCCACAGCGCTCATGACACCTTGCCGCCAAACAGCATGACTCGCACCGGCACGATCGTGACCTTGATGAACATGGAATGGATGCATGGTACGTGGCGCGCGGCCGCCTGTAAATTTTCGATTGCCGCGCCGGGGAAAAGCGGCTCGCCGTATCGCCAGCGCCGACTTTTTGCCGGTGCCGCCGCACCGGGGACTTGCGGTAAAGTCGCGATCCCTGTCATCTTTCCCGCCGCGATGTCGCCACGCCTGCTGTTCACCATTGTTTTCATCGAAGGCTACTGTTCGCTCGGCGCCGAGATCATTGCCCTGCGCCGGCTGATACCGCATGTGGGCAGTTCCATCGTGGTCACGGCGCCGACCATCGGCCTGTTCCTGCTCGCCCTGGCGCTCGGCTACCACTCCGGCAGCCGCGTCGCCGCCAACTACCGCAGCGTGGTGGCACGCAACTTCCTTGTTTCTGCCGCATTGATGGGCGCGGGCCTTGCCGGCGGCAGCGTCAACGCGATCTTCGCCGAAAGCTCGGCGGGCATGGCCTACCTGGTTTTCATCGGCGCCATCCTCTGCCCGCTGGCCTGGCTGCTGGGACAGACGGTGCCGATCCTGACCAACCTGATGCGTGCGCAGCGCAGCGGCGAGGCGGCCGGCCGCGCCCTGTACTGGTCGACGCTGGGTTCCTTCCTCGGCTCCGTCACCCTGTCGCTGGTCGTCATGCAGCTGCTCGGCGTCTGGGCCGCGGTGCTGCTCGGCGCCCTGATGCTGGTCGCCGGCGCCGCGCTGGTACAGCGCCCGCAGGCCTTGACGACGGGACTGCTGCTGGCGGTGGCCGCCTTGAGCGTGGCGGCCAACCTCGGCGACCGCCGGCGCGCCGATACGGCCTATGCCGACTATGCCGTCGAACCCGTGGTGCGCGATGGCATGCTTGCGCCGCGCGCCTTCGTGGTCAACAACCAGAATGCCTCGGTGATCGACGCCAGCGAGCCGCCGCGCTATGCGCGCTACGTGCAGCACCTGCGGCGCATCCTGCATGAGGATCTGCGCTTCAGCGACCGCGACATCCTGGTACTGGGCGCCGGCGGCTTCACGCTGTCGCACCGCGAGCCGCTGAACCGCTACACCTACGTCGACATCGACCCGGCGATCCGCGCCATCGCCGAGCGCGATTTCCTGCGCGAGGTGGCGCGCGGCGAATTCATCGCCACCGATGCGCGCCGCTTCGTGATCGACACCACTCGCCGCTTCGATGCCATCGTGGTCGATGTCTACAGTTCCCGCACCTCGATCCCCGGCCACCTGGTGACGCGCGAGTTCTGGACGGACACGCGCCGCGCGCTGAAGCCCGGCGGCGTCATGCTGGCCAACCTGATCCTCGACGGCCAGCTCGCCAGCCCCTACGCACGCAACCTGCTGGCGACCATCGAAAGCGCCTACGGCCGCTGCGCGGTCGAGGTGCTGGCCAAGTCGGCGCCGGTCAGCAACGTCATCGTCACCTGCTTCGCCGTTGAGAGCGGCGAAGCGGCCAGGGTTTACGCAGACGAACGCAATCTGGCCGACATCGACAGCGCGCGCTCACCCTAGCGTCCGCGTCCGCTGCGGCGCCGTATCGCCGGCGCCGACTTTTGAGGCCCTTAGCTGCCGGCGATGGTCATGCGCTCGACCAGGATGGAACCGACCTGTTTCGAGCCGCGAACTTCGATGTCATTGCCAATGGCGGCAATGCCGCGCAGCATTTCGCGCAGGTTGCCGGCGATGGTGATTTCCTCCACCGGATAGGCGATCTCGCCCTTTTCCACCCAGTAGCCCGCGGCGCCGCGCGAATAGTCGCCGGTGACGTAATTCACGCCCTGGCCGAGCAACTCGGTCACCAGCAGGCCGGTACCCATTTCACGCAGCAAGCCCTTGAGGTCGTGCCGGCCGGGTTGCACCAGCAGGTTGTGCGCCCCGCCGGCGTTACCCGTGGTCTGCAGGCCGAGCTTGCGCGCGGAATAAGTCGACAGGAAGTAACCCTGCAACACGCCGTCCTTGACCACCTCGCGGTCGTGGGTGGCGACGCCGTCGTCATCGAACGGTGAGGAGGCGAAGCCGCCGCGGATGTGCGGCCGCTCGCTGATCTGCACGAAGTCGGGAAACAGCTGCCGGCCCAGGCTGTCGACGAGGAAGGAGGTCTTGCGGTAAAGCGCGCCGCCGGAAATCGCGTGCACGAAGCTGCCGATCAGGCCGGTCGCCAGCGGCGCCTCGAAGATCACCGGGCATTTGCGCGTCTTCAGCTTGCGCGCGCCGAGCCGCGACAGGGCGCGCCGCGCGGCGTAATCGCCCACCGTTGCCGCATCGGGAAATTTCCGCGCATCGCGCTGCGAGACGTACCAGTCGTCGCGCTGCATGTCCTCGCCTGCGCCGGCGATCACCGAGCAGGACACGTAGTGCCGCGACGTGGCGAAGCCGCCCATGAAGCCCAGGCTGTTGGCGGAAACGAAGTGCGAGGTCTGCGCCGAAACCGTGGCGCCTTCCGAGTTCCTGATCATGGGGCTGACATCGAAGGCGGCCTGCTCGCAACGGCGCGCGATGTCGATCGCGGCTTCCACCGCAATGTCCCAGGGATGATAAAGATCCAGATCCATGGTTTTCTTCGCCAGCAGCCCGGCCTCGGGCAGGCCGGCGCAATCGTCCTCGGCGGTGAAGCGCGCGATCGACAGCGCCGCCTCGACCGAGGCCCTCACCGCAGCCGGCGAGAAATCCGAACTGCTGGCATGGCCGCGGCGCTGGCCGACGTAGGCGGTGACGCCGAGTCCCTTGTCGCGGTTGTACTCGATGGTCTCGACCTCCTGCCGGCGCACGCTGACCGACTGGCCGAATCCTTCCGAGACATCCACCTCGCAGGCGGTGGCGCCCATGGCGGCAGCGTGGTCGAGCACGGTTTGCGCCAGCGCGCGCAATGCCTGCTGGGAGTGGGCAAAACCTTGGGACATGCGGGAATCCTTCAAAGTGTGGGGCTGACGCGAAGCTATAATGATAAACCGTGGAAGATATCGATAACGACGCCGGTCAGTATTCAGGCCCCAGCAAATCCCAGCGCAAGCGCGAGATGACGGCCTTGCAGGATCTCGGCGGCGAACTGGTGGCGCTGTCGAAGGAACGCCTGGCGAAAATCGACATGCCGGAACGCCTGCGCGATGCCCTGCTCGAGGCGCAGCGCATCACCAGCCACGAAGCACGGCGACGGCAGATGCAGTACATCGGCAAGATCATGCGCGATGTCGATGCGGCGCCCTTGCGCGCGGCGATGGACGAGATCAACGGCGTATCGAAAGCCGCCACCATTCGCCAGCACCAGCTCGAAAGATTGCGCACGCGCCTGATGGAAGACGAGGCGGTGTTCAGCGAGGTGGCCCGCGATTACCCCGGTGCCGACATGCAGCACCTGCGCCAGTTGCGCCGCAACGCGCTGAAGGAAGCCCAGCAGGGCAAGCCGCCGCGCGCCTACCGCGAGTTGTTCCGCGAACTGCGCGCGCTGGAAGTCGCCGGCGAGCCGGACGACACGACGGACGAAGCCTAGCCGCGCCTAGGCGAAGTCCTTTTGCGCCGCAGCCGAGGGGCTGGTACTTGAAGTAAGTATGGTCAGAAGCGCTTGTGCGTGCTCCGCCGCATCGCGCCCCAGGCCGGTCAGGTAGCCGCCATCGGCCAGGGTCAGCAAACCCTTTTCGTGCAACCGCCGCGTCGCTGCAATCACGTCCGGATCGGCGTTCTTGTGCACCTTGATGCCCTGCTGGCTGGTCTCCAGGTCGAAGCGGATCAGGGTGTTCAGTTCATGGACAAGATCGGGCGTGTAGGGCATGTCAAACCTCGCTCAGTGAATTGTTCGGCCAAGCCGGACTGACCCCATTCTAGCTTCCCGACTCCGGAACACGGCCATCGGCGCGAATCAAATCTTCGGCGGCGCGGCGCATCACAGCCCCGGGTCGGCGCCCTCGCCCTTCAGCGTCGCCTCGACCATGCCTCGCGTCAGTTGCGGCGCCAGCAATTCCATGAAGTCGTAGTCGTAGCCGCGCAGCCAGGTATCGCGGCGAAAGGCGATGCGCGTGGTGTTGCCCTCGAACAGATGCCCGGCCGGCAAGGCGGCCAGCGCGTCATCGCGCAGGGGATCGAAGGCCATTTCGGCGATGATGCCGACGC
This sequence comes from Sulfuritalea sp., assembly GCA_016708585.1. Taxonomy (GTDB): domain Bacteria; phylum Pseudomonadota; class Gammaproteobacteria; order Burkholderiales; family Rhodocyclaceae; genus Sulfuritalea. The sequence goes on along the minus strand of JADJFK010000016.1, from coordinate 10,594 downwards.
CGAGGCCGAGGCCGACATAGGTCTTGATCACGTCGGAATCGATCGCGGTCAGCATCACGTCGGGCCGCAGGCTCTGCCGCTCGAAGGCGCGATCGATGTGCGAACGTCCGGTGAAGGTGGCGTCGTAAGTGATCAGCGGATAGCCGGCCAGGGCCGCGAGCGTCAGCGGCTGGCGCTCGAGCAGCGGATGCCCCCGCGGCGTCACCACCAGGTGCGTCCACTGGAAGCAGGGCAGGGTCAGCAGTTCCGCATGGCGGTCGAGCGCCTCGGTGGCGATGCCCAGGTCGGCGCTGCCGTCGAGCACCCATGCCGCGACCTGCGACGGACTGCCCTGCTGGATGTGCAGGCGGATCCGCGGGTGGCGCTGGACGAAACGCCGGATCACCGGCGGCAGGGCGTATCGCGCCTGGGTGTGGGTGGTGGCGATCGATAGCGTGCCGCTGCTCTCCGCCGCGTAATCCTCGCCGACCCGCTTCATGTTCTGCGCCTCGGCGAGCATGCGCTGCGCCATGGCCAGTACGGCGCGGCCGGGTGGGGTGATTCCCGTCAGGCGCTTGCCGCTGCGTTCGAAGATGGTCAGGCCCAGTTCCTCCTCGAGCAGGCCGATCTGCTTGGACACCCCCGGCTGCGAGGTAAACAACGCTTCGGCGGCAGCGGAGACATTCAAGCCGCGCCGTTCCACTTCGACCAGGTAACGCAGTTGTTGCAGCTTCACGGGTCCGATTATATAACTTTTGGCTATATACAAATATTAATAAAGTATTTTTCAGGACTATATCAAGTCTTTAGCATGCACTGCATCATGGAATTCGTGCTCAACCCCCTGCTCCCGCTGTCCGGCTTTGCCGTCGGCGTCCTCGTCGGCCTGACCGGCGTCGGCGGCGGCTCGCTGATGACGCCGCTGCTGGTGCTGCTCTTCGGCTTCAAGCCGGCAACCGCAGTGGGCACTGACTTGCTTTACGCAGCGATCACCAAGGCCGGCGGCTCCTGGGTGCATCAGCGGCATGGCAACATCGACTGGGCCATCACCGGCCGTCTTGCCCTCGGTTCGGTTCCCGCCGCCGCCTTGACGCTGCTGCTGCTGGCGCAACTGGGCATCAAGGATCACGGCGCCACCGGTTTCATTTCCATGGTGCTCGGCTTCGCCCTGCTGCTGACCGCCGCCTCGCTGTTCTTCCGCCAGCGCCTGCTGGACCTGGCCCGTCGCCGTCCCGCCAGCGCCGACTTTCAAGCGCACGGCCTGGCGGTGCCACTGTGATTGTCGGCACCATCGTCGGTGCCCTGGTCACGATCTCCTCGGTCGGTGCCGGCGCACTCGGCGTGACCGCGCTGACCTTCCTCTATCCGAATCTCGCCACGCGCCGCGTCGTCGGCTCCGACATCGCCCACGCCGTGCCGCTGACTTTCGTCGCCGGCCTCGGCCACTGGTGGCTGGGCACGGTCGATGTGGTGTTGCTGGTGTCCTTGTTGATCGGGTCCCTGCCGGGTATTGCGCTTGGCGCCCATTTCGCCGCCAGGGTGCCGGAACGCGCCCTGCGCGGCCTGCTTGCCTCGGTCTTGTTGCTGGTCGGCGGCAAGCTGATCCTCGCTTAAGGAAAAATCATGAGCCCCCACGCTACATATCGACGGCTACGACCACGCCATCGTCCAGGCCCGCGTCGCCCAGTTCCGCAATCAGACCGAGCGCTATCTTGCCGGTGCGCTGAGCGATGACGAGTTCCGCCCGCTGCGCCTGCAAAACGGCCTCTACATCCAGCGCCACGGCCCGATGCTGCGCCTGGCGGTGCCCTACGGCCTGCTCTCGGCGCCGCAACTGCGCAAGTTCGCCGACATCGCCCGCCGCCATGATCGAGGCTTCGGCCACTTCACCACGCGCCACAACCTCCAACTCAACTGGGTTCAGCTGCCGCAGGTGCCGGAGATCCTGGCCGAGCTCGCCGAGCACGAACTGCATGCGATCCAGACCTCGGGCAACTGCATCCGCAACGTGACCACCGACCATTTCGCCGGCGTCGCCGCCGACGAGATCGCCGATCCCCGCCCCTGGGCCGAAATCCTGCGTCAGTGGTCGAGCTTCCATCCCGAGTTCGCCTACCTGCCGCGCAAATTCAAGGTCGCGATCTCCGGCGCCACTGAAGACCGCGCGGCGATCCAGGTGCATGACCTCGGACTTCAGGTGGTGCGGGATCCCAACGGCGAGATCGGTTTCAAGGTTTATGCCGGCGGCGGCCTCGGTCGCACCCCGCTCCTCGGCCAGGTGGTGCAAGAGTTCCTGCCCTGGCAACACCTGCTGACCTACACAGAGGCGCTGATCCGCGTCTTCAACCGTTATGGCCGCCGCGACAATGCCTTCAAGGCGCGCATAAAGATCCTGGTCAAGGCGCTGGGTCGCGAAGAGTTCGCGCGGCAGGTCGAGGCAGAATGGGCTCACCTCAAGGATGGCCCGGCGACATTGACCGTCGCCGAAGTCGAGCGCGTGGCCGCGCAGTTCGTTGCACCGGCGTATGAGACCCTGGCCGAGGACGACCTGTGCCACCTCGCCCACCTGCGCGAGGACAAGGCCTTCTCGCGCTGGGTCGAGCGCAACGTGCAGGCGCACAAGGTGGCGGGCTACGCGGCCGTCACGCTGTCGCTGAAGAAGCCCGGCGCCGCGCCGGGCGATGCGACGTCGGAACAAATGGAAGCCGCCGCGGATCTGGCCGAGCGCTACAGCTTCGGCGAGATCCGCGTCTCCCACGAACAGAACCTGATCCTCGCCGACGTGCCGCAGCGCGAGCTCTACACCGTCTGGCACCGCGCCAAGGCGGCGGGCCTGGCCTCGCCCACCGTGGGCCTGATCCAGGACCTGATCGCCTGCCCCGGCGGCGATTTCTGCGCCCTGGCCAATGCCCGCTCGCTGCCGATCGCCGCCGCGATCCAGGAGCGCTTCGAGGACCTCGACTACCAGCACGACATCGGCGAACTGGAACTCAACATCTCCGGCTGCATGAATTCCTGCGGCCACCACCACCTCGGCGCGATCGGCATCCTCGGCGTCGACAAGAACGGTCAGGAGTGGTACCAGGTCACGCTGGGCGGCCGCCAGGGCAACGATGCCCGCATCGGCGAAGTGATCGGCCGGTCGTTTGCCGCCGCCGAGCTTCCCGACGCGGTCGAGCGCCTGATCGGCGCCTATCTGGCACACCGCCATGCCGACGAACGCTTCATCGACACCTTCGACCGCATCGGCATCGAAGCCTTTCAATCCGCGGCATATACCCAAACCCGGCCGCACCCCCATCAATCAAGGAGAGTCGCAAATGGCTAAACAGATCATCAAGGAGCGTCGCCTGCAGGATGACGCATGGAAGGTCGTGACCCTGGTCGACGGCGAAGCGCCGTTCGACGTCTGCCTGCCGGTCGGCCCGCTGCTGGTGCCGCTGGCCGTATGGAAGGCGAAAAAGGCCTGCCTGATCCATCGCGAGTATGAGCACGGCACGCCGCTGGGCATCTGGCTCGCGCCGGAAGACAAGGTCGAGGACATCGCCGCCGACATCGACGACTTCACGGTGATCGCCGTGCATTTCCCGAAGTTCGCCGACGGCCGCGGCTATTCGACGGCACGGCTGCTGCGCGAGCGCTACGGCTACGACGGCGAAGTGCGCGCCTTCGGCGACATCGGCCGCGACCAGATCTTCTACCTCAACCGCGCCGGCTTCGATGCCTTCGTGCTCGGCGAAGGAAAGAGCGCCGAGGACGCGCTGGCCGCGTTCGACGATTTCCCCGAAACCTACCAGGCCGCCGCCGACCAGCCCGATCCGCTGTTCCGCCGACGGGTCGCCTGATCCGCATTGCCGAAGGAGCCGTACCATGCTGCGCGAAAACATACCCGATCTGGCCGACCTCGAACTGGTCGCCGCCGTGGCCGACAAGGCGGTCCGTGTCAAACAGCTGCTGCACGACGTGGCGCGCGATTACGCGCCCGCCGTGTTCGCCAACAGCCTGGGCGCCGAGGATATGGTGCTGACCGACATGATCTGGAGCGAGGGCATCGACATCGGCATCTTCTCGCTGGATACCGGCCGCCTGCCGGCCGAGACCTGTGAGTTGATGGCCAAGGCCGAGCGCCGCTACGGCCGCCGCCTGGAGGTGTTCACCCCGCGCCACGACACGGTGCAGGATTTCGTCGCCGGTTTCGGCATCAACGGCTTCTACGACTCCGTCGAGGCGCGCAAGGCCTGCTGCCACGCGCGCAAGATCGAGCCGCTGCAACGCGCGCTGGCCGGCAAGCAGGCCTGGATCACCGGCCTGCGCGCGGCGCAGTCGCCGACCCGAGACAAGCTCAAGACCGTGGCCTTCGACCACGGCAACAAGCTGGTCAAGATCAGCCCGCTGGCCGACTGGAGCGAGCGCGAGGTCTGGGTTTACCTGCGCGCCAACAACGTGCCCTACAACGCGCTGCACGATCGCAACTACCCGAGCATCGGCTGCGCCCCCTGCACCCGCGCCATCCAGCCCGGCGAGGACGTGCGCGCTGGTCGCTGGTGGTGGGAAAGCGCGGACACCAAAGAGTGCGGGCTGCACCTGGTCGATGGCAAGTTGCAGCGAGTTGCAACAGCAAAAGTCGGCGCTGGCGGGACGGCGACAGCATGAACGCGCCCGTCCTCGAGCCGGCACTGCGCCACACCACCCTCGACCACCTCGATTGGCTGGAGTCCGAGGCCATCTACATCCTGCGCGAAGTGGCGGGACAGTGCAGCAATCCGGCCCTGCTGTTCTCCGGCGGCAAGGATTCCATCGTCCTCCTGCGCCTGGCCGAGAAGGCCTTTCGCCCCGGCCGCTTTCCCTTCCCCTTGCTGCACATCGACACCGGGCACAACTATTCCGAAGTCATCGACTTCCGCGATGCCCGCGCCTGCGAACTGAACGAACGCCTGATCGTGCGTTCGGTGGAAAGCTCGATGGCGCGCGGCACGGTGCGCCTCAAGTCGGCCGACGAGTCGCGCAACAAGCACCAGTCCGTGACGCTGCTCGAGGCGATCGAGGAGTTCGGCTTCGACGCCTGCATCGGCGGCGCCCGCCGCGACGAGGAAAAGGCCCGCGCCAAGGAGCGCATCTTTTCCTTCCGCGACGAATTCGGTGGCTGGGATCCGAAGAACCAGCGCCCCGAACTGTGGAACCTGTTCAACGCCCGTGTGCACAAGGGCGAAAACATCCGCGCCTTCCCGATCTCGAACTGGACCGAGCTCGACGTCTGGCAGTACATCGCGCGCGAAGGGCTGGCCCTGCCGTCCATCTACTTCGCCCACGTGCGGCCGGTAATCCGCAAGGGCGGCCTGCTGCAGCCGGTGACGGAGCTCACGCCGGCGCGCGACGGTGACGTGGTCGAGCAGTTGCGGGTGCGCTTTCGCACCGTCGGCGACATCACCTGCACGGCGCCCGTGGAATCGGATGCCGACACGGTGCACAAGATCATCGCCGAAACGGCGACCAGCACGATTACCGAGCGCGGCGCGACACGGCTGGATGATCACGCCTCGGAAGCGGCGATGGAACAACGCAAGAAGGAAGGGTATTTCTGATGAGTGCGATCGAACACATTCCCGAGTTCGGCAGTCGGGTCGACAACGGCCTGCTGCGCTTCCTCACCTGCGGCAGTGTCGATGACGGCAAGAGCACGCTGATCGGTCGCCTGCTCTACGACACCAAGGCGATCCTTGCCGACACGCTGCACGCGATCGAAAAGACTTCGGCACGACGCGGTATGGAGGCGGTCGACCTGTCGCTGCTGACCGACGGCCTGCAGGCCGAGCGCGAACAGGGCATCACCATCGACGTCGCGTATCGCTACTTCAGCACCGGCCGCCGCAAGTACATCATCGCCGACGCGCCGGGGCACGAGCAGTACACGCGCAACATGGTCACCGCTGCCTCCACCGCCAACCTGGCCATCATCCTGATCGATGCCCGCAAGGGTGTCCTGACCCAGACCCGACGCCACTCCTACCTCGCCCACCTGGTCGGTATTCCGCACCTGCTGGTGGCGGTGAACAAGATGGACCTGGTCGGCTACGACCGCACGGTCTTCGAACGCATTCGCCTCGAATACCTGGCGTTCGCACGGCAACTCGGCATAAAGGATGTGCGCTTCATTCCGCTGTCGGCCCTGAACGGCGACATGCTGGTCGATCGCGGCGAGAATCTCGGCTGGTACAAAGGTCCGACCCTGATCGACATCCTCGAATCGGCGCCCGCCGCGCACAGCGAAAGCGACGAGCGCTTCCGCTTCCCGGTGCAGTATGTCTGCCGCCCGCAGAAGGCCGACGATCCCCTGCTGCACGACTATCGCGGCTTCATGGGGCGCGTCGAATCTGGCGAAATTGCCGTCGGCGACGAAATCGTCGTACTGCCGTCCGAGCGGCGCAGCCGCATCAAGGACATCCAGATCGGCGGCCGCACGCTACCGCGCGCCGTCGCCGAGCAGTCGGTGACCCTGCTGCTGGAAGACGAAATCGACATCTCGCGCGGCGACATGATCGTGCGTGCCAATGATAAAAAGTTATGTCCCGGCGCGCCAGCGTCAGGGACGGTATCCACTCGGACGGCGCTGGCGACACGGCGCATCGACGCCATGCTGTGCTGGCTCGGTGAAAGCCCGCTCGATGCACGACGCAAATACCTGATCCGCCAGACTACGCGCGACGCCCGCGCCCTGCTCGACGGCATCAGCTACCGGCTCGACATCAACTCGCTGCAGCAGGTCGCTGCTGAAGGAATCGGCATGAACGACATCGCCCGGGTCGCCTTCAAGCTGGCGCAGCCGCTGGTCGTCGATCGCTACGTGGAGAACCGTGCCACCGGCGCCTTCATCGTCATCGACGAAAGCACCAACAACACGGTCGGCGCGGGGATGATCCTTTAGCGAATCCTGACCACCAAGAAAAAAGCCAGGCGACGCCTGGCTTTTTACTCTGAAGCGAGAGCCTTTATTCGGCAGATGCTGCTTCTACCACTTCCCCCGCCGGACGATCCAGCAGTTCGACGAAGGCCATGGGCGCGTTGTCGCCGATGCGGAAACCCATCTTGAGGATGCGCAGGTAGCCGCCGTTGCGGGCGGCATAGCGTGGGCCGAGCACGTCGAACAGCTTGCCGACGATCTCGCGGTCGCGGGTGCGATCGAATGCCAGGCGGCGATTGGCCAGGCTGGGCTTCTTGCCCAGGGTGATCAGGGGTTCCACCACTCGGCGCAGCTCCTTGGCCTTGGGCAGGGTGGTCTTGATGGCCTCGTGGCGCAGCAGCGAAACCGCCATGTTGCGCAGCATCGCCTGGCGATGTGCCGAGGTCCGGTTGAGTTTGCGAAGTCCGTTACCGTGACGCATTTTGATTCCCTCGTTTTTTGCGGCCGCCGCGCGATGCAAGCGGCCGGTTAATGGTTATCGAGTAGGTATTCAATACAACAGGTGATGCAGGTGCAGCAACCGGACCGAAGTCCGGCATCGAGAATCGGTCAGGCCAGCTTCTCCAGTCCGGCCGGGGGCCAGCCTTCGAGCTTCATGCCCAGTGTGAGGCCGCGCGAAGCAAGGACTTCCTTGATTTCATTGAGCGACTTGCGCCCCAGGTTCGGCGTCTTCAGGAGTTCGGTTTCCGTGCGCTGGATCAGGTCGCCAATGTAGTAGATGTTCTCGGCCTTGAGGCAGTTGGCGGAGCGCACCGTCAGTTCCAGGTCATCCACCGGGCGCACCAGCACGGGGTCGACCGAGGTCTGCTTCGGCGCCTCGGCGGACAGCGGTGTACCTTCCAGGTCCGCGAACACCGACAGCTGTTCCATGAGGATGCGGGCAGCGGTACGCACGGCTTCCTCGGCGTTGTCAATCGCGCCGTTGGTTTCGATGTCGAGGATCAACTTGTCGAGGTCGGTGCGCTGTTCGACACGCGCGGATTCCACCGAATAGCTGACCCGACGCACCGGGCTGAACGAGGCGTCGAGCATGATCTGGCCGATGGCGCGATTTTCGCGGGCGATTTCGCGCTGGTTGGCGGGCACGTAGCCGCGGCCCGATTCGACGCGGATCTGCATGTTCAGCTTGCCGCCGGGGGCGATGTGGGCGATCACGTGATCCGGGTTGACGATCTCGATGTCATGGGTGGTTTCGATGTCGCGCGCGGTCACGACGCCTTCGCCGCTGCGGGACAGGGTCAGCGTGGCTTCGCGGCGGTTGTGCATCTTCAGAACGACACCCTTCAGGTTGAGCAGGACATCGACTACGTCTTCGCGAACCCCGTCGAGCGTCGAGTACTCGTGCAGCACGCCTTCGATGGAAACCTCGGTCGGAGCGACGCCCTCCATGGAGGACAGCAGGATGCGGCGCAGGGCGTTGCCCAAGGTGTGGCCATAGCCGCGCTCGAACGGCTCCATGACCACACGTGCATGCAGCGGCGAAAGCTGCTGGACATCGATACTACGGGGTTTCAGAAGTGTGTGCATGTGCATTCCTTCGAATGGAATAACACCTGGCGTCCGCTGGACGCCAGGTGGAAAACTACGTGTTAGCGAGAATACAGTTCGACAACCAGGCCTTCACTGATTGACGGCGGCAGGTCTTCGCGTGCAGGATAGGACTTGAATACGCCCTTGCCTGCCTTGACATCCACTTCGATCCATGCGGGGAAGCCGCGCGACTCGGCCGCTTCCAGTGCCGCCTTGGTACGCAGATGGGCACGGGTACCGTCGAGCAGTTGGACGACGTCGCCGGGGCGTACGCTGTACGAAGGGATGTTCACGCGACGTCCGTTGATCAGCAAACCGTTGTGGCGCACAAGCTGGCGTGCCTCGGCGCGAGAAACGCCGAAACCCATGCGATAGGCCACCGTATCGAGGCGGCTCTCGAGCAGCTTCAGCAGGTTTTCGCCGGTCTGTCCCTTCTTGCGCTCGGCATCACCGAACACTTTGCGGAACTGGCGCTCGAGTACGCCGTAGATGCGGCGGATTTTCTGCTTCTCGCGCAGTTGGGTGCCATAACCGGAGAGTCGCTGGCCGGACTTCTGGCCGTGCTGGCCGGGAGCATAGGCGCGGCGCTCGACCGAGCATTTGTCAGTGAAGCACTTTTCGCCTTTGAGGAAGAGCTTCTCGCCCTCGCGGCGGCACTGGCGGCATTTTGCGTCTAGATTTCGGGCCATGGTGTCGTATCTGCCTTAGATGCGGCGGCGCTTGGGCGGCCGGCATCCGTTGTGGGGAATCGGGGTGATGTCGGTGATGCTGGTTATCTTCATGCCGAGCGCATTGAGTGCGCGTACGGCCGATTCGCGACCGGGGCCGGGGCCCTTGATGCGAACTTCGAGATTCTTCACACCACACTCCTGAGCAGCCTTGCCGGCGGCTTCAGCGGCAATCTGCGCGGCGAACGGGGTCGACTTGCGCGACCCCTTGAAGCCGGCGCCGCCGGACGTGGCCCACGACAGCGCATTGCCCTGGCGGTCGGTGATGGTAATGATCGTGTTGTTGAAGGACGCATGAACGTGCGCAATGCCTTCGGCGACGTTCTTCTTGACCTTCTTGCGGACTTTTGTTGCGGTCTTAGCCATGTATTGGTTCCCGGTTTACTTCTTGTTTGCGGAACGCTTGACGCCGACGGCGTCGCAGATTTTCTTGGCGCGGGTGCGGCCGATGCCGTAGATCGCCGTCAGGGCAATCTCCGCGTGCTGGTGATTCGGAATGTTGACGCCTGCTATACGAGCCATGTGCTTACCTGTTCGTCGCCGTTAGTTAATGCGGGTGGTGGGTCAGCTGAAAAATGCGAACCGTAGATTATATCTGAACCGAACAGCTACATCAACCCTGGCGCTGCTTGTGGCGCGGATCGGTACAGATGACCCTCACCACGCCCTTGCGCCGGATGACCTTGCAGTTGCGACAGATACGTTTGACCGAAGCCAGAACTTTCATTGGATTTCTCCGGAGAATATTGCCAGACTACTTGGCGCGGAACACGATACGGCCCCTTGGAAAGGTCGTAAGGCGTGCTGCACGGTGACCTTGTCGCCGGGAAGGATGCGAATGTAGTGCATGCGCATTTTCCGAGATGTGGCTAAGAACAACATGCCCGTTTTCGAGTTTGATCCTAAACGTGGCATTCGGGAGATTCTCAACGACCTCTCCCTGCATTTCAATTACATCTTCCTTCGACATGGATCAGCGTGCCGGAAATCCGGCGCCCTTGAAGTTCGCCTTTTTAAGAAGACTTTCATACTGGTGCGACATGACATAAGCTTGAACCTGCGACATGAAATCCATCGTCACCACGACTATGATCAGCAGACTGGTGCCGCCGAAGTAGAACGGCACGTTCCATTTCAGGATCAGGAACTCCGGCAGCAGACAAACCGCCGTAATGTAGATTGCACCAGCCAAGGTCAGGCGCATCAAAATCTTGTCGATATAACGGCTGGTCTGGTCGCCTGGGCGGATCCCGGGAACGAATGCGCCGCTCTTTTTCAGGTTATCCGCGGTTTCCTTGGAGTTGAAGACCAGGGCGGTATAGAAAAAGCAGAAAAATACTATTGCGACGGCGTAGAGGATCACGTAGATCGGTTGTCCGGGCGACAGGGTCGCAGCAAT
>JADJFK010000015.1 GCA_016708585.1 Sulfuritalea sp. | reverse complement strand
TTCGCCTGCGGCATCCCGCAGCTGCTCAAGGGCCAGCATTCGCACGGCATCGGCGGCGGCATCGACCACTGGAGCCAGCGCATGCCGCTCGGCGTCACGGCCGGCATCACGCCTTTCAACTTTCCGTTCATGGTGCCGATGTGGATGGCGCCGATGGCGCTGGCCTGCGGCAATACCTTCATCCTCAAGCCCTCGGAGCGCGATCCTTCGCCTTCGCTGTTCACCGCGGAACTGCTGCACCGGGCCGGACTGCCAGCGGGCGCCTTTAACGTGGTGCAGGGCGACAAGGAAGCGGTGGATGCCCTGCTGGAACACCCCGATGTGCAGGCGGTATCCTTCGTCGGCTCGACGCCGATCGCGAAATACATCCAGGCCCAGGGCATCGCCCACGGCAAGCGCGTGCAGGCCCTGGGCGGGGCCAAGAACCACATGGTGGTGATGCCCGATGCCGACCTCGACGGCGCGGCGGACGCGCTGATCGGCGCCGCCTACGGTTCGGCCGGTGAGCGCTGCATGGCGATCTCCGTGGCCGTGGCGGTCGGCGCCTGCGCCGACGAGCTGGTGGCGAAGGTCGTCGAACGCGCGAAGACCTTGAAAGTCGGCGCCGGCGACACGGCGAATGTGGACATGGGGCCGCTGGTGACCGGCATCCATCGCGACAAGGTGGCCGGCTACATCGCCGCCGGTGTCAGGGAAGGCGCGACCCTGGTGCTCGACGGCCGCGAGAATCTTGCCGGCGAGCTGGCCCAGGGCTTCTTCATCAACCCGACGCTGTTCGACCACGTCACGCCGGCCATGAGCATCTACCAGGAGGAAATTTTCGGCCCGGTGCTGTGCGTGGTGCGGGTGCCGACCTTCGCCGCCGCGGTGGAACTGATCAACCGCCATACCTTCGCCAACGGCGTCGCCTGCTTCACGCGCGACGGCGGCACGGCGCAGGCCTTCGTACAGAAGATCGAAGTCGGCATGGTCGGCATCAACGTGCCGATCCCGGTGCCCATGGCCTGGCATTCCTTCGGCGGCTGGAAGGCCAGCCTGTTCGGCGACCACCACATCTACGGCGAGGAAGGCGTGCGCTTCTACACGCGCTACAAGGCCATCATGCAGCGCTGGCCGGGTTCGGAATCGAAAGGCCCCGAGTTCGTCATGCCGGTAAATAAATGACGCAGGCCAGGGATTTCGGCGAGTTCGACTACGTCATCGCCGGCGGCGGCACCGCCGGCTGCGTGCTGGCCAACCGGCTCTCGGCCGATCCCGACGTGACGGTGCTGCTGCTCGAAGCCGGCGGCAAGGACGACTGGATCTGGATCCACATCCCGATCGGCTACCTCAAGTGCATCAACAACCCGCGCACCGACTGGTGCTACAAGACCGAGGCCGAGCCGGGCCTGAATGGCCGCTCGATCATCTACGCCAGGGGCCGCGTGCTGGGCGGCTGCTCCTCGATCAACGGCATGCTCTACCTGCGCGGCCAGGTGCGCGACTACGAGGAGTGGGCGCGAATCACGGGTGACGCGCGCTGGAACTGGGAGTCCGTGCTGCCGGTGTTCAAACGCAGCGAAGACTACTGGGGCGGCGCCGACGCCATGCACGGCGACCAGGGCGAATGGCGCGTCGAGAAACAGCGCCTGCACTGGGACATCCTCGACCGCTACACGAAGGCTGCGCAGGAGGCCGGCATCCCTTTCAAGGCCGACTACAACCGTGGCGACAATTTCGGCATCGGCCACTTCGAGGTGAACCAGAAGAAGGGCGTGCGCTGGAATGCGTCGAAGGCCATGCTGCGGCCGGTGCTGAATCGGCCCAACCTGAAAGTCGTCACCGGCGCGCTGATCGACAAGCTGGTCATGGGGGGCAAGGAGGCGCGCGGCGTCGAGTTCAGCCTCGATGGCGCGACCCACCGCGTCACGGCGCGCATCGAAACCCTGCTCACCGCCGGCGCCATCGGCTCGCCGGGCATCCTGCAGCGCTCCGGCATCGGCCCGGCCAATCTGCTGCAGAACCGGGGCGTCCCGCTGCTGCATGACCTGCCCGGCGTCGGCGGCAACCTGCAGGATCATTTGCAGTTGCGCATGATCTTCAAGGTGCATGGCATCACAACCCTGAACCAGCGCGCCAACAGCCTGTGGGGCAAGGCGATGATGGGCCTCGAATACGCGCTGTTCCGCTCGGGCCCGCTGTCGATGGCGCCCAGCCAGCTCGGCGGCTTTTTCCACTCCTCGCCCGAGGTGGCGACACCCGATCTGGAATTCCACGTCCAGCCGCTGTCACTGGAGAAATTCGGCGATCCGTTGCACTCTTTCCCGGCCTTCACCGCGAGCGTGTGCAACCTGCGTCCGTCCTCGCGCGGCGTGGTGCATATCCGCGACCGCAACCCGGCGACGGCGCCGGTCATCGCACCGAACTACCTGTCGACCGAAAACGACCGCCAGGTCGCCGCGCGCGCGCTGCGCCTGACGCGCAACATCGTCGCCCAGCCGGCCATGGCGCCCTACCGGCCCGAGGAGCACCAGCCCGGCGCACAGAAGCAGACGGACGAGGAACTCGCCAGGGCGGCCGGCGACATCGGCACCACCATCTTCCACCCCACCTGCACCTGCGCCATGGGCCGCGCGGACGACCCGAACGCCGTGGTCGACTCCGAGCTGCGCGTGCGCGGGCTGGGTCGCCTGCGCGTGGTCGACGCCTCGATCATGCCGACCATCACCTCGGGCAACACCAACGCGCCGACGGTGATGATCGCCGAACGCGGCGCGGAGCTGATCCGCGCCGCAAGGAAAGCATGAGCGCCGCCCGCAGGGCCGCCCCAAGGGCGGCGCAGCCAAGCGCACGGAGCGAGCGTAGCTCGCGAACCACGGTCACCCCCTCTCGGGGAGAGGGGGCTGGGGGGAGAGCCTCTTGTTGATTGATTACCACAACGGCATCCACGCCTTCGACGCCGGTTACGTGCGCCCGCTGCTGGCGGCGATCCACCTGATCGAGAGCGACGGTCGCGCCGCCTTCGTCGACACCGCCAACTTCGAGGTCATGCCGCAGGCGCTGGCCGCGCTCGAAGCCCGCGGCCTGGGACCGGAGAGCGTCGATTACGTAATCCTGACCCACATCCACCTCGACCATGCCGGCGGTGCCGGCGTCATGATGCAGGCCTTCCCCAACGCAAAACTTGTCGTGCATCCGCGCGGCGCGCGGCACATGAGCGAACCCTCGAAGCTGATGGCCGGCGTCGAAGGCGTGTACGGCAAGGAGCGGGCGCGCCGGCTATACGGCAGCCTGATCCCGATCCCGGCCGGACGCATCATCGAAGCGCACGACAACACCTTGCTGAAACTCGGTTCGCGCGAGCTGCTGTGCATCGACGCGCCGGGCCATGCGAAGCACCACATCGCCATCGTCGACCGCCAGTCGAGCGGCATCTTCACCGGCGACACCTTCGGCATCTCCTACCGCGAGCTCGACGTCGACGGCCGGCCGCTGATCATGCCCTCATCGACGCCGATCCAGTTCGACCCGGACGAGATGCGTGCGTCCATCGAGCGCATGCTGTCGTTCAATCCGGATGCGGTGTATCTGACCCACTTCAGCCGCCTCGCGCCGCCCGCCGAACTCGGCCGCGAGGTGCTGCATCTGCTCGACCGCTATGTCGAGATCGCGCTCGCTGCCAGCGCCGAGGACGACAAGAACGCCGCGATCCATGACGGCCTGAAGCACCTGCTGCTCGACGCGGCGCACGCCCGCGGCTGCCGCCTCACCGACCAGGAAATCCTCGACATCTGGCACCTCGACCTGGAGCTCAACGCCCAGGGCCTGGCCTACTGGCTGGAGGCGCAGGACCCAGGCTGAACCGCGGCGATCCGCCGGGCGGCTTTACCGCTCAGAGGATTTGCGCCGCGTCCGCAAACGGCAGGCGCGGGCCGCGCGGGTAGTGGCCGCCCGTTTCCAGGCCGTAGCCCATATTGACGATGAAATTGGATTTCCAGCGCCCGTCGGGGAAGAATTCGGCATCCACCTTCGCCGCATCGAAGCCGCTCATCGGGCCGCAGTCGAGGCCCAGCGAGCGCGCCGCCAGCATCAGGTAGGCGCCCTGCAATGAACTGTTGCGGAAGGCGGTAGCGTCGGCCAGCGGCGCATTGCCGGCAAACATCGGCCGCGCGTCATAGGCCTTGAACTGGGTCGGCAGGTGGTCGTAGAACTGCGTGTCCATGGCGACGATCACGGTCAGCGGCGCCTTGCGCGTCTTTTCCGCGTTGGCGGCGATCATGGCCGGGATCAGCCGCTCGCGCGCCGCGGCGCTGTGCACGAAGACGTAGCGCCCCGGCTGCGCATTCATCGAGGTCGGCCCCCACTTCAGCAGCTCGTACAGTTCGCGGATGGTCTGCTCCCCCACGGGCTGGTCGGAGAATTTGTTGAAGGTATGTGCCTTGCGGAAAAGCTGGTCGAGTGCGGTCGGGTCGAGTGCGGGTTTCATCGGGATCTCCGGATCGGTGGTTCAAAACGTGGTGGGTCAAGAGCTTACCAGCGGTTCGAGGCCGATAGCGACCATTCGCCGCAGCGACGAATTGCCGCAGCGCAGCAGGGAAGTCGTTGCATACGCTATGTTTTCTTGTCTTGAATCAAATTCCCTTTGACCCTACTTGGGTTATCCTCGCGTCCCATGACTGTGTCCAGTTACAAATCCGTTTCAACCGCGCGCTGCAGCGCGCCCACCACCGTAGGGGGCTAAAACATGGCGAACAACGACGACGACCTTCCTTTCATGCAAAAGCTGCTGGATAACCACTTCCTGCTCCTGTTCATCGGGGTTGCGTCTCCCGGCACCATTTACATCCTTTGGGGCATCATCGACATCATGAGCGTCCCGCTCGCCAAATAAGCAATTCAGTCAATCAGGGAGATTTTCAATATGAGCGCAATCCTGCCGCCGTCAGATAGGTTGTGGTGGAAAACGCCGATTTCCAGCCAGGAATGGGTCTGGATCGGCATTGCCTTCGTCTGGGGCATGACCATGTTCGTCATGATGATTTACTGGCACATCAACGGTAAACAGAACCTTTCCAACGAGGTCTACAAGACCACCACCGAGATGTTCACCGCCAAGACGGAAGCCTTCGTCAAGGAAAACACCATCCGCACCGAGACCGAACAGCAGATTCCGGTCGCCAAGCCCAACGCCAAGGGCGAGGCCTTCCTGCTGGCCCGCCTGTGGGCCTGGTACCCGATCCTGGAACTGGAAGCCGGCAAGACCTACAAGATCCACCTCTCGGCGGTCGACTACAACCACGGTTTCTCGCTGCAGCCGACCAACATCAACATCCAGGTGGTCCCCGGCTACGAGCACGTGGTCAAGATGACACCGACCAAGGCCGGCACCTACTCCATCGTCTGCAATGAATACTGCGGCATCGGGCACCACACGATGCTCGGCCGTATTTACGTGAAATAAAGGGGACACCTAGATGGCTCAATACCGTACCTGTCCGCGCACCGGGCTTCAATTCGACCTCGCAGCCGACAAGCTGATGCGCTGGAACGCCGTCGCCGGCGTGCTCTGGCTGCTGGTGGGCGGCATCACCGCCCTGCTGGTGATCCTGACCCGCTGGCCGGCGATCAAGCTGCTGCCGGCCGACCAGTTCTACCTGATCCTGACCGTGCATGGCGTCGATATGCTGATCTTCTGGATCATTTTCTTCGAGATCGCCGTCCTCTACTTCGCCTCGTCGACGCTGCTGCGCTGCCGGCTGGCGACGCCCAAGGTGGCCTGGGCCGCCTTCTGGCTGATGGTGGTGGGCAGCATCATGGCCAACGTCGCCATCTTCCAGGGCGAGTCGAGCGTGATGTTCACCTCCTACGTGCCGATGATGGCCGCACCCCACTTCTACCTCGGCATCATCCTGTTCGCGGTAGGCGCCCTGATCGGCTGCGGCGTGTTCTTCGGCACGCTGGTGGTGGCCAAGCGCGACAAGACCTACACCGGATCGGTACCGCTGGTGACGTTCGGCGCCTTGACGGCCGCGATCATCGCCGTGTTCACGATCCTGGCCGGTGCCGGCATCCTGCTGCCGACCCTGCTCTGGTCGGTCGGCCTGATCAAGGAAGTCGATGCCCAGCTGTATCGCATGGTCTGGTGGGCGCTGGGTCACTCCTCGCAGCAGATCAACGTCGCTGCCCACGTCTCGATCTGGTACCTGACGGCCGCCGTGATCTTCGGCGCCAAGCCGCTGTCGGAAAAGGTGTCGCGCTTCGCCTTCCTGCTCTACATCCTGTTCCTGCAACTGGCCTCCGCCCACCACCTGCTGTCCGACCCGGGCATGAGTGCGGAGTGGAAGGTGCTCAACACCTCCTACTTCATGTACTTCGCGGTGATGGCCTCGATGATCCACGGCTTCACGGTTCCGGGCGCGATTGAAGCCGCCCAGCGCCAGAAGGGCCTGACCAACGGCCTGTTCGAGTGGCTGCGCAAGGCGCCGTGGGGCAACCCGGTGTTCTCGGGCATGTTCATCTCGCTGGTCAGCTTCGGCTTCCTCGGCGGCATCTCCGGTGTCGTGTTGGGTACCGAGCAGATCAACATGCTGATGCACAACACCTTCTACGTGCCGGGCCACTTCCACACCACGGTGGTGACCGGCACCACGCTGGCGTTTATGGCCATCACCTACCTGCTGGTGCCGACCCTGTTCCGCCGCGAGATGATGTTCCCCAAGCTGTGCCAGATCCAGCCCTACCTCTACGGCATCAGCATGTCGGTGCTGGGCCTGGTGATGATGGGCGCCGGCACCCTGGGCGTCTCCCGCCGTCACTGGGACATGGCCTTCTCGGGCGCGCCGTTCCAGTATGAGTGGCCGGGCGCCGCCTACCTGATGATGGGTCTCACCGGCATCTTCGGCGTGATCGCGGTCATCGGCGGCGGCCTGTGGATCTTCCTCGTGGTCTGGTCCCTGCTGTTCGGCAAGCAACTCGACGGCGGCCCGGTCTCCGACAAGCCGACGCCGATCCCCGACCAGTCCCTGGCGGCTCACGCCTCGGGCACCGGCAGCCACGACCATGTGTCGGTTCCGGGCACGGTGGTGCTGGCCATGACGCTCCTGGTCTGCTTCATCCTCTACTACTTCGTGAACTGGAAGTATCTGTCCGAAGTCTGGGGCCTCAGCTGATCCGCAACTGATTCACGGCATGGCTGCCCCGCGCTCCGGCGCGGGGAGCCTGCCTGAATCGGGCCTGGTTCAGGCCCGATTCAAGCAGGTTATGGCAGGCACGACAATCCACTACGAACGAACATTTCGACGGAATCCCCGCAAGTACACTCATTTATGGAATCGACGCTGCCCACCAGGAAACATTCCGGCTTGAGCCTGCGTACGATCGCCGGCGTCTTCAAGCTGCGCATCGGCGTGGTCATCACCTTCACCGCGCTGGCCGGCCTCGCGGTCAGCGGCGGTCCCGGCCTGAGCCTGGCCCAGACCGTCATCCTGACCCTCGCCGTGCTGATTTCCTCGGCCAGCGCGGGCGCCTTCAACCAGTATTACGAGCACGATACCGATCCGCTGATGTCGCGCACGAAGAACCGTCCCTTCGCCACCGGCGAGGTCACGCACGGTCCGCTCTGGCTGGTGGTCATTTTCGGCCTCATGGCGGGCTCGGTGGTCGCCGCCTGGATGGCACTGAATGCGTGGTCCGCGCTGTTCACCTTCCTCGGCGCCTTCTTTTACGCCATCGTCTACACGGTCTGGCTCAAGCGCCGCACCTGGCTCAACATCGTCTTCGGCGGTCTCGCCGGCAGTTGGGCGGTGCTTGCCGGCGCCACCGCCGCCGATCCGCAGGTAGGTGCCGTGCCGCTGGCCCTGGCCCTGGTCCTTTTCCTGTGGACGCCGCCCCATTTCTGGAGCCTCGCCATCGCTTATCGCGACGACTATGCCGCCGCCGGCGTGCCTATGCTGCCGGTGGTGGTCGGCGACCGGCACGCGGCCAAGGTGATTTTCGCAAGCACCCTGGCGCTGGTCGCGGCGTCGATGCTGCCGATGGCCTTCGGCCTCGGCGCCATCTATTTTGCCGGCGCGGCGATTGGCGGCTTCCTGTTCATCCAGAAGGCATGGCTGCTGGTGCAGAACACCAACCGTGCAACCGCCATGACCTGCTTCCACGCCTCGCTGGCCCAGTTGACGCTGGTACTGACTGCTGCGATCATCGACGCCCGCTTCTAACCCGGCGTCGTCCATCGTGAATCCTCGATCCCTTTGTGCCGCTTGCGCGGCGCTTTTGCTCGCCGCCACAGCGGAAGTCGGCGCCGGCGCCACGCCGGCGACGGCTCCGGCCGCCGCGGCAACCACCCAGGTTCCCCAGGGCGATCGCAGCGGGCTCACACTCAGCACGCTGGACAACGAGACCGCCTACAGGATTTCGCAACAGGCGATCGGCAAGCCGGTCGGCGACCATGTCCTGCTGGACCGCCAGGGTCGCCCGAAACGCCTGGCCGACTACCGCGGCAAGCCGCTGCTGGTGAACTTCGTCTACACGGCCTGCTTCCACGTCTGTCCGACCACGACCAGGAACCTGCAGAAGGCCGTGCAAAACACCATCGCCGTGCTCGGCACCGACCGCTTCAACATCGTCAGCATCGGCTTCAACCAGCCCTTCGATTCACCCGAGGCGATGAAGGCCTTTGCCACGCAATACGGCATCCATCTGCCCAACTGGGAATTCCTCAGTCCGGCACCGGCCATCGTCGACGACGTGACGCGGAACTTCGGCTTCAGCTACATCGCCACCACCGCCGGCTTCGACCACCTCAACCAGATTTCCTTCGTGGATGCCGAGGGCCGCATCGTGCGCCAGGTCTATGGCGAGAGCTTCACCGCCGAGGACATCGCCGAGCCGCTGAAGCGCATGGTCACCGGTGCGCCGCTGCCGCCACAGACCAGCACCATCGAGGAACTCGCCGACCGATTGCGCATTATCTGCTCGGTGTACGACCCGCTGACGGGGCGCTACCGGACCAATTACGCGCTCTACTTCGAAATCGCCGGCTTCATCAGCTTCCTGTTCTTCCTCGGCTGGGTGGCCTGGAGCTTCACGCGCAAGAATGGCTCGGACCGGATTCAATCCGGTTGACTCGAGTCAATTCAAAGCCTTTTCGACTCAAATATAATTAATCCCTAATAGTCGGCCACCTGCCGGCATTCGGGACTCCCAACGTGAGCTTGCATGCAGCACTGCGCGGCGGCGCGCATTCCGTGTTCGAACGCAGCGAAAACCTGCTCGATGCCTTTTTCGGCGGCGCCGACAATCCGTTGCGCCACCTCGGCGCGCTGGGCCTCTTCTTCCTCTGGATCCTGGTCGCCAGCGGCCTGTACCTCTATACCGTACTCGATACCAGCATCGAGGGTGTCTACGGCTCGATCAGCTGGCTCACGCAGGAGCAGTGGTATCTCGGCGGCGTGCTGCGCAGCCTGCACCGCTACGCTTCCGACGCCTTCGTCATCGTGATGTTCCTGCACCTGCTGCGCGAATGGGCCTACGGCCGCTACCACGGCTTCCGGCTCTACTCCTGGGTCACCGGCGTGCCGCTGATCTGGCTGGTGTTCATCTCCGGCATCGGCGGCTACTGGATCGTCTGGGACCGCCTGGCGCAATTTTCCGCGGTGGCCACCACCGAACTGCTCGACTGGCTGCCGATCTTCGACGGGGTCACGGCGCGCAACTTCCTCGCCCCCGACTCGATCAACGACCGTTTCTTCACCGTGCTGGTCTTCATCCACATCGGCGTGCCGCTGATGCTGATCCTCGGCCTCTGGGCCCACGTCAATCGCATCAGCCGGGTGGACTACCTGCCGACGCGGCGCGTCATGCTGGCGACACTGGGCGCCTTCCTGCTGCTGGCGGCGATCAAGCCGGCCGTATCGGATGCGCCGGCCGACCTTTCCCTCGCGGTCAACGATGCCCGCCTCGACTGGTTCATCCTCTTCCTCCATCCGCTGACCGACCTGACCTCGGCCGGTGCCGTGTGGACGTTGATCTTCGGCGCCACCATCCTGCTGTTCGCGCTGCCCTTCCTGCCGCACCCCGGGCGCCAGCCGATCGCCGTGGTAGATGCGCAGAACTGCAACGGCTGCAGCCGCTGCCACGCCGATTGCCCCTACGAAGCGATCGTCATGGCGCCGCATCCGGAAAAGCGCGCGCACAAGATCGCCGTCGTCGATGCCGACCTCTGCGCCGCCTGCGGCATCTGCGCCGGTTCCTGCCCTTCCTCGACACCGTTCCGCAGCCAGCAGCGCCTGGTCACCGGCATCGACATGCCGCAACTGCCGGTGGACGCGCTGCGCCGGCAGCTCGAAGCGCGCCTCGCCGAGCTTTCCGGCGGCACCCGGCTGGTGGTCTTCGGTTGCGACCGAAGCGCCGACGTCGGCGCCCTCGCGGCACCCGATACCGCAACGCTGAGCCTGATCTGCGCCGGCATGCTGCCGCCCTCCTTCGTCGAATACGCCCTGCGCAGCGGCGCCGACGGCGTGGTCGTTGCCGGCTGCCGCGACGGCGGCTGCGAATTCCGCCTCGGCATGGAATGGACGCGCGAGCGCCTGACCCGCCGCCGCGAGCCCCAGCTGCGCCAGCTGGTTCCCCTTGAACGCATCGAAGTGGTGCCTGTCGCGCGCGGCGAAGGCCGCAAGCTTGCCGCCGCGGTTGCCGAGTTCAGGACCCGTCTTGAATCCCAAGGAGAGGTCGCCAACCGGCCTCCCGCCTACACCCGGAGAAATCATGGTTAAACCCGTCGCCATCATCGGCCAGATCGTGCTTTACGGCGCATTCGCCGCGTTCATCGGCTACTTCTCGACCAACCCGATCTACCGGCAGATTCCGGACGACGTGGCGCTGGTCAAGCTGTCGATGAGCCACCTCGGCAGCCGCGAATGCCGCAAGCGTTCCGCGGAGGAGTTGGCCAAACTGCCGCCCAACATGCGGGCACCGCTGGACTGCCCGCGCGGCCGCTCGGACACGAGGATCGTGCTGGAACTCGACGACAAGCCGCTCTACGAGGTGATCATGAAACCGACCGGACTCTCGCGCGACGGTGTCGGCACGGTATACAAGCGCTTCGAGCTGAAGTCGGGAAGCTACAAGCTGGCGGTGAAGATGAACGACAACCTGGTCAACCCCGGCTTCAATTTCGTCAAGGAAGCGCAGATCACGCTGAAGCCGGCCGAGATCCTGGTGATCGACTTCAACCCCGACCGGGGTGGCCTGTTCTTCCAGCAGGGCCGTGCGACGCAGCACTGAACACGTCCATTCGAAACCCAATTCCATAGCGCGGACCAACAACCATGCTGAGCAAACTCCAACAAATCGTGCGCTGGTTCTTCATGCGCGCGGAGAACCTGTTCAACCTCGCCTTCGGCGAAAAGCTGAACCCCTTCTACCATCTGGGCACCATCAGCTTCTGGCAGTTCTGGCTGCTGATCGGCACCGGCGTCTATCTCTACATCTTCGCCGACACCGGGGTGCATGATGCCTACGAATCGGTCGAGCGCATTACCCACGACCAGTGGTGGGCCGGCGGCATCATGCGCAGCATCCATCGCTACGCCACCAACGGCATGATCCTGACCATGCTGCTGCACATGCTGCGCCACTTCGCCTACGATCGCTATCGCGGCTTCCGCTGGTTTTCCTGGGCCATCGGCGTGGCGCTGATCTGGCTGGTGTACATCTCCGGCCTCAACGGCTTCATGCTGGTCTGGGACAAGCTGGCCCAATTCGTGGTGGTCGCCACCGCCGAATGGTTCGACGTTCTGCCGATGTTCAACGGCACGCTGATCCGCAACTTCATCTACCAGGAAAACGTCAACAGCCGCCTGTTCACCCTGCTCGCCTTCATCCATCTCGGCGCGCCGCTGATCGCCGGCGTGCTGGCCTGGGTGCATGTGCAGCGCGTGCCGCGCGCCCACATCAACCCGCCGCGCGAGATAGCGATTGCCTTCACCCTGATGTTCGTCGTGCTGGCCCTGGTCAAGCCGGTGGTCAGCCAGGGCGGCGAGGCCGACCTTTCGGTGGTGCCGACCAACATTTCCATCGACTGGTTCCAGATGCCGGTGCTGGCGCTGGTCTATGTCGTCGATCCGCTCTATCTCTGGGGGGGCGTCGTGGGTCTCACGCTGCTGCTGTTCCTGACCCCGTGGCTGCCGCCCAAGCGCATGGGGTCGGCCCCGGCCGAAGCCGTCGTCACCTTCCAACCCGACCAAAGGACCGTCGCCATCCGCTTCGACGAAACCCTGCTCGATGCCGGCCTGCGCCATGACATCAACCTGCCCTACGAATGCCGCAACGGCGGCTGCGGCCACTGCAAATGCACGGTGCTCGCCGGCAAGGTCGACCCCGGCCTGTATCAGCCCAGCGCACTGTCTGCCGAGGAACTTGCCGCCGGCAAGGTACTGCTGTGCTGCGCCACCGCGCTGGGCGACGTCGAAATCGAATACAAGGCGTCGGCCATGCCCAGCGCCATCCGCCAATACACCGCGCGCGTGGTGAATATGGAAAAGCTCACCTACGACGTGATGCGCGTCATGCTCAAGCTGCCTCACGGGCAACAGATTCCGTTCAAGGCCGGACAGTACATCAACATCATCCTCGACGACGGCCAGCGCCGCGCCTTTTCCTTCGCCAATCCGCCCCATCAGCCCGACCTGATCGAACTGCAGATCCGCCTGATGCCGGGCGGCCGTTTCACCACCCATGTGTTCGAACGCATGAAGGAAGACGATGTCGTGCAGTTCGAAGGTCCGCTGGGCGATTTCTCGCTGCGCGAATCCGAGCGGCCGATCGTCTTCGTCGCCGGCGCCACGGGCTTCGCGCCGGTCAAGAGCATGGTCGAGGACGCCTTCCATCGCGGCCTCAAGCGCCCGATCTACCTCTACTGGGGCGTGCGCAAACTGGCCGACCTGTACCTGCCGGACCTGCCGCAACGATGGGCGCGCGACCACGAGAACTTCCACTTCATCCCGGTGCTCTCGGATGCCGCGCCCGAGGACGACTGGCAGGGTCGCACCGGCCTGGTGCACGAGGCGATCCTCGCCGACTTCCCGGATCTTGCGGGCAAGGAGATCTACGCCTGCGGCTCGGTGAAGATGGTCGAGGCGATCTTCCCCTCGCTGAAGACCCAGGGCGCCGAGGAAGGCATGTGCTTCTCCGATGCCTTCACCGTCTCCGCGCGCTCGATGGCGTTCCAGCCCAAGGGCTGAAGCCTCGCGCCGCAGCGGCAGCCGCCGCGCCGTGCCTCCACGGCAGGCTTTGCACAGCCTGCCGGCTTCGCGGGCGCAGAGCAGTGCTCTGCGAAACCCCCGCTGCGCCCAGCGCCGACTTTTCGGCAGGGAATGCGGCGCGGGCGGCAAATCGGGTAGGCTTTGGTTTCATCCATTGTCCGCCCGGGGGTCGCCATGGTTCGCGGTCTCATGCTCCTCGCCATGCTGCTGCAGGCCGCACCGCTGCTGGCGAATACGCTGGCAGGGAAAGTCAGCGAGGTCAGCGACGGCGCCACCGTGACCGTCACCGACAATGCCGGAACGCGGCGCAAGGTCCGCCTCGCCGCCATCGACGCCCCCGAAGCCCGGCAAGCCTATGGCAGGGAATCGAGGCAAAACCTGTCCGCGATGGTGCTGGGCAAGGCGGTCAGGATCGAATGGCGCAAGCAGGATCGCTACGGCCGCATCGTCGGCAAGCTGATCCTGCTCGACCCGCCCTGCGCCACCTGCCCGCAGACGCTCGACGCCGGCCTGGCGCAGCTCGAAGCCGGCCTTGCATGGTGGGACCGCGAAGCCCGGCGCGAGCAGTCGCTCCCGGACCAGGGCTACTACGAGTACGCCGAGTTCGATGCCAGGGCGCGGCGCATCGGCCTGTGGCAGGATGCCGCGCCGATTCCGCCCCGGGAGTGGCGCAAGAAAAACCGGGTGGTGGCCAGACTGACTATGGCGCGCCAGGCGTCACCCGAGGATTCATGAATCCATCCTGCCCCTGAGCCAGCGCCCGATGTCCTGCACTTCCTCGAGGCAGATGGAATGCGGCATCGGGTACTCGTGCCACTCGACGCCATAGCCGTGGCGAATCAGGAAATCCCTCGCACGAATCCCCAGCCCGGGCGACACCACGTCGTCTTCGCTGCCATGCGCGGCGAAAATCGGCGCTGCACGGTTGGCCGCGGTTGCTTCCGCTTCCAGCAGCGCCGGGGTCGGGATGTAGGTCGATAGCGCGATGACGCCGGCCAGCGATTCCGCGTGGGTCAGCGCCGTGGCGTAGGCCACCGCCCCGCCCTGAGAAAAGCCCGCGACAAAAATGCGCGCACACGGCACGCCGCGTTGATTCTCGCGTTCGATGAGGCGCCGGATCGCCTGCCGCGAGACGAGGATTCCCGCCGCGTCCACCACACGGCTGTCGGCATCGAGCGAAACGATGTCGTACCACGCCGGCATGACATAGCCGCCGTTGCAGGTCACCGGGATCTGCGGTGCATGGGGGAACACGAAGCGCACGCCGGGGCAGCCGTCCAGCCCCAGTGCCGGCACCACGGGCTCGAAATCCGAACCGTCGGCGCCCAGGCCGTGCAGCCAGATGACGGAATACCGCGGCATGGCCGCGGTCTCGATTTCGATGGCGGGCAGGATGCCGGTCACGTCCGAAAAATCCGGCGGTCGGCTGCCTTCATCGCCGCCGCCACCGCGTCATGGCCTTGAGGCAGACCAGCACGAACATGATGCCGCCGATCACCGCGATCAGGCCGCCGGCGCCCATCATGCCCATGCCGATTTTCTGCGGCAGCGTGGTCAGGGCCTGCTCGGCGCCGGCGACCTTGCGCTGCACGCCATAGCCGCCCGACCAGGCCAGGCCGAGGATGTGGATCAGTTGCCCGCCGCCATAGACGTAGGGCTGCCAGCGCGCCATGCGGCCTTCCGCCGCGCCGAAACCCAGTTGCGGCAGCAGCACGTAGGCCAGGCCCATGAAGGCCAGCGTCACGCCCACCGTCGAGCCGTGATAGTGGGCCGGGATCACCACGTTGGCGCCCTGGATCATGTAGGCCAGCACGCCGCCCACGGCGAACAGGAAGAACGATGCGACGAACGCCGACTTGGCCGCGCCGGGGGTCGCGGTGCGCGTCGCCCACAGGGCGAGGAGGCCGACCAGGATCAAGGGCGCCATGTAGGGATGGCCCCAGATCATCAGCTTGGCGAAGAGTTCCATGTGCGGCAGTTCGCCGGCCGGTATCGTCAGGTAGATCGCCGGCACCACCAGCAGCGGCAGCGCCGCGACCCAGAACATTGCCGACAGCGGACGCGGGGAAACCGGCACCCCACCGAGATGGCTGGCAATCCACAGCCAGGCCACGACCATGAGGATGGCATGCTGGAACTGCAGGGTATGGCCGCCACCCCAGAACAGGACCTCGAAGTAGAGCTTGGCTTCGATCTCCGCATCGCGCGGAACGATCAGCCAGGACCAGAGGAAGGCGGCCAGTGCCAGAAACCCGGCCACCGCGCCGAGGAAGGCGCCGAGTTGCAGCGGCGCGCCAAAGGCGGGACGCGGCCATGTCGTGAGCAGCGCACGCAGCACCGCCAGGGCGAATCCCGCCCCGCAAAGCCATAACGAGGCATAGAACACCGGCTGCTGCAGCACCGGGATGTAGTTGTTGAGCACCGGATCGGCGCCCGGCAGGAAAGGCGAAACCGTCATCACCGCCGTTCCCGCGGTCGCCAGGCCGAAGCCGCCCCATCCCAGCCAGGCGAAACCGTCACGCCCCAAGGCGCTCCAGATCACCGCGGCGAACGCCATGAACCATATCGCCACCGAGAGGTCGACATGGACTACCAGCGCGGCGCGGAAAAAGTCCTTCAGCGGAAATACGTCCTGGATGCCCGGCGTGCGCGAAAGGACCAGCAGGATGGCCAGCAGGCCGGAGCCGATCAGCGCCAGCAGACCCAGCCATAACCATGCCCTGGCCAGGGCCTTCGCCGTACCGCCGGAAACCGATATGCTATTTAAATTCACCGTGACTCCGCGAAAAAGCGCCAAGTATACGGCAATGGCCGGGAGCAAACGCGGTACACTTGCGGCTGCACCGACTCCCCTCCCGTTCCGATTCCCATGAAGCTGCTGTCGACTCTCTTTTTCAGCCTCGTGCTGCTCCTCGCCGGATGTTCCGAGCCGAAGAAATTCATTTCCACCGATCTCTCGATGGTGGACTGGGGCAAGGATTTCAGCCTTACCGACCACAACGGCCAGCCGCGCCGCCTGGCGGATTTCAAGGGCAAGGCCGTGGTGCTGTTCTTCGGCTACACCCAGTGCCCCGATGTCTGCCCCACCACGATGTCGATCATGCGCGAAACCATGACCCTGCTCGGTGACGATGCCAAACGCGTGCAGGTGCTGTTTGCCACGGTGGACCCGGCGCGCGACACGCAAGCGTTGCTGGCCCAGTACGTCCCCGCTTTCCATCCGGGCTTCCTCGGCCTGTATGCCGATGAAAAGACCATTGCCGCGACTGCCAAGGACTTCAAGGTGTTCTATGTCAGGCAACCGGGCTCGACGCCGGACAACTACAGTGTCGACCATTCCACCGGCAGCTATGTCTTCGACCCGCAGGGCAAGCTGCGCCTGCTGTTGCGCCATGGCGAAGCCCCGGCCAACGTCGCCGCCGACCTCAAACTGCTGCTGGCCGGCAAATGAACCTCCAAGGAACCCGAATGAAACGCTTCGCATTTGCCCTGCTTGCCGCACTCACGCTCCCCGTCGTCGCCGCGGAGCCGGCGAAGGACGCGACGAAACCGCCGATCAACCTGGATATCGGCGCCCCGACCGTCGTCATCGTCAAGCATTCCCTGGCACAGCGCACATCACGCCTGGTACGCTTTTATGAGGCCGGTGAAATCGGGCTGGGGCAGGACGGGTTGAACTACCTGCGCGACAGCAGCAAGATGACGCTGGCCAAACGCCAGATCGCGGAAAAGCTGATCGACGTCGACAACCAGGAACGCAAGGCGCTGATCCAGGCGCTGGCCGACAGCAACGGCCGGCGCCATGATGAGGCGGAAGTGTGGGAACTGCAGCGCGCCCGCTGGCAACAGCAGTGGAAGTCCGGCTGGTGGCTGCGCGACGCCGAGGGCAAGTGGAGCAAAAAGCCCTGACTTCCTGAGGAGCGCTGATCGGCGATTGGCGGATCGCCGGCGCATCGGGATACGGCCGCCTCCCTCCGATTTCAGCCGCAAGAGTCGCCCGGAATCAAGCGGCTCGCCCCCCCCTGCGCCAGGTAACACGCATGCCGCCGTGGTTTCAGCGCCGACTTTTCAGGGGATCACCGGGCCAAGGGTCACAGATCATTCCGTGCTGCGGGGATCGAGCACGCAGGACCGACAAAAACACCAAAGACTATTTTTCTGGCAAGGGCATGGCAATCGGGCAAATGGCAAAATTTTTCGCTATCCTAGATTCGCCGTGATTTCCACTCTAAGGGAGTATGAGATGAAAACCAAAATTGCCTGTTTCGCCGCATTCGGAGCCCTGCTTGGCCTCGGCTCTCAGCTTGTGCATGCTGCACCCGACTGGAGCCAGGTTCCCAAGCGCGACATCCAGGTCTTCCACCCCGGTGTGGTATCGCACGAGTGGATCATGAAAAAGTCCAGCCATAGCGGGCGAACCGGTCTCACCAAGGGCGAAAGCTGCGTCTCCTGCCACGAAGGCAAAAACGGCCTCGATATCGATTTGAAGAAGCTGGCCGGCAAGGACCTGGAACCGGTGGGCGCGCCGAAGACCATGATCTTCCCGGTTGCCGTGCAGTCCGTCTTCGACGATGCCAATCTGTATATCCGCCTGACCTTCAAGGCGCCAGCCGATGCGGCTGCCGAGGCATCGCGGGAAGATGCGTCGCCCAAGCACGAAGTGAAGGCCGCCATCATGCTGGGCAGCCCGCAGGTCGAGCACGTCACGCAACACGGCTGCTGGCTGGCTTGCCACAGCGATGTCCGCTCGATGCCGGGCGCCGATCCGAAGAAAAAGAAGTACGTCGAACACGGCGAACTGGCTGGCGGTGTCTTCTACGACTACATCCAGTGGAAAAGCGGCGAAGCCGGCAAGGGCGCCACGCAGGTCGACGGCCATGTCGCCAACGAGCGGGTAAACAAGGGTGGCAAGTCCCTGGTCAAGGCCGAGGGCGAAGTCAAGGACGGCGTCTATACCGTCACCTTCACGCGCAAACTCGGCGGCAACAACGCCGATGGCGACCTGGCGTTCGCTGCAGGCCAGACCATCCCGTTCGGTGTAGCGATTCACACTGACAAGACAGTGTGGCGTTTCCACCATGTCTCTCTGGGTTATACCCTGGGACTGCGCGCACCTGGCGACATCAAGGCGATCAAGCAGTAAGGACGATCCGCAGGCAGGGCCGCTCGATGCGTCCTGCCTGCAGAGCCTGCGACAGCAACGGCCGGCACAACGACGAAGCGGAAATCTTGGCGCTGCAGCGCGCCCGCTGGCACCAGCGATGGAAGTCCGGCGGGTGGCTGCGCGACGCCGAAGACACCTGGAGCAGGAAGCCCTGATCCTTCTTCCCGCGCGTCGCCGGCGACATCGGCAACATCGCGCTCCGGCTCGTTGCGCGGCGATTCAGGTTGTGTCCGGGACGGGCCTCAGGCGTTGTCTCCGGCCGCCTTGTTCTGCTCATCGTAACCCGACAGCGTTGCACCGGCCGCTGCCAGGTGTTCGCGCAGGTGCCTGATGTCCATCCGGCTCAGGGTACTGCCGTGATGCGGATGGTGAAGCGTAAACTCGTGCCGCTTCAGCCTGATGTGAAAGATCGCACCGTGGCCGGTTTCCACCTCGGCGCCGAGATGATGCAGCAGCGATTCGACTTCGCGCCAATGCAGGTTGTTGCCGATCGGATCACGGAAAATGCTCTCCAGGATGTGGCGGTGCTTGTTGCTCATGAATCGCTCCCGGAGTCGCGGCTCAGTGGCTGGTGCCTTCCGAGCGGTTGATCTTGTTGTAGAGGTTGTACTTGCCGACCGGCTTGTCCATCGGGATGCGCTTCAGCTCCTTGAAGGTGGCAGCATCGAAGACGATCAGCGCGCCGCCGTCGGCCTTGCGCTCCCACAGGCTGGCCAGCACGTACTTGCCGTCGCGGGTGAATTCGACGTGGGCCAGGGTCTTGCCCGGATCGGTCTTCACTTCGGCGACCTTCTCCAGCGTGCGCTTGTCGATCACCTGCAGCGTGTCCTTGCCCCTCGACATCATCGAATCGGTCCACGCGTAGGGCGTGTTTTCGTGGCTGCGCATGAAAAAGCCGGGGCCCAGCGTCGGGATGGTCTTGACCGTGCTCCAGTCCTTCATGTCGATCACCGTGATGAGGCCTTCCTTCAGGTTGGGCGTGGCCATCACGCGCCGGCCGTTCCAGTCCCAGGTGATGCCGGAACCCAGGTGCGGCATGCCGGGCAGCTTGAGGTCGGCGATTTTCTTCCTGACGTCGAGATGCACCACCTGGCCCTTGCCGGCTTCGCGGCTCGACCCCATGAGTTCGGCATAGTCCTGGGTAAAGAAAAAGTCGTCCAGCGGCTCGGTGAGGAAGCTGCGGCGCGGATTGAGGAAGCCGGGAATGAAGCTGCCTTCCTTGTATTTGAAGTCGTGGATCATGCCGATCGGAATGTCGTCGGCCTTCGGGTTGTAGCTGATCTCCCACAGCTCCGGCACGTCCTTCAGCGCGGCGACGAAGCTCTGGCGCGGCGCGGCATCGTAGACGGCCGAAACGCGCGAGCTTTCCTTGCGCTCCTTGTTCCACACCTCATGCACCTTGAGCAGGTTCAGGTCGGCATCGAGCAACACCAGCGTGTGCGGCAGGTAGTTGGCCACCGCGAGGTACTTGCCGTCGCCGGAGACGGCGACGTTGCGCGTGTTGATGCCGGCGCGGATCTCGGCCACCACCTTGAGGTTCCAGATGTCGAACTTGGTGATCCAGCCGTCGCGCGAGGCGAAGAACACGTAGCGCCCGTCCGGCGTGAACTTCGGCCCGCCGTGCAGGGCGTAGCGGCTGGGGAAGCGGTGGATGGGTTCCAGCCGGTCGCCGTCGAGCACGGTGACGTGGTGGTCGCCGGTCTCGACCACGATGAACAGGTTCATCATGTCCGCGCCCTTGAACACGTCGGCGGGTTTGCCCGGCAGGCTGCCGCTCTCGACATGGACAACGCGCGAGGCCCGGATGTCGGCTTCGGTAAAAGTCGGCGCCGGCGACACGGCGGTGTAGATGTAATCGGCCAGCGCCGCGATCTCTTCCTTGTTCATGCGCTCGGCGAAGCCCAGCATCTGCGTTGCCGCGCGGCCTTCGCCGATGGTCTTGATCGCCTCGGGCTTCTTCAGGCGCGCGAGGCTTTCCGGCAGCAGCGCGGGGCCGGTCAGGCCGAGACGGCCGGGGCCGTGGCAGGCGGCGCAATGCTGCTGGTAGAGCGCGGGGCCATCGGCAGCGGCGGCGGAAAGTGCGAACAGCGCGAACAATGCGGTAACGGCCCGCACGGCGCTGCGGATGCGGAAAAAACGGCTGGCGGAGTCATGCCTCATGCTGTGGATCGTCCCTGGTCGAAAGTCTGGCGACACGCGGCATGAAGCATAGCCGAGAAACTGCGCCGAACCTTGATCCCGGCTAACTCCGCCGCTTCAGAACCTGGCGTCGTCGAGCCTGGAAGGCAGGTCCCCGGTCACCTGGTCGAAGCTGAGGATGCGCCTGCCCTTGTGGTCCTTGAGGAAATCGGCGGCATCCTCCCTGCTCGCCAGCGGCACCAACTCGTGACCCATGGGACCGAGCACGTCCGAGCCGATCACGTAGAAGGCCTTGCGCGCGTCGACCGGCTGCAGGTTGTAGAAATCCGTCACCCGGATCGCCACCATGTCCTCGCGCCTGTGCCCCGCCGCGTACTTCGCCGGCTCATGCCAGAACTTGAACATGTCCTTGGCGCCGTCGAAGTGGTGGGCATGGCCGTCCTTGTAGACGATGGTCGCCACCCAGTTCGGATACTTCGACACCAGCATGCCGCACACCGGGCAGAGATCCTTCGCGCCCGGCTTGGGCGGCGTCTGGGCGGTGGCAAGCACCACCCAGGTCGCAAGCAGCAGGGAAGCAAGTAAGCGCACGATGCCAGTTTAGCCGGGCTTCTGCTCCATCATCTTCCGGCGACGCTCTTCCCGGTTCTTGCGGATCTGCGCGACGTCGGCCGCCATGTCCAGATAGGACTGCTTGATCGCCTCGTTGAAGTCGCCGAATTCGCCGCCATGTTTCTGCCTGAACTGCTCCGCCACGTCCTTCGCGGCGAAGCTGTGCTTGCTGCGCTTGGTCATCGCGTGCTTCAAATCGGCCCCGATCAGGTAGGTCAGTTTCTCCACCGGAACCAGCGGACGCGGCTCGGCGGCGCTGCCGTAGTCCGGCCCCCAGATCGCCTTCGGCTCGCGATCGATATTGACGCCGAGGCTCAGGCCGAGGCAGTGGATCGAACACACGCCGTCTACGAGATCGTCGCTGTAGTGCGCCAGCATGCGTGCGCGATGGTGCTCCTTGCGGTCCATGCCGCAGTAGGGGCACTTCGGATACTTGTCGAGCTCGTTTTCCAGCGGCCTGGCATCGGCCGCCTTCTTCGGCACGAACTGCGCCGGCGTGCCGTCGGTGGCGCAGGCCTGCTGCGCCTGCGCGCCGCCGGCCGCAAGGCCGGCGCCGGCGAGCAGGGAAAGCTTGAGTGCTTCGCGTCGGTTCATGTGTATCTCCTGAACAGTGGGTGTGCAGTGCAATATTAGTGGTTGCGAATGCGATGGAACTGCGGCATTTGGTCGCACTGGAATCGGTTTTTGGGATTCCATTGATCCGTGTCAAGCAATCGCAAGGCAATGGCCTGCCGCGACATCATGTCGCGCGACTACATGTCGCATTCCACGGATGGCAGCAGGCCGCTAGCATGCCCACCGTTTACATCTCACCGTGGAGCCCCCATGAAGCGCCATCTGCTGCTGCTCGCCACACTCGCCCTGCCCGCCCTGGCCGCCGCCGGTCCCGCCACCAGCTTCGCCGATGCGGCAAAGCGCCACCGTTCGGGGGACACCGCCGCGGCCATGGCCTTCTGGGTGCCGCTGGCGCAGCAGGGCGATGCGAATGCCGCCTTCAACCTCGGCACCATCCACCAGTACGGCGACGGCGTGGCGAAAAATCCTGCCGAAGCGCTGAAGTGGTACCGCATCGCCGCCGAGCGCGGCGACCGCGAAGCGCAGTCGCGCCTGGGCGCCATGTATCTCAACGGCGAGGGCACGGCAAAGGACGAAAAGCAGGGCTGGCGCTGGATCAACGAGCACCGCGTGGCCCACCTGCACCATGACCACCATCCGCAGATGGTCGCCTGGCGCGCACAGGCGGCGAAGCTGATCGACGAACGCGACCGGCGCGAAGCCTTTGCCGCTTCACGGCGCTCTTCGGCACAGGTGATGGCGGACCTGAAACGTCGATCCGGCTCGCCGGCCGCCGTACAACTCGCGGCGGGGCGCGAAGCGCCGGCGAACAACTGAGGCCGTAGCGCCGGCGCGCGGCGTCCCGGAAAACTCCCGGGACGCCGCTCAGACCACCAGCCTGTACATCACCAGGTAGAAGCGCACGCCCTGCCACAACGTCGCCACGCCGAGCGCGATGACGAACAGCGCGGCGAGCTTTTGCAGGCCGCCGCGCAGCTGCGGCCCGAGCTTGCCGAACAGCACCGAGGCAAACAGCATCGACGGCAGGGTGCCGGCGCCGAAGGCCAGCATCAGCAGCATGCCTTCCGGCGGGCTCCCTGCGGTGGTGGCCTTGACCGCCATCGCCATGGTCATCGAGCAGGGCATCAGGCCGTTGATCGCGCCGCTGATGGCGGCGCCGAGCACCGGTCCTTTTTGCGCGGCTGTCGCAAACTGCCTGCTCAACCAGGCCATCGGCGCAAAGCCATAGATGTTGCGGATCGGCGAGACGCCGAGCAGGTCGAGGCCGAGCAGGATCACGATCGCGCCGGCGAGGATCTGCAACACGCCCTGCGCCAGCCCCGTCATGCCGCTGGCCACCAGCACGGTGCCGA
The DNA here is from genome assembly GCA_016708585.1 of Sulfuritalea sp. Classification (GTDB taxonomy): domain Bacteria; phylum Pseudomonadota; class Gammaproteobacteria; order Burkholderiales; family Rhodocyclaceae; genus Sulfuritalea. Next base: position 68,545 of record JADJFK010000015.1, on the reverse strand, counting down.
GCAGCGCGGCAACCAGGCCGACGCCGGCGTAGATGCCGATGCGCGAGGCGTGATAGGCGGCATAGGGCCACGGCCCGGCGGCCTTGAGCTTCATGAAGCAGCCCGACACCAGCCCGCCGCACATGCCGATGCAATGCCCGCTGCCGAGCAGGCCGACCATGAAGGCAGCCCAGTAAGAGAACTGGGCGATGTGCGCGTGCTGGCTGTGATCCATAAGCCGTCATTCCCGCGCAGGCGGGAATCCAGTCGTCACCGCTGCAGCCGCAGCGAGTTGGTGACCACCGACACCGAGCTCATGGCCATCGCCGCCGCGGCGATCATCGGATTGAGGCGGCCGGCCGCCGCGACGGGGATGGCGACGACGTTGTAGCCCAGCGCCCAGAACAGGTTCTGGCGGATGATGCCCATGGTCCGCCGCGACAGCTCGATGCCGCCGGCGACGCGCGCGATGTCGCCGCCGACCAGCGTGATGTCGGCCGATTCGACCGCGATGTCGGCGCCGCCGCCGATGGCGAAACCGACGTCGGCCGCCGCCAGCGCCGGTGCGTCGTTGATGCCGTCGCCGATCATGCCGACGCGGCGGCCTTCGGCTTGCAGCGCACGGACCAGTTCCAGCTTGTCGCCCGGCGTGGCGCGGGCGATGACGCGGTCGATGCCGACCTGGCGCGCGATGTGGTTGGCGACCGCCTCGACGTCGCCCGTCGCCATCACGGTTTGCAGCCCGAGGCGATGCAGCAGCGCGATGGCTTCCCTGGCGCCTGCGCGCGCCTGATCTGCAATGGCGAACAGCGCGACGCAGACGCCGCCGATGGCGACATACACCGGCGTCTTGCCCTGCGCGGCCCAGGCCCGGGTCTGCTCCCGTTGCGCGCCACAGTCGACGCCCGCGGCCTCCAGCAGCGCGGCATTGCCGACCAGGATTTCCTCGCGTTTCCTGCCCCTGGCGCGCGCCCGCACGCCGTGGCCGGGCGCTGCCTCGAAATCAAAAGTCGGCGCCGGCGACACGGCGCGGGCGCGGCACCAGGCGCCGATGGCGCGGGCGAGGAAGTGCTCGGAATGCGCTTCGACGCCGGCGACCAGCGCCAGGATGCGTGCTTCGTCCTGCCCTTCGAGCAGCAGGAAGTCCGTCACCGCCGGCTTGCCCTCGGTGATGGTGCCGGTCTTGTCGAACACCAGCGTGTTCAGCGTGGCGGCGGTTTCCAGCGCCTCGCCGTTCCTGATGTAGATGCCGCGCCGCGCCGCCTGGCCGGTGCCGACCATGATCGCGGTCGGCGTCGCCAGCCCGAGCGCGCAGGGGCAGGCGATCAGCAGCACGGCGACCGAGTGCGCCAGCGCGCGCGAGGCCGGATGCCCGGCCATCAGCCAGCCGGCCAGCGTCAGGCCGCCGATGCCGGCCACCGCCGGCACGAAGCGCGCCGAGATGCGGTCGGCGAGTTTCTGCACCGGCAGCTTGGCGCCCTGCGCATGGTCGACCAGCTTGACGATGCCCGACAGCACCGTGTCGCCGCCGACCGCCGTGACGCGCATGATGAAGCCGCCGTTGCCGTTGATGCAGCCGCCGGTCACGGCATCGCCGATGCCCTTGGCCACCGGCAGCGACTCGCCGGTGAGCATGGATTCGTCGAGGCTCGACGCGCCCGCCTCGACCACGCCGTCGGTCGGCACCTTGTCGCCGGGGCGCACGCGCAAACGGTTGCCGGGCTGCACGTCGTCGATGGCGACGGTTTCGTCGCCGCCGGCGGTAACGCGGATCGCCGTTTCCGGCTGCAGTTCGATGAGCTTCCTGATCGCCTCGGAGGCCTTGCCCTTGGCGCGCTCCTCCATGTAGCGGCCGCCGAGGACGAAGGCGACGATGGCCGCCGCCGATTCGAAATAGACGTGGTGATGCATGCGCGCCACGCCGGGAATGCTGTAGAGGTAGGCCGCGCCGGCGCCCATGGCGATCAGCGTGTCCATGTTGGCCTCGCGCTGCTGCGCCAGCATCCAGGCCTTCTTGAATATCTCGCTGCCGCTGCCGAACACGACCGCGCTGGACAGGCCGAGTTCCAGCAGGCGCAGCACCGGCGATTGATGCATCAGCATGCCGGAAACCATCACCGGCGCGGTCAGCAATGCGGCCTGGAACAGGCGCTTCTTCGCATCGGCCAGCCGCGCCTTTTCGCGCTCGACGATCAGGCGGCGCTGCGCCAGCGTGTCCATCGGCCGCGCCTCGTAGCCGAGCCGCCTGACCGAGGCGAAGAGTTCCTCGCGCGGCAGATGGCCCTTGACCGTCACCGTGCCGGCGGCGAAATTCACCGCCGCCGAGTCGACGCGCGGGTCGCGCTGCAGTTTCATTTCGATCAGCAGCGCGCAGGAGGCGCAGGTCATGCCTTCGACGGCGGCATTGCATTCCTGCGCCGGGCCGTCGGGAGAAAAACTCGGCGCTGGCGATACGGCGTTCGCGGGTTCCGGAACTGGTGCGGCGGCGATATTGCCGATCACCGCATCGACGATCGCCAGCAGGCGTTCCTCGGAAGCCTGCGCCGGATCGTAATGCAGCGTCACCGAGCCGATCTGCGCCACGGCCCGCACGTCCTTCACCGCACCGTGCTTCCTCAGCAGGATTTCGAGGATGTAGCAACGCTCGGGCTGCCTGGCCAGCGCCGGCGCGACGAGCCTGATGCGGCGCGAAAGGCGATGGACGACGCGGAAGTTTTTCATGGCTGCGCGGCAGGCACCGGCTTTGCGGGTGATGGGGAAGATTCAGCGGCGATCGACTTGCGATAGCGCACCAGCAGGAACATCAGGTAGAACACCGTGAGCCAGGCATTGGCATGCCTGACCGGATCTTTCAGCCAGCGCTGGCTGATGAGTTCCCAATGCACCTTGACCAGGTAGAAGGCCACCAGGTCGTTGAGGAAATTGATGATGGCCTTTTCCGTCAGCGCGTTCGCCAGCATGGGTTGCAGCCTGGCCTGCAGGCTGCCGGGTGCTGCCTTCGGCTGGCGCAGGGCTTCTATGCGTCGACGCAGCTGCCCGAAAGCGCGACTGGCCTGGCGGGCGGCATCCTGCAGTGCCGGCGTCACGCGCTCGGCCAATGGCGCTGCCGCACCTGCCGGCACGATGACGGGATCGCCGCCCGCCTCCCCTTCCGGCAGCGCGCACAGGCACGCCTTGAGCGCCCGCGCCACGTCGGCCGCGGTGCAGGCATGGGCGTCGTAGCTCACCACCAGACGACGTTGTGCGGCGTGGAATGTCACGCGATAGACGCCCGCCACGTGCCGCAGGGCGGCGTCGAACGCAATCGCAGCCGTCGGATGGCAAACCTCGGCCGGCAGTTCAAGGCGCAGATACCCCGCCTCGCGATGGCGGACGACGATACGTCGCGCCAGATCGTCGGCATTCATGACGAACCGCTCAGGCCTGGGCGTCGGGACCCGGCTCGGCCGCGGCGGCCGGAGCGGCAGCCGCCCGGGCTTCGGTCTCCTTCGCTTCGGCCACCAGGTCGTCGAGGTTCTCGCGCTGCTGCATGACGAAATCCTTGCCCATGCCGATGGCCTTCGAGATCGCCAGCACGACTTCCTTCTCGTGCTTGTGCAGCAGGTAGCCGACCGCGATGCCGCCGGCAATCCCGCCCGCCAGCAACAGCAGCGGATTGCGCAGCAGGCCCTGGCCGACCAGCGCGCGCGTCGCGGCGTAACCGGTAGCCGCCACCATGGCGCCCTTGGCCACCGGGTGGCTCATCATGCCGGCGCCCGCGCCCATCATGCCCGCACCGTGTTTCATCATCTCTTCGTTCATCATTTTTTGCTCCTTCGTATGCTTACAGGCTAATTGTCCGCCGTTCCAGCGGGCGGTTCATTGATCTGGTGCAACATCTGGTAAATCCCCTTGCAGCCTTCGCAGCAAAAGCGGAAGGTCTTTCCCGGCGTCGCCAGCGTGAACGGCCTGATCCCGACCGGCAGGCTGCACAGGTCGCAGGGCGCCCTGGGGTCCCAGGCTTCGCTCATTTCAGGGCTTCCAGCGCGGCGCGCTCGAAGCTCGCCTCGTCGGCTTCGCCGATCAGCTTGGCACGCACGATGCCCTTCGCGTCCACAAAGTAGGTGGTCGGCAGGCCGACCACGCCATAGCGTTTGGCGATCGCCGAATTTTCATCCATCAGCGCCGGATAGCTGACGCCAAGCTTCTTCATGAACTCGACGACGGTCTTCCTGTCCTGTCCGGCATTGATCGCGATGACGTCCAGCCCGCGCGGCTTGAGTCTCTGGTAGACCTTCTCGATGTCCTTCATCTCGCCTTCGCAGTACTTGCACCAGTCGGCCCAGAAGCGGATCACCAGCGGCTTGCCGGCCCAGGCGGCGGGGAATTGCGCGGGCGTGCCGTCGGCGCGAATCGTCTCGAAGACCGGCGCGATGTCGCCGATGTTGAGTTTGGCCGGCGCCCTGTCGCCGCCGCAGGCCGCCAGCAGCAGTATCGACAAGGCGGCAATCAGGACTCGCATCAGTGCTCCAGCAATATCAATCGCGACTGCCAGATCATCGCCGTGGCAATCGCGGCGGTCAAGGCGAAGCCGTTGGCCGCGATGGCGGCGAGATTGCGGGAGAAACCCGGCACGATGGCGCGCAGGCTTTCGATGCGGGCGAAGGGCTGCACCGCGCCGGCCGCCAGCCCCGCCGCCGTGGCGGCGAACAGCGGCACATAGAGCCAGTAGCCCTGATAGCCATACTCGGGCTTGAGGATACAAAACGGGCAATGGTGGTTCGGGTGCTCGTAGATGTAGAGCGAGACGAAGGAGAGGATGCCGGCAATGGTCGCGGCGAAAGCCAGCGCGCTGGCGGCGGCCAGCGCATAGGCCGCCGCGCGGCTCCGTCCGCCGCCATGGCCGTGCCATGCCGCCACCGCGATGGCGCCGCCGAGGCTGCCGTAGAACAGCCACAGCGCCGGCAGCGGCGGCAGGGCCGAAGCCTCGGCCGCCAGCGTCGGGCTGCCCTCGGAAAACAGGCTGCCGCAGCAGGAGGTGATGACGTCGGCCTTGAGGCCGAGAAAATATTGCAGCTCGACCCAGCCGCTCGCCACCAGCAGCGGCGCCAGCAGCAGCAGCAGCGCATACTTGATGCGCACCAGCGGGTAGTCGCGCGCGCGGCTGTCGACGTGGTTGATCGCCAGCCACATCGCGGCGAGGAAGAACACCGCAATCTTGGCGTTCAGCGCCGGGAAACCGAAGGCGTTGACGTTGAGCGTGCCCACCGCGCACATGGCACCGACGAACATCCCCGACATCTTCTCGGCATTGAAGACGAACAGCAGCACGGCGGCGAGTTGCAGCGCGAGGACGAAGGTCAATAACGTGGAAAACAGGTAGGTGCGACGTTCCAGTTGCAGTTGCCGTTCGCTGCCGCTGGCGATGTCCCAGCGCCGGATCACGTCCAGCGCAAAGGGCGCGCTCGCCGCCAGTGCCAGCACGCACAGCGCGGAGGCAAGCAGCAGGGCGATGATGGCGGGTTGGAACAGCATGGCTAATGCTCGTCGATCAGCCTGCCGTCGCGCATGTCGATCACGCGCTGCACGACGTCGGACTCGACCACCAGCGGGTCGTGGCTGGTGAGCAGGATGGTGCGGCCCTGGTCGGCCAGGCCTTCGAGGATGCCCATGAACTCGCCGGCAAGATGCGTGTCGAGATTGGCGGTCGGCTCGTCGGCGATCAGCAGTTCGGGGTCGTTGATCAGCGCGCGGCAGATCGCCACGCGCTGCTGTTCGCCGCCGGAGAGCCATTCCACTTTCGCGTGGCGGCGGTGGCCGAGCTTGAGGCCGCCCAGCAATTCCTCGGCGCGCTCCAGCAATTCACGGCGCGGCCGCCCGGTCGGATAGGCCGGCAGGATGATGTTGTCCAGCGCCGTGAGGCCCTTGATCAGGTTGAACTGCTGGAAGATGAAACCGAAGCGCTTGCGGCGGATCTCGGTCAGGAAGCGCTCGGGCAGCCCGGAGATGTCCTCGCCTTCCAGGCGCACGCGTCCCTCGGTCGGCCGCGCCAGACAGCCGATGATGGTCAGCAGCGTGGTCTTGCCCGAGCCGCTGGGACCGCGCAAGGCGGTGACCTTGTTGGCCTCGATGTTCAGGTCGATGCCGTCGAGCGCCCAGTACTCGTTGTCATGGCCCTGGTTGAAAGCCTTGCGGATGGCGTGGAGTTGGATCATCTCAGTTGGTCCGCAGTGCAGGGTACCGGCGATGGGTGAAATGCGTCGTTGACCGACGGTCTGCGCGCGCCAAGGACGACGGGTATCCGACTCCCTCCATGTCCTCCGGGCCGAAAAAGCACCGGCCCTCCCCCTTTACTTCCGGGAGTCGGATACCCGCCATCCTTGGCGGGATGCGCTGGTGGTTTGGGACGGCCAAACACCTACGGCGGTCCCGGATCGGGCTGGTGGGGCGCTCTGCTCCGCGTAAGTAAAGGAGGAGGCGACGGCCGCAGGCCGACGACGGGGGACATGGAGCGGAGCAGAGCGCCCCGGCGGCCCGATCACCCACCAACCTCAAACTCAAGAGGATTTTCATCTCAGCCCCTCATCACCGAATCCGGATCCGTGATCGCCGCCTTCCAGATCGGCACCAGCACCGCCGCCGCGTAGGGCACGACGGTGAAGAAGAACAGGGTCGCCACCTGCAGGCCGTCGATGTGCGGCGTCAGCTGGAAGCGCGGGTAGAGCACCGCCCAGCCCTTCAGCACCGGCTCGAACAGCGAGGCGGCGAAGTGGAACACATGCACGTAGGCGGCGACGAAGCCGGCGAGGAAGGCGGTCAGCGAAATCAGCAGGCCTTCCCAGAACTTCATCTTGATCACGTCGCCGGTCTCCCAGCCGATCGCCTTGAGGATGCCGATCTCGCGCTTCTCCTCGGCCGAGAGTCCGGAGGCTTTCTCCCAGGCGAGGATGCCGAAGGCGAGGATGGCGGCCGAGAGCAGAGCAAGCACGATGCCTTCGCGCCAGTCGTAGATCGAGGCATAGGTGCGCAGCACTTCGTCGCGCAGGATGGGCCGCGCATCGGGCAGCGCGGCGGCCAGCTTGATGGCGACGTTGCGCACTTCCTGCGGGTTGGCCACCGAGAGCGCGATGTCGGTGTAATGCCCGACGGGATAATCGAAGAAGGCGCGGAAGTTCTGCTCGCTCATCAGCACCAGGTCGGCGCTGACGAGTTCGGAGGCCTGCGGCAGCACGCCGGCGACGATGAAGGTGTGCAGCTTGCCTGAGTAGGAACGGAAGGAAATGCCGTTGTCCTTGGCCAGCCCGCGCGAGCGCTCCAGCGCCGGACCGACGACGATCTCGCCGGCCGCCGGCGGATTCCCGGCCGGGACCATGAAGGTGTAGTTGGCCTTGGTCACCGCGTCATAGTAGTAGCCCCAGAGGCGGCCTTCCATTTTCTGCACGCCCCGCAATGCGGCCGATCTTTTCCATGTAGCCGGGCGGAATCAGGTCGTGGCGGCCGGCCACCATGCGCTGCACGATCACCTCGGGCGAGGCCGCCAGTACGCGCGCGGCCTCCTGGCGCAGGGCGTGGGTGTAGAGCGTGACCGAAGCCAACATGAACACCAGCACGGTGTAGACCAGCAGCAAGCCGAGGTTGCGCGTCTTGCGCCGCGCCAGCGAAGCCAGCGTGAAGTCGATCAGGTAGCGCTGTTTGGCCAGCCAGAGCTTCATTTTGCCGTGTCACCAGCGCCGTCCGCAAGGGATACCGCCTCCGGGGTTCCCGGCGGCATAACTTTTGCCAGTCCGGCCGGCGGCGCGATCAGCGATCCGGTGGGGAAATGCTCCAGCGCCAGCGGATGATCCTGGAAGGCCGAATGCAGGTCGGCCTGCGAGGGATGCCGGGTGTAGCGCGCCTCGGTAAACAACGCGAGGTCGGTCAGGCGCAATTGCGCCACCAGGCGCGTGCGTTCGGCCGCGTCGGTCGCTGCCGCCATGCGCAAGCGCGCGGCATCGACGAAGCACAGCGCGAAAGCGCAGGCGCCAACCGCCAGCAGCAGGAAGGCGCGATCGGCGGGACGCATCACAGCAGCTTGCGCACGGTCGCCACCACCTTGTCGGTGGCGATGCCCAGCGGCAGCAGCTCCATGAGTTTTCCGTCCGGGCCGACCACATAGGTTTGCGAACTGTGATCCACGGCATAGCTGCCGTCTGGACGCGTCGGCTGGCGCTGATAGCCGGCACCGAAGGATTTCGCGATGGCGGCCGTCTCGGCCACCGTACCCACCGCGCCGATCATCGCCGGATGGAAATAGGCGACGTAGTCCTTGAGCTTTGCCGGCGTATCGCGCTCGGGATCGACCGAGACCATGATCATCCGCGTCTTCGCCCGCTCCTGCGGGGTCAGGGCATTGAGCGCCGCGGCGCCCGCCGCCATCGAGACCGGGCAGATATCCGGGCAATTCACGTAACCGAAATAGACCAGCAGCACACTGCCGCGCAGCGCCTTCGTATCGACCGGGCCGGCGGCGCTTTGCAGGACGAAATCGCCACCCTCCGGGCGCGCGACCAGCACCCGTTCTCCCATGCCGGAATCGGAACATGCGGTGAGAAATGCGATGGCGAGAGCCGCGGCAAGGCCGCGCAGCAAGGGGTTGGTTGATTTCATTTCATTCATGTTCCCGCACCCTGCCAGGATGCCGGAGGGGACGCCTCACCCGCGCGCCGGCCGGGGTGGCCGGATTACGGAGGCCGGTGCCAGGGCTAGACGCGGTTCGCGGCGCGCATCAGGGCGCCGCGCAGGGCGATCGTCAGGCTGGAACCGAGGCCGATGCGTTGTGCCACGGCCGGAAGGATGATCAGGGATGCCAGGGCGAAACCTGCACCGAGCAGCAGCGATCCCATCTCGCTCGTGTCTGCGGCCGTTTGCTGTGAGTTTTGTGTCACCTGGCATCTCCCTCAATTCGATTCGCGTGCACGGGATCATAAGACGCCCTGCTCGCGCCGCCCTGCGACATAGTGTCGCAGCCGGGGCGGATTCGTCAGCCGAATTGACGCATGTCAAGCGATGCCGATCTCCTCGTCGCTGAGGTAGCAGCCCGGATCTTCCGCCCACGGATCGCCGGTCATCTGCTGCGCGCGCACGCGCGTGTTGCCGCCGCAGATGTCGAAATGGATGCAGGCGCCGCAACGCCCGCCGACCGTGCGCGGATGCGCCTTGAGGCCGGCCATCAGCGGGTCGGAGGTATCCATCCAGATTTCGCCGAAGCTGCGCTCGCGCACATTGCCGATGGTGTAATGCCACCACATGGTGTCGGGATGGACATTGCCCAGGTTGTCGATGTTGGCGACATTGACGCCGCTGGAATTGCCGCCCCACTGCGCGAGCTTCTGCCGGATGTGCGCGACCTTGTCCGGGAAATTTCCGCTGCAGCCAGTACAGCAGATAGACGCCGTCGGCATCGTTGTTGCCGGTGGTGAATTCCTTGACCAGCCCGCGCTGTTGATACTCCCAGCAGGTGTCGAACAGCAGGTCCATGGCGTTCTTCGTCATCTGGTGCAGCGCGTCGTCCTTGCGGTTCTTGTTGCCGCGCCCGGCGTAGTTCAGGTGCGAGAAATAGAAGCGGTCGACGCCCTCGTCCTCGACCAGCCTGAGCAGGCCGGGCAGGTCCTGATGATTGTCCTGGGTCATGGTGAAGCGCACGCCGACCTTGAGCCCGGCATCGCGGCACAGGCGGATGCCGGCCAGCGACAGGTCGAAGGCGCCCTGCATGCGGCGGAACTTGTCGTGCGTGGCGCCGAGGCCGTCGAGGCTGACGCCGACGTAGTCGTAGCCGATCTCGCGGATCGGTTCGAGCATGGCGGCGTCGATCAGCGTGCCGTTGGAGGACAGCGCGGTGAAGAAGCCCATCTGCTTCGAGCGCGCCGAGATCTCGAAAATATCCGGCCGCAACAGCGGCTCGCCGCCGGAAAGGATCAGCGCCGGAACCTTGAAGGCCTTGAGCTGGTCCATGACACGGAACACCTCGGCGGTGCTCAACTCGCCGGCGAAGTCCTTGTCGGCGGAAATCGAATAGCAATGCTTGCAGGTCAGGTTGCAGCGCCGGATCAGGTTCCAGATCACCACCGGGCCGGGCGGCTTTCTTGTCGGCCCGATCGGTGTCGGCGCGGCGATTTCCTGCATGAACTGGGAGATTCTGAACATGGCGACATTAGGCGCACCGGAGGTGTCGGCCGCTTTGATACCCGTCAAGTCGCGGGCAGGAAATTCTATGCCCGCCGGCGGCAAAATTACCGCGCACGAGTTACTATTTCCTTCCCCAAAAACCGCGCTGCGAGTAATGAATTCCTTCGTCAGAAGCCTGCGCCACATCGCCGTCCTGCTTGCCTGCGGCCTCTCCTTCGCGGCGATGGCCGCCGAACCGACCCTGGGCATGAACGAACAGCCGATCCACGACGCGGCGCGCATGGGCACGCGGCAGGATGTCGAAAAAATCCTCAAGGCCACGCCGCAGGCGCGCGATGCGCGCACCCCGCTGGGCATCACGCCGCTCCACTACGCGGCGATGAACGGCGACAGCGGCCCGCTCCAGGCGCTGCTGGCCGCCGGCGCGCCGGTCAATGCGCGCGACGGCGAAGGCCGCACCCCGCTGCACATGGCGGCCTTCTCGACGCGCACCGCGAACGGCAAGCTGCTGCTGCAGGCCGGCGCCGATCCTGCGCTGAAGACCGATGCCGGACGCGACGTGCTGAGCCTGGCGCGCAAGGTGCGCGCCGACGAGCTGGCCGGCGAGATGTCGCTGTGGATACTCAAGGGCTGCCAGCCCGGCAAGCCGTGCTGAACAGGCTGTGCGCGCTGCTGCTCGCGGCCGGCGCGAGCGCGCCGGCCCTGGCCGCGGACGAAGCCCTGCCGCCGGTCACCGTCTATGCGCCCAGCCCGTGCCTCGCCTGCATCGACTGGGCCGACCACTTGCGCAAGGCCGGCTTCGAGGTCGGCATCGAGGAAACGCCGCTGGCCGGCATGCCGAAACTCAAGCGCTGGCTCAACGTGCCGGCGGAACTCGAATCGGTGCATACGGCGAAGGTCGGCAACTATTTCATCGAAGGCCATGTGCCGGCCGAGGACATCAAGCTGCTGCTCAAGGAAAAGCCGCGCGCCCGCGGCCTCGCCGTGCCCGGCCTGCCGCGCGGCGCACCGGGACGCGAAGTGTCCAACCCCTTCTGCGAAACCGCCTGCACCATCCTCGACAACGCCGGCCAGGAGCGCGAAGTGCGGCGCGAAGCCTACAACACCCTGCTGGTCGGGCCGGACGGCAAGACCAGCGTCTTTGCCAGGCACTAAGAACGGAAAAGTCGGCGCTGGCGGGACGGCGGCGAGACGGCGGGCTTAGTCCGATTACTGATGGCGGTCATAGCGCAAACGGTAGGCCGAGTCCGCCCCCGGTGGAACGGTTTTTATCCGTTTGAAGGAAAAACCCTGGGTACCGCTAGCCGCATTTTTTACCGAGCCGGTCACAAGGATTTCGTAAGCCTTGGCGGTATCCTCTCCCAGCTTGCCGGCGGCATTGACCTCGGCGCCAAAGACGTCACTGTCGCCAATACGCAGCACGTCGCCGAAGCCGAGCCCGACGCATAACAGCACCTGTTCGTTCTCGGCACACTTGCGGTTGTATTCCTTCGTGCAGCGCTGCATGGCGACGGCGCATTCGATCGCTTCGTCCACGCTGCGGAATATGACCAGCAGCGAATCACCTTTTACCTTGAGCAGGATGCCGGAGTATTCCTCGATGATCGGCACAAGCAGACGGTTCGACTCGTAGATCGTTTGCAGGAAATGGATGATGCCGAAGTCCGCCACGCGGCGCGAGAAACCCGACAGGTCGGTGAACATGATCGCCCAGCGTTCGCCAAAGAGATTCCATATCTGCTCGTCTACGCGACTTTTTCCGGCACCTGATTTAAGCCGCTTCTCGATCAGCTTTTCCAGGCGATCCTGGGATGCGCTGGACGCGATACCGTAAGTGAAAGACATGAAGCAGGCCTCCACGACGTGTTGAGCGGACATTGTAGCGTTGCGCGGCAACGAACAACGACTCCGGATATGGATCCCGAAGTCATGCGCTTCGACCGCCTCTTTGCAGGGCGCCACCGGCCCGGAGCGTGCAAACCTGAAGTTTTGGGTATTTCAGTTTGGCACGAGCATCTCCGCCAGCAAACCTTTGGCCCAGACGACCTCCTCGCCGCGCGGCTGCGGGTCTTCGTGCTGGCGCACGGTCTGGGTGATCAGGCCGTCGCCGCGCACCCGATACTGCGCGTCGATGCGCATCATCTCCGGCGGTTCGATGTCGGTGTAGACGTGGCACACGCTCTCGGGCAATTGCGGCTGCGGCAGCGTGCCGCGCGAACGCGCGGCGATTTCCGCGGCGGCGATGCGGCCGAGCCGGGCGGCCATGTGCGCGCTCTTCGGGTAGTGCCCGAACAGGGGCGAGGCGCGGCCCAGCAGGTCGCCGACGAGGAACACGCGCTCGTCGCCGATGGCATGCAGGTGCAGCGGATCGAATGCGGCCCAGCCGCCCGGCGTGCCCGCGGCATCGGCCTCGACCAGCCCCGCCTGGCGGACGAGGTCCGCCGCCTGCTGCGGCGGAATGATGATCGCATCGTCGAACTTCAGTTCGTCGAACTCGGTGCTCAGCGTCTTGTTGAACGGGTCGATGGATTTCACCGGGGCGTGGGTCAGGTGCAGGACCTGGTCCTTGTAGCGCTCGGCGAACATGCGATTGAAGCGCTGCATGCCGCCGCCGGCATCGACCAGGACCAGGCGGCCCTTGATGCGGCGCGTCTTCAGCAGCCAGGCGATCATCACCGCGCGCTCGTAGGGCGCCGGCGGGCAGCGCAGGGGCGGCGGCGGAACGGTCATCAGCAGGTCGCCGCCCCTGAAGTCGGCCAGCTTCTGCTTCAGCGCATCCAGTTCATTGGCGAGGAAGCCGGCCGGGTAAAGCCGGCGCGTGGCCTCGATGGCGCGCGCGTCGCCGCCCAGCCACGGGCCGTAGTCGTGCCGGATGCCGGCGGCGAGGATCAGCCAGTCATAGCCGAGCGCGCCCTGTGCGGTATGCAGGCGGCGCCGTTCGCGGTCGATCGCGGTGACTTCGGCCCGGAGCGCCCGGTAACCCCAGGCCCGCGCGGCCGTGGCGTAGTCCTGCTGCACCAGGGCATCGGGCGTGCGGTCCACCAGCCACGAGTTGGACAACGGCAGCGAGCGGAATGCCGTGTCGCGGTCGATCAGCAGCACCTCGAGTTCGGGCGCCAGCCGGCGCAGGTGGCGGGCTGCCGTAAGGCCGCCCCAGCCGCCGCCGACGATGACGACGCGGCGCCCACCGGAGGTCGGCAGCAGGTCGGGAGTCGATTGGCCAAAGCAGCGGGCGGCGCCGAGTGCGGCGCCCGCGGCAAGAAAGCGGCGGCGGCTGACCATGCGCCCCGACTCAGCGCGCTCCGTCGGCGCCCATCGCGGCGCGGATGCGTTGCACGATTTCGGCCGCCGGCATGGCATAGGCGAAGCGGGCGACAAAGCGGCCCTGGCCATCCAGCAGCACCATGCCGGCGGTATGGTTCATGGTGTAGTTATCCGGCGCGGCGCCCGGCTCGCGCACCTTTTCGTACTGGATGCGAAAGCTGTCGGCGGCGCGACGTATCAGTTCGGGCGAGCCGGTGAGGGCGAGGATGCGCGGGTCGAAAGCCGCCGTGTAGTCGCGCAGCACCGCGCGCGTGTCGCGCTCCGGATCGACGGTGATGAAGATCGGCTGCAGCCGCTGTGCCTCGCGGCCAAGCAGTTCGAGCACGTGCTTGAACTCCAGCAGCGTGGTCGGGCAGACATCGGGGCAGGAAACGAAGCCGAAGCTGACGAGCTGGAAGCGGCCGCGAAAATCCTCGTGCGTCACCGCCCTGCCCTGCACGTCCATCAGCAGATAACGCGGCATCAGGGGCGCGGCGTCCTGCGCCGGCGCGGTATGTCGCGCGCCGGCGGCGGTCTGGGCAAATGCCGGCGACGCGGCGGCCAGCAGCAGCGCGAGGAAAACCGGCGCATGCGCCCGTGGCCTCATCTCACTTCGCCGCCACGGGCAGGGTTTCGGAAAGCTGCAAGGCCAACTGGTTGAGGCGCGCGGTGAGCTCGGTCGCGTCGGCACAGGGCTTGCCGGAGCGGGTCTGCGCGCTGAAGGCTTCCTGCGTGGCTTCCTCGTAGGCGGCGCCGAAGCGCTGGGTCTTCGGTGCGTGGGCCAGCATCAACTGCTTGGCACGCGCGGCGACACTGGTCTCGGCGCAGGCCAGGGCCTGGCCGTTGACGCCGCCGAGGGCCCTGATCGCCAGCAGCCCGGCTTCGGCATCGGCGGCAAAAGTCGGCGCTGACGACACGGCGATCAGCAGCAAAAGCGTGGTCGAAGATGTTTCATGGGGCTTTCCTTGGTTGTCGAATGGCGATTGTAGGCTCAGCGCATGCGCGGCGCGGGATCGCGCAGCACCCGGTGCGGCGATGAAAACGGCGCCAGGCGTTCGAGGAAATCCAGCATCTCCAGCACCGGCGAATTGCGGAAGAAGGTCGCCATCGGCGTTTCCATCCAGATGCGGTCGGCGAACAGGTAGACCTCGTGCGGCGTGTCGCCGATGCCATCGCCGTTGCGGTCGAAGCCCTGGTAGTCGTCCCAGGTGTTGCCGCGCCAGACGTTGGCGCTGCCCGCGCCCGGCGCGCTGATCGCCACGGTGCTGAGGTTGTTCTCGAAGCGGTTGTCGAAGAAGCGGTGGCCGCCCTCCTCGCCGTAGAAGAACAGGCCGATGATGTTGTGGGCGAAGCGGTTGTTGCTTACCTTCAGCGCGCCGACCGACTGCGGCGGCGCGTCGACCTTGAGGCCCACCGAGCAGTGCAGCACTTCGTTGTTCTCGACCAGCGCAACGCCGCTCTCCTTGAACACGATGCCGCCACCGCCGTCGGTCAAGGCATGGGCGACATGGTTGCCGCGCAGGACCAGGTCGGGCGAGTAGAGCACGACGATGCCGGTGCCGGTGTCCGCGAGATGGTTGTTCTCGACCTGCAGCCGCGGCGAAAAAATGATGTGCATGCCGTAGCGGCCGTCCTCGAAGCGGTTGCCGACGATGCGGTTGTCGGCGGAATTGGTGAAGGTCAGGTCGCGCGCGCGGCGGAAACGGTTGCCCTCGATGACATTGTGCTGGCTGTACCAGAGCCGGATCGCGTCGCCGCGCATGCCCTGCTCCAGGTTCTTGCCGGTGACGCGGTTGCCGACGACACGCGCACGGTTCACCCGCTTGAGGTGGATGCCGAAGAGGACGTCGTCGATCTCGTTGTCCTCGACACGATGGCCGTCGCCTTCGAGCAGGATGCCGGCGTCGATCCGGTCATGCGAATCGCCGCTGCCGGTGATGTGCAGGCCGCGCAGCGTGACGCCGTTGGCGGCGACCGAAAGCACGGTGCTGCGCCCGTCGCCGCGGATCACGGCGCGATGCCCGCCGTCCAGCGCCAGCGGGCGGGCGATGCTGGCCGGCCCGGCGTAGGTTCCCGGCGCCAGGCGCAGCGTGCCGCCGGCCGGCGTGGCGTCGATCAGGGTTTGCAGCGGGATGGCCGGCGCCGCCCATGCCACCCATGCCGGCAGGACGAGCAAGGCGAACAGGCAGCCCGGCAGCCTCATCGAACGGCGGCATCGGTGCGCCCGCCGGCGAAGTTTCGCTCGGCGCCGCGCATCAGGATCACGAAGCCGATCGCGCCGAAATTCATCAGCAGGGCGTACACCACGCTGGGTACCGTCATGGCCGGCGACTGCATGACGCTGGCGGCGATGAAAATTCCGAGGCCGGCATTCTGCAAACCGCATTCGGTGGCCACCGCGATCCGGTCGCGGCGCTGCAGGCCGCCGGCGCGCGCCATGGCGAAACCCGCCGCGATCACCAGCAGGTTGAGCAGCATCGCGGCCGGCCCGATGCTGCCCAGATTAGCCATCAGCACCTGGCGCTGGCTGAAGAAGGTGGCCAGCACGATCAGCACGAACAGCGCGGTCGCCAGGCGACCCGCCGGCCGTTCCAGGCGCAGGGCCAGCGCCGGGCGCCAGGCCTTCAGGCCCATGCCGAGCACCACCGGCACCGTGGTCAGCAGGAACACGCCGCGCACCATCTTCAGCAAGGGAAATTCCACGCCGGCCGCGGAGTGCATGAACCGCGCCATGGCCAGATCGACGACGAAGGGAACCGTGATGACGGCGGCGACGCTGGTCACCGCGGTGAGCGAAATCGACAGCGCGGTGTCGCCGCGCGCCAGGTGGGTCAGCAAGCCGGAACTGACGCCGCCCGGGCAGGCGGCGAGGATCATCAGTCCGACGGCCATCTCCGCCGGCAAGCGCCAGGCCAGCGCCAGCGCGTAGGCAAACACCGGGAACAGCAGCATTTGCCCGGCGAGGCCGACCAGCATGGCCCGGGGCCGCGTGAACACCCGCTTGAAATCGGCGACCACCAGCGTCAGGCCGAGCGCGAACATGATGAAGGCCAGCGCCAGCGGCAGGAACAGCTCGACCACCGGCAGGTTCACAGCAGCAATCCGATCGCGAGCAGCGCACCGAGGGCAAACCCGGCCTGGGCGGTGCCCGCCAGCAGGAGGTTGAGCTGCGGTCCGGGTTGGGTGCGGTGCAGGCGGCGGATCAGCGATGCGGCGAGGGGCAGTGCCAGCAAGCCGAGCAGCGCGCCTTGCAGGCCATGCCAGGCCAGCAGGGGCAACACCGCGAACGGCAGCGACATCATTGCGGCATAGGCCAGGCGCGAGTTGCCGCGGCCGATCAGGGCGGCCAGGGTCCGCCGGCCGCTGCGCAGGTCGTCTTCCAGGTCCCGATAGTTGTTCACCAGCAACACCGCCGCCGCCGGCAGGCCGACCACGATCCCCGCCAGCCACGCATTCGGCGACCAGGCGCCGCGCTGCAGCCAGTGGCTGCCCGCCACGGCGACCAGGCCGAAAAACACCAGGACGAACAGTTCGCCCAAAGGCGTATGGGAAACCGGATGGCGCCCGCCCGAATACGACCAGCCGGCCAGCAGCGAAGCGATGCCGGCGACGAAGATCGGCCAGCCCCCCACCGCGACCAGATAGATGCCCAGCACCAGGGCCAGCGCGAAGCTGATCGCGGCCGCGCGGCGCACCGCCGCCGGGCTCGCCCATCCCGCCGCGGTGACGCGCAGCGGGCCGATGCGGTCGGGCTGGTCGGTACCGCGCTCGAAATCGGCGGCATCGTTGTGCAGGTTGGTGCCGACCTGGATCAGGATCGCGCAGCACAGCGCGGCCAGCATCGCAAACCAGCCCGGCGCGACGCCCTCCGCCATGGCCAGCGCCGTGCCGACCAGAACCGGCGTCGCGGCAATGCTCAGCGTGCGCGGCCGGGTGGCGGTCCACCAGACCCGCCAGCCGGAAGGCGGCGCTGCGGTCACCGCGGCGGGCAGTTCAGGTCTCATGAGGACACCTGATTAGCCACGAAGTCCGGCTCGTCATTCCGGCGAACGCCGGAATCGAGTTGAGCGCCTCACTGGACACCGGCTTCCGCCGGTGTGACGAGGGAATATGAGCGCTATGTACGCAGATCAAGGGGCGGCTGGACATTATGGGGACAAGTACCGAAATGAAGGCAGGCAATGCCGAAGGATACGTTTTTCCAGTGCACGTCGCCAAGACCGGACTGCTCCATGAGACGCGCGAACTCCGCCTGGTCCGGAAAGCGCCGGATCGACTCGACCAGATACTGGTAGGCCAGCGGCTCCCGCGCCACCAGCGCGCCCAGGCGCGGGATGACCAGGAACGAGTAAAGATCGTAGAACGGCGCCAGCCATTTCGCCGGCCGCGAAAATTCCAGGCAGACGAAGCGCGCGCCGGGCTTCAGCACGCGCCGGATCTCGGCCAGGGCCGAGCCGAGATGCGTGGCGTTGCGCAGGCCGAAGGCGACCGTCAGCAGGTCCACGCTGGCATCGGCAAACGGAAGCTTCTCGGCTTCGCCGGCCAGCCATGTCATGCCGGTGCTGCCCCGGCTGCGTCCCGCCATCATCATCGGCAGGCTCGGATCGCAGACCACCACCCGCCGCTCCCCGTCGACCAGCAGGCGCGCCACATCGCCGGTACCGCCGGCCAGGTCGACCGCGAGGCCGCCCGTGCCGGCCACCCGGCGGGCCAGCGTGCGCTTCCACAGGCGATGGATGCCGAAGCTCATCAGGTCGTTCATCAGGTCATAGCGCGGCGCGATCGCATCGAACACCACGCCGATGCGCCGGCGCCGTTCGGCGGGGCTGACGGCCTGGTTGCCGAAACTGTTGTCGAGCAGGTTCTTCGTCTGCATCGGAACCCAGCGGGCTACTTCAGGGCCGCTTCGCCGGCGGCATCGAGCTCGCTGCGATTCATCGCGCCCAGCTTGATCGCGACGATCTCGCCACGACGATCGATGGCCACGGTGAAGGGCAGTCCGGCGCGCGTGTTGCCCAGGGCCTTCATCAGTTCGATGCCCCCGTCCCTGGCCAGCAGCACCGTGTAGCTCATCTCGTAGGCCTTCATGAAGTCGCGCACGGATTCCGCCTTGTCCTCGAGGCCGATGCCGATCACGACCAGGCCGCGTTTGCGGTATTTATCCTGGGTCTTGACCAGTTCCGGAATCTCGACGCGGCAGGGCGCGCACCAGCGCGCCCAGAAGTTCACGATCAGCGGCTTGCCGCGCCAGGTCTCGAGCGCGACCACCTTGCCGTCGCTGCTGTCGAGTTTCGCGGCAAACAGGGCGTCGCTGTTCGCGGCCTGCGCCGTCCCGGCCAGCAGCAGCGCAAGGACGAGGAATCGCCGTAGCGCCAGCGCCGTCCGCGAGGGATACCGCCACCGGCTCCGCCGGAGGCATAACTTTCGGCCACTCACGGCAAATCGCCCCGCTTGAATATCTGATAGCCCAGCACCGCCGCCGCCACGCCGACCACGGTCGGATAGGCCAGGGCGAACACCTTGTAGCCGATCACGCCGAACAGGTCGAGGATCACGTAGGCCGAAGGGCCGAGCACGATCAGTTGCGGATCGAACAGCGCCAGGGCGGCGGTACGGAAGACCTGCAGCGGATTGGCCAGCGCCATGGTCACCGCAACTTCCGGCGAGACCTTGCCCTGGATCATGACGCCGAGCAGGATAAGGTCGAGGAACAGCAGCAGCGTCAGCCAGACCACGAAGGCGGCGCCCTGCGCCATGTCGGTGCTGCGCGCGAGCGCCGAGATCAGCATGCCGATGCCGAGGAAGCAGGCCGCCATCACGGCCAGCAGCGCGGTGTAATAGCCGAACATGCCCCACGGCACTTCGATGCCGCGCAGCAGCGCGATCAGCACCGCCAGCACCATGGCGCCGAACACGGGCAGGAAGATGACGATGTAGCGGCCGAGGATCTTGCCCCAGAACCACGCCGCCAGCGACACCGGCAGCGACAGCAGGTATTCATAGACGCCGGCCTCGCGGTCGCCCGCCACCGAACGCACCGTGGTGATGAGGACGAAGATCGGCAGGATCGCCATGGTCAGCTGGATGTAGGTCACCAGCAGCCGCGACAGGCCGATGAAGCCGAGCACCCGCGATTCGGTGAGGCCGAAGAGGAAGAGCAGCGCGACGATGCCGCCGAAGACCAGGGTATAGACCTGGAACCAGCGCGCGCGCAGGGATTCGACGATGTCGAGTTTGGCGGTGAGCCAGAGTTGTTTGGTAATCACTATTTGCCTTTCGCCAGCACGTGCTGGCGCATTTCGTCAAAGCTTTGCGAGCCCGCCTCGGCGTAGGCGCGCGCGCTGAAGTTATAGCCCATCGGCGACATCGCCCCGCCGCTGTAGTGTGCCTTGCGCGCATCGAGCCACTTGTCGCCCTTGCCCGCGGCATCGGCGACCCAGATCCGCGTGGCCGCTTCCGCCATCCACGGGAAGTCCCCGGCCTTGTCGCGCATCCAGAACATGGCGCAGCCGATGTCGTCGAACTTGAACACGATGTCTTTCCCGCCGCCGCGCATCTCGGCGGCAAAGCGGCGGTCGGAAATCACCATGCTGCAGCGGACGCAGGTATCGCGGTCCCATTTGATCTCGGCCATGCCCTCCGGCCATGGACCGGACTTGCCGCAGGCGGACAAAGCTGCCGCCAGTGGCGTCAAGGCAAAACCGGCGACGATGAAGCGGCGCCGGTCCATCAATTTGCCGTATCGCCAGCGCCGACTCTTGCTTCCGCAAGCGAGTAATCGCTGATCAGCGCCACATAGCGCGAGGTCATGCCCATGAAGCGCAGGCGGTCGGGACCGGGCACCTCGCCCTCCCATTCCAGCCCGTCGCCGAGATCGCGGAAATTCCATGCCTGCATCGCCTTGGCGAATGCCGCCTCGCTGCGCTTGATCGAAATGCGGCAGGCAAACTGGCCGGAAAGCGAAACGTCATCGGCGACGCGATCGTCGAGCACCACCTTGCCCATGTCCATTTCCACGACGCGATTGACCAGCGCCGAAACCTCGTTGAGGCGATGGCTGGAGATCAGCATGGTGACATCCTGCTGGCGCTCGGCGAGCAGTTCGAAGAAGATCTTGCGCGCCTCCGGGTCGAGGTTGGCGGCCGGTTCGTCCATCACCAGCACCTTTGCCTCGCGCCCGAGCGCGATCGCGATCAGCAGCTTCTGCTTCATGCCGCCCGAGAGCTTGACGAAAGGCCGCGTCAGGATCGGCGCCAGGTCGAGCCCCAGGCGTTGCGCCAGTTCGTGGATGCGCGCCGGGTCGGTGCCGCACAGCGCGGCGGAGAAATCGATCAACTGCGCCACCGGCATTTTCAGCGGCGGCGGCAGTTGCGGCACGAAACCAATCGAGCCGAGAACAGCCGTGCGCTCCCGGCGCGGATCGCGACCATCGATGGTGACCCGGCCGTCGAAGGTGTATTCGCCGAGCAGGCAGCGGATCAGCGTGGTCTTGCCGGCGCCGTTGGAGCCGATCAGTGCGACACGCTCGGACAAGCCTATGTCGAGGCTGATGTCGTCGAGGACGCAGGTCTTGCGAAAGCTTTTGCTTACGTTGGAGAATTGGATCATGGCGGGTAGGTGACGACGGATGTCGCGGTTCAGAGCAGCCTGGAGAGCCCCTTGACATCGAAGGTGAGCGACCCGGTCGGGCAGGTGTCGACGCACAGGCCGCAGCGGGTGCAGTCCGGGCCGATGGGTATTTCGGTATCCACCGCGCGGCCCTTGATCACCGTGTCGAGCACATGCGGCACCAGGCAGACCTTGCGGCAGTCGCCCTCGTGGAAACAGCTTTCCAGCTTGTACTTGACGCGCACCGGCGAGAAGATGCCGACCACCCCGTAGGTGAGCCCGATCGGGCAGGCGTAGCGGCACCACGCACGACGCGAGAAGAACACCTCGAACACCAGCAGCGCCAGCACCCAGAGCAAGGCCAGTCCGGGACCGTAGATCAGTGCCCGGGATACGATGCCGGTGGGGGAAATCGACTCGAACACGGTATAGCCGGTGGCGATGGCGAGAACGGCGAAAACAAGCCACGATCCGGTGCGCAGGCGGCGATCGATGTCCTGGTCCGTCACCAGCTTCTTCTTGACCAGCCAGAGGTGGATCTTTTCCGCCCACTCCGCCAGCAAATGGTAGGGACAGACCCAGGAACAGAAAGTCCGCCCGCCCAGCAGCAGCCAGAGCACGAATACCGTGCCGGTGCCGATCACCAGATTGACGATGATGTGTTTGTGCGCCAGCATGACCTGCAAGGCCGAGTTCAGATCGATCAGATGGAAGCCGATGAAGCGCGAGGCGGTCAGCGCGCCCTCGAGGATCTGGATGTCGAGCCAGAACGACAGCGTAAAGAACAGGTTGACGACCAGCAGCACCGCCCAGCGCCGGTTGCGCCAGGTGTGAACTTTCTTCGCATCCGCATGGGCGATCATGGCCTCCTGCAGCCTTTCCTTGTTGGTGGCGCGCTTGAGGACGTGGATTTCCTGCGCCCGCCCGGAAATCGCGGACGGCTTTCTGGCTTCGCGGCCGAGCATCACCGCGATCTGATCCAGAAAGCGGCGATTCAGATATGGATTTTTCATGTGTTCCACACCTCCCGTGCATCGACCACGATGCAGGTCGGTTCGACCGGGCAGATCATCTCGCAGACGCCGCAACCGACGCAGGGCTCGTGCACCACCGGCGACTTGCGCTTCGAACCGTCCGGGGCGAATACGGTTTCGATGGAAATCGCGCCCTTGACCGGACATTCGCGCACGCAGAGGTCGCACTCGGCAAGGTCGTAGGGATGTTCGCTGACGCCGATCGGTTTCCAGCGGTCGACTTCCATGTAACGCAGGCGACCCTTGAAAGAGGCGCCGCGCACTTGGCCCTTGAAGCCCTTGCCCTGAATTGCCAGACAGGCCTCCGGCCGCGTCAGGCGCGCAACGCCGATGCGTTCGCTGAGGTTCAGCGTCGGTTCCGGATCCTTCTCCTTGGCCTTGAGGATGGGCGCCGCAGCCAACTTTGCTCCCTTGCGCACGCCAAGGAAGGCAGGCTTCTTGTACACCAGCGAACCGGTCGGACAGGCCAGGATGCACTGCACCGCGTCGCAGGAAAAATCGCAGGCCTGCTCGCGCGCATCGATGTACGGGGTGCCGACGCCGACGCCGTCGACCAGGTCGGCCAGCTTGATCGCCTGCACCGGGCAGACCTGGACACACTGGCCGCACTTGATGCATGAAGCCAGGAAATCCCTTTCGTCCAGCGCTCCCGGTGGCCGCAACCGCTTGGTCCGGGCATAGACCAGGGGCAGGAAGCCCGAAAGCGCGGCGCCCGTCACGCCCCCCGTGAGCAGGATGGTGCGCAGCCACTTGCGCCGCGCCTGCTGGATGCGTTCGCGCGAAGCGGGCGGTTTCGCCGCAGCGGGTGGTTTCGTCTCGCTCATCCGGTCACCTTGCCTTTGATCGACTCCGGTTTCAGGAAACGCGGCCTGTCATCCTTCAGCGTCAGTTCCGGCGACGAAAAAGGTGCCAGCCGCTCAAGGAAATCCAGCAGTTCCATCACCGGCGCGGTCTTGAAGAATTTTGCCGGCGGCAACTCGATCCATATCTGGTCGGCGTAGGCGTAGAGTTCGTAGGCCGTGTCGCCCGCGCCGTTGCCGTCACGATCGAATCCCTGATAGTCATCCCAGTAGTTTCCCCGCCATTCGTTGAGGCCCGACTTGCCGCGCCCGGCCTGCACCACGTTGGTCAGGTTGCCCTCGAAAATGTTGTCGGTGACCACGTTGCCGCCGAGTTCGCTGGTCAACTTTACCGCGATACCGTTGAAGGCGAAGCGGTTGTTGCGCAACCAGATCTTGCTGTCGGGCTGGAACGGCGACAGGTCCGAACCGATGCCGACGGCACAGTAGATGATTTCGTTGCCTTCGATCAGCGCGTTGCTGGCCTCCTTGAAACCGATCGCCATGCCGGTGGCACTGGTGGCATGGGAGATCAGGTTGTTCCTCATCACGCCGCCCTCGGTGTACATGAAATACACGCCCACCGAGTTGTCGTAGAAGCGGTTGCCTTCGACGATGTTGTTGTTGGCGAACATGAAGTGGATCGAGTAGCGGCTGCGCATGCCGACATTGCCGCGGTAGACATTGTCGTGGGAATACCAGGCCACCATGTCGCGCGAATCGGCCACCTCGTTGCCCTCGACCAGGTTGCGGTCGCTGTACCACAGGCGCAGGCCGTCGCCGCGCACGCCCAGCTCGCGCGGCTTGGAACGAACCTTGTTGTTGCGAACCACGCTGTCGCTCGACTGCTTGAGGTCGATGCCGAACAGGCAGTTGTCGATCACCAGGTTCTCGATCACGTTGCGGTGGCCGCGCACGTCGAGGCAGGAATCATCGGTGTCGTGCGAATCGCCGGAACCGGTCAGGTGCAGCCCGCGCAACACCGCACCATCGGTCTGGAGGGAGAACACCGTGCCCCGGTCGCCGGCATCGATGGTGACCTGGCCGCCGCCTTCGATGACCAGCGGCTTGGTCATCACCACCGGCCCGGAATAGCTGCCCGGCGGCGGACGCAGCGTGGAACCCGCCGGCGCCGCATCGACCAGGTTCTGGAAGGGCTTGAGGCCATGGACGCGCTTGTCGCGCTCG
The DNA here is from genome assembly GCA_016708585.1 of Sulfuritalea sp. Taxonomy (GTDB): domain Bacteria; phylum Pseudomonadota; class Gammaproteobacteria; order Burkholderiales; family Rhodocyclaceae; genus Sulfuritalea. The sequence continues at coordinate 44,451 of JADJFK010000015.1, read as the reverse complement.
TAGAGCGGAAAGGTGGGCTTCGGCCGATCGACGCCGACCCTCGGTGCCGTGGACAGATCGGCCGTCGCCCCCAGGGCCGGCGGCTTGTCTTCGTCGCGATCGGTCGGGCGGGCTATCAGCAGCGAGGAAACACCGAGCAGCAAGGCCGGCAGCAGGACCCGCCAGCGTTTCAGCTTCATGGTGGCATCAGCCTGTCGATGGGTCGCGCATCTGCCGGCGCCGCAGCAACAGCGCCACTGCCAGGCAGGCGGACGCAACCAGCAGCAGCGCGTAGCCCCAGTAGGGATAGGAATAGGTCGAGAACTGCGCCACCTTGCCTTCGCCGAATACCGTCGGCATGAAGGGCTTGACGGTGAAGGCGCCCCAGGGATGCATGTTGTGGCCGAAGAACCAGAGCCAGCCGGCATACTCGATGACGAAGAAAACCGGCATCAATGCCGGAACCAGAACCAGCAGCAGCGAGAAGCCGCGGAATTTCGCAACGCCGGCGACGACGATGGCCATCGCCACGATCAGGCCGGCGATGACTGCGGTCGTGATCACGCGCACGTTGTCGCCCCAGACCTTGATCTTGTCCGGCTCCTTGAAGAAGGTGCCCGCCTCGCTGACATACGCGGCGATATGGCTTTCCATGTGCCCCAGGGCGAACTGGTGCACCACCATCCAGACCGCTACGGCGGCGAAGCCCGCGGCCAGAACCAGCACGCGCCTGCGGCCCTCGGGGGTGATGAATCCCAGCAGCATCACGGCGAAGAAGCCGAAGAAGAACTTGGCCAGCGGCTTCTCGACCGGCGCGCCGGTCGAGATCGGGAACATGCCGACGTAATGGTTGATGGTGTTCATCTCGTGCACGCAGTCCAGCCCCTCCGCATCCTTGTTGACGTTCTTCTTCGCGTCGAGGATGGGGTTGTAGCGTTCCACGGAATGGTCGAGGTCCTTTTGCAGGACCTCGTCGGCCATGCGCGTGCCCTTGCCGGCGGCGCGGCAGCCGTTGTAGACGCCGTCGAAATGGAAGTGGATGCGGATGCCGTCGGGAAAAGCATCCTTGGGATAGTTCGGCGCCGTCAGCGACACCCACCAGATCGGGGAGAAGTATGAAGCGATCAGGGCCACCAGGGCCGCCAGGGTCAGGGCCGTGATCAGTCGATTCTGTTTTTTCTGGTCTTGCATGCTGTACTCGATGTCGGGGGACGAAGCAGTCCGCCTGCGTTCCGCGCCCCGGCGGAGCGCGGAAGCGGCGAATCGATATTATTTCTTCTTGGCGGGTGCCTTGGCGGCGCCGGCCTTGCACATCGAACCGGGCATGGTGAGGCTCGCCTGATAGGCCGAGATGGCCACCAGTTGATTGTTGTCGTACTTCTTGATGATCTTGACCATGTCCGGATTGGCGTTGCGGCGATGGCCGTCGCGGATCTCGGTCATCTGGCGCAGCAGGTACTTGTAGTGCTGGCCGGCGAGCACGGGATAGAACTTGTCCTTGACGCCTTCGCCGTTGGCCTTGTGGCACTCGATGCATTCCTTCTCGTACATCGCCTTGCCGTCCGCGATCTGCTTGGCGGCATCGGGGCCCTCGTACTTGCCGTGGTCGACCGGGATGCACAGGCCCTCGATGTAAGCCGCGACGTTGGCCAGTTCCTGGGCGTCGACCAGTTCCTTGGCAAACGGATACATGGTCGGGTTGTCGCGCAGGCCGGCACGAATGTCGGCCATCTGCTTGATCAGCACCGTGGTGTGCTGACCCGCGAGCTGCGGGAAGGTGCCGTCGGGACGACCGGCGCCGGTGGGCAGGTGGCAGGCGCCGCAGACCTCATAGCCTTCCTTGCCGGCCTTGGCATCGCCCTTCTTCTGCAGGGCCTCGATCTTCTCGCCCTCCTGCGCATTCCATTTGTAGTCCTTGGATTCGATGCCGGCCTTTTTCTCCGCCGGCGGAGCGGCTAGCGCGAACGCCGGAACCAGAGCCAGCGAGAGTGCCACGGTGAGTATCTTGTACATGTTGTTTCCTCTATGTTGGTTAGCCTGGCGCGATGATCCCATCAGGTATATCAGCATTCATTGATGGACATCAAGCGCCGCAGAGCGGGCAAGCTCCCTACTTGATTTCCGACAAATATTTGGCAAGTTCCTTGATTTCCTCGTCGGAAACCAGGTGCATGACACCCTTCATCGCCGCGGAGTTGCCGTTGGCGCGCGCGCCGCTCTTGATGTCGAGCATCTGCCGCTCGGCATACTTCGCGTTCTGCCCGGCGAGCTTGGGATATTCCGGCGTCAGCGGCTTCTTGGCATCCTTGCCGTGACAGGCGATGCAGGTCTTTTCAAGGTAGAGCGCCTTGCCGTCGGCCAGGGCCGGAACCGCGAAAGAGGCGGCGGCAGCGGCGAAGATCATCAATCCGAGTTTCATGGTTGTTCCTTTCGTAAAAAGCAGTGGGGGGCAGAGTAACTCTGCCCCCCTTGATCTGCCTTGATTTAATGCAAATTACTTGACCTTCTTGGCACCATTCTGCTCAAGATAGGTCTTGGCGCGCAAACCGAGGTCGGCGGTCTTGACCTGGTATTGCCAGATCTGCTCGGCCCACAGGTTGGCGTTTTCCCAATCCTTCTTGGCGGCGAAACCTTCATGCTTCTCCTTCAGGCCCTTGGTCTTGCCCAGCTGGTCGAAGGCGTCTTCCACCATGGCCACGACATCCGGGAAGTCCTTGTAGTTGACGCTGGTGATGTAGCCCACCACGGAGTCGATGATGGCCTGGGTGTCGGCTACCTTCTTCACCGTCGCCTTGTAGTCGGCTTCGGTATAGGTACCCTTGGCCAGCGTCGTCTTGGTCGGCTTCCAGCCCTTCGGCTTGACCAGCAGGTAGCCCTGCATCTCCAGGTGCAGCGCCGAGCAGAACTCGGTGCAGTAGTAGGGATAGACGCCTTCCTTGTCGGCCTTGAACTTCACGGACACGGTCTTGCCCGGCTCGACGGAGGCATGGGTGTTGTAGGTCGACACCGTGAAGCCGTGGGTCTCGTCCTGCGCCCGTTCGAGGTTGGTCAGGTGGATCGTCACTTCGTCGCCGACATCGACTTCGATGGTTTCCGGCGTGATGTGCGAACGGATCAGGGTGGCGAAGACCTCGACCTTGTTGCCCTTCTTGACCGTCTTCTCCTCGCCGGCGCGCACGGCGCCCGGATGCGGCTTGTCGGTGCGGCTGTCGGTGCCGACCTTGTAGCGCACGGCGGGCTTCAGCTTCTTGGCATCGATGGCGACGACATAGTGCGGCTCGCCCAGCGGCAGCGGCATGTCATACAGAAGCTGCATCTTGTCGCCGCTGATGTCGATCAGCTGGTGGTTCTGCGGATGCAGCGGGCCGGTCGGCACGAAACGATCGATGGCCAGCTTGTTCAGCGCGACAAGGTACTTGCCGGCCGGCTTGGTCGAATCGCCTTCCATGGTCATCAGGTGGCCGATGTTGTAGTGCACGCTGATCTTGTCCAGCACCTTGCCTTCGCAGAAGTTCCACTTCGCCACCTGGGAATCAACGTACAGCGAGGTGTAGGCGACGCAGGGCTTGCTGTCGTACTGGGTATGCAAGGGGCCGAGGCCCAGCGATACCTGGGTATGCAGCGCATCCTTCATGCCGATCACCGGAATGCCGTAGGGATCCTTGGATTCGAACTTGCCCGCCTTGATCGCGGCCATGATCTTCTCGAAGGAATATACCGACACGTGCGTGTCGAGCTTGCCGGCGACAGTGAGGAACTTGCCATCGGGCGTCACATCGACGCCGTGCGGCGACTTCGGCTCGGGGACCAGGAACAGGACGCCCTCCTTGATCGAGGTTTCCATCATCAGCACGTCATGGCCGTTGATCTTCTTGGCCTTGCCCTGGGCCACCAGTTCGGCGGCCCTCTTCCAGTTGATCACGTGCAGGTAGTCGGTGTCCTTCGCCGAGCAGCCGGCCTCATACGGCGGGCGACCCTTCTCGATGCCGCCGACATAACGCTCGGAGCAGAACGAGTTGGTAAACGACCAACCGTCGGACGGACCCTTGCCGAAGTCGGACAGATCCTGCGAGTAGGGCGGCAGTTCGAGCGAGAACGACTTCTTGGTATCGATGCGGCCTTCCTTGCGATCGAACTTCCAGTAGGTCACGCCGCCGCGATATTTCTCGTTGAACTCTTCGAGCGGGAAGAACTTCTTGTTTTCCAGCGGCGAGGCATACTGCGCGGCCTCGATCACGTACTCGGTGTTGGAACTGACGAAGGCGCCGCCGTGCTCCGACTTGAAGATCGGGTTGACCACGATCTGCTTGGTCTCGAAGTCGCGCAGGTCGATCACCGCCAGGCGCGGGTTGGCCTTGTCGTTGATGAACAGGAACTGGCCGTCGTACTCGCCGTTGGTTTCGGAAATGGCCGGATGGTGGGTATCGCCCCAGGTAATGTCCTTGCCGTCGATGCGGCCCTGCTTCAGCACGTTCTTCGAGCTTTCGTCGAAGCCATAGCCCTGCCAGGGCTCCGGCGTGAATACGCCGATGTACTTGAGGATGCGCATCGAGGGAATCGCATAGACGATCACCTGGCCCGACTGACCGCCGGAACTGAAGGCGACGAATTCATCGCGCTTGCCGGTTGGCACGTAAGTCTTCGCCGCCGCCAGCAGATCCTGCTGGCTCAGCCCGCGCGCCTTCAGCACGTCCTGCAGGGTGTCGGCCGCCCAGGCGGTGGCCGCCAGCCCCATCCCGGCCGCCAGCAGCAGCGAGGTGGCTTGCTTGTTAAACTGCTTCATGTGTGTCGCTCCCATTTCCGATTGAAACTGCGTTGGCCTAGCTTCCGATGCATCTACCACCCGATCGCCGCCGCGACATCATGCCGCTGCGACAATTTGCCGCATATTTGACGCCGGAACGGGCTTCAAGAGCTTGATGCAGATCAAATGTTGCTACGCATCAACCCATGCTATGCAGGCATAACCCGGGACGTGGAGTCACTGCCTTGAAATTCGTCAAATCCCACGCCCTCAACCTGGCGATGATCGCCGCCCTGGTTGTCACGGCCGTCATCGGCCACCGGATGTCGCCGCTGCTGCTGCCGAAAGCGGACCTGACGGGAAGCGTCGAACCGGGCTGCGATTTGCAGCGCAGGGCCTGCCCGGCGAAACTGCCCGGCGGCGGACGGATCGAACTGTCGATCACGCCGAGGCCGATTCCCTTTCTTCAGACCTTGCGCGTCGAAGTGACCGTTTCCGGCGTCGAGCCCGGGAAAGTCGAAGTGGACTTCGCCGGCGAGAGCATGAACATGGGTTACAACCGGAGCGAATTCCCCGCTGCCGGCGCGGGACGCTACGTCGGCGCGGCCGCACTGCCGGTATGCGTCTCCGGCAGCATGACGTGGGTCGCTACGGTCATCATCGAAACCGACCGGCAGCGGATCGCGGTGCCCTACCGATTCGACGTGGGGCACTGATGATGCCCCTGCGGAGTGGGCTAAGCCCGCAAACGACGCGGGCAAAGCCACTCCGGATGATCCGCCGCAAGGCTACTGCCGCGCCGGCCGTTTCAGAAGCTTGCGCTGCAAGGTGCGCCGATGCATGTTGAGCGCCCGCGCGGTGGAAGAAATGTTGCCTTTGTGCTCGCGCAAGACACGCTGGATGTGTTCCCATTCCATGCGATCCACCGACATCGGCATCGATGCGATCGGCGCCGTCATCGCGGATGAGGTTGCGTCGGCCTGCAAGCTGTGGCCGAAGGCCCGCAGCAGCGTATCGACGTCGACCGGCTTGGCCAGATACTGCACGGCGCCCAGCTTGATCGCATCCACCGCCGTGGTGATGCTGGCGTAGCCGGTGAGGACCACGATGCGGCAGTCCGGCAGCCTTTCGCGCAGTCGCGGAATCAGCGCCATCCCCGATGCGCCATCGAGGTTCAGGTCGAGCACGATCCAGCCCGGCGCCTCGGCCTGCACGACGGCCAGTGCGGCCTCGGGATTCGCCGCAGTCAAGACCTGGTAGCTGCGCCGCTTCAGTGCCCGCGCCAGGGTCGCGCTGAACGTCGCATCGTCCTCGATCAGCAGTATCGCCTCGTTCATTTCCCCGTTTCCTCCAGATTGTCTGTGCGCGGCAATTCGATGCACGCCCGGGCGCCGCCGGCGGGCGGGTTGTCGAGTCCGATGCGGCCGCCGCCGCGCGCTACTGCGGAAAATGCCAGCAGCAGGCCGATGCCGGCGCCACCGTGGCTGGCCGGCAGCGCCTCGCGGCCGCCGCGATGCAGTACCTGCGCGGCGAATCCCGGCCCCTGGTCGCAGATTGTCAGCCGCAGCCAGGCTGCGTCCCAGTCCAGTTCGATGCGAATCTCGCCGGCCGCGGCATCGGCCGCGTTGTTGAGCAGGTTGGCGACCGCCTGTTCCAGTGCTGGATCGAACGCCTGGCGCGGGGACTCGCCACGACCCGCGACATGGATGGCCGCGCTGGCCCGTGGCCGCATTGCCTGCCAGCGCGCCAGCACGCCGCGCAGCCAGTCGCCGGCATCCTGTGCCTGCAGCGATTCCGCGCGCGCCGCGCCGCCGCGTTGCGCCATGCCGCTGATGATGCCCTTGCACAGGGCGACCTGGTCGCGCACCAGCGCCAGGTCTGCACGCGCATCGGCATCGAGGGAGGGATCGTGCTCCAGTTCGCCGACCAGCACCGCAATCGTCGCCAGCGGCGTGCCCAGTTCATGGGCGGCGCCGGCAGCCAGCGCCCCCAGCGCTACCACGCGCTCGTCGCGCAGGGCCTGCTCGCGCGCGGTCGCCAGGCGGCTGTCGCGTTCCCGTATCGATGCCGTCATGCGCGCGACGAACCACGCGATCATGGCCGCGGAAACCACGAAGGTCAGCCACATGCCGGCCAGGTGCAGTCGTGTGGCGCGCTCGGCGTCGGCCACGGCAAGCGGCAGGAATTGCCACATCAGCAGCGTGTACAGCGCAACGGCCAGCATGGCGACCGCAGCAGTGAGGGCGCCGGGCAGTGACAGCGCGGCGACGGCGACCGGCACCAGCAGGAAGGAGATCAGCGGATTGGCGGCGCCTCCGGACAGATACAGGAGGATGGCCAACGCCGCGAGGTCGACGCACAACTCGCCGAACAGTTCGCCGGCGCCTACCGCTTCCCGCGTCCGCGCACGCCACTCGAGAAAGGCGTTGAACCCCGCCATGAGCGCGAGCACGGCGAACATCGGCACTCGCGGCAGGGCGATGTCCAGCAAAGTCGGCGCCGACGACACGGCGATCGCCACGGCAGCCAGCAACCACCAGCGCAGGATCACGGCGCGACGCCGGTTCAGGCGCAGGTTGGAAGCGTCTTCAGCAGGATCGGGATCGGCCATGTACGGATTATCCGATACAGATCAAGGAAAATCATGCCGGGGACCTGCGACAATGCGTCGCATCACGGCATTCGCGAAACGACCGACATGACACTGCGACTTGGACTGCTCGGGCTGACCATGCTTTTCAGCCTCGCCGGGCACGCCCAGAACCTGGAGAAGGGCAAGGAGATCAACGCGACCTGCGCCGGCTGCCACGGCGAGTTCGGCCAGGGCGGCTCGCGCGGCGAGTACCCGCGGCTGGCCGGCCTGGGCGCCAAGTATCTGGAGTCGCAACTCAAGGCGTTTCGCGCCCGGACCCGGGTGAATATTCCGATGTACCCCTACACCCAGGAACGCGAACTGCCGGATGAGGACATCAGGGATGTCGCCGCCTACCTGGCCTCGATCGAACTGCCGACCAAATGGCCGGTATTCAAGGACAGCGACGATGCCTTGACGCGCCTGACGATGACCGAGCGCGTCATGATCATTCCGCGCGTGCCGGGCAACCTGGCCAACGGCGAAGCGCTGTACCAGAAACAGTGCGTCACCTGCCACGGCAAGACCGGACTGGGACGCGGCATGTTCCCGATGCTGGTCGGCCAATACACAAGCTACCTGAAGCGGCAGATGGAAAAGTATGTGAAAGGCGAGCGGCCGCACGACGAAGAAGGAATCGGCGGACTGCTCAACAAGCTGAAGGAAGAGGACATGCAGGACATCCTCGCCTACATCACCACCCTTCAGGAACAGCAGTAGCGACCCTCAGCCGGCAATCCGCAGGCCGGTCTTCTTGAGGATCGCCGTGCTGTAGAGAACGTCGTGCCCCCGGCAGGCATCGCCCAGCAGGATCTCTATCTCGGCGACGCGGGCGGCAACTTCGTCCCTGCTCCGGCTATGTACCATGGCGAACAGGTTGTAGGGCCAGTCGGGCAGGCGGCGCGGGCGCCGGTAGCAATGCGTGACGAAGGCCAGCGCGCCGACCTTCGCCCCCAGTTCATCGATGCGTTCGTCGGCGACGTCCCATACCGACATGCCGTTGGCCGTGTAGCCGATCGCGTAGTGGTTCGGCACGGCGCCGATGCGGCGGATCACACCGGTTTCCAGCATGCGCCGCAGGCGGGCGATGACTTCCTCGCCGCCGATGCCGAGTTCGCCGCCGATGGCATCGTAAGGGCGCGACACGCGCGGCAGGCCGGCCTGGGTGGCGACGATCAGACGCCGGTCGAGGGCGTCGAGTTCAGGCATGGAGTTTCATCTCGACGAAGTATTCGCGCTCCTTGGGGAAGGCAAATACCGGCAACCCGGTTGCCGCTTCGATGGCGATCACGGTCCTGGCGATGCCTTCGGGGGTCGCCGTGGCGAGGACGAACCACATGTTGAGTGCGTGTTCGCGGCGATAGTTGTGGGCCACCTCGGGGAAGGCATTGACCTGCGCCGTGACGCGCTCGAAATCCACCTCCGACACCTTCATCGCGGCGAGGACGAAAGCGCCGCCGGCACGCTCGATCTGGAACATCGGCCCGAAGCGCGTCAGCACGCGACGCTCGAGCAAGGCATCGAGGCGGCCGAGCAACTCCCCTTCGGCAATACCGAGGTCCGCGGCGACCTGGCGATAGGGCTCGGGCACCAGAGGGAAATCGCCTTGCAAGGCGTTGATGATGCGGCGATCGGTTTCGTCGAATTTCGCCGCGCCGCTGATTCCGTCAGGCATGCGTGGGCTCGCCCCGGCGGCGGTCCGCTGCCTCGTCGGAAAAATAGCGCGCGCCGCATTGCTTGAAGCGGCGCGTCGAGAACAGCACCGTTGCCGGAGCGCCGGCCATGGCGGCGAGGCGCTCGATCACCGGCCGCGCCTCTTCGCGCGAACGGCCATGCACCATGCAGTAGAGGTTGTAGGGCCACTCCGGCAGGCTGCGCGTGCGGCGATAGCACAGCGTGACACCGGGCTCCGCCGCGAGCTGCAGGCCGATGCGATCGACGTCGGCATCCGGCAGGTCGAACACCACCATGGCGTTGGCGCGATAGCCCAGTTCGTGGTGGCGCACGACGACGCCGAAGCGCTTGATCAGGCCCTGGTCCAGCCAGCCGGCGATGCGCCCGAGTATCTCGTTTTCGCTCATGCCCGCGCGTTCGCCGAGACGCACGAAGGGACGCGGCACCAGTTCCAGGCCGGGCTGCAACGCGGCGATCAGCTTTCGCTCGATGGCATCGGTCACGCATGCCGGCGGGCCGGGGAGCCTGACAGGGTGCTTGTGCGCGGAGTTCAGGTCGAAGCCGAGGTCGATGTGATATTCCTGTTCCAGCGGCAGCGCGATGACGGCACAGCCGGTCTCCCGTTCGATTTCGCGCAAGGCGCGGTCCAGCAGGGCCTGATCGGCGGCGGTGGCGACGAACCAGAGGTTGTAGCGGTGTTCGCGCTGGTAGTTGTGGTTGACCTCCGGCCGCGCGCTGACCAGGGCGGCGATGCGCTCGATCTCCGCGACCGGGGCGGCGAGCGCCGCCAGCGTCGAGGCGCCGATCCGGCGCGGCGCCAGCACGGCGCCGACACGACTGATGGCACCGCGCGCCTGCAAATGCTTGAGCGCGTCCAGAACCGCCGTCTCGTCAGCGCCGACTTTTGCCGCAAGCTCGGCGAACGGCCGTGCGCAAACGGGAAAGTCGCGCTGCCAGTCGTTGAGCAGGGAAAATTCGAGCGGCGTGTAGGGCGAGTCCATGTCAGAAACCGATGCGGGCAGCGCGACTGGTGAAGAAGATTCCCGAGGGCGCCTCGGCGGCAATCTCGCCCAGCTTGGCGAAATTTCGCGTGTCGTGGATCACCACGCGATTGTCATCGCGCGCGGAAAGCCAGACCGCTTCGCCGCGCGGCGTGAATTCCATGTGCAGCACAGCCTTGCCCGGTTGCAGGGTGTGCACCACCTTGCCGGAAAGCGTATCGATCACCTGCACCCAGCCGTTGTCGGGAAAGGCGAAGTTCACCCAGATCTGGCGCCCGTCCGGGCTGGCCATGACGAACACCGGCTGGCCCTTGACCGCGACGCGGCCTGTTTCCTGCCAGGTCGCCGCGTCGGCCACCAGCACCTCGTGGCGCCCGATCGCCGGCAGCCAGGCGCGACCCGCCGCGACCGACCAGCCGCGCAGGTGCGGCATCTTGAACACCGGCAGCTTTTCCTCGCCGCGGCCGTATTTTTCGAGGATCTTGCGCGCGCCCTTTTCCGGCTGCCACAGGTCGAGCAGCGCGACGCCGTCCTCGCCGAACAACCCCGCCAGGTAGTGGCGGCCGTCGGGCGTGACGAGGCCGTCATAAGGTTGCTGGCCGGCCGGATAGCGCCTGGTGACCGGCTTCTTCGGCTCGGAAAAATCGCTGACCCAGATTTCGCCGCCATCGAACAGCGCGTAGGCGAACTTGTTGCCCGGCACGTCGGCCAGGCCGACCACCTTGGAGAATTTTCCCGGCGCGTATTCGGCGGGAACTTCCGCGAGCAGTTCCAGCGTCTCCGCATCGAAGGCCTTGATTCCGCCCGGCGCGTAGTTCTGCGCGACGACGATGCGCCCGTCCTGCGAAATCGAACCGCCGATGGCATTGCCCGACTGGATCACGCGCTTGACGATGAGCGCGTCGAGCAGGTCGATCTTGGTCAGTCCGCCGTCACGGCCGAAGACATAGGCATAGCGCGCGTCGCGCGAGTACACCACCGAGGCGTGCGAGAGGTCGCCGAGTCCGCCGATGCGCGCATAGGCGGAACGCGTGGAAGTATTCACCAGCGTGACGTGGCCGCTGGCACGTTCGATGACCAGGCCGAGATCACCGGTACCGCGCACGGATGTGCCGGCACAGGCGCCGAGCAGCAGCGCCAGCAGGCCGAGCAGCAGCAATTGCAGCCCGTGCCTCATTCGGGAAAACCGGCCATCAGTTTGGCCACGATCCACCGCGCTTCGTCCTCGGCGAGGAAGCGATGCCACGGCGGCATCGGTGTGCCCGGACGGCCATGGACGATGGTGGCGACCAGGCTTTCCGCCGGCTTGTCGGCCAGGTTTGCCGGCAACAGCGCCGGGCCCAGCCCGCCTTGCAGGGTCATGCCATGGCAGGAGCCGCAATCCTGGCGCACCAGGTGGATCAGCTCCTTCTGCCGTGCCGCGGACGGCTCGGCCACCGCCGGCAGTGCAGCAAGGCCCGGCAGCAGCGCGGCAAGTAGCGAAACAGTTGTCGTGCTATTCGACAAGGACCAGCCCCTTCATTTCCTCGTGCGGGCCGCAGCGATAGCTGTAGCTTCCGGGTTTGACGAAGGTCCGCTGCCAATGTTCCTGCGGAAACATCCGCTCCGATTCGAGGCCGTTCTCGGCCGGAAACAGCACGGAGTGGCTGGTGCGCTTTTCCATGTTGATCCACTTCACCGTGTCACCGGCCTTGATGCGCACTTCGGCAGGCAGGAATTTGTAGTCCTGGATCGTCACTTCGACCGTCTGCTGGGCAAGTGCCGCATCCCGCCGGGGGATACCGTCCCCGGCGAGGACGCCGGGGACATAAAAAGAAACGAGCGCCAGGAAAGCTGGCACTCGTTTCAGGCATTGACCGGCGATCGGCATCTCCGGACGCAAGGAGGATTTACTGCTTGGCTGCCTTGACGTCGCCGTCTGCGCCGATGCCCAGTTTGTAGCCAAGTGAGACGTGATGGAAGCGACCGCTCGAGTTGTCGGCATGAACAGCGATGCCGAAAGGTACCGCCTTGCCCTCGCCCGGATTCTTGCGCGTGAAGGTCACCGTGTAGGTGTCGCCGCTCTTGCTGGCTTCGGCCTTGGCGCCGGTGGTGCCGCCGGTCATCTTGCGTTCGGTGGTGACGCTGCCGTCGGAAACCTTGTTGCCCTTGCTGGCCCACTGCACCAGTTCGTAGGCGCCTTCCTTGGCGTACTTGGTCTTCTTGTCGTCGGCACCGGGCATGGTGCGCGCGTCGGCATGGCAGCTCTGCCAGCAGCCATACTGGTCGGCCTGCGGCACCTTGGCGTCGGCGAACAAAACGGTGGCCTTGACTTCGTTGTCCTTGTCGCCCTTGTCGGCGCCGCCGGACGGCGCCTTGAAGGTAAGACGGATGTAAAGGTTGGCAGCATCGTACGCAGCCTGCACGCTGACCGGGAACATCATGGTCTTGGGCGCCCCCTTGGGCTCCAGTTCCTTGTCCGCCAGGCGCTTGAAGTTGAAGTTCAGCGTGCCCTTTTCCTCGTGGCACCCGGCACAGCTTTCACCCTTGCGCATGCCGGCGGAGCCGCTGTGGTCGGACTTCTTGGTCGCCCATTCGATCGGCGTGACGCCGGCATGGAAGACATTGATGTCACGCTTGGGCACCTTGCCCCAGTCGGGTGCAGCGACGGCTGCCTGGGAAGCGAGCGCCAGCAGGGCGCCGGCGACGGCTGTGGAAACGCTGAACTTGTTCATTTGTTGCTCCTCTCGAACGATAGGTACGAAATATAACGCAGGCCAGGTCGGGACGTTGACTTACTCGTCCTCGTCTTCCTTCATGCCCTTCGGCTTGGTGTGGGCAATGCCCTTGTGGCAGTCGATGCAGGTTTTCTTTTCAGCAATGCCGATCTTGTGCATTTTCGCCCCGCGCAGCTTCTGCTTCTCGACATCCATGGCATCGAAGCTGTGGCAGTTGCGGCATTCGCGGGAATCGTTGGCCTTCATCCGCGCCCATTCGCTTTCGGCCATCTGCAGCCGATGCGCCGCGAATTTCTCGGGGGTATCGATGACACCCGTGATCTTGCCCCAGACTTCCTTGCTGGCCTGGATCTTGCGGATCATCTTGTGCGTCCAGTCCTTCGGCACGTGGCAGTCGGAACAGACGGCCCGGACCCCGGTGCGATTGGTGTAGTGGATGGTCTTCTTGTATTCCACATAGACGTTGTCGCGCATCTCGTGGCAGCCGATGCAGAACTCAAGGGTGTTGGTGGCTTCCATCCCGGTGTTGAAACCACCCCAGAAGAAGATGCCGGAGAAAAAGCCGACCACCAGCAGGCTCAGCAGCGAATACTTTGCGCTTGGTCGCCGGATCATCGCCAGAAAGCCGGTGAATTTGTTGTCTGCCATGAGACTATCCCCTATGCCTGCAACGGTTTCTAAAGACACACATGATAAAGGGGCTTACGCCCCTTTATCCTTGCTACCGATCAAGTTTCGATCAGTAAATGTCGTGCTGCGTATTGTAGACGTTGAACTTGCCGGTCGGCGTGATCATCTTCGGATCGGTGATCACCTTCTTCACGGCCAGCGTGGCGTCGTCATAGACAACGATGGCGGACTGGTCGGTCTTGCCACCCCATAGCGAGATCCAGACTTCCTTGCCGTCCGCGCTGTACTCGGGATGCACGGCGCGCTTGGTCGCCTTGGTCGGCGGCAGTCCGGAATCCTTCGCCACGTTGATCACCTTGACCGGCTTCGACAGGTCGGACATGTTCCACACCGCGACGGATTCGGCCAGGTCCTTGTCCGGATTCTGCGGTGCGTCGGCCCAGAAATGCTTGGACTTCGGATGGGTCTTGACGAACAGGTTGCCCGGCACGTGCTTCATTTCCTGGACCACCTTCCAGTTGTACTCCTTGTACTTGGCGTGCTCCTTCTTGTCCGACGGAGTGGAGATCAGCGTCACGACGTCGGCGCCGAGGTGGCCCGTGGCCCAGACCGGGCCGAACTTCGGATGCATGAAGTTGGCGCCGCGACCCGGGTGCGGGATCTTCGCGGTGTCGATCAGCGCGGCCAGCTTGCCGAGCTTGGTGTCGACCGCGGCGATCTTGTTCGAGGCGTTGGCCGCGACCAGGAAGTAGCGCTTCGAGGCATCCCAGCCGCCGTCATGCAGGAACTTGGCGGATTCGATGGTCGTCGTCTTCAGGTTCTTGATGTCGGAGTAATCCACCAGCAGGATCTGGCCGGTTTCCTTGATGTTCACGACCCATTCCGGCTTGATCTCGGAAGAAACGATCGAGGCCACGCGCGGCTCGGGGTGATACTCGCCATCCACGGTCATGCCGCGGGTGCTGACGACCTTGAGCGGCTTCAGCGTGTCGCCGTCCATGATCACGTACTGGGGCGGCCAGTAGGAACCGGCGATCGCGTACTTGTCGTCATAGCCCTTGAACTTCGAGGTGTCCACCGAGCGGGCATCGAAACCGATCTTGAGTTCGGCCACGACCGCGGGCTTCTCCATCCACAGGTCGATCAGGCTCAGGCGGCCGTCGCGGCCGATCACGTACACGTAGCGGCCGGACTTCGACAGGCGCGAGATATGCACCGCGTAGCCGGTCTTGACGATGCTGCGGATATCCTTGGTGTCGCCGTCGATCAGAGCCACTTCGCCGGTATCGCGCAGGGTGACCGAGAACATGTTCTTGAGGTTGAACTTGTTCATCTGCTTGGTCGGGCGATCCTTGACCGGAATGATGACCTTCCAGGAATCCATGGTTTCCTTGAAGCTGTACTCGGGCGGTACGTCCGGCGTGTTCTGGATGTACTTCGACATCAGCGCGATTTCTTCCTTGGTCAGGATGTCATCGAAGTTCACCATGCCGCCGTCGGTACCGTAGGCGATGATCTTCTCCAGGCGGGCCTGGCCCAGCTTGAGGGTGCCGCCTTCGGTCTTCGCACCCGCCTTGTCGGTCTTGGTCCAGTGCGGCTCAAGATTCTTGCCGGTGGCGCCCTTGCGCAGTACACCGTGGCACCCGGCGCAACGCTCGAAATAAATCTTCTTCGCCGCTTCCTTCTCGGCAGCGGTCAGGGTCGGTGCTGCGTCTTGCGCGAACGCACTGCCCATGGCGCCGGCAATGGCGGACACAGCAAACATTCCGAGTAACTTCCTTTTCATCCTTCTCTCCTTTTGAGTGATCCATGAACAATCCGGTAAATCCGGTACTGCGCGCTGAAAACCATTTTAATCCGAAGGTTGCAAGATTGCTCTCGCGGCCCGTCTCCATCCTTGACATGCATCAAGTCTCAACTCGGTAGCCACATGTCGGGATGAAAACCCGGCAGGCCGACAAATATATCCGACAAATTGCGCTCGCAGTCCATATTTCCTCGAACCCGGTAAGGTTTTGCTATACTTCGCCCCGTTCGTGGTGCCCGCGCATGGTTTTCATGCCGGGTGAAACGGGAAGCCGGTGAGGGCCTTCAAAAGGCCCGATTCCGGCGCTGCCCCCGCAACGGTAAGGAAGTGCGGGTTCATCGATACGCCACTGGGTCTCCCCCGGGAAGGCGATGAACCAAGACTTCCAAGCCCGGAGACCGGCCAGGAACAAACCAGCGAATGCGTTGCGGGGTTGCGGCGTGCCGGGGGCTTGCTTCCGCCCCGTCCATCACCCTCACCTCCCAAACATTCAATTGCCACCTTCCGGCTGCGGGGACGCTCGCCGGGGTTTCGGGAGTTTCTTTCATGGTTCGTCGTTTCCTCACCGCCGCCTGCGCGGCCATCGTTGCTTTCCCTTGCGTTTCCCTCGCCGCCGCCGACCTCGCGGCGGTCGTCGTCACCGCCACCCGGTTCAGCGAAGCCGATCCGGGCGTCGCCGCCAACATCAGCGTGATCACCCGCCAGGATATCCGCAACACGCCGGCCACCAACCTGCCTGACGTACTCGCCACGCGGGCCGGGGTGGACGTGCGCCAGCTAGGCGGTGTCATGGGCCGGGATGCCACGGTCGACATCCGCGGCTTCGGTGCCACGGCCACCAGCAATACCCTGATCCTGGTCGACGGCCTGCGCGTCAACCCGGTCGATCTGGGCTCAATCATCTGGTCGTCGATTCCGCTGGAAAGTGTGGAGCGGATCGAGATCATCCGCGGCTCGGGCGCCGTCCTCTACGGCGACGGCGCCACCGGCGGCGTGATCAACATCATTACCGACAAGTCGGGGCGCCCCCGGGCGACCATAGCAGCCACGCTGGGCAGCAAGGATTACAAGGGCGTCGACGCCCAGCTGGCCAACGGCAACGACAAGGCCTATTTCAACCTGTTCGCGAATCATGCAGACGCCAATGGCTACCGCGACAACGGCCAGCAGGACCAGCAGAGCATCAGCGGGCGTGCCGGCTGGCTGCTGGATCGCGGTGAAGTCTTCACCGACTTTGCCGCCTACAAGGAATCAGCCGGACAAGCGGGAGCCATTTTCAGCGCCACCTATCGCAACAATCCGACCAGCACCCGATTTCCCGAGAACAAGGAAGATCGCAACGGCTACCGGCTTCGGCCCGGGGTTTCCTACCGCGTGAATGATCGCCTCACCATTGAGGCCGAGATTTCGCGCGAGCATCAGGAACTCGATGCGAAATACGTTTCCCGGGCCTCGACCAGCGACCGTACCCGCGACACGACCTCCTTCACGCCGCGCCTGCGCTGGCGTCATGACTTTGGCGCCCTGCCCAGCGAAACCGTAGCCGGTTTCGACTACTACGACGGCGAGTTCACGGCGGACAACATCGGGTTCGCGAACCAGGACGCATCCCAGGAAAGCACGGCCTTCTACCTGCAGAACATCACGAAATTTTCGCCAAACCTGAGCCTCACCCTTGGCGGCCGCAGCCAGCGCATGAAGCAGACAGCCAAACAGGATGCCTACGCGCCGTTTTTCAGCCCGGCCGTTTCCGGCAACGCCACCCGCACGAAGTCCGCCTACGACGTCGGCCTGGCGTATGCCCGGGACGACTGGCGCGTCTATGGAAAAACCGGTACCAGCTTCCGTTTTGCCAACCTCGATGAACTTTTTGGTTTCGACGCCTTCTTCAACCCGGTATTTGCCGGCAACCTCAAGCCGCAACACGGTACGACCAATGAAATCGGCGGCAGCATCGCGGCAGGCCCGGCAACCCTCCGCGCCTCGATCTACCGCCTCGATCTGGATGACGAAATCGGTTATGACGATGCCCTCGGCACCAATACCAACTACCCGAAAACCCGTCGCAAGGGCGCGGAACTGGAAGTCGACTGGAAGATTGCCGAGCGCCTGCAAGCCCGGCTGTCCTATGCCTATACCGATGCCAAATTCCGCGTGGGCCTTAACTCTGGAAACGAGATCCCCCTCGTGCCGAACGACCTGGCCAGTGCCCAATTGACCTGGAATGCCGGCAGTAACGGGAACTATTCCGCCGCCGTCCGCCACGTCGGCGAACGTCGTTACCTCAACGACTTCGCCAATGCCCAAGGGATGCTTTCCGGCTACACGACGCTCGACCTGCAAGCCGTGTGGAACCCCAAGCCCTGGAAAATCACGGCCAAGATCCTCAATGCACTGGACAAAAAGTACTCGCCCAATGCGGGGTATTCGGCCTTCCGCAACGATACCTTTTACTACCCTGCCGATCCGCGCGGCTTCTTCGTTTCCGGACGCTTCGACTTCTGATGCCCACCCGCCGCCGCGCCCTGCTTGTCCTTGCCGCCCTGGCCGGGCTGGCAGTGCTGAGTCTGCTCGTAGCGTTGGCGGCGGGAAGCATGGCGGTCTCCTTCAATGATGTCGTCCATGCCATCGGCGGCAGTAGCGACGGGCTTGCGGTCGAGGTCATCCGCGGCCTGCGCCTGCCGCGCGCACTGGCCGCCTTCGCCTGCGGCGGTCTGCTGGCCCTGGCCGGCGCACTGATGCAAGTGCTGTTACGCAACCCGCTGGCCGATCCCTACGTGCTGGGGATCTCGGGCGGGGCGGCGGTCGGTGCGCTGTCGGCCATGCTCGCCGGCCTGGCGCTGGCTTTCATCAACCTGTTCGCCTTCGCCGGCGCCTTCGCCGCCATGCTGGTGGTCTTCGGCCTGGCCCACGGCGACAGCAGCTGGACCCGCACCCGCCTGCTGCTGACCGGGGTCATCGTCGCCTCCGGCTGCGGCGCGGTGGTGGCACTGATCATGACGATTGCACCGGAAGATGAATTGCGCGGCATGCTGTTCTGGCTCATGGGCGACCTGGGGCATTCCAGCAGCCCGTGGCCGGCCCTGACTTTGCTGGCGCTGGGATTGCTTGCCATGCTGCCTTTCAGTCGCGAACTGAATTTGCTGTCGCGCGGCGACACGCTCGCCCGCGCACTTGGCGTCTCGGTCGACCGGGTCAAGTTCGGCATCTACGTACTGGCGTCGCTGCTCACCGCCGTGGCAGTGACCACGGCGGGAAGCATCGGCTTCATCGGCCTCGTGGTGCCGCACCTGGTCCGATTGGCGATGATCCGGCTCGGCTGGGGCAACGACCAGCGCCTGCTGCTGCCGGCCTCCGTACTCTTCGGCGGCAGCCTGCTGGTGCTGGCCGACACGCTGGCGCGCAGCGTGATCGCCCCCCAGCAGCTGCCCGTCGGCGTGCTGACCGCACTGCTCGGCGTCCCGGTATTCCTGTTCCTGCTCGGGCGCCAGCCGCATGAGCAACGCTGAGGCGGCCATGAATTCAGCCTTGCTGGAGGCGAGGCGGCTGGACGTCGACATCGGCAGCCACCGCATCTGCCGCGCCCTCGACTGGCGCGTCGAAGCCGGCGAATCGTGGGCCATTCTCGGCCGCAACGGCGTCGGCAAATCGACCCTGCTTGCCACCCTGGCCGGATTTCTGGCGCCGCAGGGCGGTCATTTGAGCATCGCCGGCCTGGCCTTGCCGAACCCCATTCCGGGCGCGGATTTAAGGGCCATGGCCCGCATCCGCGGCTACCTGTCGCAGCACCAGTTCGATCCCTTCGCCTCCACCGTCATGGAGACGGTACTGGTCGGCCGCCATCCCCACCTCGGCCGCTGGGACTGGGAATCGGCCGCCGACCGCCGCATCGCCGAAGCTGCGCTGACGGAACTCGACCTCGACGGCTTCGCCGAGCGCGAAGTGCAGACGCTGTCGGGCGGCGAGCGCCAGCGCCTGGCCGTGGCGCAGTTGCTGACCCAGGAACCGCGACTGTTCCTGCTCGACGAGCCGCTGACCCATCTCGATCTATCGCATCAGGTGGCGGTGATGGAAATGTTCGCCCGGCGCGCCGCGCACGATGCCGCCATCGTCGCTGTCCTGCATGACCCGGGTTTCGCCGCCCGCTACTGTGGTCGGGCCCTGCTGCTGTTCGGCGACGGCGAATGGCTCGCCGGACCGGCCGCCGAAGTAATCAACGCCACAAACCTGACGCGACTCTACGGCCATCCCCTGCGCGAGCTTTGCGCCGATGGGCACCGCTGGTTTGTTCCCTGCTGACCGGGGTTCGCCGGGCACGCCGGTGCCTCACGGCCGCCTTCAACGGCAAAGTGCGCGCGATCCAGGCGCCGAATCCGCTCCTGCCGCCGAGGATCGGCAAGCGCCGCGATTTCCGGCGCCCGTCCGGCAAGTGACAAAATACCCTGACGCATGCCGCGTCTTTCGATAGAGTAGAGACTGTCGGCCGACGGTCGATGAACAGACGCACGGGGAAACGAGCGATGCCCAACACAGCCAAACCACTCAGCGAAAAGGCCCTGCTGGCCATGCCCGCCAGTTCCTACATGAACGCGGCGCAGCTGCGCTTCTTCCGCGACCTGCTGTCCAAGCAGCGCCAGGATCTGCTCGACAACGCAACCATGACCATCGACCACCTGCGCGACGGCGAGGCCGAAGCCGACCCCAATGACCGCGCCACCATCGAAGAGGAGAACTCGCTCGAGCTGCGCATCCGCGACCGCGAGCGCAAGATGCTGCCGCGGGTAGACGCCGCCCTGAAGCGCATCGACGACGGCCGCTACGGCTTCTGCGAAGACACCGGCGAACCGATCGGCCTGCGTCGCCTGCTGGCGCGCCCGACCACGGTCTATTCGATCGAGGCGCAGGAACGCCACGAGTCGCGCCAGAGGATCCAGGGAAAGTAGCCGGGCGCCGCTAGCCAGGCGACAGGAGAGCAGCCATGGCCGACACCGCGGCTCGCAAACGCAAGACGCCCGCAACGAAACGTGCGCCCGTAAAGCGGGTCCCGCCGCCCCTGCCCGAACCGCCCGATACGGGGATGGTCGACCAGATGCGGACCATGGCCGGCAGGGTGCTCGACATCGGCGCGGCCACGGTCGGCGCCGCCAAAACGCTGCATACGGCCACCGAAGTCGCCAGGGCACTGCGCAAGGGCAAGCCGATGGAAGCCGCCGCCGATGTGCTCAAGGCCATCATGCCGGGATTGTCGGAACCCGGCGTCTGGATCCGGACCGGTGCCGCGCTGCGGCGCATGCGCAAGGCTGCCGGCCTGACCATCACCGAAGTCGGCACGGCGATCAACCTCAAGGATCCGTCCCTGATCGAAGCCTGGGAAAACGGCCGCATCGCGGTTCCGTTCGAACTGATCCTGCGCCTGGCGGCGGTGCTCGGCCGCAACGACCCGATCGGCTTCGTCATGAAGTTCACCCGCAGCTCCAATCCGGACCTGTGGCGCAGCCTCGAAGCGCTCGGCGTCGGCAAGCTGCTGATCCAGTCGGCGCGCGAGCGCGAGTTCGCCAATATCTACCGCGCCGACGACGAGGCGCGCGGCCTCAGCGACGAGGAATTCGCCGCGGTGCTGACCTTCACCCGCGCCGCCTTCGAAATGGCCATGGCATTTCGCGGCCGCAGTTCAAAGCGCCGCGACTGACCTCCGCGGCACGGCGGCGGTCGCCGTCGTGCAGGCGCCGACCTACCTGCCGCGCTTGGCGCGAGCCGCTTCAAAATGCGTGCAGAGCTTCTCGGCGCCGTCGAGAATCCTCGGCGTGTGGCGCTGCAACAGATCGGGGGGGACGAAGTACAGGTTGTTGCGGACCACGGCTTCCAGCGTGGTCCAGCGCCGCCAGTCGTCCAGCCATTCGGGCCGCGCATCGCCCATGCCGCTGGCGACGATTACCTCGGGATTGACCGCGATGACCGCCTCCACCGTCACGGTCGGCGCCAGGACCGGCAGTTGCGCGAACACGTTGCGCCCCCCGCAAAGGCGTATGGCATCGCTGATGACCTGCTTGCCGTTCACGGTCATCAGGGGTTGTTTCCATATCTGGTAGAACACGGATACCGTCGGCCTCCGGCTGTAGCGGGCGGCCAGCGCCGCATATCGTTCGCGAAACACCTTGGCTGCCGCATCGGCCGCCGGCCCGGTGCCGGCCAGCAGGCCGATGCGTTCCAGTTCGCCGGCGACATCCTCGATGCGATCGGGCTCGGACAGGTGCACCGTCAGGCCCAGCGCACGCAGCCGGGCCACCGCTGCCGCCGGGTTGCCGCTTTGCCAGCCGAGGACCAGATCGGGCTTGAGGGCGACGACGGCTTCCAGATCGAGCGAATGGCCGCCCACCCGGGGCAAAACCTTGGCTGCCGGCGGGTAGTCGCTGTACTCCGCCGTGCCGACCACCCGGTCTCCCGCTCCGGCGGCGAACAGCAGTTCGGTGATGTGCGGCGACAGACTTACGATGCGCCGCGCCGGCGCCGCCAGCCTGATGCCAGTGCCGCTGGCGTCGGTGACGACGATTTCGCTCCGCGCCGGCAGGCAGACCAGCGTGCACAGCAGCGACAGGCACAGTCGCTTCATGCCGCCGCCGTATCACCGGCGCCGACTTTTCGCCGCCGTGCGGCTGGCGGCGGCGCCATCAGAAGCCGCAGCACGCGGTCAACAAAGTCCATGGGATAATCGATGAAAGAAACACGCAGCATTCTAACGATGGCCGGACAGGAATCTCCACCGGCCGGCATCCTTGACCCGATAAAGCTGCGATGACCAAAAAAACCCATATCCGCCCCGCCGACATTCGCGGTTACAGCCGGCTGGCCGTCGACGCCACGCTCGGCCTGACCCGGCTGGTCGAAACCATGCATCACAACATCGTGCGTGTCCCCGGCCCGCTGGGCAAGTACACAGAGAAGCCGACCCGCGGCATCACCGGGCTGGTCTATCGCAGCATACAGGGCACGACGCGGCTGGTCGGCGGCGGCATCAATGCGCTGCTGGGTCAGCTGTTGCCGCTGCTGGAGCGGGAACCCGCCGCATCGTCCGCCGGGCGCGAAGCGGTAGTGGCCGCGCTCAACGGCGTGCTGGGCGATCACCTCGCCGCCAGTGCCAACCCCCTGGCCATACCGATGCAGCTGCGCCAGAACGGCCGGCCGCTGGCATTGACGGCGCAGGATATCGCCGCCGACGTTTCCGCGCCGAGCGGCAAGATCCTGCTGCTGGTGCACGGGCTTTGCATGAACGACCTGCAGTGGCGGCGCAACGGGCACGACCACGGCGCGGCGCTGGCCGCCGCCGGCGGCTACACGCCGCTCTACCTGCACTACAACAGCGGCCGGCATGTTTCGACCAACGGCCGCGCCCTGGCCGGAATGCTGGAAACCCTGCTGCAGGCGTGGCCGGTGCCGGTCGAAAAGCTGGTGATCGTCGGCCACAGCATGGGCGGCCTGCTGGCGCGCAGCGCCTGCCACTACGGCCGGCTCGCCGGCCATGGCTGGCTGAATCATCTGCGGCAGCTGGTCTTTCTCGGCACCCCCCACCATGGCGCAACCCTGGAACGCGGCGGCAACTGGGTCAATGTCATCCTCGAGCTCAGCCCCTACACCGCGGCGCTGGCCCGCCTGGCGAAGATCCGCAGCGCGGGCATCACCGACCTGCGCCACGGCAGCATCCTCGACGAGGACTGGGCGCATGGCGACCGCTTTGCCCATGCCAAATCGAAAAAGGGCAAAATGGCGCTGCCGCATGGGGTGCAATGCTTTGCCGTGGCTGCTACCTTGTCCGGACAAGGCGGCGATCCCGGGAAGACGCCGCTGCCGGGCGATGGCCTGGTGCCTTTGCAGAGCGCGCTCGGGCGACACAAGGACGGCAGCCGCGAACTTGATTTTCCCGCGGCGCAGGAATGGGTCGCCTGCGGCATGAATCACCTGGACCTGCTGGACGACGCCAGGGTGGATGAACAGTTGCGGAAATGGCTGTGTTGATAGCCGCAGGCGGGCCCGGACGGAATGGCAGCACCCATTGTGATTAGAATGTAAAAAAACCAGGAGGAGTGGCGATGGAAAAGATCTGGCTCAAGAGCTACCAGGCAGGCGTACCGGCCGAAATCGACCTGAACGAGTTCCGCTCGATCGGCGACCTGTTCGAAAAGGGCGTCAGGCAGTACGGGCCGCGCAAGGCCTACATCAACATGGACAAGGCCATCACCTATGCCGAGCTGGACAAGCTGTCGGCCGCCTTCGGCGCCTATTGCCAGTCGGTATTGAAGCTGCCGCAAGGCGCCCGCATCGCACTCATGATGCCCAACCTGCTGCAGTACCCGATCTGCCTGTATGGCGCGCTGCGCGCCGGCTACACGGTGGTGAACTGCAACCCGCTGTACACCGAGCGCGAGCTCGAGCACCAGCTCAAGGATTCCGGCGCCGAGGCCATCGTCATCGTCGAGAACTTCGCCAGCGTGCTGGACAAGGTCATCGCCCGCACCCCGGTCAAGCACGTGCTGGTGACGCAGCTGGGCGACATGCTCGACTTCCCCAAGCGCATGATCGTCAATCTGGTGGTCAAGCACGTCAAGAAGATGGTGCCGGCCTGGAACCTGCCGAATGCCATCGAGCTGCGCGACGCGCTGATCGAGGGCGGCCGCCATCCGCTGCGGCCGGTCGAGGTCGGCCACGACGACATCGCCTTCCTGCAATACACCGGCGGCACCACGGGCGTATCCAAGGGCGCGATGCTGACCCACCGCAACATCATCGCCAACCTGCAGCAGGCCCATGCCTGGATCAGGGACGGCGTGACCGACACCGAGATCATAGTCACGGCGCTGCCGCTGTACCACATCTTCGCCCTCACGGCGAACTGCCTGACCTTCTTCAAGATCGGCGCGACCAACCTGCTGATCACCAACCCGCGCGACATTCCCGGCTTCATCAAGGAGATCGGCAAGTACCCGTTCACCACCATCACCGGGGTCAATACGCTGTTCAACGCCATGATCAACAACCCGGACTTCGCCAGGCTCGACTTGGGCAAGCTGCGCCTGACCCTGGGCGGCGGCATGGCGGTGCAGCGCGCGGTGGCCGAGCGCTGGAAGCAGATCACCGGCGTGACGCTGATCGAAGCCTACGGCCTGACCGAAACCTCGCCGGCGGCGACCATGAACCCGCTCGACCTGCCCGAGTACAACGGCTGCATCGGCCTGCCGATCTCCTCGACCGAAGTCGCCATTCGCGACGACGACGGCAAGGACCTGCCCCTGGGCGAACCCGGCGAACTGTGCATCCGCGGCCCGCAGGTGATGAAGGGCTACTGGAACCGCCCCGAGGAAACCGCCAAGGTGATCATGGCCGACGGCTTCCTGCGCACCGGCGACGTGGCCGTGATGAACGGCGATGGCTACGTCAAGATCGTGGACCGCAAGAAGGACATGATCCTGGTCTCCGGCTTCAACGTCTATCCGAACGAAATCGAGGACGTGCTGGCCCTGCATCCGGGCGTGCTGGAATCGGCGGCGGTCGGCGTGCCCGACGAAAAAACCGGGGAAGCGATCAAGATCTTCGTGGTCAGGAAGGATCCGAACCTGACCGAAGCCTCGATCATCGAACATTGCCGCGCCAACCTCACCGGCTACAAGATCCCGCGCCAGATCGTCTTCCGCACCGAACTGCCGAAGACCAACGTCGGCAAGATCCTGCGCCGCGAGCTGCGCGACGCCAAGGCCTGAGGCGGACACGCACGACGATGAGCGAAATACGGGTCTGCCGTCCGCACTACACGACGCTAAAAAAAGCCCGCACGGGCGCCGAACACATCGCCGAGGAACTCGGCGAGGAGTTCGGCCTCGACCACGAATGGGAAGGCAACACCCTGCGCTTCCAGCGCATGGGCGTGACGGGGCACATCGAGGTGGGCAAGAAGGACGTCGAGGTCTACGTCAAGCTCGGCTTCCTGCTGATGGCCCTCGGGCCGCGCATCGAGCACGAGATAAACCGCTTCTGCGACGAGAACTTCGGCCCGGTCACATGAACTCACCGGCGCGCCGGGTGGCGGACGCTTGGCCGAATCCGCTAATGAAAATCCCGGCTCGCCGTCACTAGTTCGCCGAGCAGTTCGCTGTGGTCGAACAGGCGCTGGGCGACCAGATGCACCACCGCATGCTCGCCCGCGCCTTCCACCTGCAACTGGCCGGCCACGCCCAGGAGCCGGCTGCCGAGCAAAAGTTCCCGCAGGGACGCACAGCGCTGGTGCTGGCGACACGCCAATTCATTGAACACCACCACGTTGGCGCAGCCGGTTTCGTCCTCCAGGGTGACGAAGATGACGCCGCTGGCTAGCCGAAGTCTTTGCGAATCGATAGCAGGCGCAGGCATAATGAGGCTCGGGATCTTTGGTTGGGATAGGACCCTGTTGTCTGTCAACAGACCGACGGCTGCTTGCCGCGCAGTGGGCCCAAATATATAAGGATCATGAACTTGACCTCCAGGCAGCTCTACCTTGATTTGGATGGTGGATTGAGCAGGCCTCATTCATCCAAGGTTGCTGCCGCGATAGCGAAATTGTCCGCCGCATCCGGAACGGAATCTCGCGGCGCAATATTTACCCGCGCCGAAGTTGTCGAATTCATTCTCGATCTGGTCGGCTACACGGAGGACCAGCCCCTGGCCCAGAAACGACTGCTGGAACCCTCGTTCGGCGGCGGGGATTTCCTCTTGCCCGCGGTCGGCCGCTTGTTGAGGGCATGGCGAGCGGGCTCCGGAAACAAGTCCGCGCCGGAAGATCTCGGCGAGGCCATTCGGGCGGTCGAGTTGCACCGCGAAACTTTCGATGCCACTCATGACGCATTAGTTGCGCTGCTGGGGCGGGAGGGTCTGGCGCAGAAAGCTGCGCTGACCCTTGCCGATCGCTGGCTCACGCATGACGATTTCCTCCTGGCTCGGTTGGGCGGCGAGTTCGACTTCGTCATCGGCAATCCACCCTATGTGCGCCAGGAAATGATTCCCGCTGCTTTGCTGCAGGAGTACCGGAGCCGCTATCCAACCATGTACGACCGCGCCGATCTCTATGTTCCCTTCATCGAGCGCTCGCTGTCGGTCCTCTCACCGGGCGGCAGCCTGAGCTTCATTTGCGCCGATCGCTGGATGAAGAACCGCTATGGCGGACCGCTGCGCAGTCTGGTCGCCGAGCAGTTCCACCTGAAAATCCATATCGACATGGTCGGCACTCCAGCCTTCCATTCCGACGTAATCGCCTATCCAGCCATCACTGTCATCAACCGGGAAACGCCCGGGACGACACGCATCGCACATCGGCCAGCCATTGATCGGGGCTTCCTGAGCAAACTGGCCGCAACCCTGCGAGCCGATCATTTGCCCAAGGATTGCACAACGGTTCGCGAACTCGCCGGCGTCACCGATGGCGCGGAACCTTGGCTGCTGGAATCCGCGGATCAGATGGCGCTTATCAGGCGACTCGAACGGCAGTTCCCGACCTTGCAGGAAGCGGGGTGCACAGTGGGAATCGGTGTTGCCACCGGCGCGGACAAGGCCTTCATCGGCGACTTCGAAAGCCTCGATGTCGAAGCGGATCGCAAGCTGCCATTGGTGACAACCCGCGACATCGCATCAGGCGAGGTCAATTGGCAGGGACAGGGTGTCATCAATCCCTTTGCCGAAAATGGCGGCCTGGTCGATCTGCTGGATTACCCCCGTCTGCGCCGCTACCTCGAAGCGCGGCAGGAGGTCATTGCCGGCCGCCACTGCGCGCAGAAGTCGCCGGGCAACTGGTATCGCACCATCGACCGGATCACACCATCACTCGCGAAACGACCGAAGCTCCTGATCCCCGACATCAAGGGCGAGGCCCATATCGTGTTCGAGGACGGAAATCTTTACCCGCACCACAACCTTTATTACCTGACATCCGAGGACTGGGACTTGCGGGCCTTGCAGGCCGTAATGCTCTCCGCCGTCACCCGCCTGTTCGTGGCAACGTATTCAACAAAAATGCGCGGCGGCTTCCTCAGGTTCCAGGCGCAATACCTCAGACGCCTTCGCCTGCCGCATTGGCAAAGCGTTCCGGAGTCGCTGCGGATCGAGCTGATTGATGCGGCAACGAAGCGAGACATGCATGCGTGCAATCGGGCAGCGTTCAAGCTGTACGGCCTCAGTCACGAAGAAAAGTCCGGCCTTGGAGGCAATGGAGAATAAATGGCGCTTGATCTTGTCGATTACGAACAGAAGGCCCGCAAGGCTGTAAAAGCTTTCTGGAAGAAGCGGAAAGCCGCCACCCAAAAACAGATTGAATCGGGGAAGGCCGATCAGGGCGAACGTGCAGGCGTTACCAGCGGCAAGAACATGGATGGATTCATTGCCCTGGTGCTTGCGATCGTGCGAGCGAACGGATTGGCACATGCCGAGATCCACCTGAAGCGTGCTGTATTGACCCTGCCGGGTTACTTCAGACCGACCAAACTCTGGGATCTTCTGGTCATCCACAAGGGCGAACTGATCGCTGCCATCGAGCTGAAGAGTCAGGTGGGTCCTTCATTCGGCAATAACTTCAACAATCGAACCGAAGAGGCCATCGGCACGGCGCATGATCTTTGGACGGCCTACCGCGAAGAGGCATTTGGCAAACAACCGCGTCCTTTTGTCGGCTGGCTGATGATGGTCGAGGATGCTCCCAAGTCCAGATCGCCGGTCAAAGACACGTCACCGCACTTCCCGGTTTTTGCGGAATTCAAGAACGCGTCCTACCTCGAACGCTACGACCTGCTGTGCCAGAAGCTGGTGCAGGAACAGCTTTACACGACTGCCGGCCTTATCACATCGAAGCGCAGCGCAGCCACCAACGGCGAATTTGCGGAAATGTCGCCGATGACCGGGCTCAAGACCTTTGTCACCGCGCTGGCGGGTCACGTCGCCGCCGAGGCGGCACGGCTTGGGTGACATGCGGTGAAAACCCCTATGTTGGCTTAAGTCAGATTGAGCAGGATCAAACTCCATAAACACTACTGTCCGAATATCCAGAAAGTCGCACGCCGTGCCAGACAAGAAAGATTATTACTACGACCCAAAGCAGTTTCGCAGACCGAAGCCTGGAGACGAGGATGTGTATTCGCTCGACGATTCGCACATCGGCGCCGGTCCGGCTCTTAACATCCGAGCGATCATTTTCTGGATGTTGGCGCTTGGTGGAGTTTTTCTGCTGGCGTTCGCCTATACCGGAAAGTCTGCGGTAACAGCTAATGGAAATTCTCTGCGTGTAGTCATGAACCAAACCGGGCACTTCCATATTCCCGGAGCGGTTGGGCCGCGCCAACTGAACTTCCTTGTTGATACCGGAGCAACCACTATTGCGATCCCTGATTCGATGCGAGGTGCGCTTGGCGTTGTGGGATGCGAAAGCATTGTGACGTTGCAAACAGCAAACGGACCGGTACGCGGTTGTGCGACAACTCTGAGTGCCGTCGATATTGGCGTATTTCGGTTGCCGAATGTGAAGGCAGTGTTTATGCCGAATCTGAAAGAGCCACTACTTGGAATGAACGCGATTGGGCGCTTTCGAATGAGCCAGCAGGCAGGGATGCTTTTGATGACACCACTGGCAGGTGCGGATGTCTGGATGATTACACCTCGCGTTTCACCGACGGAAAGTTGGCCCTTCTATGTAGGGTTGGCGGTATTGGCGGTTTGCGGAATCCTCGGCTATTCTTGGTTTGGTCCTTCCCCTGCCCGTCGTACGACTAAGCCCGCGTCCGTATCACCGTTCAAACGCTCGCCTTACGATCAGTTGCTATGGGCATGTAACGGCGATCAAAGTCGTGCAGACAAACTTATCGAGAGATATCCGCTAGCGGACAAGCAACGGGCAGCGGAGCTTGTATTGAAGGATATTTGGCGCTAGGCCAGTGGAGTTGCTTGTGGTGCCTGCAACTTGACCTGGCTATTATCGCCGGGTCGGATCAGAAGCCAGAACTCGCGATCGGATGTTCAACGGCGAACCACACAATACTGCGCGGAATCTATGGCCGTCATGGCCGAACAGTAGATCATCACGCACTTCGCCAGCCCGCAACAACACTCTCTCGCTCCTAATCTCCATCACTCCTTCAGCAAAAATCCCGGCTCGCCGTGACCAGGCTGCCGAGCAGTTCGCTGTGGTCGAACAGGCGCTGGGCGACCAGGTGCACCACCGCATGCTCGCCCTCGCCTTCCACCTGCAACTGGCCGGCCACGCCGAGCAGGCGGCTGCCGAGCAGAAGTCGGCGCTGGCGACACGCCAATTCATTGAACACCACCACGTTGGCGCAGCCGGTTTCGTCTTCCAGCGTGACGAAGATCACCCCGCTGGCGGTGCCCGGCCGCTGGCGGCAGGTGACGAGCCCCGCGCAACGCACCACGGCGCGGTCGCCGCGCTCGCGCAGTTCCATGGCCGACAGATAGCGCTTTGTCGCCAGCCGCGTGCGCAACAGCGCCAGCGGATGGCGACCGAGCGTGAGGCCCTGGCTGCGGTAATCGGCGGCAATGTCCTCGCCCTCGCGCGGCGCGGCGAAGCTCACGGCAGCTTCACGCAGCGCGACGCCGGCGAAGAGGTCGCGCTGCAAGGGCACGGCGGCCGCGGCCCAGGCGGCCTGGCGGCGATGGCCGGCAAGCCGGCGCAGCGCGCCGGCGGCGGCCAGCAGGTCGAGGTCGCCCTGGCCGAGTCCGGCACGACGCGCAAGATCGGCGAGGTCGGCAAACGGCGCCTGTCCGCGTGCGGCGACGATGCGCTCCGCGGACGCCGCGGAAAAGCCGCGCAACTGCTGCAGGCCGAGGCGCACGGCGCCGAGTTTGCCAACCCCGTTCCCGCCTTCCAGCACGCACTCGCGGTCGCTGGCCGTGACATCCACCGGCCTCACCTCGACGCCGTGGCGGCGCGCGTCCTGCACCAGTTGCGCGGGCGAATAGAAACCCATGGGCTGCGCATTGAGCAGGCCGAGCAGGAAGGCGGCCGGCTCGTGGCGCTTGAGCCAGGCCGAGACATACACCAGCAGCGCGAAGCTTGCCGCGTGCGATTCGGGAAAGCCGTATTCGCCGAAGCCCTGGATCTGCCGGTAGAGCGCCTCGGCGAATTCATCGGCATAACCGCGGTTGCGCATGCCCGCCAGCAAGCGCTCGCGGAACGGCTCCAGCCCGCCCTTGCGCCGCCAGGCCGCCATGGCGCGGCGCAACCGGTCGGCTTCGCCGGGCGTGAAGCCGGCGGCGACGATGGCGAGCTGCATCGCCTGCTCCTGGAAGATGGGCACGCCCAGGGTGCGCGAGAGCACCTCGCGTACCGCCCCGCTCGGATAGGCCACCGGCTCCAGCCCCTGCCGCCGCCTTAGATACGGATGGACCATGTTGCCCTGGATGGGTCCCGGCCTCACCAGCGCCACTTCGATCACGAGGTCGTAGAAGCAGGCCGGCTTCAGGCGCGGCAGCATGGCCATCTGCGCGCGCGACTCGATCTGGAACACGCCGACGGTGTCGGCGCGCGAGACCATTTCGTAGGTCGCGGCATCCTCGGCCGGCACGTCCGACAGCCGGAAAGGCTGGCCGCGCCGCTGCGCCACGGCGGCGAGCATGCGGCGTATCGCCGAAAGCATGCCCAGGGCCAGCACGTCGACCTTCATCAGGCCCAGCGCGTCGATGTCGTCCTTGTCCCACTGGATCACGGTGCGTTCCGCCATCGCGGCGTTTTCCACCGGCACCAGGCGGTCGAGCCGGCCGCGACTGATGACGAAGCCGCCGACGTGCTGCGTCAGGTGGCGCGGAAAGCCGATCAGCATTTTCGCGATGGCCAGCCAGCGCTGCACGCCCGCATCGTCCGGGTCGAGCCCGGCCTCGGCGAAGCGCTGCGGCAGTTCCTCGCACTTGTCCCACCAGGCCAGGTTGCCGGCCAGGCGCTCGATCGCCGCCAGCGGGAAACCCAGCGCACGCCCGGCGTCGCGCAGCGCACCGCGGGTGCGATAACAGATCACGGCGGCGGCCAGCGCGGCGCGTTCGCGGCCGTATCGAGCGTAGATGTACTGGATCACTTCCTCGCGCCGCTGGTGCTCGAAGTCGACGTCGATGTCCGGCGGCTCGTTGCGCTCCTTCGAGACGAAGCGCTCGAACAGCATCGCGGCACGCGCCGGATCGACCTCGGTGATGTACAGGGCGTAGCACACCGCCGAATTCGCCGCCGAGCCGCGCCCCTGGCACAGGATGCCCCGGCCGCGCGCCCAGGCGACGATGTCATGCACGGTGAGGAAATACGGCGCGTAGGCCATCTCCGCAATCAGCCGCAGTTCGTGTCCGACCTGTGCCCGCACCTTGTCCGCCACGCCGGCCGGGTAGCGCCGCGCCAGGCCCTCTTCGGTCAGGCGTCGCAGCCAGGAATCCGGCGTCTCGCCGGCCGGCACCACTTCCTCCGGATATTCGTAGCGCAGTTCGTCGAGCGAGAAATTGCACAGGGCCGCGACCTTCAGCGTCTCGGCCAGCAGTTCGGGCGGATACAGGCGGGCCAGCGCCAGGCGGGAGCGCAGGTGGCGCTCGCCGTTGGCGAACAGCGCCTGGCCGGCCTCGGACACCGTAGTCTTCAGGCGCAGCGCGGTCAGCGCATCCTGCAGCGGCCGGCGCGAACGCGCGTGCATGTGCGCGTCGCCCGCGGCGAGCAGCGGCAACGACACGGCCGCCGCCAGCTCGCGCAGGGCGGCGAGGCGCTCGCCGTCGTCGGGCCGCAAATGCCGTTCGAAGGCGATCCAGGTACGGCCGCTAAAGTGTTCGGCCACCCAGCGCGCCTGCCCTTCCCGGGTCGCCGTGTCGCCGGCGCCGACTTTCGGCAACCACAAGGCGAGGCAATCCGGCACGCCGGCCCCGTCCCAGCCGGCCAGGTCGTTGCGCGTCAGCCGGTAGCCGCCCTTCGGCGCGCGACGGCGGCCCAGGGTCACCAGCGCCGAAAGGTTGCCGTAGCCGGCGCGGTTCTGCGCCAGCAGCACCAGCTTCATGCCGCAGGCCAGCGTCAGTTCCGTGCCGTGGATCAGTCGCAGGCCGCAATCCCGCGCCGCGAGGTGGGCGCGCACGCTGCCGGCGAAACTGCACTCGTCGGTGACGGCCAGCGCCGCATAGCCCAGCCGCACGGCGCGTGCCACCAGCTCGGCGGCGTGCGAGGCGCCACGCAGGAAGCTGAAGTTCGACAGGCAATGGAGTTCGGCGTAGGCCGGCAGGGAGGACATGGGGGAACCGGAATACTGTATATCATTACAGTATCACGATTTCCGGCGCCGGTCAGGACCTCGCCGTGACGGCCCGCCGCCGGGTGGCGGCGCCGTCAGTCGGGCGCTTTTTTCCGTCGCGGCCCGGCCGCAGCCGTGCGCCGGGGCGCCGGCCTGGCCGCCGCAACTTCGCCGGCGCCGGCCTTTGCGGCCGCTTTCCGCGGTGCCTTGCGGGGCGCCTTGCGGGCCGGGGCCGGCGGACGCATCACGGCGGCTTCGAGTTCCGCCAGCGCATCCTCCGCATACACGGCCAGGCGCTGCATGCTGGGCAGCGATGCGTGGCAGCCGGTGAAACCGAAATTCATCGAGCCGGCATAGCTCTGGCAGGTGATGTTCAGGGCCTGGCCGTGGGTGACGATGGATGCCGGATAGGTGGCAAGCAGTTCGGCGCCGCGGAAGTACAGCGGCTGGTCCGGGCCCGGCACGTTCGATATGGTGATGTTGAACATCGGCCGCGTGCGCCCGCCGATTCCCGTCAGCAGCGTGAGGATGGTCGGCGCCATGAGCAGCACCGTGTATTGCAGCATCGCCTGCCGGGGCAGGCTTTGCACGTGCTCCTTGGCATGGCGCACGGATTTTCGAATCGCATCCAGCCGCTCCCGGGCGTCGGCGAGGTCGGTACCCAGCGTGGCGATGATGAAGGTGATCGCGTTGCCGCTGCCCTCGTCGTCGGCCGGCCGCACCGAGACGGGGATGCCGGCGGTAAGCGATGCCTCCGGCAGGCTGTCGCGCTCCGCGAGGAAGCGCCGCAGCGCGCCTCCGCAAATCGCCAGCACGACGTCATTGAGCGTGCACTCCGCCGCCCTGGCGAGCTGGCGCAGACGCTCCAGCGGAAACTGCTGCGTGGCGAAGCGCCGCTTCTCGCGCACGCGGCCGTTGAGCACGGACTGCGGCGACGTGAACGGCACCACCATGCCCTCGCCGGTGCCGAGGCCCTTGAGCATCCTGCCGAAGGCGACGATCAGTTGCGGAACCGTCTGCACCTGGCCGCGCAGGGCCTGGACCGCCGCCGCCGCGGCATTGGCCGCGGTGGGCAGGGGACTTTCGTCACCCGGGCGCGCGCCGCGCGGCAAGCCGGAGGCCCAGAAGGGCGGCAGCTTCAGGCTCTTCCCGCGGTCGGGCGACATGGCCCGCTGCATGAACTTCATGCCGCTGACGCCGTCGATCAGCGAGTGGTGCATCTTGATGAACAGGGCGAAGCGACCGCCTGCCAGCCCTTCGATGATGGTGCATTCCCACGGCGGCCGGCTGAGGTCCAGCGGCGTGCTCTGCAGGCGCCCCACCAGTTCGCCCAGTTCGCGCTCGCCGCCCGGCCAGGGCAGCGCCGCGTGCCGCACATGGTATTCGAGGTCGATCGCGTCGTCCTCGATCCAGACCGGCAGCGGGTTCTTGTTGAACGCATACTTGAGGCGCCGGTTCCAGGGCGCGGCGAATTGCCGATGGCCGCGGAATGCGGCCATCAGGCGGTGCATGTAATCCCTCGGCGCCCCCTCCGGCAGCCGGAACTCCAGCAAACCGCCGACATGGTTGGGCGTCGCACGCGATTCGGTGAACAGCCAGGCGGAATCGAGCGGGTTGAGGCGTATCGAACTCATGCCGCTTTATAGCACTTCTGCGCATGGGTCGGCATTCCGGTTGCGACCTTCCCGGCCGCTGCCGGATCGCCGGAAGGGGCTGGCGATTGTCCGCCCGGCGGTGCACAATCGTGCCATGAACATCGGCAACAGCCTTGAGTTCTTCGACCGCCAGTTCCGGCGGCAAGTCGAGCAACGGGACTTCCAGCTCAATCCCTTCGAACTGGAAGTCCTGCCGCACCTGCACGGGCGCGTGCTCGACTTCGGCTGCGGCCTCGGCAACCTCGCCATGGCCGCGGCGGCACAAGGCTGCCCGGTGCTGGCACTGGATGCCAGCCCGACGGCCATCGCGGCGCTGCACCGGCGCGCGCAAGCCGCGGCCCTGCCGGTCGAGGCCATCGAAGCCGACCTGCGGCATTACCGGATCGGCGAAGATTTCGACTGCGTGGTGTCGATCGGCCTGCTGGCCTTCCTCGACTGCGCGACCGCCTCGCGCGTGCTGTCGATGCTGCAGGATCGCGTGCGCCGGGGTGGCATCATCGCGCTCAACACACTGATCGCGGGCACCAGCTATCTGGACATGTTCGGGGCGGCGGATTACTGCTTGTTCGCGCGCGACGAACTGCCCGGCCGTTTTGCCGGCTGGGAAATCCTGCACTCCGGATTCTCCGATTTCGATGCCCCCGGGCAGACCGTGAAGTCCTTCGTCACGCTGATCGCGCGCAAGCCTTGAAACCGAACGCCCCGGTCGGTTCAGGCAAACACCCCCTGCAAAAACCACCCCCCGGGCGGACGCGGATCGCGGAAGATCCATAGCCGGCGGCCGGCGGCATCGATCGCGATGAAGTAGTCGCGGCGCGCGTCGCCGCCGTCCCACCAGCCGGATTCGATGCGCTCCGGGCCGGCCACCAGGACCAGTGCGCCGCCGCGTTGCGGACGGCCGTGGCGTTCAGGCAGGGCTTCGGGCGGCTCGACCAGCCACAACGGGCGTGGCGGCGGCGCCTGCAGCGTGGCCGACGGCTTGCCGGCAACAGGCCGGCTCGCCCGTTCCGGGCGGTGGTCGGCATGGCAGGCCAGGCCCTGCACCGCCTGTGGCCCCAGGCGCGCGACGAGGCGGTCCATGAGGTCGGCCAGCGCCTCGTCGCCTTGGCCGGCGCCGTCGAACAGGGCATGGCTGCGCTGCTCGCGCGGCGTGACATCGCCTGCAGCGAGGCGCAGCGCCAGCGCGGGCGCCGGCAGATGCACGGCGTCGAGCCGCTCCTTCAGCACGCGTTCGATGCGCGCCGCCTGATGCACCGGCGCGCTGAAGGCCAGCGGCAACGCGGTGGTCGCGCCATGGCCGTGGTCGATCAGGCATTCGATTTCGCGCACGGCGCCATTGCGCACCGCGAGCCAGCCGGCCAGTGCCGCAATCAGGCGCTGCGCGGCGAACAGCAGCACCGGCGTCGCATCGACCGGGGCCGGCAGTTCCAGCGCTTGTTCGAATTGCTCCGGGAAAACGAAGCAGGTTTGCGGATCGGCGATCTCGCCCAGGGCGCGGCCCAGGTCGAGCAACAGCGGTTTGCCGACGCGCGCGCCGAGGCCGGCGCGTGGCAGCGCCAGCAGGTCGCCGACGCAACGCAGGCCGAAATCCTCGACGCGCCGTGCCAGCGGCGGCGCCAGTTGCA
This sequence comes from Sulfuritalea sp., assembly GCA_016708585.1. Taxonomy (GTDB): domain Bacteria; phylum Pseudomonadota; class Gammaproteobacteria; order Burkholderiales; family Rhodocyclaceae; genus Sulfuritalea. The sequence goes on along the minus strand of JADJFK010000015.1, from coordinate 8,726 downwards.
GCGCCGGGAGCGGCACGGCGGCAAGCCGTTCGCGCGTGGCCGCCAGGTCGGGGCAGACGGCATTGCCGCCCGTCCGCGCCAGCCACAGCGCGGCCAGCGGCGTGGCCGCCACCGCCAGCTGCGCGGGAATGTCCATCGCGGCAAGATCGGCGCGCACCCGTTCCAACAAGCCCGACAGGCCGCCGAACAGGCGCAGGCTGGCGCCGATGTCGAGGCGCACCGCGTCGGGCGCAAGATTGACGCGCGGGGTATAGCGGCCGGCCCAGCAGGCGAGGGTCGGCAGGAAGTCGTCGCATCGCCCCGCCTCAGGCGGGGACGCGGCGCGGTTCCGGTCGCTCGCCGGCGGCGGGCAATGCAGGGCCAGCCACAACACGGGAAATGCTCCGGGAAAAATCCGCGGGCTGCCGGACATCGAGCAGGATCGCCTGCCGTGCCGGCGGCCCGCGCCGCTTCAGCAACTGCACGCGCAACTGCCCCCCGGCCGCCTGCAACTGCAGGCGCAGCGGCGCCGGCGACGCCGCAGCCGCGCATTGCGCCGGACGGAAGCAGAAGGCCGCGCCGCCGCCCTCGCCCGCCGCCACCTGCAGGCGGCGCAGGCTGTTGGCCGGCAGGCCGCCGCGAAACATCCCGTCGAGCCACAGCAGCGTGGCCGCCACGCCGCCGCAGCGCAGGGCCTCGACGCCGGCCCACAAGGCATCGCGCGGCCGCCGCGGGAAAACCAGGCGCAGGCAATCGAGCCGGATCCCGGCGGCAGCCCAGGCCGGCGCATGGGCGCAGTGCGGCGGCGCCACCAGCACCACGATTTTTCCGGCGCCGGTGAGTGTAGCCAGCGCCGGCGCCAGCAGGCCGAGTTCGCCGATGCCCTCATGCCCGGCCAGCAGCTCGGTCAATGCACCGCGCGGCCAGCCGCCGCCGGGCAACTCGGCATCAAGGGCGGCAAAGCCGCTGGCAAAAGTTCCCGAAGGGACGCACCGCGCTGGCGCCGGCGCCACGGCGAAAGCATCACCGCGCCGGATGTCGCCGCGCTGCAGCGCCCCGATCAGGGCGGGATTCATGGCTCAGAGCGTGCGCCCGTCGCGGATCAGTCCGACGGCTATGCCCTCGATGGTCAGCGGCTCCTTGCGGGTATTGACCAGGATGGGCGCGAAGTCGCGGTTGGCGGCGATCAGTTCGACCATGGTGCCGCGCCGCTTGAAGCGCTTGACGGTGACTTCGTCGCCGATCCGCGCAATGACGATCTGGCCGTTGCTGGCCTCGGACGTGCGATGCACGGCGAGCAGGTCGCCATCGAGTATCCCGGCTTCGATCATCGACAGGCCGCGCACGCGCAGCAGGAAATCGGCCTGCGGCTGGAACAGCGCCGGATCGATGCGGATGTTGCCGAGGCGGTTCTCCACCGCCAGCAGCGGGCTGCCGGCCGCCACCGTGCCGATCAGCGGCAGGCCGAGCTGCTCGACCAGGCGGATGCCGCGCGCCGAGCCGGGTTCGAGCGTGATCGCACCCTTCTTCGCCAGCGCCCGCAGGTGGTCCTCGGCGGCATTGGGCGAGGCGAAGCCGAAAGCGCCGGCGATTTCGGCGCGCGTCGGCGGCATGCTGAAGACTTCCATGCTGTTGCGGATGAAATCGAGGATTTCCTGCTGGCGGGACGTCAGATCGTGGGCCATGGGCTGCTCCTGTGGCTGTTTTTTCGTACAGTACAGCAAACCATGGCCGCGGTAAAGGCCGCCGCTGGATTTCCCGAACCGCGATCCGGACGTTTATAGGATAATCCGGGCTGGTCGTCGGGAGAGAGTGACTCCCACCGTCACCGCCGAAGGCGCAACCCCCGGGAACCGCTCAGGCAAAAGGGCCGACGACGCAGCACAAATCTGGAGAGCGGCAGCTTATTGCAGCATCGTGAAGCCTGCCCGCCGACGGGGTAAATCTCTCAGGCGCCAAGGACAGATCGGGGATATGACGGAAACCGTCGCGCATCCTGCCGCCATCAGTTCGAGGACCACCATGCCATCACGCACTCCGCTCCACGCATCCCACCTCGCCGCCGGCGCGAAGATGGTCGATTTCTCCGGCTGGGAGATGCCCATCCATTACGGCTCGCAGATCGAGGAACACCACGCCGTGCGGCGCGACGCCGGCATGTTCGACGTTTCCCACATGTGCGCGCTGGACCTCGCCGGACCCGGCGCCCGCGACTACCTGCGCCGCCTGCTGGCCAACGACGTGGCCAGGCTGACCGTGCCGGGCAAGGCGCTGTATTCCTGCATGCTGGACGAAACCGGCGGTGTGATCGACGACCTGATCGTGTACTTCTTCACGCCCGAGCGCTACCGCATCGTGGTGAACGCCGGCACCACGGCGAAGGACATCGCCTGGATGCGCGCCTGCCTCGCCGGATTCGATGCCACCCTGAAGGTGCGGCGCCGGGGCCACGACGACGCGGTGACGATGATTGCCCTGCAGGGTCCCGATGCGCACGAGCGCCGCCACACCGGCATCGACGCCGTGGCCATGATCGCCGTGCAGGGGCCGAACGCACGCGAGCGTTTCTGGACGGCCTTCCCCGGGTATCGCGCCGCCAGCGAACCGCTGGGCGTGTTCCAGGCCGCCGAATGTACGTCAACCAGCGGCGACTGGCTGATCGCCCGCACCGGCTACACCGGCGAGGACGGCTTCGAGATCACCCTTCCGGCCGAGAGCGCCGCCGCCACCTGGCAGGCCCTGCTCGCTGCCGGCGTGCGGCCCTGCGGCCTGGGCGCGCGGGACACCCTGCGCCTCGAAGCCGGCATGAACCTCTACGGCCAGGACATGGACGAGGACATCACGCCCTACGAAGCCGGTCTGCGCTGGACCGTGGACTTCAAGGATCCCGCGCGCGACTTCATCGGCAAGGCGGCGCTGGCGGCGACCCAGCCGCGCAACCAGTTCGCCGGCCTGCTGCTGCTGGAGCGCGGCGTGCTGCGCGCCCACCAGAAGGTCATCACGCCGCAGGGCGAAGGCGAGACCACCAGCGGCAGCTTCTCGCCCACGCTGAACCAGTCGATCGCCCTGGCGCGCCTGCCGGAGGGTGTGGCCATCGGCAGCGAAGTCGACGTCGAAATCCGCGACAAGCGCCTCCGGGCGCGCGTCGTCAAACCCGTATTCGTCCGTAACGGTAAGCCCCTGATCTGAGGAAATGCACATGAACACGCCAGACAACCTGAAATACGCCGCCTCCCACGAATGGGCCCGGCTCGAAGCCGACGGCAGCGTCACCATCGGCATCACCGACCACGCCCAGGAAGCGCTGGGCGACATCGTCTTCCTCGAACTGCCGGCGGTCGGCCGCACGGTCAAGGCCGGCGAGGAATGCGCGGTGGTCGAATCGGTGAAGGCCGCTTCCGACATCTACTCGCCCGTCTCCGGCGAAGTGGTGGAGGCCAACCAGGCGGCGGCCGACGCGCCGGAAAGCGTGAACCAGGACGCCTATGCGGCCTGGCTGTTCCGCATCAAGCCGGCCGACGCCGGCGCGTGCGCGACCGAACTGGGCGGCCTGCTGGGCGCCGAAGCCTACGCCGCGACGCTCTGACATGCACGCCGAACACCTGTCCCACGCCCTGACCGAACTCGAAAACCGCGACGAATTCATCGGCCGCCACATCGGCCCCGGCGAACATGCCATCGCCGCGATGCTGGCCTCGATCGGCACCGATTCGCTGCGCACGCTGATCGGCGAAACGGTGCCGGCGACGATCCGCCTGCAGCGCCCGCTGGACCTGCCCGCCGCCATGCCGGAACACGCGGCGCTGGCGGCCCTGAAAGCCGTGGCGGCGAAGAACGTGCTGAAGAAGTCGCTGATCGGCCAGGGCTATTACGGCACGCTGACGCCACCGGTGATCCTGCGCAACCTGTTCGAGAACCCCGGCTGGTACACGGCCTACACGCCCTACCAGGCCGAGATCGCCCAGGGCCGGCTGGAAGCCCTGCTCAACTACCAGCAGATGGTGGTCGACCTCACCGGCCTGGAGATCGCCAACGCCTCGCTGCTCGACGAAGCCACCGCCGCCGCCGAAGCCATGACCATGGCGCGGCGCATCTCGAAGAGCAAGGGCAATGTTTTCTTCGTCGATGAGGCGGCCTTCCCGCAGACCATCGACGTGATCCGGACGCGCGCCGGCTTCTTCGGCTTCGACCTGGTTTATGGCAAGCCGGAAGAAGCCCACCGGCACGACCTGTTCGGCGCCCTGTTCCAGTATCCCAACGCACGCGGCGAGATCGCCGACCTGACCACCGCGATCGCCGAGGTGAAGAACAAGGGCGGCGTGGTCGCCGTCGCCTCCGACCTGATGGCGCTGGTGCTGCTCAAGTCGCCCGGCGAGATGGGGGCCGACATCGCGCTCGGCTCGTCGCAGCGCTTCGGCGTGCCGATGGGCTTCGGCGGCCCGCACGCGGCCTTCTTCGCCACGCGCGAGGCGCACGTGCGCTCGATGCCCGGCCGCATCATCGGCGTCTCGAAGGATGCGCGCGGCAAGACCGCCTACCGCATGGCGCTGCAGACGCGCGAGCAGCACATCCGGCGCGAGAAGGCCAATTCCAACATCTGCACCTCGCAGGTGCTGCTGGCCAACATCGCCGGCATGTACGCGGTGTGGCACGGGCCGAAAGGCCTGCGCGCCATCGCCTCGCGCATCCACCGCCTCGCCGCCCTGCTGGCCGGCGCGCTGGGCGTCACGGGGCGCGACTTCTTCGACAGCTTCGAACTGAAAGTCGGCGCCGGCGAGACGGCGAAGATCATGCAGGCGGCGGTCGCCGCCGGCTACAACCTGCGCCGCGTCGATGACGAAACGGTCGGCATCAGCGTGGACGAGACCACCACGCGCGACGACGTCGCCGCGCTGCTGAAGCTCTTCGGCCATACAGGCGCCCCGGTCGAGGCGCACGACGCCGCGCGGCCCTGCGCGATTTCGGTGACGCTGCAGCGGCGCGAGCCGATCCTGGCCCACCCGGTGTTCAACACCCACCACACCGAGCACGGCATGCTGCGCTACCTCAAGCGCCTGCAGAACCGCGACCTGGCGCTGGACCACGCCATGATCCCGCTCGGCTCCTGCACCATGAAGCTCAACGCCGCCGCCGAGATGATCCCGGTGTCCTGGCCCGAGTTCGCCCAGATGCATCCCTTCGCCCCGCTCGACCAGGCGCAGGGCTACGTCGAACTGATCACCGGGCTGGAGAACCAGCTCAAGGCGATTACCGGCTTCGATGCCGTCTGCATGCAGCCGAATTCCGGCGCGCAGGGCGAGTACGCCGGGCTGGTATCGATCCGCCGCTTCCAGGAAGCCAACGGCCAAGGCGCGCGCAACGTCTGCCTGATCCCGAAGTCGGCCCACGGCACCAACCCGGCCACGGCGCAGATGTGCGGGCTGGAAGTGGTCGCGGTGGCCTGCGACGACAGCGGCAACGTCGATGTCGCCGACCTCAAGACCAAGGCCGCGCAGCACGCCGCGAACCTGTCCTGCCTGATGATCACCTACCCCTCCACCCACGGCGTGTTCGAAGAGTCGGTGCGCGACATCTGCGCCATCGTGCATGCCCACGGCGGCCAGGTAGCATGGACGGCGCCAACCTCAACGCCCAGGTCGGCCTCTGCCGCCCGGCCGACATCGGCGCCGACGTCTCGCACATCAACCTGCACAAGACCTTCGCCATCCCGCACGGCGGCGGCGGGCCGGGCATGGGACCGATCGGGCTCAAGAGCCATCTCTGGCCTTTGCGCCGGGCTGCATCCCCAACCACCCCTTGCAGGGGAGGGAGGTCCCCTCCCCCTTCAAGGGGGAGGCCGGGAGGGGGATGGGGTCGGTCTCCGCCGCCCCCTGGGGCTCGGCGTCCATCCTGCCGATCTCCTGGATGTACATCACCATGATGGGCGGCGCCGGCCTCACGCGCGCCACCGAGATCGCGATACTCAACGCCAACTACGTCGCGGCGAAACTCAAGGACCACTACCCGGTGCTCTACAGCGGCAGCCAGGGCCGCGTCGCCCACGAGTGCATCCTCGACGTGCGCGCCATCAAGGCGGCGACCGGCGTGGCCGAGATCGACATCGCCAAGCGCCTGATGGACTACGGCTTCCACGCCCCGACAGTGAGCTTCCCGGTGGCCGGCACGCTGATGGTCGAGCCCACCGAGTCCGAGGACAAGGCCGAGCTCGACCGCTTCTGCGCCGCGATGTGCAGCATCCGCGACGAGATCCGGATGATCGAGACCGGCGAATGGACGCTGGAGCAAAGCCCGCTCAAGCACGCACCGCACACCGAGGCCGACCTGATGGGCGAATGGACCCGGCCCTACACGCGCGAGCAGGCCGTGTTCCCGCTGCCCTGGGTGGCCGGAGAACAAGTTCTGGCCGTTCGTGAATCGCATCGACGACGTGTGCACGGCGACCGCAACCTGTTCTGCGGCTGCGTGCCGATGGAGAATTACACATGAGCCAAGCGCCCGTCCATCTCGTACTCACCGTCATCGGCGACGATCGCCCCGGCCTGGTCGGCGAACTTTCCGCCGCGATCAGCGCCCATCAGGGCAACTGGCTGGAATCCTCGATGGCGCAGCTGGCCGGCAAGTTTGCCGGCATCGTCGAGGTCAGCGTCGGTGCCGCGCAAGCGGAGGCACTGGGCACGGCATTGGGCCAGCTCAAGGGGCTGAAAGTCACGGTGGAATCGGCCACCCTTCAAAAGTCGGCGCCTGCGGGACGGCGGCTGAAGCTGGCGCTGGTCGGCCACGACCGCATCGGCATCGTGCGCGAGGTGTCGCAGGTACTGGCGCACCACGCGGTCAATGTCGAAAGCCTCGACACCCACACCTCCAGCGCGCCGATGTCGGCCGCCGTGCTGTTCCATGCCATGGCCGAACTCACCGCCGCGCCGGAGCTTGACGCCGGTGCCCTGACGCGCGAGCTGGAGCGCATCTCGCACGACCTGATGGTCGATATCACGCTCGACGAAACCATCCGGGTTTGAGCGCGTGTATACCCTCCACATCACCAACAAGAACTACTCCTCCTGGTCGCTGCGGCCCTGGGTGCTGATGCGCGCCTGCGGCATCGAATTCGACGAGGTGCTGCACCGCTTCACGCCCGGCAGTCCGAGCGACTTCCGCGGCATTTCGCCCTCCGGCCGTGTGCCCTGGCTGGAGGATGGCGACACCGTGGTCTGGGATTCGCTGGCCATCGCCGAATACCTTGCCGAGCGGCATCCGCAGGTCTGGCCGGCCGACGACCGGGCCCGCGCCTGGCGCGTTGCGCCGCCGCCGAAATGCATTCCGGCTTCGCCTGCCTGCGCAACGAACACGGCATGAACATCGGCGTCCGCGTCGCCGTCACGAATCGCTCCCCCGGCCTACTGGCGGATATCGCCCGCATCGAACGCCTGTGGAGCGAAGGCGTCGACCGCTACGGCGGCCCCTTCCTCGCCGGGCCGGAATTCAGCGCCGTCGACGCCTTCTTCGCGCCGGTGGTCTACCGCTTCCGCAGCTACGGCGTCGTCGTGGCCGACACCACCGCCGACTACATGGATGCCATGCTCGGCCATCCGGCGATGCGGGAGTGGGAACTGGCCGCACTCGACGAGGACTTCCGCGACCCGGCGCACGAGGCGGAGCTGGCGCAGATCGGCACCGTGACCGACGACCTGCGCGTAGCGGCGACGTGAAGGCGCCCGAGCTGCTGGCGCCCGCCGGTTCGCCGGCGATGGCGCGCACGGCGCTGGATTTCGGCGCCGACGCCATCTACGCCGGCCAGCCGCGCTACAGCCTGCGCGTGCGCAACAACGAATCTGGCGACATCACCGCGCTGGGCGCCGCGATCGCCGCCGCCCACGCCCGCGGCAAGCGCTTCTACGTGGTCAGCAACGTGCTGCCGCACAACACCAAGCTCAAGACCTACCTCGACGACATGGCGCCGGTGGTCGCGCTCGCGCCCGACGCGCTGATCATGGCCGACCCCGGCCTGATCGCCATGGTGCGCGAACGCTGGCCGCACATGGCCATCCACCTCTCGGTGCAGGCCAACACGGTGAACCATGCCGCGGTAAAGTTCTGGCGCGCCGCCGGCATCAGCCGCGTCATCCTCTCGCGCGAACTCTCGCTCGACGAAGTCGCCGAGATCCGCCAGGAATGCCCGGACACGGAACTGGAAGTCTTCGTCCATGGCGCGCTGTGCATCGCCTACTCGGGGCGCTGCCTGCTCTCCGGCTACTTCAACCACCGCGACCCCAACCAGGGCAGCTGCACCAATCCTGCCGCTGGGACTACAAGGTCCATGAAGGCGCCGAGGATGCCACGGGCGACGTGGACCTCGCCGTGCCGCGCGCGCGACTCTGCCCGCCGCGCCTTCGAAGCTGCGCCGCCCCGGCGCCTGGCTGATCGAGGAACGCGAGCGCCCCGGCGAGTACATGCCGATCGAGGAAGACGAGCACGGCAGCTACATCCTCAACTCGAAGGACCTGCGCGCCATCGAGTACGTCGCCCGGCTGGCCGAGATCGGCGTCGATTCGCTGAAGATCGAGGGCCGCACCAAGTCGGCCTACTACGTCGCGCGCAGTTGCCAGAGCTACCGCCGGGCGATAGCCGACGCCGTCGCCGGGCGGCCCTTCGACCCGCAGCTGATCGGCCAGCTCGACGGCCTAGCCAACCGCGGCTACACCGCCGGCTTCTACGAGCGCCGCCCCGACCGCGACTACCAGAACTACCTG
>JADJFK010000014.1 GCA_016708585.1 Sulfuritalea sp. | reverse complement strand
CAACGTCGGGTAGCCGAACACGGTTGCCCGCGCCCGGCCCCCAAGAACCGTGCTTGCACCTTTCAGCACACACGGCTCAAGCCTCTACAAAGGCATCTTTCGATACCCGGTTTCACAACTTTCATTCGGGCATACTACAGGTTTCTACGGCAACTGAGATGTTGCATCTGAAGGTTGCTTGCGGCATCCGATCCGCCATCCGTCCGTTTCACGATGTGGCGAACACCCCAGGGAGTGCTCGTCGTGATGGAATTTTGACAGACCGAACACAGGCCGTCTTGCCTTTGCCAGACGCGGTAAAACTTCCTGCGACCGCACACTGAATACAGCATTTTCTTGCCCCATCGGGCCTCGAAGTACTCTTCCCATTGGCGGTCATGCGGGTTCGCGTCAGCTTTGATCTTGACATGCCGTCTTATCGGCGTATCCGACTCTAGCAGCAAGGTAAGTTCCCTTTTCGTTCCATCCTCTTTTTCTTCTGTTGCGGCAAATACCCAGCTTCGGGTGCCTCGGGTCTTGAAGTACCAGCGCATGCAGATGGACATGTCGGCCGAGATCCTGCTTCCACGTGTGCAGCACCAGCGAGAACGCCGACACGCCGCCCAGATGTCGCGGGTTGGCGGCGAACTCGGTAAGCGTTGCCGATACCGCGGAGAACAGCGTCTCGTAGAGCGGCCGTGGTGCGGCGGCAATCAGGCCATTGAGGTCGTGCGGCAGCGTGAACACCAGGTGAAAGTAAGGCACGGGCAGCACTTCACGCCGCCTTGCGGCGACCCAGGCTTCCTTCGCCCGGGTCCGACGCAGCGGGCAGGCGCGGTTCCTGCACGAGTGATAGACCTGTGCCCAGACGTCGACCAGCCGGAACTTGCTTTCTGCCCTCATGGAAAACCCCAAAAAGACAGAAAACTACACAAATCAAGGGGCTGTGAACAGCCCCTTTGTAACTCATTGAGCGTAAACGATTATTTTGGAGGGTTCACGACGATGGCATTCATGCGATTGCCCTGGGTCACATGGCAGTTATTGCCATCTTTTGCTGTTTGTGGCACTTTAGGTGAGATAAGGAGGTGCTCCATGCAAAGCATGAATATTTCGCTGCCCGACCCCTTGAAGCAGTTCGTGGATGGACAGATTGCCCAAGGCCGCTACAGCAGCGTGAGCGAATATGTGCGCGAGCTGATCCGCGCCGACGAGAAACGCAAAGCCGAAGAACAGCTCGAAGCGAAGCTGTTGGAAGGACTGAGTGGCGCTGAGAGTGAACTGACCCCGGCGGACTGGAGCGCCATCCGCAGGGAAGCCTTGGCCAAGGTCGAAGCGCGAAAGAAACCGCGCTGATGCCGCTGGTTACCAAGCGCGCGGCGGCGCGGCGCGACCTGGTAGAACACTTCGTCTATCTGGCCGAAAACGCTGGGCTGAACGTGGCCGAACGCTTCCTGAGCCCGGCCGAAGCCAGCTTCGCCGACCTGGCGCGGCAGCCCATGATGGGCGCACCGGTAACGCTCAAACATCCTGACCTGGCGGGCATGCGCAAATGGCGGGTCAAGGATTTCGACAATCACCTGGTGTTCTACCAGCCGCGCCCCGGCGGCGTGTCCATCGTGCGTGTGCTGCATGCGGCCAGCGACTGGTGGAGCCTGTTGGGATTCGAGGCGTAGCGGGACGGAGAATCGTGCAGGATCGCTGACATTCGCGTTCGAGACGCCGCAACGGAAGTGAGCGCTTTTTTGTCGGACCTTACCCCAAATCGTCCCGGGCCACCCCGATCACTGTGTTCATCGGCAGACCGGCGCGATGGACGGCGCAGCCGTTCTTCGCGCTTCGTATCATGCCGGCTGGCCGACCTTGGGAGGCGTGCCGGGTCGATTCACGCTGAACTCCGCAACAGTGCAGCAGCCTGGTGGACAATTCCAGATCAAGTGACTCGCCGAAAACCATAACCGCCGAAGCATGACAACCCTCATCCCTCCCGACTACGCCGCATGGCTTGCGGAGTTGAAGACCACCATCCGCACGGCGAGGCTCAAGGCTGGTCTCGCCGTTAACCGGGAACTGGTCCTGCTCTATTGGCGCATCGGCAAGGAGATTCTCGAACGGCAATCCGCCCAGGGCTGGGGGGCGAAGGTCATCGACCAACTGGCCCGCGACCTCCGTGCCGAGTTCCCCGACATGCGCGGGCTTTCCCCTCGCAACATGAAGTACATGCGGGCGTTCGCCGAGGCCTGGCCTGAAGAAGAATTTGTGCAGCAAGCTGCTGCACAAGTGCCGTGGTTCCACAACTGCATTCTTCTCGACCAGGTCAAGGACCGGCCGACGCGCGAGTGGTACATCCGCAAGACCATCGAAAACGGCTGGAGCCGGTCGGTGCTCGAACTCCAGATCGAGACGGCCGCTCACCGGCGCGTGGGCGCCGCGCAAACCAACTTCGATCGTGCGCTGCCGTCGCCACAGTCCGACCTGGCTCGCGACATCCTCAAGGACCCGTACACTTTCGACTTCCTCGGGATTACGGATTCGTCCAATGAGCGCACCATCGAAAAGGCGCTCCTGCTGCGGCTGCGAGACTTCCTGATCGAGCTCGGCGTCGGTTTCGCGTTTGTGGGAAGTCAGTACCGTCTTGAGGTCGACGGCGACGAGTTCTTCATGGACTTGCTCTTCTATCACACCCGCCTGCACTGCTACGTGGTGATCGAACTCAAGAATACCGCCTTCCGGCCCGAGTACGTCGGCAAGCTCAATTTCTACCTCGCCGCCGTCGATGAGCTGGTGCGCAACCAGACTGTCGATGCGCCAACGATCGGCCTCGTGCTCTGCAAGAGCAAGAAGGGGACGGTCGTCGAGTATGCACTGCGTGACATCCATACGCCGATGGGGGTCTCCACCTACCGCACCGCCCTGCCCGACGCCATGGCGGGCGTCCTGCCGAGCATCGAGGCGCTGACCGAGGAACTTCGAGCGCTTCAGAACGACGACCAGGACGATCTCGAACCCGATCACTGAAGCAATGCACACTCCGCAGTGGATATGCCGGCCGCCTGCAACCCAAAATACCCAAAAGCACTGGTCACGCCCAACCCCCAGCACCGCCAGAGGATTGCGAATGACTGTCGACTATTTTTACAGTTGGCTTTTTCTTTTTCCAGAAACCAGAAGCAAGTCATTGATTTTAAGCGTACGCGGTAATACGGCGTGATTTTTGCTTTCGATTTTTCGGGGGATCGTGAAGGGCACATACGACGCCGATCATTGTCGGCTGTCGGCCTGTCATGTCGACAGGCCGGGTTGCTGATTGAGTGGCCTGCGTGGGCTGGAAACCAACTTCTCCTGATGGCATCAAACCGCGATTTAGCTAAACCGTATCCCAAGATCAAGAACTTTAGCGGCTAAATTTCAGAGAAGCCGCACCACCGGATGGCGACGGGCACTGTGCACAACCAAATCTTTTCACGAACATCCTTCGCTTGCTCGACGAACGCGGCATGACGAAGAACGAACTGGCCGCAAAGGCCGACATCTCCATCTCTTTCCTGTCCGACCTGACCAATGGCAAGGCGAACCCTTCCTTGAAGATCATGGAGGCGATCGCGGAAGCCCTGGAAACGCCGCTGCAGACTCTCCTGGAATCGACCGACCTTGACCGCGAGAGCCTGGATGCCCTGGCGGGCGGGAGCGCCCCGCGAAGCCTTCCCGAAGGCGTTGTGCGGGTGTCGGCAGTCCTGCCGGAACATCAGGCGTTCATCGTCAAGAAGTGGGACGAAGCGGCACGGAGCAAGTTGCGCAAACCGTCCTGACGCCAGGTGAGGGCCTTTAGCCGCTGAAGCCCTCCCTACCCCCTCGCTGTCTCCTCCCCCGCAAAGGCGCATTCCGCGCCGACCACGCCCAGTTCCGGATTCCATGATCCACGCCTGACGAGCGCCTCGGCTTGTCACAAAGAACCACGTAGAAACACATCCTCAACGCCAGTACCCGCTATCCGCCCCGTCGACGTCGCCTGGTAGTTGCACACGGCCGCGTTCTTGTTCACCATAATCGTTGTCTTGCGCAATTCTGCAATTCGTTATATCGTATCTAGCAGGTCGAAGGTTGACATTCAACCGAAGCAAACCGGGATCGATACATGACAGACATCGAAGAATCCGTTTCTTCCCTCAAGGATCGGGCGAAGAGGAAGCTGGAGCGTGATCTGGGACCGCTCATGATGGACGCCCTGGCCGACCCCAGGACCGTCGAGATGATGCTCAATGCCGACGGCAGGCTGTGGCAGGAGCGGCTGGGCGAGAAGATGCGCTGCATTGGCAGCATTCCCTTCGCGCGCGCCGAAGCGATCATCAAGACCGTTGCCGGCTATCACAGCAAGGAAGTGACGCGGCACAAGCCGATTCTCGAAGGCGAGCTGCCGATTGATGGCTCGCGCTTCGCCGGCCAGCTTCCGCCGGTCGTCCCCGCGCCGACTTTCGCCATCCGCAAGAAGGCCGTGGCCATCTTCACACTCGACCAGTACGTCGCGGCCGGGATCATGACCGCCGCGCAGCAGGCGACCCTGACGGCCGCCATCAAGGCGCACCGGAACATCCTGGTGATCGGTGGCACCGGCTCCGGCAAGACCACGCTGGTCAACGCGATCATCAATGCCATGGTCGAGTTCGATCCGGCCGAGCGCGTTTTCATCATCGAGGACACCGGCGAGATCCAGTGTGCCGCCGAGAACTTCGTGCAGTACCACACCTCGCTCGAAGTCACGATGACCATGCTTCTCAAGACCACCCTGCGCATGCGGCCCGACCGGATCCTGGTCGGCGAAGTGCGCGGCCCCGAAGCGCTGGACCTGCTGATGGCCTGGAACACCGGCCACGAAGGCGGTGCCGCCACCCTCCACGCCAACAACGCGAGGTCGGGGCTGGACCGCCTCGCCATGCTGATCAGCATGCACCCGGAATCACCCCGGCCGATCGAACCGCTGATCGGCGAAGCGGTGCACGTCATCGTCCATATCGCCCGCACCCCCGAAGGCCGCTGCGTTCAGGAGATCCTGGAAGTGGCCGGCTACGCCGACGGCGCTTACCTCACTCGTCCTCTGTAAAGGAGCCAGCCCCATGCACTCGTCCGCCCTTCCCTACCCGCTCGCCCGTTCGACCCTGTTCTATTGCGGACTGGCGATCCTGCTGCTGGTGTTCTTGCTGGTCCCGCAACACGTCTTCGCAGCGGAAGGCACCGGCGGGTCGCTGCCCTATGAAAGCTGGCTGACCAACCTCCGCAACTCGGTCACCGGCCCGGTCGCGTTCGCGCTGGCGATGATCGGCATCGTCGTGGCGGGTGGCGTGCTGATCTTCGGTGGCGACCTGAACGGCTTCTTCCGCACCTTGATCTTCGTCGTTCTCGTCATGGCCCTGCTGGTTGGCGCGCAAAACATGATGAGCAGCTTCTTCGGCCGTGGCGCGGAAATCGCCGCCCTCGGTGAAGGCGCGTTCGACGCGGTCAAGCTCTCCGGCGGGATCGCTCCGGGAAGGCTCGCCTGAGCATGGCGCTGCGCAAGATCCCCATTCGGCGGGCCGGCAATCGGGACAACCTGTTCATGGGCGGCGATCGTGAACTGGTCATGTTCTCGGGTCTGCTGGCCTTCGCGCTGGTCTTCAGCGCGCAGGAGCTGCGGGCCACGGTCGTCGGCCTGCTGCTCTGGTTCGGCGCGCTCTACGCGCTGCGGATCATGGCCAAGGCAGATCCCCGGATGCGCCACGTGTACCTGCGGCACCGTCGCTACAAGCCGTATTACCCGGCGCGCAGCACGCCGTTCCGGGAAAACCCGGCCAGCCAGGGGAAGCAGTACCAATGATCGCCGGCATTGCCTTCGCCATTGCCACCCTCGGCGCCCTGCTGCTGCTCGTCCTCTACGCCCGCATCCGTGCGGTCGACGAGGAACTGAAGCTCAAAAAGCACCGCTCGCGGGATGCCGGGCTGGCCGATCTGCTCAACTACGCCGCGCTGGTCGATGATGGCGTGATGGTCGGCAAGAACGGCGCCTTCATGGCCGCCTGGCTGTACAAGGGCGCCGACAACGCCAGCAGCACCGACGAGCAACGCGAGGCCGTTTCGTTGCGCATCAACCAGGCGCTGTCCGGGCTCGGCAATGGCTGGATGGTGCACGTCGATGCAGCACGGCTGCCAGCACCCAACTATCTCGATCGTGGCACCTCCCATTTTCCCGACGGGGTATCGGCAGCGATCGACGAGGAGCGGCGGCAACTGTTCGAGGGTCTGGGCACGATGTACGAAGGCTACTACGTGCTGACGCTGACCTGGTTCCCGGCGCTGCTCGCGCAGCGCAAGTTCGTCGAGCTGATGTTCGACGATGACGCCAAGGCACCCGACCACAAGGCCCACACCCGCGGCTTGATCGAGTTCTTCAAGCGCGAGTGCGTCAGCATCGAGTCGCGCCTGTCGTCGGCGGTGGAGCTGCAGCGGCTACGCGGCCACCAGGTGGTCAACGAGGACGGATCGGAAGTCACCCACGATGACTTCCTGCGCTGGCTGCAGTTCTGCGTCACCGGCATGAATCATCCGCTGCAGTTGCCGAGCAACCCGATGTACCTGGACGCGCTCATCGGTGGGCAGGAACTGTGGACCGGCGTCGTGCCGAAGGTCGGCCGCAAGTTCATCCAGGTCGTCGCCATCGAAGGCTTCCCGCTGGAATCGACGCCGGGCATGTTGACCGCCCTCGGCGAGCTGGCCTGCGAATATCGCTGGTCGTCGCGTTTCCTCTTCATGGACACGCACGAGGCGGTGAAGCACCTCGACAAGTTCCGCAAGAAGTGGCGGCAGAAGATCCGTGGCTTCTTCGACCAGGTCTTCAACACTCACCTCGGGCCGATCGATCAGGACGCGCTGTCGATGGTCGCCGACGCCGAAGCGGCGATCGCTGAAGTCAATAGCGGCCTGGTGGCGCAAGGCTACTACACCAGCGTCGTCGTGCTCATGGACGAGGATCGCAGCCGCCTGGAAGCGTCTGCCCGCCAGGTGGAAAAGGCCGTCAACCGCCTCGGCTTCGCCGCCCGCATCGAGACCATCAACACCATGGACGCCTACCTCGGCAGCCTGCCCGGCCACGGCGTGGAAAACGTCCGCCGGCCGCTGATCAACACCCTGAACCTGGCCGATCTGCTGCCGACGAGCACCATCTGGACCGGCAGCAACGCCGCCCCTTGCCCGATGTACCCGCCACTCGCGCCGGCGCTGATGCACTGCGTCACCCACGGCGCGACGCCGTTCCGCCTCAACCTGCACGTGCGTGACCTCGGCCATACCTTCCTATTCGGCCCGACCGGTACCGGCAAATCGACGCACCTCGGCATCCTCGCCGCGCAGCTTCGCCGCTACGCCGGCATGTCGATCTTCGCCTTCGACAAGGGCATGGCAATGTACCCGCTCGCTGCCGCCATCCGCGCCCAGACCCGAGGCGCCAGTGGTCTGCACTTCACGGTGGCAGCCGACGATGATCAGCTGGCCTTCTGCCCGCTGCAGTTCCTCGAAACCAAGGGCGACCGCGCCTGGGCGATGGAGTGGATCGACACCCTCCTGGCCTTGAACGACCTGCACACCACGCCGGCGCAGCGCAACGAGATCGGCCATGCGATCCTCAGCCTGCACGCCAGCGGCGGCCGCACCCTGTCCGAATTCTCGGTCACCATCCAGGACGAAGCGATCCGCGACGCGATCCGTCAGTACACCGTCGATGGCGCCATGGGGCACCTGCTGGACGCCGAAGAGGATGGCTTGTCGTTCTCCGATTTCACCGTCTTCGAGATCGACGAGTTGATGAACCTCGGCGAGAAGTACGCGCTGCCGGTGCTGCTCTACCTCTTCCGGCGCATCGAGCGCGCGCTGCACGGCCAGCCGGCCGTGATCATGCTGGACGAGGCCTGGTTGATGCTCGGGCACCCGGCCTTTCGCGCCAAGATCAGGGAATGGCTCAAGACCTTGCGCAAGGCCAACTGCCTGGTGCTGATGGCCACGCAAAGTCTCTCCGACGCCGCCAATTCAGGCATTCTGGATGTGATCGTCGAATCGACGGCGACCAAGATCTTCCTGCCCAACCTCTATGCCCGCGACGAGGACACCGCAGCCCTCTACCGCCGCATGGGCCTCAACACCCGGCAGATCGAGATTCTGGCGACGGCCGTTCCCAAGCGTCAGTACTACTACGTCTCGGAGAACGGCCGCCGCCTGTACGACCTCGCCCTCGGCCCCCTGGCGCTCGCCTTCGTCGGTGCCTCCGACAAGGAATCGCTGGCCACCATCCAGCATCTGGAAAGCAAGCTGGGCGATGGCTGGGTGCACGAGTGGCTGGCCGGGCGGGGATTGACGCTGGACACCTATGGAGTGACCACATGAACTTCGCAGACCAGATCAAGCGCCTGATCGGCCGGAAGCCCGCAGCGGACGCCGATCGCCAAAGCGCCAATGAACCGACGACCTGGGGGTTCCGCCAGGACGAAAGCGAGAACCCCTACCTGGCTGCTCGCCGGACCTGGAACGACCATGTCGGCGGCGTCGTGTCGTCGCGCCAGACCTGGCAGGTGATCGGCATCCTGTCGCTGTTGATCGCGCTGGCGGGCGTCGGCGGCATCATCCACATCGGCAGCCAATCGAAGTTCGTGCCGTATGTCGTCCAGGTCGACAGGCTCGGGCAGGCCGTGGCCGTGGCGCCGGCCGATCGCGCCGCGCCGGCCGATGCCCGGGTGATCGAAGCGTCGGTGGCTTCCTTCATCGCCGACGCCCGCCTGGTGACACCCGACGTGGCCCTGCAGCGCAAGGCGGTGTTCCGCGTGTACTCGATGCTGGCACCGAACGACCCGGCCACGGCCAGGATGAACGAATGGCTGAACGGCGCCGAAGAATCCAGCCCGTTCAAGCGGGCCGCCAAGGAGACGGTCAGCATCGAGATCGCCTCGGTGCTGCCGCAAACGCCGGAAACCTGGCAGGTCGACTGGGTCGAGACCAGCCGCGACCGCCAGGGGATCCTGAAGGGCCAGCCCTTCCGCATGCGCGCCCTGGTGACGGTCTATGTCGCCGAACCGACCACCAGCACCAGCGAAGAACAGATCCGCAACAATCCGATCGGCCTGTACGTCCGTGACTTCTCCTGGGCGAAGCAGCTTTAAGAAAGGAGCCCTCATGAAAAAACCGCTCTTCGCCCTGCTCCCTGGCGTCGCTTCCGCCATTGTCCTGGCAGCCCCGGGCGACCACCTGACCGAGCTGTATTTTTCGGACAAGAACCCGACCCTGACGCCGCAGGAGAAGGCGGCCATTGCCATCGCCGAGAAGTGGAAGAACCCGAGGGCCAAAGGGCATTGCCCCGGTGACCGGGCCCAACGGTTCGATCAAGTTCCTGTACGGCGCGCAGCAACCGAGTATCGTCTGCGCGGTGCTGCAAGTGTGCGACGTCGCCCTGCAGGCCGGCGAGCAGGTCAACTCGATCAACCTCGGCGATACCGCCCGCTGGACGGGCGAACCGGCCGTCACCGGCAGCGGTGGCGGCGAAGTGCAGCACCTGATCATCAAGCCGCTGGACGTCGGCCTGGAAACGTCGATGGTCGTGACCACCAACCGCCGCACGTACCACCTGCGGCTGCGCTCGCATCGCACCCAGTACATGCCGCAGGTGGCCTTCACCTACCCCGAGGAGGCGATGGCGAAGTGGGAAGCGCTCAAGATCCGCGAAGGGAGGGATCGCGAAGACCGGACGATGCCGGAAACCCGCGAGTACATGGGCAACCTGAGCTTCGAGTACGAGGTATCGGGCAGCGCGGCCTGGAAACCGGTGCGGGTCTACAACGATGGCCGCAAGACCATCATTCAGATGCCGTCGACGATGGCCCAGACCGAAGCGCCGGCGCTGCTGGTGGTGCGCAAGGACGGCGGCGTGTTCACCGACGATGAAACCGTGATGGTCAATTACCGCGTTCAGGGCGACCGCTACATCGTCGATAGCGTGTTCGACAAGGCAATCCTGATCGCCGGCGTCGGCTCGTCACAGGATCGCGTGACAATTCAAAGGGGGAAATAGCCATGCGCCAGTTCGCCCTCTCCGCGTTCCTGGTGATGGCTCTGGCCGGTTGCGCGTCGACCGCGCCCTACGGCAACTTCGCGACCGAGCCCCCGGCCGGCCTCGAGGAAAGGATCGCTGCCGACACGGTGAAGCAGCTGGTCGCCCTGTACCCGCCGGCAAGAACGCGCTTCCATCTCGGCCAGCCGACGCCGGATGCCTATGGCAGCGCCCTGGTGGAAGCGCTGCGGGCCAAGGGCTACGCGCTCGTGGAGGTCAAGGAAGCCGCGCCGGCAACTGCGCCAGGGCTGAGCCTGCACTACGTGCTCGACGCAGTGGCCAGTCCGAATCTTTACCGCGTCACGGTGATGGTGGGGCAGAAATCGCTCAGCCGCGCCTACCTGGCACAGAATGACCGCGTGGCGCCGGCCGGTGCCTGGGTTCGCAAGGAGTGACCGGCGATGGTTGACCACGTGACCGAAGACCAGACGTCCCCGAGGCGTCGCCCGGCGAACTCTCCAGAAAATCCGGCGTGCGCCGGGTGAATAACCTGCCGATGTACCTCGTCGGCGGCGTCATGACCGTGTTCCTGGGCATCATGGTGCTGGTGGCTGCGGACCGTGCTGCCCAGCAGAACAAGCCCAACGGCGGGCCGAAGGAGAAGGGTGGCAATACCAGCCTGTTCGCCAGCGAGATCGCCGGCACACAGAAGGATGGAATCATTCCACCGGCAGCCGCGAAGCCGCTGCAAGTTCCGGAACTCTCCCCGCCCGCGACCACCGACGGCGCCGTGCTGATTGCACGCCCGGACAACCTCGACACACCGCCAAAGCCACCGACCTCGGCCGGCGGTGGCACGCCCCAGAGCGGCTCCCGTGACGAGGAACTGAATCGCATCCGTATGGCGAAGATGCAGCAGCTCGAAGAGGCGGTGAAGGCCAGGACCACGGTGCAGATGGTTGCCCCGCGTAGCGCGGGCTCGGCGCCCGGCGCTGCGGGCTATGCCGGCGCACCGGGTAGCCGGGAAGAAACACTGGCGCGTCTGGCCGCCCTACGACAGCAAAGCGAGGCCGCGGTCCACGACGACCCGACGGCAGCCTACAAGGCCCGGCTGGCGACACTGCAGGGTGCCGGCATCGGGGGCGCCGGCGGCGGTGCCGCCTCGTCATCTCCCCAGTTGCTGCCCACCGCGCCTGTGGGCGGCAGGAACAACGTCGCGCAGTTCGGCAGCGGCGAGCCAGGCGATCGCTGGAAGCTGGACTCCAGGCTGGAAGCGCCGCGCTCGCCGTTTGAGCTGCGGGCCGGATTCGTCATCCCGGGAACGCTGATTTCCGGGATCAACTCCCAACTACCCGGCCAGATCATGGCCCAGGTCGCGCAAAACGTGTACGACACGCCGACCGGCAAACATCTGTTGATCCCGCAAGGCTCGCGCCTGGTCGGCAGGTACTCGAGTGATGTCGCCTACGGCCAGGCGCGCGTGCTCGTCGCCTGGCAGCGCATCGTCTTCCCCGATGGGAAAGCGATCGACATCGGCGCCATGCCGGGCGCGGATGGTGTCGGCTATGCCGGCTTCACCGACCAGGTGAATAATCATTACCTGCGCCTGTTCGGATCGGCCCTGCTGATGTCTGCCGTGACCGCCGGGATCACCTACAGCCAGGGCCAGAACCAGGGCAACAGTGTCTATGGCGCACCAACCGCCAGCAGCGCGATGAGCGAAGCGCTGGGCCAGCAACTCGGCCAGGTCACCGCGCAATTGATCGCCAAGAACATGAACATCGCACCAACTCTGGAGATCCGGCCGGGGTATCGCTTCAATGTCATTGTCGCCAGGGACATGACGTTTTCCAAGCCGTACCAATCGTTTGACTACTGACGCCAAGGAGCAGTGAGCATGAAAGTCTTGACCCGCAAACCCACCGCCATGAAGGTAACTGCCACAGGCACCCTGCTTCGGGCCCTGCTTCTGGCACTGTTCGCCGGCCCGGCAATGACGACGCCGACGCATGCAGCAGGTATCCCGGTCATCGACACCGCGAACCTCTCGCAGACCGTGATCAGTTCGATCGAAGCGGTCGCCCAGACGCTGAAGCAGATTCAGCAGTACCAGACGCAACTGCAGCAGTACGAAAACATGCTGCAGAACACGCTGGCGCCGGCAGCCTACATCTGGGACTCGGCCACCGGCACGATGAACCAGCTGCGCAGTGCGATCGACACGCTGAATTACTACAAGACCAACCTGGGGAGCATCGACGCCTACCTCGGCAAGTTCCAGGACGCGTCCTATTACCGCGGCTCGCCCTGCTTCAGGCAGGGCGGTTGCACCGACGCGGAGTGGGCCGCGATCAAGGAGAACCAGCGCTTCGGCTCCGAAGCACAGAAGAGAGCCACCGATGCGCTGTTCAGGGGTCTGGACCAGCAACAGGCTGCTCTGGAAGCGGACGCCAGGACATTGCAGCGCCTCCAGGCGAGTGCGCAGAGCGCGACCGGCCAGATGCAGGCGATCAGCTACGCGAACCAGCTGGCCAGCCAGCAGGCCAACCAACTACTGCAGATTCGCGCCCTGCTGGTAGCCGAGCAAAACGCCATCGCCACCCGCAATCAGGTGCTTGCCGATCGGGAAGCACAACAAGCCGCTGCCGGCGAGCAACTGCGTCAGGGGCGCTACGTCGCCAGCCCGGTCCGCAACTGGTAAACGAAAGGAACAGACATGACCACCAGCCGCCCTGCCCTTCTGACCCTCGCCGCCCTCGTCGCCACCTTGATCAGCGCCTGCTCGCCGGAGCCTCCCAAGCAGGAGATGCCGGCCGTGAATGACGAAAACTGCAAGCCGGAAAGAATCGCCCAGGTCGAGGACAAAGGCGCGCGCGAGCAGTTCGCCTCGGCGTGTCTGCGTCGCGGCCCCGGATTCCAACCGAGTCCAAAGAAAGAATGGTGAGCTCGCCGATGAGCATGGCCGCCGTCGGTAAGGTTGCCATCGTTCCGACGCTGTTGTGGCTGGTGCTCTTCTCCATCGACGCCCAGGCAGCGATCGACAATGCGGGCATCCTCGATAACGTCCTGGCGCGCTATGCGGCCGCGGCCAGCGCCTGGGCAGGTGTCATCACGGCGCGAGCCAGCTTTCTGTTCTGGACGCTTGCCGTGATCTCGATGGTCTGGACCTTCGGCATGCTGGCCTTGCGCAAGGCCGACCTCGGCGACTTCTATGCCGAGTTCTTTCGGTTCACGGTGTTCACGGGTTTCTTCTGGTGGCTGCTCACCAACGGCCCGCGCTTCGCCACCGACATCATGGATTCCCTGCGCACCCTCGGCGGCATGGCCACCGGGGCGGGCGCCACGCTGACCCCGTCGGGCATTGTCGATATTGGCTTCGACATCTTCTTCAAGGTGCTCGACCAGTCGTCGCTGTGGTCGCCCGTCGACAGTGCGGTCGGCATCCTCATCAGCGCCGCTATCCTCATCATCCTGGCGTTGATCGGCGTGAACATGCTGGTGCTCCTGGTGAGCGGCTGGATCCTGTCTTACGCCGGCGTGTTCTTCCTTGGCTTCGGTGGATCGCGCTGGACGTCCGACATGGCCATCGGCTACTACAAGACCGTTCTGAACATTGCCGCGCAGCTCTTTACCATGGTCCTGCTGGTCGGCATCGGCAAATCCTTCGTCGACCAGTACTACGCCGGAATGAGCGCGGGCATCAGCCTGAAGGAGTTGGGCGTGATGATGATCGTCGCAGTGGTGCTGTTTGCCCTCGTCACCAAGCTGCCCTCGTTGATCGGCGGCCTGGCGATGGGTGGCAGCGTGCACACCATGGGCAGCGGCCTCGGTACGGGCGCGGCGATGGCGGCGGTCGGCATGGCCAGTGCGGCCGTTGGTGTCGCCGGCGCAGCCATTGCCGCAGGTGCAACAGGCATGGCCGGTGGCGCGCAAGCCTTGATGGCAGCGTTCTCCAAGGCGTCGCAGGACGTGGCCGGTGGTAGCGACATGCTTGCCAACCTGGCTGGCGGCAGTTCGTCGGACGGTCGCCGATCGTCGGCGGGTGGCGACGCAAGCCCGTTGGCGGCGGCGATGGACAGCAGTTCAGCCAGCGGCGGGTCGTCTGGTGGCAGCAGTTCACATTCCGGCAGATCGGACGCCAGGCAGGCAAGCGCCAAGCGGGGTGGAACGTCGGGTGAAGTGCAGTCAGGCGGCAGAGCTTCGGTAGTGGCCAAGGTCGGCAAGGTCGCGGCAGGTACCGCGGCGAATCTGGCGCAAGGCACCTGGGACGTGGCAAAGGCCAAAGCCGGCGAAATGGGGGATGCCGCGATGGATCGCATCGGCGAGACGACGGGCGGCAAGATCGCTGCGGCCATCAAGGCCAGGGGCGATCAGAAGCCCGTATTCGGCAGCGACAGCCTGGCAAAGGCAGACGACCAATCGGTGGACGCAGAATCGGAAATCGCCGCATTCCGTGACCGCGCCGCCCGATCTTCTTGAAAGGAGCCTCCCCGATGAAAAACCACTGCGTTTTCGCTCCGTTCGCCCTGGCGATCGCCGCCGTAACCGCGGCCCCCGCCGGTGCCCAGGAGGTACTGACCGGCGATACCCGCCTGGCGTGCGAGGCCACCCTATGCCTGGCGACAGGCACCCGGCCGGGCGAGTGCGCGCCGTCGCTCTCGCGCTATTTCGGTATCAACAAGCGGAAGTGGTCGGACACCGTGCGAGCACGCGCCAACTTCCTGAGCCTGTGCCCGGTGTCGGATCAGACTCCGGAAATGCGCTCGCTGGTGAACGCCATGGCGAACGGCGCGGGCCGCTGCGACGCGGCTTCACTGAATGTGACGCTTCTCGTGTGGAACAGCTGGGACGCTGACGGTGGCAGGGTGTTGATCAACAACCAGATGCCGGGCTATTGCGCGGCCTACACCGGGCACCAGTACACCGACCTCGGCGACCTGGCTCCCCGCTATGTCGGGACGCCGGAAAGAGGCGGCTATTGGGTCGATGCGCGCGACTATAACGCTGCCGTGGCTCGGTACAACGATCGGATTGCTGCCGAAGATAGCCGGCGCAGGAATGACGAGTGGTATCGGTAGGAGGAAAGCAGAAAGCTCATGCCTGTTGCCGATCTTCCGCCCCAGCTTCAGGAACGCGTCGTCTGCTCGATCGCGGCCGCCGTGAAGTACCAGGTTCCCGCGAACATCGTGCTTGCGGTGGCGGAAAAGGAAGCCGGCAAGCCGGGCCAGTGGGTGCGCAACACCAACGGCACGCACGACGTGGGGCCGATGCAGTTCAACACGGCGTACCTGCGCGACCTGGCCGGCTACGGCATCACGCCCGATGACGTAGCGGCGGCCGGCTGCTATGCCTTCGACCTCGCTGCCTGGCGGCTGCGGCAGCACATCAAGAAGGACAGGGGCGACCTCTGGACGCGGGCCGCCAACTATCACTCTCGGACGCCGCAGTACAACGCGGTGTACCGGGCGGATCTGCTCGTCAAGGCCGGAAGGTGGGCGGATTGGCTGGAGGCCCGCTTTGTCACGGTGGACGTGACGAAAGTGGGGGCCCTGCCCTCGTCGATGCCTGTGGCGCTGGCAACGGTGCAGCCTAGCTCGGCGCAGACGACGAAGGCGGCAACGAAGGTCACCGCGACGCCGGCGCAAACGCCGGCGGCAACGGTTGCGTGGAATACCTCCGGATATGTCCCGCGAAAAGTCATCATCGGCGGACGGCCATGAGCAACACGCTCAAAGTCGGCGGCGACAGCGATGGCCACGTTTTGCGAAAACAGGCCGCGCCGGTGGCATGGCGATCGGCGCTTGGCCGTCACTGGAAAGCCAGGCCTCCGCTCAACACGATCAGCGCAAACAACCGCTGGACGCGCATCAGGCAGCCCGCTGGAGTGGCGCGGGCTTGACCGACTGTTCAACGCGTTCGCGCATTTCCTTGCCGGCCTGGAAGTGCGGCACATATTTCTCGGCAACCGACACGGGCTCTCCGCTTTTCGGGTTGCGCCCTGTTCGTGCCGGGCGGTAGTTCAAACGGAAGCTTCCGAAACCACGGATTTCGACGCGATCACCTTGTGCCAGAGCAATCCCGATGGCGTCGAGGATCTCTTTAACCGCGATTTCGGCATCCTTCGCCACAAGACTGGGGAAGCGCGAAGCGAGAACGGTGATGAGGTCAGAGCGTATCATGGCGGTGATTCTACCTTCTCGAATGCGGAAAACCATGAGTGGATGATGCCCCGACTGGGCGAGGACATGACCAATTGCCAGTCACATTGCCTTGCCCAACAGCCATGGCTGACACTTCAGATGATGAGAACCATGACCGGTTTCCTCCATTGCACGGCACATCCCGGCTTTCACGACAGCATCGATCGATGCGCACGCAGCATGCTCTCCGCAGTTTCCCCTTTCAAGGCAGGCAAGATCTACGCCGTAAGCTAGGACGGGAGAGAGTATTTCCCTGCCCACCAGTTCAGCGAAGCGTTGCAACCGCTGCCGGTGATTGCCGGTGTTCTCGCCCAACTCGGCGAGGTCGCCGACACGTGGGAGATCGCAGCGTGCTTCCATTTCCCCAGCGGTTGGCTCGCCAGCGCCGGTCCAGGCCAAGTCCAGCGTGCTCGTGCCCCGCACGATTGCCTCAACGAACGGGAAGCGCTGCTTCAGACCGTTCGCCATCGCCTGGGTAGCTATGCGGCACGAGCTGCGGCCTGCCGACCTCGGGCGATCAACCGTAACCGGTCATTCGGCTGGAGATGGGGCGGTTGCCGACAGCAAGCCACGAAAACTCAGTGGCCGCTTGTGGTCCTGGAGCGACCAGCTCGATGGGAAACCGCCGAGGCCGAGCATCACCGGCCGGGTCAGACGGGAAGCAGTCGTTCACATTTTTTGGGCCACCGGCTGCCACCGACCCTTATGCAAAGCTTTCCATAAGGGTCGCTTTGCATAACGACCCATTGCTGCCTGATGATGTTTTGACTCTTTGGCGGCTTCCTGATCCGCAAGCTGACGGACACTGTGACCTGGGCGCCGGCTGCAGCTCGGCCGGAGCTGACCTTGAACCTGCGATCCCAATCTGTCAGCAATGAGGTCGGTATGCTGTCATTCAACGGCGATTCATTCAGCCACCTCAACAAAACCTCATAGCCAAACGAATGCTGACTGAAACGTGATTTCCTGGTCACCTCCCTGTTGGTATGCGTCTCCTAAGATGGCATCACCGTCGGACGAGATATGCCCGATGGAATCAACCCATCTCACAAGGAGTAAACCATGAAAACCAAGCTTGCCAAACTGGCCCTGATTGCGGTCTTGAGCACCTCAGGTGCGACAACCGCGTTTGCCGATGATGCTGCCCGTGCCGAAGCGAAACAGGTTGTCGATCTGAAAAACGGGGTAACCCTTCACATCTTCAATGATGGGAAAATGGCGATTGAGGACCGGTACGGTCGTGCGACTCGAACGACTCCGGACACCGTGGTAGAGACCAGTGATGGACGGAAAATCACGACGCAGAGTGACGAGGTCGCGCGTCTGAATTCCCTGATCAACGGCCGGCGGGACTAACGCTGTCCCCCGGGCCCCCCCCGGCCCAGGGGAACGTGCTCGCCGCGCCCCCCTTGGCGAACACCCGGCCCCGAACGCCGCAGCACCCCTCCCCCGAACAAAGCCCAGGGGTAAACAACGCCTCCCCAACTGCACAAACGCCCGGTATGCGGTCGACACACCGGCCATAACCCAGAAGTCTGTATCAAAGGCGGTTTTGGCTACATTTGCAGCTTAAATATGGTGACCCCGTCGGCCGACTGAACTGATACGGATCCTCCATGCGCTTGAATGATCGAGCGTGTGATCGCCAGCCCCAGACCAACTCCGTCGGCAAGACGTTTCCTTGAGGGGTCTGCCCGGTAGAAACGGTCAAAGAGACGCGGCAGATGTTCTGGCGAGATCGTCTCGCCGGAGTTTTCAACCTGGATCGTTGCCATTCGGTCTTCATTCTTGCCGATCTGAATTCTTACGTAACCTCCTCGGGGGGTATGCCCAAAGGCATTCGACAGCAAGTTGCCGATGGCTCTACGCAACATCAACCGGTCTCCGGTTACAGTGGCGCTCCCGTCTACAGTCAGAGTAACGCTGTTTTCCTCGGCGACAGCCTCGTAGAAAGAGGCCAGTCCTTCCACCTCTGCCCGAAGATCAACGGCCTCGAAATTTGGTACCACGAGGTCATTGTCGGCCTTGGCGAGGAACAGCATGTCGGCGATCATTTTCGCCATGCGCTCCAGTTCCTCCGCGTTTGACGCAAGTACATCCTGATATTCGTCAATCGTCCTGGCACGCAAAAGCATGACTTGGGTCTGCGTCAGCAGATTGCTGACCGGCGTTCGCAGTTCGTGGGCAATATCCGAGGAGAAATCCGACAACCGCCGGAAAGAATCCTCCAGACGGGCCAGCATCTGGTTCAGAGTCTCGGCAAGATCCACCAGTTCGATCGGGATCGATTCGGTAGGCAACCTGGAGTACAGGCGATCCGCTGTAATGGCCGCTGCCTCCAGCTTGATCGCGTGCAATGGCGCCAACCCGCGTCTGACAGCCATCCAGCCGAGAAATCCGGTGATGAGTGCAGCCAGAATCACGACAGACCATAATGTGAATCGAAACGAACTCATGAAGTGTTCGTGCATGGATATGTCCGTCGCTACGGCAACAATGGCAGGTTTCGCCCCCTCGATGCCGGTATTGACCATCGCCGAAATCCCGCGCAGCGGTATGCGATCCTTCGATTTCCAGATGATCGGACGCGAGTTGGTCATATCAGCGCTTCGCGCAAGCAAGACCTGTGGAAACTCGGCACCACTGGTAACAAACAGGGTTTGTCCTGAAGGCGCAACCACAATGACCGCCAAGCCATGATGCCCCACCAGGGAGTCATCCAGTTGCTGAGGCAAAGCATCTAGGTCGCTTTGCGAACGAACCTTTTCCAGCGCGTGCCGGGTCAGTTCCAGTTTGCCGGTCAGTACCTCCATGTCCTGCACTTCGAAATGGTGCTCGACTGAATTGCCGATCAAAAGCCCAAGCACAAGCAGGACGGCGGTCGATGCCGAAGCGAATAGCAGCGTCAGGCGGAAAACGATGGATTTGCGTCCGGCTGATTTCACTCGGCGATCTCCAACACATACCCCATTCCACGAACGGTGCGGATCAGCTTGAGTTCGAAGTCTTCGTCGATCTTGAGCCGCAAACGCTTGATCGCCACCTCGATAACGTTGGTGTCACTATCGAAGTTCATGTCCCAGACCTGAGAGGCGATCAGCGAGCGCGGCAGCACTTCGCCCTGCCGTCGCAACAGCAATTCGAGCAGAGCGAACTCCTTCACCGTCAGGTCGATTCGCCTGCCGGCGCGGGTGACGCGCCGCCGCATCAGGTCGAGTTCCAGATCGGCTGCGCGCAGATACTCGGACTCCTTCGCCTTGCTGCCGCGCCGCAGATGGATACGCACGCGCGCCAACAGTTCGGCGAAAGCGAAGGGCTTCACCATGTAATCGTCCGCCCCTAACTCCAGGCCGTGCACACGATCCTGTACCTGATCGCGGGCCGTCAGGAACAATACCGGCATGTCCTTGCCGGCCCTGCGAATGCCCTGTAGCACCGCCCAGCCGTCGATACCGGGCAGCATGACATCCAGTATCGCCAGGTCATAGGCATCGGTCTGAGCGAGATGCAACCCATCAAGGCCATCACGCGCCAGGTCGACAACGAACCCGGCCTCGGTCAGGCCTTGTCGCAGGTAATCCCCGGTTTTGATTTCGTCTTCGACCACCAGAATTTTCATGTGCATCTCCCGTGTTGCGATTTGCGCCATTCTGCGCCGGCAACTTAGGCAATCTTCCAAGATTACCGAAATGTAATCTGAAGGTCAGCATGCCGTTAGGTGGAGTTGCGCAGAATTCACTCATCGTCGAACAGGAGCGAACGCTGTGGAAACTCATACTCGAAATCGTCAGGAAGTCGCGGGCCGTCGCCTATACCTGCTTCTTTCTTCCCGGCAGTCATGAAACCTGACAGGTTTCATCAATTCCACCAACTGAGGCGAGCGG
The DNA here is from genome assembly GCA_016708585.1 of Sulfuritalea sp. Taxonomy (GTDB): domain Bacteria; phylum Pseudomonadota; class Gammaproteobacteria; order Burkholderiales; family Rhodocyclaceae; genus Sulfuritalea. The sequence goes on along the minus strand of JADJFK010000014.1, from coordinate 99,643 downwards.
CAGTTTGCGCCACTGTTCTGCTTGCCGGTTTATCCGTGCAGGCGGCAGAAACGCCAAAATCCGGACTGGCGACAGCCGTGGAACAGGCTTGGCGCTTGAACCCGCAAGCCGCCGGATTGGATGCCCGCGAGGCCGAAGCTCGCGCGGCGCAGGATGTCGCGACCGGACTGACGCCCGAGCCCGGTTCGGTCAGTATCGGCAGCCTGAATGACCGGTTCAACCGCAATAAGGGCGAGCAGGAATACGAGGTCGAACTGGCGGTTCCGTTGTGGCTGCCCGGCCAGAAAGCGGCGCGCGAAGCCGAGGCAACCAGTCGCATTGACGAAGCCGTTGCCAGGCGCACTGCCGTGCGTCTGGAGGTCAGCGGCGAACTGCGGGAGGCATGGTGGGCGTTGGCCGCGGCCCGCAGTGCCAAGGTTCTGGCATCGCGTCGCCTGGAAACCGCCCGCGCTTTGGAAACCGACGTCATGCGGCGCTACAAGGTTGGCGAACTGTCGCGCATCGATGCCAACCTCGCGCAATCCGAGACCCATGCCGCCAATGCCGAATTGATCGAAGCGGAAGCAAACCTGCTCCAGGCCGAGCAGGCCGTACAAGTCCTTACTGGTTCTCCTGCCCCGAAGGATCTGGACGAAGAGTCGCCGAAAACGCGACGACTGACGGATGAAACCGGCGATTCAGCCCCATCTCATCCCCTGCTGGCTGTTACCGCCGCCGCCGCGCGCAGCGCCCGTGCGCGCGTCAAGGTCGCGGATGAGTCGCGTCGTGCCGCGCCGGAACTGACGCTGCGGGTCGTGCGCGGGCGGGACGACTTTGCCGACTCCTATTCCAACAACGTAGGCATCAAACTCAAGATCCCGTTCTCGTCCGGTTCGCAAGTACGTCGGGAAACGTCGGCGGCACAGGCCGAGGCGAATCAGTCAGATGCCGATTTGCTGCGTACCCAAACCCGGGTCCGGCTCGACGCCGAGCGCGCGCAGCGCAACCTGCAATCGGCCGAACGCCAGTTCGCCATGGCGCAGGAGCGCCGCCAGCTTTCCGCCGAGAACCTGCGCCTTGCCGAGAAAGCCTTTGTGCTAGGCGAATCCGATCTGACGACCTTGCTGCGCATTCGCTCTGCCGCCTTCGATGCCGATGCCTTTTCTGATCGCCAGCGCGTGGCCCGCGCCGCTGCGATATCGCGTTTGAACCAATCCATGGGGGTGCTGCCGTGAGACATGCCGTTGCCGTTGTTCTATTTTCCATGGCCTTCTCGGCTTTCGGCCACGGCGGGGAAGATCACGGCGCACCGCCGCCCCCGGTCACCCAGGCGGTCGAGCCGCGCGCCGCCACAGCGACCCAGGAATTCGAGGTCGTCACGTCGCTCGAAGGCAAGAAACTGGTGGTGTATGTGGATCGTTTCGCCAGTAACGAACCCGTGGCGCAGGCCAAGGTGGAAATCGAGGGTGCGGGGCTGAAGGGCGTGGCCAGCGAAACCGCCCCCGGAACCTACGTGCTCGATGTCGCCACGCCCCTGCCGCCGGCCAAGCACCCGCTGACCATCAGCGTCGAGGCCGGCGACAGTATCGATCTCCTCACCACCACACTGGACACCTCCGCCTCCGTGACCACTGAGGTGCATACCCGCGGCTGGAGCGAGTGGGTCGTCAGGGCTTTATCCGGAGCGCTGCTGGTCACCGGAATATTGATTGCCGTTCGGCGTCACAGACGCGCCAAGAAGGGAATTTGATGATGCGCAAGATCGATTTGCATGTACTGGTGACCGCACTGGCATTAAGTATGGTCACGGGGGCAGCCTTGGCTCACGGGGACGAAGATCACAGTCAGGACGCCAAGAAGAAGGCGCCGGCCGCTGTGTCGGCGGTAGGCACAACCGGGGTGACTGCAGCGCAGCGCTTGGCCGACGGCAGCTTGTTCGTGCCGAAGCCGGTGCAACGCCAGCTCGGCTTGCGTACCCAGCCGGTGCACATCGCCGAACTAGCGGCGACGGTTGAATTAAACGGCCAGATTATTCCCGATCCGGAAACCAGCGGACGGGTGCAGGCCATGTTCGCCGGCAGCGTCATCCCTGGCCCAATGGGCATGCCGACGGCCGGTAGAAAGGTCGCCAAGGGCGAAGTCCTGGTCTACCTGCGACCGATCAGCGGTGCCATCGAGCGTGGCAACCAGAAAGCCAGCCTCGCAGAACTCGAAGCGCAACTGGCCATCGCCAAGGGCAAGATGAAGCGTTTTGAGCAACTCGAAGGCGCCGTGCCGCAGAAGGAGATCGAGGCGGCCCGCATCGAGCATTCCGCCTTGCAGCAACGGCGGGCCTATGTCCGGGCCAGCATCGACTCCGCCGAACCCCTCGTGGCACCGGCAGCCGGCATCATCAGCGCCTCGCATCACTTGCTGGCCGGGCAGGTGGTCGATGCCAAGGAAGTGCTGTTTGAAATCGTCGATCCCGCCCGCCTCGCCGTGGAGGCGCTGGCTTACGATGTCGGCATCGCCAAGACACTGGTTTCCGCCAGCGCCTTGGCAGATCAAACGGCGCTGGACCTCAAGTTTGTCGGCGGCGGTCAGCAACTGCGCGAGCAGGCCTTGCCCCTGCTGTTTCGCATCACCAACCGCAACGCGGCAGTGGCCGTCGGTCAGCCGGTCAAGGTGATCGTCCGCACCGAGCAAGGCGTCAAGGGTGCGGCCGTGCCGAGGACGGCACTGACAAAAGTCGGCGCTGGCGAGACGGCGGTCTGGGTGCATACCGAGGCCGAGCGCTTCGTTGCCCGCCGGATTCGCCACCAGTCGCTCGATGCGGCCAACGTCGCCATCCTCGACGGCCTGCATGACGGCGACCGCGTGGTGACCATCGGCGCCGGGCTGCTCTCGCAGGTGCGCTGACATGTTCGACTACATCATTCACGCCGCGCTCAAGCAGCGGCTGATCGTCCTCGGCATCTCGCTGCTGCTGATCATCTACGGCGCGATCACGCTGCGCCAGATGCCGGTCGACGTCTTCCCCGACCTCAACAAGCCGACGGTGACGCTGATGACCGAGGCCGGCGGCATGGCCCCGGAGGAGGTCGAGCAACTGGTGACCTTCCCGATCGAGTCGAGCATGAACGGCATGCCGGGCGTGACGCGCGTCCGCTCGGTGTCGGGCATCGGTCTGTCGATCATCTACGTCGAGTTCGAATGGGGTTCGGACATCTATCGCAACCGCCAGCAGATTGCCGAGCGCCTGAATCTGGTGCGCGAGGCCCTGCCGCCCGGCATCGTGCCGCAGCTCGGGCCGATCTCGTCGATCATGGGCGAGATTTTGCTGATTGCGCTCCCGGCCGATCCCGACAAGATCAGTCCGATGACCGTCCGAGAATACGCGGACTGGGTGATGCGTCCGCGTCTGCTGACGATTCCCGGTGTCGCCCAGGTCATCCCGATCGGTGGCGAGGTGCGGCAATACCGGGTGGAGATCAAGCCGGCGCAGCTCCAGGCGCTGGGCATCGAGCGCGAGAAGCTGGAGACTGCCCTGAAGGACTTCGGCGCCAACACCAGCGGCGGCTTTCTTGAAGCCCAGGGCCGCGAATACCTGATCCGCCAGATCGGCCGCAGCTCGCGCATTGAAGACCTGCAAAATCTCGTTGTGGCGACCAAGAATGGCCAGCCGATCCTGCTCAAGCAGGTGGCGGACGTGAAACTCGCCCCGGCCATCAAGCGCGGCGACGGCAGCTACAAGGGCAAGCCGGCGGTGATCTTGTCGGTGCAGAAACAGCCGGCTGCCGACAGCGTCCAGCTGACCCGCGAAGTCGAGAAAGCAATGGCCGAGCTTGGCAAGAGCCTGCCAAAGGGATTCGATACGCCGTCCTTCCTGTTCAAGCAGGCCGACTTCATCGAGCATTCGGTAAACAACGTTGAAGAGGCACTACGCGACGGCGCCATCCTGGTGGCCCTGATCCTCTTCATGTTCCTGCTCAATGTGCGCACCACGCTGATTTCGCTGATGGCGATACCGGTGTCGCTGCTCGTTACGGCGCTGGTGTTCCACTATTTCGGCCTGTCGATCAACACCATGACGCTGGGCGGTTTGGCCATTGCCATCGGCGAGTTGGTGGATGACGCGGTGGTCGGCGTGGAGAACGTGTTGCGACGTCTGAAGCTGAACCGGGCCACCGATTCGCCGCGTCCGGTGGCGGAAGTCATCGCCGCCGCGACGCTGGAAGTGCGTTCCGCCATCGTCTATGCGACCGTGATCATCGTCCTGGTGTTCGTGCCGCTGTTCGTGCTGCCGGGCATCGAGGGCCGGCTGTTTACCCCGCTCGGCGTCGCCTACATCGTCTCGATTCTCGCCAGCATGATCGTTTCGGTAACGCTGACGCCGGTGATGGCCTACTACCTGCTGCCGCAGATGAAGCAGCTCCACGCCGGGGACAGCCCGTTGGTGATCTGGCTCAAGCGCTGGGATGCCAAGCTTCTGCATTGGTCGTTCGGTCATGCACGCCGCCTGCTGGCCGGGGCCGCGGCGCTGGTCATCATCGTCGCGGCGAGCGTGCCCTTCTTTCCGCGCTCCTTCCTGCCGCCTTTCAACGAGGGCACGCTGACGGTCAATGTCCTGCTCAATCCCGGTACCTCGCTCGCCGAATCCAACAGCATCGCCACCCTGGCCGAGCAACTGGTGATGCAAGTGCCCGAGGTCACGCAGCTCGGACGCCGCACCGGCCGCGCGGAGCTCGATGAGCATGCGGAAGGCGTGCATTACACCGAAATGGACGTCGACCTGAAAGCCTCGGCGCGCAGCCGTGAAGAGATCATTGCCGACATCCGGCAGCGTCTTGCCAGCCTGCCGGCCGCCTCCAACGTCGGCCAGCCGATTTCGCACCGACTTGATCACCTCCTTTCCGGCGTGCGCGCCCAGATTGCGCTGAAGATCTACGGCGACGATCTCGATACCCTGCGCGGCCTGGCGGCCGAGATGCGCGACCGGCTGGCACGGATTCCCGGCGTCGCCGATCTGCAGATCGAAAAGCAGGTGCTGATCCCGCAGATCAAGATTCGCCTCGACTACGAGCAGGCGGCACGCTACGGCGTGGCGCCCGGCAGCCTGCTGCGCGGGCTGGAGCAGATGATCGAGGGCGAGAAAATCACCCAGATCATCGAGGGTAACCGCCGCTTCGATCTTCTGGTGCGCCTGCCGGAGTCCGCGCGCGGGCCGCAGGCCTTGGCCGACCTGCTGATCGAGACGCCGACCGGCTACGTCCCCTTGTCCAAGATCGCCAGCGTCGAGGAAAGCGACGGCCCCAACCAGGTCAGCCGCGAGAACTCGCGCCGCCGTATTGTGCTCTCGGCCAACACAGATGGCCGAGACATGTCGAAGGTGATCGCCGACATCCGCGCCGAGTTGGCCGCCAAGCCTTTGCCCGAGGGCTATTTCACCGCGCTCGAAGGACAGTTCCAGGCGCAGGAGCAGGCGGCCAAACTGATCACCTTGCTTGCGCTGGTGTCGCTGACGATGATCTTCATGGTGCTCTACAGCCGCTACCGCTCGATGGCGCTGACACTGATCATCATGGGCAACATCCCGCTGGCGCTGATCGGCAGCGTGATCGCCTTGTGGATTTCCGGCCAGCCGCTGTCGGTCGCTGCGCTGGTCGGCTTCATCACCTTAACCGGCATCGCCACGCGCAATGGCATCCTCAAGATCAGTCATTACATCAATCTGTGCGCCTTCGAAGGCGAAACCTTCGGTCAGCACATGATCGTGCGCGGATCGCTGGAGCGGCTCACCCCGGTGCTGATGACCGCGCTGGTCGCCGCCTTCGCGCTGATGCCGCTGCTGCTCTCGGCCGATGCTCCGGGCAAAGAGGTGCTGCATCCGGTGGCGGTGGTGATCTTCGGTGGCCTTATCAGCTCCACTTTTCTCGATACCCTGCTGACCCCGGTGATGTTCTGGCTATGGGGCGAGAAGCCGCTCCAGCGGCTTCTCGCGGACCGCAACACCGAAAGTTTCTGACCCGAAGTACTGCTCAACGCAAAAAAGGAGATACCCATGAAGTTCCGCAAGATATTGACCACCACAGTGGCTGCAACCGTTGCCGGCCTGTTCGCGCTGGCATCCATCAATGCCATGGCCCATACCGACGAATACCTGGATACGCAGCAGGCACCCAACGGGGGACAACTGCGCATGGCCGGCGTATACCATTTCGAACTGGTGGTTGCCAAGGACAGCAAGGAGGCGAAGAACAATCCGGTGATCGTCTTTGTCACCGAACACGCAGGAACCAAGGTATCGACGGCGGGCGCCAAAGGCACGGTCACCATTCTTGGCGACAAAACCAAGACTACGGTGAACCTGACGCCGGATGGCGACAACCGACTGAAGGGTTCGGGCACCTATGCGTCGACGTCCGACATGAAAGCGGTCGTGTCGGTGACGCTGGCGGGCAAAACGGCGGAACAGGCCCGCTTTACCCCGCTGGCGATGCCTAAGGCGATGGCGCAGGACGGCCATGCGGACCACAAGCACTGAAGTTCCAGCATCGAGACAGCGGCGGAGGACTTTTCATCTCTGGCAGTCAAGATGGCAGAAATGTAATCCGGCAGTCAGGCTGGCGTTGGTGTCCGCACTTCATACTGGATTCGTCAAATCAGAAAGGGGTCCAGCATTAATCCTGCAATCCGCGTCGCCGTCCTGTTTGCACTGTTCACTCCCGCCGCCTGGGGCGGCTGGCGACCAGCGGCCCTCACACGCGTGTGCGCCTCCCGCAGTACGTCGCCTTCGTCCTGATCATGGTCGGGTTCCTGCTTCAATCGCCGACGCTGATTACGCTGGCGATGTTCCCCATCCTGCTCGTCGTGTATGTGCGTCTCGCCCGGCGCGAGGAGCGCGATTCCGCTGCCGCCATTGGCGAGGCATGGACACACAATGCCCACATGACGCCAGCCTTCTTTCCACGTTGGAACGACGGACAGAACCAGACGTCGTCAAGGAGTTGACCGCATGAGTCACGATCACGGTATTCATGGCCACGCCCACCATGCCACGAGCGCGAAAGATCCAGTATGTGGAATGGATGTGTCGCTGGATGCCGGCAAACCGACCGGAGAACACGCGGGCACGGTCTATCACTTCTGCTCGCAGAAATGCCACGACAAGTTCGTTGCGAACCCGCAGCGCTATCTCTCTCCCACACCGGCGGAAGTGGAGGCCGCGCCGGCGGGCGCGGAATACATCTGCCCGATGCATCCCGAGGTGCACCAGATCGGGCCGGGAACCTGCCCAAAGTGCGGCATGGCACTGGAACCAGTCCTGCCCGAACTGGATGAAGAAGATGACAGCGAGTATCGGGATTTCCGACGACGCTTCTGGGGCAGTCTGCCACTTACCGTCGTTGTGGTCCTGCTGGCCATGGCCGGACACCTCATCACTGGGTTGACCCCGGCGGCACGGACCTGGGCCGAGTTGCTGCTCAGCGCTCCTGTTGTCCTTTGGGCGGGCGGGCCATTCTTCGTGCGCGGCTGGGAGTCCATCATTCGGCGCAGCCCGAACATGTGGACCCTGATCGGCATCGGCACCGGTGCCGCTTTTGTCTACAGTGTCGTGGCGGCCTTCGCGCCCGGCCTATTCCCGGCCTCCTTCGAAGCCCACGGCCGCATCGGTGTCTATTTCGAGGCGGCAGCGGTGATCGTCTCTCTGACCCTGCTCGGGCAGATGCTGGAGCTGCGCGCGCGCTCTAAAACCTCGGCGGCGATCAAGTCCCTGCTCGGCCTCACTCCCAAGACCGCCCGGCGCATCCGGCCGGACGGCGGCGAGGAGGACGTGCCGCTGACGCACGTTCACGTCGGTGACATCCTGCGTGTGCGGCCAGGCGAGAAGGTGCCGGTGGATGGCGAAGTCACGGAAGGTGCCAGCGCGGTTGACGAATCCATGCTGACCGGCGAATCCCTGCCCGTGACGAAGCGGCCCGGCGACAAGGTGATCGGTGCGACGCTGAACACCTCGGGCAGCCTGGTGATTCGCTCCGAGAAGGTCGGTGCCCAGACCGTGCTCGCCCAGATCGTCCAGATGGTCGCCCAGGCACAGCGTTCCAAAGCACCGATGCAGCGTCTGGCCGACGTCGTGGCCGGTTATTTCGTGGTGGCGGTGGTCGGGATCGCACTGCTCTCCTTCTTCGGCTGGGGGATCTTCGGCGGCGAGCGCGGCTGGCTGTTCGGCCTCATCAACGCCGTCTCGGTCCTGATCATCGCCTGCCCCTGCGCGCTGGGCCTGGCCACGCCCATGTCGATCATGGTCGCCACCGGCAAGGCCGCGACGCAGGGGATATTGTTCCGCGATGCGGCGGCCATCGAGCGCCTGCGCGAGATCGACACCCTGATCGTGGACAAGACCGGCACGCTGACGGAAGGCCGCCCGGCCTTCGAGCGCGCGGTCGCGGCGCCGGGGCTTGCCGAAGACGAGGTGCTGCGGCTGGCGGCCAGTCTCGATCAGGGCAGCGAGCATCCGCTCGCCGACGCCATCGTCCGGGCGGCCCGGGAAAAGGGGCTGACGCTGGACAAGGCCGAGGGCTTCGAGTCCTCCAGCGGCATCGGCGTGCGCGGCAGCGTCGGCGGACGCCGCCTTGCGCTGGGCAATACCGTGCTGATGGAACAGGAAGGCGCGGACGTGTCGCCCTTGGCGGCTCAGGCCGAGGAACTGCGGCGCGAGGGGGCGAGCGTCATGCACCTGGCCGCCGACGGCCAGCTACTGGGCCTGTTGGCTGTCGCTGATCCGGTTAAGGCAAGCACGCCTGAGGCTCTGGCCGCGCTGCGCCAAGCAGGACTGCGAGTGATCATGGCCACCGGCGATGGCGAGACGACGGCGCGCGCCGTCGGACAGCGGCTCGGCATCGACGAGGTGCACGGCGAGGTCAAACCGGCCGACAAACTGGCACTCGTCGAGCGCCTGCAAAAGGAAGGGCATATCGTGGCCATGGCCGGAGACGGCATCAACGACGCCCCGGCACTTGCCAGGGCGGACGTCGGTATCGCCATGGGCACCGGCACCGATGTAGCCATGAACAGTGCCCAGGTCACGCTGGTCAAGGGCGACCTGCGCGGCATCGCCCGTGCTCGCCTGCTCTCGGCGGCGACAGTCGGCAACATGCGCCAAAACCTTGCCTTCGCCTTCCTCTACAACGCGCTGGGCGTGCCGATCGCTGCGGGTGTGCTGTACCCGAGCTTTGGATTGGTTCTGTCGCCGATCATCGCCGCTGCTGCCATGAGCTTGTCGTCGGTGAGCGTGGTCGGCAATGCATTGCGGCTGCGGGGTAGCTGAGGATCAGGACAGCCTTGCCTGACACACGCCATCACTCAATATGCCCATGAGGTCTGTTGCCCTCTTACACTCCATCAGTTGAAGGGCGGCTATCCGCCTCGTTGCTGCCCGACATCGTTCGATTTGCCACCGGCAACTCTGGCCGATTATGTAGATGATTCGATTATGTTGAGCTTTCCTCGACGTAGCTTGCTGGAGCGCGTAGCCGTGGACCATTCGGGCGGCTGATGGCATTTTGAGCTCGACATAATTTCAGCGTTCTCCTGAAGTGGAGTTTCCACTCAAGGAGACGCTCATGAACCGAATCTCACCGCCCCGGAGCGCGCAGCATGTGCGCTCTTCTGCAGAAATCCCCGACCCCATCGCCGACGAACTGCACCGGTACGACGACCACCTACGTGACGTACGCGGCCTTGCGGCAGGCACGCGTCGCAACCATTGCCGCATCGTCGCGCAGTTGTTGGGAAAGAAGTTCGCCGGTGGCGTCGTCAACATGGCCAAGCTACGTGCAGCCGACGTTCGCCGCTTTATCGCTCGGCAACTGGGGGATAGCCCATCGCATTCGGCTGCCGCTCAAGTCGCGACAGCCTTGCGAAGTTACCTCCGCTACCGGACCGTCTGCGGTGATTCGGTTGTCCGGCTGAGCGCGGCGATTTCCTCGCCGGTGCAGTGGAAGCTTGCATCGCTGCCACGCGCTCTCAAGCCGGACGAGGTTCAACGGCTGCTTGCTGCACTCCCTTACGGACGAAAGCCCCGGCGTGGCTATGCCATCGTCCGCTGTGCGCTGGACATGGGGCTGCGCGCTGGCGAGATCGCGAACCTGTCGATCGACGCCATTGACTGGCGCGAAGGTACGGTCACCCTGAAGGGCACAAAGTCGCGACGGCAGGACATCCTGCCGTTGCCGATGGCGACCGGACAAGCATTGGCAGACTACCTGCAGCATGAGCGCCTGGCAAACCCAAGCAGGGCACTCTTTCTGTGCCGCCGCGAATCGCGTGACATCCCGATCACAACTTATGCGGTTGAGAACGTAATCCGCCGTGCCTGCCGACGGGCTGGCCTTCCCGATTCCGGTTCGCACCTGCTGCGTCACACGCTGGCCTGTCGCCTGGTCGGGAACGGCAGTTCACTCAAGGAAGTTGCCGATGTCTTGCGGCACCGGTCTCTGGAAACCACTCGGATCTACGCCAAGCTCGACACACCAAATCTCGCCGGGGTTCCGTTGCCCTGGCCGGGGAGCGAATCATGAGCCGGCGCCAAAGCCTGCAGGCCAGAATCGACGACTATCTGGCTGAGCGTCGCCGCCAGGGTTTCCACCTGCGCTCCCGTGACACCTTCCTCTCCGGTTTTGCACGCTTCGTGGAGACAAAGGGCCATCACGGTCCGCTGACTGCGGAACTCATGGTCGAATGGGTACGTGCCGGCAAGGATGGCCATGGCGATGTGGGCACCTGGGCGCGCAGTTGGGGACGGCTGCGACACTTCATCTGCTACCTGCGGCAGTTTGAGCCGGACACTGAGATTTCTGAGGCATCGCTCTTCGGCCCGGAACCCGGTCGCGTGGCACCCCACATTTACCGTGACGATGAGGTCGTCGACTTGCTCGCGGCGGCACGCACACTCGGCCCATCCGGCAGTCTTCGGCCATTCACCTACGAAACCCTGTTCGGCCTGATGGCCTCGACCGGATTGCGCGTTTCCGAAGCCATTCACCTGCGCGATACTGATGTCGACCTCAAACGCGGAATGCTGACGATCCGGCAGACCAAGTTCGCCAAGTCCCGGCAACTTCCGATCCATCCCAGCACGGTCAAGGCGCTGGTGCGCTACCGGAAACAACGTGAGCGGCATCTTCCGATGACGACGGGCATGCCGTTCCTGATCGGCAGTCGCGGTTGCCGACTGGGGCTACCACTCGGCGAGCGACAGGCGCACCGCGTCTTTACCAGCCTGCGCGACGGTCTTGGCTGGGTCAATCGCGGTGGACACGATGCCCCGCGCCTGCACGACCTGCGCCACACCTTCGCTGTGCGGCGGCTGGTGCGCTGGTACGCCGACGGTGCTGATGTTGACCAGAAGATGCTGGCGCTGTCGACCTATATGGGGCATGCCGAGATCTTCTACACGTACTGGTACCTCACCGCCGTTCCCGAGTTGATGGCAATCGCTGCCAGCCGGTTCGAGCAATTCGCCGATCTCGCGGGAGATGATGATGCGTAGACAACCCAAACCAGCGCCATCGTTTCCCGCACTCGTGCAAGCCTTCTTCGTTGAGCACCTGACGCAACAACGCGCACTCAGTCCACAGACGGTTGCCGCCTACCGGGATGCCTTCGTGCTCTTCCTGGGCTTTGCCGAGGTGCGACTTGGCCGTTCGCCAGCGCTGATCACGCTGGCCGACATCACGCCGGACCTGATCACGGCCTTCCTCGATCATCTGGAACGCAAGCGGCACAACAGCGTGCGCAGCCGGAATGGCCGTCTCGCGGCGCTGCGTTCGTTCCTGAAGTTCGCGGCGCACCGCGACGTGACATCGCTGCAGGTGATCGAGCACGCGCTCGGCGTTCCGGCAAAGCGCTTCGAGCGGCCGATGCTTGGCTATCTGTCCCGGGAAGAAATGCTCGCTGTGATCGGCACGCCGGATGGAACATGGTTCAGCCAACGGGATCATGTGTTGCTGCTGTTGCTCTACAACACCGGTGCGCGGGTTTCAGAGATCGTCGGCGTGAAGGTCGGCGAGGTGGTGCTCGACGATGGGGCCGCCTGCGTTCATCTGCACGGCAAGGGACGCAAGCAGCGCAGCGTGCCACTGTGGCGTTCAACCATCAGGGCAATCCGGGCCTGGATCAAACGAAATCCGCAGTTCGATTCCGACTCGCCACTGCTGCACAATCGCGATGGCCAAGCAATGTCGCGATGGAACGTGATGCAGCGACTGGATCGCGCCGTCCAGGTTGCCACAGAATCCTGCCCTGAGTTGGCAACACGCCACATCTCGCCGCATGTGATTCGCCACACGACGGCAATGCACCTGCTGCAGGCCGGCGTCGATATCAGCGTCATTGCGCTTTGGCTTGGCCATGAGAGTCCGGCAACGACGCACCAATACGTCGAGGCCGATCTGGCCATGAAGGAACGGGCGCTGGCCCGGCTCCAAGAGCCAGAGACCAAGCTTCGTCGCTATCGGGCACCCGACTCGCTGATCGACTTCCTGCGGACGCTCTGATTATGTGGAGCTCAAAATCGGCGCCTGCCGCTCCAGATGGGTGGTTGGCGCACGGCGTCTGCCTTGGCTCAACATAATCGTGGCATCTACATAATCGGCCCTGTGGAGCTCCACATAAGGCCGAAACGCTGTCTATTGCTGATGACATGACGCTGGTGCTCTGCCAAAGCAGCCCGTGGCATTGGCTGGATTGAATGATCGTTTTTGCGAAGGTTGCCGACATTGATGTTGAATTGTGGTTTGTATCAAGGGGCATCACGGAAACTGGGACAATTCATACGCTAAGCTAATGCCATCAAACTTGGTTACCTTGATTACCCTTCGCCAAACTGCTCCGATGCGTTCCCTGAACGTGGGATACCGTCTTTTCGCTGTGCACAATCGCTTGAGACAACCCGTCAAGAATGCCGCAGTGGGCAGCGTCCCGCCCCTCGTCACATCGCTCACGCAGGTCTTTTAATTGGCTCTCCAGTTCCTGGAGCTCCTGCATCCGTTGGGCAACGTGCCCAATGTGTCGGTCAAGCAGTCGATTCACATCCGCGCAGTTCTCCTGGGGTGACTCCTTGAAGTGCAGCAAGACACGAATCTCATCCAGCGTCATGTCCAAACTGCGACAACGCCGAATAAAAGACAGTCGCTGGACATGGGCATCCCCATAGATACGGTAGTTGCCTTCGCTGCGGGCAGGTACTGGCAGCAGCCCATCACGCTCGTAATAGCGGATCGTTTCCACGTTCGTCCCGGCAAGGCGGGCCAGTTCGCCGATTTTCATCTTCGCCTCCTGACGTTCAAACGGATCGGGCCGGTTGGAGCATGATAATAGCCATACCGGCCAGCGAGACCGCACTGCCGACATAATCCCAACTGGTGGGCACAACGCCATCGATCCGCCATAGCCAGATCAAGGCAATTGCCACGTAGACACCTCCGTAGGCAGCGTAGATTCGCCCGGCGGCACCGGGGTGCAGGGTCAGCAGCCAGGCAAACAGCCCCAAGGAGACGGCGGCGGGGATCAAAAGCCAAACTGGACGCTGCTGGGTCAGGACCAGCCACGGCAGATAGCAGCCGACAATCTCGGCCAGCGCGGTTATGGCGAACAATCCCAGAACTTTGACGAACTCAAGCATCGCTTTGGCTCCGCATAGTTTTTTTCATTGTAATCCCTTGACTCTGTAGTCACTCAAGGGTTTCTAATGCGGGAAACAAGGAGAACGCCATGAGTCTTGATCCCAATCCGAAGCCCCTTCCGGAAACTGCCCATTGCGGATGTGCGGGCGGCTGTTCCGCAGCAGTGACCACAGCCGCAGAAATCCCGGCAGCCTCTGGTCTCGTTCAAAGCGATGGCGTGCCCGTCTTCTTGATTCCAACCATGGACTGCCCGAACGAGGAGAATGATATCCGTCGTGCGGTGGCCGGTATCGACGGCATCCGTTCCCTGCGGTTCCAGCTGTCGGCCCGCACCGTGTCGATAGATGCGACGACGGAGTCCCTCGATGCAGCCTTGGCCGCCATCCGCAAAGCGGGGTTCAGCCCCAAGGCGGTGTCGGCAGAACAGGCGGCGACAAAAAACGCTGGCGTCAGTGAGCTGTGGCGAAGTGTTCTGGCGCTGGTACTGGCCATCGGTGCGGAAGCGGTGGATTATTTCGCGCCCGACACACTGCCTTTCAAGGGCTTCGGTATGGCGTTGGCCGTCGTCGCTATTTGGTTGTCCGGCATTTCCACCTATAGCAAGGGACTGGCGGCATTGCGGCGCGGGCAGTTGAACATGAACGCGCTGATGGGTGTGGCGGTGACTGGTGCCTTCCTCATTGGACAGTGGCCCGAGGCGGCGATGGTCATGGCCTTGTATGCCATTGCCGAACTGATTGAGGCCCGGTCCGTGGATCGGGCGCGTAACGCCATCAAGGGCCTGCTCGACCTGACGCCGGAGACGGCGGAAGTGCGGCAGGATGATGGGACGTGGCTGGAAGTACCAGCCGCTGAGGTAAAGCTGGAAGCCAGTGTGCGGGTCAAACCAGGCGCTCGGATACCGCTCGATGGTCAGGTGACGGCAGGAAGCAGTGCAGTCAATCAGGCGCCGGTCACCGGCGAAAGCATCCCGATTGACAAAGCGGCAGGCGACCCGGTGTTCGCCGGCACGATCAACGAAACCGGCATTCTGGAGTTTCGTGTGACCGCCGCTGCCGACAATACCACGCTGGCCCGCATCATCCACGCGGTCGAACAGGCGCAGGGGACGCAAGCGCCAACCCAGCGCTTCGTGGATCGCTTTGCCGCAATCTACACCCCGACCGTGTTTGCCATTGCGGTTGCCGTGGCGGTTCTGACACCCTTGCTTCTCGGTTGGTCCTGGACGCAGGCGCTCTACAAAGCCTTGGTGCTGCTGGTCATCGCCTGCCCCTGCGCGCTGGTGATTGCCACGCCGGTGACGGTGGTCAGCGGCCTAGCGGCGGCGGCCCGACGCGGCATCCTGATCAAGGGCGGTGTCTATCTTGAGGAGGCCCGCAAACTGCGGGTCATTGCCCTCGACAAGACCGGCACCATTACCGAAGGCAAACCCCGTCTGGTCGCCATGGAGATCCTTCCCTCAGCGGTCCCCGAATCCCAGGTGCTGGCCTGGGCGGCCAGCCTGGCCGGGCACTCGGACCATCCGGTCTCAAAAGCGATTGCGACCGGTCTCAAGCTTCCGGAGAACGGCTTGACCGATTTTGTCGCCCTCGCCGGACGAGGTGTTGAAGCTCGCACGGATGGCCAACTCATCGTCCTCGGCAATCATCGCCTGGTTGAGGAGCGCAACCTGTGTAGTGCCGAGATCGAGGCTCGCCTTCAGTTGCATGAGACGCAAGGCCGGACGGTCACCATGCTGGCGTCGGCACAGCAGGTGCTGGCGATTTTTGCGGTGGCGGACACGATCAAGGAAAGTTCGCGTGAGGCGGTGGCCGATCTGCACCGTCTCGGTGTCGCCTCGGCCATGCTGACCGGCGACAATGTGGCTACGGCCGCGAGCATCGCCAGGGAAGCCGGCATCGACGACGTCCGGGGCAATCTTCTTCCAGAGGACAAACTGGCGGCCATCGAAGATTTGCAACGTCGCTATGGTCAGACCGCGATGACCGGCGACGGCATCAACGACGCACCGGCCCTGGCACGTGCCGACATCGGCGTGGCCATGGGCGCTGCCGGCACGGACACGGCGATGGAAGCGGCCGATGTGGTGATTATGAACGACGACCTGCGGCGCATTCCCGAGACCATTCGCCTGTCCCGGCGCACCCATGCGGTGCTCTGGCAAAACATCGGGCTGGCCCTGGGCATCAAGGCGATCTTTCTCGGACTCGCCGTTTTCGGTAATGCGACCATGTGGATGGCGGTGTTTGCCGATATGGGTGCAAGCCTGCTCGTGGTGGCGAACGGCTTGCGTTTGCTGCGAGTTACCGGTCCAGGGAAGGAGACAGCTGCATGAAATATCTGGCAATGATGGCCTTGTTCCTCATGACCGGCACATCGGCACACGCACAGAACTGGGGCATGGGCCGCGCCGACGGGGGCTGGAACAAGGTCGAGATGTGCCACGGCTGCCACGACATGGCTATGCGCGGCGGTATGGGTATGGGAATTCGCATGGGTCCCGGCGAGACGGCGCCGAAGTTGGGCGGACAACACGCCGCTTACCTCGAAAAATCCCTGAGGGCTTATCGCAGCGGCGAACGCCGCCATCCCTTGATGAATCGCATGGCCTCGATGCTCGACGATAGGGAAATTGCCGAGATCGCCGCCTTCTATGCCAGAAAGGACAACAAATGAGATATGCCTGGATAAGCGGCCTGACCGCTTTACTGGCCGCAGGAGCGGTCCTCGCGGCCGAGGTCAGGCCACCGGGCAAGGCGCAGCAGGTCTGCGCCGCATGCCATGGGACCGACGGCAACAGCGCCACCGACCAGTTTCCCCGGATTGCAGGTCAACGAGAGGCTTATCTCGTGGGTGCGCTGCGGGCATATCGCGACGGCAGACGAATCGATCCGGTGATGAAGCCTCAGGTGGAAGGGTTGTCCGATGAGGATATGGGGAAGCTCGCCGCGTACTACGCGGCGCAGGCCGGGCTGACCGTCAAGCAGCCGACGTGGGGCAATTGCTGGTGACACCGTCTCGACGCCGATGCCACCTTTAGAAGTGCAGAGGCGCGCTCGTCGTGGGCGTGCTCCTGTAGCGACGCGAGGCCATGCCTCGCATTGATAGCTGATTCAACCAAGGAGAGATGACATGGACAGGACTCGTCTCATAGTGACCATGACCGCCCTCGCGGCGCTCCCGAGAGCAGAGACCGCGCAACAGGGTTCTGGCGATAGGGCGAGTGCTCCGCAAATAATCCCGCGCAAGCCCATGATGGACCGGTACCGCTGGCTGGGGTTGGCCATCGGTGTGGCCTTGGCGGACCAAGGGGCCAAGCATTGGATCGCGGGTACCTTCCCCTTGGGCGCAGGCGAAACGGTGTTACCGTTTTTCAATCTCGTCCACATCCTGAATAGCGGCGCAGCCTTCAGTTTTCTCGCGAATGCCGGCGGTTGGCAACGCTATGTCTTGATTGCCCTTGCCTTGGCCGTCTCGGTGGGGCTGACCATCATGTTGCTGAAAGGCGTGGCGAACCGGTGGGAAGGGTGGGGGTATAGCCTGCTCCTCGGCGGTGCCGTCGGCAACCTGGTAGATCGCTTGGGCCGGGGAGCGGTCGTGGATTATCTGGACTTCCATGCCGGCGGCTGGCACTGGCCAGCCTTCAATCTCGCCGATACGGCGCTTTGTCTGAGCGCCTTGATTCTTCTTTTGGGAACCTTGCTGTCGTCAGCTCAAAGCAAGGCGCCCACTTAGCAAGTGCGCAGGAAATCTCGATGCAAATCCTGGCTATAAACCAAAACGAGGAACACAAATTGGCTCAACGATCCTTCTCCCTATTTGACCGTCGCACGTTGTCTGCCTTGATGCTCATGGGCCTGGTCCATTGCACTTCGGCAGCCGAGGAACCCTTGCCTCCTGATCAGGCGTTTCGGCTCAAGGCATCCCTGAAGGGTAGCGATACGGTGGTGGCTGAAATCATTCCTGCCAAGAAGCACTACCTCTACAAGAACAAGGTCCGCTTCGCCTTGAAGAACGCCAGCGGCGTCATGATTAAGGAGGTGAGGCTACCTTCCGGCGAGATGAAGAACGACCCCTATTTTGGGCTGATTGAAGTCTATAAGTCGCCGGTCGTCGCGGAAATCGTTGTGGAACGCGCTCCCAAGTCTAAAGCCGTCACCCTTTATGCGTCTTATCAGGGGTGCAATGAGACACTCGGCATCTGTTATCCGCCGATTGAGAAAACCGTTGACATGAAGTTCGATTGACGCCGGGTATCACATTTTTCCATTACTAGCGTTTAGCCCATCTCCCATTTTATTGAAAGGATTTATTTTCATGTTGAAAAAGCTCATTGCCTGCCTGTTAGTGACCACCGCACTACAGGGTGCCCTTGCGGCACAACTGCCCGAAGTGACCGTCTACAAGAATCCTGATTGCGACTGCTGCACCGAGTGGGTCAAGCACATGCAAGAGTCCGGCTTTCAGGTGAAACAGGTCAATACCCGTGCCATGGACGTGGAACGGCAACGGTTTGGGGTGCCCCCGCATTTGGCTAGTTGCCATACCGCGAAAGTTGGCGGCTACACCGTGGAAGGCCATGTGCCCGCCTCCGCTGTCAAGAAAATGCTGACCGAGCAGCCGTCGGTTCGGGGCCTGACCATTCCGGGCATGCCGACCAATGCCCCCGGCATGGGGCCGCACATCGTGGGAACGCTGAAGGTATATACCTTGCCCAAAGAGGGTGAGTCGTCGCGCCTCTACTCGGTCGAATAGCGCCGATTCCCGAAAGTGCGGTTGGGGAAATTTTGGCAATGCGTCCATGTGGATGGCAGCCTTCGCCGACATGGGCGCGAGTCTGCTGGTGGTGGGCAACGGCGTGCGCATCTTGCGGTGGGCTTCCGGAAATGATTTTCGCTGATACAATCCGACCAATGCGCCGCTGGCTCTCAATCCTTCTTCTCGTTTTTCTGCCGTTCCAGTTCTCCTGGGCGGCGGTGGCCGGCTATTGCCAGCACGAGTCCGGGGCTGCTGCGCAGCACTTTGGCCATCATGACCACCAGCATCAGGCCGCTGCCGATCAGGAGGGCACGCCGGATGCCAAAGCACTGGGTGGTGGCATCGACAGCGATTGCGTCGCCTGTCATGCGAGTTGTGCGGCGGCGATCTTCAGCATGGCCTCCTTGCCGGCTTCAAGCAGCGCGTCCATTGCGATTCCCTGGTCACCGGGAAATCTGACCGCGCCGCCTCTCGCGCACCCCGAACGCCCCAACTGGTCCGTCCTCGCCTAATCGGCGGGGTGGATAGCACTTTTCTGCGCTTCTCCCTTGTGGCTGCGGTGGACTGATCCGCCCTGACGCATTGCGACACTTCCCGGTCGCACCTCGCCGATTCCCCGTGTGTCTTTTAATCACTGGAGAATCGGATGTCTCGAAGCAAATCAATTTCACGAACTACCTTTTTACCGGCCCGCCTAGTCGTTGCCGGGCTGTGCTCGCTCGCTGCAATAGCGACCGGGGACCTGTGGGCGCAATCGACGTCAGCCCCCGCTGGTGCCGTGATTACCCTGTCGCAAGCCTTTGCGGCCGCTTGGGAGCGACAACCGGAAGCGCAATCCCTTGATCTGCGGCGCGATGCTGCCGAGGCGCGTCGGCAGGTTGCCGGCAGTTGGACGGCCCAAGCGCCTTCGCTGGATTTGTACGGCAAGACCGACCAACTGAGCAAGAATCAAGGCAGCCGCGAATACGCGGCCGGTGTGGTCTTGCCCCTGTGGCTGCCGGGCGAGCGCTCCCGTCAGGGTGCCTTGGCAGACGCCGAATCCAAAGCCGTGGACAGCCGGGTGACGGCTGCCCAATTGCGCACAGCCGCCGCCGTGCGTGATGCCTGGTGGAACTGGCAGCGGGCACGCGGCGAACAGTCACTGGCCCGCGAGCGCTTGGTCAGCGCGCAAAAACTGGCAGAAGATGTCCGCCGCCGGGTCAAGGCCGGCGACCTGGCACGATCGGACCAGCATCAGGCCGATGGCGTGGCGGCAAGCGCCGAGGTGACCCTGGCGGAAAGCGCCAGCCTGCTGGCCGCAGCCACCCAGCAGCTGCGCGCCTTGATCGGCAAGCTGCCGGATGTGGCAGCAGCCGACGGCCCGGAAACCCCGCCGGCGGTGCCTGCCGACTTCACCGCCCTGGATTCGACCCACCCAGCGGTCGTCGAACTGTTCGACCGGGCCGAGGTTGCTCGCCGTAGTGCCGATCTGGCCAGCGTGCAGACGAGGAGCAATCCCGAACTGCTGCTGGCGACTACCCGCGAGCGAGGCGCTTTCGGCGACGACTATCAGCAGACCGTCACACTAGGCGTGCGCATCCCTTTTGGTTCGGAGAGCCGCAATCGCGCCAAACTCGGCCTTGCCCGCGCTGAAGCCCTCGAAACCGAGGGGCAACTTCGCCTCGAGCGCGAGCGCCTGGCGGCTGATCTGGAAGCGGCGCGCGTGCGCGTCGAATCGAGTCGCACGCAACTGGCGGCCGCCGAGAAGCGCACCCAACTGGCGCGTGAGTCGCGGGGCTTTTTCGACAAGTCCTTCCGCCTGGGCGAAAGTGACCTGCCGACCCGCCTGCGTATCGAACTCGAATCCGTCGAAGCCGAACGGCAAAACGCTCGCGCCCGGATTGACCTGGCCGCCGCCATCTCCGCCCTGCGTCAGGCCCTGGGCCTGCTCCCCGAACAAAAATGAGGAATCCGAACATGAGAACAACAAACACGCTGGTCGCTTTGGGATGGGCCGCCTGGATCGTCCTGGCGACTCCACTGGCCTGGGCCGGTGGCGACCATGGCGAGGCGCCGGCATCATCGGCTGGTCCCACCTCGCCGCTTTTTGCGGCAACGTCCGAAACCTTTGAACTGGTCGGCGTCGTCAATGGCAAGCAACTGACGCTCTATCTCGACCGCTATGCCGACGGCAGCCCAGTCAAAAACGCCAGGCTCGAACTCGAACTGGGCGGCGTCAAAGTCCCCGTCGAAGCGCATGCCGAGGGCGAGTTCGAGGCAACGCTGGCGCAGGAACTCAAGCCGGGGGTCGTGTCGGTCGTGGCTACCGTCATCGCCGGCGAGGAAACCGACTTGCTGGCTGGTGAACTCGACATCCACGAAGAGGCGCATGGAGAAACGAGCGCCCACACCCATGGCTGGAAGGAATACGCCCTGTGGGGTGGTGCCGCCGGCGGGGCGCTGCTACTCCTCGCCGCCCTATTGCGCCGCCTGCGCGCTTCCCGCAACCCGCATTTCGGAGGTGCCGCATGAGGCCCCGGCTGTTATTGAGCGCTTTTTGTCTTTCCTTGTCGTTTTCTGCAATGCCGGCAGTGGCCGGCGACGGCCATGACCACGGTGACGCCCCGCCCGCTGCCAGCGGCAGCGGCCCCAAACGCCAGCCGGACGGCAGCGTCTTCCTGCCCAAACCGGCGCAACGCCAGATCGGCGTTCGCACCCTGCTGGTTGAGCCAGGCGAACTGCCCCGTACCCATGAACTGGCCGGCAAGGTGGTCATGGACCCGAATGCCGGCGGCAAAGTGCAGGCCATCGTTGCCGGTCGTGTCACGCCGGGACCACGCGGTCTGCCATTGCCCGGCCAGCAGGTCAAGAAAGGCGAGGTGCTGGCTTACGTGACGCCGGAAGTCGGCGGCAACAGCCGCTCCCTGGCTGAAAGTCGCCTGCGCCGCCTGCGAGAACTGTCCGACACCGTGCCGCGCAAGGTCATCGAGGAAGCCGAAGCTGCCGTGGCCAACGAGCAACTGGTGGCGCCGGTCAGTGGCGTTATTGCCTCGGCCAACGTCGTCTCTGGTCAGGTGCTCGAAGCCCGCGAAATCCTGTTCGAGATCGTCAATCCGGAACGCCTGCTGATCGAGGCGCTGGCTTTCGATATGGCCGTCGCCAGCGATGTGGCCGGGGCCTTTGTTGCCGTTGGCGAGCAGAAGTTGCCGCTACGCCTGGTCGGCGTTGCCCGCAGCCTGCGCGAACAGGCCCTGCCGCTGACCTTCCGGGGTGAAGGTAGCGCTTTGGCGGGATTGGCCGTCGGCCAGCCGGTGCGGGTCTTCGTGCAGACGCGCAGCACGGTGCCAGGAATCCGTGTGCCGGCGGCGGCGCTGATGAAGAACCCGGCCAACCAGAGCATCGTCTGGGTCAAGACGGCGCCGGAACGCTTTGAGCCGCGCACGGTAACCGCCGAGCCGCTGGACGGCACCCACGTGGCGGTGACCAGCGGACTGAAAGCCGGGGATCGGGTTGCCGTCCGCGCGGCCACTCTGATCAACCAGATACGCTGAGCGGAGCCAATCATGTTCAAGTGGCTTCTCGACAACAGCCTTGCCAACCGCCTGCTGGTCATCATCGCCAGCCTGGTGCTGATGGCGTATGGGGCATTCACGCTCTCGCGCACGCCGGTCGATGTGTTTCCAGACCTCAACAAGCCGACGGTCACCATCATGACCGAATCCGGCGGCATGGCCGCCGAGGAAGTTGAACAACTGATCACCTTCCCGCTGGAAACGACCATGAACGGTCTGCCAGGGGTGGAAAGCGTACGGTCGGTTTCCAGTGCCGGCCTCTCGTTCATTTATGTGACCTTTAACTGGAGAACAGAGATTTTCCGGGCGCGACAGATGGTGTCGGAACGTCTTTCCTCGATGGAGGAAGGGCTGCCGACGGGCGTCACGCCGCGCATGGGGCCGATCAGTTCGATCATGGGCGAAATCATGCAGATCGCCATTCCCATCGACACAGCGAAGATTTCGCCGATGCAGGTGCGCGAATACGCCGACTGGGTGCTGCGTCCGCGTTTGATGGCCATCGCCGGCGTGGCGCAGGTCATTCCCATCGGCGGCGAAGTACGGCAGTTCCAGGTGCAGCCGAACACGACGCGCATGGCGGAACTGGGCATTTCGCACGAACAGCTGACCGGGGCGCTCAAGGGATACTCGGCCAACACCTCCGGCGGTTTCCTCGAACTCAACGGGCGCGAATACCTGATTCGCCATCTCGGCCGCACGTCGCGTCTGGACGACCTGAAAAATCTGGCGCTGACGGCCCGCCACGGTCAACCCGTTTTATTGCGGCAAATCGCCGACGTGACCTTCGCGCCGGCCATCAAGCGGGGCGATGCCGGTTTCGAGGGCAAGCCGGCGGTCATTCTCGGCATCCAGAAGCAGCCAACGGCGGACACCATCCATCTGACCCGGAGCATTGAGGCCGCCGTGGAGGATCTGAAAAAATCGCTGCCGGCCGGCATGGAGGCGCCCAAGGTAACCTTCCGCCAGGCCAGTTTCATCGAGTCGTCGATCAGCACGCTGCAAGGCAAGCTGATCGGGGCGTCGGTCTTCGTCGCCGTCATCCTGTTCTTCTTCCTGGGCACCTTGCGCCCGACGGTGATCGCGCTGACCGCGATACCGGTGTCAATTTTCATTACGGCGCTGGTCTTCGACTATTACGGCCTGTCGATCAACACCATGACCCTGGGTGGTCTGGCCATCGCCATCGGCGGCCTGGTCGATGACGCAGTGGTCGGCGTCGAGAACGTGCTGCGGCGCCTGAAGGAAGACCGGGCCAAGCACCACGATCATCGAATGCACCCGATTGAACTAGTGGCCCATGCGACGATGGAAGTGCGTTCGGCCATCCTCTACGCAACGATTATTATCGTGCTGGTTTTCCTGCCGCTGTTCGCACTGCCCGGTATGGAAGGTCGGCTGTTCGTGCCGCTCGGCATCGCTTTCATCGTTTCGACGCTGGCCTCGCTGGTGGTGTCGGTGACGGTGACGCCGGTGCTCTCCTTCTACCTGCTGCCAAGCATGAAGTCGCTCGATCATGGCGATACGAAACTGCTGGCCTGGCTAAAAGCCAGCTATGGCCGCAGTTTGCAGGCGGTGCTCAACCGGCCTAAATCGGCGTTGGCGGCCGGTGCTGTTGCCGTTCTGGTGGCAGCGGTCGCGGTGCCCTTCTTCCCAAAAACCTTCCTGCCGCCCTTCAATGAGGGAACGCTACTGATTGGCATGCGCCTTAATCCCGGCGTCACGCTGGCCGAGTCGTCGGCCCTGGCGCAACAGGCCGAGGTGCTAGTCAAGGCAGTGCCGGAAGTTGTGCACGTCGGGCGGCGCAGCGGCCGGGCGGAACTCGACGAGCATGCGGAAGGCGTTCACGTCAGTGAACTGGATGTCGGCCTGAAGCCGGCGTCCGAAATGACGCGCTCGATGGGCGAAATTTCGGCCGACATTCGCGCCCGCCTGATCAACCTGCCGGCAGCGGTTGCTATCGGCCAGCCCATCTCGCACCGCATCGATCATATGCTGTCCGGCGTGCGCTCGCAGATCGCTATCAAGATTTTTGGCGACGACCTGGACACGCTACGTGGTCAGGCCGATGTGCTGCGCGGCAGGTTGGCCGGTATTCCCGGCGTTGTCGATCTGGAAATTGAGAAGCAGGTACTGGCCCCGCAGATCAAGGTCAGTGTCAACTACGCGACGGCCGCACAGTACGGCGTGCCGACGCCACAGATTCTGGCGACGCTGCAAAGCCTGGTCGAAGGTGAAAAAGTAACGCAAGTGGTCGAGGGCGGCCGGCGCTTTGCGCTGGTCGTGCGTTTGCCCGAATCGTCCCGCTCGTTGCAAGGGCTGGGGCGGATATTGCTGGAAACGCCCGGCGGCCCGATTCCCCTGTCAAAAATCGCCACCATCGAGGATGGCGACGGGCCGAATCAGGTCAGCCGCGACGATGGCAAGCGGCGCATCGTGATTTCGGCCAACGCCCAAGGGCGGGCATTGTCCGAGATTATCGAGGACATCCGCAAGGTGGTCGGCGACAGCAAACTGCCTGAAGGCTACTTCATCACCCTGGGCGGACAGTTCCAGGCGCAAGAAGAGGCTTCGCGGCTGGTTGGTCTGCTCTCCATCGTCTCGCTGGTGCTGATGTTTGTGGTGCTCTTCAGTCGCTACAAGTCGGTCGTGCTGTCGGCGCTGATCATGGCCAACATTCCGCTGGCACTGGTTGGCGCAGTGCTCGGTTTGTGGCTTTCCGGGCAGCCGCTATCGGTCGCCGCGCTGGTCGGCTTCATCACGTTGGCTGGCATCTCGGTACGCAACGGCATCCTCAAGGTCAGCCATTACATCAACCTGATGCGCATCGAAGGCGAGAACTTCGACCACAAGATGATCCTGCGCGGCTCTCTGGAACGTCTTGCACCCGTCTTGATGACGGCGCTGGTGACGGCCTTCGCGCTGGCACCGTTGTTGTTCGAGGCCGAGCGGCCGGGTACGGAAATCCTGCATCCGGTCGCAGTGGTCATCTTTTCGGGCCTGATCAGCTCAACCCTGCTCGACACCTTCCTGACACCCGCCATGTTCTGGCTGTTCGGCCGCAAGGATGCGGAACGCCTGATGAACGATAGCGATGCCGGTGCGCTCTAATTATTGCTCTACGAAAGGAAATCCCATGAAACCGATTTATTTTCTCGCCGCTTTTGCCTTCTCCATGTCCGGCCTTGCCTTCGCCGCCGGTGGTCACGACCATGGCCACGAACGCAAGCCGCTTCACGGCGGCGTCGTCAGCGAGGTCAAGGATGTGGATTACGAACTGGTGGTCAAGCCGGATTTGATTCAGTTGCATTTGCGCGATCATGGCAAGCCGGTGGATGTCTCGAAGTCCAACGCCAAGCTGACCATCCTCGTCGGTGCTGATAAGCAGGAAGTCGAGTTGAAACCGGTAGGCCAGCAACTGGAAGCCACAGGCAGTTTCAAATTTGCCAACAGCAAGATTGTCGCGTTGGTATCCGTGCCGGGCAAAGCCACAGCAACGGTTCGCTTCGTGTTGAAATAGAAGGAGGGTCGCATGTCTGCGGTTGCAAAAATACTCCCCACTTGTATCTTGGGCGTGACACTTTCCGGTTGTGCCGGGCATACCCATCAGCTGGAATCGGTGAACGAGTCCTCACCCGTCACTGGCTCCTTTAGCCACGAAGGCACACAGGTGCCGGTCATGGTTCTGGAAATCGAAGGAGCACGATATGAGGGGCGAGGATTTGAGATTAGGCGTCATCAAGACCTAGCAGAAATGCGTAAGTTGTATGGCCCTGGCAAACATTACGACCGAATTGCCAGCGGCGTGGATAGAGATCACCTAAGGAGTTCGGCATCGCCGGTACTACGTGCCCCCAATGGGGAGACGATTCGATGCCTACTGACTTGGGGGCCGGGCCAAGACCCCGCCGGGGTTTGTACAAAATCTGATGGGAAGCAGATTGCTGTTCGCTTCGACTGATTCTGGGTAAGCCTGTGTCCTCCTAATCGTCAAATTACACGATCCGTCGGACTCCATCTTTTCCAACCTGCCTCATTGCAAAAGGCGAGCCGATTCATGGAGTGCCTCAGCAAAACACCGGAACGGGTTATGGCTTATTTCAAACATTCCGCCGTCCAATATGCAGCATTACCGGCTATTTGATTGCCGGGTTATAAGCAAATTCAAAAACCGTCTTTGTGGTTATAAGTGACTCCGCTAGATTAGCGGCCATCCATAGCGAGGTGAATCATGACCCATTTCCGTAAATCGATAGCTACCGTTCTGCTCAGCCTGGTTGCCGGGGCCGCCCTGGCAGATGCCACGCTGCTCAACGCGTCCTACGACGTCGCGCGCGATGTCTACAAGGACTACAACCCGATGTTCCAGAAGCACTGGAAAGCCAACGCTGGCGAAAGCGTGGAGTTGAAGCAGTCGCACGGCGGCTCGACCAAGCAGGTGCGGGCCGTGGCCGACGGGCTGGAGGCCGACGTGGTGACGATGAATCAGGCCAACGATATCGAGTTCTTGGCCGAGAAAGGTCTGGTCGCCAAGGACTGGGCAAAGAAGTTCCCGAACAACGCTTCGCCCTACACATCGGCGATGGTCTTCATCGTGCGCAAGGGCAATCCCAAGGCCCTGAAGGATTGGGCCGACCTGGCAGCGCCGGGTGTTCAGGTCATCATGCCGCACCCGAAGAACACCGGCAACGGCCGCAATACCTATCTGTCGGCCTGGGCTTGGGCGCTCAAGCAACCGGGCGGCAGCGACAAAACGGCGCAGGAATTCGTCGGCAAGCTGTTGAAGAACGCTCCGCTGTTCGCCGCCGGTGGCCGTGACGCGACAACGACCTTCATGCAGCGTGGCATGGGCGATGCGTTGATCACCTTTGAATCCGAAGCCGAAATGATCGCCAAGGAATTCGGCAAGGGCAATTTCGAGGTGATTCATCCCAGCCTGACCATGCAGACCGAGTTCCCGGTCGCTGTCGTCGAGAAGGTGGTGGACAAGAAGGGAACGCGCAAGCAGGCCACGGCTTACCTGGAGTACCTGTGGTCCAAAGAAGGCCAGGAGAACGCCGCGCAGAACTACCTGCGGCCGCGTGACGCCGAGCTGCTGAAGAAGTATGCGGCGTTCTTCCCGCCGGTGAAGACATTCACCGTCGATGAGGTGTTCGGCGGTGCCAACAAGGCATTTGCCACCCACTTCAAGGATGGCGGCACTTTCGACCAGATTTACGTCGCCAAGTAAGCGTTCGCCCGCCCGCCAAAGCCGGCCGGGTTCTGCCCGGCCTGAGGCTTTGCTGCGGTCGACCGGAGAATTTGGCCAAAAAAACAAGAATACTCATGTCCGCAAAATCCCAACGCGTGTTGCCTGGCTTCGGTCTGGCGCTGGGCTATACGCTGGTCTATCTCTCGTTACTGATCCTGCTGCCCCTCGGCGGCATGATACTCAAGGCGTCCGAACTCGGTTTCGGCCAGATTCTCGACATCGCGCTCGGCGAACGCTCGCTGGCGGCCTTTCGTGTCACCTTCGTGTCGTCGTTGCTGGCCGCGTCGATCAATGCCTTCTTCGGGCTGATCGTAGCCTGGATCCTCGTTCGCTATTCTTTTCCCGGCAAGCGCTTCGTCGATGCGCTGGTCGATCTGCCATTCGCGCTGCCGACAGCGGTGGCCGGCATCACGCTGGCCACGCTTTACGCCGGCAACGGCTGGTTGGGGCAGTACCTTGAGCCACTGGGGGTCAAGGTGGCCTATACGCCGCTCGGCATCATCGTCGCCCTGACCTTCATTACCCTGCCCTTCGTCGTCCGCACCTTGCAGCCGGTGATCGAGGATATCGAAACCGAAGTCGAGGAGGCAGCCGCCTCGCTCGGCGCCTCGCGCTGGCAGACCTTCGTAAAAGCGATTTTCCCGGCCATCGGCCCGGCCTTGCTCACCGGCTTCGCGCTGGCCTTTGCCCGGGCGCTCGGCGAATTCGGCTCGGTCATCTTCATCGCCGGCAACCTGCCGCTGATTTCCGAAATCGTGCCGCTGCTGATCATCTCCAAGCTGGAGCAGTACGACGTGCTCGGCGCCACGGCGCTGGCCGTGGTCATGCTGGCCATTTCCTTCGTGCTGCTGCTGGTCATCAATGCGCTGCAATGGTGGGCAGCCAATCGGCACAAAAACAGTGAGCCGCTGGAAGTGGCTGCCGGCAAGACCAAGGCGGGTGCGGCATGAGTAGCAACAAACTGACACGCGCCACGCAGGAACCGGCCTGGGTGCGTTACACGCTGCTGACGGTTGGCCTCGGCTTCCTGTTCTTCTTCCTCGGGTTGCCGCTGGTCGCGGTTTTCGTCGAAGCGCTGGCGCAGGGCCTGCCGATCTATCTTGAGGCGCTGAAGGAATCGGAAACCCGTTCGGCGATCTGGCTGACCATCGTCATTGCGCTGGCCGTGCTGCCCTTCAACATCCTGTTCGGCGTCGCTGCGGCCTGGGCCATCGCCAAGTTCGAGTTCAAGGGCAAGAGCCTGCTGATCACGCTGATCGACCTGCCCTTCGCGGTGTCGCCGGTGGTCGCCGGCCTGATCTTCATCCTCATGTTCGGCTCGCAGGGCTATTTCGGCGAGTGGCTGGCGGCCAAGGACGTCAAGATCATCTTCGCCGTGCCGGGCATGATCCTCGCCACCCTGTTCATCACCTTCCCCTTCATCGCCCGCGAGCTGATCCCGCTGATGCAGTCGCAGGGCAAGGACGAGGAAGAGGCGGCGATCTCGCTCGGCGCCTCCGGCTGGCAGATGTTCTGGCGCGTCACCCTGCCCAACATCAAGTGGGGCCTGCTCTACGGCGTGATCCTGTCGAACGCCCGGGCGATGGGCGAGTTCGGCGCGGTGTCGGTGGTTTCCGGCCACATCCGCGGCGAGACCAACACGCTGCCGCTGCACGTCGAGATCCTCTACAACGAATACAACGCGATCGGCGCCTTCGCCGCCGCCTCGGTGCTGGCACTGCTGGCACTGGTGACGCTGGTGGCCAAGACCATCGTCGAATGGCGCATGAAGGCAGAGACCGACATGCTGAACGCGGAACTCCCCGGCGAGAAAACCTAATGAGCATCGAAATCCGCAACATCTCCAAGCGCTTCGGCAATTTCGTCGCGCTCGACAACATCAACCTCGACATCCCGACCGGAGAGCTTGTCGCGCTGCTCGGCCCGTCCGGCTGCGGCAAGACGACCTTGCTGCGCATCATTGCCGGCATGGAGACAGCCGATCAGGGCGAGATCCTCTTCTCCGGCGCCGAAGCGAACCACCTGCACGCCCGCGAGCGTAATGTTGGTTTCGTCTTCCAGCATTACGCGCTGTTCCGCCACATGACGGTATTCGAGAATGTCGCCTTCGGCCTGCGCGTCAAGCCGCGCAAGGAGCGTCCGTCCGATGCCGAGATCAAGCGCCGGGTCATGGAGCTGCTCGGCCTCGTGCAACTCGACTGGCTGGCAGATCGTTATCCGTCGCAACTCTCCGGTGGCCAACGGCAGCGGATTGCACTGGCTCGTGCCCTCGCCGTCGAGCCCAAGGTGCTGCTGCTCGACGAGCCCTTCGGCGCGCTTGATACCAAGGTGCGCAAGGAACTGCGCCGCTGGTTGCGCCGCCTGCACGACGACATGCACATCTCGTCGGTGTTCGTCACCCACGACCAGGAAGAAGCGCTGGAAGTCGCCGATCGCGTGGTGGTCATGAACCACGGCAAGATCGAGCAGATCGGCTCGCCGGACGAGGTGTATTCCAGCCCCGCCTCGCCCTTCGTGTACCAGTTCCTCGGCAACGTGAACGTCTTCCATAGCCGGGTGCAGGGAGGTTACGCCGAAGTCGAGTGCCGCGAGAAGCCGGAGCGGGCCACCGCCTTCGTCCGGCCGCACGATATCGACATCACCCACTCGATTGCCGAAGGCAGCCTAGAGGCGACTGTGCAGCATGTGCATCCGATCGGACCGGTGGTCCGTATCGAGTTACTGCATGGAAGGGAAATCGTCGAAGTCGAACTGTCGCGCGAGCGCCACGAGGCGCTGCAACTGGCGGTCGGCCAGGGGGTCTGGTTCCGGCCGCGTCAGCTGCGGTTCTTCGGGGCCGACAATCAGCCTTCGGCTGCGTCGGAAAAACAGGCTTTCCTGTTCTGATCTGGGGCAAATCGGGCGAACGGGGCGGGTGACATAATCCGCCCCACTTCGTCTGCACAACCGTACCCGGTGATATTGAGGTCGGTTGCAAATCGTAGAGTCCGACGGGTTAAGCGGCCATCTGCATTGCATGGTATTGCTGATTGAAAGCGGCGGGCGACAGATGGCCGAGTCGAGCCTGCTCTCGGATGTGGTTGTAGAAGATCTCGATGTATTCCGTGATCTCGCGTTTGGCCTGCTCGCGGGTCGCGAAGCGACAGTGATGCACCAGTTCAGTCTTCAAAGAACCCCAGCAGCTTTCCATCGGCGCTTTGTCCCAACAGTTGTCCTTGCGACTCATTGATGGCTTGCATGCCGAACTGCCGCAGGAGCTTCTGGTAGGCATGAGCGCAATCCAGGCTGCTCTTCGGCATCGATAGCCGCTTCGCCGCTCTCCTTACCGACATGCCTGTCGCCTCGACCAACTTGACTGCCTCCGCCTGAAACTCGGGCGTGTAAATCCCCTTCAGTGTCCGTTCCATCTGTGTTCTCCAAGTCGTCAAATTACACGATCCGTCGGACTCCCTCTTTTCCAGCCTACCTCACACGAAGCAAAGCCGGCCGCCGAAATGCCGAAAAAGCGGGTAGGCAAAAGCAAAAAGGCCGACAGTCACGACCATGGCAGCCATGACCATGGAACCCACAAACACTGGGTGGCCAACATTACAAAAATGTAATCCACGAGACAGCTAATTGTTGGCATTGGCTATCCATACTGACGCCACTCGATTCAAACAGGAGCCTCGCCATGCGTAACCCCGTCCTTGTTCTCGCCTTGATCACAACCTTCGGTGCCGGCCTTTCCTCCGTCGCAACGGCAGGCGAAATGGTCGATGTCTACAAGAGCCCGAACTGCGATTGCTGCGGCAAGTGGATTGACCACCTGAAGGACGCGGGCTTCGAGGTTCGCGCGCACAATGTCATGGACGTCCCGGCAACCCGGAAGCGACTGGGGATGCCAGACCGCCTCGGCTCCTGCCATACCGCCAAGGTAGCCGGTTATGTGGTCGAGGGCCATGTGCCGGCTGGCGACATCCAGCGTCTGCTCAAGGAAAAGCCGAAAGCCCTTGGCATCGCGGTGCCTTCGATGCCCCCCGGTTCGCCAGGCATGGAAAGTTCGAAACCCGTTCCCTACAACACGCTGCTGGTCCAGTCCGGCGGTGAAACCAGCATTTTTGCCAAACATTGATCCCAATAGGAGAAACCCATGAAAACACTCATCACCGCCTCCCTGATCGCCTTTGCATCCCTCGGTGCCGTTTCGGTCCAGGCGGCAGGAGACCATGCCAGCCATGCCATGGCTGCACCGGCCCCCGTGTCCGCTGAAATGCAAATGGTCGACGGCCAGGTCAAAAAAGTGGACAAGGCCGCCGGCAAGGTGACCTTGTCGCACGGCCCGCTGACCAACCTGAACATGCCGGCGATGACCATGGACTTCAAGGTTTCAAATGCCGCCTGGTTGGACCAAATGAAGTCCGGCAATAAGATTCGCTTCATGGCCGACACCGTGAATGGTGCAATCACCGTCGTCCATTTTGAACCAGCCAAATAGCAAAATCGACTGGCGGCGAGAGGGTGATTCCATCTCGCTGTCAGCACGCTCCACAAAATAGATCTTTCAGGGAGGTCGCATGCGCCGACTCAGGCCGTTACCCATTTTAATCCTGGCGCTTGGCACCGCCTTTGGCGCACCCGTGTTTGGCCAAGAGGCTGCCCTCGGTGCGAACGTCGATAGCCTGATCAATTACGCCAAGACGCGCAATCCGGAGTACGCCGCGATGCAGGCCGAGGCCGAAGCGTCGGGCGAGCGGGTGACGCCTGCCGGTGCCTTGCCCGACCCGAAATTCCGTACTGAATTGCGCGACATCACCCGGATGGGCGAACAAAGCGCAACGCTTTCCCCAAGTCGCGTCGGCAGCACCCGTTACCTGCTGATGCAGGACATTCCCTGGTTTGGCAAGCGCGACCTGAAGCGCGAGATTGCAGAGCTTGAAGCCGACGGTGCCAAGGGTCGTGCGCTGGGCGCCTGGGCAGATGTGGCCGGGCGGATCAAAGTCAATTTCGCCCAGCTTTATTACGTGCACCGCAATGAGCAATTGACCCGGGAAATCCTCGACCTGATGACCCGCCTGGAAAAAGTCGCCCAGGTACGCTATTCCGGCGGCCTGGCGGCACAGCAGGATGTCATCCGAGCCCAGGTCGAGCAGACCAACATGCGCAACGAGTTGATTGCCTTGGAAACCGAACAGCACCACCTGCATGCCCGGCTGAACGCCTTGCTGGCCCGCCCAAACAATGCGCCGTTGCAGGTGCCAACCCAGTTGCGCAAGCTGCCGGCGCCGGTGACGCTGGATTACGCCACGCTGGAAGAGCGCGTGCGCACCCGCAACCCGCAACTGTTCGCCGACGAATCGAAAATCAAGGCTGCCGAGAAATCTCGCGACCTGACCTACAAAAACCGCTATCCCGACTTTACGTTCGGCGTATCCCCCATCCAGTACCAGAACTCCATCAAGGAATGGGAGTTGATGTTCGAACTGAATATCCCGCTGCAACAGTCTTCGCGGCGGTCGCAGGAGCGGGAATCCGAGTCGATGCTCAATGCCGCCCGCTCGCGCAAGGAAGCCACCACCAACCAGGTCTCCGCCGAACTGGCCGAGGCCTTGTCCGGCATCGAAGCCGCCCGTCGCACGGAAAACCTGCTGACCAACAGCCTGCTGCCGCAGGCCGAACTGACCTTCAAGGCGGCGCTGGCCGGCTACGAGACCGGCAAGGTGGATTTCGCCACCTTGCTCGATGCCCAGCGCCAAATCCGGCAGGCGAGACAAAACCAGCTTAAGGCCCAAGTCGACGCCCAGATGCGTCTGGCCGAAATCGAACGTCTTTTAGGGGAAGATATATGAACAAGGGTGCGGGACTTACCATCGGCGTTATTGCGGTTGCCGTGGCAGCCGGTAGTGGTTACTGGCTGGGCGGACGTGGCGGTGCTTCCCATGGCGATGCAGCACAGGTTGCCAGCGCCCCAGCCGAACCGGCCAAGAAAGAAAAAAAGCTGCTCTTCTACCGTAACCCGATGGGGCTGCCCGACACTTCGCCGGTGCCCAAGAAAGATCCAATGGGGATGGATTACATCGCGGTCTATGAAGGAGAGCAGGACGACGAACCGGCATCGGCCAACCAGATCAAGATCAATACCGAGAAGGTGCAGAAACTTGGCGTGCGGACGGAGGCCGCCCAATTGCGCGTCCTCGACAAGGTGGTCCGCGCCGCCGGCCGTATCGAACCGGACGAGCGCCGCATCTATGCGATCTCTCCCAAATTCGAGGGCTACGTCGAGCGCCTGCACGTCAATGTCACCGGCCAGCCGGTCGGCAAAGGGCAGCCGCTGTTCGAGGTCTACAGCCCGGAACTGGTTTCCGCCCAGCGCGAATACGCGATTGCCGCCCAAGGTGTCGAATCGCTGAAGGAAGCTGGCGGACAGGCGCGGGATGGCATGAAGCAACTGGCCGATTCCAGCCTGTTGCGCCTGAAGAACTGGGATATTTCGGAGGAGCAGGTCAAGGCCTTGGCCAAGTCCGGCGAAGCGCGGCGCACGCTGACTTTCCGCTCGCCGGTTTCCGGCATCGTCACCGAGAAGAAGGCGCTACAGGGCATGCGTTTTATGCCGGGCGAGACGCTTTACCAAGTGGCTGACCTGTCGGCCGTCTGGGTGGTCGCCGACGTGTTTGAGCAGGACATCGGCCAAGTCAGGACTGGGGCCAAGGCCAAGGTCAGGATCAACGCCTACCCGGACAAGACCTTCGAAGGCACGATCAGCTATGTCTATCCGACCTTGAACGCCCAGACCCGCACGGTACCGGTTCGCATCGAACTGGCCAATCCGGGGCTGCTGCTCAAGCCGTCGATGTTCGCCCAGGTCGAACTGCCGGTGGGTGCCAAAGGCCAGGTGGTCACGGTACCGACTTCCGCCGTAATCGACAGCGGTGCCCGCCAGATCGTGCTGATCCAGCAAGGCGAAGGTCGCTTCGAGCCACGCGAAATCAAGCTCGGTGGCCGCAGCGACAATCATGTCGAAGTGCTGGAGGGTGTCAAAGATGGCGAACAGGTGGTGGTCACCGCCAACTTCCTGATTGATGCCGAGAGCAACCTCAAGGCAGCGATCGGCGGTTTCGGCCACGCCGCTCACGGCGCCGCGCCAACGGAAGGAAAGCCGGCAGTGCCCGGACAGGCAGCCGCCAAAGGAGCCAGCCACCAGGCCGAAGGTACGGTGGAGGGCATCGACGCGGTAGCCGGCGCGATCAGTCTCAATCACGGCCCGGTCGCCAGCCTCAAATGGCCGGCCATGACCATGGAGTTCAAGGCCGCCAACGCATCGCTGCTGCAAGGGCTGAAACCGGGGGCCAAAGTTGCCGTCGAGTTCGTCGAGCGGCAGCCCGGCGAATGGGTGATTACGGCTGTCAAGCCGCTGCCAGCAAACCAGGGAGCCGGCACGCCGGCCGCCGGCGCCAACCCGCACGCCGGTCACTGACCGAGATCCACGGAGAGTCGCCCCATGTTGGCCAATATCATCGAATGGTCGGGCCGGAACCGCTTCCTGGTCTTGCTCGCCACCCTATTCATCACTGTCGCCGGCATCTATGCCGTATTGCGCACGCCGATCGATGCCTTGCCTGACCTCTCGGACGTGCAGGTCATCGTCTATACCGAGTATCCCGGCCAGGCGCCGCAGGTCGTCGAGGATCAGGTCACCTATCCGCTCACCACAGCCATGCTGTCGGTGCCGAAATCAAAGGTGGTGCGCGGCTTTTCGTTCTTCGGCGCCTCCTTCGTGTACATCATTTTCGAGGATGGCACCGACATCTACTGGGCGCGCTCGCGCGTCCTTGAGTATCTGAATTTCGCCTCCAGTCGCATGCCGAGTGGCGTCACGCCGTCGCTTGGGCCGGACGCCACCGGCGTCGGCTGGGTTTACCAGTACGCTTTGCTCGCCAAAGACAAGACCCTGGCCGAACTGCGCACCATTCAGGATTGGTACGTCCGCTATCAACTGACCAAGGCCCATGGCGTCGCCGAGGTGGCCTCGATCGGCGGCTTCGTGCAGACCTATCAGGTCACGGTCGACCCGGTCAAGCTGCGTTCCTACGGTATCCCGCTGATGAAGGTGGCGCAGGTCATCCGTGACTCGAACCGCGATGTCGGCGGACGCGTCGTCGAGATGGCCGAAACCGAATACATGGTGCGCGGCAAGGGCTACCTGCGCGGCAAAAGCGACCTTGAAATGCTGGTCGTCAAAAGCGACAAAGGCACGCCAGTGCTGATCCGCGACATCGCTCGCGTCGAACTGGTGCCTGATGAACGGCGCGGCCTGACCGAACTCAACGGTGAAGGCGAAGTTGTGTCGGGCATCGCCATGGCGCGCTATGGCGCCAATGCGCTGGAGGTCATCCATAACCTGAAAGCCAAGATCGACGAAATCAGCGGCGGCTTGCCGGCCGGCGTCACCGTCGAGACGGTGTACGACCGTTCCGAACTGATACACCGCGCCATCGATACGTTGAAACGGACGCTGATTGAGGAAGCGATCATCGTCGCGCTGGTCTGCATCGTCTTCCTGATGCACGTGCGCAGCGCGCTGGTCGCCATCCTGATGTTGCCGGTCGGCGTGCTGATCGCTTTCATTGCCATGCGATCGCTGGGCCTGAACTCCAATCTGATGAGCCTGGGAGGCATTGCCATCGCCATTGGCGCCATGATCGACGCCGCCATCGTGATGATCGAGAACGCCCATAAGCACCTGGAGCGCCTGCCCGAGGAACACACCACCGCCGAGCGCGCCGACGCCATGCTCGCTGCCTGCAAGGAGGTCGGGCCGGCGCTGTTCTTCTCGCTGCTCATCATCACCGTCTCCTTCCTCCCGGTGTTCGCCCTGGAAGGGCAGGAGGGACGGCTGTTCTCGCCGCTCGCCTTCACCAAGACCTTCTCGATGGCCGGCGCCGCGCTGCTTTCGGTGACGCTGGTGCCAGTCCTGATGATGCTTTTCATCCGAGGCAAGGTCATGCCGGAAGCGAAAAATCCGGTGAATCGTTTCCTGATCTGGGCCTATCGGCCGATCATCGCCGGCGTCATGCGCTGGAAGAAAATGACCATCGTTGCTGCCGTCGTCGCCTTGGTGGCCTCGATTTACCCAGCCTCTCAACTCGGCTCGGAGTTCATGCCGACGCTCAACGAGGGCACGCTGCTCTACATGCCCGCTTCGCTGCCTGGCATGTCGATCACCAAGGCTGCCGAGTTGATGCAGACGCAAAACAAGATCATCAAGAGCTTCCCGGAGGTCGCTTCGGTCTATGGCAAGGCTGGGCGCGCCAACACGGCAACCGATCCGGCGCCAACCGAGATGTTCGAGACGGTGATCAATCTGAAGCCGGAATCCGAATGGCGCCCGGGTCTGACCACAGACAAGCTGATCGCCGAACTCGACAAGGCGCTGCAATTCCCCGGCGTTGCCAATTCCTGGACGATGCCGATCAAGGCGCGTATCGACATGCTGTCTACCGGCATCCGCACGCCGGTCGGCATCAAGGTCTTCGGCAAGGATCTCGTCGAGATGGAAAAAATGGCCAAGGAAATCGAGGCCGTGGTCAAGGCCGTGCCCGGCACGACCAGTGCCTTCGCCGAGCGCATCACCGGTGGCTTCTATCTCAATATCGAGCCGGATCGCGAGCAACTGGCGCGCTACGGGTTGGCCGTCGGCGACTTGCAGGATGTGATCGGCACGGCGCTGGGCGGTGAGATGGTGACAACCACGGTCGAGGGACGGGAACGTTTTGGCGTCACCATCCGCTATCCGCGTGAACTACGCTCCGATCCGCAGCAAATTGCCCGCGAGGTGCTGATCCCGACCATGGAAGGGGCGATGATTCCGCTCGGTCAATTGGCCAAGGTTGTCGTCGCCAAGGGAGCGCCCAGCATCCGCACCGAAAACGCCTTGCTCTCTGCCTACATTTATGTCGACATCCGCGACCGTGACATTGGTAGCTACGTGGCCGACGCCAAGAAGGCGGTCGCCGAACAGGTCAAGTTCCCACCCGGCTACTACGTCACCTGGAGCGGCCAGTTCGAGTACATGGAACGGGCCATCGAGAAAATGAAGATTGTCATCCCGGTGACGCTGTTGATCATCTTTCTGCTGCTTTACCTGAACTTCAAGCGACTGACCGAAACCCTGATTGTCATGCTGTCGGTGCCGTTTGCGTTGGTCGGCGGGGTCTGGTTGATGTGGTTGCTCGGTTATAACCTGTCCGTCGCCGTCGCCGTGGGCTTCATCGCCTTGGCCGGGGTTGCGGCGGAAACAGGGGTGATCATGCTGATTTACCTCGATCATGCCTGGGAGGCGTTGAAGGCCAAACGCCAGGCGGAAAATCAGGCGCCAACGGTGCACGATCTCTACGAGGCCATCATGGAAGGCGCCGTGGAACGGGTACGCCCGAAAATGATGACGGTGGTGGCGATCATGGCCGGCCTGCTGCCAATCATGTGGGGCACGGGGACAGGCTCCGAAGTCATGAGCCGCATTGCGGCACCGATGGTCGGCGGGATGATCTCTTCGACGGTACTGACGCTCGCGGTCATCCCGGCCATCTACGCCCTGGTCAAGCAGTGGCGAATGAAACGTGGGATGGAGCAATGAGGCACAAGTGTTTGTTTTGGATTCCGGCATCGCTTCTTGTGGCGATGCTGCCAAGCCTTGCTCTGGCTCAAGGCTGGAGCATTCCCAAACCCGGCCCCGGCCTAATGCCCAATCCCGGCACGGGCAAGGCGCTGTTCGCCAATCACTGTGCGGGCTGTCATGGCGGCGACTTGAAGGGATCGGAAAAGGGACCGCCCCTGCTGCACAAGATTTATGAGCCGTCCCATCATGCCGATGCGGCATTCCAGTTGGCCGTGGCCAACGGGGTGCGGGCTCATCACTGGAAATTTGGCGACATGGCCCCTGTGAAAGGGGTAACGGCGGACGACGTCGCCCACGTCACCGCCTATGTGCGGGCTGAGCAGCGGATGGTTGGCATCCAATAGCGGATGGTTCGAACAAGGCACTATCAGGGAAAAAAATTGTCCGAAGAAGACGATTCATTGCGACCGTTTGAGGATGCGGTTGCCATTCTTGTGGTGTTCACCACCGGATTGAAAGACCATCATCGCGATGCCTTCGATTTGGCATTGGCGGATTTGTTGCGACTTGCGCGGGGCAAGGCGTCCGCGCAGGCTTATGTGCGTCGGATTGTCGCTGACAAACTGAACTGCCCTCATGACCCACAGTGGCGGGTTTCCGCAGCCGAATTTGAGAGGCGGAGGCAACAAGTCTTTCTCGGGCTAAGCGCCCAGACGCAAGAGGTAATACTCGCTGCGATCAGCACGACAACAAGCTGACGCAGTGGTGATTGGGTTGTAATGCACCCGTTATGGGTGCGACAACCACCCACCGGCAAACTCTCCCTACAAGGCAATGGGCCTTGATCGTGCCGCAGGGAGAGAATCATGTCCGCACACAATTCGTTCGCTATCTTCAATGCACCCCCCGACCTCCATTTGGATTTGGTCGCCCGGTTGGTTGGCGTGAATCTCGACTGTCTGGAAAATATGGTTTCCACGCAGTTTTCCCCGCTCAAGGAACTCCTTGAGCGAACACCGTCGTTTTCTCTGGGTGAGCCTGGGCAAACAGGGGCATGGTGGGCTGCCGTCGGCTTTTCATCCATCGAGTATTGGAAGGCATGCACCCTCGACAGTTTGGAATACCAGCACCAAGTTTTGCAGACGCTGGCCCGACATTCGGCAAAGTGAACTTGATGATGTCGTCAAGGCCGGTGCGTTGGCAAGACTCATCCGGGAAGCTCATTGCCTGTACGGAAAAATCAAGGTGCTCAACGAGAACCTGGATGAACTTCGCCAGGTGGCCCAGGATGCGTTGGGGACGGAATTCTGATGGGGTGTTGCGAATGGCAATTGCCTGATGCGCTTGCGGAGGCAGTCGGGCATTTGGTGAATCCGCATTCAGCCGCGCTTCCTGACAGCAACGAAATGTAATCGGCAAGTCACCTTGTTGACAGTGACGGAAGCACAAACTGCAACTGTCCACTCGATTCGGCCCGTTGAAATCCCCAAACTCAGGAGCCACGATCATGAAAACCTCTTCCCTCATCGCCGCCGTTCTGTTCGCTGGAGCAGCCACGGCGGGTGTCGTCTACGCTGATGACAAGGCCACAGCCCCGAAAGCTGCCGAAGCACAGACTGACAACGCGGCTGCCAGGCCGCACTCTCATGTTCAGGAGAAGACCGGTATCCCGCAAAGCATGCCGGACCCGAAGGCCGTTAAGCCCAACCCAGCCACCGACAGGAGCAGGCACTACCATCCGCGAGATGGAAAGTAAGCGTCCAGTAAAGGCCCCGAAATCGGGGCCGCGAAATCGGGGCCTCATCATTTCAGCCATGGACATCCGCAAACCGGCAGAGCACGGCGATCGATGTGTGTGTCGCACACTAGCGCTCGCGGTTGGCTGTGACCCGAAGATGCTGAGCTACAACTACTGCCGGACAGTGCTCCGGAAGCATTGGATTGTCGAATGCAATCACGGTTGCCTAGCTGCGCCAGTTGCTGCGGACAACGAATTTAAATGGCATGACGTCGGCAAAATTGATCCAGTGAAGGCCATCCTGATCATGAACGCGTAGTCGCCGTCATGGCAGGAGTTCCGTCCATTTCCCCAGCTGCCAACACCCCTTTATCTTCAGTTGAAGGCGGTCATGAGGGGCATGGAGGGGCGCCGGTCAACGCCGACAACGGGGCATTTTTCCAAGCATTGAATCAGGCGATTGCTCAAAAGGCCAATAGTCCCGAAGGCAGCCACGCCGCTCACGGCGGACAAGTTGCCGGGACGGCCTCCAGCGCGTCATCCGCCCATCCCAACCACCTCTCAATCGGGCAAGGTGGTCATGCCGGCCATGATTTTCAGCAGAAAATGCTTGGGGTTCGAGCGTATCGGCAGCAACTTCTGGCCTTGAATATCGCCAATGCCGATATGCCTGGCTACAAGGCGGTCGATATCGACATCAATGAGGCCGCCCAAGTCGTCAAGAGCGCGGCGGCATTGCTATCGTTGGCAACTACCGCTAATGGCTATCTGTCAAGGGGAACGCAGGCACCATCATTCCCGCTGAAGCACCATGTGCCGTATCAAGCCGCAGCCGATGGCCATACGGTGGATATAGATGCCGAGCGACAGAAATTTTCTGAAAATTCGCTGATGTACCAATTTTCCCTGGATCGCGTCAGCGGGCATTTCAAACACTTCATGGAACTTATGCAGAATTTGAGATGAGAACCTTCGAGCTTCCTGAAACTCCCCGGCAATTGCGCCACATGTTGGCACGACGCTTTGGCATCGGTGCGCTTCTGGTTGGCAGTCTCGCGGGAGGTCTTGCCTACTGGGTCGAATCGTATCGCGTCGAGCAGCGTACTCTTGAGCGCGCCATTACGGGGGTCAGGCATTTCGAGTCGCCTGCGATGCAGTTGGCGGTCAACGGTGAGGAAGGAGATGGTCATTCCGCGATTTCGCAGTTGCTGACCGACGAGTTTGTCGGGATTCGAGTTTTTGCACCCAACGCCGAGATGCTGTTCGATGTCTGGCGACCACTGCCCGAAACATTGAAAGAGTTTGCCCGACAACAGCGCCATCGATGGCCAATCCCGCCCAATAGCCATAGCAAGCGAATCTCCGTGGCAGGAGAAGAACTGGTCCAGGTCATTCTGCCGATGACCACGAATGATGGCCGTCTTGTGGGCTATGTTGAGGGGATCAGCCTGGTTTCCCAATCAGCCTTGCATGAGAGAAAACTTCGGACTCGTGGGGCTGCGCTAACAGCCACGATTTCGGTACTCGCCGCGGCACTGCTGCTCTATCCACTGATGTCAGGATTGCTGGGGCGTACGGTGGCATTGTCGTCTCGACTCCTGGACTCCAATCTCTCACTGCTGCGATCTCTCGGAAATGCCATCGCCAAGCGTGACGCGGACACAGACGCCCATAACTACCGGGTTACCTGCTATGCGGTCTCACTTGCCGAAGCGGTGGGCGTCGACAAGGAAACCGTTACCGAACTGGTGCTGGGCGCCTTTCTCCACGACGTTGGAAAAATCGGTATTCCGGACCAAATTTTGCTGAAACCGGGACGGCTGACCAGCGAAGAACTCCAGGTCATGCAGACCCACGCAGTGCTGGGCATCGAGATTGTCGCTGGCAATCCCTGGCTGGGCGGTGCCGAGAAGACCATCCGGCATCATCACGAACGCTTTGACGGGAAAGGCTATCCAGACGGACTTTCGGGAGAGGCGATCCCGCTTGCCGCAAGAATCTTTGCCCTGGTCGACGTGTTCGATGCATTGACCTCCGTTCGTCCCTACAAACCGGCTTTGTCATTGGACGAGACGCTGCGCATCATGGAACGGGAAGCTGGGCAGCATTTCGACCCGGCGATCTATGCCGTCTTCCGACAGATTGCTCCGATGCTATACGAGCAAGGCCTGTCCAGAGATCACGCCCAATGGATACTGGAATTGAAGGTGATGCTTGAACGGTGCTTCAAAATGAAAACGGCCCCCGAAGGAGCCGCCGCATTCAGGTGACATGGGAAATCAACCACCCTGGTGACCTTGCTTCAACAGGCCGTCGAGGCGCATGACTTCGTCGCCGTGCATGATGATCTTCTGGCCATCCTTGGTTTCCATCACGGTGTCCTTCTTCATGCGGGTGGGACGACCGTACTTGTCTTCCATGCCCATTTTCCCATCCTTGAAGATGTAGACCGTCGAGCCATCCTTCAACTCAACGACCTGCTTTGCCGCTTCACGAGCCGCATCGAATGCGAAGGCAGTCACCGAGACCGCGCTCATCAGGGCAACCATCAGCATTTTTTTCATCATTTCAATCTCCTAAAGAAGTTGTACTGCATTGTGAATACTAGGGTGTTGATCCTGACAGCTCCTCTTCTGCCGGGTGACAATTCCGTCACCCCGCAGTCAGGTTGTTCAGCCCAGGGAGGCGGGGTTCTCAGTCACATAAACGGTGATGCCGTCGGCTCCCGGTACGATCTTGGAGAGCGGAAACGGTGCGGCACCGAGTGTATCGAAGGTCCAGACGACGCTCTTGCCACCGACATTGATCTTGACGGTTTCCAGTCGAGTCACGTACAGATACTTGCTGCCGCCGGGCAGGCTGACCTCGCGGTCGGCATTTTTCGTGGCGGCGTAGCCGAACGGTGCCAGTTGATTGGCCGTCGGAGCGCCCTGGCTTTCCGAAACGTGGCTCAGCCAATGGTAGGTGCCGGCTTCGGAATAATCTTCGTGAGCGTAGCTCGTTCCAGCGGTAGCGAGGCCGATCGCAGCGATCAAGGCAAGTTGGGAAAATTTCGTTTTCATGGTCTTCTCCTTGTGAGGTGGGTTGATTCCATCGGGTATGTCTCGTCCGACGGTGATGCCATCTTAGGAGCCCGATACCAACAGGAAGGTGACCAGGAAATTACGCTTCCGTCAGCATTCTTTTGACTATGG
Source organism: Sulfuritalea sp. (assembly GCA_016708585.1). Taxonomy (GTDB): domain Bacteria; phylum Pseudomonadota; class Gammaproteobacteria; order Burkholderiales; family Rhodocyclaceae; genus Sulfuritalea. The sequence goes on along the minus strand of JADJFK010000014.1, from coordinate 56,914 downwards.
GGTTTTGTTGAGGTGGCTGAATGAATCGCTGTTGAATCGCAGCATACCGACCTCATTGCTGAGAGATTGGGATCGCAGGTTCAAGCTGAGACGGTTCCGGCTTAACCCGAAATACACCCCGATTCAGCCGGCTATTTGCTGCGCATTCCTGCCTGACCTCGGCGAATAATAGCTGGGTATTACTCGCCGCAAGGAGGAAGCATGCCGCAGTTTCGTATCAACGACCATGTCCGGTTTCGGGTCATGACGTCGGAAGGCGCACTGACAGGCGGTGGCCAGATCATCAAGATTTTTGCAGCCGGACAGAGCCATTGGGCGCATGTCCGACAAGGTGATGGGGCCGTCCGTATGCTCTACGAGGCCACCACGCAAATCGAAGCACTCGAACTCGAAGCCGCCTGAGCGGCATTCTCTATTCCTGGGTTGCCAGGGCCGCAGCCGCCTGTGGTAGTGTCTTTGCTCGCGGTCGTATTGCTGCGATACACGCCGCCAAATCACCCTCCACCAACTGTGCGGTCAGGGCGAGCATGAGATTGAGCGGCAGACCGAAATCCTCGATTGCCATGCCTTGGCTGTCACGTTTGGCATCTTCCGACAACGCTTCGATACGACGAATGCGCTCAAGCAACGGCTCGGCTGAGTCGATGTAAGCCCTCAGTTTCTTACCGAGGGCCAGGGCATAGCCTAATTCGAATGCAGTCCCTGAGTCAGGTTCGAATCCGCGAAACGGATTCAGGTTGGCGACCACGATCTGCGCCTTGCGGATCAGTTCTAGGTTGCCGTCGAGAATTTTCCTGGGCTCGGTTTCACCATGATCGAACGGAGTCAGCGCCTCAAAGCCATGTTGGCGGCAGAGTTCCCGGGCGCTCGCAATCCAGTCTTGGACATCGGGTCTAAAGATATCAGGGCCGGCGAGATAGATCTTCATGGCGAAACTATAACCCGACAAGCATGGCGACTTCGGCCTGACGTCGAGCCACCAGTCCCGGTAGCACACGGCCACCGCCACGCACCCACCGCCCGAGCTCAAATGCGGCCACCTGCCAGTCCCGCTGATTGATCCGCCGCCTCAATGTCGAGGTCTGTAACCGTCCTGCACCGAGGTTGAACGTGAAATCAACGATCGCCGCAAGCCGCCCGTCAGCTTCTGTCGCCAGTACCGGGCAATACCGCAATGTCGCCCGGAGCGCCGTCTGCAGATCCTGCGCCAGATACGACTCCCCCTCCTCCTCGGTAATGGGTGAGTGCTCGGGCTGGCAAAGATGTCCGAATCCAATCGTCCAGTACCCCGCCGGACAGAGATACGGATGCGCGTGGCCGGGATCGAGCTTCGGCACCCGATGAAACCCCTCGAACCGCTTGGCCAGTTTAATTGCGGACTGCGGCACCTCGATCACGGCCGCACCCGGTCAAACACCCGCCCCAAGAACCAAAAGTTCAGTACCCCGGCCCATAGCGCCTGATCCGCCGCCGTCCACGCGTGCAGGATGGCCACGCCCCACCCTGCTCCGGCGGTCAAAGCAGCTGCGAAGGCTGCCAATTTGGCCGCGCAGTACAGGGCCATGAACCAATAGGTGATCACCGGCCGCACGCTGATCGACAAGGCATCGGCCCAGCGCACGCCGGAACGCTGCCCCTGCGCCGCGACCGCCTCGCGCAACGCCTCGATGGCCCCGGTATTCCAGGCGGCGTCCGCACTGGCGCCGATCTCGGCCATGCGCTGTGCGCCGCGCAACTTCTCGAAATCCAGCGCCTTGTCCTGCATTGCCAGTTCGTGCCCGCGCTCGCCCCTGCGGTCCAGCCATTTCAGAACCTCTGGCGCCATGCGAAAGAGTCCGCCGAGTAGCCCGCCCAGTAGCGTTTCGATCATTGCGCACCTCCGAACAGTTTGAGTTTTACGAACGCACCAGCCAACAACGCCATCACCAGACCGGTGACCAACATTTTCACGATGGTGAGACCGGCGGTTTTCTTGGCCTCGTTGAAGGCATCGAGCAAGTTGCGCAACTCACGGATATCGTGCGCAGCATCCTCGCCATCGAGCCCGACCCCGTGCAGCGCATGTCGGGCTCCTCGCTCGGCGGCGCGCTCCAGAATCTCCTCGAACTCCTCTTGCGGCAGCGTCACCATCTTTCGGCGCTCCACTTGAGTTGCATCCATGTTTTCATCCTCCAGAAATGCGAAACCCGCATCAAAGGCGGGTTTCATGGGGTTGGTGATCTGGCGTCAGATGGCGATGCCGGCACTCCAGCCCGCCGACTTGTAGGCCGAGAGCACGGCCTCGTCATCGATGTAGCAGAGCCAGCCGACCTTGGGCGTGTAGTACTCCCAGGTGCTCGCCACGCGGACTGCAATCTGATTGGTCTTGCCGGCCCAGACGCCGGTAGCAGCGGCAGGAATGATGTAGCGGTCACCGTCGACGGGGCTTGCCGGCGGCGTGGTTAGATCCCGATCCTTGACCGAGAGTCCGACCACCGCGCCAAGCCGTTTCAGGTTGGCGTCCATGCTGGTGTTCCAGCCCGACTCGCCCAGCGTCCAGCCGTAGGTGAGTCCAAGATTGGGATCAGTGCTTGCCATTAGATGCCTCCGTAGTATTTGCCATAGTTCAGGCCGTACCCTGCGCGGTCGACGCTGCGGGTCTGCTTCTGCCAACTGGTGTAGCCGGCGCGCACGGCTTCGATCTCGACCTTGAACTTGCCGTTGATGCGGCCCAGCCCGCTATCGGTCGCCTCGTCCGTGGTGAGATACGTCCAGGCGGTCGTGGTGAGCCCCGTCACGGATTTCTGGAGCGCGTTGTTCTCGTTGTAGATGCGAACGGTGTAGGTGGTACCAGCCTCCGGACCAATGTTGCCCTCGGCCTGCGTCACCAGATAGACCGTCTGCTGCATCCGGTCACGATGGGCCCAGGTGAGCGCCATCTGGCCGAGCATCGTCGTCGGCCACATCACGTTATTCACCTTCACGTTCCCCGGTGGATAGGGGCGGATCATGCGGCTCGCAAACGTGTAGCTGTCCGTCGGTGCCGCCGATTCCTCCAGCCGTCCAAGGCCAGTCGCCGGCAGCATCTTGACCTGCAGCGACTCGCCGGATAGGTATTGCTCAGTGACCAGTGCCTCGAACGCATCGGCAAACCAGATGCGTGCCGAGGCCAGGTGCGGTGCCGGTACCGTGTCGAGGATGCCGCGCTCCACCGTGACCGTACCAGCCACCAGATTGATCGCCTTGACCGCCACGATCTCGTTGTCGAGGTAGGCGTAAGTGTCGAGTTTCACGACATCCAGGTCCTGGCCATTGCCGATGGCGAGCACCGTGGTCTGTTCGTCGATGGCATTGGTCACGGTCGCATTCGGGGTGAAGCCCATCGTATCGACTTCGGCAAAGGTGGCACTACCCTGGCGCGTCAGCAGTTTGACGTTCAGCGAATCGCCAGATGGCCGACTCGCACAAGCCACCAGCACCCCGCCTTGGGGGTCGAGCTCGTTTCGAGCCGCTTCCGATTCGCCAACCACCCGTTTGACCACCGTCCACCACGGCGCTTCGTTCAACCACCGATATGGCACTGGCGCCGGCGAAGTCAGCGGCGACACCCACGAGGTCGGGGTCGGGGATACGTAGGAGGCGGACGGCAGGCCGAAGATGTCTTCGACACATTCGATCCGCACCCGGCCGTCGGTCAGCGTGCCGTAGGACACGCGCGCAATCCGCATCACCAACTGCGCGATCCCCAGTTCCGGCCAGGTCAGTTTGAACACCTCGCCGATATTGAGGTTCGATGCCTGCCGGTTGGCGATCAGCGTCGCCTTGGCCAGCGGCACCGAGAGTTGCTTGAGATCGCCCAGCGCCACCCGGGAGGCCAGGCTGCCGTTGCTGATCCCCGGATAATCGACCGTCGCCGATGACACCACGCCTCCGGCCAGTTCCAGTGCCGCCAAGTCATGCACCGTGATGGCGGCATCCTTGTCGGTGGCACGGTCGCGGTAGCGAACGGTGACTTGATTGATGAGCTCCGATTCCGACGGCCGGGAGAAACTCTCCAATTCCAGGATGTTCGAGGGATCGAGCACCAAGAGGCTGGCGACGTTGTAATCGGCACGGGCCAGCTTGAGCACGAACTTGCCGGTGCGCGGATGAACGTAGAGCGTGCCATCGATGTGCCGAAGTATCTCGGCGATGAATTCCTCCAGCGGCTGCTCGCGATCCCAGAGCAAGGACAACCCATATTGCTCGGAGGCCAGCGTGTTGGCCGCCGTCTGGAAACTGCTTGCATCGATTTCGCTGGCGGCGTAGCCCAGGCCCCAGGTGGCATTGTTCAAGCATTCGTAGATGATGTGCGCTGGGTTGGCATCGCCATTGATGTAACCACTCCCCAGGGCCGCCGGTGCCGGGATGCGCCGGGCCTCGATGCTCCACGGCTTGACGTAGGGATTCCTCGCCGACAACTGGCACTGCTGGGCAATGATCGACACCACCCCGCGAAAGGCCGGAATGACGCTGCCGAGTTTCTGCTGGAGATAGCCCGAGATCGTTTCCGCCGGCCCGCCCAGTTTGACCTCGACGTAGCCCTGGACGCCGCCCTCGCGGGAATCTCCGCCGAACAGTTCCGGCGAATTGACGTAGATCGTCTGCGAGGACGTAACGCTGCCACTCCAGGCCGTGCGTTCGCCGACGATGATGCGGGTCACCGCATCCACCGGCCCGTGGCAGATCGCCAGATGGAGGCCGGCGTAATAGCGATGGCCGACGACATACGATGACGAACCGCCACCGCCTTTACCGCCGCCACCCATTTATGTCACCTCCTGCGGTTGCTCGCGCTGCTGTTCGACGGCATTGGCCAACCGGCACGCCATCGCATCGCCGGAGGCGCGCAGCCAGTCGGCTGTCACGCCGTGCTGCCGGAAGTCATCGAATGTCACGCCATCACGCGGGAACCACTTGCGCAGACCGGCGTTGCAATAGCCAAAGGCCTTGGCATCGTCATGGGTCACGATCACCCACTTCCTCGGGAAGGGGGCTGGGGGGATGGTTGTCACTTTTTGCCTCCACTACCGGACGATTGGCGGATCTCGGTGGTCTTGACGTCGCCGTACCAGACCACGTTGGCCTGACGGATCACGCGCGTGCCGAACAGCACGGGAATGGGTTTCCCGGATTCCGCCACCGGCACATCAAGGTTGCCCGGCGTGGCGGAAGCAGGTTTGGGCGGCTTCGGCGCGAGCAGCATGCCGATGACCGTGGTGATCACCCAGATTGCAATCTGTACCCACATGGATCTGTCCTCAGACGATGGAATCCCCGGCAAAGGGGTTCTTGGCGGGAATCCAGGGAAACCCGCCGAAATTGAGACTGTTGCCAAACTTGGACTGGCAGGTGGCGAACGTCCGATCACAACCGGCGAAGGCCTCGAAGGCCACGCCTGCGGCCAGTCCCGGCAGCACTGCCGAGAGCGTGATGGTGTCGCCCGAGTGATTGGTGATCATGCGTGGCACGCCACCGACGCGCAGATAGCCCCCGGTCAGCCAACCGGATGCTTGCGACAGGAAGGTGCTGGAGGTCACATTCAGTCCGGAGAACGACGCCACCGTGCCGGCCAACTTGTAGGCCTGGTTGTTCACACCGCATCCCGGATCAAACAGCGCGTGGCGACAACCGGTCTGATAATAAGCGCGCAAGCCAGGGCGTTTCAGCGCCGTGAAGATCGACTCACAGCGAATCTTCGCAGTACTACCCACGAACGCGACGGAGGCCACGCGCCCCTTCCACCAGGTGATGTACTCGGCGTCGCCGAGGTGGTTGCGGAACACCGTGAGCGACACGACGCCGTTGGGACGCGCGGCCGCGAACAACTGCGCCACGGCGAAATCACGGGCGCACTCGAGGTCGATGCCGTTGCGGGCAAACTCCGGCGACTGCTCGACCGCCGAGCGGCGGATCACGGCCGGCTGGTAGCTCTCAACCTGATAGGTGATCGCCTCGCGACCGCTCGTCACCGTCCACCCCAACTGGCCGAGGACGAAGCGATAGAGTTCGACCGGCTGGCCGGCGGCCACCGAGATTTCCTGCGTGTTGTAGCTCATGAAGGTTTCCGGTCAGGATTTCACGGAGAGCATCGGCAGCGAAACTTCCGCGACACTGTCGGTTTGCCAGTTGATCTCGATCTGGTCGGCATCGAGACGCGTCTTTTCCAGAAAGTAGATGGCGATCCAATCCTCGGGATTGGCATCGAAGCCGAAGGACTGATTGATCGTCATCACTTCTTCGTCGCCCGTGATGCCCGCCCCAAAACTTGTGATCGTGCGGAAATACCAGGTGCCGTTCTTGTGCAGGAAGGCGGCTTCCGTGCGTCCCGGCATCGGATTGAAATAGAGCGCGTAGCCGCGCGAGGCCACCGTCATGACCGTCTGGTTGGAGAGTATTTTCTTGGTCGGGACGATGGATGCTTCCCAGGTGGGGTGCCAGAACGCGGTCAGTCGGCCCAGCCGGGCGGCCAGCCAGCCTCGGAAGGCAGCAATCTCCGCGCGATTCTTGAAGAGGTAGTCGAAGGAACGGCGCACGAAGGGGCGCGCGGCATGGTCATCCACCGCCGTGATGCCGGTCTCGAAATCCAGCACCTCGGCCAGCCGCTGGTAGTCGGCATCGATATCGCGCACCCGATTCGGGCGCGCGATCCACACCGGGGTTGAATTGAAGGTCGTCGTCGACTCCTGCTTCGCGATGGCGGTAGTGCTGGCAATGTCGAACACCAATCGGGCCCGGGCGATGGCGTCGGTCACACGCGACACGCTCTGCGTCACCCGCAGACGGGCCGTGCGTGCCGGCGTCACGAACGCACCTGCCGGCCAGGTTTGCAGCAGCGGTTGCTTCAAGGTCACGGCATTACTTGCTACCGACAGCACTTCCGCTGCCTCGGTATTGCGGCTGTCAGTACCGATTACCAGGAGACCGTCGGCCTCATATTCGAGATTGGTGGTGGTCAGCGGAATCACCGTACTCCCCGCGGTAATGGCGGCCGTTAGCACCGCTTTGTCAGGCCAGATCGGGAGGGCATAAACGCGCGCTTGCCAGGCGGAAAGAAGCACATCCAGTAGCGCGGCATCCGCACTGCCCACCAGGATCGAGAACTCCAGGGAACGGCGTGGCTTGGTCCGCAAGCTGATCCGCTGCTCGGTACCGTCGCGTGCGGTGAGGACGTCAGTCGCCCACATCAGGCGTTCCAGCCAGCCGTCCGCCCAGTTGGGTTTCAGGCCGAACACCACGACGCGCCGTCCGGAGATCGACAGGGTCGGTGCCTCGTCGGGAAACTGGAAGCTGAAACTCGCTTCGATCACCGGCGGCCCGTCGAGGCTCACCGAGACGTTGTGCAGGCGCGACTCCAGCATCCCGTAGGTGGTCGGCGGATTGGCCGGGGCAGCAAGCAAGATGCCACCATCGTTCGCCCCGATGACCGCCGACAAGGTCTTGGGGGCGAAGTGGGCGTTCCACACCTCGACCTGGCGCATCTGCGTCGACAGCAGATTGCCCAGCGCGATCGTTGCCGGCAGCAGATGAACGTGGTGATACCAGTCCTGTTCGAACTGGCGAACCAGGTTCCCCGAGTAGAACGAGACGATCTCGCTGACCGGCAGGTTGTTGGCCATCGCGCCGGCATTGGGTGGGTTGCTGGCCAACGCGCCCGAATGGGGCGGCGTCAAAGGTGCTGGCAGGGACTTGTAGACAGCCCCATAAGCCGAAATGGCTGGCAACCCCGATGGGAGAACCGCCCCGGCGTAGGTGGTCATTTCAAGAACCCGTAGCCACCATAGCTCAGGGTGAAGACCATCCAGTCATTGCCACCCAGGGTGACCACGTCCTTATTGACGTACTGTCCATTCACGCGCAGCAGGCACATCCCCGGGGCAAATCCCATCATCGAGTAAAAATAGGAAGGGATCGGACGGCCCACTTCGATGGTCGCGGGATAGAGCGGTGTGACGCCGTTGAACGCAATCGGCGAATAGTTATCCAGTTGCCGGGTGATGCCAGAGTAGAACGCTCGCACGACATCCACACCCGAGTTGCCAGCTTTCCACTTGTTGGTGTTGCCGTCGATGTCGGCCCGCACATAGGTGCTGTAGGTGTCGGTCAGGAAGGCGCCGCCCGTAAACGTGCAGGTCTTGGTCATCGCCCCGAACAAGAACGGTGCGTAGGTGGTGCTCGCGGTCTGCACGATGCAGTAACACCAGCCGTCGCCGCCGAAGAGGAAATACTCGGCACTGCCTGACAACGGCGACACCGAATACGAGCCCGACGCGACGGTCTGCGAACTGTAGGCTGCGCCGCTGTTGAAACTGGTCGATCCATAGCCCGCGATGTAACCCGCGTAGGAATGCAAATTGACGACCTGCCCGCTGGCGGCATGGAGCAGATGAAGGCGCAAATACCCCGCGTCCGCTTGATACATCAGTTGCGCGTAGCCGCAGGCGCCCATGGCAAAGAGCCGAATCTTGTCGAGCAGGTCGTTGGCCGAGGTGGTAATTCCAGACTGGAATGCCATCCATTACCTCACGCGAGCTTCAATGCCCAGTAGTCGCTGTAACCGGTGCGAAAGACGTCCTGCACCACCAGATGATCGATACCGCCCACCGTGACGAGGTTCTCGGCCGCGTTGGCATAGCCCGGCACGGCGAAGCAGCCGTCCATCTCGCCCAGGCCATTCAGGATGAACGGCAGGAGCGGGTAGGATCCATCCGGGCATTCGCGCATGGAACCGCCCCAAGCATTCGGCCACATCGGCTGGACACCCGTCCACGCCCCGGACGGCGCGTAGTAGGCGCCCGAGTAGCCCTGCGACTTGGGCAGGTGGTTGCGGTATTGGTAGGAATTGCTCCAGCGCGTCGAACTGTTGTACGTGCCGCCGACCAGCAGCGGATACGGGTACTGTCCTGGCGTGGCATAGGGCAGGAACAGGCCCAGGTACATCATTTCGTAATAGGTGCCGGTTTTGGCGACCATCACGATGCGCCGACCATTGGCGACGATCCAGTAGGGCATGGCGGAGGCCATGAGGAGTGCGTAGAACGGGCCGCCCGGGTTGTACTGACCGTCGAAGGTCTGTCCAGGATTCCAGCCGACGAAACCGCGCAACTTCCAGTTGCCGTAGTCCGCCCCGGCTTCGGAGAGGATGCCGACGTTGATTTGCTCAGTTCCTGCAAGTCCCGGCCCTTGCAGCACCAGTTCCACCGGTGGGCCCGGCACCCAGCGCAACACTGACCAGCGCTCGTTGGCCGGCAGCATGTCCTGCGTGACGAACTGTTTAAGTCGGTTCAGAAGATCGAGATAGTCGGCGGCGGTGCCACTGGTAAATGCCATGGCCTACCTCAGTAACTCGCGCACAGCCGAGCCGTTGCGGGAGAGCACATTGAGAATGGTTTTTTCTCCAGCGGCGGAGTTGAGGTAGTCAGCCGCCATGCCGGGATCGATGACATTCACGATGCGCACCGATTGCGAGGGCGCAGACGTCGGCGTTGGCGAGACGGCGGGCACCACGCCCCCCTCGGCAAAGGCCAGTCTCTGTCCGCGCCAGCGTGGCGCGAACAGGCCGCCATTCAAGGCGTGCAGAAACTCGACCCCGACCCGGCGCACCGCATCAGCGCGAAGGACATATTCACCAGCCGAGAGCCGCGCCGGAATGGAATCACTGGTTGCGGTACCGGGGCCGGTGACATAGCCGCCGGTCGCGAAACCGGCAGAACTGGCAGCGCTAAAGAGACCCGAGATCAGCCCTCCCAAGCCGCCACTACCCCCTTTGGTCATACCGCCGAACAACGCCTCGGCGATCTTCTGTGCAGCAATGCGGTTGATGGCGGCAATCACCGACCGGGCAAAGTCAGCGAAAGCATCCTTGGCCGACTTCGCGCCCGAGCCGATCTGCTCGAACATCGTGACGAAGGCGCTTTCCACATCGCCATTGATGCGGGCGGCCACGTCATCCGCCACGGTCTTGAGGCCCGCCACTTCCACCTTGAGCCGGGCGACTCGATTGATGGCCTCCTCCGAGCCGGTGGCATCGGCAAGCGCCTGCATCTTCGGGATCATGCCGTCCACTTCGGTAGCGGTCTGTTGATGCAAGGCCAGCACCTCGCGCCGCATCTGCGACTCGGAAATCATCCCGGCATCCTTCTGCACCTGGAGTTCCCGTTCGCGGATGCTCATACGGTCGGTGACCGTCTGATACTGACGTTCGAGTTTCGCCAGTTCCGCGATGTCGGCTTCGACGTTGATCAGGCGCCCGACATCCGCGGCACCGCTGCTGTCGCCCATGCGTTGCAGTTTTTCGATCAAGGGCTGGTATTCGCGTTCGAGCCGGGCGCGGGTGACATCGCCGCCGGCCCCGCCACGGATCTCGGCCAAACGGTCACGCACCCGCGCCAGTTCATCGGCGAGTTCCTTCTCGGCCTTGGCAGCAGCATGCGCATTGGCGACTTCGATCTCGCCGCGCTTCATGTTGAGCACGATGATCTCGCCATCGAGCTTCTTCACTTCTGCTCTGGCGCGCAGGCGCTGCGCGTCATCCTTGCCACCCGTAGCCACCGCCGCCTGCGCATCCCGTTCCTGCTGTTTTGCGGCAAGTTCCTGATCGGCAGCCTGCTGCTCGATCTCGGTCTTACGGGCGTAGTAGTCGCGCACGGACACCAGTCGCCCATCGAGTGATCGGTCCAGCGCCGACTTTTGCAGATCGAGACCTTCCTTCAGGACTTTGAATTCGGTCTCGGCCTCTGCTTTGACCAGGGCGAGCTGGACGCCGGTCGTGTCCTTATCGGTTCCGCCCGTGGCTTTCTTTTCGCACTTCCCATTGACCCACTGTCCACCCGAGACAACACAGGCGATGCGCTGCATCTCCTCGGTCGGCTTGCCGGTCGGACTTTTGGCCTCCGGCCGGGCGGGCTCGGCCAAGGATTTGAGACGCCCCTGTGCCGCCGTGAGTTCTTGCTCCCATTGCGCCAGGTTGCGGCGCAGCGTCGCCATCGCCTCGTCGTTGAACTTGACGTCGAAGGGCATGAAAGGCACCGGCGCCCTGCCCGCCTCCACTTTCTGGCGGGTGCCATCGACCAATTCCTGAATGCGTTTGACCTCGTCTCGCGCCTGCTTGATCTCGGTGCCATTGAAGATCAAATTGCCGACCCCGCCGAGGCCCACCCATAATGCCTTGAGCGTCCCGGCTTCGTTGGCCGCCTCGCGCATCGCGTTCGTGATGTTCGTCAGTTCCGGCAGAAAGTCGCGCGCCAGCGCGATGCCGAGCGATGAGGACGATGCCTTGAGCGCCGTCAGGTTATCGTTGAACGCTTCTGCCGAGCGTGCCGTCTCGGCGGTCAGTTTGAGACCGAGCCGTTCAGCCTCAGCCGTGAGTTGACTGATGCCCGCCGCCCCCTGGTTCAGGAACGGGATCATGTCCATGCCGCTCTTGCCGAACAGCTTGACGGCCAGCGCCGTCTTGACTGCCCCGTCCTCCAGGTTGGCGAAGACATCGGCCACCTGCAGCAGCACTGCCTCGGTCGACTTCATACTGCCATCGGCATTCCTGACCGAGACGCCGAGTGCCTCGAATAGTTGCGCCCCGTCGCCGATCCCGGTATTGGCCTCGGTGATGTTCTGCGACAAGCCCTTGATGCCCTTCTGCAAGGTTTCCAGGCTCACGTCAGACAACTGCGCGGCAAAGCGCAAGGTCGACAAGGCTTCCACCGAGATGCCAATCTTCTGCGGAGCTTGTTGAGATGATCGGCTGAATCGATGGCGTTCTTGATCAGGGCGGCAAACCCGGCAACGGAGAGCGTGACGCCCAGACCGGCCAGCATCCCCCTGACGCGGTTCGACTCGTCGCCAAGTTTGGCCAGGTTGCCGCGAATTGAGTCGAAGGCCGACCGGGTCTGATCAACGGCGGTAATCAGCAGTTGCGCGCGGTCTTGGGTCACGGCTGGCTCATGTCTTAAATCTTGGCGAGTTGCGCTTCGATGGCTCGGGCGAGGACGGGCAGTTGTGCGCGTACCGTTCCTTCCAGATTGAAGCGCCGTTTCAATGTGACCTTCGGCACCAGGACGGCAATCGGGATTTCCTGGCCGCGCTTCACGCTCTTGGTACCTGTGCGTTCCCGTTCGGCCCGCTTGAAGCGCGCCAGGGAGGACGCGTTCTCCCTCAGGTTCTCAGCCATCAAAATGACACGCCCGCCTTTCTGAATGAAGTACGCGTTGCCGGAACCAATCAGCACGTCGATCACGCGCTTGAAGGCACGGCGACCGATGCGACGCCCCTCCGCGGTCAGCGGAATCAGCATCCGGCCGGAAACGGTTCCCCCCCGGACATGGATACCCAGCCACGGAATCTTCGAGCCGATGAGCACCGCCGGCAGTTTGTCCGGGTCGCGGTCGTAGACCCTGGCGCGCAGCGAGCTCAGGAAAGCCGCTTTCTTGACCGTGAAATCGGACTTCATTTTGTTGCGCACGACATCGGCCACCGCTCTCCCGCCATGACTCATGCCGGTGGCCACGGCCTTGTGAATGGCGACCTGCTTTTGCCGCGTCCAGGCATCGAGCGTGGATTTGTCGAGCAGACCCGAGGTGGTCAGCGAAATCTTAAGCATCGAGGTGCCTCATGGCCTTCTTGATGGCATCACCGCTGCCTTGTGCACCCACGCTCACAACCGTCAGCAGATTCGCCAATCGTCGCGACTCCTGCCGATCGATCGCGGCAATGAAGGCATCCACCTGCGCCAGGGTGTACTGCAGGATGCTGGCGTAGGCATGCCCGGCGTCGATCAGGCGCTGGAGGGCATCGCTCCAGGAACCCCGGCTCCCAGGGTCTGGCTTACCCGCGCCGCCGCCTCGGTCAGGCTCGGCAGCACGCGCTGGATAAAAAAATCGGCATTCACCTCGAATACCGCCTCCGCCAAATGCACGGCATCGTCGAGTGCCAAGCCGCTGACCCACTCCGGAGGACGACGACTGGCGATGGCGACCGCCTCGATCACCGCCTCGCCATGCAGGGCCAGGAGCGCCAGCCAGTCGGGCGAGGCGGAAAGACTGGCCGCGGCGGGTTGCACAGCGCGCGCGAAGGCCGGCACGTCGCCGACCTTGAGCGGCGTAAGCTCGAGGCGTTCGCCGTCAATAACGAGCATCACCGGCACCGGCGGCAACGCCGCAAATGGGTCGCCCATCCTCACAACAGCACGATGCGGCCAAACTGGCCCAGCGCACCGGCCGCCGCCTTGGTGAGATCCGCCAGCACCTGGCCCGACAATTCGAACTTCATCAACTCCGTGCCGATCACCGACAAGTCCTTGGTCGGATTGATGGCCACCCGGTAGAGGTCGATCACGACTTCCTTGTTGGCGTCCGCCGTGTTCAGACCCTCGAAGCGCACCCAGCGCTCGGGCAGCGGCTGCGTGAACATCGCCGTGACGCTGGCCGCACCGTAGCTGTAACTGGCCGCAATCGCACCCGTGACCCCGGTGATGTCGGTAAACATGATCGAGCCGTGTTTGGCGTTGACCGTGTATTTGCCCGCCGCCACGGTCGTCGCACCGGCCTTTATCACCACGGCGGAGACGTTTTGCTTGCCAAGCAGATAGAGCTTGCCGAGTTCGGCGGCGGCAATGACCGGCTCGTCGGTCACCGTGCCGGTGGTGACGACCGTGGTGGACCCGTAAAGCGCGAGTTCCAGATTCGACTGGATGAGTTCCTCCAGGGTGCAGGCAAACTCGCCCTTCTTGGTCTTGATGAGTTGCAGATCGGTCAGGCGCTGGCCGGATTGAGATTCCTGATGCTCCAGGGTTTCGACTGCGAGCGACACCTTGAGGTCGGGGACGTTGCCGACAAAGGTGAGACCTTGCGGGTTGCCGTTCATGTCGCGCGCGCCGATAAACACGCGTCCTTGTCCAGAGAAATAGCTCATGCGGTGTTACTCCTTGGTTGAGTTGAGAGGAAATGCCGGGTTTGCGTCGTTGTGACGGGCGCGCCGGGGCTCAGCAGACGCGGCTGCCTGGCCGACGCCGTGCGCGATGAGCCAATGCGCCGTGCTCTCATCGACCTCGATGACGGCGCCCGCGCCCTGCTCGACGCCGGCATGGGTGTGGATCTTGAGAAGTTCGATATGCATCATTCATCCTTGGCTTGCGAGGTCATGGAAACGGGTGCGGTAGGTGATCTGGTAGCGCGCAGGAAGGGTCGCCGCCGTCGCATCGGCGTCTTCCACGTCCCACTCGCAGTCGAGTTCCTTGATCCCAAGGGCCAGACCGCCCAGATTGGCGTTGGCGAAGAGCGCCGCATGGGCGCCGACCAGCAGATGATCGGCCTGGGTTTCGGGCGCAATCGGCCCGACCGCCCGCGCCAGCGCTACCAGCCGCACAATGAGTTGGCGTTCCACCCGGTCATTGGGCCGTTCACTGATCGTGTCGGATTCGGGAAACACCAACAGCGCCGGTGCCCCCTCGCGGGTGACCGCCGTGGTCGGCGAGCGCAGCAGTTGCGCGCCCTGCGCCGCCGCCACCGGCGCCAATGTCCCGGTGATGGCCTGCAGGATCTGCTCGCGAATCGAGTGGGGCATGGCAGCGACCTAGACGCGGGTCAGCGTGGCGCGCTGCTCGGACCCATCGCCCACCGCGGTGATCTCGCGCACGCGATACGACTGCCCGCCGATGTCCACCCCACTGCCGGCGCCCAGCTCCGGCAACCAGGCCGCGGGATAGGTCATGGTGTACTGGTGACTCAAGACCAAGCCGTCCAGCAACACCACATCGGGCGCCCGAAAGTCCACCGGCACCGCCCTGCCGTCGACCCGCGCCAACGCCAGCAGCCCGGCCCGCGCGGCGACTTCGTAGAGCGCACCGACGTCGATCATCAGGAGATCGTCAGCTTGACGAGTACCCCGGGCGATGGCACATCGGCAGCGGATTCGACTGCGTGTGCAGGTCGGTGCCGCGGTCGAACTTGCGTGGCTCCTGCTTCGCATACAGGGATTGCCCGAGGGTATTGACCGTCTCGTTGAAGTCGGCCGGGGCAAAGTAGGTGCTGAAGGTGTCGATCGTGCCGAGCGGAAAGGCATGCGCCTCACCGGCAGCAATAAAGCGCATCACGTTCCCGTCGAGGGTACTCGCCTGGCCGCGATACTCTTCGAAGATGATGCCGCCAAAGGCAAAGCCGGTACGCACATCGTCGCGCAGCATGGCGCCTTGGGCGTAGTTCTCGTAGGCCTTCTCGACCTTGCCGTGGCCGACGAAGCTCTCGAAGAACTCCGGCGAACACAGACAGCGCACGCCGGTCATGAATTCACCGCGCAGATTCGCCTCGATATGGGCACTGACCTCGACGCACTTGTTGCGCACATTGGTCGTCTCCGTGGCCAACGCGAAATTGACGCTCTTCGGCCCGATCTCGAAGTCGCTGTAGAGGTTGTGCAGCACCGAGCCATCGGCATCGAGAATCACGCCCTTGAGCGCGCCCATGCGCAAATGCTCCAGCGTGATCGCATGCTTGTTGCGCATACTCTGCAGATGCTGCGCCAGGACGCCAGCAATCGACTCGGACTCGGTTTCGGAGCCGAACGCACGCACGCCCTGCACTTCTTCGGGGCAAAACGACGTCGTCCAGCGGCACGTGCGGCACGACGAAAGAGCGCAACTTGCGCTTGTCGCGCGCATTCAGGGTCGACGGTCCCACCAAGGGCTGCGTCGGCAGCAGATTGAGCGTGCCGTTACGCTCTTCGATAATCACTTGCCGCGTGCGCACCGGCTTGGCCGGAAACAACCCCAACTGCTCGAGGCGCCCATAGCGGTTGGGAATGAGGTTGATGGCCGCCGTCAGGCTGGCCATGGCGAAGCCGGGGTTGTCGAAAGGATTTTGCATGACAGATCTCCAGAAAGTCAAAAACCCGCCAGCGGCGGGTTGTCAGAGGGAATAGGCAGAAGCCAGGGCGGATCAGCGGCCGATCACGCCGACTGGCGAACCAGGATGCCCAGCAGAGCGAGTTGCCCTTCGGCCTCGGTCTGCTGCGGCACGGAAATGCCACTCGGCCAAGTCACGGCGTGACGGGCCACAATGGCGTGGCGCGCGATCAGGATGGCGTCCTCGCGGTCAATCAGCGTCGCGTCGCTATCCGTCGCGAGGACACCGATGGCGATCTCGGTGCCATCCGTGGCGGCGGGATCCAGGGCGTGCAGTTTGCCGTCGGCGGCGTTCCGGCCGAGCACGGTCCCCAGCAGGAGGTTCTGCCCGGCGGCAATCGTCACCGCCTCGCGGGAATAGAGATTCGGCGCCTCGTACTTCAAGAGGTCGCCAAGATTGGGGCGTTCGGTGATGAAAGGCATGGCTTACTCCTTGGCAATAAGTTTCTTGATGGCACGCACGATCGGCGAATTCTCGGGCGTCGCCATCTCCTGGGTGCCCGCCGCCGGCGTGATCGTCGACTGGATCGACAGCGCGTCTGAATGGGCCGCACGCGCCTCGATCAATGTCCGCCGCACCTGTGCCTCGGTCTTTCCGGCGGCGATGAAACCCGCGGCCTTCTCCGGCACGCCCGCGATCAGACACAACTCGGCCACCGCTTGCGCGGACAAGGTGACCGCGCGACGCGCTTCGTCCACCAAGAGCGCGGCCGCATCGACACCGATCATCTCGGCGAGGGGGTTTTCGTTTTGTTGCATGGCTTCCTCCTTCAAGGAATGGGCTGCCCCCGAACGAGACACTGCCCGAGCCAGGGGCGCCGGGCGGCCTCGGGAGTTAAGGTAAAGCGAGAAATCCGACAGGACCGATTCGAAGGACCCGAGTGCATCGGCCAGCCCCGCCGCCACGGCGTTGGCGCCAAAGAACAAGCCGGCTTCGGTCAACCGCACCTGCTCCGCCGTGCACCGACGCATGCCGGCAACGTGGTCGACGAAGAGCCCGTAGAGTCGATCGACCTCGGCCTGCAATTCGGCCTTGGCGGTGTCCGAGAGCGGCTCATGCGGCGAGAAATCGTTCTTGTGGCTGCCGGCCGTCACCGCCGTGTAGCGGTACCCGTCGTGGGCATCCTTGATCGACTGGTCAATGTGCAAGGCGATGACGCCAATCGATCCGACCCCGCCCGTTTCCGAAATGATCACCCGGTCGGCTGCCGCGGCAATCGCATAGGCCGCCGAGAAGGCCGAATCGTTGGCGAGCGCCCAGATCGGCTTCACCGCAGCCCCCTCGCGCACCCGTCGCGCCAACTCGAAGCTTCCCGAGGCCTCGCCGCCCGGTGAATCGATATCGAGCAGGATGCCGGCGACCTGGGGATCCGCCAGCGCGGATTCGAGCGTCACGCCAAGGTCGGCGTAACTCGTCAGACCGGATGCGGCGTCGAGCCCGGCCGTGCGTTTGACGAGAGTGCCGTGCACGGCGATGACGGCGATACCGGGTACGCCCGACGCGGGTGTCCGCGCGAGGGGGTGCTGCCAGTTCCGTCGCCGGCGGCAGGATGTTCAGTCGCTCGCCCAGCACGGCCAGGATGACATCGAGTTTGGCGCGCTGGACGAGCAGCGGGGTCCCAAAAATCCGGGCAGCAAGATGAGGCAACATGCATTACTCCGTCGGTTGATCAAGCGGTTGGGCCGACCCCGTGGCCGGACTGGCGGGCGCCTGGTCGTGCCGGGGATCGGAATCAAACACCAGACCCAGGGCGTCGGCCCGGGCGTTGTCAGCCGCAATCTCGCGATCGACGTCCTCCGCGTCATAGCCATAGGCCGAGATGGCTTCCGAGCGACTGGTCAGGCCAGCACGGATGGCCAGCTTCATGGCGGTGAATTCTTTCTGCGGATCCACCCACTGCCACCCTTGCGGCACCCAGCGCGCGGTTTGGAAAGACCGTGGCTTCAAGGCGTAGCCGGGCAAGGACAAAGCCCCTTCCAGAACCGCCTGGTCCATCCAGGCCCGCCAGATCGGCCGACACAACTGGTGAACGATGACCGCGTGCTGGGTTGCTTCGCAGCGCCGGCGGAACTCGAGCAGACCGGCGCGAATGGACGAGTAGTTCACTTGGGTGAGATCTCCCGTCAGCATCTCGTAGGTAATGCCCATCGCTGCCGCCACCGCGCGAAACTGCAAGCGCATGAAGTCGGCGTAGGAACTGCCGACATCGGCCGGCGCCGAGAACTTGATGTCCTCGCCCGGCTCCAGGATTTGCAGGGTGCCCGGCTCAAGTCCCGCCAGGGCAACGCCGTTGCCATCGGCCAGACCCTCACCCAGCAGACTGTCCTCGGGGCTCATCCGGGTGATAAAACCGGCAAACATTGCGGCGGTCTTTTTGCGCACCAGTTCGGCATCATCGTATTGGTCCAACTCGTTCAGCTTCACCAGTGCCCGCGCCAGCCACGGCTCACCGCGAATCTGTCCCGGGCGCAAGGCGCGAAACAGATGGACCACCTCGTCGGCCGGCACCCGCACCGTCTCGACCCCGCCAGCACCCGACATCGGCGCCAGGGCGCCATCATTGGGGTGCGAGCGATAGAGGTGATACGCCACGCGCCGCCCGAGCCGATCAAATTCAATACCGGCACGAATCACGTGGCCATTGTCGGCATCGGCATTGAACATGACCGGCAGATGCTCGGCTTCGAGCACCTGAACCTGCAAGGCGACCGGCAAGCCGTCTTCCGGACGCCGCCAGCGCAGCCGGACCAGCGCTTCGCCGCCTTCGAGCATGGCCCGACAGGCGAGCGCCTGCACCCCGTAGAAGTCGGTCACGCCAGCGGCATCGGCGCTCTCGCACCACGCCCACCACAGGCGCTGGATGGCTTCCCGCTGAGCGGCATCGGCCACCATGCTCTGTGGCTTGATGCCAGTCCCGATGGCGTTGGCAACGAAGGCTTCGACGCCAGCTGCCGCCCAGGCATTGCGCCGCACGAGATCGCGGCTCTTGGCCCGCAGACTGTCCTGGGTGTAGGCGAGCGCGGCCACCGCACCGGGATTGGACACACCCCAGGCCAGCGTTCGCCGGCCACTTCCCGTCCCATCGTAAATCGGCATGCCGCCCAACAAGCGGTGACGGATACGGGTCATCCAGCCCATCAGAAGCCCTTGCCCGTCATCACCCGAATCTGCCGGGGGGCGCGTGGCCACAAGCCGGTGGCGACCGCTTGATCATGCAAGTCCCGCTTCACCGCCTCGATGGCCGCCTGCAGTTCCTCGACCGTGCGGTACTCGACACTCTTGTCGCCGAAGGTCACGCGCTTCTCGCCTTTGGCCAGCGCCGTCTCCAACGCGGTCAGTTGTTCCTGGGTGTAGGCCATCAGCGGTAAACCACCAGGTTCATCTCCGTGGTGTCGGCAAGCGAGGTGTTCCCCGTCGCACAGACGACCTCGACGTACGCGGCGGTCTTGGCATCCGACGTTGACCGCGCGAGCGCGGTACGCGCCGTGCCGGTGTTGGCCGAACTGCGGGCAAACGCCTGCCAGCAGTAATTGGCATCAGCGAACGGGGTGGCAAAGGTGATGCGGTAGCGCCCCGCCGCCAGGCGCGTGACCCCCGCCACGTTGTGCGCGGCATTGATGACGACCGCACTGCCGTTATAGCCAAACGAGACCCAGGCCCGCGCGAGCCCGGGATGATCGGGACGCACCAGGGCCTTGATCTCGGTCCCCACCCGGCTGGCGAGCGCCGCAATGTGCAAAGCCAGACTCATGATCAGGCGATCAGGGCGGCTTCGAAGAGGACGACGAAGTCGGTTTCGGGATCCCCGATGGCGCTGCTGGCGACCGCCCCGATGTTACTGAGCGCTTGTTCCTGCTCCAGCGTTGTGAGGACCTGGGGCGCATCGAAACGAACGCGCACATCGAGCGCGGCGGTAATCGCGGCAATCCCCGTCTGGTCGTTCTCGATAGCCTGCTGCAGCTCGAGCAGCGTGTCGTAGGCAGGGTCGGCCCCGCCGAGAATATTGGTGCGCAGGTCATCGAGCAGCGTGACGATCTTGGACGACGAATAGGTCGAGGTCGTACTGCCGGGATCGAGATCATCGATCAAGGCCGCGCTGGTGATGGCGGCTTCGAGTTCGTTGATCGCGGCCACCAGCGACGACTTGTCGATGGTCGACAGCGACGCCAGACTGCCGATGTTCGAATAGACGGCCTTGAACTCGTCGGCGATACGAATCACCAGGCTGTGGATTTGGGTTTGCAGACTCATGGATCGGTTCCTTCAGGTGGGTTTCAGGTCAGCCAGCGGCTGCGGATCAGGCGCCGCCGGGCGGGGGCGACACCAGAAACAGAAAGGCCACCCGGTGGGGTGGCCTCGGCATGCGGTTCATCAGAGACGTCGGGGGGATCGGCGGTCGCGATCCCGAGTTGCTTTTCCAATTCACGCCAGTGGCGCTCCTCGAAGCGGTCAAGGCCCGAGGCCGCCGCCGCAGCGCGGGCATAGACGTAACAGTTGCCTGCCACCAGCATTTTGCCGTGACGGCGCACGATCAACGTGCCATTGGGCACCGTGGCGCAATAGACACGGCCTGAATAGGGAACGGCTCGCACCATGCACGTCCGGTCTGCGCCGTCGAGTGACGCTGAACGGCGGCGATTGTTTTCTCGCACCCAGAACTGGGGAAGCACCTGATCGCCGCCTTGACCACGAATGCACCAACCGTCGCGTTGAACGCTCGTCACGCTCGGGCTGCCGCCCATCTTGATGAACAACTCGGCCATATCATCGGCCAGACCCTTGCTGACGGTGGCATAGGACCGGGATCCATTCTGTGTCCAGCCATCGCCGGCAATCGCCGCTTCAACGAAGGCATTGATCACATCTTCCCCTGCGTCCTTGATCCATTGCGGCACACGCCGCGTGTCTTGGAGCCCGGGGCACATCTGCGCGATGTAGTCGTAGAGTTGCTTGGACGAGATCACGGCGCCGCTGGCATCCCAACGCCAGTTCCACGGCAAGGCATCAAGTACGCCTTCGATCCCTTGCCGGCCTTCCGGCTTGGTCTGCGAGATACCAACAGTGCGCATGATGGTTTTGCCGCAGGCCGATGCCTGCGTCCAGCCTTCGGCGATGTACCAGCCAAGAAGCGAGGCCATGACGGCGGCGGGCACGATGCGCTCCGGTTCGATGATCACCTTGCCCCGTGACTTCAGGCTGGCGGGAATCTTGACGTCCACCAGACCGTTCCCTCGCCAGCTAGCATTGATCTTGATCGTGTGGTGAATCGTCAGATCCTGGGCAAGCGTGATCTTCGGCGGAACGTCGAAGTTCCATTTTCCAATCTTGCGGTCATACACCTTGCGAAAGGTGACCATCCGATGGGTGGGTGTGACCGCAAAGTTGAGACATTTCCCATCGACCACCATCAAGTCACCCTCGTAGGGTCTGTCGATCAATACTTGCGGTGTCTGATATTCAATCAGGTCACTGTCCAGATCGACCGTAGCCAGCAAGTCACCATATCCGACTTCACCAAATCGCTTCCATCCAGCGTAGGTCAGCACATCCGTTTCGGCATCGAAGCAATCCAAACCTTCGTTCCTCTCCCGCATCTTCTGCCACTCGCGCAGCGCGAAGCCATTGCGGTCGCGCCGCGTCACCAGTTGCTCGGCGCACAACTGCTGGAGGAACTCGGCGTCGACCTTGGGCAGATGGACGAATCCGACCGGGTAGACCGGCGTCACCCCGTCCTCGGCCACATCGGCTGCCTTGCGCAGGTTGTTGTAGAACTCGAGCTTGGCAATGCCCCCCGCCACAGAGAAGACCTTGATCCCCCGGCGCAGCTTCTTGCCGCCGGCGGTGACATCGACCGCGGTGGGCGAGCCAACCAGCGCAGCCCCGCGGGCGACGCCCTTGACCGCCATCACCCGGGCATCGCGCACGGCACGCACGAAGGCATAGGCCTCCTGCGTCGCAAACCCGGTATCGATGGCGAAGCGCACCAGCGGCACGGCGGCACCCGAGGCATGGCACCAGGTCTCATCGATCAGTCGCGCCAGCGCGTGCCAGACCTCCGCGCGCGCCGTATCGCCCATCAGCACGCGATGTTCGACCAGCCAGGCGGCCTTGCCCCGACCAAACGCCCAGATCGAGACTTCGATACGATCTTTCTGGACATCGGCCCCGCCGGTCAGGAGTAGGCCGCCCGGCGGGATGGACCCCATTCGGTAGTCCTCCCGGCGTTCCAGCAGGCGCTGCCAATCGGGGGCTTCGCCCTCCTCCACCCAGGTTTCACCGAGTTCGGTGTTCTTGAAGGTCTTGATCGCAGCCGCCGACCCCGATACCTTGTGGATGGCCCGCTCCCAGGCAGCGGCGATCTCCCGCCAACTCCGCCAGCCGATAGGGCTGTACAGGCTGGACAGATGGAAACCCACCGTTCGCCGGGCGCCTTCCGCCATTGCCCGCCATTCCCCGTGCTCCAGCATCCACGTCTTGTGATGCTCGGGAATCGGCACTTCACAGGCTTCGCAGACATAGGCCACGGTCTCGGGGTGCGCTTCCGTCTCGTCGCGCGCCCAGCGCAATTGCTCGAAACGCAGCCATTGCCGGTGTCCACAGTGCGGACACGGCACAAAATAGCGCCGCTGATCACTCGCTTCGTACTCGCGCTCGATGGTGCTGACGCCTGCAACCGTGGGCGTCGAGACGATAAAGATCTTGCGCCGGGCGAAGGTCCGGGTCCGCGCCTCAGCCAGCGCCACCGCGCTTCCCTCACCATCGACGTCAACCGGATAGCCATCCACCTCGTCGAGAAACAGGTAGCGCACCGGCATCGAGCGCAGGCCCACGGCACTGTTTGCACCGACCATGCGCAGCACGCCGCCACGAAACTCCTTGGCCAGAATGGTATTGCCCGAGTCGCGGCTGCGCGGCGGCATGATCCGTTCTGCCAGCACCGGCGATTCCTCGATCAGCGGGTCGATCCGCTGTTTCGAGTTGTTCTTGGCCATGTCCACGGTGGGCCACACCGCCATCATCGGCCCGGGGGCGTGATGGATCACATAGCCGATCCAGTTGTTGCCCATCTCGGTCGCGCCCAACTGTGCGGCTTTCATGAACACCACCCGTTCCACGGGCGAGGTTGGCGACAGGCAATCCATGATGGCCTTGAGGTAAGGCGTTCGCGCGGTACGCCAGCGGCCGGGTTCGCTTGAGGCCTTGCTCGACAGCATCCGGTGCCGGTCTGACCATTCGGAGACCGACAGCAGCGGATCCGGGATGAGTCCCTCCCGCCAGGCACGGTCGATATCGCCTTCGCCATCGTAGTCCGCGTCCATCAGTCCACCCGAGGGCGGAGCTCGCCCAGTTCGATCAGGTGCTCGCGCACCGCTGCTTCCAGGGCGACATGCAAGGCATGCGCATCGACCTCGAGCTTGGCCGCCATCTGCGCCGAGATGCGTGCGGGCCAGTTGAGCCAGGCGTCGCGTTCGCTGCGGGCCAGACGAAATACATGGGCGATGGCCTGCGAGCGATCGACCAGATCGCCCTTCAGCCGGGCCAGGCGCACCTTGTTGGTCTGCGCCTTGACGACTTCGTTGACCGTGCGCGCCTGAAGCAGCGAGGTGCCCCCCGTCGAGAGCATCGGCGTCGGATGTTCAGATGCCGGCTCACGCGCCGCCGGACGTTGCGTTGCCGATGCCCCTGCCTTTGATGTAGCGGCGGGTTTGCGTGGCGAGGCGGTGTTCTGTTCCCACTCCTGATCGGCCCGCGCCGGATCGATCGTGCCATCCGTCCCCTGGCTAATCCGGCCCGTGTCGATGGCCTTCTTGACCGCCACGTGGGAGACGCCGCGATGCCGGGCGTAGGCGCGAATCGACAAACCCATGATCTACCTCAAGCCGGGTGCAGTTGTTCCCCAAAAGATGCGATTCCCCGCTTGGCTTCGAATCAGAACAGCGCGTTCATGCAATCACTCTCAACGACGACCCAGGAGAAACGTCATGACCGACCAAGCCACCCAAACCACCGACTACCGCGAACTGGCCGAGGAACTCGGCGAGATCCAGCAAGAGATGCTGGCGTTGCTTGCGCAAGCAAAGCATCTGCTGCGTCGGGCGCCGGGCATGACCGGCCAGCGCGCCAAAGCCTACTGGCTCGCGCACGTCACGATGGCCCTCACCCGCGATCACGACTACCTCGGGGGGTCGATGGTGACGATGCAAGACACCCTCACCGAACTCCTCGAGGCGGCCGAGGATGAGCCAAGCGGCGAGGATTGAAATGCGTCGCGCCAACAAGCGGAAAACGCTTGGCTTTCTTTCGCGCCAGCGCGTTCATGCAATCACCCTCACCACCGTCGCAAGGAGACGAACATGAACACCAACGCCATCGACACCCTGGGCAAGAAACTCGGCGATACCGCCTTGACCCTGCTCATCCGCCTTTACCCGGACGTCCGGATCGCCACCCCTGAGCAACTCGATGCCGCCTGCGCAGCGATGCGCGCCACGGCCCGGCCGGTGGTCGATGAACTCATCGACGACGCCTGCGACGCACCTGGGGTCGCGCACCTTGCCTTTCAGAGCGCTGCCCTGACCCTGGCGCAGGAAGGGATCCGGGTCCTGCAGACCGCCCGGAAATAAATCGGCGACGCCAGGCACGAAACGCTTGGCTTCTCTTTCGAACAGCGCGTTCATGCAATCACGATCAACCGACACGAAGGAGATTGAAATGAGTTACCCGATCAAAGCCCAACCGGGCGACTACATTCGCATCGATGGCCGTGTGCTGCGCGTCGTGTTGGTAAGCGATCGCGACGAGCAACCCGAGTACGAACTGGAAAACGGTAGCCGCATCGCGAACCGCGACTTCAGTTACGACGATGTCCTCCTCGAATCCGAAGTGATCTGATTGACAGGGAGCCAAGCAAAAAACGCTTGGCTTCTCTTTCGAACAGCGCGTTCATGCAATCACGATCAGCAACCAACCAGGAGCAAACCATGACCACCACCCAGCCCATCAAAGCCCTCGTCACCGACACCAACGGCCGCCCGCGCGGCAAGATGGCCATCGCGGTCGAGTTCCACCAGGGCCTGCCCTGCGAAGTGATCCACGACGGGCAGACCTACGTCGCCACGGGCAAGGACGGCACGCACCTGGCGACCGGCAGGCAAACGCGGAGATGGCCACCGAGAACGACGCCCGCCTCTGGATCACCCTGGACGGCAGGTACGTCTGGGAAGACTGAACCCCACCCACCCTTTCAAGGAGAGCAGCATGACCACCCATATCCAACTCACCGACACCCAGCAGGACGTCCTCAGCCACGCCGCGGATCAACCCGATGGCCGCATCACTTGGTTCCCCGAAGCGGTCAAGGGCGGCGCCCGCCAGAAAGTAATTACGGGACTCTTCAACAAGGCCCTGATTACGAAGAGCGGCGGCGAGGACTGGTTCATTGCCGCCGCGGGCTACGACGCCCTGGGGCGCGCCCGACCGACGCCGGCGGCCCTTGACGCCAGCGCCGACGTTGAGGCCGCCGTGTCGCCCGCAGGGGCCAACGAGGCGCAAGAAAAGGAGGATGCCGCCCGGCGACTCCTCAAGGTCGGCGTCGAGGGCAAGCCCCGCACCCGCGAGAACAGCAAGCAGGCCACCGTGCTCGAGATGCTGCACCGCCCGGCGGGCGCTACGATCCCGCAGATCATGGAGGCCACCGGCTGGCAGGCGCACACGGTGCGCGGCACCTTCGCCGGCGCGTTCAAGAAGAGACTCGGGCTGACCATCATCTCGGAGAAGGGCGAGGGCGGGGCGCGTACCTACCGAATTGCCTAATCTGAAAACGACAAGGGCGGCCCACTCAGCCGGGGCCGCCCTTGCTCTAATGCAATGAAGAGGGGTTACTTCCCCTTTTTCTTCGGCGCGACGGCTGCCTTGAAGGCTGCGCCCGCCTTGAAGGTCGGTACCGTGGTCGCCGCAATCTCCAGGACTTCGCCCGTCTTGGGGTTCTTGCCGGTACGGGCGGCGCGCGTGGACGCCTTGAAGGTGCCGAAGCCAATCAGCGCGACGTCATCGCCGTTGGCAACGGAGGCGGTGATGATCTCGAGCAGCGCCTCGACGGACTTGCCTGCGGCGGCTTTGGTGACGTCCGTCTTGGCGGCGAGTGCTTCAATCAGTTCCGATTTGTTCATGTGGGTGGCTCCCTGTCGTTTAGAAGGGGCGGATTCTGCCACCTTTTGTTCGTCCAGCAAGATTGACTTGATCTACTTCCAGAACAGCGCGTTCATAAGGGCGTTGCATCAATCACCCCAAGGAGACCCCCCATGCAAACCCCTGACGCTATCCAGAACCACCGCAACTACGACGCCGACGACTACGCCTACCTCATCGCCAAGGGCTGGACGGACGCGGAAATCCTGGCGCGATGGGATGCCGAAGCCAAAAGTGGCAATGGCCCCTGCCGCTGGCAGAGCGCATCGGCACGCAGCAAACTGACTGCCATCACGGGTCGCAAATGAGCCAACCGACAAGCCTGGCAGAATGATTTTAAATTTTCCGGCATTCCGCTTGGCTTCTCAATCAAACAGCGCGTTCATACGGGTGTCGCAACGATCAACCCGAAGGAGAAAACGATGACAACCACCAAACCATCCCCGCCACCCAGAACGAAGCCTGGGGCTTTTTGGCACGATGAACGACAACGCCGAAGCCGCCTGGCCGATCGCGATGACCGCGATCTCGGAAGCCACCGCCCAACCCCTCGAATCGGTCCGCGCCTTCCTCGACAGCCGCCACGGACGGCATTTTGCGGACGACGTCCTGAACGGACTGCTCTGCAAAGCCCCGCTGCAGGACGCGATCAAGCAAGCCACCGCACGTTGGATGGGCTGGACGATTGGCCTCCAGACCAGCAAGGAGTACGGCATCCCGCGCGGTCTGCCCTGCCTCACGGGTTTCGTGATCCACTGCGAGATCGCCGAAGACGCACTCGCCGCCTGAGGAGAACGAGATGACGGCCCGCACCCCCCACGCCCGCGTCGAAGCCAACTACAACCAGTTCATCGCCGAACTGACGGCACTCACCCGCAAGTACGGGGTGGCCATCCAGTCAGTCGGCGGCGTGACGGTCGCCGACCGGGCGAGCGAGTTCGCGGACGTGACCTACATCGCCGACATCAGCAGCGGCGACCTCTACCCGGGATTCCCCGAGTCCTGAGGCCACAGCGAAGGCCACCCCGTCCGACTGGCGGGTGGCCTGACCGCCGGAAAAATCCTGCCAGCGGCGCACGATCACATCCACGTACTTCGGATCGAGTTCGATCAAGCGCGCGGTGCGGTGTTTGACTTGATCAATCTCCGCAATACCTCGGCGCATTGAGTATCGCAGCCAACGCGCGCTCAAAGCCTGCCTCAGCAAATTGCCGAGACTTCACACCGCCAATGCCATAGCCAATTCCCGGGACCCGAACAGCGATCAAGTCCTGATGGCAATCGCACATCGGATAGTAAGCAATCAAGCGCCGATCCAATGCCACCAATGCCAGGACATCAAAATCGACTTTTCCGTAACGCCGCCTGCCACCCTTGCCGGCTCGCCGGGTGTGGAACATGTAGAGTGGCGAACTTCGCTTCATTGACGCGCCGCTTTTCGGCATCAGCGTGGATTTAACCTGAACACGAATGATGCGCTCGCCGATATCCACCGCCACGTCATAGGGCACCCCTTGGCTCGTCGGGTAGGCAACCCATCCGTTGAGAAGCAGGTCAGCGAGTACCAAATATTCCCCAGCCCGACCGAGTTCCATCTCCGGGCTCACCCGCACCGCGCTTGCTGCTGGAGACACCCTGCTTCGATGCGGTGACGAACAAGCCGCCGGTGCCTGCTCAGGCAGCAACGTCAGTTGTCGTGATGCCATCTGATGTCCGCTCTGAACTGATGTTCGCAAAGGAACGACCATCGCCCTGCAAAACTGCTTCCCCTCCCGAATAGTCTTGCCAGCGACGAACAATGGTATCGACGTACTTGGGATCCAATTCCATCAGGCGGGCCTGGCGGCTTGATCGCTCGGCGGCAATCAGCGTGCTGCCAGAGCCACCAAAGCAGTCGAGTACGGTATCGCCTGGTCGGCTTGAATTGCGGATCGCTCGCTCGACCAATTCGACTGGCTTCATCGTGGGATGCAGATCATTTCTGTGTGGCTTGTTGATGGGCCAGACATCGCCTTGATTTCGATCTCCGCACCAATGGCGCTGGGCGCCATCACGCCAGCCGTAGAGAATGGGTTCATATTGACGCTGGTAATCAGCGCGCCCCAGGGTAAAAGTGTTTTTTGCCCAAATGATGAAGGTCGACCACCGGCCACCAGCCTCACGAAAAGCGGTCTGCAAGGTATCGAGTTCGCTGCTGCTCATGGCGATGTAGACCGCACCGTCGCAACGTGCCAGTGCAGGCGTCAGCGCTGCGATCAGAAATGGCTGGAAATCTTCACCCAAGTTGTCGTTGAGGATGGGACGATCCTTTCCACGCATCTTGTCCTTGGCGCTGTTCGCGTAATTCACGCCATAGGGCGGGTCTTGCCAAACCATCGATACATGGTCGTTGCCGAGCAACAGCTGGTAGCTTGCTCCCTCGGTGGCATCGCCACAGAGCACCCGGTGGTTACCGCAAATCCAGATATCCCCGGGTTGTGACACCACCGTCCCGGACGCCTCCGGCATGGCATCCTCATCGGTCTGTCCTGCGCTGGTCGTCTCTTCGCCGGCCAGCAAATCGGTGAGCGCATCGGCATCGAAGCCGGTCAAGGACAGATCGAAGTCGCCGTCCTGCAGTTCGGCCAGTTCCACCTGCAGCATGGCATCATCCCAGCCCGCATTCTCGGCAATGCGGTTGTCTGCGATAACCAGGGCGCGGCGTTGGACCGGTGTCAGGTGGTCGAGCACCACGACCGGGACGGTACCGATGCCGAGCTTCTGTGCGGCGGCCAAACGGCCGTGCCCGGCGACGATGACGCCGTCGCCACCGGCCAGAATCGGGTTGGTAAACCCGAACTCGACAATCGAGGCGGCAATCTGTGCCACCTGTGCATCCGAGTGCGTCCTCGCATTGCGGGCATAGGGGACCAGTTTGTCGGTCGGCCACTGCTCGATCTTGTCGGCCAGCCAGGAGATCGTCATGCAGGTGCTCCCAATCGTTCTGTGGCGACCGCATCAAAAGTCTGGCCAGTCGCCACCAACGTCACCGGCACCTCCGGAAAATTCTGCTGGAAGCGTTTGACCGTCACATCGACATACGCCGGCGCGATCTCCAGTGCCCGGGCAACCCGCCCGCTACGCTCTGCCGCCAGGAGGGTCGTGCCAGAACCACAGAACGGCTCGAACACGAGTTCGCCCGCGTCGCTATAGGTTCCCAGCACATGCTGCGGCAACGCCACCGGGAACACGGCCGGATGGTCGATGCCCTGCCCGATCTTGCCCTTGTGGCGCATGATGCGGATCACGGAATCGGGGATCTTGGTCTCCTGGGTGGGCGTACCCGCAGCGGTCCAACCGCCCACGGTGCCATCGGCCTTGCGCAGGGCGGTCGAACTGCCATCCTTCCTCAGATGGGTTTCCTGACCGGCGAATTTGCACGGCATGATCTTGTTGGCCTGCCGTGCCTGGCGGTTGAAGTGGAAAATAAACTCGAACGAAGGCGCCAGGCGACCATTCCAGTCGCCGGGCAGTCCCGGTCCCTGGTCCCAGACGTACCAGGCAAAACGCCGCCACCCTTGGCTGCGCATCCAGTCGAGCCAGCCGTCCCAGTACGGGAGGACTTCGTTGTCGCGGTGGATCAGCCCGAGGTTGACCAGCACCTGGCCGTTGGCGGCCATCGGCAGTTGTGCAAAAACACCCCGCATCAGGGCATCCCAATCGACGAGGGTGTTCGTGTAGTCGCGCTGGTTGCCGTAGGGCGGTGAGGTGAAGCAGAGCACCGCCCGCTCGCCGGCCATCACCGTGGCGACGGCAGCGGCATCGGCCGCATCACCGCAGAGCACGCGGTGCGCCCCGACCTGCCAGACATCACCAGTGCGCGACACCGGATGGACCGGCACCTCGGGCACCTCGTCGACGGCATCGTCGTCGCTGCCCGTCGTGGCCGCGCCGTCCGTCCCGTCCTCGGCATCGACCAGCAGTTGCTCGATCTCGTCGTTGGAGAAGCCGGTCAGCGTCAGGTCGAAGCCCGACTCGGACAACTCGGCGAGTTCCAGGGCAAGCATCTCTTCGTCCCATCCGGCATCGAGCGCCAGGCGGTTGTCCGCAATCACGTAGGCGCGCTTTTGCGCCAGCGTCAGGTGCCCCAGCTCGATGACCGGCACCTCGCCCAGCCCCAGCTTGCGCGCGGCCAAGAGACGCCCGTGCCCGGCAATGATGCCCTGCCCCCCATCGACGAGAACCGGCGTGGTCCAGCCGAATTCGACGATGCTTGCGGCAAGTTTCGCCACCTGCGCATCGGAATGCGTGCGGGGATTCCGCGCAAAGGGGATCAGCGTCTCGACCTTCCGGTACTCGACGCGCAGGGTTTCGCTCATAGGAATGCAAAAACCCGCCACAGGGGCGGGTCGGATAAGGGGTGGAAACAACAGAAGGGGGTAACCGGGGTGGTAACTGGTAACCCCGTTGCACGGCCTGACGCTATCGAAAGGCCGCGCTGTCGCCTCCCGCATGGGTTTTTGGCCAGGAAGGACCCATCAAAACCTGTTCAATCGGTGCGGATTCCATTTCTTGCATTGGCGAATCGGCCCGGCTAGACTTGTACCGTATATTGAACAGGTTGAACGTCATGCGTGTGGTTAATTTCTCTGATGCCCGTAACAACCTCAAGTCCCTCATCGACCAGGTCAGCGACGATGCCGACTACACGGTGATCACCCGGCGCGATGCCTCGGATGCCGTGGTGATGTCGCTCGACACCTTCAACAGCCTCATGGAGACGGTCCATCTGTTGAAGTCGCCGGCCAATGCGGCTCATCTGGCGCGCTCGATCGAGCAATACCGCAAGGGCAAGGTCACGGCGCAGGACTTGGTGGATGCCTAGCCGGATCACCTGGACGCTCGCCGCCTGGGACGATTACCACTACTGGCAAGGGCAGGACCGCAAGACGCTGAAGCGGATCAACGGCGTGATTCGTGATTGTCTGCGCGAACCCTTCGACGGCATCGGCAAGCCCGAGCCCTTGAAAGAAAACCTGTCCGGCTTTTGGTCACGCCGAATCGACGGTACCCATCGCCTCGTCTATTGCGTGGATGGCGATGACCTGGTGATCATCGCCTGCCGGTATCCTACGACGAGTAATCGGGCGACAAGGATCGATGGCCTTCGGTCAAGCTCCGGGACAGCCGGTGAACGGATTCTCAATGCGAAGCCTGGACTCGAGAACCTGACCGTCTTGCAGATCTTCTGAGAGCAGCCGGGTGCACCCAGCGGCGAACGCTGATGCCGCGATCATCGCGTCGTAGGTCGACAGTTGATAGCGCTCAGCGAGTTGGAGGCCCAGGTCATGGGTTTCTTCGGTCAACGGCGTCACCGCGCACACCGCGCGAATCGGCGCGAGCACCTCTCGCACCTCGGGGTGTGACATCTTCAACTTGCGGATCGCGACCGATGCGAACTCGTTCAAGACCTGCACGCTAATGTAGCCCCCTTGACTGATCAGTTCTTCTGCCCGATCCGCTTTGGCGTCATCTCCCGACAGCAGGTACAGCAGGACATTGGTGTCAAAGAACTGTTCAGGGACGCTCATGCGCTTCCAACCGATCGAACTTGAAGTCGTCGGGGAGGCGTCCGCGGTACTTCCTCAGTTGCGCCAGCAGTTCGCGGGATGATGCGCTCCGCGCGATATCAAAGGAGCGCTCGCCGGCGAGATGGATTTCAATGTCGTCGCCTTCCTTCAACTTCAACGCCTCAACCACCGCGACAGGCAACCGAACAGCCAGACTGTTTCCCCATTTGGCCACTTGCATCATGCCCTCCATGCGTCAATGATATACAGGTGATTATTGTATATCTATTCCGGACTTCGGGGCATGTCGGTCTTTGCTCGCGACCGTAGCAGCAATGATAGCCAAAACTCCCCGAAATGTTGCGAACCGGCCTGACCACGGCAACCGCTGCCGCATGGGTCACGATGGGTATGGATGGCATCTCCTTACGCCATGCCACGCCGATCTTGCCCCACTTGAACCACAGAACCAATGGGCGTGCCGGCGTTGAGCTGGGCGGCCACCTCGTTCAGTGCTGTCTGCCACGCCCGCCAGGCGGTCGTCCGGTGACAGCCCAGGCGTCGGGCGATTACCTTCCAGTCGATGTCCTTGGCCCGCATCCAGACCAGATGTCGTTGCCCCTCCTCCAGCCACAACACCCAGCGCATCGTCTCCAGCATCCGATCAATGGCCTGCGGGGTCGGCGGCCAGGGCCGGTAGACAGGTTCCGTATCGGGATACGACTCCCAGACCTCGCGCGCGAAGGCTGGCCAGACATTGAAGTAGCCCTGCACGTTGACGCGGGGCAGACGCCGTCCTGTCTCGGCTGCCTCGGCAAAGCGGGCCGCCACCGCCTCGGTTGTCCATTCAGCCACGCGGCTTCTCCCCATAGAGGCGTTCGCCCAACTGGCGAACGAATTCCCGTTCGACAAAGTCGAGACGCTGGTCGTCTTCCGCGACGACGAGAATGTGTTGATCGCGCCAACCTTCGCGCTTGATGCTGTCCGGGTCAACGCGGGGTGTGCTGCGGTCCAGGGGGCAGCGATACGGAGGGATCGATACCTTCATGTCACGCCGCCTGGGTCTCGAGCGCCCAGTGCAGGAGCGCCAGGGCATCGGCTTCGTTGTCATCGCCGGGGGCGTGGCCACGTGCTTGGACTGCGGCGATCATGGCGTCCTTGCCCGCGTTGCCCTTACCGGTCGCGTGCTTCTTGATCGTGCCGACCGGGACGCCCTGATACGGGGTGTTGTGGTGCTCGCACCAGGCCGTCAGGTGGGCCAGGAAACCGCCGTAGGCGTGGGCGGCATCCACGCCGGCGTGCCGCCTGACTTCCTCGAAGAACACGGCGTTGATGTGTTGGCTGCTGCCGAGCACGTCGTTGAGCCAGCGCTTGAAGCGCAGGAAGCGCATGCCACCGCCTTCGAAGCGCTGCGGCTTGAAATGCGCGGTGCCACTGGTGATCGTGCCGTCCAACTGGTGCAGTGCCCAGCCGGTATGCGTGCCCAGATCGAGGGCCAGAATCGTTTCGGTCATGTCACGTAACTCCTTGAATATGTTGGGTGGTGACCGAAGGAGACCGTTCTGCAGTAAACCCTCTTACGTGTACGCGTGTACGCAGGTAAGAAGAGTTATGTAGAGAACCGTCACCTTCGGTCACCCGATGCCATCAATCGTCTCGGTACGGCAGTCGCTCGCCATAATCTTTGGGCTTGAGCGACAGGCCGGCGAGGCCTTTCACGCCGCCATGCAGGCGTGTGCGCTCGAGCCCTCGATTGCAGAGTTGCTGCATGAGCCAGCGACTGGTGCCGACGTATTCGCCGCGACGATTGGCCCATTCCTGCCAACGCTGAAAGGTGTCGGCCACGGACACTTTGGCCTGGCGGTGACGCTGGCATTCTTCGTCGATGAATTCCCCGATGGCGTCTTCTTCGTCAAAATACTCATCGGTGGCATCCACCACGACCTTGGGCGGTTTCAGTCCCTCGGCGCGCCACAGGAGGCACCCCGCCACGGCCCAGGCCAGGATGCCGTCGCGTTCCTTCAGGAGCTTCTCGGTGAGCTTGCCGTCGCGCTTCTCCGGGGGAATCGTGACCGTGAAGGGAATCAGGTGCAGGCGCCGCTTCATCGCTTCGTCCACATTCCTGATCGACGGCTTGTGGTTGCCGGCAATGACCAGCTTGAACTGCGGCACGTACTCGAAGAAGTCCTGGCGCATGAAGCGCGCCGAGACCTTGTCGCCGCCGGTGATGGCTTTCACCTTCGATTCGTTCCAGCGCCGCCCTTGCTCGGTTTCGATCGACGACACGAAGCGCGCGCCGCGCAAACCCGCAAGGTCGGTCGGGTGCCGGTCCGTGCGTGTCTCCATGAAGGTGTCCATCGGCGCGTTGGCGGCGTAATCGCCAAGAATCGTGGTGATCACATTCACGAACACCGATTTGCCGTTGGCGCCCGTGCCATAGAGAAAAAACAAGGCGTGCTCGGCGGTGACGCCCGTCAGGCAGTAACCGACAACCCGCTGCAGGTACGCCATCAGCTCCCGACCGCCCTCGGTGATATCGGCCAGGAATGCCAGCCAGCCCGGGCAGGCGCCCTTGGGCGTCGCCGTGGTGATCTTGGTCATCCGATCGGCGCGATCATGGGGTCGAATCTGGCCGCTGCGCAGATCAATGACACCGCCAGGCGCATTGGCGAGCCAGGGGTCACGATCACACTCGTCCGAGGTCGAGGCGTGCTGGCGATCGCTGCGTGCCAGCCGGTCGACGCCGCCCACCGTGCTGCTGGACGCCAGTTTGGCCGCCAGGCGATGGGAATCGGCTTTGATCGCGGCCTCGCGGCAGATGTGCCGCATCAGGTGGGTCACCAACAAGGTGTCGTCCGCCTGCCAGCAGTTGCCGGTCCACACCAGCCATTTTCCCCATTGCGCGCAGTAACGCCAGTCTTCGGCATAGCGGCGGGTAAAGGACAGTGCCAGGGCGTCATCCGTAGCCCAGACCGCATTCTCGTCGTCGGTCTCGGATGTTTCCTGCGCCGGTGGCAGGACACTGATGCGCGGCCCCGTCGCCAGAAAGCTCTGGACATCGAAGCCTTCCGCCAGCGCATCGGCCACATCCCATCCCTCGGGTTGCTCTTCGGGCGGCATCAGGACGGCGCAAGACACCGCGCCGGCCAGGAGGGTCGCATCGGCAGCCGCCATCGCATAGTCCCAGCCCGCCTTGTCGCGGTCGGGCCAGATCAGCACCTGCTTGCCCGCCAAGGGCGACCAGTCGGTCTTCTCGATCGGCGCATGCGCGCCGTGCATGGCGGTCGTCGCGACGAGGCCCGCATCGATCAGGGCCTGCGCGCATTTCTCGCCCTCGACCAGGACCACAGACGCGGCCGTCTCCAGTCCGGGCTGGTTGTAGAGCGGACGCGGATCAGGCGGCGCCATTCGCTTGCGTTTGGCGTCCCAGGGCCGAAACTCCTTGCGCCGCCCTGGCGGGTCGTAGCGATAGACACAGGCGATCAGATGGCCATCCGGCGCGAAATAGTCCCACTTGGCCGTGGCTGGACCAAGGTCATCGATCAGCGCTTCCCGCCTGGGCTTCCTGGCTGGGCTGAGCCCCGCCCGCCCCGTCAGATCACGCGCCCACCGCATCACCCGCGGAAAATCCCCCCTGGCATCGATCTGGTGCTGCCGGGCAATCAGGTCGAAGATGTCCCCGCCGTCGCCCGTCGCCCGATCGGTCCACAGCCCCGCCTTGTCGCCCGCCAGCACCACCTCGAGGCTGTCGCCCGGGCTGCCCAGCACATCCCCGATAAGGAACTGGCCCTTGCGCACCTTGCCGGCCGGATAGAGCGCGGCCAGAACACTCTCCAGCCGGCAGATCAAATCGGCCCGTACCGTATCGCGTTCGCTGTCTGGATTGGGTGGGGCGCTGCCATCGCTCTGGTTGAGATCGATCATGCGCAGACCGCCCAGCACCGCTTCGCCCACGCGCAGTACTTGCACTCGTAGTACCCGGGTTCGGCGGCGACACGCGGCAGTTGCTCCCCCGCTTCAGTCGCGCGGAGCACCCGTACCGCCCGGTCGGACATGCGCTGCGCCAAGCCGCGATCGAACGGCACGAGTTCGAACCAGAGCTCCTGGGTGTCCTTGTTGATCGCGGTGAACAGCGCCGGATGGTCGGAGATGCCGGGAATCGAGTACGCCATGTACGCCTGATAGGTCGCGAGCTGCGCGGCGTAGACCGGCTTCGTCGCCGTCACGCCGCGCTTGACGGTGTCGCGCCAGTGCTTGTCGCTCATCGTCTTGCACTCCCACAGCATCGGGAACGCCAGGCCAAGCTGAGGCGGCGCAGCGGCAATCACGCCGTCGAGATGACCCTGAATACGGGCATCCGCGACGGAAAAGCCAAACTGCTCCCCGTCCTGGCGGCGGGTGTAGAGGTCAAAGCCGGCCAGACGCAGCCAGCGAATCGCCAGGTCTTCCAGGGCATGGCCGACGTCGAAGATGCGCAACGTGCGCCCAGGAAACTCGGACCCGACATCGACCGGGGCATCGGCATACTCGAACTGCAGCGCGCGCTCGCAGGCGATGCCCAGGCGCGAACCACCCAGATAGCGGCGCTTCTCGCGGGTTGCGTTATCCGCCTGGAGGGCGGCATCCACGACTGCGGTCACCTGCTCGTGGAATTTGAGTTGATGGTTGAGATCGATCATCAGAAGGGAATCCTTGGGTTGGCGCCAGTGGTCGGCTGAGGTTGGGCGGCCAGGCGCTGCGTGAAGAAGGCGCGATCCTTGGCCGCCATCCGCTCGTGTTCATCGAGCATGTGGGCCTGATAGGCATCGACCACCACTTCGACCAGGCGCAAGACATCTTCCTTGCGGTAGTCCGCCAGGGGGCGGTCCATGCCGAGACTCGCGACGTAGTCGCCGAGCGGGGCCAGCGCGGCACGCAGGGCGGCCAGTTCCAGATCAGACGGATCAAGCACGGCGTCCTCCTGCACGCGGGTGAGGTGTTCCATCACCCTGGCAAACGGCTGCATGCAGCGCATCGAGCAGAACACCCAGCGATCCGAGTAGCGGCGCGGGTCGGTTCGACTGAGCGCGGCGTTGAAGTAGCCGAAGCCGCGCGCTTCGCGTGAGCAGACGGCACATTTCACGCGGCCTCCAGGTAGCTTTGGTTGGCGGCATGCACCACCCGCTGGATGGCGTGCTTGTTGAACTTGAACGTCAGCAGTGCCGAGGCTTGATAGCGGGTCAGACCGAAGTCGGCGCGAGCTTCTGGCGGCAGGTAGCGCAACTGGCCCGGGGTCGGCAACTCGTTCAGCCAGCGCCGGGATTTGTGTGCCGCATCGTCCGATTCCTGCTCGTTGAGCCAGTCGTTGGCTTGTGCCAAACACACCGTGCGTTCACCCACGCCCAGAAGTCGCACCGGCGATCTCTCGAAGCCGCCGACGGCGTACCAGCGACCTTCGAGGAAGAACACGCCGGCCCAGGCCTTGAAACCAGCGGCCAGCAAGGCGCAGTCGTCGCCAAAGAGATCGCACCACGAGAAATTCGAGCGCTTCAGCAGATCGATCTCGGTCATCACGAAGTCGTCGAGAACCACTTTCTCGTCGGCGGCCGCCTGCTGGAAGGCGTGGCCGCAGAGCGGACATTCGCGCGACGCCATCGGAAGCTGCGCGGCGCAGCTGGGACATTCCTTGGTCGGCGCCTCGCCGTCGCCCGCAAAACCATCGAGATCGACTTCCTGCTCGAGGCTGCCATGCACCAGCGAGGCCGTACCAAAATCAAGCACGACGCAGTCGGTCTTGATCACGCCGGGGTGTTCGGCCGGGTCAACCACCCGCAAGCCGCGACCGATCATCTGAATCAGCGTTGATTTGTAGGAACTCGGGCGCAGCAGGATGATGCAGGCGGTCGGGGTGTAGTCGTAGCCCTCGGTGAGCACGGCGACATTGACGATCACCGTCAGGTCGCCGGTCTCGAACTCGGCCAGCGTCGCCTTGCGCTCGGCCTCGGACAGCTCGCCATGCACCACCGCGGCTGAGATGCCCTCGGCCAGGAACGCGTGGCAAACGGCCTGGGCATGCGCCACCGTCGCGCCAAAGGCAATGGTCTTGCGTCCCAGCGCCCGCGCCTGCCAGTGACGGACGACGGCGGCATTGACCGGGGACGTGTTCATGATCGTGGCCACCGCATTCATGTCGTAGTCCTCGGCCAGTCTCCGCACCCCACCCAACGCCTCGCGGGTGCCGACATCGATGACGAAGGTGCGTGGCGACACCAGATGGCCGGAGCGGATGAGTTCGCCCAGCCGGATCTGGTCGGCTACGTTGGAGAACACGTCGCGCAGCCCTTACCTGCCGCTCAGCTGCCGATGGAGGTCAATGACCGCTTCGCTGTTCGAAGAACTTGAACTTCCGGCTCATTTCGGCCTGATGCCAAATCGAAGTTGTCTGGCCGCATGCTGATCACTCAGCCGCCCGTCAGTGTAATCCGCAACGTGGTGGGTCGTCGGCGTTATCGAAAGTTTTGCCTACTGCCGACGAGTCGATGCTCGCAGCGCGATCAACTTGCAGCCATTTGATGTTGCGCCGCCTCGAACAACTCACGTTCCTCGAAGCGGACATGCGCCGTGAGGAGATCGGCGAAGCGCAATAGCGTGGCCGCATCGGGATGAGACAGCAGCATGGTAAGGCGTCGCAGTTCCGCATGCTCGCTCAGGGTGCGCTCGACGAGTTCATTTTCGCCAGCCCGCGCCAGAGCCACCAGGATGCCTTGTTCCTCGACGCGAAAGTGCGGATCGAGTTCGGTGGCGAAGAGGCGGACTACGCGTTGCGCGAATGCTGTCATTGCATCCATCTCTCCGGACTCGGCGGCTTGTCGGGCGGCACGCGCGAGTTTCAGCGCACCGTGATGTTCGCGGGAGAGGTCCTGAAGTTGCGGGTGGCGCTTCATCGGGGTGGCATGCTCCAATTACCAGTATTTCTCGAAGGCCATCTGACCGGGTACGCCGCGACGATTGGTGGCGAAGCCGCGCGATCCCAGCCATTGTCTAAGTTCGCGCACCAACTCCGGGTTGCCGCACACCATCACGCGTGAAGACGCGACGTCGAGCGGTGTGGCAGCCTCCTGCTGTAGTCGGCCATCGGCAAGCAGCAGCGGGATACGGTCCGCGAGTGCGCTGGCGCCTGGTTCGCGAGTGACCACCGGGATGTAGTACAGCGTCGCCTTCGCCTCCGCAAACAATGCGTGGTTGGGTAGGACGATGATTTCATTGCGCCAAGCGAGCTCGGCTGACTGGCGTACGCTGTGTACCATGATCAGGCGCTGGTAGTCCTGCCAGACCAGGGGATCGCGCAATATCGAGGCGAAGGGGCCGATCCCCGACCCGCTGGCCAGCAGCCACAGATCTTTGCCCGGCGCGAGTTGACCGGCAGTGAGAAAGCCGTAGCTGGCCTTGTCGACGCGCAGCGTGTCGCCGACGCGCAATTTCTGCAATTCTTCCGAGAACGTGCCACCCGGCACCAGCACCGCGATGAATTCGAGGAAATCTTCGTAGGCCGCTGACGCCAGTGAGTAGGGCCGCCAGACAATGGTGTCGGTAGCGCCGAGTCCGAGGCGCGTGTAGTGCCCCGGCGTGAAGCGGAAAGAGCGATAGCGCGTGGTGCGAAAGCTCAGCAGCGTCGGTGTCCAGTAACGGACCGAGAGTACGCGTTCGCTCGTCCATTTCTCCCCCCGACCGGCGTCGGCCGATTGTTGGAAGAATTTCAGACCCGGTTCAATGATGGCGCCCATCAGTCGCTCCTTGAGTTTGCCGCTTGGTGTGCAGGACGCTGGCCAGCGGGGTGGCAATGTACCGCCAGCGCGACATGCCCGATCTCAATGCTTGATCGGCTTCCAACTCGGGTCATCAAAATAAGTCCCGTAGTTTTCCAGCGCGCCTATCACCTTTACCGCGCCGTCCCGGCGCTTCAGTTTCTTGACCTTGCCTTCCATCGCCTCGACGCCTTCGAGTATCTCGGCGATGATCAGGTGCAGTTGCGCGTCGGCATTAGGCTCAAGTTTGCAGTTGCTCACCATGTAGCCCACCTCGCCGTTGACCTTTTTGGCCAGTGCGCCGTACTGGGTGACGGACAGCTTGCCTTCGTGAATCGCTTGCAGAGATTCGTCCAAGGCGTTGCGGATATTTGTCATCGCCTTGCGCAAGGGCTCGTCGGACGCCCATTTCTTGCCTTCGTCGAGCGATAGTTTGGCCGGAGCTCCCGCGTGGTCGTGGCTATGGCCGCTCGCTTCGGCGGCAAACGCAGAGGTAGTGGAAAGGCAGAAAGAAAAAGCGGCAAGAGACAGAAGCTTCGTGAGGCGCACTACTGTAGACATAAGTCCTCCAGGTAGGGTTCCGCCCTCCAGTGGGGCGCTTGCAGCATGCGTGTCGACGCTTAAGTCTGCCTTAACGCGGGAACAACGTTTGCAGTCGGTTGGCGCGGCGAGTAACTGGTGCATTTGAAATCTCGCCGCAATTCATCCGGTGCCGACGTTTGGTCATGGTGCATTAAAAGGTGTAGAATTAATACAGCTTCATCGTAGCATCGTCGATTTCGTAAAGCAATATATTCTGCACATCTTTCACTTGCGGGCCTGTTGCCATGAGACTCACCGCTTTCTCCGACTACACCCTGCGTGTCCTGATGTTCCTTGCCCTCAATCGTGACCGGCTTGCGACCATTCCAGAGATTGCGACCGCTTACGACATCTCCGAGAATCACCTGATGAAGGTGGTGCATCAACTGGCGCGTACCGGTGCCATCGAATCGGTGCGTGGCAAAGGGGGCGGGATCCGCCTGGCGCACAAGCCCGAGGACATCCAGCTGGGGCAAGTCGTGCGTGCCAGCGAAGGCAGCGCACCGATTGTCGAATGCCTGACGGGCGATGCCGGGGCGTGCCGCATCGCTCCAGCGTGCCAGCTCACGGCAATACTGGTGAGCGCCTTCGAGGCGCTGTTCGCCACACTGGACGAATACACACTAGCCGATCTGGTGCGCGCACCGCGCAATCTGGAGGCACTGCTGGTGCGCAGGTAGCGTTCACGCTCATGGTCTTTAATTAACGGGGTCGATACTCTCTCGGCCCTGTCAGCCTCATGCGGTACTCTCAAGTGCATAGCGAGTACCGTGATAAATTCAAGGTCACTGAATATGAGCAGCAAACCCGTATCCTTCAAATCGCCCGAAATGGCGAAGAAGTTTCCGTTGCACCCTAAGCATCCCGAGCGAACCTGTTGGGGCTGCGACAAATATTGCTCGGTGAATGACCTGCAGTGCGGAAACGGTTCCGGTCGTACCCAGCACCCTGCCGAAATGCTCGGAGAAGATTGGTACAAATGGGGAGACTGGGGAATCGACCCGGATGCAGAATCGCCATAGCCGGCGATTGACGCGCATTGGAATCCGGCAATGATCGGGTATTCATTGCATCGGTAACGCCGGCGCAATCACGGCTTCCTTTGCACTACTCCTTTGGCCGCCAACCTTTCTCGCTCCATGCGTTCGGTCACATCACGCACCATCGCAACCGAACCGAGAACCGCTCCGGCCGCATCGGCGACCAGGGCGAAGCTCATTTCGACATAAAGCTTGCTACCTGACTTGTGCAGGGCCCGGGTAAG
The DNA here is from genome assembly GCA_016708585.1 of Sulfuritalea sp. GTDB lineage: Bacteria > Pseudomonadota > Gammaproteobacteria > Burkholderiales > Rhodocyclaceae > Sulfuritalea. The sequence goes on along the minus strand of JADJFK010000014.1, from coordinate 15,636 downwards.
TGTCGGGCGGCCATGCAGCCGCGTCGTACCGCTTGCCATGGCAGCTTCGAAGCCACGCCAGTGCGCAGCGCGCAAATGCTCGGGGATGATCAGGTCCAGGCTCTGCCCAAGCGCCTCGGGGGCCGTGTAGCCGAACATTGCTACGGCCGCAACGTTCCAGCGTTCGATCATGCCTTGCCGGTTGGAATAGATGATGGCGTCGGCAGTCTGTTCGAGTATCAAATCCCCCAGTTGGTGCACTGGCTGCTTATTGCGATCCATGGTCATCTCCCATAACCGAGTTCGTAGCTGGCATCTGGATGGTTTCTTCGCTGCAAGGAATCGCCGGGATGAGTCCTTGCGGATTCACCAATAGATCCGCCAGCGTATAGCCATCCAGCACCTGGAACAAAGCGTTCAAAGCCTCGTCGAGAATGGCGTTCAAATGGCACGCCCCCTGGATCCGGCAGGTCGCGTTGGTGCCAAAGCATTCGGCGAGCGTGAAATCGCTTTCGGTTTGGCGGATAACATCACCGAGCAAAATGTGCTGCGGCGCAAGGGCCAACCGCATTCCCCCGCCTTTGCCGCGAACCGTCTCGACCAAGCCGCAGCGGCCAAGCCGATGCACGACCTTCATCAGATGGCTTTCGGAAATGCCATGGCCGGCAGCGATTTCGGCAATCGTAGCCAGCCGGTCCGGCTGTACGCCCAGGTACATCAGGACGCGCAGGCTGTAATCGGAAAAGGTGCTCAGGCGCATATCAGTTTATAAGATCTATTATATTTATTGCTTATAGCCGGGAAGGTTGCTAGGATCAAGATTCATTTCCTTTATACCTTATGGCAAATACTTGGTGCAATCCGTACCGGTCGCCTTAGCCGAAGCAAAAATGTCATCGCAGCCCACCACCCGGAAAGTCATCGAGATCAAGCCGGTCTTCGACCCGGACGCCAAGGTTTACCCGCGTTCGATCAGCGGCCCCTACACGCGCTGGCGCTGGGTTTGCGTCTGGCTGACCCAGATCGTCTTCTACGGTCTGTGCTGGGTGCCCTGGCACGGTCGACAGGCAGTTTTGTTCGATATCGACAACCGCAAGTTCTATTTCTTCGATCTCGTGCTCTGGCCGCAGGACACGATCTATCTCGTTCTGCTGATGATTCTCGGGGCGTTGGCGCTGTTCCTGTTCACCGCCGTAGCCGGGCGCCTGTGGTGCGGGTATGCCTGCCCGCAAACCGTTTATACGGAAATCTTCCTGTGGTTCGAGAAAATCATCGAGGGCGAACGGCCGCAGCGCATCAAGCTCGATGCGGCGCCATGGTCGCCGCGCAAGCTGGCGATCAAGAGTGCCAAGCACGCAACCTGGGGGCTGTTCTCGCTGTGGACCGGGATCACCTTCGTCGGTTACTTCATGCCGGTCCGCGAACTGATGCACGACCTGCTAATCCTTTCGCCCGGGGCCTGGTCAGCATTCTGGGTGGTGTTCTATTCCTTCGCCACCTACGGCAATGCCGGTTTCCTGCGCGAGCAGATGTGCCGGCAGATTTGCCCTTACGCCCGTTTCCAGTTCGTAATGCTCGACCCGGATACGCTGATCATTGCCTACGATACCGTGCGCGGCGAATCACGCGGCGCACGCGCCAAGGGCAGCGACCCGCGAGCCCTGGGTCTCGGCGATTGCGTGGACTGCGACATCTGCGTCCAGGTCTGTCCGACCGGGATCGACATCCGCAACGGCCTGCAGAACGAGTGCATCGGCTGCGCCGCCTGTATCGATGCCTGCGACCAGGTGATGGACAAAATGAATTACCCGCGCGGCTTGATCCGCTACTCGACCGAAAACGCAGTCAGCATGCGCTACACGCCATTGGATATCGTGCGTCGGGCCGCCCGGCCGCGGGTGATCATCTATACCGCCATCCTGGTTCTGCTCACAGTAGCCACCGCCTGGTCCCTGGCTACACGCATCCCCTTGAAGGTCAATGTCCTGAAAGATCGCAACGTACTCTCCCGCGAGGCGGACGACGGCTCGATCGAGAATACGTATCGCCTGCAGATCATGAATACCGGCGACCAGACCCGGACCTTCCGCATCAGCATCGCCGGGATTGACGGCATCCGCCTGGCCGGGGACAACGAAGTCACTGTCTCCGGTGGGGAGATCGGCACGCAGACGGCGGTCGTCAGAGCGGATCCCGGAGCAACGGGCAGCGGCGCCACCCCGATCGCTTTCGACATCGTGGACGTGGCCGATGCCAGCGTCGCCGTTACCGAGCGCTCAAAATTCTGGATGCCCTGACAAAGCCCGGCTATTTCCTGTATTGGCCAGTCCGTTCAACAGGGTTAGCTGGTGCATTGTGCGGTACCCCCTCTCCTTCACGCTCCACGCGTACATCAGGGATGACTCATTGAATTCCTGTCTGGTTTCCAGATCCATCCACCAGACCAGGCGACGGCTGTCCTGACCAAGGACCGGCCGACCATGATGCGCAGACTCAATGGCAGGTCAGGCCGAGGTGCTTCCGTAGGTCGTCCGGCAGGTTTCTGATCGAACCGGCCTCCTGAATGGCGCGGCATTGCAATGGTCCAATGGCGGGAACAGACCGAAACGTTGCATCTGACAACTGCTGTCAGACCAAGCCTGGGGGATTTTCAGGCGGCACACTTAACCGGCCTGGTGTGCAGCGGCTGCTCGAGGATGTGCGGGAAGGTCTGGTCGACGTGATCGTGGTCTACAAGATCGATCGCCTTTCGCGCTCCCTGGCAGACTTCTCGAAACTGGTGGAGTTGTTTGATCAGCAGAAGGTGACCTTTGTATCCGTCACGCAGTCGTTCAACACGACGACGTCGATGGGGCGCCTGACGCTGAACATCCTCCTATCGTTCGCCCAATTCGAGCGGGAACTGGGCGGAGAGCGAGTTCGCGACAAGATTGCCGCCAGTCGCGCCAAGGGAATCTGGATGGGGGGCATGCCGCCGCTTGGCTACGATGTGGTCGAACGCAAACTGGTGCCCAATCCGACCGAAGCAGCTCAAGGCGATCGCTCGAGCTTTCCGGTGGCAGAAGCTACTGGAAAACGGAACCTACGAATCTTGGCACCTGTCAGTTCAGAAATATGAGACAAGGGACCTCCAACCGTAGCCTTACTTTCCATAGCGAGCGAACGCATGGTTACTTTCACAAGGGCTAGCAAAATCTTTTTATCATATCGTGAATTGCCCAATAGCTAAGCAGATTCATCGGTGCTGTTCAAACAGATCGATTTTTCGGAGCCGCTATGGCCGGTTGTGGCTGCCTCCCTTCGCAAAAAACCACGGCAAAACCGCTGTTTTAAACGTCCGATCAATGAGTTACTGCTGCCGTACCGAACAGATTGGTCGTTTTGGTGACCAAAAACAAACTCCATCACAAACTCGGAGCCTACCGCCCGGAAAGCCTTGTGCCGCAAGGGTTTCAAAATTCTGCACCAAATCCTCAAGGTCAAGAGGTTTAGAGAATTCGGGGGTTAAGAGTGGCAGTTCAGGGGGTATTTATGCGTTTCGCGTAGGAACGAAGTCAACAGGTATAAACGAAAAACCCCGCGAACACTGGCGTGTAGCGGGGTTTTCGTTTCTGTCACAGACAGTTTGCTGCCATGTTCACTGGCGGAGACGGAGTCCGCGCTTTTGATCTAATATGATACAACACGAGACAGAATAAGAATCCTCGAAATGCCCGCCATACAAGGCTTCGGCGGTTTTTGTTGCATCATTCAGCATCAAGGCGTATTGTCCTAACTCATGGCCATGTGGTTACACGAATGGTGACACGGCGGGGTAAATGGGACTCACAGTCAAGCAGGTCGAGAAGTTGATCAGGGATGCCAGGCCAGGCGCGACCGCCGACGGCGACGGTCTGTATCTGAAGATCACGCCAACCGGAAAAGCTTCGTGGCAGTACAGATACCAGATCAACGGAAGGCGCCGCATGATGGGTCTCGGGCCTTGCTCCCAAGTCTCCTGGCTGGTGCCCGCGACAAGGCATCTGTATCCCGTTCAGAGGTGAGAAAAGGCATTGACCCGCTCGAGGTACAGGAAGCCGAGGAAACAGCCACCAAGGCCCGCCACGTGACTTTCAAAGAGCTGGCCGCCACCTACATCGCCGACCATCGCCCTGGCTGGCGCAACGCCAAGCACGCCCAGCAATGGGAAAACACCCTGACCCAATACGCCTTCCCGAAGATCGGCAGCAAGGCGCCCGAGCAGATCACCACCGAAGACGTGCTCGGCATCCTCAAGCCGATCTGGACGACGAAGGCAGAAACCGCCTCCCGCGTCCGCAACCGGATCGAACTGGTGATCGATTCCGCCAGGGCACAAGGACTGTCGACGGCACTGAATCCGGCAGCCTGGCGTGGCCATCTGGACAAGTTGCTGTCGAAGCGCAGCAAGGTCAGCAAGGAACACCACGCGGCCATGGAATACCGCGACCCGCCAGCCTTCTTCAAAACTGGACGAGGAACGCATCCCTCTCGAGCAAGGCCTTAAAGTTGACGATCCTGACCGCCTGCCGTACCTCTGAAGTGCTTCTGGCCACCTGGAGCGAGTTTGATCTGGACAACAAGGTATGGACGATCTCCGGCGAACGAATGAAGGCTTGCCGGCCGCACCGCGTCCCGCTTTCAAATGCCGTGCTGCAGCTGCTCGAGGGACTCGACGGCAGAGAGGGCTATCTCTTCCCTGGCGCCCGTGAAGGCAAGCCCCTGAGCAATATGGCGATGACGATGGTCATGCGGAAGGCTGGCCACCCCAACCTGACCGTTCACGGCTTCCGCAGCACCTTCCGCGATTGGGCAGCCGAGGAAACGCACTACGCCAACATCGTCGCCGAGCAAGCGCTGGCCCACGTCATCGGCAACGCTGCCGAGGCCGCCTACCGCCGTGGAGACTTGCTGGAGAAGCGCCGGGCACTGATGGCAGATTGGGCAATCTTCTGCCACCACCCCGCCCGCCGCGAACGTCATACCGATGAAGAGCACCACCGTCGCCTGACGGTTCCAGGCAAAGCGGGCCGTCAACTGCGGCAACGCCTGCCGGCCCTGACCACCCCGCAACCCAAGGAGTTACGAAATGGCTGAACGCATTATCCCCGAAGAAGCACAACGCACTGCTGGCGCACTCGAATGCCTGGCACAGATCCGCGTCATCGAACACACCGCCGAGAACTTGCGCCGAAAGAAGCAGACGCCGGGGCTGTCTGGTTTGGCATGCAAGAGCAGGCGGGAGTGGACCTCGCCGCCGCATTCGGCCCGATGACACCGAGGCAGGAAGGTGCGCTCCGCGCATTGGGTGAGTACATCCACAACGTGCACGCGGCCGGCATCCCGAACATTGAACGATGGAAGCCGGTAGTTTGCCTCACCCCAGTTGATCTTCAGGCGGTCATTGAGGAATTCGACGCGGGACTTCAATCCAGCACGCCACCCCAGCTCGACGGAGCGAAAAGCCGGAATCCTTCACCGGCCTGGGGTGCGACCTGAACGAAGGGCGCAACGGAAGGAGCGCACATGTCAAGCCGCTGGCTACTCACCAATGAGCAGCGCGCCGAACTAGCAAACATCCTGGCAAGGCGAAGCCGAAACTCAGCGATGGCGCCGTCCCAGCTTCCTCGACGAAACGGACCATGTGGTCGACGCTTGGCTGCGCTGCTGGCCACCCGGATGGAAAAGCGACGCCACCGACGATGCCGCCGCCACCGATGAATTCTCAAGGCACGCCATCGGGATGCTAGGCGCCTGGCGAAAGATGAGCGACCGCAACCGCTACCTCTTTGCGTTGCGGCTTGGCGGGTTTATGGATGCCGGGAATTTTGACTACCGGATGTCTGCGCTGGCGCGGGAGATTGACAACCTGATTGCGAACTTGAACATTGCCGACTTGAACATTGCCGCTTCGCAGCGCATCGACCCCAACGAGGGCGCTGCAAGAAAACTCCCGGAGCGCGATCTGTGCCGGCAACTCGCAAGGCTGTACCGGCGCAAGTTTGGCAGGGCGCCGTCCGCAAACGAACTCGGAACGTTTGGCCGATTCATCGGCTACCTGACTGAAAACTGTTTGCCGGCCGGCTATGAAACGACGATTGGCAGCGACCTGCTGCGCTTCGCCGCGAACGAGGGCACGCCTTTGTGAACAGTTAGTGAACGGCATATCTGTGCTGTTCCTGGGCAAAATATAGCGGTTTTCCACTCATTGAAGAATGGAAATAGCGGAATCATGGCGTCTGTGCATCACCAAACTACAGAGGACGCCACTATGCCACGTATCAATAAACCCGCTATCCCCTCATCACTTCGCTACTTTGACTCGCTCCCCGACTCAGCAAACGTCCGCCTTCCCGTCGTCTGTGGGTTAACTGGAGTCGGGCCAGCAACGGTTTGGCGAATGAGCCTTGACGGCCGCCTGCCTGCCTCGCGCAAACTTGGACCGAAGGTCACTACCTGGAACGTCGGCGAGCTTCGCCAGGCTCTGCGCAAGGTGAGCGCGCCGCGCCTGTCCTCGACAAGCGCCTGACCGAAGGCGCACGATGGGACACTACCGAAGCACGCCGCGAGGCATCGGCAATCTCGGCATGTTTGGCGACGGCGTCGACGTCGACCTGCTGCGCGCCGGCAACCGGGCACAGCGACGATATTTCGCCAAGCACGAACAGCAGCAGGCGCGCAAGGATGCTCTGGCCGCCAGCCGGCGAAAGCAGGCCAGGAAATGAGCGCGCGCGACAAGTTTCTCGCCCTGGTCGACCACAAGCGCACCGGCCCAGACCACGGCCTCTTCCGTGTGCCGACACGCAGCGACCGCAACATGTCCGGCACTTGGCGTGAGCTTGACGACGGCCGGCTGTTGCTCCACGACTTCGGGGGCGACAGCGTGCACGAGATCGTCGCCGCAGTCGGCTTGAGCATGCAAGACCTCTTCCCCGAGCCGATCACTGGTCACGCCAGGTCAGAGCGCCGAGCATTTCCGGCTAGCGACTGTCTCCGCGCCGTCGCATTCGAGGGCACCGTCATGCTCGCGATCGGAGCCGCGATGATGGCTGGCGAGGCCTTGGATCGGGGGCGCCTTGTGGTCGCCCTCGAGCGTGTCAATGGCGCCTTGTCGGCTGCCGGCCTGGGAGTAATCCGTGACCGCTAACATCTACAGCCAGGCAGCCTATGAGAGCGAGCCCCAAAGCCTCTTCCCCGGCCTGTCCGCAAAACGTACTGGCAACCTCCACCAAAAGCGCTTCAGGCTACTCACCGTCGCCGACCTGCTGCAGCGGCAACCGGCGCCATGGCTGATCAAGAACCTTTGGCCGCGCAAAGGTATCGCCGCCATCTTCGGGCCATCCGGAAGCGGGAAGACCTTCCTCGCAATTTCCATGATGGGCGCAATCAGCACGGGCACTGAGTGGTTTGGCTATCACGTCGGGCAAGCGCCTGTGGTGTACATCGTCCTCGAGGGCATCCATGGCGTGAGCCAGCGCTTCACGGCACACATCCGTGAAGTCGGGCCGGTCGGAGATCTACACCTGATCGAATCCGACATGAGCCTGGTCAGCCTTCACGATGAGCATGCGCTGGTCGAGACGATCGCCGAGGCTGGGCTGGCCGGCGCCATGATCATCATCGATACCTTTGCACAAGCAACGGTCGGCATGGATGAGAACTCAGGCGAAGACATGACCCGGGCCATTTCCGCCTGCAAGCGTATTCAGGAGAAAACTGATGGGCTGGTGGTGCTGATTCACCACACCGGCAAAGACGCTGGCCGCGGGATGCGCGGCCATCCGTCCCTGATTGGCGCCATTGATGCCGCCATTGAGGTCTCAGGTGGCCGGGATGGCAGTCCGCGCCAATGGACTGCTCGCAAGGTCAAGGATGGCGAGGGCGGCCGGATCCACCCCTTCGCCCTGCGCCGCGTGGTGCTCGGCACTGACGACGATGGAGACGAAATCAGCAGTTGCATCGTTGAGGCGACCGAAGCGACCGGGGATGCTGTACGCCGAGCCAAGGTGCCTTCCGGTGGCAATCAGAAGATTGTCTGGGATGCCCTGGGCGACCTGCTCAAGAACTCCCGGCAGTTCGGTATGGCCGACGCCCCAGCCACTCGCCCATGCATCAACCTGACCGACGCCATCGACCAGGTGCGAGGCCGCCTCCCGACTGACCAGAAACGGCAGACTGAGCGCATGCGGGAAGCCATCACCGGACTGATCAGCAAAGGCCTTATCAAGCACAGCGAGGGGTGGTTATGGATCTCCTGAGTGTTCCCGCCCGGTTTCCCGAAAACCCCCCTCCCCCTTATAGGGGGAGGCGGGAAATTTCGGGAACAGGAAGACAACGGGAAAAGACCGAAACGGGACATTTCGGGAAATTTCGGGAAGAGATTGACGCAATCACCGCCTGGCTTTCCGCCATCGGCGAAACCGACCCCGCGACCATCAATACCGTCCTTTCCAAGTGCAAAAACGACCCCGCCGCCCGCGCCTATTTTCTGCACCGGGCAGCACAGACCGAACCAGACCGAGACCAGACCGAGACCCCCATTCATCCATCCGGAGAAGCCGAAATGAGCCTGACCATTACCGAGACCGCCAGCGTCAACTACACCCCCTGCCCCGCGGGCACCTATCCGGCCCGCTGCATCCTGGTCGCCGACCTCGGCACCCAGGAGACCGACTACCTGGGCGAGATCAAGCACGCCCACAAGGTGCTGCTCCAGTTCGAGATCTGCGACGGCGAGACTCGCCGTGATGATGGCGAGGCCTTCGTCCTGAGCAAGCGCTACACCGCGAGCCTGCACGAAAAAGCCTCGTTGCGGAAAGACCTCGCCAGCTGGCGGGGGCGGGATTTCACCCCGGAGGAACTGGCCGGCTTCAACGTCGCCAACATCCTCGGAAAGCCCTGCCTGGTAAGCGTCACCCACGCCACCAAAGCCGATCGCACCTTCGCCAATATCGCCTCGATCATGAGCCTGCCAAAAGGCATGGTCTGCCCGCCGAACGAGACCGAGATCCTGTCATTCGACCTCGGTAAGCCCGACCTCGACGTCTTCGCCAAGCTGTCCGAGCGCGTGCAAGATCAGATCCGCCTCTCGCCGGAAGGCCGAAGCTGGCGCGGCCGCCTCACTGGCAGCAGCTGCCGACGACCTCGGCGACGACATTCCGTTCTGAGGATCCGGCCATGCGAATTTACTTCGACGTTGAGACCGTACCGAGCCAGGCACCGGACGCCCGCGATCTGGTCAAGGCCACCATCAAACCCCGGCAACCTTCAAGAAACCGGAGAGCATCGCTGCCTGGTGGAGACCGACGCACCGACAGCAATCGATGAAGCCTTGCGCAAGCAATCCTTCGACGCCTCGGTCGGCGAACTGATCAGCCTCAGCTGGTGCGACGACGACATGACCGAGGCCAGTACCGTGATCCGCGGCAAGGACGAAAGCGAGCGCCTAATGCTGCAGCGCTTCTTCGGCCAACTGTCGGCGCATTTCAAGCTGCACGCCATCCGCGATCAACGGGGCACAGAGTTGTGGGAAGACTCGCCCTACTTCATCGCCCACAACGCGACCTTCGACCTCGGCTTCGTGTGGCGTCGCAGCATCATCCTCGGCGTCCGCCCCCCGTTCAAGGTGCCGGGCCCCAACGCCCGCGAAGGCAAGGACTACGCCTGCACCATGCGCACCTGGTCGGGATTCAAGGACACGATCAGCCTCGACCGCCTGTGCAGCGCCCTAGGCATCCAGTCACCGAAAGGCGACCTTGACGGCAGCAAGGTCTACGACGCCTGGCTGGCTGGCGAGCTTGACCGCATCGCCAAGTACAACGCCGCCGACGTGCTCGCCACCCGTGAGTGCTGGCGCCGGATGAATTGGGAAAGCACCGCCGAGGCCGCAGCATGAAGCCGACCTACGCCGGCATTGACCCAGGCTTGTCTGGGCGGTCGGCTTCGTGCATGAGGATGGCACCTTCGCCCACGTCTTCGATATGCCGACCCTGCCGACCAGTACCGGCCGGCGCGCCATCGATGCCGCCGCCCTGGCTGAATTGCTGCGCCAAAATGCGCCAGCCTTCTGCGTCGTGGAGCGTGTCGGCGCAAGGCCTGGAGAAGGCGCTACGGGCGCGTTCAGCTTCGGCCATTCTTTCGGTTCCGTCTTGGGTGTGCTGGCTGCGCTGCGAGTCCCTCACGCCATCGTGCAGCCACAGGTATGGAAGCGTGCGGCCGGTATCCCTGCTGGCGCCGACAAGCGCGTCAGCATCGCCACCGCCAAGCAACGATTACCCGATGCCGCCCACCACCTGACCCGCGTCAAGGACGACGGCAGGGCTGAGGCGCTGTTGCTGGCGTGGTACGGGGTCCCTGTACGTTTTCCGCCGCACGAGGGTCAGAGGCTCGAAAAGCAGGTAGTCAGTGGCTCTCAAACTTAGGGAACCCCTTTCAGGTAAACCGGGTATCCCACCATGAAACCGATTTTTGAGGGATCAGCCATGAGCCTGTTCACAACCATTTCCTGGCCTAGGGGCCGCAAGCCTAGGCGGGCTCGCCTGCTCGAGCGCCTGGATTCAATCTTGCCCTGGCACGAACTGGAAAGCCTGGCCGCGCCGCTGTATCCGGCGCCGGCCAGCGGCCGGCCACCGTACCCGCTGCGCCTGATGGTCCGGGTTTGGGTTCTACAGTTCATTTTCGGCGTGAGCGACGAATCGGGCGAGGATCTGCTGCTCGACGCTCACAGCGCCGCCTCGTTCGTCGGCATCGACCCCTGGCGGCCGCGCCCACCCGGGGCTACGGCAATCCGTAACTTTCGGCTGCTGGTCGACCGCGTCCCGGGTGATGCCTTCCGCCTGGCGGTCAGCGACGCCTTGATTTCGGCCGGCGCCGATCTGCGCCTGGGCCAGATCCGCGAGCCGGTATTGCGCATCATGCCCACGAAAGGAATTCAATGCTGACGATGGCGTTATCCGAATTCGCCAGGCACCTTGGCTGCAGCCCGGCCAGCGTCACCCGCTTGAAGAAGGCCGGCCGGCTGGTCCTGACTGCCGACGGCAAGGTCGACGTGGACGGCAGCTTGTGGCGCCTCGCTGAAACGCAGGGCGGGCAGGCCAGCCAGGCCGATCTGGCACCGCCGCCGGTTTCCGCCTGGAAACACCCAGAACACAATTTCCAGCTTCAGCGCGCCCGCCGCGTGACCTACGAGGCACTGACGGCCGAACGCGAGGCGCGCCTGATGCTGGCGAAGCTGGTCGACGCGGCTGCGGTTCGCGCTGCAGCCAACGAAGCGAGCGCCCTTATCCTGGCGATGGCGCGCGCGTTTCCCGCGTCAGTCGCCGGGAAAATCGCCGCCGCTTCCGACGAAGTCCAGACCCGGGAGATCCTCGAGGATGGCGTTCCTGACCTGTTGCAAACCCTCGCCGACCGGCTCGCAGCCCTCGCCGAACAGCCGGGGACTAGCTGAAATCCGCTAACAGGGCGCGCTAATCGAAAAAATGCAGAATGGGCCCATCAATTTCAAAAGGCTAAACACATGACACGAAAGCCGCAGCATGCCGACGCGCCCGGCCTTTATCGCCTGGGACCTGCAGCCAGGAGGGCCGGACTGACCCCCGACGCATTCGAGGCCGCATCGCACGCGGGCGTTATCCCTGTTCGCGTTCTCCAGCTTTCCGAGCGTGGCCGCTACGTTCCCGCCGCTGAATTTCGCGCCTGGCTCGAAAGCCTCACCCAAAAGGACACACCCAATGGCTAAAGACGAATCCTGGAAACCCGCCGCCCTGGGCAAGTTCCTTGCCCTGGCAGCCACCGCGCGTGGGCTGAGCTCGGGCGCGGTTTCGTATAGCGAGCGCTTGACGCAACTGCTCGCCGACCGCCGCGAGCATGAGCGGATGATTAGCGAGCCCCACCGGTTTGGCGCCGCCCATGACGGCGATAACCAGCGCGTCCTGGCGCGCATCGCAGCCCATGAAGTCGAGATCACCCGCATCGCTGCGCAGATCGAGCCCATTCTGGTAGCCCGCGCCGTCGCATCGGCCAAGCACCAATCGGCCGCAGTCTTGGCGACCAGCTGCGGCGAGGCTCTGGTCAAGCTCGGTTTATTTTCTCGCGAGGAGGTTTATTTATGAGCCAGAAAATCGACAAGCTGCGCGGCGAGATCGCCATCAAGCAATCCGAACTTGCCGCCGCGAACGAATGCGGATGGCCCCCCGAGCGCGGCATCGACGCGGTGCGCAATCGGGTTTCCGAGTTGGCCGAATCCTACCGGCGAAAAGTCGGCAACCTGGCGGCCACGCTGTTAACAGCCAGAACTGAAAACGAGGTCACTTTGTCCGCCGCCGTCGGCTTTCACCCCGGCGCCGTTGGCGAGCTTGCCCTGGGCATGCTGGCTGCCCACCCGGGCGACAAACGCTCGACGACCTGCAAGCCGAGATCAAGCTGCTGGCGCCTGACCTACCGCCGGCCATGGATGATGCCGACCGCGCCGCCCGCATCGGGCAACTACGCCGCGAGCTGCGCGCCCTGGAGAGAGAGGAGGAAGTGCTGATCGCGGCCGAGGAAATGCGCGGCAACGCCATAGAGCGCCGCGTCGGCGCCGACCCTGTTTGTGTCCTGGGCATTCCTGACGAAATCGCGAAGGAGTACGGACTATATGACCACGAAATCAGCCACGGGCGCGCATCTTCCTGGCGCCGCCGAATCGCTGCGCCGCAAGGGCGGCATTCCCCCTGCTGCCCTCGATCGCCTGCGCCGCGCTGGCGAGATCACCGACAGGGTGAAGACGGGGATGACGTCAGACACCGGCCTATTCGAGCGGCTGGCATTCCTTCCTGGCCTGGACATCAAAGGATTCATCGGCGCCGCATGGGAGGCCCTTGAAAAGGTCGAGCCCTTCGATCTGGAAGACAAGGTCTTCAAGGCTCGCTACGAGGCTGCAGAGGACGCCTGGACGAAATTGCAAGCCAAGCCCGCCCCAACCGGCCAGGATTTTGACAAGTGCATCGAGCTGATCGCCGCCGCCGCTATCGCCACTCAGTCTGACGATAGCTCCCCGCCGCGCGAAGACGACAAGCCCGCCGCCGTCGTAACCGCAGCCTATGCAGGGCGCAAGCCTGCGCCAAAGAAGCCAACGAAGCCGGCGGCGCGGGTAGTCAAGCCGGCCAACCCACCTACCACGGCCGGCGCAAAAGCATTTATTTGGCCCGCCGCAATCTGTCCAAGTAACCGTTTCGCCGCGTCAGTGTCCGGACCTCGCGAGGGCCGGAGGTCACCAGCCTTTCACCCACTGACGCGGCACCCCTACAGAGAGCAAGATGACACCCGCCGAAATCGCCGATCTGCCGCCCTACGATCGCCCAATGGCGCATGAGATCGCGCGTCGTGGCCTAAGGGCTATTTTCAATGGCAATGCCTGGCACGTCTCCGGCCCTGGCGTCGACGTGTCCGTAATCAAGTTGCGGTACCTGACCGCCGACAACCTCAGACCCCCACGCCCGCCGCGCGATTGAGCCTTTCGGCCAATGGCTGCCCGTGACCGCCAGCAGGGCATTTACAGCGCGTGCCGCCTCGTAACACAGATTGCCATTACAGCATGCCAGAAACGCGGGAGCGATGCCGCCGCAGGCCTTGTGCATGCCGAGATTGCCGACCTGGTGCGCCTGGTCATCGCGGGCAAGATCGAAAACTGCAACGACCAGCTTGACGGCTTCGCCGATACCCTGGGGCCAGCGCTCTATCGTTGCTTTGGCGACCTCGAGGACGACCCCCACGGCTGAGGGGACGGGATAGCGACGTGCTCGCCGAGATCGAGCACAAGGCCGCAGCGGGGCGGCGTCGGCGATGAAGCCGGCGCGGTAACTTGTGCCGAATGGTTACACAAATGGTTACACGCTTACCGGACAAAAAGAAAAAGCCCTGAATAAACAGGGCTTTGCCTTTATTGCTGGCGGAGACGGAGGGATTCGAACCCTCGATACAGGTTTATGCCCGTATGCTCCCTTAGCAGGGGAGTGCCTTCGACCTCTCGGCCACGTCTCCGGATCCAGACTTCAACGAAGGCGCGGATGATATAACCTTCACGCCCTGCGGTCAAATTTGTTGATCGAGGCCGAACGTGCGGTGTAGCACACGGACGGCCAGCTCGAGATACTTTTCGTCGAGGACGACGGATATCTTGATTTCGGAAGTCGAGATCATCTTGATGTTTATGCCCTCGTCAGCGAGTGCCTTGAACATCTGGCTGGCGACCCCGGATGCGAGCGCATGCCGACACCTACCGCGGAAACCTTGCAGATCTTGTTGTCGCCGGTGATTTCGCGCGTGTCAAGCTTGACCTTGACGTCTTCCAGGATGGCAGTCGCCTGGCGAACTCGCCGCGATTGACGGTGAAGGACAGGTCGGTCATGCCATCGTGGCCGACGTTCTGGATGATCACGTCGACATCGATGTTGGCGTCTGCAATGGCCCCCAGGATCTGGTAGGCGATGCCCGGCTTGTCGGGAACGCCGAGCATGGTCAGCTTTGCTTCGTCGCGGTTGAATGCGATGCCGGAGATGATTGGTTGTTCCATGTTCTTGTCTTCCTCAACAGTGATCAGCGTGCCTTCCCCTTCGTCCTGGAAGCTGGAAAGAACGCGCAGTTTGACCTTGTACTTGCCGGCGAATTCGACCGAGCGGATCTGCAACACCTTGGAGCCAAGGCTGGCCATTTCCAGCATCTCCTCGAAGGTGATGGTATCCAGTTGCGGCTTCCGCACGACGCGGGGATCAGTCGTGTAGACGCCATCGACGTCGGTGTAGATCTGGCACTCGTCGGCCTTCAGCGCAGCGGCCATCGCGACGGCAGAGGTGTCAGAGCCGCCACGCCCCAAAGTCGTGATGTTGCCGTCATCGACTCCTGGAAGCCGGCGACAACGATGACGTTGCCGGCATCAAGGTCGCGACGCATGTTGGCCTCATCGATCGCCAGAATGCGGGCCTTGGTGAAGGTGGCGTCAGTCAGCACCTTGACCTGGCCGCCGGTGTAGCTTTTCGCCTGGCAGCCGATGTCTTTGAGCGCCATGGCCAGCAGACCGATGGTGACCTGCTCGCCGGTGGACATCACCATGTCCAACTCGCGCGGCTCCCGGTTGGCCTGCACTTCTGCCCAGCGCGATCAGTCTGTTGGTTTCTCCGCCTCATCGCTGAAACGACGACCACCACCTGGTGACCCTGAGCTGGAACCTGGCAACACGCTGGGCGTCATTCCTGATGCGCTCCGGAATTGCCCACCGAGGTGCCGCCATATTTTTGAACGATCAACGCCATGAATTCATCCGGTTAAACGTTGGAAACACGAAAGAGGGCGGAATTCTACCTCACCCGCCCCTATTTCCGAGCAAACAGCGTCTAGAGATCGGGCCAGTCGCGCAAGAAAGATGGGCGCCGACGCTGCGCGCCAGCGAGGTCATCACGTAGCCGCCCTCGAGCATGGAAACGATGCGCTTGTCGGAAAATTCCGCTGCCGGCTTCATCAGTTCCTCGGTGCACCAGGCGTAATCCTTCTCGAGCAGCCCTGGGGCCGCCCATGTCGTCTTCGTAGTGCCCGTCGAAACCGGCCGAGATGAAGATCATCTGCGGCTTGAACTCCCCTCAGG
This sequence comes from Sulfuritalea sp., assembly GCA_016708585.1. Taxonomy (GTDB): domain Bacteria; phylum Pseudomonadota; class Gammaproteobacteria; order Burkholderiales; family Rhodocyclaceae; genus Sulfuritalea. The sequence continues at coordinate 23 of JADJFK010000014.1, read as the reverse complement.
CGCGGCATCCAGACCTGCATGAC
>JADJFK010000013.1 GCA_016708585.1 Sulfuritalea sp. | reverse complement strand
TGCTCGTCCTCGCCGTGGTTGCACCGGCCAACGCCGCAGATGCCGCGCCACTCGGCCGACTCTTCTTCACGCCCGAACGGCGTGCGGCGCTGGAACGGCAGCGCATTCAATATCCAGGAAGCCCAGACCCTGCAGGGCAGCAGCATGAGCCGGATGGCGTGGTCTCCCGATCCGGCGGCACGTCGACGGTATGGATCAACCAGAAAGCGCAAACCGAGAGCGAATCGTCAGCACCGGCGTCAATGTTGTCGTCGCGCCGGGCAAGCCCGGCAGCGCCATGCTGTCTCCCGGCGAGGAGGAGCCGACCCAACTCAAGGTCGGCGAGGCAATCAACCGTGCCACCGGCGAGCGGAATACGCGGCTGGGCGGCGGGGTGGTCGTGACGCCCGCAGCGCCTGCCGCCAAACGCCGAAGGCTCGTGATGACGCGGCGACAACGGTCGCTGGGACGGAACCAGCGGGGTTTCGTGATGATCGCGCTGGTGGCCCTGCTGGTGGTCGGCGGCCTCTACTTCTGCCTCAGCAACCTGTCCCCCGAAATGATCCAGGCGCGCCGCCAGCAACTGACCGCGGAGGCCCTGACTCAGGCGCAAGAGGCGCTGATCGGTTACGCCGTGCGGTACCGCGAAGAGCAGCTGAAGACCGGCGCAGGGTGGTCTATGGCTATCTGCCGCTGCCGGACCTCGGCAGCACGCGCAACAATAATCAGCTGACCGATAGCGGCTGCTACCTCAAGGGCTGCGAAGCCTCAACTTCCTGGGTAACGGGATCAATGTCACGGTCATCGGCCGCTTCCTGGCGTACCTTGGGCACCGGGCCGCTGCGGGATGCCCATGGCGAATGCCTCTGGTACGCGGGTTTCCGGCAGCCACCAGCGCAACCTGCCCGGATCCGACCCGCGCGATGAACTGGGACACCCTGGAGCCAGCTGGATGTCCGGGTTGCCAACGGCACGGCCGCCATAGTCAGCGCCCATTGCGTCGGCCCACGATCGCCCGATTGCGGTCGGCCTTTCTCGCCCGGCCCGCCGCTGGCCGGCGAGGATCGCAGCGCATCGGCAACGGACAACGTCGCCGATGCGGCGGCAATTACGTCGCCAGCAATTATCTCGATCCGGCGGTGGCCGCCAACCTCGGCGGCGTCACCAATCACTTCTCTGGCACCAATGGCGCAAGCGGCGACACCTCCCCCCCGAACGACAAGGCCCCGTCGGCCAACAGCGTCATCAACCGGCGCAGCGACGGCGCCCTCTGGGTCAGCAATTGTCCGCCCAACGACCCCTCGCCCTGCGCGATCGTGGCCAACGATACCGGCGTCACGGTCACCAGCGAGTTGCTGTTTCGCACCTGCGCGGGTCGAGCGCCTTCCGCACCGACATCAATGCCATGCTGGATCGCATGGTCGGCTGCCTGCGCGACGAAATCATCGCCGCCGGCGGCAGCCTTGCTACGCCCTACGCAAAGATCGCCGGTGCCGACGCAAACACCTGCTATGGAACTGGCATGGATCCGCTTGGCTATTATCCGAACTACAAGGAAATGGTTTTCGTCGCCGCTAGTCGCGCAGCACCCCGCGAGAAGGCCAGTCCAGCCAATTACCTCGAAGACCCGACGAACCTGACCAGTTTCACCGGCGCCGGCACCACCTTTGTCGGCCCAAGCCTGTTCGCGCAGGTTTCGGCCGGCCATCCCGCGCACCAGGACATCGTGCGCTGCATCCCCGCCACCGCGAGCATGGTCGCGGCACCATCGGCCCTGCCCCCGGGTGCGGAATTGTCGCAATACGACCCGGCAACCCGCACCCTGACCCTCGGGCGCGTCAACGTCGAATCCGACCAGAGCTATGGCGCCAGCAGCCTGTTCGGCTGCGCCGGATCCCCGAAACACGTGCCACCGGGAGCGGCTTTCGCAGCTATTTCAAGTTCAATATCCGGACTCCGGCGACGGCTTCGTCTTTGCCTCCGTAGACGGCGACCGTAACAGTGCCAGCGTCTGCGGCGCCGGCGAGCAGCATCTGGGATATTCGGGCAACAACGGCGGCCTGGATTCGCCCATCCTCCACCCCAAGCTCGGCCTCGAATTCGACACGCGGCGCAACTACCGCAGCAACCCGCCTTTCCTTCCCGATGGCTTCGATCCGGAGCGGACAACCTTTACCCTGCCGCTGGCATTCCGCACCCTTGCCAACGGCCGTGCCGACCCCAACTATGCCGGTGGTCACATCGGCCTGGTCTATTGGGGCGGCGAAACGCTGATCAGCACCAGCGACGGCACCAGCAACACCTGCACCGTCACCGCCGACTGCCTGTCGCCCGCCTCCTGCGACGCGGGGATCTGCAAGCTGCATCAGGCGGAAGACGATAACGTGCATGGCCAGTTGCCGACGCCGCCCGCCACGCGGCCGCCGCCACGCAACGAAGCGGCACCGACCACGCCGCCCTCCCCGCCGCCGTATCCGCCCTTTGCCGCGGACAAACTCGACCCAAGCCTGAGCTCGGTGCCGACCAACCAGGATATCCACGTCCGCGTCGAAGTCGCGCGTGTCTATTCGGGCCGCGACGACAACAGCCGGCTGGCCAGGGTGGTCGCCAGTACCCACCTCGCCGCCCTGTCCGGCCTCCAGACCATCGACGGCATCGCCTTGCAGGCCGGCGATACGGTGCTGGTGGCAGGACAGACAATCGCCCGCAACAACGGCATCTATGTCGCCGCCGCCGGAGCTTGGGCGCGCGCCCAAAGCGCCGACGAGGCCGCCGACCTGCCGCCCGGCACCTCATGGTTCATCAAGGAAGGCACCACCCATCGCGGCAGCCTGTGGCGGCTGCAGAACGTCGAAGCTCCCGTGATCGGGACCAGCAATTTCGTCATCTCGCTCTTTCGCCAGGCGGTCAAGGCCGTCGCCACCGCCAACCTGGTCCTGAGCGGACTGCAAACCGTCGATGGCGTCGTGCTGGCGGCTGGCGACCGCGTCCTCCTCACGGGCCAGACCATCGCCACGGAAAATGGTGTGTATTCGGCCAATGCCGGCGCCTGGAGCCGCGCCACGCCGGAGAACACTGCGGCCGGACTGACGGATGGCGCAACCTGGTTCGCCACCAGCGGTGCCGGCAGCTACTGGCGCCTGAACGGGGATGCGACACCAGACGCCAGCAGCATCGCGATCAGCGCGCTCAGCTTCCCCTCCAACGACGTCTATTTCGCGACCATCACCACCCAGGTCTGGAAGGAAGGCAGCAATGTCAACCAGATCGCCAACATGAAGGCCACTACCCGCTCCATGAACCAGCTCGACCCGGTAGTCCGCCACGGAACCTGCGCACCGAGCGCGCCACTGTGCCCAGCCGCAAACCCGGTCGATCAATATTGCGGCGGCATTGAAACCGACGGATTCCGTTATTGCTATACCGGACAGCAGCCCAAACTCTACGACAGCAAGAGGATCTACGATATCCGCGGCAGCACATCCTGCGCCAGCGGCGCGAGTTGCTCCGGCAACCAGTTCTGCGGCATCGACAATGTCTGCTACGCGGCGGCCTTGCGCACCACGCGGCAGGGCTTCACCGGCAGCCAGAGCACAGCGAGCCAGATCATCAGCATCAGTGACTTCTTCACCACCTGGCTGCCATGAACCCGCCGTTCCGCCAGCACCGACTTTTTCGGGACAGGGCCACGGTGGCATACCGGGCTTCTCGATGCTACGCTGCACGAATCAGCCCCAGCCCGAAACCGAATGCAAACCGCCACAGCATCGCCTGTACCGATTCCCGCCGCCCCGGCTTCACTTGATCGAACTCGCAATCGTGCTGTTCGTCGTCGGCCTGCTGCTGGGGGGAATGTTGCTGCCGCTGGCGGGGCAGCAGGATATTCGCAACTTTGGCGATACCCAGAAGATCCTGATCGAATCGCGCGACGCCCTGCTCGGCTTTGCCATGGCCAACGACCGGCTGCCATGCCCGGCCTCGGCGGCAAGCAACGGCGTCGAGAGCCCCGCTGGTGGAGGTGCGTGCACCAATCCTTATGACGGATTCCTGCCGGCGGCCACCCTGGGCCTGTCACCGGTCGACGCCCGGGGCTATCGCCTCGACGGCTGGGGCGGGAAGCGGGCCCATCGGGTGCGCTATGCGGTAAGTACGGCCAACGCCAATGCCTTTACCACCCAGAACCAGATGAAGAGCATCGGGATGACGACGCTGGCTGCCGTCGCGGCGGGTGACCTGAAGGTCTGCAACACCGGGACCGACATGGCCAGCGAAGGCACGGCGACGGCGGCCCCGCGCGACACGACGCCGACAGATACCACACTGGCCGCCGACGCCGTCGCCGTCATCTATTCGCTCGGCAAGAACGCCGGAGTGGAGGGTGCGGGCGACCATGAAACATAATTCAAGCCTTCCCGCAGCCGTGGTTGCCGCCGATCCCGCCTTCGTCAAACGCACCGCAAGGCCCCGCATTCGACGACCAGATGTTGTGGTTGTCGAAGGCGCGCTGTTCAACCGCATGGTTGCCGCCGGCGAGGCTGCCCTGACGGCATAAAGTCGGCGCCGACGACACGGCGCCGGGCCGTCAGGCGAAACCCTGGGGGTTGTTGCGCTGCCAGTTCCAGGCATCGCGGCACATGTCTTCGAGGCTGCGCTTTGTGGTCCAGCCGAGGCGCTCCCTGGCCAGCGAGGGGTCGCTCCAGCAGGCCGCCACGTCGCCCGCCCGGCGCGCCACGATGCGATGGGGAATCGCCTTTCCGCTAACCTGTTCGAAGGCGCGTACCAGCTCCAGTACGCTGCAGCCCCGCCCGGTACCAAGATTGGCCGTAAGCAGTTCGCGCGGATCGCGCAGCGCCCAATCCAGCGCCGCCCGGTGGCCTTCCGCCAGGTCCATGACATGGATGTAGTCGCGCACCCCGGTGCCGTCGGGCGTCGGATAGTCGCCGCCGAACACTTGCAGTTCCGGCCGGCGGCCGACGGCCACTTGCGTGACGAAAGGCATCAGGTTGTTGGGTATGTCGTTCGGGTCTTCGCCGATCAGCCCGCCCGGATGCGCGCCCACCGGATTGAAGTAGCGCAGCAGGGCGATCGACCAGCCCGGCGCGGCGGCGTACAGGTCGCGCAGGATGTCCTCGACCATCAGCTTGCTGCGGCCATAGACGTTGGCCGGGCGCAGCGGGGCGGTTTCGGGAATGGGATTGGAATCGGCATTGCCGTAGATCGTCGCCGAGGAACTGAAGACGATGCGCCTGACCTCCGCGCGCTGCATGGCGGCAAGCAGGGCCAGGCTTCCGCCCACGTTGTTGTCGTAGTAGCGCAAGGGTTGCGCCTGCGATTCGCCGACCGCCTGAGTTCGGCGAAATGCACCACGGCGCCGATCGGGTACTGGTCGAACAGGCCGTCCAGGTCCTGCCGCGAGCGGACATCGCCTTCGACGCAGGGTACGGCACGGCCGGTGATGGCCTCCAGCCGCTTCAGGCCGGCCGGCTTGCTGTTGCTGAAGTTGTCGAACAGCACGACTTCGTGGCCGGCTTCGACCAGCACCGCCGCCGTATGCAGTCCGATGTAGCCGGCGCCGCCCGTGAGGAGGATCATCATGGCTTTCCGTGGTTGGATGGGCGGATTCTAGCCGCGCTTATGGGCGCCATCACAAATCCTTAAGTCACCGCAGCCGGCCGCCGGTAGAATCTTCGCATCCACTTTCGGGAGTTCGCCGTGTCCAGGACCTTCAGGATCGCCCCCAGCATTCTTTCCGCCAACTTCGCCAAACTGGGCGAGGAGGTCGACAACGTGCTCGCCGCCGGCGCCGACATCGTGCATTTCGACGTCATGGACAACCACTACGTGCCGAACCTGACCATCGGCCCGCTGGTCTGCGAAGCGCTGAAGAAGCACGGCGTCACGGCGCCGATCGATGTACACCTGATGGTCAAGCCGGTGGACCGCATCATTCCCGACTTCGCCAAGGCCGGCGCCACTTACATCACCTTCCACCCGGAAGCCTCGGAGCATGTCGATCGCACCATCGCCCTGATCCGCGAGTGCGGCTGCAAGCCCGGCCTGGTGTTCAACCCGGCGACGCCGCTCGACGTGCTCGAGTACACCCTGGACAAGCTCGACATGGTGCTGCTGATGAGCGTGAACCCGGGCTTCGGCGGGCAGAAGTTCATTCCCTACGTGCTCGACAAGGCGCGCAAGGTACGGCAGATGATCGATGCGCGCGGCCTCGACGTCAGCCTGGAGATCGACGGTGGCGTCGGCCCGGCCAACATCCTGGAAGTCGCAAAAGCCGGGGTCGATACTTTCGTCGCCGGCTCGGCCGTATTCGGCGCCGCCAAGGACAGCGACCCGCACCGCTACGACAGCGTGATCGCCGCCCTGCGCAGCGAACTCGCCAAGGCCTGAAGCCAGGCTGCCGCCGCCTGTTCTCATGAAGATCAAGTCGGTCACCATCGACCTCGATGGCACCCTGCTCGACACCGTGCCCGACCTCGCCGCGGCGGCCAACGCCATGCTGCGCGAACTGGGCCGCGACGAATATCCGGTCGAGGTAATCGCCGGCTTCATCGGCCGCGGCATCCCGAAGCTGGTCGAGCGCTGCCTGCCCGATCTCGATCCTGCGGCGGTGGAGCAGGCGCAGGCGGTATTCCGCCGCCATTACGCGGTCGAAAACGGCCGCCGCTCGACGCTTTTCCCCGGGGTGCTGGAAGGCCTGCGGGCGCTGCACGACGCCGGCCTGCCGCTGGCGGTGATTACCAACAAGGCGGCGGCCTTTACCGAGCCCTTGCTGGTCGCCACGGGCCTTGCGCACTGGTTCGAGTTCGCCGTCTCGGGCGACACGCTGGCGCACAAGAAGCCGCATCCGGCGCAACTGCTGCATGCCTGCGGACGCATGGGCACGTCACCCGCCGAGAACCTGCACATCGGCGATTCGCAGCACGATGCCGCGGCGGCGCGCGCCGCCGGCTGTCCGGTGTTCATCGTCCCCTACGGCTACAACGAGGGCGAGGACGTGCAAGGAATCGACTGCGATGCTATAGTCGCGTCGCTGGAAGCAGCAGCGCGCCGTGTCGCCGGCGCCGACTTTCGAAAGATCGCATAACACCCATGCTCCACCGCAACCTGCAAATGACACGGAAACACGCCCTCGGGGCGGAGGCCTGGCCCTGGCGGGCCTGAACGCCCGCGCCATCGCGCGCCGATTTCCATCGCGCCGGAGCTGACCAGTCCGCGCACCTGTCCTTGCAGCACCCGTATCCGTGGAGTTTCACCATGACCGAATCAGACTTCAACCGCCTTGCGGCGGAGGGCTATAACCGCATCCCGGTGACGCTCGAAACCTTCGCCGACCTCGACACGCCGCTGTCGATCTACCTCAAGCTGGCCAACGATCCCTACTCCTACCTGCTCGAATCGGTGCAGGGCGGCGAGCGCTTCGGCCGCTATTCCTTCATCGGCCTGGCTGCCGGCACGCGCATCGCGGTGGTCGAGGGCGCGATCATGGTGCTCAGCGGCAACCGCGTCGCCGAGCGGCGCGACCACAGCAACCCGATGAGCTTCATTTCCGAGTTCATGTCGCGCTTCAAGGTGCCCGACCTGCCCGGCCTGCCGCGCTTCTGCGGCGGCCTGGTGGGTGCCTTCGGCTACGACACGGTGCGCTACATCGAGACCAAGCTGGCGCAGCGGCATTTGGCTAAACCGACGCCCGACCCGCTCGGCGTACCGGACATCCTGCTGCTGCTGTCCGAAGAGATCGCCATCGTCGACAACCTCTCGGGCAAGCTGACGCTGGTGGTGTATGCCGAGCCGGGCTTCCCCGGCGCCTGGAAGCAGGCCCAGGCCCGGCTCAAGGAACTGCTGGCCAAGCTGCGCGCACCGGTGACGATTCCGCCCGAAGTGCAGGCCTCATCCGCACCTGCCGTCTCCGAATTCGGCGAGGAGGCCTTCAAGGCCGCGGTGCGCCGCGCCAAGCAGTACATCGTCGATGGCGACATCATGCAGGTGGTGCTCTCGCAGCGCATGAGCAAGCCCTTCGCGGCGAGCCCGCTGGCGCTCTACCGCGCGCTGCGCACGCTGAACCCCTCGCCCTACATGTTCTATTTCAACTTCGAGGATTTCCACGTGGTCGGCGCGTCGCCCGAAATCCTGGTGCGGCTCGAACACCAGGACGGCGAACGCCGCGTCACCGTGCGGCCGATCGCCGGCACGCGCAAGCGCGGCGCCACTCTCGCCGAAGACGAGGCGCTGGCCGCCGACCTGCTGGCCGACCCGAAGGAGCGCGCCGAGCACCTGATGCTGCTCGACCTCGGCCGCAACGACATCGGCCGCGTCGCCAAGACCGGCACGGTCAAGGTCAGCGACCCGTTCATCATCGAGCGCTATTCGCACGTGATGCACATCGTCTCCAACGTCGATGCCGAACTGAAGGACGACGAGGGCGCGCTGGGCGTGCTCAAGGCCACCTTCCCGGCCGGCACGGTGTCCGGCGCGCCGAAGGTGCGCGCCATGGAAATCATCGACGAACTGGAACCCAGCAAGCGCGGCATCTATGCCGGCAGCGTCGGGTATCTTGGCTTCAACGGCGACATGGACCTCTGCATCGCGATCCGCACCGCGGTGATCAAGGACGGCCGGATCCACGTCCAGGCCGGCGCCGGCATCGTCGCCGATTCCGACCCCGATTCGGAATGGCAGGAAACGCTGAACAAGGCGCGGGCGCAACTGCGCGCCGCCGAGATGGCCGAAGCCGGCCTCGACACGCGTTTCGACTGACCGGGGGCTGCCATGCTATTGATGATCGACAACTACGACAGCTTCACCTACAACCTGGTGCAGTATTTCGGCGAACTCGGCGAGGACGTCAAGGTGTTCCGCAACGATGCGATCACCCTGAAGGAAATCGCCGCGATGAAGCCGGCGCGCATCGTGGTCTCGCCCGGTCCCTGCTCGCCGGCCGAGGCCGGCATCTCGGTGGCAGCGATCAGGGAGTTCGCCGGCAAGATCCCCCTGCTCGGCGTCTGCCTCGGCCACCAGAGCATCGGTGCGGCCTTCGGCGGCGAGATCGTGCATGCCAAACAGCTGATGCACGGCAAGACCTCGCCCGTGCATCACGAGGGCAAGGGCGTCTTCGCCGGCCTGCCCAATCCACTGACGGTGGTGCGTTACCACTCGCTGGCGATCCGCCGCGAGACCCTGCCGGCCTGCCTCGAAGTCACGGCCTGGACCGATGACGGCGAGATCATGGGCGTGCGCCACCGCGAGCTGAATGTGGAAGGCGTGCAGTTCCATCCCGAATCGATCGCCACCGAGAACGGTCATGAACTTCTTGGAAATTTCCTGAAAGGCACGAAATGATCACTCCCCAGGAAGCGCTCCAGCGCACCATCGAACACCGCGAAATCTTCCACGACGAAATGCTGCACCTGATGCGGCAGATCATGCAGGGCGAGATCTCGCCGCTGATGGTCGCCGCAATCCTCACCGGCCTGCGCGTGAAGAAGGAAACCCTGGGCGAGATCGCCGCTGCCGCGACGGTCATGCGTGAGCTATCGACCAAGGTGAACACCCCGCACAACCCGAATTTCGTGGACATCGTCGGCACCGGCGGCGACGGCGCGCACACCTTCAACATCTCCACGGCCTCCATGTTCGTCGCCGCGGCGGCCGGCGCCACGGTGGCCAAGCACGGCAACCGCAGCGTGTCGTCGAAGTCCGGCGCCGCCGACGTGCTGGAAGCCTTCGGCGCCAACATCATGCTCACCCCCGCCCAGGTCGGCGAATGCATCGAGGCCATCGGCTGCGGCTTCATGTTCGCACCCAACCACCATCCGGCGATGAAGAACGTCGCCCCGGTGCGGCGCGAAATGGGCGTGCGCACCATCTTCAATATCCTCGGCCCGCTGACCAATCCGGCCGGCGCGCCCAACACGCTGATGGGCGTGTTCCACCCCGACCTGGTCGGCATCCAGGTGCGCGTGATGAAGCAGCTCGGCGCCGACCACGTCATGGTGGTGTGGGGCAAGGACGGCATGGACGAGATCTCGCTCGGCGCCGCGACCCTGGTCGGCGAACTGAAGGACGGCGAGATCACCGAATACGAAATCCATCCCGAGGACTACGGCCTGGCCATGATGTCCAACCGCGGCCTGCGCGTCGCCGACGCTACCGAATCCAAAGCCATGCTGCTCGAGGCGCTGGACAACACGCCCGGCACGCCGCGCGAAATCGTCACGCTCAACGCCGGTGCCGCGCTCTACACCGCCAACCTGGTCGACTCGATCGGCGAAGGCATCACCAGGGCGCGCGAAACCATCGCCAGCGGCGCGGCGCGCAGGAAGCTCGACGAATTCGTCGCCTTCACCAAGAAGTTCGGCTGATGGCGGCGGACATCCTCGAGAAGATCCTCGCCGTCAAGCGCGAGGAAGTAGCGGCGGGCAAGGCGATCAAGCCGCTGGCCGCGATGCGGGCCGAGGCCGAGGCGCAGGCGCCGACGAGAGAGTTTGCGGGATCGATTCAAGCAAAAGTCGGCGCTGGCGGTACGGCAGTCATCGCCGAAATCAAGAAGGCCAGCCCCTCCAAAGGCGTGATCCGCGCCGACTTCCGTCCGGCCGAGATCGCCGCAGATTACGAGAAGCACGGTGCCGCCTGCCTTTCGGTACTGACCGACCAGCCCTTCTTCCAGGGCTCGGCCGGGTACCTGCGCGCGGCGCGCGCCGCCTGCGCGCTGCCGGTACTGCGCAAGGATTTCCTGGTCGATCCCTGGCAGGTGTATGAATCCCGCGCCATGGGCGCAGACGCCATCCTGCTGATCGTCGATGCGCTCTCGCTGGGGCAGATGCAGGAGATGGAAGCCATCGCCTTTGCGCTGGGCATGTCGGTGCTGGTCGAATGCCACGACGCCGCCGAACTCGATATCGCGCTGCAACTCGAGACGCCGCTGATCGGCATCAACAATCGCAACCTGCGCACCTTCGAAGTCGACCTCGCTACCACACTGTCGCAGCTGGGCCGCATCCCGGCGGACCGCATCGTGGTCACCGAGTCCGGCATCCTCGCCCCGGCCGACGTCGCGCTGATGATTTCGCGCGGCGTGCATGCCTTCCTCGTCGGCGAAGCCTTCATGCGCGCGCCCTCGCCGGGCGCGGAACTGGCGCGGCTGTTCGCCTGAATCACCGAGCGAAAAGTCGGCGCCGGCGATACGGCGAATACGTAATCAGGCGCAGCTATTACCGGTCGATTCCGGCACGCCCAGCTTCTTCAGGATCGAATCCAGCGGGCAGAACCTGGTGAAGCCGCTCTGGAACAGGTTGGCGCCGACAAAGGCGGTGAACCACAGCCAGGACAGCTTGCTCATGTCCACCTGGCCGCTGAAGTGGGCGAGGACCAGCGAAGTCATGATGAAGAATCCGGCGACGATGCGTACGATCTGATTGACGGTCATGTGAAGCTCCTTATTGAAATTTGACGATGCGGCCCTGCATCACCGCGTAATACAGAACCGGGATCACCACCAGCGTCAGCAGGGTGGAAACGAAGATGCCGAAGATCAGGGACAAGGCGAGGCCGGCGAAGATAGGGTCGTCGACGATGAACAGCGCGCCGAGCATGGCCGCCAGCCCGGTCAGCACGATGGGCTTGGCGCGCACCGCGGCGGCCTGGATCACGGCCTCGGCGAAGTCCATGCCGCCGGCGACCTGCTCGTTGATGAAGTCCACCAGCAGGATGGAATTGCGCACGATGATGCCGGCCAGCGCGATCATGCCGATCATCGAAGTCGCCGTGTATTGCGCGCCGAACAGGGCGTGGCCCGGCATGACGCCGATGATGGTGAGCGGGATCGGCGCCATGATGATCAGCGGCACGAGGTAGCTCTTGAACTGCGCCACCACCAGCAGGTAGATCAGGATCAGGCCGACGGCATAGGCCGCACCCATGTCGCGGAAGGTCTCGTAGGTCACCTGCCATTCGCCGTCCCACTTGATGGCGTACTGGGCGTAGGGGTCCCTGGGCTGCTTGATGAAGTACTCGCCCAGCGTACCGCCCTGCGACAGCTTGAGATCGACCAGTTTCGAACGTATGTCGAACATGCCGTAGAGCGGCGAATCGAGCTTGCCGCCCATGTCGCCGGTGACGAAAACCACCGGCAGCAGGTCCTTGTGGTAGATGACCTTCTCGCGCAGCAGGCGCTTGACCTCGACCACTTCCGACACCGGCACCAGCTGGCCCTCCCGGCTGCGCAGCTTGAGCTTGAGCAGCTGGTCGATGCTGTTCTGGCGTTCGGCCGGAAGCACGATGCGCACCGGGATTTCGTACTTGGCGTCGCCGTCATGCACCGGCGTCACGTCCTCGCCGGAGAGCCCCATGCGCACCACTTCGACCACATCCTTCTGCGCCACGCCGAGCAGCGCGGCCTTGGCCTGGTTCACGCGCAGCACCAGCTTTTCCGCGTCTTCGTCCACCGTGTCGTCGACGCTGATGATGTCGGCCGTGCCCTCGAAGGCCGCGCGCACCTGCTTTGCCACGGCGATCTGGCCCGCATAATCCGGACCATAGACCTCGGCCACGATGGGCGACATCACCGGCGGGCCGGGCGGCACTTCCACTACCTTGGCGTTGCCGCCGTGTTTCGTCGCCACGGCGACGACCCGGTCGCGCACCGAGACGGCGATCTCGTGGCTCTGGCGGTCGCGATGCTTCTTGTCCACGAGGTTGACCTGGATGTCGCCCATTTCCGGCGCGCTGCGCAGGTAGTACTGGCGCACCAGTCCGTTGAAGTTGATCGGCGCTGCGGTGCCGGCGTAGGCCTGGTAATCGGCGACTTCGGGCACCTGGGCGATCTCGGCGGAGATCTCGCGCAACACCTTCGCGGTTTCTTCCAGCGGCGTGCCGACCGGCATGTCGAGCACGATCTGGAATTCGCTCTTGTTGTCGAAGGGCAGCATCTTCAGTACCACCAGCTTGAAGAAGCCGAGGCTGACCGACCCCAGGATCGCGACCAGCACACCGATCCACAGCTTGCGCCGCGCAGCGCGGCCGGTGCGCGGGTCGAGCAGCGGCGACATGATGCGGCGGAACAGACGGTCGAGCTTTTCGGTCGTCGCATCGCCGGGATCCGAAAAAGGGGCCTGGTTCGATTTTTGCGCTTCATCAAAATCGAGCCTGGCCCCTTTTTCGCCTTTTACATGCTGCGCGGCCGGCTTCATCAGCTTCAAGGCCAGCCAGGGCGTGATGACGAAGGCGATGGCCAGCGAGATGAACATGCCCATCGAGGCGTTGATCGGGATCGGGCTCATGTAGGGCCCCATCAGGCCGGTGACGAAGGCCATCGGCAGCAGGGCGGCAATCACCGTGAAGGTAGCGAGTATCGTCGGGCCGCCGACTTCGTCCACGGCCGGCGGAATGATTTCCCACAGCGGCTTGTCCGGATGCAGCAGCGTCCAGCGATGGATGTTCTCGACGACGACGATCGCGTCGTCCACCAGGATGCCGATGGAAAAAATCAGGGCGAACAGCGACACGCGGTTGAGCGTGAAGCCATACGCCCAGGAGGCGAACAGCGTCGCCGCCAGCGTCAGCGTCACCGCCGCGCCGACGATCACCGCCTCGCGCCGGCCCAGCGCAAACAGCACGAGCAGTACGACGAAGGCGGTGGCGAAGACCAGCTTGCCGATAAGCTTCTGCGCCTTGTCGGTGGCGGTCGCACCGTAGTTGCGCGTCACCGTGAACTCGACACCGTCCGGGATCACCGTGCCGCGCAGGGCCTCGGCGCGTGCGATCACCGATTCTGCGACGTCGGCGGCATTGACGCCTGGTTTCTTCGACACCGACAGCGTCACCGCAGGAGACTCGCCTTGCTTGGTGCCGTGCCAGACGTAACGCGAAGGCTGGTCGGCGCCGTCGATCACCTGCGCCACGTCGGCCAGGTACACCGGCTTTCGTTCATGGACGCCGACCACCAGGCGCTTTACGTCGGCAGCGGATTCGATGTAGGTGCCGGTCTGCACCAGCAGTTCGCGGTTGCCGCTGACCAGCGCGCCCGCAGGCTGCGAGGCATTCGACACCTGCAGCGCGGCCTTGAGGTCCTGCGCCGTGATGCCATGCGCATTCATGCGGTCGGCATCCATGATGACGCGGATCACGTGGCCGGGGCCGCCGATGGTGGCCACGTCGCGTGTACCGGGGATGCGCTTCAAGTCGATCTCGGCGGCGCGCGCCACCTGCTGCATCTCGAAAGCCGACTTCATGGGATCGGCGCTGTGGAAGGTCAGGGTGACGATAGGCACGTCGTCGATGCCCTTGGGCTTGACGATCGGATCGAGCACGCCGAGGTTGGGCGAGAGCCAGTCCTTGTGCGAATTGATGGTGTCGTAGAGCCTCACCAGGGCCTGGATCGGGTCCTCGCCGACTTCGTATTGCACCGTGATCACCGCCATGCCGGGGCGCGATACCGAATACACGTGCTCGATGCCGGCGATGCGCGACAGCACCTGCTCGGCCGGCCGCGCCACCAGGGCCTCGACGTCACGCGCCGCGGCGCCGGGGAAGGGGACGAAGACATTGGCCATGGTGACGTTGATCTGCGGCTCTTCCTCGCGCGGCGTGATCAACGTCGCGCCGATGCCCAGCAGCAGCGCGATCAGGGCGATCAAGGGCGTCAGGGAATTCCTGAGAAAGTACTCCGCGATGCGGCCGGAGATACCCAAACCCGTGCCCATGGGGGACCCCGTTTTATTGCGCGGCGGCGGGAGCCGCCTTGAGTTCGATGCCGGCCTTCAACGGTGTCAGGCTGACGCGCTCGCCGGAACCGATGCCGGCCAGCACCTCGAGCTCGCCGCCGGCGACGGCCTCACCCAGGCGCACCTGGCGCAGCCGCGCGACGCCCTTGTCGTCCAATACATAGACGGCGGTAACTTCGCCACGGCGCAGGACTGCGGCCGGGGGTACGGTGAGCTTCTGCGCCTGCCCGATCGTGAAATGCGCGCGGGCGTAACTGCCCGGCACGACGCCTTCGACGTTCTCCGGCAAGTAAAGGCGCGCCGTCGCCGTGTGGCTGCGGGGATCGACGGTGGGCAGAATTTCGATGCGCTGCACGTCGATCCATTTCCCGCTCTCGGGAAACTCGATGCGCGCGCGCGCGGACTTCTTCAGCTCGGCCAACTTGTACTGCGGCAGGCTGGCGATCACGCGCAGACTCTTCGGATCGAAGATCGTGATCAGCGGCTTGCCGGGCGCGGACATCTCCCCGGCCTCGACATGGCGCTCGGCGACGACCCCGGCGATCGGCGCCGTCACGTTGCCGTGCGACGCCCCGGCGCCCGACGCGGCTACGGCGCCTTGTGCGGCCTTGAACGTCGCCGCGGCCTGGTCAAGCGCGGCCTGGCTGATGAACTTCTGCGCATGCAGATTTTTTGCGCGCTCATAGGCGGCAGCGGCCTGGTCCAGCGTGGCGCGGGCGCTGGCATCGGAACCGGCGGCTTCGCGGACGTCGATGCGCATCAGGAGTTCGCCCTGCTTCACGCGCTGCCCGGCATCGGCCCGAACCTCCAGCACGCGGCCGGCGATCTGCGCCGCCACCGTCGCCTGGCGCACGGCTTCGACCGTCGCCTCGACCGGAAAGGCGAGATCGACGTCGCGCGCCTGGACGACGACGCCGGCGGGAACGTCGGCCGCCAAAGAAAAACTCGCCGGCGCTAAGCCGGCGAGGAAGGCAAGGGCGGAGAGGAGGAGAGAGCCCTTGCGGAGGAGACGATCAGGTCTGTTCATGTTTATCAGTATATGCTTATATACGCTAAATTTCAAGCGCCTGTTACCCATTTCCAAAGTTCCATGATGAGTTTGTGCAAATCCAGCTCGCGTCTTGGAGGCGACCCCGCCGGAATTGACGGGAGTCAACGACTCTACCAAACATACAGGGCATCTTTCGCCCTCGCCAAAACCAATTTTTCTTTTAAATATCAATAATATATAAGGAGTTACCGTGAAACAAATCAAGCTCTTACCATCGCGCCAGGTCTGCATCGCACTCGCGATGGCCCTGCCGTTTAGCCTCAGTATGGCCTTGGCACAGGAACGTGCCAAGCCGGGCGTGACGGCAACCGAAATGCAGTATCAGGCAGGTGATTCCCCCCTGGGCAAGGTCGAAATGCACCAGAACGTCAACCCCAAGGCGCCGCCGATGACCAAGGCCGAATTCGACCAGGCCAAGGAAATCTACTTCCAGCGCTGCGCCGGCTGCCACGGCGTGCTGCGCAAGGGCGCCACCGGCAAGCCATTGACTACGGACAAGACCCTGGCCTCCGGCACCGAATACCTCAAGGTTTTCATCAAGTACGGCTCCCCCGCCGGCATGCCGAACTGGGGCACCTCGGGCGAACTGACCGACGCCCAGGTCGACCTGATGGCACGCTATGTCCAGCAGGAGCCGCCGACGCCGCCGGAATGGGGCATGAAGGAGATGATGGCCTCGCTCAAGGTCACCATCCCGCCCAGCCAGCGTCCGACCAAGAAGATGAACAAGCTCGACCTCGACAACCTGTTCTCCGTCACCCTGCGTGACGCGGGCGAGATCGCGCTGATCGACGGTGCGAGCAAGAAGATCGTCAAGATCCTCAAGACCGGCTACGCGGTGCATATCTCGCGCATGTCGAAGTCCGGTCGCTACCTTTACGTCATCGGCCGCGATGCCCGCATCAACCTGATCGATCTCTGGATGGCGGAGCCGACCAATGTCGCCGAAATCAAGGTCGGCCTCGAAGCGCGCTCGGTGGAGACCTCGAAGTTCAAGGGCTATGAAGACAAGTACGCGATCGCCGGCACCTACTGGCCGCCGCAGTTTGTGATCATGGAAGGCGACACGCTGAAGCCGCTGAAGATCGAATCGACGCGCGGCATGACCGTCGACACCCAGGAATACCATCCGGAACCGCGCGTCGCCGCCATCGTCGGCTCGCACTATCACCCGGAGTTCATCATCAACGCCAAGGAAACCGGCAAGATCCTGGTGGTCAATTACAAGGACCTCGACAACCTCAAGATCACCAGCATCAACGCTGCCCGCTTCCTGCATGACGGCGGCTTCGATTCCACCGGTCGCTACTTCATGGTCGCCGCCAACGCCTCGAACAAGATCGGCGTGGTCGACACCAAGGAAGACAAGCTGGCGGCGCTGATCGATGTCGGCAAGATCCCGCACCCCGGTCGCGGCGCCAACTTCGTGCATCCGAAGTTCGGTCCCGTCTGGGCCACCAGCCACCTCGGCGACGAGACCGTGAGTCTGATCGGTACCGATCCGAAGAAACACAAGGAAAATGCCTGGAAGGTGGTGCAGACCATCAAGGCCCAGGGCGGCGGCTCGCTGTTCATCAAGACCCATCCGAAGTCGAAGAACCTCTGGGTCGACACCCCGCTCAACCCCGAGGCGCCGGTTAGCCAGTCGATCGCCGTGTTCGACATCAACAACCTGGAGAAGGGCTTCGAGGTCTTGCCGATCGGTGAATGGGCCGGCATCAAGGACGACGGCGCCAAGCGCATCGTCCAGCCCGAGTACAACAAGGCCGGCGACGAAGTGTGGTTCTCGGTGTGGAGCGCCAAGGACAAGATCTCGGCCCTGGTGGTGGTCGACGACAAGACGCGCAAGCTGAAGGCGGTGATCAAGGATCCGAAATTGATTACCCCCACCGGCAAGTTCAACGTGCACAATACGCAACACGACGTATATTGATGGTTTAGAGTGCCGGCGGTACCGATACCCCATGGCGGGGTATCGGTACCGTCGCGCCGGATCATCACAAGGGAACATGAAAGACGACCTTTCATCGCAGATCTCGCGAAATTTCAGGAAAACCCTCGGCGAGCTGCCGCTTTTCGCCGATATCGCGCCAAGGTCCCTTGACGTGCTTGCGCAAGGAACCTGCAACGTCATCTACCAGAAAGGCCAGGCAGTCTTTCGTGCCGGCGACTCCGTCGGCCAGTTGCATGTCCTGGTCTCCGGGCAGGTCAAACTGTCCCTGTCATGCCGGCGCGGCAACGAACGCGTGCTGGAACTGGTCGATCCCGGCCATGCCTTCGGCCAGGCCGAGCTCTTCGTGCCCGGGCCCTACCTGATATCCGCGTTCGCCGTGAAGGCCTCGCACGTGCTGGCGGTCCGTCGCGACACGCTGTTCCGCGTCATGGCCGACGAACCCGGCATCGCGCGCCGCGTGATCGAGGTGCTGGCTCGCCGCCAGCTCGAAACCGAAGCCGACCTCATCGCGCAAAACTCCTGGTCGCCGGGGCAGCGCCTGCTGGGCTACCTGCTCGAGCTTGCCGGACCCAATCGGAATGGCGCGGGCGAAACCACAGTGACGCTGGAAACCAGCAAGAAAGTGCTGGCCTCCCGCTTCGACATGCAACCGGAAACCCTGTCGCGCAACCTGCGCGACCTCACCGAAGCCGGCCTTATCCTCGTCAACAAGAACCGCGTGGTGCTTCGCAACGTCGAAATAGAGCGCCACCTGCTGACAAATCCGGATCCGCGCCTGATCGACATCGGGAGCGCGCACCGCGTTTGCGCGGCAACGGGGGACCCCAACGAGACAAGACATCACGGGCACCGCCGGGAATCCTGGTCACAGTGCAGCTGGATCAACGGCGCGGGCCGTCAACGAGCGCTATCCCAGCGCATGGCGAAGTCCTGGCTGATGCTGGAACAGGGGCTGCTCGCCCGCCCGTCGCGGCTGGTCCTGCGGCAGTCGATAAGGCATTTCGACAGCCGCCTCAAGGAGCTCGAGGTACAGACATCCGGTACGGAAAACCATGCCGCCTGGGCCGAGCTCGCACGCTTATGGCCACGCTACCGGGCACTGCTCGAAGTGCCGCCGAATCCCGGGGACGCCCAAGAACTCTTCGCCATCAACGAGGAGGTTCTGGAAGCGGCCGACCGGCTGGCGCGTGGCTTTGCCTCGACCGTGGGTACGCGCAAGGGACAACTGGTAAACTTGGCCGGCCGCGGCAGGATGCTTTCCCAGCGTGCCGCGAAACACTTCATGTTCCGCCAGATGGGAATCCAGGTTGCGGACTGCCGTTCGCGGCTCGACGATGCCAATGCGGAATTTTCGGCGACGCTGGCCGAACTCAAGGCATCGGCCCTCAACGAACCCGGCTTCACCGCCCGCCTGGAATCGGCCTTCAACCTCTGGAAGCTGTTCCGCTCGGCAATGGAAGTGCGTGATCCGAACGAGTTTCCGCAGGTCGCACGCAAGGTTTTCCGCATCAGCGAGGACCTTCTGAATCGCACCGACGCGATGGTCGAACACTGCGTCGGGCTTCCCGAAGACACGGCCCTTGCTCTGGCCGAGTAGGCCGTCAGAACTCAGGCGGCCGCAAGTCCCTCAGTTGAGCGGTTGGGCGCCCAGCGCATAATCGGCCATCGCCGCCAGTACCGATGCGGCCTCGCCCACGGGCGCAGCGAGTTCGATGACCAGACCCTCGTGGCGATCCATGGCGTCTGCCGCAAGGCGCGGCAGGTCTTTCTTCACATGGCTGCCGGCCGCCATGAAGATCGGGACCACGATGATTTTCGTGGCGCCCTGCTCCACCAGGCAATTCACCCCTTCGTCGAACGTTGGCCGCATCAGTTCCAGAAAGCCCGGTTCGACCAGCGTTCGCGGATCGCGCGCCTTGATCGCCTCACGAATGCGATGGAAAGGCTGCGCCCATTCGGGGTTGCGCGCGCCGTGGCCGTAGAGCAGTATTCCCTTCATTGCCTTTCCTTCGCAGTCCAGATGTTGCGGCAGCCGGTCTCTTTTACCAGCAGCGTTGCCAGCCATCCGGCAACGGCCGCCGCCGTCAATAACATCATGCCATTGCGCCAATCGACCGCCGAGTATATGCGCACGCCGGCTTCCGTTCTGCCATCCCAGGTGCGCTCCATGAGCCAGCCGACCGTAGGCTGCAGAATCGCCGGGCCGAGAAAGATGCCGACATTGACCACGCTGGTGGCCATGCCCGAGAGTTGCGGCGGATTGACTTCCTTGGCGCAGGCCCAGGACAGCGTGAAACCTGCCGTGGCCAGGCCCATCACCGCACAAAGACCATAGCTTGCCGCTGATGGCAGTGCGCCATCGGCCCGCCAGGTCACCCACAACCAGACACACCAGCCAAGCACATGCAGACCGGAGACTGCCAACGCCACCGATTTGCGTCGCCCCAATGCGTCCGAGACGCGGCCCCACAGCGCCGAGCCGATGGCAAAACCAAGGAAGTAAATGCTCACATGATTGGACGCCGCCGCACGTGACATGGCATGCATCTGCGTCAGGTAGGGCACGGCCCACAGTCCGGCGAAGGTGAAGAAGGCGCCGGAAAGTCCGGCGTTGGCGAAAAAGCCGGGCCAGGTGGCGCGGTTCTTCAGCACCGAAACCAGACCGGAGAGCCAGGCCGTGCGATCGACCTTGCCCGCCGGGGTTTCGATCACCCAGGCGCGGCTGGCAAAGGCCAGCGCGAAGGAAAGTATCCCGACCACGACGAAGACCTGGCGCCAGCCGGCGGCCTGTGTCGCCCAGGCCAGCGGTGCACCGGCGAGGATCGAGCCGAAATTGCCGATCAGCATGCACAAGCCGGTCAGCGTGGCGAAGCGGCGTTCGTCGAAACCGATCGCCAGCAGTTTCAGCATGGCGATGAAGGTCACCGAGACGCCGAGGCCGACCAGGGTGCGGCCGAGGAAAGCCAGCTCGAAGCTCGGCGCCAGGCCGAACAGAATCGCGCCGCCGCCCGCGATCAGGCCGCCCCACCAGAGGATGCGGCGCGGCCCCAGGGTGTCGGCCAGCACCCCGGTGGGAATCTGCATCAGGGTGTAGACGTAGAAATAGGTGGCCGCCAGCGTGCCGAGTTGCGCGCCGCCGATGGCGAACGTCGCCTGCAGGTCGCCGGAGATCGCCGCCGGGGCGACGCGGTGGAAGAAGGACAACAGGTAGGCGGCGATCGCCACGCCGAGGCCGAGCAGCACGGCCGGACGGGTGGGATTCATCTCAGCCTCCTGCCGGGCCGCCCCAGGGGAGGCTGAAGCCAATCCCCCGCAGATGGCGAAGCCATCGAACCGCCGTCACCCCTTTCCGCGGAAAGGGGGCCAAGGGATAGGCAATCATTGTCATTTCAGGACTTCGGGATTGAGCAGGTTGGGTGGCGGGTGTCCGGAGAGCGCGGCAATCAGGTTGTCGGCCGCCGTCATCGCCATCGCCATGCGCGTCGCCGCAGATGACGAACCGATATGCGGCGTCAGCGCCACGTTGTCGAGTTCGAGGAAACCCGGGTTGAACTTCGGTTCGCCCTCGAACACGTCCAATCCGGCCCCGGAAAGTCGGCGCTGGCGCAACGCCGAAATCAGCGCCTCGTCGTCAACAATGCCGCCGCGGGCGACGTTGATCAGGTGCGCCGTGGGTTTCATCAGCGCCAGCTCGGCGGCACCGATGCTGTGATGCGTTGCGGGCGAATAGGGCAGCATCAGGACAAGGAAATCGGCTTCGCGCAACAAGGTTTCCTTGTCTACCCAGGTCGCGCGAATGGCGGACGCCTGGTCGGCGGCCAGCGGCGTGCGATTGTGATAGATCACCTTCATGTCGAAGCCCAGCGCGCGCCGCGCCACGGTCTGGCCGATGCGGCCCATGCCGAGGATGCCGAGCGTGGCGTGATGGATGTCGCTGCCCAGCCACTGGATGAACTGCCAACCCTTCCACTCGCCGTTGCGCAACCAGCGCTCCGCTGCCGGCAGCCTGCGCGCGGTCGCCATCAGCAGCGCCCAGGCGAGGTCAGCCGTGGTGTCGTCGAGTACGCCGGGCGTGTTGGTCGCCATGACTCCCGCGCGCGTACAAGCGGCGAGGTCGATGTTGTTGTAGCCGACGGCGAAGTTGCAGATCGCTTTCAGCTGCGGTGCCGCGGCGATCACCTCCGCCGTCACCGGATCGGTGGCCGCCGTCAGTGCGCCGGCCTTGTCCGCCAGTCGCACCTTGAGGCCCTCGACGCCAAGAACGGCATCGGCCTGATTGTCATCGACCTCGAAATGCTGGCGCAGGCGCTCCAGCACCTCGGGGAAGACTTCACGGGCAACGAGGATCTTCTGTTTCATGATTCGGCCAGCGCGGAGGCTCCTTGCGCCGCGACGATGCCATCCTCGGACGACTTGACCCCGGACACGCCGATCGCGCCGACATAGACGCCGTCGCGGATCAGGGGCAGGCCGCCCTCAAGGCAGATCACGTCGGGCATGGTCATCATCACCGGGCGTCCCTGCAGTACCATGTCCTCGAAGGCCTTCGTCGGCCGCTTGAACATGATGGCGGTTCGGGCTTTCTGCTCGGCGACGCGCACGGAGCCTTTCTGCGTGCCGTCCATGCGCTGCAGGGAAATCAGGTGGCCGCCGTCATCGACCACGGCGATCACCACGTTCCAGTTGTTTTCGGTCGCTGCGCGGCGTGCCGCCAGGGTGATGCGAAGCGCGTCTTCAAGGGTCAGCATGTCGGGATCTCCTTGGCTACCTGGTGATTCGCCATCATCTCCAGCGCGCGCACCATCGCCGAGTGGTCCCAGGCGGCGCCGCCGTGGGCGACGCACGAATTGAACAGCTCTTGCGCGATGGCCGTGTTGGGCAGCGAGACGCCGAGCGCGCGGGCGCCGGCGAGGGCGAGGTTAAGGTCCTTCTGGTGCAGCTCGATGCGAAAGCCCGGGTTGAAGGTGCGCTTGACCATGCGCTCGCCATGCACCTCGAGGATGCGCGAGTTGGCGAAGCCGCCCATCAGCGCCTGGCGCACCCTGGCCGGGTCGGCGCCGGCCTTGGAGGCGAACAGCAGCGCCTCGCCGACGGCCTCGATGGTCAGCGCGACGATGATCTGGTTGGCGACCTTGCAGGTCTGGCCGTCGCCGTTGCCGCCGACCAGGGTGATGTTCTTGCCCATCAGCTCGAACAGCGGCTTGACGCGGTTGAATGCCGCCTCCGTTCCGCCGCACATGATGGTCAGCGCCGCATTCCTGGCGCCGACTTCGCCGCCGGAGACCGGCGCGTCGATGTAGTCGCACTTCTGCTCGTTGATCCGTGCGGCGAACTTCCTGGTTTCGAGCGGCGCGATCGAGCTCATGTCGACGACTACTTTGCCCGGCGCGAGGCCTTCCGCCACGCCGTCCTTGCCGAACAGCACCTTCTCGACGTCCGGCGTGTCCGGCACCATGGTGAAGATGATGTCGGCGTTCTTCGCCACTTCGGCCGGGGAAGCGCAACCCTTGCCGCCGGCGTCGAGCAGTTCCTGCGCCACGCCCGAGCGGCTGTAGAGATAGGCGGTATGGCCGCCGGCGATGAGGTGGCCGGCCATGGGCTTGCCCATGATGCCGAGGCCGATGAATCCGATGTTCATGTCATGTCTCCGTCAGGGTTTCAGGTAGGGAGCGGCCCAGCCGAGGCCGGCCTCGGTGGTGGCGGCCGGCTTGTACTCGCAGCCGATCCAGCCCTGGTAGCCGATCTTGTCGAGGAAGGCGAAGAGGAAGCCGTAATTGATCTCGCCCGTTCCCGGCTCGTTGCGGCCCGGGTTGTCGGCGAGCTGCAGGTGGGCGATCCTGCCGAGGTTCTTCTCGATGCTCTTCGCCAACTCGCCCTCCATGCGCTGCATGTGGTAGATGTCGTACTGGACGAAGAGATTGTCGGAACCCACCTCGGCGATGATCTCGAGCGCCTGCCGGGTGCGGTTGAGGAAGAAGCCGGGGATGTCGCAGGTGTTGATCGGCTCGATCAGCAGGCGGATGCCGGCGGCCTCGAGTTTCGGCGCCGCGAATCCGAGGTTTTCGACCAGCGTGCGGCGCGCGTCGGCATCGGCGACGCCGGCGGGCTGGATGCCGGTGAGGCAGTTCAGCTGCTTGACGCCCAGTGCCCTTGCATAGGCGATGGCCTGGTCGACGCCGGCGCGGAATTCATCGACGCGATCGGGATGGCAGCCGATGCCGCGCTCGCCCGCCGCCCAGTTACCGGCGGGCAGGTTGTACAGCACCAGTTGCAGGCCGTGCTGCTTGAGCAAATCCTGCAGCTGGGCGGCCGGATAGTCGTAGGGGAACAGGAATTCGACGGCCTTGAAGCCGGCTTGCGCCGCCTTTTCGAAGCGCTCGAGGAAGGGCGCTTCGTTGAACAGCATGGTCAGGTTGGCGGCGAATCTTGGCATGACGGCGTTCTCCGGTTTGATCAGGTCGCGCCGTCGAGGCCGGTTTCCCGTCCTCGCCCGGCATGGATTTCGGGGCCCGTGGCACCGGGCATGAACCGGGAAAGGCTTCGCGCACGACGAGGCCCTTCGGCTTCATACCGGCCGCTCAATTCCCGTAAAGCACTTTCGGCAACCACATGCCGATTTCAGGGAAGATGTAGAGCATTGCCAGGGCGACGACCTGGATCCCCATGAAGGGCATCATGCCGGCGAAGATCTGGTTCAGCGTCACATGCGGCGGCGACACTCCCTTGAGATAGAAGGCCGCCATCGCCACCGGCGGCGAGAGGAAGGCGGTCTGCAGGTTGAGCGCCACCAGCAGGCCGAAGAACAGTGGATCGACCCCGAAGTGCGGCAACAGGGGAATGAAGATCGGCATGAAGATGACAATGATCTCGGTCCATTCCAGCGGCCAGCCGAGGATGAAAATGATGAACTGGCTGAGCAGCATGAACTGCAGCGGCGTCATGTTGAGCGAGAGCACCCATTGCTCGACCAGATTCTGCCCGCCCAGCAGCGCGAAGGCCGCCGAGAAGATCGATGAGCCGACGAACAGCCAGCAGACCATGGCCGAGGTTTTCGCGGTGAGGAACACCGACTCCTTGACCACTCCGAAGTTGAGCTGCTTGTAGGCCGCGGCGAGGATGAAGCCGCCGGCCGAACCGAGGGCGGCCGCCTCGGTCGGCGTCGCGAAACCGAAGACGATGCTGCCCAGCACGGCGAGGATCATCAGCGCCAGCGGGAAGAAGGACCCCAGCAGCATCTTGAACACTTCGAGGCGGACGAAGGTGAAGATGGTGTAAAAGCCGATGGCACTGGCGACGCTGGCGCCGAAAAGTATCCAGTACCAGGTGGGAATCGGCAGGCGCTCGGCGGCTTCGGCTTCCGGCACCGGTGGCGCGGCCGACGCGCAGGCGCCGTGGTGACCTTTGCCCCTGGAGGCTCCTTGACACCCTCTGCCGGCGGTTCCTTGAGACCGTCGGCAGGCGGTTCCTTGAGGCCTTCAGCCGGGGGCTCCTTGAGGCCCTCCGCTGGCGGCTCCTTTAGCCCTTCCTCACCTTCCTCCTTGGGTTCCGCGAGGCCGCCGGCGTCGCCTTCGGCAGCCTCCTCGGCAATCACGCCGCCGCCCATTTGCATCAGACCCTCTGCTTCGGCCTTTGCCGCCGGCTTGGTCGCCAGATGCCAGGTGAAACCGAGGAACAGCACCAGCGTGAACGCCGGCAGCAGCGCTATGAAGCCCTGCCTGGCGATGGTGCCGCTGCTGATGCCCAGGTTGCGCGAGCCCTTCAATGCGCCGATCAGGCCGGGCAGCACCCGGTGGCTGATCGCTTCGCGCATCTTTTCATTGTCCGGCGGCAGGTCGATATGCCGCTCTTCCATCGGCAGCGGCGGCGCCATGTGCGGATTCAGCTTGGCGACGATGATCACATAGAGAATGTAGAGGCTGGCGAGCATGATGCCGGGGAAGAAGGCGCCGGCATACAGCTGCACCACCGAAACCCCGGCCGTGGCGCCGTAAACGATCAGCAATACCGAGGGCGGGATCAGGATGCCGAGGCAGCCGCCGGCGGTTATCACTCCGGCCGACAGGCGGACGTCATAACCCGACTTGAGCATGGCCGGCAGTGCCAGCAGGCCCATCAGCGTCACCACCGCGCCGACGATTCCGGTGGCCGTGGCGAAGATGGCGCAGGTGACCAGGGTCGCCACCGCCAGCGCGCCGGGGACCCGCGCCAGCGAGAGCTCCAGCGCGCGGAACAGCTTGGCGATCAGGTTGGCACGCTCGACCAGGTAACCCATGAAGACGAACAGCGGGATCGAGATCAACACGTCGTTGGACATCACCGAATACGCCCGCTGCACCATCAGGTCCAGCGTCTGCCTCACTGCAAGATCCGGGTTGCCGCTACGGTAGGCCAGCCAAGCGAAGAACATGCCCATGCCCATCAGCGTGAATGCCGTGGGGAAACCGAGCATGATCGCCACCACCACCAAGGACAGCATCAGCAGGCCGATGTGGCCGTTCTGCATGTTGCTCCAGGGCATGAAGATCACCGTGACGGTCAGGATCACCGCCATCAGCGAGAAGCCGAACCAGAGTTCCTTCCGGACCTTCATTTGGCCGCTCCCGCCTGCGCCTGATGCTCCAACTCCTGGGCGACCACGAACTTGTCGAGCGCCGCAATGTCTTCGTCCTTCACGTGCACCATTTCCTTGAGTTTCTCGACATCGACTTCCTCGACGTCATGTTCGCGCGAAGGCCATTCGCCCAGCCGGATGCAGAGGATGCAACGGATGATCTCGACCACCCCCTGCAGCAGCAGGAAGGCGCCGGCCAGGGGCAGGATGGTCTTGAACGGATACACCGGCGGACCGTTGGCCGTGACGTTCGAATGTTCGTTGATGGCCCAGGACTCGCTGGCGAAGTTGTAGCCGGCCCAGGCCAGGGCAAACACGCCGGGGATGAAAAACAGGAAATACAGCGTCAGGTCGATGCTGGCCTGGACCCGCGGTGAAAAGAATCCGTAGAGCACGTCGCCGCGCACGTGGCCGTTCTTGGACAGGGTGTAGGCGCCGGCCATCATGAACACGCTGCCGTACATCATGCTCATGACATCGAATGCCCAGGGGTGGGGGTTGTCGAAGGCATAGCGCGAGACCACCTCCCAGGTGATCATGAAGGTGAGCGAAACGATCAGCCACGAGAAGGCGTGGCCGACGAAGGTACTGATCCGGTCGATGGTCAGCAGCAGTTTCTGGATTTGCATGGCGGGGCCTGCCGAAAAAAATCAACCACCCGGAGCGGGCCCGGGTGGTTGACGTTGCTCAAGAAGCGAAGCTCCTCAACCCTTCTTGGCGGGTGCGCCCTGCTTGGCGCCGAAGAAGTGGCTGACCGCCATGCGCCGGCTGACATACACGTCCTGGTCCCACTTCACCGCGCGCTCGGCAAACGCGCGCTGCGAGGCGGCGATTTCCTTGAACAGCGGGTTCTCGGCCGACTTCTTCTCCATGATCTCCGACCACAGCGTAAGCTGCTTCTGCAGCACCGTATCCGGGGTCTTGTAGAACTTGACCTTGTCCTTGGTCTGCAGCTCGATGTAGTCCTTCGAGTAGCGGTCGATGGCCTTCCACGACATGTCGGCCGAGGCGGCTTCCACGGCGCCGGCGATGATGGCCCGCATTTTTGCCGGCAGCGCATCGTACTTCGGCTTGTTGAACATGATCTCGAAGGTCTCGGCGCTCTGGTGGTAGCTCTGCAGCATGCAGATCTTCGAGACGTCGGGGAAGCCCAGCAGGCGGTCGGAGGTGGCGTTGTTGAATTCGGCCGCGTCGAGCAGGCCGCGATCCATGGCCGGCACGATTTCGCCGCCGGGCAGCGCATTCACCGCCGCGCCCATGGCCGTGAACAAGTCGATGGCGAGGCCGTTGGTGCGGAACTTGAGGCCCTTGAAATCCTCCGGCTTGGTGACCGGCTTCTTGAACCAGCCCAGGGGCTGGGTCGCCATCGGGCCGTAGAGGAAGGACTGCACCGTGGTGATGCCGATCGAGGCGTAGAGCTTGGCCAGCAGCTCCGCGCCGCCGCCGTACTTGTGCCAGGCGAGCAACATGTTGGCGTCCATGCCGAAGGCCGGGCCGGAATTCCACAGCGCCAGCGCATTCTGCTTGCCGTAGTGGTAGCCGAGAACGCCGTGGCCGCCGTCGAGCGTGCCCTTCGACACGGCCTCGAGCAGGCCGAAGGCGGGCACCACCGAACCGGCCGGCAGCACCTCGATCTTGAGGTCGCCGCCGGTCATGTCATTGACCTTCTTGGCGAAGTCCAGCGCGTATTCGTGGAAGATGTCTTTCGCCGGCCAGGTGCTCTGCCAGCGCATGTTGATCGGGCCGGCCTGGGCCTTGGCGATCATCGGGAAACCCGCGGCGGCGGCCCCGACGCTGCCGGTGACGGCGGCGGCGAGGAACTTGCGGCGGGACGGTTTCTGTTCGGGTTGCTTGGTGTCGGACATGGACTCCTCCTGTGGAAATGTCGGGTGCGGCGGCTTCGGCGAATGCCGTGACGGCCTGCGATCTTGGAATTTGTATCCTCGGAACTGCGACTGACGAAACCACTTTACCAGAAAGAGGATTTGTCTGACAATAGGACAACTAGAAATAAATTCCCATGCCAACACCCGCCCCGCCGACCGCCGACCAGACCACCGAAATCGGCCGCATTACGCGGCCCTTGCGCCTCTCCGAAGAGGTTTCGGGTGATCTGCAGCGCCGCATCAGCCGCGGCGACCTCAAACCCGGCGACCGCCTGCCGACGGAAAAAGCCCTGGGCGAGGCCTTCGGCGTCAGTCGCGCCGTGGTGCGCGAAGCCATCGCCCGGCTCAAGGCCGACGGCCTGATCGAAACCCGGCAGGGGTCGGGGGCCTTCGTTGCCGTGGCGCCGAAGGCCATCAACCTGCGCTTCTGGCAGGGCGCCGGCCCGGAACTCGACGAACTGCGCGACATCTTCGAACTGCGCGCCATGGTCGAGGGCGCGGTCGCCGAACTCGCCGCCCAGCGTCGCGACGACAAGGACCTGAGCGCGATGACCGAGCACCTGCAGGCGATGGATGATGCATTGGAAAGCGGCGTCGACGGAACCGTGGCGGACGACAATTTCCACATCGCCCTGGCGCGCGCCACGCACAACGCCTACATCGGCCGCCTGGTCGAATTCCTCGGCCGGCACTTTTCCGATTCGCGGAAGCTGGCGTGGCATGACACCAGTCTCCGGCTCCGGCTGCCGCAGGCCTCCCAACTCGAACACCGCGCCTTGCTCGAGGCAATCGCCCAGGGCGATGCGGAAGCGGCCCGCAAACGCGCGCTCGAACACCTGCGCGGCGCCGCCGGCCGCCTGGGTATCCCGCTGGCACTCGACATCGATGGTGCCCGACTGGCCACCCGAGTCCCGCGCAAGCGCTAAACTCCAACCCCCGACGCCTCTCCCAAAACCATGCTCGACATCACCACCGCCGCCTTCTGGATCGCGGTACTGCAGATCATCCTGATCGACATCCTGCTCGGCGGCGACAACGCCGTCGTCATCGCCCTGGCCTGCCGCAAGCTGCCGCCCGAACAACGCAAGAAGGGCATCTTCTGGGGCGTGATGGGCGCCATCGGCCTGCGCATCGTGCTGATCTTCTTCGCCCTGCAACTGCTGGCGATTCCCTGGCTCAAGATCGTCGGCGCGCTGCTGCTGTTCTGGATCGGCGTCAAGCTGCTGCTGCCCGAGGAGGACGCCCACGGCGACGTCGCGGCGTCGACCAACCTGGCCGGCGCGATCAAGACCATCATCGTCGCCGACGCGGTGATGAGCCTGGACAATGTGATCGCCGTTGCGGGCGCCGCCAACGGCAGCATGCTGCTGGTCACCTTCGGCATCCTGGTCTCGATCCCGATCGTGGTCTGGGGCAGCCAGCTGGTGCTGAAGCTGATGGACCGCTACCCGATCGTGATCACCGCCGGCGGCGCCCTGCTGGGCTGGATCGGCGGCGGCATGATGGTCAGCGATCCCGCCCTGCCGGCCGGGCTGTTCGACGGCATCCCCTATCCCAAGCAGCTGATGTCCGCCGCCGGGGCCTTGCTGGTGATTGTCATCGGCAAGTGGCTGGCAGCGCGGACCGCGCCGCGCGCCGCTATCGAACTGACAGCGGGCGATTCCACGAAAGGCTCATCATGACCCAAAAATGGCTGGTGCCGATCGACGGCTCCGACATCGCGCTGCATTCCGTCGCGTGGATCGTAAGGCACGTCGCGGAGTATCGCGAGCCGCCGCAGATCCACCTGATCAACGTGCAGGCGGCGCTGCCCGGTGACATCGGGCGCTTCATCGACGCCGAAACGCTGCGTGGATTCCATCTCGAAGCCGGCATGAAAGCGCTTGCCGCTGCCCGTTACCAACTGACAGCGGCCAGCCTGATCCCTGAACTCCATGTGCTGGTCGGCGACGCGGCTTCGGCCATCGCGGACTTCGCCGAAAACCACGACTGCACCCTGATCCTGATCGGCACCCGCGGCCACAGCGGCCTGACCGGCACCCTGCTGGGATCGGTGGCGATGAAGGTAGTGCATCTGTCCAGGGTTCCCGTACTGCTGATACGCTGAATTGCCGTGCCGTCGGCGCCGACTTTTCCGCCCTTCCCCATGCCGCCGCAGGCGGCCTGACTCCGTCACCCCCTTTCCCTGAAAGGGGGCGGGGGGATAGCCCATAAAATGGCTCCCACCAATCGCAAAGCGATTGGTGGGAAGTCCGCCGATAAGCCGGGTTCTGTCGTGGGCAACCATTCCTCTGGGACCGCCGTTACCGACGGCCTCTAGCAGCCTACCCGGGAGCGACGCGGGCCGCGCCAATGCTCCCCTATTTGGCCTTGCTCCGGATGGGGTTTGCCATGCCGTCCGTGTTGCCACGTCCGCGGTGAGCTCTTACCTCGCCATTTCACCCTTGCCTGTGCCTTGCGGCCATCGGCGGTATCTTTCTGTTGCACTTTCCGTCGCCTTGGGTCTTTCGACTTGCTGCGCCCGGCCGTTAGCCGGCATCCCGCCCTGTGGAGCCCGGACTTTCCTCCAATCGATTGCGCGATCAGCGGTTGCCTGGCGAACTTCCCGGGGGCATTGTACGCGCCGGGCGAAACTGGCGCGTGTCATCGTAGTAATCCGGCTGTTCGTTGTCCGCCGCGGCACCGGGGATGCCGAGCAGCGGCAAGGGCTGCCAGTCGCGTGGGGAAAAATCATCGCTGACGAAACGTGCCGCGAGGCGCGCGTCGAGCGCAGCCAGGGCAGCCAACGCCGGCAAGCCCAGCCAGGTCACATCGACTTCGACGAACAACGCCTTGCCGCAGAGGCCGATGAAGGGCATCGCCAGTGCGTCATGGCTGGCGTGACCGAAGACGATGAAGCGGGTGCTGTGCAGCAGCTCGTCGCGCCGCTCGACGAAAACCTCGCGCCAGCGATGTTCGCCCAGCGCCCGCCACAGATCCGGCGCCGTGCCCGCAACGACGACACCGCATTCGTCGAACTGCGTCAGCGCGTCGCGCAGGGTGCCGCGTCCGGTGCTGCCGGCCGTTCGCGCCAGCACCAGGGAGTCATGGTGGCGCCGGTTGAGCGCCGCCTTGCTGCGCGGGAAGGCGAGCCAGATCAGCGCATTGAACAGATCATGCCGGTTGCCGGGACGCGTGGCGATCGTGCCCTCGCGGTAAGCACGCTCCTCGTAGCCCCGGTCGTCCGCGACGGGCCGGACAAAGCGCAGGGAAGCACCGCTGCCGCTGACCAGCGCACACCGCGCGGCAAGCTCATTCAAGACATCGAGATCAGGAACCCCGTCGGCCAGCCACGGCGCCAGAAAAGCCGACAGCGGATGCAAGGCCGGAACGTCATGCAGCGCAGTAGCCCCTTGCGGGAAGGTGCTCACGTCACGGCGGTCAAGCGAATTGCCAGGCCACCGTTTCCCCCGCGCGCAGCGGCACCAGCCGGTCGCCGGGGAGGTAATCAATGCTGGCCGGAACCGCCATCGCCTCGCGCCGCAGGGTGATCTTCTCCGTGTTGCGCGGCAGCCCGTACCAATCGGGGCCGAAGAAGCTGGCGAAGGCTTCCAGCTTGTCCAGCGCCCCCGCCGCACCGAATACCTCGGCATACAACTCGATGCCGGCATGCGCGGTGTAGCAACCGGCGCAGCCGCAAGCCGCCTCCTTGGTGCTTTGTCCGTGCGGCGCCGAATCGGTGCCGAGGAAGAACTTCGGGTTGCCCGAGATCGCCGCGGCGACCAGCGCCTGGCGGTGGCTTTCGCGCTTCAGCACCGGCAGGCAGTAATTGTGCGGACGGATGCCGCCGGCGAAGATCGCGTTGCGGTTGAGCAGCAGGTGATGCGCGGTCAGGGTACCCGCCACATTGGGACCGTGTTCCAGCACGAAGGTTATGCCGTCGCGGGTGGTGATGTGTTCGAGCACCAGCTTCAACTTCGGAAACTCGCGCAGCAGCGGCCGCAATACGCTATCGATGAACACCGCCTCGCGATCGAAGATGTCCACCGCCGGGTCCGTAACTTCGCCATGCACCAGCAGCGGCACGCCAAGCTGCTCCATGCGCGCCAGCGTCGCCGCGCATTTCTTCAGGTCGCTGACGCCGGCGTCCGAATTGGTGGTGGCGCCGGCGGGATAAAGCTTGATCGCATGGACGAAGCCGCTGGCCTTCACCGCGTCGATTTCCGCCGCAGGCATGTTGTCGGTCAGATACAGGGTCATCAAGGGCGTAAAACTCATCCCTGCCGGTAGCGCCGCGAGAATCCTGTCGCGATAGGCCGCCGCCAGCGCCACCGTGGTCACCGGCGGCTTCAGGTTGGGCATGACGATGGCGCGGGCGAAACGGCGCGCGGTGTCGGGCAGCACGGCAGCCAGCGCGGCGCCGTCGCGCAGGTGCAAATGCCAGTCGTCGGGGCGGGTCAGTGTCAGGGTTTGCATGGACGAATTATACGGGGCCGTCTTTCAGTTCCAGCGCCCGCGCGTAGAGTGCGTTCTTCGGCTGACCGGTGATTTCGGCGGCGAGCTTGGCCGCCTGCTTGACCGGCAGTTCGGCGAGCAAGGCAACCAGCACACGCTCGGTTTCGACGTCCATGCCCTCGCGCGGCGGCGGAGCGGACACCACCAGCACGAATTCGCCGCGCTGGCGATTGGCATCCGCCGCGAGCCAGGCCGGGGCGTCGGCCAGCGGCATGCGCTCGATCTCCTCGAACAGCTTGGTCAATTCGCGGGCGATGACGATCTCGCGCTGCGGCTCCAGCAGTTCGGCCAGTTCGTCCACGGTTTCAACCACCCGGTGTGGCGCCTCGTAGAACACCAGCGCCGCGTCTACGGCCCCCAGCTCCCGGATCGCCGTGCCGCGGGCGCCGACTTTTGCGGGCAGGAAGCCGACGAAGAGGAAACGCGGCTCGCTCAGCCCCGCCGCCGACAGCGCTGCGATTGCGGCATTCGGCCCCGGCAGGGGGATCACGCGGAAGCCCGCGGCGCGCACTGCGGCGACCGCACGCGCACCGGGATCGGAAACTCCGGGCGTGCCGGCGTCGGACACCAGCGCCACAGCCTTGCCTTCGCCCAGCAGGCGCACCAGCTTTTCGGCGGCCTCGTTTTCGTTGTGCTGGTGCAGCGCCAGGGTCGGCACCTTGATGCCGTGGTGGTCGAGCAGGTGCCGGGCGTGGCGCGTGTCCTCGCAGGCGACCAGATCGACGCCGCGCAGGGTTTCCAGCGCACGCAGGCTGATGTCGCCGAGATTCCCGATCGGCGTGGCGACGACATACAATGCATTTTCCATGTCCGGCATTCTTGCACAGTCCAAAGGCGCGGCCGGCGAACAGCTGGCCGCCGATTACCTGCAACGCCGGGGACTCACGCTGGTCGAGCGCAATTTCCGCGTCCGCGGCGGCGAGATCGACCTGGTCTGCCGCGACGGCAGGACCACGGTGTTCGTCGAAGTGCGCCTGCGCAGCCGCGGCGATTTCGGCGGCGCCGCTGCCAGCATCACCGCCGCCAAGCAGGCGCGCCTGATCCTCGCCGCGCGGCACTGGCTGCTGCGCCACGGCGAAACGCCGTGCCGCTTCGACTGCATCCTGCTCGACGGCCTCGAACCGGAAAACATCGAATGGCTGCGCGATGCCTTCAATGCTGACTAGATTATTGCTGCCGCTCGGCTTCGGCCTCGCCGTCAGCCTTGGCGCGCTGGCCGCCGAGGTCCGCATCCTGGTGCAAAGCTCGCCGCTGGCGGGCTTTCAGTACCACGCGGGCGAAACCCTGTGGCAGGACATGCGCGCAGGCGACCGGCTGGCGCTGGTGCGCGAAGCCGACAACCCGCATGACGGCAACGCGGTGCGCGTCGAGTGGCGCGGGCAGAAGCTGGGCTACCTGCCGCGCGCCGAAAACCGCGCCGTCGCGGCGGCGCTGGACCGCGGCGAGCCGGTGGACGCCCGCATCGCGAAATTGCGCGAACACCGGAACCCATGGCAGCGGGTGCTGATCGAAGTATTTGTTGTACTCTAGGCGCCCTGTTCCGGCCTCGAACCGGGGCCCGGCACGCTATCCTGAACCGATAACCTCAACCGACGCAGCAAGACTCTTTCCATGTCAATCGCGCAACGCATCCAGCAACACTTCGAGGACAGCGCCCAGGTCAAGCTCGCTGCGCTGGCCGCCATGGCCGCGCCGATCGAAGCTGCCGCGCGTCGCATGGTGCACAGCCTGGCGGCCGGCGGCAAGGTGATGGCCTGCGGCAACGGCGGTTCGGCCGCGGATTCGCAGCACTTCGCCGCCGAAATGCTCAACCGCTTCGAGAAGGAACGCCCGCCGCTGGCGGCGATCGCGCTGACCACCGATACCTCGACCCTGACCTCGATCGCCAACGACTATCGCTACGAAGACGTCTTCGCCAAGCAGGTCAGGGCGCTGGGCAAGCCCGGCGACGTGCTGCTGGCCATTTCGACCTCGGGCAATTCGCCCAACGTGATCGAAGCCATCCGCGCCGCCCAGGCGCACGGCATCGCCGTGGCCGCGCTCACCGGCAAGCAGGGCGGCGCGATCGCCGCACTGCTTGGTCCCCATGACATTCACCTTTGCGTGCCGGCCGAGCGCACCGCGCGCATCCAGGAAGTCCACCTGTTGACCATCCACTGCCTGTGCGATGCCATCGACGCATTGATACTGGGAGAAACAGCATGAACCAACGAACCGACACCGCCACGAAAATCGCCAGGCTCGCCGCACTGGTCATCTGCATTCCGCTGCTCGCCGGCTGCGTCGGGGCAGCCGTGGTCGGCGCCGGAGCCGGCGCCCTGATGATCGCGGACCGCCGCGCTTCGGAAACCTATATCGCCGACCAGGGCCTGGAACTGCGCGCCAACAGCCGCATCAGCGACAAGTACGGCGACAAGGTGCATGTCAATGCGACCAGCTACAACCGCATGATGCTGCTGACCGGCGAGGTGCCCACCGCGGAGATCAAGGCCGACGTGGAAAAGATCGCGGCCGGCGTGCCCGACGTCAAGTCGATCGCCAACGAACTGGCCATTGCCGGGCCGTCCAGCTTCGGCGTTCGCAGCAACGATTCCTACATCACGTCCAAGGTCAAGGCGCGCTTCATCGATGCCGGGAAGTTTTCCGCCAACGTGGTCAAGGTGGTGACCGAGGCCGGCGTGGTTTTCCTGCTCGGCATCGTCACCCAGGGCGAAGCCGATGCGGCGGTCGAGATCGCCCGCACCACCGGCGGCGTGCTCAAGGTGGTGCGCGTGTTCGAGATCATCAGCCCGGAACAGGCCGCGGCAATGAACAAGGTCGTCGCGCCGGCGACCCAGCAAACCAAGCCGGCGCCCGGCAAGTAGGAGCGGCATCGCTTGGCCTGCCCGTCGCCGGCCTTCGAGGCCAAGATTGTCGATCCCGCCGACCTCGCCGGTCGCGTCGCCCGCCTGCCGCGGCCGCTGGTATTCACCAACGGCTGCTTCGACATCCTGCACCGCGGCCATGTCACCTACCTGGCGCAGGCCCGTGCGCTGGGTGCCGCGCTGGTCGTCGCAGTCAATTCCGACGCTTCGGTCAGGCGCCTGGGCAAGGGCGACGACCGCCCGGTGAACCCGTTGGCCGACCGCATGGCGCTGCTGGCCGCGCTCGAATGCGTGAGCCTGGTGACCTGGTTCGACGAGGACACGCCGCTGGCACGCATCCTCGAATGCCGGCCCGAGGTGCTGGTCAAGGGCGGCGACTGGCCGGTCGAAAGGATTGTCGGCTACCGGGAAGTCAGTGACCGGGGCGGCAGCGTGCACTCCATTCCCTTCATTCACCAGCGCTCGACCACGGCGCTGATGGAGAAGATTCGCAAGCTCTGAGGGCCAATCGTTGAGCGGGCATCAGCCCGCCGGGTTGCGGCAAAAAGGCCGGCTGCAGTCGGCCCCCCGCAGCCAATGAGAAAGTCGGCGCTGGCGCTACGGCGGCTCAGGGCAACGTTTGGCGCACGATGATCTCCCGCACCAGGTCGATATGCACGCGCAGGGTGTAGAGCATGTCGGTGAACGCCAGCGGCGTGCGGATCGTGCTGGCATCCTTCTCGATGGCGTCGAGTTTCCCCAGCCACTCGTCGCGCGTGTGCAGGCCGGGGGTTTCATTGACTTGATTTTCGAGGAACTTCAATTCACCGTAGCGCCGGTAGATGCGCGAGCGCACCCGCCAGCCGTAGATCAGCGGCGCAAAGCGGATCAGCGGGAACAGTACGACGATCATCGGCAACAGCATCACTACCGTGCGATCGATCAGCGTTGCCGCCCAGAATGGCAGATAGCGCTGCAGGAAAGGTTTGCCGGACTTGTAGTAGCGCCCGGCTTCCGGCGACAGCGGAAACTCGCCGTGCCCGGCGCGGGGAAACTCGTCGGGTTTCTGGAATACGCCCGGTTCGCCATGGACCTCATCCGCGGCCTGCATCAGCAGATCGATCAGGGCCGGATGCGTGTCTTCCCGCGCCAGCAGGGTCGCCATCGGCGACACCAACTGGATATCGCTCGGCGGAATATCCTGCGGCAGGTCGATGACCCCGCGCGGCAATACGAGGCGCGTCAGGTACGGAAAGCGCCGCGTGTAGGCATCGGCGCGCGCCAGGCTCATCAGGCGCACGCCCGGTGCGTAGAGCAGCGACCAGACCAGGGAAGACTGCGTCGGTCCGACCACGAATACCGCGTCAATGTCGTTCTTCTGCAGCCGCCCCATCAGTTCCAGGCCGCCGACTTCGATCAGTTTCGAGTTCTTCGCATCGATGCCGTTCGCCGCCAGGAGTTCCATCGCCAGATGCCGCGTACCGCTGCCGGGGCCGCCCACCGCGATACGCTTGCCCTTGAGGTCGAGCAGGTTGTCGGTCCTGCCCAAGGCCGCCTCGCGGTAGAAAATCCATAGCGGCTCGTGATACATGTCGCCCAGCGAAAACAGTCCATCATCTTCGTTGGGACGCGCCGTGCCGGCCTGGATGAACGCAACATCGACCCCGAACGCCGGATCGCGCAGGCGCGCCAGGTTTTCCGTCGAACCGGCGGATGGCTTCGCCACCAGCGTAATGCCGTAGCGCGCCAGCACGTCCTTGTAGCGGGCGGCGAAGATCTGGTAGGCGCCGCTGTCGCCACCGGTGCTGATCACCAGCTGATCGGGCGGCGCCGGCTTGATGAACTGCGCCGCCAGCCAGAATGCGCCGATCGCCAGGAACAGGGACGGCAGCGCGACGAACACGATGTCGCGCCAGGAAATCAGCTTGAGTTTTTCAGCCATCTTCATTGGACGGAACCCGTCTGGCGAACATCCCGGAAGCCTGCGTAAAGCCGCCGGTGACCCGGCGTCCGGGGTTCCACGGCGATCCCCGCAGTGTCAGCCTGCCTGGCGACTAGAACGGAATGTCGTCCTCGAAGTCATTGAAGTTGCCGCCGGCCGGCTGCGCCGCGGGGCGATTGCCGCCGCCAGCGGAGCCCGCGCCGGCGCCCTCGCGCGGCGGTGCGTCGCTCATGCCCTGGCGGCCGCCGAGCATCTGCATGCGATCGCCGCGGATTTCGGTCGAGTAGCGGTCCTGGCCCTCCTTGTCCTGCCATTTGCGGGTACGGATGGATCCCTCGACATAAATCTGCGAACCCTTCTTCAGGTACTGCCCGCACACTTCCGCCTGCCTGCCGAAGAAGCTGACGCGATGCCACTCGGTGGCCTCCTGCTTGTTGCCGTCCTTGTCCTTCCACGTATCGGTGGTGGCGATGCGGATGTTGGCCACCGCCTCGCCGCTGGGCAGATAGCGCATCTCCGGGTCCGCGCCGAGATTGCCCACCAGAATTACCTTGTTCACAGATGCCATGTCACCTTCTCCTCAGGGTTTGCTTTCAAGTATGCCATGCGTGGATGGTGCCGTCGCGGCTGCCGTTCGCCGCACGGGCACCGGCGGCATGGTGGCCGCCGCCGCCAGCCAGAGCGCGGCCATCGCCGCGCCGCCGACAAACACCGCGCCCGCATCGTAATTCTTTACCAGCCAGCCGCCCAGGGCGCCGCCGGTAAACAGGCCGAGGGCCTGGGTGGTGTTGTAGACCCCCAGGGCCGCGCCCTTGGCACTGGACGGCGCAATGCGCGAAATCAGCGAGGGCAGCATGGCTTCGAGGATGTTGAAGGCGACGAAGAAGCTCAGCAGGCCGCCGGCCACCACCGCGAAACTCGTGCTGCCGAAGCCCATCACCAACAAGGTAAGGAGCAACAGGCCGATGGCGGAGACGAACACCGGCTGCACCTTGTTGCGCTTCTCGGCGAGGATGATCGCCGGCACCATCAGGACGAAGGAGGCCAGCACCGCCGGCAGGTAGATCTGCCAGTGCGAAGCCAGCGGCAGGCCGCCATAACGGACCAGCAGGCCGGGCACCACGACGAACATCGCCATCTGCACCATGTGCAGGGTAAAGATGCCGAAGTTCAGCCGCAGCAACTGGGTATCGAGCAGCACTTCGCGAAACGGCGGTTTCGGTCCGCCCGGCAGCGGCGGTGCCGGCGGCACCACGTGGGTAACCAGGCCGATGGCGGCGAGCGCCAGGATTGCCGTCAGCCAGAAAATCCCGCCCATGCCGATCGCCGCGTACAGCGCGGGTGCGGCGACCAGCGAGATGGCGAACACCAGTCCGATCGAGGAGCCGATCATCGCCATGACCTTGGTGCGGTGCTGTTCGCGCGTCAGGTCGGCGGCCAGCGCGGTGACCGCCGCCGAGATCGCCCCCGCGCCCTGCAGGACGCGACCGAGGATGGTCCACCAGATGTCGGTCGCCAGGGCGGCCACGGCCGAACCGAAGGCAAACAGCAGCAAGCCGGTGATGATGACCCGTTTGCGACCATAGGTGTCGGCGGCCATGCCGAAGGGAATCTGGAACATCGCCTGGGTCAGGCCGTAGGCGCCGAGCGCAATGCCGACCAGGGTCAGGTCGTCGCCGCCGGGAATGGTCTGGGCATGGATCGCGAACACCGGCAGGATCAGGAACAGCCCGAGCATGCGCAGCGCGAAGATCGAGGCGAGGGATACGCCGGCGCGCTTTTCGTCGCGGCTCATGCCGTCGGGCGTGGGAGATAGCATGGGATTCAGGAGCTTGGCGGCAAGGTGAGGTCGTCCGGCATGATCAAGTCCAGGGGATGGCGACCCTGCCGGCGGTAAACGTGGAAGTCGCGATCCAATGTACACAACGGACCGGGTTGTGTCTCGGCCAGACGCACCATGCAGGCGTCGGCCAGCGTCATCGGCAGGTCTGCGTAGCGCTGCATCAGGGCCGCGATCGCGGCAGCATCCCGCTCGATGCCTACCCCGATGCGAAATACGCCCTGTGCCAGCTTGTTCAGCACCCGCGTTGGCGACACCCCGGCACGCGCCAGCAGAAAGCAGCTTTCAGCCAGCACGGGTTCGCAGGTCGTCACGGGGGCAATGAATGAAGCGAACTGGCTGACGGCCCAGGCGTGAAAACGGTCCGTGGGACAGAAATAGGCAACCAGAGGCCCGGTATCAAGCAGTACGCCGCGTTGCATGCAGTTAGCGGCCGAAGCCGTCCAGATGCGACGGATTGACCGAATAATCCGGCGGCGTCGGCTCCGCCACGCCGCAACAATCCTGCATCAGGTCATGCAGCGAAGCCGGGGGTGGAACGGCCGACGGCGCGTCGGGCTGATCCAGCACACGGCGCAGGCCATCCTCGACCAGGTCCTTCAACTTGCGACCGCGCAAGGCCGCCTCCGCCTTGGCGCGACGGAACAGTTCATCGGAGAGGTCAATGGTCGTTCGCATAAACGCATTAAAGCATAAATATGCAAAACATGGCAAGGGGGAACAAAAAAGTCGGCGGTGGCGGTACGGCGACCCTGCCACGACAGGGGAAACCGCACATTGGCTATCGAATCCCCGGCGGGGTATATTCTCCGGTTCCCCCAACATCGCAGCATGCATCATGGAATACATCAAGATTCGCGGCGCGCGAACGCATAACCTCAAGAACATCAACCTCGACCTGCCGCGCAACCGCCTGACCGTGATCACCGGCCTGTCCGGCTCGGGCAAGTCCTCGCTGGCCTTCGACACCCTCTACGCCGAAGGCCAGCGCCGCTATGTCGAATCGCTCTCGGCCTACGCGCGGCAGTTCCTGCAACTCATGGAAAAGCCCGACGTGGACCTGATCGAGGGCCTCTCGCCGGCGATCTCGATCGAGCAGAAGGCCACCAGCCACAACCCGCGTTCCACCGTCGGCACCGTCACCGAGATCCACGACTACCTGCGCCTGCTCTACGCCCGCGCCGGCACGCCGCACTGCCCGGACCACGACCTGCCGCTGGAAGCCAACAGCGTCTCGCAGATGGTCGATCACGTACTCGCCCTGCCCGCAGACACCAGGCTGATGATCCTCGCCCCGGTGGTGGCCAACCGCAAGGGCGAGCAGCTCGACCTGTTCGCCGAATTGCGGGCGCAGGGCTTCGTCCGTCTGCGGGTAGATGGCACCGTGCATGACATCGACACATTGCCGAAGCTGGCCAAGACGCAGAAGCACACCATCGACATCGTGGTCGATCGGATCAAGGTGCGCCCCGACGTGCGCCAGCGCCTGGCGGAAAGCTTCGAGACCGCGCTGATGCACGCCGAAGGCCGCGCGCTGGCGGTGGAAATGGATACCGGCAAGGAGCACCTGTTCTCCTCGAAGTTCGCCTGCCCGGTCTGCAACTACGCGCTGCAGGAACTCGAACCGCGCCTGTTTTCCTTCAACAACCCGATGGGCGCCTGCCAGAAGTGCGACGGCCTCGGCCAGATCCAGTTCTTCGATCCGGCGCGCGTCGTCGCCTATCCGCACCTGAGCCTCGCCGCCGGCGCCATCAAGGGCTGGGACCGGCGCAACCAGTTCTATTTCCAGATGCTGGAGTCGCTCGCCGCACATTACGGCATCGACACCAATGTGCCCTTCGAAAAGCTCCCCGTGGCGACCACCGACATCGTGCTTTACGGCTCGGGCAAGGAGCAAATCCGGTTCAAGTATCTGAACGAGAAAGGCACGCGCTTCGACCGCAGCCACCCCTTCGAGGGCATCATCCCC
Organism: Sulfuritalea sp.; assembly: GCA_016708585.1. Classification (GTDB taxonomy): domain Bacteria; phylum Pseudomonadota; class Gammaproteobacteria; order Burkholderiales; family Rhodocyclaceae; genus Sulfuritalea. The sequence continues at coordinate 233,609 of JADJFK010000013.1, read as the reverse complement.
AGCCTCGAGCGCCGCTACCGCGAGACCGACTCGATGGCGGTGCGCGAGGAACTCGCCAAGTACCTCAACAACAAGCCCTGCCCCGAATGCGGCGGCATGCGCCTGCGCCGCGAGGCGCGCCATGTCTTCGTCGGCGGCAAGACGATTTCCGACATCAGCCGCCTGTCGCTGATCAATTGCCGCGACTTCTTCAACCTGCTGCAGCTGACCGGGCAGAAGGCCCAGGTCGGCGAAAAAATCCTCAAGGAAATCACCGCACGCCTGTCCTTCCTGATCAACGTCGGCCTCGACTACCTCTCGCTCGACCGTTCGGCCGAAACGCTCTCCGGCGGCGAGGCGCAGCGCATCCGCCTGGCTTCGCAAATCGGCTCCGGCCTCACCGGCGTGATGTACGTGCTCGACGAGCCCAGCATCGGCCTGCACCAGCGCGACAATTCGCGCCTGCTGGAAACCCTGTTCCACCTGCGCGACCTGGGCAACACGGTGATCGTGGTCGAGCACGACCTCGAAGCCATAGAGTCGGCGGACTACGTGGTGGACATGGGCCCCGGTGCCGGCGAACACGGCGGCCGCGTGGTCGCCGAAGGCACGCCGCAGCAGGTGGCGGCGAACACCGTCTCGGTTACCGGCGCCTTCCTCGCCGGCCGGCGCGAGATCGCCACCCCGGCCAAACGCACACCGCCCAACGCCCTGCGCGAACTGAGAATCCGCGAGGCCAGCGGCAACAACCTCAAACATGTCGACCTGGCGATCCCCGTCGGCCTGCTCACCTGTATTACCGGAGTCTCGGGCTCCGGAAAGTCGACACTCATCAACGACACGCTGTATGCCGGCGCCGCGCGCCATCTCTACGGCTCGGCCGTGGAACCGGCGCCGCACCGGGAGATCGAGGGCCTGGAGTTCTTCGACAAGGTGATCAACGTCGACCAGTCGCCGATCGGACGCACGCCGCGCTCCAACCCGGCCACTTACACGGGCCTGCTGACGCCGATCCGCGAACTCTTCGCCGGCGTGCCCGCTTCGCGCGAACGCGGCTACAGCCCCGGGCGCTTCAGTTTCAACGTCAAAGGCGGGCGCTGCGAGGCCTGCCAGGGCGACGGCATGATCAAGGTGGAGATGCATTTCCTGCCCGACATCTTCGTCCCCTGCGACGTCTGCCACGGCAAGCGCTACAACCGCGAGACGCTGGAAGTCCGCTACAAGGGCAAGACCATCCATGAAGTACTGCAGATGACCGTCGAGCAGGCGCGCGAATTCTTCGACGCGGTACCGGTGGTCGCGCGCAAGCTGCAGACCCTGGTCGATGTCGGCCTCTCCTACATCCAGCTCGGCCAGTCGGCCACCACGCTCTCGGGAGGCGAAGCGCAGCGCGTCAAGCTGGCGCTGGAACTGTCCAAGCGCGACACCGGGCGCACGCTCTACATCCTTGACGAGCCGACCACCGGCCTGCATTTCCAGGACATCGAAATGCTGCTCTCGGTGCTGCACCGCCTGCGCGATCACGGCAATACCGTGGTGGTGATCGAACACAACCTCGACGTGATCAAGACCGCCGACTGGATCGTCGACCTCGGCCCCGAGGGCGGTGACGGTGGCGGCCGCATCATTGCGACCGGCACGCCGGAAGACGTGGCGAAGGTGAAGGGCAGCCATACAGGGCGCTACCTCGCGCGCTTCCTGGCGAGGCGGCCGGCGCAGGCCGCGGCGGCAAAGCCCAGGCGGGCAGCGGCTACGCGGAAAGGCAAGCCATGAGCGGGCTGGAGAACTATTCCCGGGAAGCTGCGCAGATCGAGCACGAGATCGAGACCAAGGGCGTGATTCTCGGTATCGACTGGGACAATCCGGTCCAGGTGCGTGAACTGGCGCGCCAGGCTTTCGACTGCAAGCCAGACGCCCTCGACTGCGACCCCGATGAGCCGCTGCAACGGGCGCGCCTCGAGCTTTTCGGCCTGGCGCAACTGATGCTGACGGTGATGAGAGAAAGCGCCAACGAAAATATCGATACGCATGGCGGTCCGGCCTGGAAGGCGTTCGCCCGGGCCTTGTGGTCCGAGCACGACCGGCGTAAGGCAAATCTGTAAATGCCTGCGGCGGCGAAATGAGCTAGTATGAAATCATTGGCATGGATCTTCGTGCCGGCAGCATCGGCCGGACAAGGATCAGGACCACATGACGAGGAGAAAGATGATGTCCAGGATCGCAACGACGGCACTGACAGCCTTGGCTAGCGCTGTGGCAATTGCGTTCGCCGCTCCGATCGCCGCAAATGCGGCGGCACCTGCCCAGCCGATAGCGCCGGCACCCAAACCGCCGCCGCCAGGGTCCAACCCGTATCAAGCGCCCCCGCAGACCGATGCGACGAACGCGTACCAGTTTCGCACCCGCATTCTTGTCAGCCCGCCCAGTTGCCAGGACTATGCCGCGCAAGCCGACAGGGTGTTTTACAACGGCGCGCTCGATGACAAGGCCAAAGCGGAGCAGTTGAACTCGATCGCCAATGCGGCGGCCGCGGCGCGTTGCCTCGGGCCTTGAAGTAATCCCGCACCCGCGACTCACGGGCCGGTTCACCCGGCCAACCCCTGCTTCAGAGGCAGGCCGGTTTCACGTCCCGGGGTCTCGCGCCTGACGCAATCGGGGTGGCTGCCAGCCGCGACAGCAGCTCAGGGGCGCCCCGCTTTCCTCCAGACGCTGGCCAGCCAGGGCTGCCGCTCGAAGGGCAAGCCGACCGGACGATAGTAGTGTTCCAGTTCGGAAAAGCCGGCGGCGATCAGATACGCCCTCCATGCCGCAAGGTCGTAGTAGGCCCCATAGCGCTCGCCGCTCATGCTCTCTTGATTTTCGCCGCGCGGATTCGAACTGAACAGCACCCCACCAGGCTTCAGCGTTCCATGCAACTGGCGCAATACCCGCGGCAGTTCCTGGCGCGGCACATGAAACAGCGAGGCGTTGGCAAAGATGCCGTCAAAATGGCAATCGGGCAAATCGAGGCTGAGGAAGTCCTGCTGCCAGACTTCGCAGCCGCTGTGGGTACGCGCCATCTGCGCCAGCGCCGGGGCGCCTTCCAGACCGACGGCACGATGCCCGCGCCGCGCGAAAGCGACCAGATCCCTGCCTGGGCCGCAGCCGAAGTCGAGGATGGAATGCGGCGCGGGCGACCGGATATGACGCAACAGGGCCTCGATGTTCTGCTCGACGTCGTGGTTGCGCGTGCCCTCCCAGAAGGCTTCGGCACGCGTTTGGTAGTGATCGAGCGTGCGGCTGGCGACCTGCCGCAACGCTTCCGGATCGAGTTTCATGAATGCAATGCTAGCGGAGTCGAGGCCGCTTGCGGAATCGGGGCCGCCTGACTGGTTGTCGCCTATTAGGTGCGGATCCGATACGGAGTTTCGATGTACGGACACCGCCTATCAGGCTATAGTTGCCGAAAACCATGGGGTCTGACGGGGTGTGAGCAGATCGGTCGCCCGTCGGCCGTAGGAGAAGTTTGGTGCTTTCGGTAGCCCGTCCATGAAACAGCCCGCCGGGAACGATGCGGGGAAAGCTGCCTGTCCGCCCGCACGTAACAGGTCGCATGGCGATGCCGAACGGCGTCGCGTGGAAGCCGCATTGCGCGACAGCGAAGACCGTTTCCGCCTGATCGCGGAAGCGGCCTCCGACTGGTTCTGGGAAACCGATTCGGCCCTGCGCTTCACTTACATCTCCGAGCGATTCTTCGAAATCACCGGGCAGTCGGCCGGCATGTTCATCGGCAAGACCCGCGAGCAAGTCGCCACCCGGCTGATACTTGACCGCGACCCGGAGCAATGGCGGCGCCATCTCGATGACATGGAAAACCGCCGCCCCTTTCGCGACTTCGAATACGCCCTCACCCGTCCGGACGGCCTTCGCGTCACCATCCGGCTGAGCGGCAAACCCCGGTTCGACGCCAACGGCGTTTTCCTGGGATACATCGGGGCGGGCACCGACGTTACCCGGCAGCAGGCAGCCGAGGAATCGCAGCGACAGATATTGCTCGAACTGGATGCGATCTTCACTCACGCTTCGGTCGGCATCGTCTACTCCCGCGAGCGTGTCATCCAGCGCTGCAATCCTCGCGCCGCAGAAATCCTCGGCTACACGCGGGAAGAACTTGTCGGCCGGCCCGGGGTATCCATCTACCCCAGCATCGAATCCTACGAGGAGCTGGGACGTGCCGCCGGACCGCTCCTGGCGGCGGGTGCATCCTTCAACGCGGAACGCCAGTTCAGGCGCAAGGACGGCAGCCTGGTCTGGTGCCGGACCTTCGCCAAGGCCTACGACCCGGAAGACACCCGGCGCGGCACCATCTGGATCATGGAGGACATCGAGGAAACCCGGAGCGTGCAAGCCGCGCTCGCGGCAACCATGAGCGAACTCGAGGCGATCATGAGCAATGCCTCGGTGGGCATCCTGTTCACCCGCGACGGCATGATGCAGCGCTACAACCCGAAGTTTGCCGAGATGTTCGGCGCCGGCGATACCAGCCTGATCGGACTTCCCGCGAGCCTGCTGTTCCATTCGGCCGGGGCCCATGAAGCGCTCGGTCGTTCCGCCTTTCCCCTGCTGTCGGCGGGCAGGCCCTTCAACAGCGAAATGATTGCGCAAAGGCGGGACGGCAGCACGTTCCATGCGGAAGTCATCGGCTACCTGATCGACCCGGCACATCCGCAGCTCGGCACCATCTGGATCCTCAACGACATTTCGGCGCGCCGGGCGGAGGAAGCAAGGCAGCGGCAAACCCTGCTTGAACTCGAGGCGATCTTTACCAATGCCTCGGTCGGCATCATCTACTCGCACGGCCTGGTATTGCAGCGCTGCAACCCCCGCGCCGCGGAAATTCTGGGCTATGCGCCGGAGGAGCTGATTGGCCAGTCGATGGTCGTCATCGCCGCGAGCAAGGAAGCCTCGCTGGCGCAGGGACAGGCGGTTGGCCCGCTGCTGGCGGCGGGAAAGTCACACAGCGGCGAAGCGCAGTACCGGCGCAAGGACGGCAGCCTGGTCTGGTGCCATTTTCTTGCCAAGGCGATCGATCCCGGAAACCTGGATCGCGGCGTCATCTGGATCGGCGAGGACATCGAGGAAAGGCGGCAGGCCCAGGAACAGTTGAAGGCGGCGCTGCGCGAACTCGGGGCGATCATGGACAATGCCTCGGTCGGCATATTGCTCACCCGCGATCGCAAGATAAGGCGCCACAACCGCAAGTTCGGCGAAATGTTCGGATTTTCGGAAAGCCATGCCATCGGCCAACCGGGACACGTGCTGTACCGATCCGGCGAGGAATACGATGAACTCGGACGCCTGGCCGGTCCCCTGCTGTCCGCGGCCAAACCGTTCCAGACCGAGCTGTACATGCGGCGCCAGGACGGTACCGACTTGTGGATCAACCTGATCGGCTACGTCAGCAATCCGGACCAGCCGGCAGAGGGAACAATCTGGCTCCTCGAGGACCGTACCGCCTACAAGCGGGCGGACGAGGCGCTGCGCCGCAGCCACGACGAACTCGAGGAGCGCGTCAGCGAACGCACGGCGGAACTCTCGCAGCAGCTTCATTTCCAGCAGCAACTGATCGAGGCGATTCCCAGCCCGGTTTTCTACAAGGACGCGAAAGTGCGTTACCTGGGTTGCAACAGCGCCTTCGAAGCATTCATCGGACGACCGGCGAGCGAGTTGATCGGCATGACGCCGCACGACATTGCCCCGCCGGAACTGGCCGACAAATACGTCGCCGCCGACCGTGAACTCCTCGACAAGCCGGGGTCGCAGATCTACGAAAGCCAGGCCCGCTGCGCCAACGGCGAGATGCGCGACGTGATGTTCCACAAGGCGGCCTTCACCCGACCCGACGGGACGGCGGCCGGCCTGGTCGGCGTGATGCTCGACATCACCGAACGCAAGCGCCTGGAAGACAACCTGCGGCAGGCCGCCACGGTATTCGAGAGCAGCGCGGAAGGCGTGACCATCACCAAGCCCGACGGTGCGATCATTGCAGTCAACCGCGCCTTCACCGAGATCACCGGCTACGAGGAAAGCGAGGTTCTCGGCCTAAATCCACGCCTGCTGCAGTCGGGCCGCCACGACAAGACGTTCTATCGGGAGATGTGGGCAAGCCTCTTCAGCACAGGCCGCTGGCGGGGCGAAATCTGGAACCGGCGCAAGTGCGGCGAACTGTATCCGGAGTGGCTGTCAATAGCCGCCGTGCACGACAAGCAGGGCCGGCTGACCAACTATGTCGCCACCTTCTCCGACATCACGCAGCACAAGCGCACCGAAGAGCAAATCCGGCTTCTGGCGTTCTCGGACCCCTTGACCGGCCTGCCCAACCGGCGCCTGCTGCTCGACCGCCTGCAGCATGCCCTGGCCGCCAGTGCGCGCAACAAGCGCCATGGCGCACTTTTTTTCATCGACCTCGACGACTTCAAGGATCTCAACGACACGCTGGGCCATGATAAAGGCGACCTGCTGCTGCAACAGGTCGCCCGGCGGCTCGCCGGCTGCATCCGCGAGAGCGACACGGTGGCCCGCCTCGGTGGCGACGAATTCGTCGTAATGCTTGAAGACCTCGACGAGAAACTCCTGGAGGCGATCGGCCGGGCCGATTCGGTCGGTGAAAAGATCCTTTCCGCGCTCAACCAGCCCTACATGCTTGGCGAAACCAAGCACCACAGCACGCCAAGCATCGGCGTCACCCTGTTCGGCGACCAGCACACTTCAGTCGAGGAATTGCTCAAGCAGGCCGATCTGGCCATGTATCAGGCCAAGAAATCGGGCCGCAACGCGCTGCGCTTTTTCGACCCGGAAATGCAAACCGTGGTTGCCGCGCGGGTCGCCATGGAGGCTGACCTGCGCCAGGGCATAGAAAAAAACCAGTTCGTCCTTCACTACCAGCCCCAGGTGGATCGTATTGGCCGCACCACGGGCGTCGAAGCGCTGATACGCTGGAACCATCCGCAGCGCGGCATCGTCCTTCCGGCGGAATTCATTCCGCTGGCCGAAGATACCGGCCTGATCCTGCCGCTCGGACTGTGGGCACTGGACAAGGCCTGCGCGCAACTCAATGCCTGGGCAAGGCGGCCGGAAACCGCCCACCTCACCATGGCGGTCAATGTCAGCGCCCAGCAGTTCCGGCAACGGGATTTCTACGGCCAGGTGCTGGCCGCGCTCGACGGCAACAACGCGGACCCGAGGAAGCTCAAACTGGAACTCACCGAGAGCCTGCTGCTGGACAACGTCGAGGAGATCATCACCAAGATGACGGCCCTCAAGGAGCAGAAAGTGGGCTTTTCGCTGGACGACTTCGGCACCGGCTACTCTTCGCTTTCCTATCTCAAACGCCTGCCACTCGACCAGATCAAGATCGACCAGTCCTTCGTGCGGGATGTCCTGTTCGATCCCAATGATGCCGCCATCGCCCGCACCATCGTTGCCCTGGCGCATACCCTGGGGCTGCCGGTCATCGCCGAGGGCGTGGAAACCGAGGAGCAACTCCTCTTCCTTGCCAGCATCGGCTGCCACGCCTATCAGGGCTACCTGTTCAGCCGCCCCTTGTTGCCGGAAGCGTTTGAGGAATTTGCGAGGCAGGCCTGAGCCGGACCGGTCCAGGCCGGCATCCCGAAAAAAAGCCACGGCTTGCCGTGGCTTTTTCCTTCCGCGCGCCGAAAGTCGGCGCCCACGACACGGCAATCAGCTCTTCAGCGCCACCAGTACCTCGTCCAGCATCTTCTTCGCATCGCCGAACAGCATGCGGTTGTTCTCCTTGTAGAAGAGCGGATTGTCCACACCGGCGTATCCGGAGGCCATGGAACGCTTCATGACGATCGAGGTCTTGGCCTTCCAGACTTCGAGCACCGGCATGCCGGCGATCGGGCTGGTCGGGTCGTCCTGCGCCGCCGGATTGACGATGTCGTTGGCGCCGATCACCATGGCGACGTCGGTGGCCGGGAAGTCGTCGTTGAGCTCGTCCATTTCCAGCACGATGTCGTAGGGCACCTTGGCTTCGGCCAGCAGCACGTTCATGTGGCCGGGCATGCGCCCCGCCACCGGATGGATGCCGAAGCGGATGTTCACGCCCTTCTCGCGCAGGTGCTTGGTGATCTCATACACCGTGTGCTGGGCCTGGGCCACCGCCATGCCGTAGCCGGGAACGATGATCACGCTCTTGGCCTCCTTCAGCAGTTCGGCGGTCTCGGTGGCGCTGACGGGCACCACTTCGCCGGCAGGCGCCGCGGCCTCGCCCTTGGGCGCCGCGGGTGCGCCGCCGCCGGTGCCGAAGCCGCCGGCGATCACGCTGATGAAGTGGCGGTTCATCGCCTTGCACATGATGTAGGACAGGATCGCGCCGGAGGACCCCACCAGCGCGCCGACCACGATCAGCAGGTCGTTCGACAGCATGAAGCCGGTCGCCGCCGCCGCCCAGCCGGAATAGCTGTTGAGCATCGAGACCACCACCGGCATGTCGGCGCCGCCGATGGCCATCACCATGTGGATGCCGAACAGCAGCGCGATCACGGTCATGATGATCAGCGGCGTCATGCCGTCGCTGATCGAATGGGCGGCGATGAACTTGCCGCCGAACCAGATCACCACCAGCAGGCCGATCAGGTTGAGCCAGTGGCGTGCCGGCAGCAGCAGCGGCGCGCCGCCGATCTTGCCGTTGAGCTTGCCGAAGGCGATCAGCGAGCCGGAGAAAGTCACCGCGCCAATCAGGATGCCGATGTAGATTTCCAGCTCGTGGATGGTCTTCTCGGCGCCGGTCAGCGGCGCCGAGGTGTCGATGTAGCTGGCGAAGCCGACCAGACAGGCGGCAAGGCCGACCAGGCTGTGCATCAGCGCCACCAGCTCCGGCATCTGCGTCATCTTGACGACTTTCGCCGCGTAGAGGCCGATGGCGCCGCCGGCCACCATGGCGCCGATGATCCAGGGGTAGCCTGCCGCCGTGACGCGCGGCCCGAACACCGTGGCCAGTACGGCGATGGTCATGCCGATCATGCCGTAGAGGTTGCCGCGGCGCGAGGTCTCGGGATTCGACAGCCCGCCGAGGCTGAGGATGAAGAGGATGGTTGCTCCGATGTAGGAGACGGTTGCCAGGTTTCCGGACATTTCGATGTGTCTCCTATTTGCGGAACATGTCCAGCATGCGCTGGGTCACGGCGAAACCGCCGAACATGTTGACCGCCGTCAGCGCGATGCCGCCGACCGCCAGCCAGCGTATCCACGTATCCGGCGGCGCTCCGCCCGCCAGCGGCGGCGCGATCTGCACCAGGGCGCCGATGCAGATGATCGATGAAATCGCGTTGGTCACGCTCATCAGCGGCGTATGCAGGGCCGGCGTCACGTTCCACACCACCATGTAGCCGACGAAGCAGGCCAGCACGAACACGGTGAAGTGGGCGAGGAAGGCCTGCGGTGCGTTGGCGCCGACGAACCAGAACAGGCCCGCGGCAACGGCGAACATGGTCGCCAGCGTGCCGGCCGCCATGGGTTCGGCGGGCGCGCCATGGCCGTGGCCGCCCTTCTTGGCGGCGGCTGCGGCGGCGGCCGGTTTCGGCGGCGGCGCGGCCGGCAGCTTGGGCGGCGGTGCCGGCCAGGTCACTTCGCCCTCCTTGATCACGGTCAGGCCGCGGATCGCGTCGTCTTCCATGTTGACGTTGACCACGCCGTCCTTGGTCTTGCACAACTCCTCCATGAGGCGGAACAGGTTGGTGGCGTAGAGCGTCGAGGACTGCTTGGCCAGCCGCGAATTCAGGTCGCTGTAGCCGATGATGGTGACGCCGTGCTTCACCACCGCCTTGCCCGGCTCGGTCAGCTCGCAGTTACCGCCGCGCTCGGCCGCCATGTCCACGATCACGCTGCCGGGCTTCATGCTCTGCACCATCTCGGCGGTGATCAGCCGCGGCGCCGGCTTGCCGGGAATCAGCGCGGTGGTGATGATGATGTCGACTTCGCGCGCCTGCTTCGCGTACATCTCGCGCTGGGCCTGCTGGAAGCCCTCGCTCATGACCTTGGCGTAGCCGCCGCCGCCGGAACCTTCCTCCTCGTAATCGACCTTGACGAATTCGCCGCCCAGCGAAACGACCTGGTCGGCGACCTCGGCGCGGGTGTCGTTGGCGCGCACGATGGCGCCCAGGCTGGCCGCCGTACCGATCGCGGCCAGCCCCGCGACGCCTGCGCCGGCGATGAAGACCTTGGCCGGCGGCACCTTGCCGGCGGCGGTGATCTGGCCGTTGAAGAAGCGGCCGAAGGCGTTGGCCGCCTCGATCACGGCGCGGTAGCCGGCAACGCCGGCCTGGGACGTCAGGGCATCCATCTTCTGCGCGCGCGAGAGCTGGCGCGGCAGGGCGTCGATCGCCAGCACGGTGGCCTTTTTCGCCGCCAGTTGCTGCATCAGTTCCGGGTTCTGCGCCGGCCAGACGAAGCCGATCAGGGTGCCGCCTGCGCGCAGCAGGCCGACTTCCGCCGGCGTCGGTACGCCGACCTTGAACACGATGTCGGAGGCCGCCCACAGACTGGCGGCGCCGTCGATGACCGTGGCGCCGGCGGCGCGGTAGCTGTCGTCGCTGCAATTCGCGGCGTCGCCGGCGCCGGATTCGACCGCCACGGCGAAGCCCAGCTTGATCAGCTTTTCAACGACTTCCGGTACCGTGGCCACACGCCTTTCGCCCGCCAGCGTTTCGCGGGGAACTCCAATTGTCAGCGCCATGATTCTCCCATTCACCTGTTTTTCGATGCTCTTGAGCCGCGGCCCGTTGCGGCGCACTTCCCGCCCGCACCTGATTTACGCCGCGCCCACGCCTTTATGCGCCGCCGTATGATACGCCTTTCGCCTGCCGATGAGCCGCCCGCCATGACCAGTTCGAAGCCGCATCGCGCCCACCCCCGCGCCGCGAAACGCCTCTCGCAAACCGCCAAGGTGGGACTGGCGCCGGGGGCGCTGATCCACCTCGGCGAGCGCAAGACCGAGCAGGCCACGATTACCCTGCTCGAATACGGCGAGGCCGACCTGGTCGAGCGCCAATTCACCTCGCTGGCGGAGTCGCAGGCCTACCGGCCGGCCCTGCCGGTGCTCTGGCTCAACGTGCATGGCCTGCACGAACCCGAGGTGATGGCCGAAATCGGCCGCCGCTTCCGGCTGCACCCCCTGGTGCTGGAAGACATCCTCAACACCAACCAGCGACCCAAGGTCGACGACTACGGCGATTACCTGTTCATCGTCGCCCGCTTCTTCGAAGTCGATGGCGACAGCCGGGAGATCGGCTCCGACCAGGTCAGCCTGATCCTCGGCCCCAACTTCGTCCTCAGCTTCCAGGAACGCCCCAGCGGCCGCTTCGACCCGGTGCGCGAACGCCTGCGCCAGGATCGCGGCCAGATCCGCAGGCTCGGCGCCGACTATCTCGCCTATTCCCTGCTCGACGCCATCGTCGACCGCTATTTCACCATCCTCGAGAACATCGGCGAACGCACCGAGGAACTGGAAGACATGATGCTGGAGCACCCGCGGCCGGGTGCGCTGCAACTGGTGCATCAACTCAAGCGCGAGACGCTGAACCTGCGCCGCTCGATCTGGCCGCTGCGCGAAGTGATCAACAGCCTGACGCGCGCCGACGAGCGCTTCTTCCGCCCCGAAACCCGACCCTACCTGCGCGACGTGTATGACCACACCGTGCACGCCATCGAATCGCTGGAAGCCAGCCGCGACATGATCGCCGGCATGCTCGACATCTACCTCTCGGCGGCCAGCAACCGGGTCAACCAGGAGGTCCGCGCGCTGACCGTGGTCGCCATCATCTTCATGCCGGCGACGCTGATCTCGGGCATCTTCGGCATGAACTTCCGCACCATGCCGCTGCTCGACTGGCCGACCGGATTTTTCGTCGCCATCGGAATGATGGCGGCGGTCGCCACCACACTGTCCATCATCTTCTGGCGCCGGCGCTGGCTGAAATAGGGCCGACTTCAGTCGGCCGGGGTGTTTGGCGGGCTGAAGCCCGCCCTACCGCCCGCGCAACAGCCGCCGCTGCACCTTGCCGGTGGTGGTCATCGGCAGGGCATCGATGAACTCGATGATCTTGGGATACTCGTAAGGCGCCAGATACTTGCGCACGTGGTCCTGCAGCGAGGCCTCCAGCGCCGCCGACGGCGCCTGCCCGGGCTGCAGCACGATGAAGGCCTTGACCACGGTGCCGCGCGTTTCGTCCGGGGCGCCAATCACGGCGGCGTTGAGCACCGCCGCATGCTTGACCAGGCAGTTTTCGATCTCGCCCGGCCCGATGCGATAGCCGGCGCTCTTGAACATGTCGTCGCTGCGGCCCTGGTACCAGAGCACACCGTCCTCGTCCAGCTTCGCCAAATCCCCGGTGCGGCCCCAGGCCTGCGGATCATCGATGCCGCCACCGAAGAATTTTTCCGCCGTGGCCTGCGGGTTGTTCCAGTAGCCGAGCATGAACACCGGGTCCATCTCGCCATTGCAGGCGCGCTGCACGCAGACCTCGCCCATCTCGCCGGGCGCCACCGGATTGCCTTCGTCGTCGAGTACGCCGAGGCGGTGGCCGGGATAACCGCGCCCCATGGCACCGAACTTGGGCGGCGTCACCGCCGCGCAGTTGCCGACGATGTAGTTGATCTCGGTCTGGCCGTACATCTCGTTCACCGTCACGCCCAGCGCTGCCTGCGCCCAGGCACAGACGGCTTCGCCGACGGTCTCGCCGGCGCTCATGATCGAGCGCAGCGCGAGGTCGTATTTCTCGCCCGGCTGCGGCACGGCCTTCATCATCATCTTCAGCGCCGTGGGAAAGAGGAAGGCATTGCGTATGCCGTACTTTTCCATCAGCCAGAAAGCCTTCTCCGGGTCGAAGCGGCCGCGGTAACCCAGGATCGGCTGGCCGAAAGCCCAGCTCGGCAGCAGCGCGTCGAACAGGCCGCCGGTCCAGGCCCAGTCGGCCGGCGACCAGAACATGTCGCCGCGCTGCGGGTAGAAATCATGCGAGCAGACGAAGCCCGAGAGGTTGCCGATCAGGCTGCGCTGCGCGATCAGCGCGCCCTTCGGGTTGCCCGTGGTGCCGCTGGTATAGATGATCATGGCGGGATCGTCGGCGGCAGTGTCGCGCGCCACGTAGCGCGACGAGGCCAGCGGCAGCAGCGCGCTCCATTCGCGCACCCAGGCTTCGCGCGCGCCGCCGACGCCGATCACGTGCTTCAGGTCCGGCAGCTTCTCGCGCACGGCGCCTAGTTTCTCCAGCCCGCCTTCGTCGATGATGGCGACGCGCACCCCGGCATGCGTCAGGCGGAATTCCAGCGCGTCGGCGCCGAACAGGTGCGAGACCGGCACCGCGATCGCGCCCATCTGGTAGCAGGCCATGTGCGCGATGCCGGTTTCCGGCCGCTGCGGCAGGATGATGGCGACGCGGTCGCCGGCCATGACACCCATCGCGCCGAGCACGTTGCACAGGCGGTTGGCGGCCTGCTGCACATCCCAGAAACTCCAGGCTTCCGTGTGCCCCGTCTCGTCCTCGTAATACAGCGCGAAGCGGGAACGATCCCCGGCCCAGCGACCGCAGCAGGCCGCAGCGATGTTGTAGCGCGCCGGGACGTTCCAGCGGAAACTCGAATGCAGCGTGGCCCAGTCGCGCGCGGCGCTGTCGAGCTGGATGTCCATCAGGCCGACAGGCGTTCGTCGATCAGTTCTATCCAGTGCCGCACCGGCACATCGGTGCCGCCCTGCAGGTGGCCCATGCAGCCGACATTGGCGCTGGCGATCGCGGCCGGCGCACCGGCCGTGAGCGCAGCGAGTTTGTTGGCCTGCAGGCGCTTCGAGATTTCAGGCTGCAGCACCGAGTAGGTGCCCGCCGAGCCGCAGCAAAGGTGGGAATCGGCCACCGGCGTCAGGGTATAGCCGGCCGCGGTCAGCAGCGACTCGACGATGCCGCGGATCTTGAGCCCGTGCTGCAGGCTGCAGGGGCTCTGGAAGGCCAGCCGCCTGGCGCTTTCCGGCAGCGGCGGGCAGTCCTTCAGGAGCGCGCCCAGCGCGTCGGCTTCCGCCGTGATGACTTCGCTGATGTCGCGCGTCGCCAGCACCACGCGTGCCGCCTTGACCGCGTAGTCCGGGTCCTCCTGCAGCTGATGGGCATAGTCGACCACGTGCGAGCCGCAGCCGGAGGCCGTCATCACCAGGCACTCGGCGCCGGCTTCGAGCAGCGGCCACCAGGCATCGATGTTGCGACGGGCGTCGTCGCGCGCTGCTTCGGCGGCATTCAGGTGCAGGCGCACCGCGCCGCAACAGCCGGCGCCAGCGGCTTCCACCATCTGTATGCCGAGGCGGTCTAGCACGCGGCGGGTGGCGCCATTGATGTTGGGATACATCGACGGTTGCACGCAGCCCGCCAGCGCGATCATCTGCCGCGCATGCGAACGGTGAGGCCGCACACCGGCCGAACTCAGCGGCGGCACCTTGGCGCGCAAAGCGCCGGGCAAAAGCATGCGCACCGACTGCCCCAGCTTCATCGCCGTGCCGAACACCGTCGAGCGCGGCAGCAGGTTCTTCAGCGTCGCGCGCATGAAGGCGTCGCTGCCGCTGCGCGGCACCTTCTGCTCGACCACTTCGCGGCCGATGTCGAGCAGGCGCGAGTAATGCACGCCGGATGGGCAGGTCGATTCGCAGGAGCGACAGGTCAGGCAGCGGTCGAGATGCAACCGGGTCTTTGCCGTCGGCTCGGCGCCTTCCAGCACCTGCTTGATCAGGTAGATGCGGCCGCGCGGTCCGTCGAGCTCGTCGCCCAGCAGCTGGTAGGTCGGGCAGGTCGCGGTGCAGAAGCCGCAATGCACGCAGCGGCGCAGGATTTCCTCGGCCTCGCGGCCGGCGGTGGTATGACGGATGAAATCGGCGAGGTGGGTTTCCATCAGGGCTCCCGCCGGACCGCCCCAAGGGGGACCTGCGCCCCCTCGGGGGGCAGCGAACGTAGTGAGCGTGGGGGCTGTTTCATCTAGAACTCCGGGTAAAGCCTGCCGGGATTGAACACGCCATAGGGGTCGAAGCTGTGCTTCAGGCGGCGATGCACTTCCATCAACGCCGGCTGCAGCGGCGCGAACACGCCGCCGGTTTTGTCGCCGCCGCGGAACAGGGTGGCATGACCGCCCGCCGCAACAGCCGCCTGCCGCAGCTGCGCTGCATCGGCGTCGCCGCGCAGCCAGCGCTGGGCCCCGCCCCATTCGATCAAGGGGTCGCCCGGCGATTCCAGCGGCGGCGCAACGGAAGGCAGCGACAGGCGCCACAGCGGTGCATCGCCGGCGAAGAAGGCCGCGCTCTGCTCGCGCAGGCCGTTCCAGAATTCATCCGCGGCGGCCAGCGCTTCGCCGCCGAGGCTGGCGCACGCCGCCGCCACGGCCGCCTGCGCGCCGGACAGGCGGATGGTCAGCACGCCGTCCTGCCAGCAGCTCGCCACCAGGGGCAGCGGCTGGCCGGCCCAGCGGTTCAGCGCCGCCAGCGCCTTGTCCTGCGGCATTTCGAAACGCAGGCTGGCATCGCCCGCCGGCAGCGGCAGCACCTTGAGCGAGACGTCGAGGACCAGCCCCAGGGTGCCGAGCGCCCCGGTCATCAGGCGCGACACGTCGAAGCCGGCGACGTTCTTCATCACCTCGCCGCCGAACTTGAGCACGCGGCCCTCGCCGTCCATGATGCGGACGCCGAGCACGAAATCGCGCAGGCTGCCGACCGCCGCCCGGCGCGGGCCGGAGAGTCCCGCGGCGACGGCGCCGCCGACCGTGGCGCCGCCGAAACGCGGCGGCTCGCAGGCGAGGAACTGGCGCCGTGCCGCCAGCGCCGACTCCAGCTCCGCCAGCGGCGTGCCGCAGCGCGCGGTGATCACCAGTTCGGTCGGTTCGTAGCTGACGATGCCGGCATGGGCGCGCGTGTCGAGGATGTCTCCCGCAAGCGGCCCACCGTAGAAATCCTTGCTGCTGCCACCCCGTATGCGCAGCGGCTTGCGCTCGAGGATGCGCGTGCGAAACAGGTTGATCTGATCCTCTTCCATCACAACCGCTCCAGCTCGGGAAACTTGATCTGGCCGCCATGCACGTGCATGCGGCCGAACTCGGCGCAGCGATGCAGGGTCGGCACGCCCTTCTCGGGATTCAGCAAGCCCTCGGGATCGAAGGCGCGCTTCACGGCGTGGAAGGCGCGCAGTTCGTCGGAACCGAACTGGTCGCACATGGAATTGATCTTCTCGTAACCCACGCCATGCTCGCCGGTGATGGTGCCGCCCAGGTCCACCGACAGTTTGAGAATTTCGGCGCCGAAGGCTTCGGTGCGTTCCAGCTCGCCGGCGACGTTGGCGTCGTAGAGGATCAGCGGATGCAGGTTGCCGTCGCCGGCATGGAAGACATTGATGCAGCGCAGGCGGTATTTCTTCTCCATGGCATAAATCGCGGTCAGCATCTCGCCCAGGCGCTTCCTCGGAATGGTGCCGTCCATGCAGTAGTAATCGGGCGAGATGCGCCCCGCGGCGGGGAAGGCCGCCTTGCGCCCGGCCCAGAAACGCAGGCGCTCGGCTTCGGATTGCGAGACGCGGATCTCGGTGGCGCCGCTGGTTTCGAGCACCGCCTTCATGCGCGAAATCTCCTCCGCCACTTCTTCTGCCGTGCCGTCGGATTCGCAGAGCAGGATGGCCTCGGCGTTGAGGTCGTAACCGGCCTTGACGTAGGGCTCGACCGCCGCGGTGGCCGGCTTGTCCATCATTTCCAGCCCGGCCGGGATGATGCCGGCGGCAATCACTGCCGCTACGGCTTCGCCCGCCTTCATCACATCGTCGAAGCTGGCCATGATCACCTGCGCCTGCTCGGGCTTCGGCACCAGCTTGACGGTCACCTCGGTGACCACCGCGAGCATGCCTTCGGAACCGATGGACAGCGCAAGCAGGTCGTAGCCCGGCGCATCGAGGGCCTGGTTGCCGAATTCGACGATGTCGCCGGCGACGGTCACGGCGCGCACGCGCAGCACGTTGTGCAGCGTCAGGCCGTACTTCAGGCAATGCACGCCGCCGGAATTCTCGGCCACGTTGCCGCCGATGGAACAGGCGATCTGCGAGCTCGGATCGGGGGCGTAGTAGAGGCCCAGCGGCGCGGCCGCTTCCGAAATCGCCAGGTTGCGCACGCCGGGCTGCACCACTGCCACGCGCGCCACGGGATCGACATGCAGGATTTTCTTCAGCTTGGCCAGCGACAGCACCACGCCCTGCGGATGGGGCAAGGCGCCGGCGGAAAGCCCGGTGCCGGCGCCGCGCGCGACAATCGGTGCGCCGGCGGCGCGGCACGCCTTGATCACCGCCACCACCTGAGCTTCGCTATCCGGCAGGGCCACCGCCAGCGGCACCTGGCGATAGGCGGACAGGCCATCGCACTCGTAGGGCTTCAGGTCCTCGTCGGCCGACAGCAACGCCGCCGCCGGCAGGATGCGCGCCAGGTCGGCCAGCAGCAACGCGCGATCAACGCCGGCAAAATCCTGCGCCATTTCGGCGGAGTGTTCGCGCTGAACCATCATTCTTCCTTTGCCAGAGATTCCGCCGGATCGATCAGGATCGCCCTGAAATCATTCACGTTGGTACGCGTCGGCCCGGTGACGACGAGGTCGCCCAGAGCCGAGAATACGCTGAACGCGTCATTCTGTGCCAGGCGCGCGCGCAAATCAATTTCAGCGGCGATGGCCCGCGCCGGCGTGTCGGGCAAGACCATGGCGCCGGCGTTGTCTTCCGAGCCATCGATGCCATCCGTATCGCAGGCGATGGCCGAAATGTGCGGATGGCCGCCGAGCGCCAGCGCGAGGCCGAGCAGGAATTCGGCATTGCGTCCGCCGCGCCCGGCAGCCCTCACCGTCACCGTCGTCTCGCCGCCCGAGAGCAGGACGCAAGGCGCCGCCAGGGGCACGCCATGCGTCGCGCAGGACAAGGCGATACCGCCCAGCACGCGCGCCGCTTCGCGCGCCTCGCCCTCGATCGCATCGCCCAGCACCAGCGGCACGATGCCGCGACTGCGCGCCAGTTCCGCCGCCGCCGCCAGCGAGGCCTGCGCCGTGGCGATGATGTGCGACTCGCACCTGGCGAATCCGGGGTTGCCCGGCTTGGGCGTTTCCGCCCTGCCATCCTGCAGCGCCGCGCGGGCGGCGGCGGGCAGTTCGATGCCATAGCGATCGACGATTTCCAGCGCATCGGCGCAGGTGGTCGGATCGGGCACGGTGGGACCGGAGGCAATGGTCGACAGATCGTCGCCCGGCACGTCGGATATCGCCAGGGTCAGCACCCGGGCCGGCGCTGCGGCAAGGGCGAGTCGCCCGCCCTTGATGGCCGACAGGTGCTTCCTGACGCAATTGATTTCGCCGATGTTGGCGCCACAGGCCAGCAGGGCCTTGGTCACGCCGCGCTTTTCATCCAGCGTGATGCCCGCCATGGGTGCCGCGAGCAGGGCCGAACCGCCGCCGGAGAGCAGCACCAGCACCAGGTCGTCGGCCGTGAGGCCATGCACGGCCTGCAGCAGGCGCGCCGCGGCGCGCTGCCCGGCGGCGTCGGGCGCCGGATGCGAGGCTTCGACCACCTCGATGCACCGCGTCGGCAGGCCATGCCCGTAACGCGTGACGACGATACCCGAAATGCGCTCCAGATCACCGCGCCAATGCGCTTCGACGGCAGCCGCCATGGCCGCCGCCGCCTTGCCGGCGCCGACTATCACCAGGCGGCCGGCGGGAGGCCCGGGCAGCCAGTGCGGCAGGCAATGCGCCGGGTCGGCCGCGGCCACCGCGGCATCGAACAGCTCGCGCAGCAAGGCGCGCTGGTGCAGGTAGATCACATCCACTCCCCCAGCCAGCCGAGGGAATCCTCGGTGCGTCCGGCGGGCTTGTATTCGCAGCCGACCCAGCCGTCATAGCCGATGCGGTCGAGGTGGCGCAGCAGGAAGGGGAAATTGATTTCGCCGCTGCCCGGCTCGTGCCGCCCCGGATTGTCCGCCAGCTGGACGTGGCCGATCCGCGGCAGGTGTTCCTGCAGCGTGCGCGCCAGGTCGCCCTCCATGACCTGGGCGTGATAGATGTCGTACTGCAGGCGCAGGTTGTCGCTGCCGACGGCATCGATCACCGCCAGTCCCGCGCGCGAGGTGGCGACGAAGAATCCGGGCGTGTCGCGCGTGTTGAGCGGTTCCAGCAGCAGGCGGATGCCGGCGCGCGCGGTCACCGCGGCGGCGAAGCGCAGGTTCTCGACCAGGATTTCACGCGCCTGCTCCGCTGCGACCCCGGCCGGCGCGATGCCCGCCAGGCAATTCAGCCGCGTGCAGCCGAGCAGCCGCGCATGGTCGATGGCGAGGCCGACGCCGTCCTGGAACTCGGCGATGCGCCGCGGATGGCAGGCGATGCCCCGCTCGCCCGCGGCCCAGTCGCCGGCCGGCAGGTTGAACAGCACGACTTCCAGGCCGGAGGTCAGCACCACTTCGGCCAGCGCCGCGCGGTCGTACTCGTAGGGAAAATGGAACTCGACGGCGGCAAAGCCGGCCGCCCGCGCCGCGGCAAAGCGCTCGAAAAACGGACGCTCGGTGAACAGGAAGGACAGGTTGGCGGCAAGACGTGGCATGGCGTCGCATTATGAACGCTGCCGGCAAAGTTGTCAGACAAATTACGCTGTCGCCAACTCCTCCGCCCGTTGCGAAAGCCCCTCGATCTCCTGCTCCGAAAGGATCAGCAGGCGCTTCGCCAGCAACTCGAAATGCCCGGCGCCGCGAGCGGCGAATTGCGCCCACCGCGCCGTGTCGCCGGCGCCGACTTTTGCGATGGCGGGAAACAGCTCGCGGCGCAGACCGTCGAAGCTGGCCAGCCAGAACTGGCGCATGGCCTCGCTGCCGACAGTGGCAAGTCGCGGCAGGGTTACCAGGCAGTCGGCCAGGTTGTCCTTCACCGCGCGGGCGAAGATCTCGGCGCGCTTGTTCTTGAAGCCGGCGATCATGGCTTGCCATTCCGGGCCGAGCAGGCGGGCCGCCTGCCATTCGCCCTCCTCGTGCCAGGCCAGCGCCTCGGTCTCGACCTCGACCAGGCGCTCGATGGCCGCCGCCGGATCGCGATCGTAACCGTGGGCGAGCAGGGCGGCCTTCAGCGCACCGTCCTGCTGCCTGACGTTCCAGCCTTCGGCTTTTTCCCACAGCCACTGCCGCAGCGCCTCGCGGCGCACGATCAGCGTGCCGCCCTGCGACGCCGCCGGAATCGCCGACACGTCGCGCGCATATTCGCAGCCGCAGACCAGCAGGTGGGCCGCACCGCGCCGTTCCTCGCGGTCGAGCCGGCCGAGGAAGAAATGCGGCTTGTGGAAGCGCCCGAGGCCGGCGCCATACACCAGCCCGCTGCCGGCCAGCGCCGCATTCACCTGTCCGGCGTCGAAGGCATCGAAGTCGCGGCCGGCCACCGGCACGGCGACGAAGTCCGCATCGGCGATCTGCTCCCAGCGCGCCTCGCGTTCGGCAATCCAGCGCCCGACTTCATCGCGCGGCGGCGACGCGCCGTAGGGCAGCTGATGCTCCCAGCGAAAGAACTCGCGCATGCCGAGCAGGTAGGTGCACAGGCTGACGTCGCGCGCGTGGCGCGCGTCGGCGATGTCGCAGTTGGTCTGCACCGCCTGCACCAGCGCCGCCATGCCGGCGATCATTCGGCGCTCCGCGGATGGCGGCGGCGCGGCTTCCAGGCCGCCACGCCCTGCACCACTTCCGAAAACGGCAGTTCGCCGAAATCGCCATGACACTCGCGGGCCAGGCACACCAGGCGCCGCACGTCGGGCGCCGGCGCGGCAGGGTCGAGCAGGGCCCGCAGTCCGTCGAGGCCGCCGCACTGGATTTTCATCACCATGGCATGCGGCAGGATGCGCTGCGTCGCGGTCAGGCGCAGGGCGAAGCTCGACTTCTCGCGCAGCAGTTCGGCCATTTGCGCGCAGTCCGCATGCGCCGCCGGCTGGCTGCAGGCGATGCTTTCCCTTTCGGCGATCTGGTGGTTCGCCGCCAGTTCGCAGACCGCGTGGCGCGCCAGCAGCGCGCGTTCGAAAATGCAGGGCCGGCGGTTGATTTCGCCCCGGGCGTTGCGGAAAGCGATCTCGTCCACCGGTCCGCCTAATAGTCCTCGCCGTCGGCAAAGTCTTCCCGCGCCGGCTGGCTCAGCAGTTCCTCGGCCTGCAGTTCGTTCTCGGCAAAGATGGTCTTGATCTTCTCGCCGGCAGCAAGTTCTGTTTCGCGGCGCAGGCGCTTGGCCTCGGTCGAGGCCTCCTTGAAGGCCTCGAACTGGCTGATCCTGGCGAGCTGGCGCACCGGCCCGAGGGGGGTGACGCGGTAGATGTAGTAAGGCACGGCGGATTCCCTCAGTCGACGTAGCGTTTGGTGGCGCGGCGGGTGCCGGGCCGGGATTTCTGGATGATGACGCCTTTGACCGCGTCGAGGCCGGGAATATCCGCGGCGGGATACTCCGGGTTCAAGGCCTGCAGGCGCCAGCCCGCACCATGGCGCACCAGCTGGCGGAAGATCCACTCGTCGTCGAGTTTCGCCAGGACGAAGGAGCCATCGGTAGCGAGGCCTTCCGGCTCGATCAGGATCACTTCGCCCTCGACGAACTCCGGCGCCATGCTGTCGCCCAGCACCATCAGGGCGAAGGGTTCGGCCGCGGCGCAGGATTCGAGCTCGGCCTCGCCGCCCTGAAGCTGTATCGGTATGCTGCGGCGCGCCGGGCCCATTGCCTCACCACGCCTCGACATGCAGGCGCTCCGGCGGCAGGCCGGCCGCGCGCAACACCGCGAGTATCGGCTCGACATCGCGCTCGGCGCCGGCCAGATAGACGTCGCTGGCGGCCACTGCCGGGTTGGCGGCCAGCGCCGCGGGCAGGGCCTCGGTCGTCAGCGGCTGGTAACTGAACTCATCGAGGGCATCGGCCCAGGCACGGCACTGGTTGGGCAGGTATTGGCCGCCGGCGTTCGCGGCTCCCCAGTAGAGCGTGATCGACTCGGCGGCATCGACCGCGATGGCGTGCTCGATCAGGCTGTTGATCGGGGCGAAGCCGTCCTCGACGGCGATGAACAGCAGCGGCCGCGGCGAGGTGTTTTCCAGCACGAAGCTGCCCCACGGCCCCCACACCGACACGTCGTCGGCAATGCGGACGCGGCCGTCGAACAGGCAGGCCGAAAAGTCGGCGCTGGCGGCACGGCGGTCATCGCGGCGGATGTGGAAAATCAGGTTGCGGTCGTCGCAAGGACAGCTCGCCACGGAGAACTCGCCGTGCACGTCGCTGCCGTCGCCCACATTGGCGCGGATGCCCAGGGTCACCCGCTGCCCGGCGAGGAAGCGCAGGCGGTTGCTGCGCGGCGTCTGCAGGTGCAGGCGCATCACGTCGCCATTCAGCGCATCGATGCGGCGCACCTTGGCCACGATGCGCTGCTCGGGGATGTCTTCCGGGGCGCCGGCTTCCAGCACCTCCAGCACCAGGTCGGAACTCAGCGCCGTGCAGCTGCACATCAGGACGTGGTTCTGCGCCTTCTCCGCCTCGGAAAAATGGTAGTCGGAAGGCGACACGTCGCGCGTTTCGCCGGCCACCACGCGCGCCTTGCACAGTCCGCAGTTGCCGTTGCCGCAGCCGTAGTTCGGCGCCAGGCCGGCGCGCAATGCGGCTTTCAGCAGGGACTCGGAACCCTCGACGAAGAACTCGCGACCGGATGGCTTGACCGTGACGTGCGCCGACATGACGCGCAGCATAGCATCGAGCGCCACCACGTCCTCGCCCGGCGCCGGCGCCGACAGCGCCCGCGCCAGGCCCTCGTCGAGCAGCCGCGCCAGGTCCGCCGCGGCGGGCGGCGGCGCGGCGTCGAGGCGGGCGCGCAGGGTTGCCAGCAGCGCGTGGTAGCGCGTCAGCGTGCGCTGCAGCTCGGCCAGTTCCTGGCCCTGGGCGAACAGGCGCTGGGCCAGTGCCTCCTGCGTCGGCAGCACGCGCTCGCGCAGCCGCCTGGCGAAGGCATCCTCGCGGATGGCACGGATCTTCTCGAAGCTGCCCGACTCGTCGAGGTCGAGCTGCGGCCAGGCACGCTGCACGTCATCGACGCTCACCATGCCGTCGAAGGAAGGCAGTTCGCCCTCGCGAATGCGCTTTTGCAGCGCGACGCGGGAAATGCCGAGCAGGTGCGCGGCGCGGGAGATGGTCAGCCATTGCGACATGGCTGCAAGCATAGCCAAGCAAACCGGTCCGGCGATATCAATTTCTTATGGCCGGCAAAAACCGTCCGGGGCGGACCATTCCCCCTGGTGCGCGCCGCGTCGCGCGCACCCGGTCACTTCATCTGCATCAGGGCGCGCTCCAGCAGTTCAATCTGGTCTTCCCGTTCCAGGATCTGCGCCCTGATCTCCTCGACGTGCTTCTCGATCTTGCCGGTCTTGATCGCGGCTTCCTTGAGCTCGCGTTCAAGGCGCTTCGCTTCGTCCAGGTCGCCGCCGGCACTCGCCGCCTTGATCTTCGCCTGCATTTCCGCCGACCAGGCCGCCGACTTCGCCATGCTCTCCAGGGCGCCGGCGGACGGCAGCTTGTGCTTCAACTGCTCGATTTCCTGATTTTGCCCGGCGATTTTTTGCCGGATTGCTTCGGCCGAAAGCCCGGCATACGGGTCTTCATCCGGCTTTCCGAAGAGCGACTTGAACAAGCCCATGGTGGTTCCTCATTATTGGTGCAGCCAGGCTCCATGCCAACGGCTTGGCACGGGAAGCCTGCGGCGGCAGCGGTGCCGGCAAGGGTCAATCAGCGCGCCAGGACAGTCAACTACATATGCCGGCGGACTTCGATGCCTGGCTGGCGTGCCCGCGCCTTCGCATCCGGCGGCCCGGAACCCGGCGGCGGCTAGCGCGGCAGGTCGAGCAGGATCCCGGTGCGCGGTTCGGCGCCAGGCTCGAAGATGACTTCCACCAGCAACTGGCTTTTCACCGGGTAGCCCGTGATCAGGCCCGGCGCGTAGCGTTCGCCGATGAAGGCCGTGACCACCGATTCCTCGAAAATGCCTCCGGGCTCTGCCTTCATGATCTGATGCGAGTCGACCGTACCCCGCTCGTTGATGAGCAGCAACAGGACCACCCTCCCGGCGAGGTCGCCGACCAGCGGCGGATAGGCCGGCCGTATCGGCTTCAGCGGCGTCGGGCGGCGGTGCAGATAGCGGGCGGAGTAATACCAGGGACCCGAAACGATCCCGGCCAGGGCGGCCCGATAGGGAGCACTGGGGACAGCCGGCTGCGGGCTTGCCGGCGCCACCGCGCCCGGTGCCGTCGCGGCCGGTGCCGGCGCCGGCGCCGGCGGGTCGGGTGCCCGCGCGGCACGCACCGCAAGGGAGGCTGCCGCAGGGACTTGCGGCGGCACGATGGCCGGCGCGAAGCTCACCGACATTTCGCGCGCGTCGCTTGTCGAGGCGGGGCCTTGCATGGAGAAATCCGACGGCCCGAACAGGTTCAGGACGACGCCGTGCAGCAGCAGCGACAGGCCCAGGCTGAGCGCCGGCCTGCGCCACGGGTACGCGGGCAACCGGCCCTCAGGCATCAAGCCGGCCACCCTGGCACGACATCTACTGCACGATTTCGCGCCAGCTGACCCGCTTGCCCGTCGGCGGCGCCACATTGAACGGCGCCTCCACCGTCAGTTGCTGGGCGCCGGAGGTGGTGGCGATCACCACGGTCTTGCCGCTCGGCAGGCGCACGATGTTGAGGCCCACAGCCAGGGATTCCTGCCCGCCCGCGCCGACCAAGCGCCGCCCCACGACACCATCCGCCTCCACCGCCTGGCCGTCGCTGTTGTTGAAGTAGTTCAGCCAGGCGTAGCCGCCGATGTTGCAGGCGTTGCTCTCCGGAACGTTGCTGGCGACCACCAGCGTGCCCAGTTGCAGCTTCATGTCGATGTTGACCCGTTCGCCGCTGTCGGGCAGGTCGGCAAACCAGCCGTCGGTCGAACCGCAATTGGCGGTGCAACCGTTGGTGCGGTAGGCGCTGGTTCCCGAGCCCTGGTTGGTGATGGTCATTTCGCGCAGGTTGGTGCGCAGGCCGGTCAGCGCGGTGGTGCCCAGGGTATCCCGCAGGCCCCAGATCGACTGGCCCTGGACATTGCTCAAGTCCGTCGTGCCGAGGTACTTGCCGCTGGCGACATAGACGAAGGCGTCGCCGCCCACCTCCGCCAGTTCCGGGCGGGTGGTGATCGGCTGGGGCACGCCCGAGGCATCGACCACGGTGGTGACACGCGTCGCTTCGCGGCCGGCGGCATTCAGGATGTCGTTGATATCGAAGCGCCAGACATTGCCCAGCAGATCGACGCCATAGACCCGGTCGGTGGTGTTGTTGCGCAGCGAATTCTGGGTCCAGCCGACGATGCGGTTGAGGCCGCTCGGATCGGACGACGAACCCGCGCCGGTGCTGATCTTGTACAGGATCTTGCCGGTCATCGCCTCCAGCACGTAGAGGTAGCCGAAGCCGTCGCCGGCGACCGACGGGGAATTCACGTTGTTGAAGCCCGAGGTCACGATCGCGACCCAGCGGCCGTCGGCCAGCTTGGTGATGATCGGATTGTTGAAACTGTAGCCGAGATGGCAATCCGAATACTGCGCGCTTGCCGGCGCCTTGGTGGTGGCATCGACGGTCACGCAATTGGCGGCGTCATGCTTGAATTCCCAGATCGCCTTTGGCGCTTCCGGGTCGGTGACGTCCAGCGCGTAGTAGCCTTTGCCGCCCTTGTTGAGCCCGGCCACCAGGATGGTTTTCCAGGTCGGGGCAAGCGGCGCCAGGGTCACCGGATCGATCGGCGCGGGATCGAGGACATCCCCCACCGACGGCGTGCCATCGACCGAAAAGACATGCTCGGTCGCGTAGTTCTCGCTCGCCAGCTTGTAGAGGTTGGGCAGCACCATGGTCGGCATGAAGGCCCAGGCTTCCCCGCCGCCGGCGATATCGACAATCGAGGTGCCGGCATAGACCGCGTGCAGCATGCCGTCATTGGCCGCCGCATACACCATCGGCGTGCGGCCGGCCTTCAGCGACTTGAACAGCGCGTAACCCGCATCGTCGTACTCGGCAAAGGGCGCCTTGACGAAGACCGGCTGCGCATTGACGATGTCGCCCAGCACTTTCTCCCGGGTGCGGTAAAGCTTGTTGAGGTCCGTGTTGGTCGCGGGGGGGCCGGAATCGAAGCCTTCCTTGCCGCGCTGGCCGCGCAGGTAGTTGACCAGGTTGGCGCCGGCGGCGGCCGTGCGCTGATCCACCGTGGCGCCCGTGCCATCGCCCAGATTCGGATACTGGCTGAGCAAAGCCACCTTGCCGGCATTGAAGTTGGCCTGCTCCGCGGCATTCAGCGTGGTTACCGCCGCGCCGGTGGCCGCTCCGGCCATGTCGCAGGCATAGGTATCCCACTTGAAGTCCACCAGATTGACGGGATAGCCGTTGCTGTCGGTGGCTCCGGCGCGGAACAGCTTGATGGTGCGGTAGTCGCACGCGCTCTTGGTGTACGCCTCGAGCCTGGCTTGCGCCGACCAGATCACCGAGGTGCTGACATCGCCGGTGGTGAGGTCGATTTCGCGCGCTTCGAGGTCGCCGGTCCATGCCTGCGTCTTGTACTTCGCGGTATAGGCGAAGTTGTCGCCGGCCACCGGCTCCAGGTTCGACGTCGCCGCCGCGGCCGCCGCCGCAACGCGGGCGTTGATCCCGGCCAGCGCATCGGCGAGGCTGGTCACCACGGTATCCGGGTCGCCGGCGCTGAAGTACTGGCCGCGGCCATTGACCGCCGCATGCCAGAGGTCGTCGAGGGCCGTGGCGCTGTCGGCGACGGGAACCGGCCAGTTGAGGGTGCCTTCGCGCAGGCGGGTGTAGTCCGGGTAGCCGGTCGCCGTTCCCGTGCCGGCATAGGCCCCGGGGCTGGGCGACCTGGCATAGGTGAAGGTGGTGGTGCTCGGCACCGAGGTGATCCGGAACTGCCCCCGATAGCCGGCGGGTACCGTCGCCCCGGAGATGGTCACCGCCTGGTTGACAAAGAAGCCGTGGGCAGCGGTAGTCGTGACCGTTACCACGTTCGACGCCCAGGTCGCGCCGGAAATCGTCCGGGCGACGCTCTGGTCGGTCTTGTAGTTCTTCGAATACGCCACCGTGCCGGTCAGCCCCAGTCCCATGGTGAAGGTGGTCATGTGCTGCCAGTTGGCCCGGTCGTCCTCGACGCCCTCGCCTGTGGCGGGGACGTTGTCCTCGCAGACGGGGGTACCGAGCGATCCGGTGCAATTGGCCAGTACCGAGTTGCGCAAATCCGTCTTGTAGTAGTACTGGGCGACGTCGGACAGGGAACTGCTGCTTCCTGCATACAGTGTGGCGGTGCCGCCGGCCGTGCTGGCACAGGTTGCCGGCGGTCCGCCGGCAGGCAGGCAGGGCGGGGTCGGCATGTAGACCTTGAAACTGCCGGTATCCGGCACTTCGATGATCTGGTAGCTGCCGAGGAAACCGGAGGGGGCGACGCCGGCAATGGTCACCGAATGCCCGACCAGGAACTGGTGGGCCGCGGCAGTGAAGAATGTCGCCGTTGACGGATCGGTAGCATCGTCGGGAAACTGCGTGAAGAGCGCCGAGGAAACGGCGGCGGAGAGGCCGCCGGCCCCTGCGCTGAAGGTTTCGCAAGGCCATTCCTGGGTGCCGCTGCTGCAGTTGGCGGGCGGCGTCGGCGGCCCGCTGCCGATCACGGTCGCCACCGGGGGCACCGCCGGCGCGGAGGAGTAACACGCCCCCGGCGTCACGTCCGACAGGCTGCCGACGACCACCGTGGGTGCTCCGAGGGCCGTGCCGGTCTGGCCCGGTCCCGACCAGGTCTGGGCCGTGGTCGTCGGAAAGCTTTGCAGCTTGGAGCCGTTGGTCGCGGTATTGCGGCACTGCGTGGTCTTGCCCGTGGCATCGGGGGTCACCACCGGATTGCAGATGTCGGATACCACCCATCCGGTCGTGTCGACCGTCCGGCAATCGGTGATGGCATCGGGCGTACACGCCCCGCCCGCGGTGTAATCGACCCAGGTCGGCGTCGGGTTGAGGATGCTGCCGACGAACTGGCATTGGGTGGTATAGCCCGACGCGTCGGGGGTGGGTGCCGGCGTACAGGCGTAATTGACCGGATTGGTTAAATCAACTCTACCATCAGCATAGCTTGGTCACCGCGGTTTCGCAATAGTTGGCGCTGGCGCCCCCGGTATAGGCATACGACCCGGCGGAACCGGTTCGCGTCTGGCTGGCACAGTCCGCGTTCGGCGCCCCGAAAGTGCTGCCGTTGATCTGGCACTGGTTTACGCCCTCGACCTGGCTGAATTCCGAACAACTTGCCGTATCCAGCCACCCTGACGAAGCCGCATTGTTTCGACAGTCCCTCTCGGCGCCCGACGACGCAGCGGCGGTCCATACCTTTAAGGGGCTGCCGCGATTGTGGCTCGGGGTACAACTTTGCGCCGGCGCCCAGCTTGCACCAGTGATGGCGGACGCCCAGGCATCGCCGGATTGGCGGCGCCCGTCGCCGCGCGTCGGGAACGGTTGTCCAGGCGGGATTGAAGGTGGGAGTATTGTTGAAGCAGTAGGTCGTCGTGCTGCCGCCGCTACCCGCCGCGGTAAAAACCGTTCCGTCCGCATCGAGCGGTCCGCTGACGTTGCTGACGCACGGCAGTTGGGCCGGGCTCGTGATGTAGTCGAGGGGCGCGTTGATGTCGCAGTTTCGTGCCTGACCGACGGTTGCACTCTCGGTACAGGTACCAGATGTGATATTGGCAAAGGTCCCAAGCGCATAATTGGTCAGGCACTCGACGGTGGCATTGCCGCCGCTGCCGGCCGGGGTGTAGACGCCCCCGACCGGATTCGGGGTACCGGAGACTCCACCGGTCGGATTCTGGGTGCAGGATTGAACCATGGCTTGCGTACCGCCGAGGATGCGGCAGTCCACATCGGCAGAATCGGTACAGACATTGCCTGTGTTTGTCCATGTCGCATTCATGGTCGTGTTCCGGCAATCAACGGCACTGGCGCCACCGCTCCAGTCATAGGAACCGGACGAACCGGTGCGCGTCGGTGTGCATGTCGGCGGGTTCGTTGTCACGTAGGAAAAGCTGCCCGTGACCGCGCACAACACGTTGCCCGAATCTTCGGTGCAGGCCGAAACGTTGCTGACTACGCCGCTGGCGGCAGAGCCCAGGTCACTGCACTCGACGGCGCTGGCGCCGCCCGTGCATACGGACCCGGCCGGTTTGGTGTCGCCAGCGTGCAGGGCCTGCACCGACGCGAGCTGGCATTTACCTGGCAATGGAAATTGGCACTCTGGTCGCACACGAGAGCGTTGGTCCATGTCGGGTTGAAACCCGCCGTCGTAGAGCACTCGACCGTCGCGCTGCCGCCGGCGCCGGCGGCGGTATAAGTGCTGCCGACGACGTTGCTGGTGCAGGTGGGCGGATAGGTAGTCACGTAGGTGGGCGTGCCGGTGATCTGGCAACTGACGCCGCCACCGACCGTGCAAGTGCCGGATGTCACATTCACCCAGGCACTTACAGGCTGCCCCGTCTGGCATTCGGTGGTCGCATTGCCGCCGATCCCGGCCGGCGTCCAGGTCGAACCGCTCACGTTCGACGTGCAGGACTGCGCCGGCGCAAACCCCGGCCCGCTGATGGAGCACACCGTATTGGCATTGGCCGTGCAGGTCACGCTGGTGTTGGCGGGGGCGGTGAATGCCGCCGTCTGGCAATCAACCGCGCTGGCGTTGCCGGTCCAGGCGTAAGAGCCCGCCGAGCCGGTGCGCGTCGGCGTGCAGGTCGGCGCCGCGGGCGTCACATAGGCAAAGGCCTGATGATCCGGCACTGCGTCTGGGTTGAGCCGCTCCCATCCTCGACGCAGGTACCGACGACATGCGACCAGCCGGGCCCCAGGTGCCTCCGGAGTCGGTGGACATTCGCCTCTCCAACTGGCCGGTCTTGATCTGCAGGTTGGTGCTGAACTGCAGTTGGCCTGTTCTTGCCCGGATGGTGCTGGCGAACTGCAGTTGTCCGGTCTTCTTTGCTGTCCTGGCGGTGTTTGCAAGTTGCTCGCTTGGCTGGCACCTGCTCTGCATCGTCCTGCCCTCGAGCTGGCCGGTGTTCTTCACGATGTTGCTGGAATACTCCAGCGGGCCGATCCTCCGCTGCTGCCGCGAGGACAGCTGCAATTGCCCGGTGTTGCTCTCGAGGTTGCTCGAATACTGCAACTGTGCCGGCCCGGTCTGCAGGTTGGTCTTGTATCTGCACCTGGCCGAGCGTCTTCTGCTGCTGGCTGGTCTGCTGCTCCCATTCCCCCTTCCGCTCCTGCTCCTGGGCAAGCTTCTTCTCCTGGCGCAGGCAGCTGGCCGTCTGGAAGGTCTGGGTCGCGGTATTCCAGGTGAAGGTGGTGCTGGCGCCGTCGAAGATCGGTCGCGGCGACATGGCGTACTTCGATCCGGCCGGACGGTAGGCATCCTGCTCCGAAATGACGCCGTCCTGGTTGCCGATGGCGGTGGCGCCGAGCAGCTGTTCGCCGGCAGAGCCGTTCCAGTAGCCGTCGGTGGTCAGGATGCTGAAATTCTGCTGACAGGAGTACTGCACCGGATCGCCGAACATGCCGCTGTTGATGCCGTCGAGCTTGCCGGCGTAATAGCGGCCGGCGCGCGACAGGGCCTGGCGCAGGGGCGTGCTGCTGCCGGTGGTCGTCGCATACAGGGTGTTGAACCAGTCCTCCTTGGTCGTGGTGTCGAAATCGCCGATCGGCCTGAACTTCTGCGAGGAAACGGGACTGCCCGGGTTGATGGTGACGAAACCGATCCGCTTGGAATCCGTCATGCCGACAAAGGCGCGTCCGGACGCGGATTTCATCATGTTGATGCGCTTGCTGTAATAGCTGTACCAATTGGCGAAGTTCTGCCGCTCGTCCTGGTCGCTGCTGTTGACCGCGCCGTCGCCATTGACGTCCACGGTGGCCGGGCCGGACGTGGCGCCGACGATGACCTTCTGCCAGAGCGCGGTCTTGCCGGCCGCGGCGCAGGTGGAGGTCGTGGTGGTGTTGTCGGTGCAGTACTCCTTGACGGTGGCATAGCGCGTGGCGTTCCAGGCGGTTCCCGAATTGGTGTAGCCGCCGGGATTGCTCGCCTTGGCCACCTTGAAGGTGGTGGCCGAGGGAACCACGGTAACGACGTAGGTGCCGCGGTAGCCGCTGGGCTGGATGTTGATCACGGCGACGGTATCGCCCACCCCGAAGTTGTGCGCCGCCGAGGTGGTGAAGGTGACCACATTGCTGGAATAGCTCGCATTGTTGACGGTGTAGCTTGGGCTGAGCACCTTTTCGCAATCCCCCTGCGTGGGGATCAGCGTCGTGGCGCCGGCATACTTCCAGTAATACGCCGGCTGCGCGGTGTCGATCTTGCTGGTGGCGCTGTTGCCGTCTATCGTGCCGTCGACGAACGCGCGGAAACTCGTGCTCAGGTTGGTGGTCGCACCCGCGCTGCCCAGCAGGGCGATGCGGCAATCCCGCCGGCTGGTGCCGGATGTGTCGGCGGTGCAGCTTCCCGTGGCGGACCAGGCCGTCCAGGTCGCCCCCGAATCCGAGGACGTCCGGGTTTCCAGGCCCTTGTAGGCGCCGAAGCCGTCGTCATAGGCGGCGGTGAATGCGGTCGGCGTGCCGGCGTTGACGTCGGTGCCGGCGCTGGTCTTGGGGACGACATAGCGGCTGGCGGGGTTGTAATACACCAGGTTGCACTGGTTGTTGCGAAAGCCGATGCGATCCTCGCGGCTGCTCATCGCATCCGGCATGAACCTCCAGTTCATCGAGCCGGAATCGTCGAGGATGAAAAAGATGTTGGGCTTGACGGTCGCGGTGGTGGCGCTGGACAGCGGATTGTCGGCGAGATCGGTCAATGCGCCGAAGCTGGGGCCGCACGACAGCAGCGCAACGAGGGCCGGCAGGAAACGCCGGCAAAAACGCCTGGCAGCGGACAGGAACATGGCTGTTCTCCCGTTCAGTACAGTATGGTCTGGGTGAACACCACCGTGTTGGTGGGCCCCAGCGTGCGCGACGTGATGCGGAAATACGGTTGCGAGGTGTTCGACAAGGCCTGGGAACCATAGACCGCGGATGTCCTGGCGGAACCCGCGGACGCGGAACCGATGGTGACGCATTGCTGGCCCGAAGCGTTCATCGCCCCGGGTGTTTCGCACAGGCGGTGGATGACATAGCGGACCTCGTTGCCGACGCCGTCGTTGGCGGTGGCCTGCACGGAATTGGCCCAGTTGTAGGTCAGGGGATCGAATTCCGAAGGGGGCGGGGAATCGCCGCAGTCATCCGCTTGCCCGTCATTGTTGGCGTCCGGCAGGCTCGCCGCATCGAGCACGGTATTGCACCAGCCCGGGAAGTATCCGTTGGCGGCGCTGCCCTGCTCGAGTTGCGCCGCGGTCTGTCCGATGAGCCAGGTGCGGGCGGTCTCGATGCCGCGGTCGGAAGCCACTGCCGCCGTGCGCTTGAAGTTGAGGTTGCGCGCGATGATCAGGCCGGTGCCGATCTGGCGATACATGACGATGCCGGCCAGGGTCATCGCCACGAGCATGATCAGGGCCAGCAGCAGCACCACGCCGCGCTGGGAACGCGTCGGCGAGGCATCGGGTTTGGTCAGGCGCATCAATCCAGCCCCCAGAGCAGGTTGCGCAGCGGAATCACCGTTTCATAGACGCGGTAGCGATAGCGGCGCCAGTCGTTCGGCGTGCCGGGATTGGTGTCGGCGGTGCCGTCGAGGTTGGTCATGGTGAACGCCCCGCCGGCCCAGCTGGGTGCATTGGATGTCACCGGAACCTCGGTGCCATCGGCCAGCACATTGTTCTTTTCGAATTGCTGGCTGCGCGCCAGCAAGCCGACGCGGACGGCGCGCAGTTGCGTCCATACCGCCGGAGCGGCCGCCGTCCATTCGACGATGCCGTCGGCATTGGTGTCGACGCCATACTCCGCCT
The DNA here is from genome assembly GCA_016708585.1 of Sulfuritalea sp. GTDB lineage: Bacteria > Pseudomonadota > Gammaproteobacteria > Burkholderiales > Rhodocyclaceae > Sulfuritalea. The sequence goes on along the minus strand of JADJFK010000013.1, from coordinate 200,592 downwards.
GCAGATTGACGATTCCCTCGGCCACCTCGGTGGCGGTGGTCTGGTTGTCCAGGGTATTGGCGAACGTCAGGATGCGGCGATTGGCGATCTGCCAGACATTGAGCCTCGGCGCGGTACCCATGTTGAACGCGGCGCCGACGATGCCTATGCCATGCGCGGTGTTGTTGTTGTAGCGGGCGACGCCGGAATTGTTGAGGAATCTTCCCTGCAGCGCCTCGAGCTCCGTCGCGGAAAGGGCGACCGCCGCAACGGAGCCGGAAACGTTTGCATTGTTCATGTAGTTGGTATAGCCGCCGGCGCCGAAATCGATGCTCAGGGCATCCGCGTCGGCATTGCCGACAACCTCGAACAGGCCGCAGACGGCATTGCCGCCGTCGGCGGCGATCACCAGGTCGCCGTTGCGCATCCCGGTGCGGGTGTTCATCCTCATTTTCAGAGGGCTCAGGTTGCTGAAGGTCTGGGCCGACGACATGGTGGTGCCGGAACCATAGAGCACGGCCAGGGTATCGGGGGCGCCGCCGACGCCGTCGGTAATCACCACCGGAACCATGGGGAAATTGAACAGTCCGGGCGCGGTACGACTGCTGTCGTAGGCGGAAACCGTGCAGCCCATCGCCGTGGCGTTGCCGAAACCGTAGCCGGCCAGCTTGAGGTCGCGTTCCAGGGTGAACATGGCGATGCTGCCGGTGACCTGCGCGTCGCTGCCGGCGGAGGTGGTACGTTTGCGGGCTTCCCAGACGCCCATGGCCTGGAACATGAAGACCATGCCGATCAGGGCGATGGCCACGCCGACCAGGACTTCGACGATGGTGAAACCGGCGTGACGCAGCGGAGGACGAGTGCGGCTCATGGTCAGTTCACGTAGCCGATGACGCGGTGGAACCGCGGCCGGGTATCTTTCGGGCCCTGCCAGCAGACGGTGACGATTACCTGGTTCGAGGCGCCGGCGTTGACCACGATCTGCTGCCGCGCCGCGGTCGATCCGGGCAGGCGGGTGTCGACATCCGTCGAGACGGCGGCGACCCAGTTCGTCACCAGCGCGTTGGCCGACGCCAGTCCGGTGAAGTTGCAGCAGTCGGTGGCGGCCAGCGGATCGGTATCGAGAAGCCGGCAGCTGCCGACGCCGCCTGTGGCTTGGTGGCTGAAGCCGGCCAGCGTGACGGCGTTGACCGCGCCGACATTGTCCCGCGAATTCAGGTTGATCTGGCCGAGGATCTGGTCCACCAGGTTGCTCGCTTCGGCGCGATACTGCGAATCCGTCTGGATCGCGATCGAACTGGCCTGCAGTGCAATCATGGTCAGCACGCCGAGAAAGAAGATCACGATGCCGATCAGGGCCTCGAGCATGAAAGAGCCCCGCTGCTTGCGCCTGGAGTTCATCAGCATCCCCTCGTATCGCCGGCCGCGGTGGCGGCGGCACTGATGGACGGGTCGCAGAGCCGGGTCTGCCCGCCGACCGCAACCGCCACGCGCAGGCAGCGGACGACTCCCGCCGGCGGACCGGGGTCCGTCAGGCACCGTCCGGAGCCCGGATCGTTGAACTTGAACACGGCCGGCGCAGCCAGGGTGGTCCTGCCGAGCCCGTTGAACACGATGCTGGCCACGGGGGCCGCCGGCGGCGGATCGGGGTCCGTGTCGGCGGGCGATGCGGTGTCGTTGATTCTTACCGAGACGTCGGCGGCGCTTCTCTGGCCCGAGCCCTCGATGCCGAATTTGCCGTCGATGAACGTGGCCCGGTCCGCGGTGCGTACCATCCAGTTGACGCCCGTCGTCGCCGCGGTTGCGGTGGCGACGTTGGCGGCCAGGGGATCATCGGCGGTGAGCAGGAATTCGACGTTGGCGTTCATGCGCACCGCCTCCGACCGCGCCAGCTGGACGCCCGACATGAACGCCTCCGCCGCGGAACGCAGCTTGACGTTGCGCAGGTAGGTCGAAAAAGTCGGCGCCCCGAGCGCCAGCAGGATCCCCATGATCGCGACGGCGATCACCAGCTCGATCAGGGAAAAACCGCGCCGCGACTTGTTCATGGGATCAGCAACCGCCGCCCTGCTTGGTCATCCAGCAGTTCGCCGCCGCCACCGGCCACGCCGCACCCGCGACGATGGCGCTGGTACGGGCGTTGACCTGGTTGATGGTATAGCTGAAGCCCGTCATCGATCCGATGCCGGTGGCGGTCCAGACATACGCCTGGCCGTTGGCGGACGCCAGGCACGAGTAGGTGAAATTGGCCGTCGCCGGCACGACGACACTGGCCGCGCAGGTGGTTGCGGCGGTACCGTCGGTGTTGTAGAAGCGGTTGTCCTGGAAATACTGCTCCATCCGCACGCGGGCATCGGACAGGCCGGCAACCCCCTCGGTAATCCTGCTGCGCGTCACGTACTGGTTGTAGTTGGGCATCGCGATAGCGGCAAGCACACCGATGATCGCCACCACGATCATCAACTCGATCAGCGAGAATCCCTTTTGTGTTTTCGTTTTCATTGGCAACCCCGGTTGTAGAAGACAACGCCATAAAGATGCGAACCAACACTCCGGACTGCAAACAAGGCTGCAAGCGCATCGCCTGCCCGTGCCGTCCTCGCCGTCGTCGCCCCTCTGACCATTGTATCCCTCCGATGCTTCACGCGACTGATGCCATGATTGCCGCAGTCTTGTTTCCACAACATCGGCGAAAGCGGATTCGCCATAGGGTAAACCCTACCCCGACGCAGAAAGCCGTGACATCCGTCACGGCGCGCGCGCGATAGACGAAAAGTCATGTCTGCGGCAAAGCCGGAGACGGTATCCCTTGCGGGCGGCGCAGCCTGCACGGCGAGACAAACGGGAGACGGCCGTTCAGGGCGATTGCGGCGGGGGCGCACACCGCAGCGGGGCTTCCGGGTGGTGTCTATAATCGAACGGTCCCGTTCCCGCGATCCCGCTGTCCATGAGCCTGGCCTATGCAGCAACCGAGCTGACGCATGTCGGCACCTCGCGCCAACTGACCCTGACGACGGGGCTGCTGCTGGCGCTGGTATTCGCCGCGATGGTCGGGATTGCAATCTGGTCCGGGTGGAACCGGCGCCGCCTGCTCGAGCGCCGGCGCGCTGCCGAAGCCGAATTGCGCGCCACGCAAAACCGGCTGGCGCAGTTGTCCAACCAGTTGCCGATCGCGCTCTTCAGCTTCCGGCCCGGCCATGGCTTCGAGGCGGTCAGCGAGGGCATCGAGTACCTGCTGCCGGTCACGGCACAACAGCTGCTGTCCGATCCGAAACGCCTGCTCGCCGCGGTCGCCGAGGAAGACCGCGCCGGATTGCAATGGCTGAACCCCGGCACGAGCTGTCCGCCGCAACTGGAATGGCTGGGACGCGGCGCCGCCGCGTTTTCCGGGACGGCGCAGCCGGAAGGCGCGGCAAGCGTGCGCTGGCTGCAGATGCGCGGCGCGGCGGACATCGGTCCCGGCGGTGAGCGGCTGCTGAACGGCGTGGTGGTGGATGTCACGCCGCTGATGAGCACGCAGCAGGCGCTGGAAGCCTCGCGGGAGGAACTGCGCCGGCTTGCGACTTACCGCGAAAACGAACGCGAGCAGGAATACCGGCGCCTGGCGCGCGAATTCCACGACGAGCTCGGCCAGCTGCTGACCAGCGCGCGCATGCAATTGCAGTGGCTGGACGGCCGGGTCGGCGCCGACCCGGCCACGCGCGGGGCGCTCGCCGCGATCGAATCCATCATCGGCGAGGCCTACCGCAGCGTGAAGTCGATCGCGGCGGAGTTGCGCCCGCCGGCCCTCAACCTGGGGCTGCCGGCCGCCATCGAATGGCAGGCGGCGCGCATGCTGACGCCGGCCGGCCTGCAATTCACCGTGGCGCTGGCACCCGTGGCGGAATCGCTGCCGGACGCCACGGCCACGGCGCTGTTCCGCATCGTGCAGGAAGCCTTCACCAACGTGCTGCGCCATGCCGGGGCGCACAGCGTGCATGTGTCGCTGCGCGCCGACGGCGGGCAGCTGATCCTCAGCGTGGCGGACGACGGCTGCGGCTTCGATCCTGCCGCAGTCTGCGCCGGCGAACACTTCGGCCTGGCCGGCATGCGCGAGCGCGTGGCCGCACTGCACGGCACGCTCGACATCGACAGCGCACCGGGCGAGGGCACGCGCATCGCGGTGCACCTGCCTTTGCCGGCTCCCTCCGCCACGCAGAGCCCGCCATGACCCGCATCATCATCGCCGACGACCACACCCTGTTCCGCATCGGGCTGAAGCAGATGCTGGAATCCTTCGATGGCGTTTCGGTCGTCGCCGAGGCGGCGAACGCCGCGCAAACGCTGGATGTCGTGCAAGGCGTTGCGGCCGACCTGCTCGTCTCCGACCTGACCATGCCCGGCACCTGCGGCACGCAACTGATCGAACAACTGCACCGGCAACACCCGTCGCTGCCGATACTGATCCTGAGCATGCACGACGAGCCGGCGACGGTGCGCCGCGCGCTGCAGGCCGGCGCCAGCGGTTACCTGACGAAGGAATCTTCGCCCGCCATGCTGCAGGCTGCCGTGCGCCAGGTGGCGGCCGGCGAGCGCTTCATCCCCCCCGCCCTGGCCGAGACGCTGGCCTTCGAGTCGGTACGGGCTAGGGGCCTGCCGCATGAAACCCTGAGCCAGCGCGAGCGGCAGATTTTCAAGCTGATCGCCCAGGGGGTGTCGCTGAACCAGATCGCCGAGCAACTACACCTCAGCCCGAAGACCGTCACCACGCACAAGACGCACCTGATGGAAAAGCTGGGCATTGCCAACAATGCCGAGCTGATCCGCTATGCCATCGAGCACAAGCTGTTCGACTGAAAAGTCGCGCGCAATGCCATCACGCATCGGCCCCGGGGTCCCTGCCCTATCGTGCGACTGTGGCGTCGGGAGCACTGCGGTTTCTGCCAGGACGGGCAAAGAATTCCGCGCCGGACGGCACAGGCTTTAGAATCCGTCATCCGCATCGGGAACGTGCCATGCACTTGCGTGCCAGACTGGTTTTTATTGCCGGACTCATCGCCGCCAGCGCGAATCCCGCGAGCTTGCGTGCGGCCGATGACATATCAGGGATGCGGCTCGAGGACCTGCTGCGCGTCGAAGTGCAAGGCGCCTCGCGCTACGCGCAGCCGCTGGCCGAGGCCCCCTCCGCGGTCACGCTGATTCCGGCTGCCGACATCCGCCGCTTCGGCTTCCGCGACATCGGCGAAGCCTTGCAGTCGGCGCCCGGCGTCTACACCAGCCAGGATCGCGCCTACAGCTACCTCGGGGTGCGCGGCTTTTCCCGTCCCGGCGATTACAACACCCGCATCCTGCTGCTGGTGGACGGCGCGCGCAACAACGATCCGCTCTTCGACCAGGCCCTGATCGGCAACGAAGCGCCGATCGACATCGACTGGATCAAGCGCCTGGAGTTCGTCCCCGGCCCCGGCTCCGCAAGTTACGGCGGCAACGCGCTGTTCGGCATCGCCAATGCGGTGCTGTGGAGCGGCGCCGACCTCGACGGCACGCGTGTTTCGTTCGACGCCAGCAGCGGCGCCGGTCGTCGCGCAAGCCTGCTCTCCGGCGGTCGCACCGCGGCCGGACTGGACTGGGTTGCCGGCATCAGCGCCTACGAAAGGCGCGGCGAGAACCTTTACTTCGCCGAATTCGATCGGCCCGGCATCAGCGACGGCGTCGCACACCACCGCGATGGCGAACGCTACGTCAAGGCCATGCTCAAGCTCACCTGGGAAAACTGGCGTGGCACCGTGACCGCGTCGCAACGCACCAAGGACGTACCGACCGCCTACTTCAACACCGTATTCGATGCGCCGGGCAATTTCGCCCGCGACCGCAGCTTCCAGGTGGATGTCGCCCGTACCTCCACCCTCGCGCCCTTCCTCGACCAGCAATTGCGCTTGCATTACGGCCATTACGAATACGATGCCGACTACCCTTTCGTCGGTGTCGTGAACCGCGACCTGACGCGGGCCGACTGGTGGAACGCCGAATGGCAGCTGGCCTGGACCGGCTGGAGCGGACACCGCCTGCTCGGCGGCATCGAGTTGCGCAACCAGCCGCGCCTGCTGCAGCGCAACTACAATGTTTCTCCGCGCGTCGACAACCTCAACGAGCGCAATGCCGGCCACGGTGCCGGCATCTTCGTGCAGGACGAATGGCGCATCGCGCCGGGCTGGCTGACCAACATCGGCGTGAGGGTCGACACCAGCGAGGGCGCCAGTCCGGTTACGTCGCCGCGTGCGGCGCTGATCTGGCACCCGCGCGACGAACTGACCGTAAAACTGATGAGCGGCCGCGCCTTTCGCGCCGCCAACGAATACGAACGCCACTACGGCGACAACGTGAACCAGAAGGGCAATCCCGATTTGCGCGAGGAGCGCGTCACCACCCACGAAGCCTCGGCGGAATTCACGCCGACGGCGACCCTGCGCTTCGGACTGGGCTACTATCGATACAAGGTGCGCGACCTGATCGAGCAGGAAACCGATCCGGCCGACGGACTGCTGGTCTATCGCAATCGCGACAAGCTCTCCGCGCACGGTTGGGAAACCGATGCCGAAATCCTGTTCGGCGAGGGCTGGCGCATGCGCGGCAGCCTTGCCTGGCAGTCGATTTCCCAACCCGGCGGCGAGGTGATGAATTCGCCGCACCGCCTGGGCAAGCTGCTGCTCGATGGCCCCCTTCCGGCGCTGGGGGCCACGCTTGGCCTCAACCTCCAGGCCATGAGCTCGCGCCGCACCCTGCTCTCCCGGGTTGACGGCCATGTCACCGGCAACCTCGTCCTGCGCCAGGCGGAACGCCTCGGCCATGGGCTGTGGAGTCTCGGTATCTACAACCTGACAAACCGCCACTATCGCGACCCGGTCGGCACCGAGCTCGCCCCCATCGACGCCCTCGAGCGCGACGACCGCCAGTGGCGGCTGGGCTGGGAACTGGAACTCTGATGGGGCGTCGCCTGTGTGCGGCGCTGCCGGCCGCCTTGCTGTTCGCCGCACTGTTGGCCACGGCCGGACGTTCGGCCGCGGCAGCCGAACGCGCTGACGCGAATGAAGTCAAGGCGGCGGTAATCTACAACCTGCTGCTGTTCGTGCAGTGGCCGGCGCAGCCGGCCCCCGGCGGCGACCTGAAACTCTGCGTGCTCGAGGAAGGCGCCCTTACCACGGCCCTGCGCCGGCACGAAAACAAGACCGTGCAGGGACACTCGCTGCGGATACTTCGCGTCGGCGCCGCGCCGAATGACCTTGACGCCTGCGCCGCGGTCATGGTCGAGACCGGCAGCCCGGAGCTGCTTGCCCGCTTGCGCCTGGTGGCGCACGGCAGGGCGCTGCTGATCCTCGCCGAAGGGGCCGGCGCGCTCGACCGCGGCGCGATGATCGGCATCCATGGCGATGGCGGGCGCATCGGTTTCGACATCAATCTGCGCGCGATGAAGTCGAGCGGACTCGGCGCCAGCTCGAAACTCCTGCGCCTGGCGCGCAGCCTGATCGAGTAGGCGATGAACGGCTCGCGACTGCACAGCTATTGGCGACTCAGCATGCTCTCGACCGGCACGGCGCTGCTGTTCGCGCTGCTGCTGCTGCTCGGCTACCACGGCTACAGCAAGCGCGAAGACCTGCTGCAGGGCCTGACCATGCAGGCGCGACTGCTGGGCGCCAACCTGACCGCGGCCATCGTCTTCGAGGATGGCCGCACGGCCGGCGAAATCATCGGCACCGCGGAGTCGTCGCCGATCATCATCGAAGCCGGCATCTACCGCCTCGACGGCAGCCTGATGGCGCGCTTCGAACGCCCGGGCAGCACGCCGGTGCTGGGCAATGTCGCGCCGCCGGCCGGACATGTCTTCTCCCTTTCCGAGCTGAGGCTTTCCCTGCCGGTGCGCCTCGAAAACCGCGATGTCGGGCTGATTTCCCTGCGCGCCTCGCTCGACCACCTGTATATCGAACTGCTGCGCGTGTTCGGCAGCATGGTCCTGATCCTGATCGTGTCGGCAACCCTGGGCAACGCCGTCAGCCGGCGCATGCGCCTGCAGATGGCCGCGGCGGAAAGCGAGATCGAGCGCATGGCGCTCTACGACCGCGTCACCGGGCTGGCCAACCGCCATGCCTTCGAACTCGGGCTGGCGCAGGCGCTGCAGCGCCATTCCCGGGAAGGCGGCGGTTCGGCCCTGCTGTTCATCGACGTCGATGGCTTCAAGAAGGTCAATGACCGCTTCGGCCATCAGACCGGCGATATCGTGCTGAAGGCCATCGGCGAACGGCTGGGCAAGACGCTGCGCGCCTCCGACATCGTCGCCCGGATCGGCGGCGACGAGTTCGCCGTGATCCTGACCAACACCCAGTCCGTCGACGCCGCCGCGCTGGTGGCGGAAAACCTGGTGCGCTCCGCCGCCGAGCCCTTTGCGACGGGTGACGCGCCGGCCCACATCGGTTTCAGCATCGGCATCTGCATGATTCCCGACGACGGTGCCGACGTCGAAAGCGCCCTGCGCAACGCCGACCTGGCGATGTACCACGCCAAGCAGGCGGGCAAGAACACCCATCGCTTCTTTTCCGAGCATCTCGGCGCCAAAACGCAGCGCGGGCTCGACATCGAGGCCGGGCTGCGCCGTGCGCTGGCGCAGCGCGACCTGAAGGTCGTCTATCAGGCGCAGCGTTCCACGCGCAGCGGACGCATCGAGGGCATCGAGGCGCTGGTGCGCTGGCACCACCCGCAACATGGCCCCATCTCGCCGATGGAATTCATCCCGGTGGCGGAGGAAGCCGGCCTGATCCGGGCCATCGGCGACATCGTGCTCGAACTGGTTTGCGGCGACATCGCCGGCATGAAGGCCGCCGGGCTGGCCGTGCCGCCGGTGGCGATCAATGTTTCGGCCCGGCAGGTGGCGCAGCAAGGGCTGGCGGCCGACATCCTCGGCGCGCTGGCGCGCCACGGACTGACGCCGCAGGCGATCAAGATCGAGCTGACCGAGAGCGTGTTCATCGACCAGGGCGATACGCACATCGGGATGCTCGACGATATCGCCGCGCAGGGCATCGAAATCGCGATCGACGATTTCGGCACCGGCTATTCGTCGCTGGCCTACCTGCGCGACCTGCCGATATCGATCCTGAAGATCGACATGCGCTTCATCCGCGACCTGCCGGGAAACGCCGAAGCCATGGCGCTGGTCAGGGGCATCATTGCCATGGGCCATGCCATCGACCTGCTGGTCATCGCGGAAGGCGTCGAGTCGGCGATACAGGCGGAATGCCTGGCGCAAGCGGGCTGCGACCTGCTGCAGGGTTATCACATCGGGCTGCCGATGGACCTGCCGGAACTCATGGAACTGCTGGTCGCGCCGGCACCGGCGCAAGCATCCGGGAGTGCCCATGACCGACAATGAAACCCGCGGGCTCGGCCTTGCCCCGGCCACGGCCGGCGACTACCGGGAGCTGGCGCGGCGCCGGCTGCCGCGCCAGTTGTTCGATTTCCTCGATGGCGCCGCCTACGACGAGCTCACCGCGGGCGAGAACCGGCGCGCCTTCCAGCGGCTGCGGCTGCGCCAGCGCGTCATGTGCGACGTCTCGCAGTTGAAATTTTCCACCCGCGTGCTGGGCCAGGACCTCGCGCTGCCGCTGGTGCTCGCCCCGCTGGGACTGGCCGGCATCCTGGCGCGGCGTGCCGAGGTGCAGGCGGCGCGCGCGGCGGCGGCGGCCGGCGTGCCTTTCTGCGAATCGACGGTTTCCGTCTGTTCGCTCGAGGAGGTCCGCGCCGCGACCGCGGCGCCCTTCTGGTACCAGCTCTACATCATGCGCGACCGCGGCTTCGCGCGGGACTTGATGGCGCGGGCGCAGGCGGCCGGCTGCCCGGTGCTGGTGCTGACCGTCGACCTGCCGGTGATGGGCGCGCGCTATCGCGACATCCGCAACGGCATGGGCGGCGCGGCATCCGCCGCCGGGAAACTGCGCAAGACATGGGATCTGCTCTCGCATCCGCACTGGCTGCTGGACGTGGGCATCCGCGGCCGGCCGCTGGGCTTCGGCAACCTGACCGCGGCGGTGCCCTTCGCCCGCAGCCTGCCGCAATTCAAGGCCTGGGTCGATGGCCAGTTCGATCCGCGCGTGACCTGGGACGACCTGGCCTGGGTGCGGCAGCACTGGCCGGGCAGGATCCTGCTCAAGGGCATCCTCGATGCGGACGACGCGCGCCTGGCCGCGGCCGCCGGCGCCGACGGCATCGTCGTCTCCAACCATGGCGGCCGCCAGCTCGACAGCGTCGCGGCCAGCGCCGATGCCTTGCCGCGCATCGTCGATGCCGTCGGCGACAGGCTCGACGTGCTGCTCGACGGTGGCATCCGGAACGGGTTGGACGTGGTCAAGGCGCTGGCGCTGGGCGCCAGCGCCTGCATGCTGGGCCGCGCGTGGGGCTATGCGGTGGCCGCCCGCGGCGAAGCCGGCGTGGCGCACATGCTGTCGATGATGCGCGCCGAAATGGCCGTCGCGCTGGCGCTGACCGGCGTCACCGATGTCGCGGCGCTGGATCGCGCAGCGCTGCTCGACGCATCGCCGTAGCGCAGGCGCCGACTTTTCGCACCCCGCCGGCAGCGTCCGGACAGGCCTACTTCGCCGTGCGCACCGCCGCCAGGATGCCCTGCATCAGGGCCAGCGGTGTCGGCGGACAACCGGGAATGCGCACATCGACGCCGACCACGTTGCCGATCGCGCCGCAACTCGCATAGCTCTCGCCGAAGACGCCGCCGTTGCAGCCGCAGTCGCCCACCGCCACCACCAGCTTGGGATCCGGCGTGCAGTCGTAGGCGATGCGCAGCGCGTTCTCCATGTTCTTCGTCACCGGGCCGGTGACCAGCAGCATGTCGGCATGGCGCGGGCTGGCGACGAACTTGATGCCGCGCCCTTCGAGGTTGTAGTAGGGATTGTTCAGCGCGTGGACCTCCAGCTCGCAGCCGTTGCAGGAACCGGCATCGACCTCGCGGATGGTCAGCGCGCGGCCCAGCACCCGCAGGATCTCGTCGTGCAGCCGGTCGATTTCGCGCCGCGGGTCGTCCGCGCCGGCCGGCTGCGGCGGCTCGGTGAGGATGCCGGTGCGGAAGATGTGGCGCAGCAGGGGAATCACAGGTCCACCCCGGAATAGGACAGGTTGAAGGATTTGTTGATCAGCGGAAAATCGGGAACGATGTCGTTCATCACCGCGTGCTCCAGCGCCGGCCATGCCTGCCATGACGGATCGTGGGGATGGACGCGGGCCAGCCGGCCATCGTTGTCGAACTGCACGCCGACCAGCACCTCGCCGCGCCAGCCTTCGATCACGCCGAGGCCGCTGGCGCCGGCCGGCGGCGCAAGGTCGACCCGGGTGTCGCCGGCCGCCATGCCGACCGCCAGGGTGCGCAACAAACGCAGCGATTCCGCAATTTCATCGAAGCGCACCGCGACGCGGGCGGCGACGTCGCCGCGCTCGTCGGTGACGGGCCGCACGCCGAGCGCGGCATAGGGCGGCGGCGGCGTGTAGCCCTGGCGGTGCGCCCGGCCGTCGAGCAGGATCCCCGTGGCACGGGCCGCCATGCCGGTCAGCGAGAGTTCGCGCGCCAGGTTGCTGTCGATGATGCCGGTCGTGGCGAAGCGGTCCTGCAGGCCCGGGTGCCCGTCGTAGAGCTCGCGCAATTCCTTCACCGCGGCTTCGATGGCGCCGCACTGCTCGACGATCGCGGCCAGCGCGGCAGCGTCCGCATCGACGGTCACGCCGCCGGGCACGATGCAGTCCATCATGAAGCGGTGGCCGAACAGGCTGGCGTTCTGCCGCACCCAGTCTTCCTTGAGGCGGAAAAACTGGGTCAGGCCGAAGGCGAAGGCGGCGTCATTGCCCAGCGCGCCGAGATCACCGAGATGGTTGGCGACGCGCTCGCGTTCCAGCAGCAGCGCGCGCACGGCAAGCGCGCGCGGCGGCGGCTCGACGCGGCATGCCGCCTCGACCGCGGCGGCGTAGGCCCAGGCATAGGCGCAGGTGGAATCGCCGGAAACGCGGCCGACCAGGCGTGCGCCGCGCGCGATGTCGGCGCCGATGAAGAGTTTCTCGACGCCCTTGTGCTGGTAGCCCAGGCGCTGTTCCAGGCGCAGCACGCGCTCACCGACCACCGAAAAGCGGAAGTGCCCCGGCTCGATGATGCCGGCATGGATGGGGCCGACCGGAATCTCGTGCGCGCCCTCGCCGCCGACCTTGACGAAATCGTAGTCGCTGGGGAAATTGGGGAAACCCGCAGAAAAAGGGGCCTGGTTCGAATTTTGAGATTCGTTAAATTCGAGCCTGGCCCCTTTTTCTGCTTCGGCGTCATGCCGCAGCGGATACCAGTCCGCCGGCCAGCCACCGTGGCGCAGCCAGGGCCGCTGGTCGCCGCCTTCGCTGGCGATGCCGACCATGTCGCGGGTGGCGCGCTGCATGCGGCCGGCCGTCGGGAAAATACCCGACAGATCGGGATAAACCGGATCATCGGCGGGCAGATCGAGGCTCACCCAGGCATGGCCCCGATCCAGGCCGAAGACACAATGCAGGCGGAAGCCGCCGCCGTGCCGACGCTCGTCACTGCCCCAGATTGCCGCAACGCGTCCGCCGACCTGCCGCGCCGTCGCGGCAAAGTCCTTCAGCGTCTCGCCGTTCGCGGCGCGACCGCACCAGACCGGCGCACCGACGCCAGGCTGTGGGGTGAAGTCGATGGCGGAATCGTCGCAGAGGAACATGGCTAACCGAGCATGCGCGCGGCTTCGTGGAACCAGCGCGTGAGATAGGGTGGAATGTAAAGCCCGAGCATCAGCACGATGCCCAGGTGCAGGAACACCGGCGTGATGGCCGGTGCATGCGGCAGGCGCTTCGCCTCGGTCTCGCCGAACACCATGGGCTGCACCTTGCCGAAGATGGCGGCGAAGGCCACGCCGAGGCCCAGCAGCAGTACCGGCGTCGCCCACGGGTAGTGCTTCATGGCATGGGTGAGGATCATGAATTCGCTGGCGAAGACGCCGAAGGGCGGCATGCCGAGGATGGCCAGCGTGCCGAGCATCAGGCCCCAGCCGATCAGCGGATTGATCTTGATCAGGCCGCGGATGTTTTCCATCAGTTGCGTGCCGGTCTTCTGCGTGGCGTGGCCGACGGCGAAGAAGATCGCCGACTTGGTCAGCGAGTGCATGGTCATGTGCAGCAGGCCGGCGAAGTTGGCCACCGGCCCGCCCATGCCGAAGGCAAACGTGATCAGCCCCATGTGCTCGATCGACGAGTAGGCGAACATGCGCTTGACATCCTTCTGCCGCGACAGGAAGAAGGCCGCAACCAGCAGGGTGAACAGGCCGAAGCCGATCATCAGCCTGCCGGCAAAATCGCCGGGGATGGCGCCGTCGGCCAGCACCTTGCAGCGCAGGATGGCGTACAGCGCGACGTTCAGCAGCAGGCCGGAGAGCACCGCCGACACCGGCGTCGGGCCTTCGGCATGGGCATCCGGCAGCCAGTTGTGCAGCGGCGCCAGGCCGACCTTGGTGCCGTAGCCGACCAGCAGGAAGATGAAGGAAAGCGCCATGATGGTCGGTTCGAGCTGGCCCTTGACGTCGATCAGGTGGGTCCACAGCAGGGCGTTGCCGGATTCCCCGAGCACGCGCTCGGCGGCGAAATAGAGCAGGATGGTGCCGAACAGCGCCTGGGCGATGCCGACGCCGCAGAGGATGAAGTATTTCCACGCCGCCTCGAGGCTCGCCGGCGTGCGGTAGAGCGATACCAGCAGCACGGTGGTCAGCGTCGCCGCTTCCATCGCCACCCAGAGGATGCCGAGGTTGTTGGTGGTCAGCGCCGCCAGCATGGTGAACATGAAGAGCTGGTACATGCTCTTGTAGAGGCGCAGGCGCGGCTTGCTGAGGCGGCCATGCTCGGCTTCGTTCCTCATGTAAGGGCCGGAGAAGATGCTGGTGGTCAGGCCGACGAAGGCCGTCAGGGCGACGAAGAAGACATTCAGCGAGTCGATGAAGAACTGCTCGCCGAAGGCGAAGCGCGGACCGTTGGCGACGATCTCGGTGGTCAGGCCGGCGGCGGCGAGGAAGGTGCCGAGGCTGGCGATGATGTTGAGATTGGGAGCCCAGTCGCGCTCGCCGAACACCGTCAGCAACGCACCGCTGGCAAGGGGAATGGCGAGCATCAAGACGAAGAAGTCCATGGTTTAACTTGCAGGACGCTGCTGAGCGCCTCCGGTAATTTTCGAGCGCAGCGAGCCGACCAATAGCCTCCCCGCGAGGGGAGGATGGGAGGGGCGGGCCCATTTGCCAGCCGGATACTGCCGAAGTTGCTGTGTTTCACGATACGAGGCGGATTATCGAAGTCACGGGCGTTAATTGTCCTTCAGGCGTTCCATGTGCCGGATGTCCAAGCTGTCGAACTGGTCGCGGATCTGGAAGAAGAACACGCCGAGGATGATGACGCCGATCAGCACGTCGAGCGCGATGCCGAGCTCGACCACCATCGGCATGCCGTAGGTGGCGCTGGTGGCGGCGAGGAACAGGCCGTTTTCCATCGACAGGAAACCGACCACCTGGGTGATGGCCTTCTGCCGCGTGATCATCATCAGGAAGGCCAGCATCACCACGGCCAGGGCGATGCCCAGCGTGCCGCGCGTGATGGTGTGGGACAGCTCGGAAATCGGCAGCGCGACATTGAAGGCGACCATGACCAGGACGATGCCGACCAGCATCGTGGTCGGGATGTTGATCAGGGCCTCGACCTCGCCCTTGACCTTGAGCTGGCGCACCAGGCGGTGCAGGATCCACGGCAGCAGCAGCACCTTGAGCGCCAGCGTCAGCCCGGCCGAGTAATACAGGTGCACCTGGCCGGTGGTCACCGCCGCCACCAGGGTCGCCAGGCACAGCGCCCCGCCCTGCAGGGCGAACAGGTTGATCAGCTGCGGCAGGCGGCGCTGCGCCAGCATGGCGAAGGCCAGCAGCAGGATCACCGCCGCGAACAGGTTGATGAGCTGGGCCGAGAAAGGAATCGATGCACTCATACCCTGCTCTCCAGCAACAGCCTTACCAGCAGGCCGAGCACCGCCAGCATGAAGGCGGTGCCGAGGAATTCCGGCGCGCGGAAGATGCGCATCTTGGCGTTGATGGTCTCGATGCCGGCGAGGAAGGCGCCGCCGATGGCGAGCTTGAGCAGCAGCAGCGGTATCGCCGCCACCAGCGCCAGGAAGTTGTCGCCCGGCGCGATGCCCCAGGGGAAGAACAGCGCCAGGCCGAGGCAGGAATAGGCGTAGAGCTTGAGGCTCGCCGCCCATTCGATCAGCGCCAGGTGGCGGCCCGAATACTCGAGGATCATCGCCTCGTGGATCATGGTCAGTTCGAGATGGGTCGCCGGGTTGTCCACCGGCACGCGCGCGTTTTCGGCGAAGGAGACGAAGGTGAAGGCGATGCCGGCGAAGGCCAGGCTGGGATAGATCACCAGTTCGCGATGCGCCAGGGTTTCGACGATGGTGGCGACGGAAGTCGACTGCGCGATCATCGCCAGCGTGAAAATCACCATCAGCAGCGCCGGCTCGGCCAGGAAGCCGACCAGCATTTCGCGCCGCCCGCCGAGGCTGCCGAAGGAGGTGCCGACATCCATCGCCGCCAAAGAAATGAAAATGCGCGCCAGGCCGAAGACGCCGACCAGCGCCAGGGCGTCGGCGGCCGGCGCCAGCGGCAGGTCGGTCGACAGGCTGGGAATGATGGCGCAGGCCAGTACCATGCAGCCGAACACCACGAAAGGTGCGGCGCGGAACAGCGACGAGGCGCCATGCGCCAGCACCACGTCCTTGTGGAACAGCTTCTGCAACTGGTAATAGGGCAGCAAGAGCGGCGGCGCGGTGCGGCTTTGCAGCCAGGCGCGGCATTGCCCGACCCAGCCCGACAGCAGCGGCGCCAGCACCAGCGCCAGCAGGATGGCGAAGGCCTGGCCGAGGAGTCCCGAAATGCTTATCACGGCCGTGCCACCAGCAAGAGAATGAGAAGCGTGATGAAGCTGTACATCAGATACACGGCGATGCGTCCGCCCTGCAGGGTGACGATCAGCGTCGATATCCTGCCGGCCAGTCCGGCCACGGGCAGGTAGAGCCAGTACCAGAAATGGTCCTCGACCTTGACGCTGTAATAGGGCTGGCTGTCGCGCGCGGTGGGGAAATGCCGCTGCATGCGGAACATCGGCTCGAAGATGCGGCGGATCGGCTGGCTGAAACCCTCGGCCGTGTCCTGCGCGCGCGGCCCCTGGAAGTAGTAGCCGCAGTCCCAGGCGCTGGTGCGGCGCACCCGGCCGTGATACAGGTGGCGCACCAGCCAGCGCCCGAGCAGCAGCGTGGCGGCGATGGTGACGAGGAAAATCAGCGGCTCGTAGCTGGCGCGCTCGGGCGAGATCGGCGCCAGCATCCACCAGCCCTGCTCGTCGAGCTTGTCGGCAAGCCCCGTGCCGAGCAACTGGCGCGTCGCGGCATCGATGCGCAGGATCACCGTCGATGGCAGGATGCCCAGCAGCAGCGTGATCAGCGCCAGCCAGGCGAGGCCGAACTTTTCCCAGGTGCCGGCATCGTGGGCGTCCTTGAGCCCGGGCTCGCGCATCTGGCCGAGGAAGATGATGCCGTAGAACTTGACCATGGCGAAGCCGGCCAGCGCGGCGACGAGAACCACCAGCGCGGCCGCCACCGGCACCACCATGTTGAGCCAGGGGTGCGGCAGGCCCGGCGAAAACAGGAAGCTTTGCAGCAGCAGCCACTCCGAAACGAAACCGGAAAGCGGCGGCAAACCCGCGCTGGCGATCACCCCGGCCAGCGCCAGCCAGGCCACCCAGGGCATGCGGTGGATCAGGCCGCCGAGTTTGCCGAGGCTGCGCTCCCTGGTCGCATGCAGCACCGAGCCGGTGCACAGGAACAGCAGGCTCTTGAAGGCGGAATGGGCGAGGCAGTGATAGAGCACGGCCGTCATCGCCAGCGCCGCCAGCGTTTCCATGCGGTAGGCGTGGAAGATCAGGGTCAGGCCGATGCCGACGGCGATCAGGCCGATGTTCTCGATCGACGAATACGCCAGCAGCCGCTTCATGTCGTTTTGCACCGTGCTGTAGAGCACGCCGAACAGCGCCGTGGCGAGGCCGATCGCCAGCGCCACGACGCCCCACCACCACAGCGTCGAGTGCAGCAGGTCGAAGCTCACGCGCAGCAAACCGTAGATGGCGGTCTTCAGCATCACCCCGCTCATCATCGCGGACACCGGCGAAGGCGCCGCCGGGTGCGCCTCCGGCAGCCAGACATGGAGCGGAACGAGGCCGGCCTTGGCGCCGAAGCCGGCCAGCGCCAGCAGGAATGCGGCGGACGCCCAGAACGGCGACAGCTCCTGCGCACGCATGCCGGCGAAGCTGTAATCGCCGGCGCCGCCGGTCATGACGCCGAAGCACAGCAGGATGGCGATGGCGCCGATGTGGGCGATCAGCAGGTACAGGAACCCGGCGCGGCGGATCTCCTCGTGACGATGATCGGTGGTGACGAGGAAGAAGGACGACAGCGCCATGGTCTCCCAGGCCACCATGAAGGCGTAGGCATCGTCGGCCAGCAGCACCATGAGCATGCTGGCGAGGAAGAAATGGTATTGCAGGCACATCAGGCCGGGCGCCGCGCCCTCGCCTTTCCTGAAATAGCCGGCGGCAAAGATGGAAATTCCGACCGAGACGAAACCCAGCAGCAGGGCGAACACGGCGGAGAGATTGTCGAGCCGCAGATGGAAGGGCAGGTCGGGCAGGCCGATCGCCAGCACCGCGGTTTGCGCCGGACCGCCGAGCGAACCGAGTGCCACCAGACCGACGATCACGCCCACCAGCGCGCCGAGCGGAAACAATGTCTTGCTGACGAAGCGCATGTTGCGCGGCGCCACCAGTCCGGCCAACCCGATCGCCAGCCAGGCGCAGGCGGCAATCAGCAGGGTGTCGATGGGCAGGAGACTGGTCATGGCAAAGGCAGGTCTGGCGCGAATTCTACCAGTGGCCCCTCGGCCCAAGCCGCCGTCCCGCCAGCGCCAGCGCGGTGCGTCCCGGCGGGAACTTTTGCCGCCGCCAGTTCGCACCGCGACGTGCAGAAAACTGCCTCACGTCAGCCAAACCGCTTCACCGGCAGGGGCTGCAGCGGGCTGGCGGCATCGCCCTCGCCGCGGGCCGCGGCCCAATCATGGATTGCAGCTAGCGCCATGTCGGCGGTGGCGAAGATGTGCGCCTGCGAAATGTTGTCGAACAGTCCGGTGGCGCGCATGACGTCGATCACCTGCTTCTTCAAACCCGAGAAGATCACCGTGACACCGTTACCACGCAGCCGTTCGACCAGATGGTGCATGACTTCCTCGCCCGAGGCGTCAAGTTCGTTGATGCCGTTGCCCACCACCAGCAGGTAGGGCGCTTTCGGGTTGGCCGCCACCGCGTCGAGAATCGCGTCCTCGAAGAAGGAGACATTGGCGAAGTAGAGACGCCCGTCGAAGCGCACGGCCGTCACCACATCTGACGCCGGCAGATTATTGATCGCCGCATCGCGCAGGCTGCCATCGGCATGACGGCCGAGAATGGCCACCCGTGGCGACATGGTGCGATACAGGTAAAGGCCGATGGCGAGGCCGGCCCCGATCATGATGCCGGTATCGAGATGCGGCGCAAAAGCCAAGGTGGCGACGAAGGTAGCCACCGCGGCGACGCCGTCATGCCTGCTGGCCTTCCAGGCGTGCTTGACCGCCTCGAAGTTGATCAGGCCTATCACCGCCATGATGATCACCGCCGCCAGTACGGCCTGCGGCAGGTGGTAGAGCAAGGGCGTCAGAAACAGCAGGGTCAGCAGCACGAACAGGCCGGTGAACACCGAAGACATGCCGGTCATCGCCCCGGCATTGATATTCACCGCCGAGCGCGAGAACGAACCGGAAACCGGAAAAGCCTGGGTGGCGGCGCCGACGAGGTTGGCCAGTCCCTGGCCGATCAGCTCCTGGTTCGGGTCGATCTTCTGCTTGGTCTTGGCCGCTATCGCCTTGGCGATGGAAATAGCTTCCATGAAGCCCACCAGGGAAATCACGATGGCGGCCGAGAGCAGGCTGCCGAGCATGTCCCACGACATCTTCGGCATGCCGGCCGAAGGCAAGCCTTGCGGAACCTTGCCCACCACTTCGCCGCCACCGGTGAGCTTCATGTCGCGCTGGGCGGCGCGGGCAATGCGCCAGCGGTGGCCATCGGACACCTTGCCTGCCGGCACCCGACCTTCGGCATAGAGTTCCGCCGGCTGGTCGCCGACACCCACGACACGTTCGAAGGTAAAACTGCGAATTGCCCGGTTGCGACGCCGATTCTCATCCTCGCGGTCCTTCAATTGCAGGCGCAGCAACTCCACTTCATAGTTGAATGTCACCATTTCATGGGAAAGCCCGCCGCGCTCCTTGCGCAATTGCTTCAGCTCGGTGGCCTTGACGCCGATCTGATCGCTGATTTCCTTGATGCGAGCCTCGGTGCGAACGAACTCGGTCAGCAAAGCTCTTGCTTCCGGCTCGGCTACCTGGTCGATGTTCGCGGTGGCGTTCCGTTCAAAGCCGATCAGCCACGAGGCCGTGGTCGTAAGCGCCACGGCGATCAGCACGCCCGGTAGTTTGGGCACTTTCCGGCGAATCCCCCACATGATGGCAATGGCTACGGTCCCCATCGCAAGCGTCGGCAGATGGGTATCGCCGACAAGCTTCAAGACGCCCCAGATGTCCTCGATGAAATGTTCCGAGCGATCCATCGGCACGCCGATCAGCTTGTTCAACTGCGAGAGACCGATGATCATGGCGGCGGCGTTGGTGAAACCGACGATGACCGGATGCGACAGAAAATTCACGATGACGCCGAGCTTGAAGGCACCCAGCGCCAGTTGAATGATTCCGACCAGCAGGGCCAGCATGATGGCCAGGGCAATGAAGGTTTCCGAGCCGGGCGCTGCCAGCGGCGTCAGGGCCGATGCGGTCAGCAACGATGCCACCGCCACCGGCCCCGTGCCGAGCTGGTTCGAGGAACCCCACAGCGCGGCTACCATCACCGGCAGGAATGCGGCATAGAGTCCGTAATAGGCGGGCATGCCGGCCAGCTGCGCATAGGCCATCGACTGCGGCACCAGCACCAGGGCGACGGTAAGGCCGGCAATGAAGTCGGCGCGCAACAGGCGGCCCGAATAGGGAAACCAGCGCAGGAAAGGCAGGGCGCGTTGCAGCAGGGGCGGAATGCTCATGTCCGGATTTTCTTTTTGTCTGGGAGCGGCCAACACCCGTTCTTGCGGTGTTCTTGATAAAGCACTCGATATTAACAGCGCCTAATACACCAGACCCAACAAGGTTTTTATTCCGCAATCAGACCGGCATATCCGGCAATGCAACATCCGCCTGCCCCGATCGCCCATGGAAAGTCCGATTCCGCCGACGTCTGCATACATCACAATCTGCTAATATTCATGGCCTCGACCTTGCCTCGGCCTGCCACCGATGCCCCCACGCCGCAACCAATGAAACTGCCTGCCGGCCTCCTCGCCAAATTGTTTCCTTTCCTGCGCTGGTGGCCGCTGGTCACGCGGCAGTCGCTGCGCGAGGACCTGCTCGCCGGCTTGACCGGCGCACTCATCGTACTGCCGCAGGGCGTGGCCTTTGCCACCATTGCCGGCCTGCCGCCGGAGTATGGCTTGTATGCGGCAATGATCCCGGCGGTGGTCGCCGCGCTGTTCGGCTCCTCGTGGCACCTGGTGTCGGGGCCGACCACGGCGATCTCGATCGCCATCTACGGCGCCATCCACCACCTGGCCGAACCGGGCACACCGCAGTATGTCGGGCTGATCCTCACCCTGACGCTGCAAGTCGGCATTTTCCAGGTGGCGCTGGGCCTGGCGCGCATGGGCGCGCTGGTGAATTTCATTTCGCATACCGTGGTGATCGGCTTCACCACCGGTGCTGCGGTGCTGATCGCGGCGAGCCAGATCCGCGCCTTCTTCGGCGTCGAGATCGCGCGCGGCCTGCCTTTCTACGAAATCCTGCACCAGTTCGCGCTCCAGCTCGACCGGATCAATCCGTGGGTCACGGCCGTTGGCCTGGCGACGCTGGCGGCCGGCATGGCCACGCGCCGCTGGTGGAAGAAGTTTCCCTACATGATCGCCGCGATGCTGATCGGCAGCCTGGTCGCCTTTGCCATCAATGAATTGCTGGGTCAGGCCGCAACCGGCATCCGCACGGTCGGCGCGCTGCCGGCCGGACTGCCGCCACTGTCGCTGCCGGACTTCTCGCTTGCCGCGTTGAAAAAGACCTTCGGCCCGGCGCTGGTGATCACCATGCTGGCGCTGACCGAGGCGGTGTCCATCGCCCGCGCGATCGCCGTACGTTCCGAGCAGCGCATCGACGGCAACCAGGAATTCATTGGCCAGGGGCTGTCGAACATCGCCGGCGCCTTCTTTTCCGGCTATGCCTCGTCGGGCTCCTTCAACCGCTCGGGCGTGAATTACGAAGCCGGCGCACGCACGCCGCTGGCCACTGTTTTTGCCTCGGTTTTCCTGGTCCTGATCCTGCTCGCGGTTGCGCCGCTGGCGGCCTACCTGCCCCATGCCGCGATGGCCGGCATCCTGTTCCTGGTGGCCTGGGGTCTGATCGATTTCCACCACATCGGGTCGATCTGGAAGACCAGCCGGCAGGAATCGGCCATCCTCTGGGTCACCATCCTCGGCACCCTGATCGACCTCGAAGCCGGCATCATCGCAGGGGTACTGGTCTCGCTGGTGCTCTACCTGAATCGCACCTCCCGGCCGGGCATCGAGCCGCTGGTGCCGGTCGATGATGCCGGCGGTTACCACTTCGTCGACGCGCGCGGCAAGGCGGAATGCCCGCAACTGCGCATCGTACGGATCAATGGCTCGGCCTATTTCGGCGCCGTCGACCACATCCAGAGCGCGCTGCAGCAGGTGGACCTGGAGAACCCGCGCCAGAAATCGCTGCTGATCGTCTCGCTGGGCATGAACTTCATCGACGTTGCCGGCGCGGAGATGTTTGCCCAGGAAGCAAGACGGCGCAAGCGCCTCGGCGGGGGACTGTATTTCTACCGGATGAAGGACGAACCCTATCGCCTGTTGCGCCAGGGCAATTACGTGCACGAGATCGGCGAAGGCGGCTTCTTCCCGGTGAAGTCGAAACCCACCGAGGCGCTTTACTGGACGCTCGATCCGGAGGTCTGCCGCCACTGCAAGGCCCGCATCTTTGCCGCCTGCCACAGCGACCGGTTGCCGGACGGTGACCGCCGCCTGCGCCTGCTGCTCGCCGCCACCGCCGACGGCACGGCGCGCTACCCGACCGGAACGGCGATAGCCCTCGCGCGCAGCCTGGGCGTCGCGCTCGACATCGTCGCCGTGCGCGGGACCGAGGAAGGCGAGGACCGCTACGACGAACGCCTGTTTGCCGTCCAACGCGAAGCCATGATCGCCGACGTGCCGACGGAGTTCCATCGAGGTCAGGGCAAAGACCCTGCATCCGAGATTCATGGCGTCGCGCTCGACACCGACGCGCAGTTGCTGGTGGTCGGGCGCTGCGCGACGCCGGGAACGTCCGCCGCTGTCGACCCGGGCGCACGGCGCATCGTCGCCGCGGCGCCGTGCAACGTGTTGGTGGTCCCGGAGAACGGCAAACTCTGGTCGCGCCGCATCCTGATCGCCTTCGACGGCAGCCGGGCAGCGCAGAGCGCCTTCGCCTTCGCGCTACAGATCGCCAAGCCGATGCACCTGCCCCTGACGCTGTTCTCGGCCACCGACCGCGAAGGCGCTCTGCCCCCGGCGATTGCCGACGAAGTCGAACTCGCGCTGGCGGCCGCAAGGCTGGAGGGCGTGAGCGCCGAACACGTGATCCGCAGCGGACGCATCGCCGAATCCATCCTCGCCGCTACAGCGGATGCCGGCGCCGACCTGATCGTGCTCTACCGCCATACCCGCAGCGGCCTCGGCCGCGCGCTTATGGGCAGCGTCAGCAACGACGTGCTGGAGCGCGCCGACGTTCCCGTGCTGCTCTGCGGCGGCGACCAGCGGGTCGGCAGCGAAACCGGCTAGGCAAGCATATCCCGCCGTCTCGCCGGCGCCGACTTTTCGCACAGCGCGCGAACCGGCGGCGCCATCGCGGCCAGCGCGGCGGCGAGTTCCGCATTGCCGAGCGCCCGCGCCAGCACGTCGGCATCGAGTATCTCGACACTGCCCCCGCTGACCCGCAAGTAGGCGAGCCCGCTGCCGGGCTCGACCAGTTCGATGCGCGGGATGCGCCGCACGCATTCCCGGAGGAAGCCGCAATTCGCCGCGGCCGCCAGGTCCGCCGCCGGCGGATACACCTCGGCGGGCGAGCCGGCGTGGATGTCGATCTTCTGGTAACGCTCGATGTCGACCAGGGCGACCGGGTCGTAAATCACCATGCCGCCGCGGTCGCCGCGGGCGATGGTCTTCGGGAAGCTGCCCCTGGGCACGCGGTTGTCGAGAAAGACGTAGCGAAATTCCGGCCGCGGGCTCGCCAGCCACTTGAACAGGAGCTTCGGCATGCCGCGATAGGCTTCCACGCCGTGCGCCAGAAAATCCTCCACCGCCTTGTAGCGGCCGCGCTCCAGCGCCCGCTGCCAGCCGCGCTCGACGGTCTCCTCCGGTGGCGTGACGATGAAGTACATGTACATGGTGTCGACGTAGCGGGCATAGGTGTCATGCAGCACCCGGCCCACCTTTTCGGCGGTGAAGCTGTCGAAGCGGAAGCGATCGACCAGCAGGTGCGGAATCGCCCCGATGCGGTCGGCCTGGTCGCGGATGTAGCGGTCGAGCTTGCCGTCGATCACCATCAGCTCGCGGCTGGTCAGGTGGCCGGCATATTTGCGCGCCGGCCCCAACGTTTCGTAATCGAGCAGCAGGCGGCGCCAGACGTCCGGGCTGATGGTGGCATAACCGTCGGCGGCCATGCCCTGCTCGCGCAGGAGCTGCTTGAGCATCGGCCGCAGCGAGCTCTTGCCGGCCGCCGAGGCGCCCTTGAGGCTGACCAGCACCGGCTTCTCCTGCGTGGCGACGCGCGCGTAGCCTTCCCGCTCGATGGCGGCGGCGACCATGGGCGCAATCAGTTGGCCGATCACCCGGCTGCCATGGCTGTTGCAGACGTGGCGCGTGACCAGTTTTGCCAGCAGGTCGCTGTCGGCGCCGAGGCGGCCGCGCTTGCCGGCGATCGCACCGAGCACCCGGTAAAGGCTCTTGCATGCGGCGCGGCGCAAGGGGTCGCGCTCCGCCAGGCCCATGGCCTTGCAGGCTGCGACGATCCGGTAGTCGCGCTCGGCGGCCGATTCCTCCCTTGCGGCGGGACGCTTGTGCGCGCGCCAGCGGCTGAACCAGCCGCGACGTACGACCGGCGGCGGCGCGAACAGGATTTCGGCCAGGAGCTGGCGCACCAGGGCATCGCTGCGCCGGCCGAGGTCCGCCCAGGCGTCCGCGATCCCATCCATGTGCGGCAGCACATGGTCGTCGTGGATTTTCGAGGCGATGCGGCGGAAATTGCGCCCGAAATCCTCTTCCTCATCGCCTTCGGCAACGGCGATGTCGGCGGTGACGCGGATGATGATTTCATGCAGTGCCAGGCGCTGCGGCCGGAACGCCGCCAGCTCCTGCTGCGGCAATCCGGTCAGCGCGGCGAGCTCGTCGATTTCCTCGATGCCGGCGCACACGCACTGCGGCCGGAAGATCGTCTCCAGCGCGCGGAACTCCGCCGGGATGCCCGTGCCGACGCCGGGATTCCAGGCCGATGCCGGCGCCTCCGCGCCCGTTTCGTCGCCTGTCAACGGCATTCCTGAATGGCCTCCATGGCGATAGCGTACCGCGGAAGCCAACCTCGCAGGCTGGCGAAGGCACGGTCTGAGTCATAATCCGGGCAAACCCGACCACAGGACACCCCATGGGACACCGCCTCTCGAAAATCTACACCCGCACCGGCGATGCCGGCACCACCGGCCTCGGCGACGGTTCGCGCACCGCCAAGGATTCCGCCCGCATCACCGCCATGGGCGACGTCGATGAACTCAACTCGCTGCTCGGCGTCATCCTCTGCGAAGACCTGCCCGCCGATGTTCGCGAACTGTTCACCGGCATCCAGCACGACCTGTTCGACCTCGGCGGCGAACTGTGCATCCCCGGTTCCGCCTTGCTGAAAGCCACGCAGCCGGCGCGCCTGGAAGCCGCCATCGACCATTACAACGCCGATCTGGGACCCCTCAAGGAATTCATCCTGCCCGGCGGCAATCGCGCCGCAGCCCTGACCCATCTCGCGCGCACCGTCTGCCGCCGCGCCGAACGCATGACGGTGGCACTGGCCGCCGCCGAGCCGGTATCGGACGCCGGACGCCAATACCTGAATCGTCTTTCCGATCTGCTTTTCGTCCTCGGCCGCTGGCTGAACAAGGCCGGCGGCGGCAGCGACGTGCTGTGGCAGAAGGGCAAGAACGCCTGAGAACCAGCGAATAAATCTACTGCGCGTGCCGGATCGGGGATTGGGCGGTGCTCGCTATCCTCATGTACAAACGCGTACATTCCGGTAGCTGCGCTCCGGCCGCACCCCGCTGCGGCCCGCTCGCTACGATTTCTTCGCTGGTTCCGGGCAGGGGTCGGCGCCGGCGACACGGCGATTCGAGGCTCGCCCGAGCCCAAAAACCAACTTTTTCAGTATGGTTTTAAGTTTATGATTTATAACTGATTCACATCAATTTCCGGATGACCGGGATAAGGCATAGTGCGATCACCCTAACCCACAGGTAAATTGCCATGCACGTTCATCTTTCCCCCGATTCGATCTATCCCTTCGATGCCCGCGGCATTGCCAAGCGTTTCCGCCACGCCGCCATTTTCGGCGCGCTGGATGCCCTGCGTGCCGGCGAAACCATGCGCTTCGTCAATGACCACGATCCGCTGCCGCTGCTCGACCAGCTCGTGCAACGCTATGGCGAGGCAGTGGAGATTACCTACCGCCAGCGCGAGCCGGGCAACATCGTGATCGACTTCATCAAGAAGCAATAAACCCGTGCAGACGCCGGCCTTTTACGATCAGGTACGCAGCCTGAGCGTATATGACCCGCTGGCCGAGTTCCTCGGCGCCGCCGGGAATGGCCGCATCGAATACCGCTACCTCGATGCGGTCAAGCTGGCCGGCCACTCCTGCCCGACCGTGGCCGCCGCCTACTGGATGACGCTGAAGGCGCTGGAACACCTCTACCCCGGTGCGCTGCCGCAGCGCGGCGGAATCCGCGTCGAATTCCGCGAGGACCAGCTGTCGGGTGTGACCGGCGTCATCGCCAATGTCGTCGCCCTGCTCACCGGCGCCACCCATGACACCGGCTTCAAGGGTCTCGCCGGGCGCTTCGACCGGCGCAAGCTGCTGTATTTTTCAGCCGACGTCGCCGAAGAAATCCGTTACACGCGGATCGACACCGGCCAGGCGGTCGACGTCGCGGCGCGCATGCAGTCGGTACCCTTCGCGCCGCAGACCTTCGACCTGATGCAGAAGTGCCTGGACGGCAGCGCCACCCCGGCCCAGGCCGCCGAGTTCCGCGAATGCTGGCAGGCGCGCGTGCGCACGCTGCTGCTCGAGCATGGCGACGATCCGGAGGTGTTTGTGCTGCGGCCCGCGCAGTAGATTTCAGCGGATCCGCGAACGCCGGGCTTCCATGCAGTCCAGAAGTTGCGAACTGACGCTGCGCAGCCGCTGATTGAGCAGCATCAGCAGTTCCATCATCAGCTTGACGCCGATGCGCGGCTCTTCCGCGATCAGGCGCGACAGGCTCTCGCGGTCGAGCACCGCGACGGTCACCGTGTCGAGTGCGACGCAGCTGGCGAAGCGCGGCTCGCCATCGATCAGCGACATTTCGCCGAGGGTCTTGCCCGGACCGGCGGTGCCCATGATCTGCGCCAGGCCGCGCACGTCCTTCTTGACGATCTCGACGTTGCCTTCCAGCAGCAGCAGCATGAAGTCGCCGGTGTCGCCCTCCTGGATGATCTCCGCTCCGAGCGGAGCCCGGTAACAACGCATGTAGCGGGCGAGTCCATCCAGTTCCGACGCCTCGAAGTCCTCGAACAGCTTTATCACTTCGATGATCTCGCGGATGCGGCCGACGAAGGGCACGGCATCACCGAGAACCTCGATATCGCGGATGTTGTCGATCGAACTCATGGTCGCGGCATTATAGACCCGGCCGGCAAGGCGCAGCCAGCCCGATCAAGGGTACCCGCGACGCGGAATCAACGTTCGGCCAGCGCCACGCGCCGGGCCTTCACTGCCTTGGCCAGGATGTCCAGCGCGACCAGCGTGTCGTCCCAGCCGAGGCAGGCATCGGTGACGGATACGCCGTACTCGAGCGGCTTGCCGGGCGTCAGGTCCTGCCGGCCCTCCTTGAGGTGGGACTCGATCATGACACCGAAGATGCGGTCCTCGCCCGCCGCCAGCTGGGCGCCGACTTCGCGGGCGACATCGAGTTGCTTCTTGAACTGCTTGCTGCTGTTGGCGTGCGAGAAATCGATCATGACGCGCGCGGCCAGCCCGGCCTTGCCCAGTTCGGTGCAGGCGGCATCCACCGCCGCCGCGTCGTAGTTGGGCGCCTTGCCGCCGCGCAGGATGACGTGGCAGTCCTCGTTGCCGTTGGTCGACACGATCGCCGAATGCCCGGCCTTGGTCACGGAGAGGAAATGGTGCGGGCTGGCCGCGGCCTTGATCGCGTCCACCGCGATGCGCAGGTTGCCGTCGGTGCCGTTCTTGAAGCCGACCGGACAGGAAAGCCCCGAGGCCAGTTCGCGGTGCACCTGCGACTCCGTGGTGCGGGCGCCGATCGCACCCCAGCTGATCAGGTCGGCCGTGTATTGCGGCGTGATGGTGTCGAGGAACTCCGTTGCCGCCGGCAGGCCGAGCTCGCCCAGTTCCCAGAGGAGTTTGCGCGCCAGGCGCAGGCCCTCGTTGATCTTGAAGCTGCCGTCCATGCGCGGGTCGTTGATCAGGCCCTTCCAGCCCACCGTGGTGCGCGGCTTCTCGAAATACACGCGCATCAGGATCAGCAGGTCCTCGGCACGACGCGTGGCTTCCTGCTTCAGCTTGCGCGCGTAGTCCATCGCGGCATCGTAATCGTGGATCGAGCAGGGGCCGACGACGACGGCCAGGCGGTCGTCGGCGCCGTGCAGCACGCGATGCAGAGCCTGGCGGGCTTCCCAGGTGGTTGCCGCTCCTGCATCGGTGGCGGGAAACTCGCGCAGGATATGGCCGGGCGGCGACAATTCCTTGATTTCGCGGATGCGGACGTCGTCGGTGATGTGTTTCATGGCGGGCAAATTGCGTCAAAAGATACGATTCTACCGGAGGCGCATGCGCAGCCCTGTCGGAGGCAGGGTCGGCGAAAGCGATTCCGCATGCAAGGCTTCCCAAATCCGGTTCGCCAAGGGTATGCTTCCGGCGGACCAGACGGAGGACAAATAATGTTCCAGGTACGCATACATGGCCGTGGCGGTCAGGGAGTGGTGACGGCGGCGGAAATGCTGTCGATCGCGGCTTTCGATGAAGGCCGTCACGCGCAGGCCTTTCCCAGTTTCGGATCCGAGCGCACCGGCGCCCCGGTGGTGGCCTTCTGCCGTATCGCCGACAAGGAGATCCGCCTGCGCGAGCCGATCATGGCGCCCGACGCCATCATCATCCAGGACCCGACCCTGCTGCATCAGGTCGATGTCTTCGCCGGCCTGAAGAAGGACGGCTACATCCTGATCAACACCACCAAGACCTTCGAGCAACTGGGCCTCGGCGACTTCGTCCGCGACTGGCATCCGGAGCGCCTGTGCACCGTCGCCGCGACCGATCTGAGCATCAAGCACGTCGGCCGCCCGGTGCCCAACGTGCCCTTGCTCGGCGGCTTCGCGGCAGTGTCCGGCATCATCAAGCTGGAATCGGTGGCGATGGCGATCCGCGACAAGTTCTCCGGCAAGATCGCCGAGGGCAACATCGCCGCCGCCACCGAGGCCTACGACATCGTGGTCGCCGAAATGAAGGAGGCCTTGACCCATGCTTAAGCAATGCGAAGGTTCCCACGCGGTGGCCGAGGCCGTCGCCCTGTGCCGGCCGGAAGTCATCTGCGCCTACCCGATCTCGCCGCAGACCCACATCGTCGAGGGCATCGGCGAGATGGTGAAATCGGGCGAGCTCAAGGACTGCGAGTTCATCAACGTCGAATCCGAATTCGCCGCCATGTCGGTGGCCATCGGCTCCTCCGCCGCCGGCGCCCGCACCTACACGGCCACCGCCTCGCAGGGCCTGCTCTACATGGTCGAGGCGGTGTACAACGCCTCCGGCCTCGGCCTGCCGATCGTCATGACCGTGGCCAACCGCGCCATCGGCGCACCGATCAACATCTGGAACGACCACTCCGATTCGCTCTCGCAGCGCGACTGCGGCTGGGTCCAGCTGTTCGCCGAGACCAACCAGGAAGCGCTCGACCTGCACATCCAGGCCTTCAAGCTGGCCGAGGAAATCTCGCTGCCGGTGATGGTCTGCATGGACGGCTTCATCCTCACCCACGCCTACGAGCGCGTGGACATGCCGACCCAGGAGCAGGTCGATGCCTTCCTGCCGCCCTACGAGCCGCGCCAGGTGCTGGACGTGAACGAACCGGTGTCGATCGGCGCCATGGTCGGCCCCGAGGCCTTCATGGAAGTGCGCTACCTCGCCCATGCCAAGCAGATGCAGGCGCTGGAACGGATCCCGCAGCTCGCCGCCGAATTCAAGTCCGTCTTCGGCCGCGACAGCGGCGGCCTGATCCGCACCTACCGCACCGAGGATGCCGAAACCATTGTCATCGCCATGGGCTCGGTGCTGGGCACCATCAAGGACACGGTCGACGAAATGCGCGATGCTGGTCACAAGATCGGCGTGCTCGGCATCACCAGCTTCCGCCCCTTCCCGCTGCTCGAGGTGGCCGCCGCGCTGAAGCACTGCAAGCGCTTCGTGGTGCTGGAAAAGAGCCTCGCCGTCGGCATCGGCGGCATCGTCGCCACCAACGTGCGCATGGCCGTCACCGGCATGGGCCTCAAGGGGCTACACCGTGGTCGCCGGCCTCGGCGGCCGCGCCATCACCATGAAGTCGCTGACCGGGCTGTTCGAGAAAGCCGGGCGCGACGAACTCGAACCCGTGACCTTCCTCGACCTCGACTGGAAGGTGGTGAACAAGCAGCTCGAACGCGAACGCGAAAAGCGGCGCACGGGCCCGGCGGCGGAAGCCATGCTGCGCGATGTCGGCGCAGTAGCAGCCCGCAATTACTAGAAAGGGAACCTGACCATGTCCGCATTGCAAACCGTCAAGTTCTACCAGACCGGCACCTTCACCGTCGGCAACCGCCTGCTGGCGCCCGAAGAGCGCAGCGTGCAGGCCAACATGCAGCGCACCAACTCGCTCAACTCCGGCCATCGCGCCTGCCAGGGTTGCGGCGAGGCGCTGGGCGCGCGCTACGCCATCGACGCGGCGATGAACGCCACCAACCGCCAGCTGATCGCGGCCAACGCCACCGGCTGCCTCGAAGTCTTTTCCACGCCCTACCCCGAGACCTCGTGGCAGATCCCCTGGATCCACTCGCTGTTCGGCAACACGGCGGCGGTCGCCACCGGCATTGCCGCGGCGATCAAGATCAAGAAGCAGAAGGGCCAGGGCCAGGACGTGCGCGTGGTGGCCCAGGGCGGCGACGGCGGCACCACCGACATCGGCTTCGGCTGCCTTTCCGGCATGTTCGAACGCAACGACGACGTGCTCTACATCTGCTACGACAACGGCGGCTACATGAACACCGGCGTGCAGCGCAGCTCGGCCACGCCCTCGGCGGCACGCACGGCGACCACCATGCCGCTCGGCCCCGAGCCCGGCAATCCCTTCGGCCAGGGCAAGTTCGTCCCGGCCATCGCCATGGCCCACGAGATTCCCTACGTCGCCACGGCTACCGTGGCCGACCTGCGCGACCTCGAAAACAAGGTGACGAAGGCCATGGGCATCCGCGGCGCGCGCTACATCCACATCCTGGTGCCCTGCCCGCTGGGCTGGGGTACGGCCTCGCACGATACCATCCGCATGGCGCGCCTGGCCAAGGAAACCGGCGTCTTCCCGGTGTTCGAAGCCGAATACGGCGAAGTAAAGTCGGCGCTGGCGATACGGCGACCACTGCCGGTGGAGGAGTACCTGCGGCCGCAGAAGCGCTTTGCCCACCTGTTCGGCAAGACCCCGGCGGTGGCCACGATCGCGCGCATCCAGGCGCAGGCCGACAAGAACATCCGCAGATATGGATTGCTGGCCAAGGAGGTCGCGTGATGCAAAAGCCATTCGCCATCACCCTCAACCCCGGTTCCTCGCTGGCCAACCACACCGGTTCCTGGCGCACCGCGCGCCCGGTGTATCTCGACCGCCTGCCGCCCTGTAACAACCAGTGCCCCGCCGGCGAGGATATCCAGGGCTGGCTGTTCCACGCCGAATCAGGCAACTACGAAGCCGCCTGGCGGCATCTCACGCGCGACAATCCCTTCGCCGCGATCATGGGCCGCGTCTGTTACCACACCTGCGAATCCGCCTGCAATCGCGGCAAGATCGACGAGGCCGTCGGCATCAATTCGGTGGAGCGCTTCCTCGGCGACGAGGCCATCAAGCGCGGCTGGAAGTTCGCCGTGCCGGCCAGGGAATCCGGCAAGAACGTGCTGATCGTCGGCGCCGGCCCCTCGGGGATGTCGGCCGCCTACCACCTGCGCAAGCTCGGCCACGCCGTCACCGTGATGGACGCCGGCCCCTACATGGGCGGCATGATGCGCTTCGGCATCCCCAAGTACCGCCTGCCGCGCGAAGTGCTCGACGCCGAAATGCAGCGCATCGCCGACATGGGCGTCGCGGTCAGGCTCAACAGCAAGGTCGACAACATCCTCGAACAGATGAAGTCAGGATCCTTCGACGCCGCCTTCCTCGCCGTCGGCGCCCACATCGGCAAGCGCGCCATGATTCCCCTCCGGCGACGCGGCCAAGATCGTCGACGCGATCTCGGTCCTGCGCTCCATGGAAGGCGAGGACAAGCCCATGCTCGGCCGCCGCGTAGTGGTGTATGGCGGCGGCAACACGGCGATCGACGTCGCGCGCTCGGTCAAGCGCATGGGCGCCGAGCCCATCATCGTCTACCGCCGCACCCGCGACAAGGCGCCGGCGCACGACTTCGA
The DNA here is from genome assembly GCA_016708585.1 of Sulfuritalea sp. GTDB lineage: Bacteria > Pseudomonadota > Gammaproteobacteria > Burkholderiales > Rhodocyclaceae > Sulfuritalea. The sequence continues at coordinate 168,331 of JADJFK010000013.1, read as the reverse complement.
GATCGAGGAAGCGCTGCAGGAAGGCGTCATGGTCAAGTGGCTGTCGACCATCAAGCAGGCCGGCATGGGTGACGACAATCGCCAGATCACCATCGAAAAGATGGCGCTCGATGACAAGGGCTTCCCCCAACCGACCGGCGAGTTCGAAACCCTCGAAGCCGATTCGGTGGTGCTGGCCCTGGGCCAGGACGTGGACCTCGGCCTGCTCAACGGCGTGCCCGGACTCGAAGTGACCAAGGATGGCGTGGTCAAGGTCGGCGCCGACCTGATGACCGGCCACCCCGGCATCTTCGCCGGCGGCGACATGGTTCCCGCCGAGCGCAACGTCACCGTCGCCGTCGGCCACGGCAAGAAGGCGGCGAGGAACATCGACGCCTGGCTGCGCGGCGAAACCTATGCGCCGCCACCCAAGCACGAGGTCGCGCAGTTCGAGAAGCTCAACCCCTGGTACTACGCCGACGCACCGAAGACGGTGCGGCCGATGCTCGACATCATCCGCCGCCAATCCACCTTCGAGGAAGTGCAGGGCGGCCTGGACGAATCCAACGCGCTGTTCGAGGCGCGCCGCTGCCTCAGTTGCGGCAACTGCTTCGAATGCGACAACTGCTACGGCGTCTGCCCCGACAACGCCGTGATCAAGCTCGGCCCCGGCAAGCGCTTCCAGTTCAACTACGACTACTGCAAGGGCTGCGGCATGTGCGTCGCCGAATGCCCCTGCGGTGCGATCAAGATGGAGGCGGAGGAGATATAGAAAAGTCGGTGCCGGCGGGACGGCGATTTCGCGGAGCGCTGCCCTGCGCCGGTGAAGGCGGCGGGCCATGCAGGGCCAAGCCTGGGCCACCGCCAGGGCGCTCGCGCTCGTTTCCATCCGGTTCGTAACTGCCGCAAATCCGGGGCCTTCATTCACGCGGAGGCTTGCGGTGGACGTTGCGCCCTATGGATTCGACGATGATGCTTTCGAATCGTAATATTGGATCGAATTGCGGCCGGCGCGTTTTGCCTGGTACATCGCGATGTCCGCCTGTTTGAGAACATCCTCGATGCTGAATTCGTGGTTGATGAACAGAACCACGCCGATGCTTGCCGAACAGTGATAGGTGACCACGGACTCGGCACCGCCAATCATCTGTTGTTGCAACGCGTAAGGCTTGGCCAGCAGTTCGCGAACCTTTTCGGCCACCATGTTGGACTGGATATTGGATTCGGCGCGGTCCTTGTCCAGCTGGCCGAGAATCAACACGAACTCATCGCCGCCAAAACGGGCCACCGTGTCCGTCTCGCGCAAGCACGTCGTTATGCGACGCCCGACCTCCTTGAGCAGCGCATCTCCCGTGCTATGGCCATGAATATCGTTGAGTGCCTTGAAGTTGTCGAGGTCGAGCAGCATTACCGCACCGTGCTCCCCGCTGCGCTTGCTGGCGGCCATTGCCTGCTCCAACCGGTCCGTCAGGAGGCGCCGGTTGGGCAGTTGCGTCAATGCGTCGTAGAAAGCCAGGTTGTAGATCTTCTCTTCGCTCTTCATCCGTTCCGTAACGTCGCGCGAGACGACCACGACGCGCAACGGGTGGCCCTGGCTGCTCCTTATCAACACACCGCAGGATTCCATGACGCGAATGCTGCCGTCGGCCAGCACAAACCGGAAATTCAAACGATGGCTGTGGCCGGTTTGCACGGTTTCGCGGAACGCCGTCTTCACGCTCTCCCTGTCGTCCGGATGAATTTCGGCGAAGGAATCCGACCCTTTCAGTTGGTCGATATCGCCAAACAGCTGCGCATAGGACGGGCTGTTGTAGAGCCGCCGCCCATCCAGGTCCAGGACAGCGAACAAGTCTTCACTGTTCTCGACGATCAGGCGGAAGAAGTCGTTACTGGGAGGCTCCGGAGAAGTCCCTGCAAAGGCGCTCAATTATCGCTTCCCCCATAGAGGCAGCCGGAAATCGCCAACCAGCCGCCGACTGCCGGTTTCCATGAATACAACGCAACGGGCCAGCCAAAAGGAATGGAATCCCCAACCGCTAACGGACAATATGCAGGCAAGCCGGCGTTGTCAATAGCATGGCAGAATCAACCGGCGGCGATCCGGATTCCCGTTTGAAGGGGCCCTGCCCCATCCGCCAGCGAAGGATGCAACGCCCATGAGGCCATTGCAGCTTGCTCGAAACGCGATCCATGATGCCGGTCCGTGACGACGGGGTGTCGTCCGGGGCGTCCGCGGTTTTGGGCGGCGGCAGCCTGAACGCCTGCCCTTGCTTCGGACCCCGCCCGCTTTCCGCCAGGCAATCGCCGACGCGACAACGCATTGTTGCGGTTCAGTTACGGGTGGCCCATTCGCAATTGGTACGCGGCGTCGGGGGTCCCTATGACTGCGCCCGGGGATCGATATTCCGCGCATTGAAGAATTGCATGTCGGCTTCGGCGAACATGTGGGCGCCGCAAACATTTTTTGTGCCGCTGCGACAGCATAGGCACAATGTCGAATCTGACCCGGGCGCAGCCGGCCGACGGGAAGCCGGCGGTTTCCGGCGCTATCCTGCGGGGTGCAATGGGCGGTGATGCCGGCAAGGGCTGGTTGTCCCAACGGAGAATGCTGAATGCGAAAAATGTTTCAAGCTTCGCTGATGATGGCGCTGGCCGCCATATCGGTTGCCGCAACGGCCCAATCCGCCGGGCCGGTTGCCGTGCCCAGGCACGTGCAGGACATCATTACCGGGCGCTGCGCGCTGTGCCACGGCCCCGACGGCGAGAGCGCGAGCGCTGTCTATCCGCGCCTGGCCGCGCAGCATCCGGATTATCTGCAGAAACAGCTCAGGGACTTTCGCGATGGACGGCGCGTGAGCGACCCCATGAGCGAGATGGCGAAGGACTTGAAGGATGACGACATTGCGGCCCTGGCAGCCTTTTTCGCCAGCAAGAAAGCCGGCGGGCGCCAGCCGGGCGATGTCGATCTTGCCAACGTGGGCAAATACATCTTCAATCGCGGCAACGGGTATTCGGGCGTTGCGGCGTGCGCCTCGTGCCACGGTGCGACGGGCTACGGCACCGAGAAGTTGCCGCGCCTGGCCGGCCAGCACCCCGCCTACATCGAAACCCAGTTGAAGGAATTCAACAAGCGCACGCGCACCAACGACAACGCGATCATGCACTCGATCGCTTCAAAACTCACCGAACTGGAAGCCCGCGCGGTTTCGGTCTATATCGGTGGCTTGCAATAGGCGCCGGGCATCGCACTGCGGTCAGCGCTTGATTGCCGCCCGGATATGGCTGATTCTGCGGCCGCCCGCGGCATCTGCCCGTCACGACAGGCCTGGCAAAACCACTGTCGGAATGCGGGTTTGCCGATGGCCGGTACCGGCTGGCGGTGCAGTAAGCTTGGCGGCCAGACTCGCCGCCAACCACCACAGCCCATGCCCGACACCGTATTCAATTTCGACAACAGCTATGCCCGCGAGCTCCCCGGCTGCTATGTGGCCTGGCCTCCCGCGCCGGTCGAAGCGCCGCGGCTGCTGTTCCTGAATCGCGAACTCGCGCTGGAACTGCGCCTCGAACTCGCCGCGACTGCGGAATCGACATTGGCGGCGATCTTCTCCGGCAATGCGTTGCCCGAGGGCGCGACGCCCATCGCCCAGGCCTACGCCGGCCACCAGTTCGGCAACTTCTCGCCGCAACTCGGCGACGGCCGCGCCCTGCTGATCGGCGAAGTCATCGACCGCCACGGCTGCCGCCGCGACCTCGCCTTCAAGGGCTCGGGCCGCACGCCGTTCTCCCGCAACGGCGATGGCAAGGCCGCCGTCGGCCCCATGCTGCGCGAGGTGCTGATCGGCGAGGCCATGCATGCGCTGGGCATTCCGACCACGCGCGCGCTGGCAGTGATCGCCACCGGCGAAGCCGTGTATCGCGAAACGACCCTGCCCGGCGCCCAATTGACGCGCGTCGCGGCCAGCCACATCCGCGTCGGAACTTTCGAGTACTTCGCCGCGCGTGACGAACGCGAGCATGTCAGGCGGTTGGCCGACTACGCCATCGCGCGCCACGATCCGGACCTCTGCGGCGCGGAGGACCGATACGCGCAATGGCTGCGTGCCGTCGCCGAGCGGCAGGCAGCGCTGCTCGCGCAGTGGATGAACGTCGGCTTCATCCACGGCGTGATGAATACCGACAACATGAGCATCGCCGGCGAGACCATCGACTTCGGGCCCTGCGCCTTCATGGAAGCCTACCACCCCGGCACGGTGTTCAGTTCGATCGACGAGAGCGGGCGCTATGCCTACGGCAACCAGCCCGGGATCGCACAATGGAACCTGGCGCGCTTGGCCGAGGCCATCCTGCCGCTGCTGGCCGATGGCGAGGACGCGGCCGTCGAGGTCGCCACCGACATCCTCTCCGGCTTCGGCGCCAGCTACCGCCGCCACTGGCTGGCCGGCGTGCGCGCCAAGCTCGGGCTGCAGGCGCCCGGCGCGCCAACCGCTGCGGACGACGAGGCGGACGCCGCGCTGGCCGGCGACTGGCTGGCCCTGCTGCAGGCCGGGCAGGCGGATTACACGCTGGCCTGGCGCCGGCTGGCGGATGCCGCCGAAGGCCGGCCCGACGCCGTGCGCGAACTGTTCGCCGACACGCCGGCGCTGGATGCCTGGCTGGCGCGCTGGCAGGCCCGTGCCGCGGCCGTACCCGCGGCGCAACGCACGCAGGCCATGCGGCGGGTGAATCCGCGCATCATTCCGCGCAACCATCGCGTCGAAGAGGCGCTCGATGCGGCGTCAAGCGCGGGCGACCTGCGCCCCTTCGAAGCCTTGCTGCAGGCCATCCGGCGCCCCTGCGACGACGACCCCGCGCTGGCGCGCTACGCCGAGCCCGCGCCGGGGGGCTACACAGACGGCTATCGCACCTTCTGCGGCACCTGACCCCGGTCCGGGGCGAAGGCGCAGCCGGCGCAAAAATCGCCGTGCCGCCGATGCCAGCGCGGTGCGTCCCCTGGGGAACCGTCAGGCGTCCTGGGCGACGCTGCGCGCCCGCAGCTGCCCGCAGGCGCCGGCGATGTCCTGGCCCGCCGACTGGCGCAGCTTGGCCAGTATGCCGTGGCGATAGAGGTGGAGAGTCATCGCCTCGCAGCGCTCGCGCGAGGGGCGGCGGAATCCCTCCCCCATGCCATCCCCCTCGACCGCGTTGAAGGGGATGAAGTTCATCACCGCATACTTGCCCTTTAGCAGGCGCACGATGGCCTCGAGCTCGTCGTCGCCGTCGTTGATGCCCGCGAGCAGCGTCCATTGGTATTGCACCGGGTAGCCGGTGGCGCGCGAATAGGTGTCGGCAAGTTCGACCAGTTCTTCCGGCGCGATGGCCTGTGCCCTGGGCAACAGTTGCGCGCGCAGATCGGCGCGCGTGGTATGCAGCGACAGGGCCAGCGCCGGCTTGACCGTTGCCAGCGGCAAACGCTCGAACACGCGACGGTCGCCGACCGTGGAGAAGACCAGGTTCTTGTGGCCGACGCCTCCCGCGGTGCCGAGCAGTTCGATGGCGTCGAGCACGTTGTCCAGGTTGTGCGCCGGCTCACCCATGCCCATGAAGACGACCTTGCCGACCTGGCGCCGGGCGCGGGCCAGCACCACCTGGGCGATGATCTCGGCGCTGCCGAGCTGGCGCAACAGGCCACTGCGCCCGGTCATGCAAAACGTGCAGCCGACGGCGCAGCCGACCTGGGTCGACACGCAGACGCCGTCGCGCGGCAGCAGCACGCTTTCCACGGTCTGGCCGTCGGCCAGTTCGACCAGCAGGCGCGTGGCGCCTCCTGCACCGGCATGCTCGGCGCGCACACGGGCCAGTCCCGCCAGTTCGACGGCCAGCCTCGGCAGCGAGTTGCGCAGCGCCAGGGGATGGAAGCGTTCGGCCGCGACCGGGCCATGGTCCAGCGGCAACGCCCGCGTCCAGGCGCGCAGGATGCGCTCCTCGTGGCAGGGCTTGGCGCCGTCGCGGCGCAGGGTGTGTCGGATATGCTCGATGCGCATGGCGGTGCGATGCTAGCACCGCCGCCGTATCGCCGGCGCCGACTTTTGCCGTTGCGACCTCAGACGCAGCCGGTGGGCTTGGGCATGCCGGCGTAACGCGCGGCCTGCTTGGCCGGGCCGTAGGGGAACAGGTCGAACAGGTATTTCTTGTCGCCGAACTGCTCGCCGAGCGCGCCGCCGATCAGCTTCGACATCACGCGCAGATTGGGCGCCGTGCCGTTTTCGGCGTAGTACTCGCGGATCCAGCGCACGACCATCCAGTGCTCGTCGCCGAGGTCAAGCTGGTCGCGCTCGGCGAGGCATTGCGCAACATCTTCGCTCCAGTCGTCGAGCGACGCCAGGTAGCCTTCGGCATCGGTTTCAATTTCACGGCCATTCACGTTGATCATGTTTTTCTCTCTGTAAGGATTGGGGGGGGATATTACTTGACTATTTTTGTCGGATTATAGGTTGTGAATTCGATTTGTGCATAGAGTTCTTTGTACCGGCCATCGCGGTGGCTTATCGGCCGGAATGGGTCGCCTTCAACCGCATGGTGCGGTGAGCGCCCCTATGGACGCAAGGGGCGCAAATCCGGATAATTCAGCCGCATCCGTTTGACGATGACCTGCGCGAGGGTGCGCCCCGTCGCAGGTCTATTTTTTCCCTTGCCCGAGAGAACATCATGGCCGCAGTAATGCCGCAAACGCCACCCGCCGCCGCTACCCGCCTCCTCCTTTCCGGCAACGAAGCCGTCGCCCGTGCCGTCTGGGAATCCGGCGTGCGCGTTGCCGCCGCCTACCCCGGCACGCCGGCCACCGAGATCATCGAATCGCTGGCGCGCTATCCCGACCTCTATGCCGAGTGGTCGGTCAATGAGAAAGTCTCGATGGAAGTCGCGCTGGGCGCCTCGATGACCGGCGCGCGGGCCTTCTGTGCCATGAAGCATGTCGGCCTCAACGTCGCCAGCGACTGCCTGATGACCATGACCATCACCGGCGCCTATGGCGGCCTGGTGATCGCCGTGGCCGACGACGTCGGCATGTCCTCCTCGCAGAACGAACAGGATTCGCGCTTCTGGGGCCGCTTCGCCCACATCCCGGTGCTGGAGCCGGCGGATTCGCAGGAAGCCTACGAGATGACCAAGTTCGCCTTCGGCCTCTCCGAGCAATACGAAACCCCGGTGCTGCTGCGCCTGACCACGCGCATCTGCCACGTCAAGGGCCTGGTCGTCGCCGGCGAGCGCGAGGCCCACGAGCCGGCCGGCTTCGTCAAGAACCCGCAGCGCTGGGTCATGGTTCCGGCCCATGCCAAGGCGCGGATTCCCGCCCTGTTCCAGCGCGACGAAACCCTGCGCGCGGTGAGCGATGCCTCGCCGCTCAACGTGCTGGAAGCGGGCAGCGACCGCAGCGTCGGCTTCGTCGCCTCGGGCCCGGCCTACATGCATGTCAAGGAAGCCTTCCCCGATGCGCCGGTGCTGAAGCTGGGCTTCTCCTATCCGTGGCCGCCGGAAAAAATGCGCGAACTGGCGGCGATGTGCGACACGCTGGTGGTGGTCGAGGAAACCGAGAAAATCCTGGAAACCGAAATCAGGGCCGCCGGCATTGCCTGCCACGGCAAGGACGTGCTGCCGAGCATCGGCGAACTGTCGCCGCAGGTGCTGCACCCGGCCGTCGATCGCCTGCTGGGCAAGCCGGTGCCGCCACCGGCGCCCGCCGCCGCGCCGCCCAAGGTCTTCCCGCGGCCGCCGACGCTGTGCGCCTCCTGCCCGCACATGGGCATGTACTACACGCTGTCGCAGATCAAGAACATCATCGTCACCGGCGACATCGGCTGCTACACGCTGGGCGCCGGCCATCCGTGGAACGCGCTCGACACCACGATCTGCATGGGCGCGACGATGGGCGTGGCACTCGGCATCGACAAGGGTCGCGGCGCGGTCGACAAGAACAAGCGGATCCTCGCCGTGATCGGCGATTCGACCTTCATGCACATGGGCATGCAGGGCCTGCTCGACATCACCTACAACCACGGCAACATCACCGTCCTGCTGCTCGACAACAACACCACCGGCATGACCGGCGGCCAGGCCACGCCGGCCTCGGGCAAGGACATCCACGGCAAGGAAGCGCCGAAGGTCGACCTGTTCAAGATCGTCGAGGCGCTGGGCGTGCCCAACGAGCGCATCAAGGTGGTCGATCCGTATGAGCTGCCGATTCTGTTCAAGACCGTGCGCGAGGAAATCAAGATCGAAGGTCCCTCGGTCATCATCGCGCGCCGGCCCTGCGTGCTGATCGACGACTTCAAGCCCTTCCGCCCCTATCTGGTCGAGGAAGACAAGTGCACCGGCTGCGGCAACTGCATCGAGGTCGGCTGCCCGGCGATCCACGTCACGCATCGCGACAAGGTGGTCAAGCCCTCGGGCAAGGAAGTCGAACTGGCCTTCGTCAGCATCGACAGCCAGGCCTGCACCGGCTGCGGCCTCTGCGTCCAGCCCTGCGCGCCGGACGCGATCCAGCACGTGCCGCGGCGCGACATCCCGATCCACATCGTCAAGACCACCAGCACCTCATGAGCACGAACGACATCACCAACATCCTCGTCTGCGGCATCGGCGGCCAGGGCGTCATGACGGCAGCCGAGATCCTCGCCGAAGCGGCCATGGCGGAAGGCCATGACGTGAAGAAAACCGAGGTTGCCGGCATGGCGCAGCGCGGCGGCGTGGTCACCTCGCACCTGCGCTTCGGGCGCAAGGTGCTCTCGCCGCAGATCGAGCCGGGCACGGTGCAGGTGCTGCTCGGCTTCGAGGGCGCCGAAGCGCTGCGCTGGTCGCACTACCTGAAGCCCGACGGCCTGGCGCTGGTGAACAACGCCCGGCTGGTGCCGCCGGTGGTCGAGCTCGGCCTGTTCGACTATCCCGACGACCCGACCGGCCAGATGCGCGCCGCCGGGCATCGGGTGGTTTCCTTCGATGCCATGAGCATCGCCCGCGACCTCGGCGAGATCCGCCTCGGCAATACCGTGATGCTCGGCGCCATCGCCGACTACCTGCCATTTTCTCCCGAGGTACTGCTGGCCTGCATCGACAAGCGCTTCGCGCGCAAGGGCGAGAAAGTCGTCGACGCCAACCGCCAGGCCTTTGCCGCCGGGCGCGACGCCGTGGCGAAGCAGCTGGCCACGGCCTGATAGCCCCTTCCATCTGACGCGAACCCATTCATGACTGCACGAATCATCGACGGCAACGCCCTCTCCGCCGAAGTCCGCGGCCAACTCGCCACACGCGCCGCCGCCCTCGCGGCCAAGGGCATCACGCCCTGCCTCGCCGTGATCCTGGTCGGCGAAGACCCCGCCTCGGCCGTCTATGTGCGCAACAAGGTCGCCGCCTGCGAGAAGGCCGGCATGCGCTCGCTGCGCGACGTCTATGCGCCCGACGTCGATCCGGCCGTGGTCTTCGCCCGCATCGCCGAACTCAACGCCGATCCGACCGTGCATGGCATCCTGGTCCAGTTGCCGCTGCCCAGGCACTTCGATTCGGAAGCCGTGCTCGAAGCCATTTCCCCGGAGAAGGACGTCGATGGCTTCCATGCCGAAAACGTCGGTGCGCTGATGCAGGGCAACCCGCGCTTCATCCCCTGCACGCCCTACGGCGTCATGAAAATGCTGGAGAGCGCGAACGTGCCGCTGAAGGGCGCCGAAGTCGTCATCGTCGGCCGCAGCAACATCGTCGGCAAGCCGATGGCCATGCTGCTGCTGGCGCAGAGCTGCACGGTCACCATCTGCCATTCGCAGTCGAAGGACCTGGCCTTCCACACCCGGCGTGCCGACATCCTGGTGGCCGCGGTCGGCCGCGCGAAGATGATCACCGGCGACATGATCAAGCCCGGCGCCACGGTGATCGACGTCGGCATCAATCGCACCCCGGAAGGAAAGTTGTGCGGCGACGTCGATTTCGAAACCGCCAAGGAAGTCGCCGGAGCGATCACGCCGGTGCCCGGCGGCGTCGGCCCGATGACCATCACCATGCTGCTGGCCAACACGCTGGAAGCCGCTGAACGTACGCAAAAGTGAGGTGCGCAAAATGAATCCACTGGTCGGCATCGTCATGGGCTCGGATTCGGACTGGCCGGTAATGCAGGCCGCCGCCGCAATGCTCAAGGAATTCGGCGTCCCCTTCGAGGCGAAGGTGGTCTCGGCGCACCGCACCCCCGACCTGCTGTTCGACTACGCCGCCATGGCGCAGGAACGCGACCTGCGCGCCATCATCGCCGGCGCCGGCGGCGCGGCGCACCTGCCCGGCATGCTGGCGGCGAAAACCATCGTGCCGGTGCTGGGAGTGCCGGTGCCTTCCAAGCATCTCAACGGCCTGGACTCGCTACTCTCCATCGTGCAGATGCCCAAGGGCGTGCCGGTCGCCACCTTCGCCATCGGCGAGGCCGGCGCCGCCAACGCGGCACTCACCGCAATCGCCATCATCGCCACGGCGAACGACGATTACGGTCGCGCGCTGGCGAAAAAGCTCGAGGACTTCCGCTCGCACCAGAGCGAGAAAGTCCTGGCGATGAAGCTGCCCGAGTCCTGAGACGCTTGGTGGACATCGCGCCGATCCGGGACTATTTCACCGGCCTGCAGGATCGCATCATCGGTGAACTCGAGGGCATGGAAGGCCAGCCCTTCCTGCGCGACGCCTGGGATCGCCCGCAAGGCGGCGGCGGTATCTCGCGTTTGATCGAAGACGGCAGGCTGTTCGAGCGCGGTGGCGTCAACTTCTCGCACGTCAAGGGCGAGCAGATGCCCGCCTCGGCGACCGCCCACCGCCCCGAACTGGCGGGTCGCCGCTGGGAGGCGATGGGTGTTTCGCTCGTCATGCACCCGCGCAATCCGTATTGCCCCACGGCGCACATGAATGTTCGATTCTTTGTCGCCGAAAAGCCCGGGGAAGCGCCGGTCTGGTGGTTCGGCGGCGGCATGGACCTGACGCCCTATTACGGCTTCGAGGAAGACGCCCGGCATTTCCACCGGACCTGCCGCGACGCGCTGGCGCCCTTCGGCACCGGGGTACACGCGCGCTACAAGAAATGGTGCGACGACTATTTCTTCCTCAAGCACCGCAACGAGGCGCGCGGCGTCGGCGGCATCTTCTTCGACGACCTCAGCGAAGGCGGCAACGGCGGCGAGACCCCGTTCCAGCGTTGCTTCGCTTTGACCCAGGCCGTCGGCAACAGCTTCACCAACGCCTACCTGCCGCTGATCGCCCGCCGCCGTGACACCGCCTGGGGCGAACGCGAACGCGACTTCCAGGCCTACCGCCGCGGGCGCTATGTCGAATTCAACCTGGTCTGGGATCGCGGCACCCTGTTCGGCCTGCAGTCCGGAGGCCGCACCGAATCGATCCTGATGTCGCTGCCGCCCATCGTCAAGTGGCGCTACGACTGGCAACCCGAAGCCGGCAGCGCGGAAGCCCGGCTCTACACCGACTTCCTGCCGCCGCGCGACTGGCTCTAGAAAGCAGCTAAAGCACCGCAGCGGCGCGATAGTGGCGTGCCGCCAGCGCCGACTCTTCCAGATGTTCGAGCAGTTGCGCCAATTCGACATGTGCGGCGCGCGAGGGCGTGACGGCAAGCGCGGCTTCCAGATAACTCCTCGCCTTGCCCCACAGTTGCTGCTGGCGGCACAAGCGGCCGAGGGTGAGCAGCAGGGAGCCGTCGCGCGGCATCCGCTGCAGCCATTTTTCGGCCTGGGCGATGCGGCCGAGGACGTCGCCGGCCGGCTCCCCCGGCTTGCCGCATTCGCCGTAGGCCAGCACCAGCTCGGCATCCCAGTGTTCGGCCAGGGCATCCTCGATCACGCGCTGCGCTTCGCGGCAATCGCCGCCCGCCATCAGTGCGCGCGCCGTTTCCAGCGCCAGCGCCGGCTCGGCGCGGTCGCCCTCATCCAGTTCGCGCCAGTAGCGCATCAAGCCGACGGGATCATCGCGCAATCCGCGCAAGGCCTCGCGCACAGCACGGCTGCGGATCGGCGCGGCCTGGTCGGCGGTCAGGGCCTGGTGCTTTTCCAACTGGCGTACCAGGCGAGCGACTTCGCGCCAGTTGCCAAGCCCCTGTTCGGCGCGCACGCTGAGCCGCATGGCGGCGATATGCTTTCCCTCCAGCACGGCAAACTGCTGCAGGGCATTGCGGGCGTCATCGAAGCGGCGGTCTTCGAGGGCGAATTCAGCTTCGGTCATCAGGCGGGCGGCCTGCATGCCGGAGGCGTCGTGCGACCGCACGCGCGCAGCCCAGTCCGCCGAGCGCGCGGCATCGCGCAGGGCATGCGCGGCGCGCCAACCGGCCAGCGCGAGCATGCCTGCGCCCGGATGATCGTGGCGGATCTTTTCGGCACGGCGCACGGCATGGCCGTAACGCCCTTCCTGCAACAGGCGCCATGCGTCGCGCAGGGCAAGGGCTGCTTGCTCCTGCTGCCGCCGCGCGCGGAACTCGGCAACGGCGCGCGGCAGGGCCAGGACATGGCTGGCGGCGCGCGCCAGCAGGTAGATGAGGAAGAATCCGGCAATCGCCGCCAGGATGAACAGGTTGAGCGAAACTTCGGCACGCCATGGCGGCAGCACCAGCAACACGTAACCCTCGTTGTAGCGGGCGGCGAGCGCCAGACCGACGGCCAGCGCGGCAAGGGTCAGGAGCCAGAACAGGGCACGCATGCCGTGCGCGCTTATCTTCCCGGGCCGGCTGCGCGGTCGCGGGGAAACTTCAGATTGCGCAGGGCGGTCAGGGTTTCCGCCAGCCCCGGAAGATCGAAGCTGACATCGGTCGCGGCCAGGGCCTTCAGGGTTGCCTGGGCAGCCTGCACCGGCTTGGCACGACCGTCGAAATAGCGGTCCAGCTGCTCGCGCGACTGGCGGATTTCTTCGCGAAAAACCTTGCCGTCGCGTTGCAGCAGCGCCAGGCGCGCATTGAGCAGGCGCAGTTTCAGGTTCTCGCGCAGAAAAAAGCTCTGGTTGGGCGAAAGCAGCGCGGGATCGCCCTGGTCGATGCGCTCGATGCGCACCAGTTGCCTCAACTCGCGCCAGAGGTCCGCGCCCAGGTCCCGCCAGTAATCGACGCTGGCAGGTTTGGCGGCAGCCGGCTTGGCCGTTTCCGCTTTCGGCCGCTGTTCGTAGGCCAGCGGCAGGCCGTCGACCGCCGCAACCACGCTTTCGATTTTCAGCGACAAACCGCTGATGTTGGCACCCGGAGTTCCCTTGAGGCGTTCGATGTCGCGCACGATCAGCTTCCTGACAGGCAGGAACTGCGGCTGCACGGCGCGGGCGAGGCGCGCCTCGGCGCCCTGCAGGGCGATCAACGCCGCCTCGACGTTGCCGGCGAACTGCAACTGCTGCATGGCGATCACCACGGCCTGCTCGACCTCGGCCAGCAGGCGTTCATCGCGGGTGCTGGATATCTCCTGGTACATGGCTTCCAGCGCCACGGCCTGGCTTTGGGCTTCGGCCAGCCTCGCTTCCAGCACGCCGACCTTGGCCTGCAGGGCAGCCAGAGTTTCCTGGCTTTGCCGCGCCAGCGTGCGTCCTTCCTTGGCCACGGTTTCACCTTCGCCCAGCCGCCGCGCCAGCTCCTCCTGCAGGTTGCCGACCTGCTGGCGGGTATCGAACCATTGCGCGAGGACTATCGCCAGCGCCACCGCGGCGACCAGCAAGGCCGGCCGGCGCAGCACGTGCCGCCAGCCGCCGGAGGGCGGCACCGGATCAGTTTGGACGGGAGTTTCCATGGGAAGCGAAGTATTGCACGAGTCCGGCCATCAGGCCGTCATCGCCGGGGGCGGTGGGAATGACCTTGCCCAGGCCGAGGGCGAGCGCCTGTTCCGCGATGCGCTGATGCGGGACGAAGGCGGGCGTCTTCTTCAGCCACGCCCGGCCGAGACGCCCGACCATCTCGTGAAAATTGCGCAAGCCTTCGCTGCTGGTCAGGGTCACGGCATCGAGTTGCCCGACTTCCCACAACTTGAGCAGGGGCGAGGGATCCAGCTGCGGCCGCGCGCGACGGTAACAGGTCACATATTCGATCGCGGCGCCGCGGGCCTTGAGGGTGTCGCCCAGTACTTCGCGCCCGCCGTCGCCGCGAAAAATGATCACGCGCTTGCCCGCGACGGCGGTCAATTCGGGGAGTTCGAGCAAGGCGTCCGAGTCAAAGCGCAAGGGCGGCGACAGGACCTCGCGGATCCCGTGGCGCTCCAGTTCCCGTTCGCTGCTCTTGCCCAGGGCGGCCACCCGCAACCCGCCAGGCCACGTGCGGCGGGCCAGGATCAGGGCCAACGCCTTTTCGATCGCATTCGGGCTGACGAATACGGCAAGGTCGAAGCTGTCGAGGCGAATCGCCGCATCGAGCACCGGTGTGACATCGTCGAGGTCGCGAATTTCCAGCACCGGGTAGAGCACCGGTATCGCTCCCTGTGCGCTCAAGGCCGTTGCGAAATGCGCCGCCTGCCCGGCCGGGCGCGTCACCACGACATGGCGTCCCGCCAGGCTCACGCTCAGGAGCCGAGCGCGGCGAGGATTTCGGCGGCGCCCTGGCGGCGCAGTTCGGCCGCCAGTTGCAGGCCGAGGTCTTCCGGAGCGGCAGCACTGCCGGAGAGTTCGGCATGCGCCATCCGCGTGCCGTCCGGCGAAGCGACGAAGCCGCGCAGATAGAGGCTCCCTGCGCGCATTTCGGCATAGGCGCCGAGCGGCACTTCGCAACTGCCGGCCAGCGCGCGCGAAACGGCCCGTTCGGCCCTCACGCAGGCCGCGGTGGCGGGATCATTAAGAGGAGCGACCCAGGCCGCCACGTCCGGTCGCGAGGCAAGGGCTTCGATGCCCAGCGCGCCCTGGCCGGCAGCCGGCAGCGAATCCTCAGCCGGCAGCACCGCGCGAATGCGCGCACCGAGACCAAGGCGCTTCAATCCGGCGGCGGCGAGGATGATGGCGTCGAACTGGCCTTCATCGAGCTTGCGCAGGCGCGTATCGAGGTTGCCGCGCAGCGGCGTCACCGCCAGATAGGGATAGCGCGCATGCAACTGGGCTTCGCGGCGCAGGCTGGAGGTGCCGACAACCGCACCCGGCGGCATGTCTTCAAGGCTGGCGTATTTGCCCGATACCAGCGCATCCAGCGGTACTTCGCGCGGCCCGATGGCCACCAGGGAAAACTCCGGTTCCATCTGCATCGGCACGTCCTTCATGGAATGTACGGCGAGGTCAGCCGCACCATCGAGCAGCGCCGCCTCAAGTTCCTTGACGAACAATCCCTTGCCGCCCACCTTGGACAGCGGCCGGTCGAGGATCTGGTCTCCGCGCGTGGTCATGCCGAGCAGTTCGACCTTGCATGCCGGATACAGCTCCTGCAGCAGGTTGCGCACATGTTCGGCCTGCCACAGGGCGAGGCGGGATTCGCGCGTGGCGATGACGATGCGTTGCGGCGGTGCCGAGGCAGAGGCAATGTTCACAGTGGGGTCCATCCAGCGAATGAATGTGCGGAGCAGAGCCGCTCACCGACCGCTTCCAGCAGTCCCGCAGCAGCATGATTTTGCGAATAATTCTAGCAGCCCGCGACACAATCCGCGCGAAACGGCAGGTACGTGGCAAGTTTTGCGGACGCTGCGGCAAGTCCCGCCGGAAGGCGGCACCCACCTGCAAACAAAGGCCGCCCGCGGGCGGCCATCATGGCGGCAGCAGCGATATCAGCCGGGACCCGGCCGTGCCAGCGAGGCGCTCTCGACCCAGCGCTTGATGCGGTTGGCATCACCGATGCGCGTCATCCGGCCCCAGGAGTCGAGCAGCACGATGATGGTCGGCTTGTTGTTGAGCCAGGCCTGCATCACCAGGCATTTCCCGGCCTCGTTGATGTAGCCGGTCTTGGACAGGCCGATTTCCCAAGACGGGTTCCTGACCAGGGTATTGGTGTTGCGGAATTGCTGCTGGCGACCGGCGATGCTGAACTCGCCGTCTATGGCCGTGGAGAATTCGCGGATCAGGGGATATTGATGCGCGGCATCGACCATTTTCGCCAGGTCGCGCGGACTCGATACATTGGCCGCGGTCAACCCGGTCGCATCATGAAAACGGGTATCGGCGAGCCCCAAAGCCTGGGCCTTCCGGTTCATGGCGGCGACGAAAGCCTCGCGACCCCCGGGATAATGCCGCGACAGGGCCGAAGCTGCCCGATTTTCCGAAGACATCAGCGCCAGGCGCAGCATTTCCTCGCGCGCCAGCCGGGTGCCGACCTTGAGGCGCGAGCGGGTGCCCTTGATGATGTCGACGTCATCCTCGCCGATCGTCAGTGTCTCGTTCAGATCGGGGGCGACATCCAGCGCCACCATCGCCGTCATCAGCTTGGTGATCGATGCGATCGGCAGCACGGAACCGGCATTCTTCTCGAAAAGGATCGTGCCGGTAGTCTGGTCCTGGACCAGTACCGCAGACGACTGCAGCGCGAGATGGTGCGCATCATCCAGCGATGCCGGACGCTGCGGGGATTTCGCACGCACCATACCGGGCTTCGCTTGGGCCGCAACTCCGGGAACCTTCTTCTTGGCGGCGACGCTCTTCTTTTTTTCGCTGGCGTCCGCCCTCGCCGGCGCAGCGCCGGCACCGACTATTGCGGCAGCCAACAGCATCACTAAAGCCATTTTCATGAAGCAGCACCTCCTGCAATCGTGCGATTCTAGCAGAGGATACCCACTGCGCAACAAGCTGTACAGCCGATTATCCTTGCAAATAAGGAGGTTGAACGACTAATTTCAGCAACGACATTAACTCAAATCAAGGAATTCGACGACTTCGCGTCGTCGCGCCAGAGTGTCTGCGTAGCCCAGATCGATCAAAGCCCTGGTGTAGGGTTGCTCGAACAGAAGGTAGCTCGTCAGCGCGCCACCATTCTGGTTCATGGCGCCAATGCCGCGCAGCAAGGCCCGCACCGGCCAGGGCAGGGCCTGTGCATGGCGTGCGGCAAGATGGTCAAGACGCTGCGACGGAGCGATGGTCAGAACCTCGATCGGGCGCAGCGTAGTGCCCTTGTCGCGACGCACCGCGTCCGGAATCAGCGACAGGGTGTTGTTGATGCGGTTCATCCGCTCCAGATCGACCGACATGCTGTCGAGGAAGATGCTGGACAGCGCATGGCCGGCGATCTGCGCCAGCGAGGGGTAGGTTTCGCCCCTCGGTCGGGCGCTCTCGTCGGCCAGGCGCCCGGCGCCGACCACCAGAATCTTGCGTGCGCCCAGGTGTATTGCCGGCGAGACGGGCGCGACCTGGCGCATCGAGCCATCGCCGAACCATTCCCGGTTGAGATGCACGGCCGGAAAGATAAAGGGAATGGCACTCGATGCCATCAGGTGGTCGAGGGAAATCTCGGCGGGTGCGCCGACCCTCTGACTGCGCCGCCATGGCGCGATATCGGCACGTCCCTGGAAAAAACTCACGCTCTGGCCGGACGAATAGCCGGAGCAGGTAATGCTGATCGAGTGGAGGGCCCCGCTTTCGATCGCCCGTCCGATGCGACTGAAGTCGATCCTGCTCTCCAGCAGGCCTCGCAGCGGTGCGTTGTCGAGCAGCGAGCGCGGCGCGCGGCGCGTGAGCCAGCCCAGGGCCAGCGTCGACAGCCAGCGCGCACCGGAGAGGCCGATGCCCGCGGGATCGGCACGATATACCTGATGCGCGCTGAAGTTTTCCCAAACGCGCACCAGGCCATCCACGCCAGCGCCGAAATCATCCGCAGCCGCCGCCAAAGAGGCCGCGTTGAGTGCGCCGGCCGAAGTGCCGCACAGAATCGGAAACGGATTGCGCCGCGGCTCGCGCAGCAACTCGCGAATCGCCTTGAGCACGCCGATCTGGTAGCCGGCCCGCGCACCACCGCCGGTCAGGATCAGGGCGGTGCGCGATTCGGTCATGGCAAGGTCAGCCGCCGCTCCTGGCCTGCTGCTGCGCCTCGACCGAGAGCAGGGCCGTGACATTGACAATGCGCCGCACCGTCGCGGTCGGCGTCAGGACATGCACCGGGCGCGCCGCACCGAGCAGCATCGGGCCGACCGTGAGGCCGTCGCCCGCCGAGGTCTTGAGCAGGTTGAAGGCGATGTTGGCGGCATCCAGCGTCGGCATGATCAGCAGGTTGGCCTGGCCCGTCAGCGTGGAGTTGGGGAAAACCTGGCGGCGGATCTCGGCCGAAAGTGCCGTGTCGCCGTGCATCTCTCCATCGACTTCGAGGTCCGGCGCGGTTCGGCGCAGGATTTCCAGCGCGCGCCGCATCTTGATCGCGGTCGGCGTGTCCTCGGCGCCGAAGTTGGAATGCGACAGCAGCGCGGCGCGCGGCGTCAGGCCGAAGCGGCGCACTTCCTCGGCGCCCAGGCGCGTCAGTTCCGCCAGTTGCTCGGCGGTCGGGTCGTAGTTGATGTAGGTGTCGCCGATGAACAGCGTGCGCTTGGGCAGCACCAGCATGTTCATGGCATAGAAGTGTTCGATGCCGGGCTTGCGGCCGATCACGTCCTCGATGTAGCGCAGGTGCTGCGAGTGCTTGCCGAAAGTGCCGCACAGGATGCCGTCGGCGTGGTTGTGGCGCAGCAGCATGGCGCCGATCAGGGTCGTGCGCCGGCGCATCTCGCGCTTGGCGTACTCGATGCCGACGCCCTTGCGGCAGGTCAGTTCGTAGTAGTCCTGCCACAGCTCCTTGTAGCGCGGGTCGGAATCCGGGTTCACCAGTTCGAAATGCTCGCCGGCACGGATGCGCAGGCCGTAACGCGTGATGCGCTGCCCCACCACCTCGGGACGTCCGATCAGTATGGGCTTCGCCAACCCTTCGTCGACCACGGTCTGTGCGGCGCGAAGCACGCGCTCATCCTCGCCTTCGCAGAAGACGATGCGCGCCGGCGCCTTCTTCGCCGCGGCAAACACCGGACGCATCAGCAGGCCGGTGTGGTAGACGAAGTCGTTGAGCTTGTCGCGGTAGCGCTCCATGTCCTCGATCGGCCGCGTGGCGACGCCGGAATCCATCGCCGCCTGGGCCACCGCCGGCGCCACCTTGAGGATCAGGCGCGGATCGAAGGGCTTCGGGATCAGGTATTCCGGACCGAAGGCCAGGTCTTCGGTGCCGTAGGCGGCGGT
This sequence comes from Sulfuritalea sp., assembly GCA_016708585.1. Taxonomy (GTDB): domain Bacteria; phylum Pseudomonadota; class Gammaproteobacteria; order Burkholderiales; family Rhodocyclaceae; genus Sulfuritalea. Next base: position 149,236 of record JADJFK010000013.1, on the reverse strand, counting down.
GACCACCTCGGACTGCTCGGCGTGCGCCAGTTCGGCGATCGCGCGCACCGCGGCGACCTTCATGGCCTCGTTGATGGTGGTGGCGCCGACGTCGAGCGCGCCACGGAACATGAAGGGAAAGCAGAGCACGTTGTTGACCTGGTTCGGATAGTCCGAGCGGCCGGTGCCGATGATGGCGTCCGGCCGCACGGCCTTGGCCTGCTCGGGTCGGATCTCCGGATCGGGATTGGCCATGGCGAGGATGATCGGATCGCGCGCCATGGTCTTGACCATCTCCGGCTTCAGCACGTCGGCCGTGGACAGGCCCATGAACACATCGGCGCCGGGCATCGCGTCGCCCAGGCTGCGCGCGTCGGTCTTTTGCGCGTAGCGCGCCTTGGACGGATCGAGGTTCTCGCGCCCGGTATGGATCACTCCCTTGCTATCCACCGCATAGACGTTCTTCGGATCGAGGCCGAGGCTCACCAGCAGGTCGAGGCAGGCGATCGCGGCGGCACCGGCGCCGGAGCAGACCAGCTTGACCTTGGCGATGTCCTTGCCGACCACCCGCAGGCCGTTGAGCACCGCGGCGCTGGCGATGATCGCCGTGCCGTGCTGGTCATCGTGGAAGACCGGGATTTTCATGCGCTCGCGCAGCCGGGCTTCGACGTAGAAGCACTCCGGCGCCTTGATATCCTCGAGATTGATGCCGCCGAAGGTCGGCTCCAGCGAGGCGATGATGTCCACCAGCTTGTCCGGATCGTTCTCGGCGACCTCGATGTCGAAGACGTCGATGCCGGCGAACTTCTTGAACAGCACGCCCTTGCCTTCCATCACCGGCTTGCCGGCCAGCGGGCCGATGTTGCCCAGCCCAAGCACCGCCGTGCCATTGCTGATCACGGCAACCAGGTTTCCGCGCGAAGTGTACAGCGCCGCAGTGGCCGGGTCGCGCACGATTTCGTCGCAGGCAGCGGCAACGCCGGGGGAATATGCGAGCGACAGGTCGCCCTGGTTGGTCAGCGCCTTGGTCGGGGTGACCGCGATCTTGCCGGGTTGGGGGTAGAGGTGATATTCCAGCGCCGCGGCGCGCAGGCGTTCGTCCATGCTTGCTCCTGTATGTTTTCGTGGGTGTGGTTGCGATTGTAGCGCCGTGTCGCAAATGCCGACTTCTTCGTGCGGCGGAGTTTTTCGTGGCGATCCCCAATGCGGAGGGAAAACCGCCGTGGGCGCATCGCACATCGGCGTGAATTTCATCCGCTCCGGTCAGCCGACGGTAGCGTCAGGCGCAACGTGGGTAGGACGATTGTGGGATAATTACCCGCTCACCCAAGGCCGCGGCCGGGCTATCCGTCCCGACACTGCCTGCTACCGGACATCCGCCGATCCCGACCGACCGATCGGCCGGCGATCCTGTAGGAATTTGCAAATCAGAGTGGAGAGAACGCGTCATGACCCAATTCAAACCCGTCAATGCCCCGGCCCATGTCAAGCACGCACGGCTTGCCGCCTGGGTGGCCGAAGTTGCGGCACTCACCCAGCCGAATGAAATCGTCTGGTGCGACGGTTCGCAGGACGAGGCAGACCGCCTTTTCGAGCAGATGATCCAGTCCGGCAGCATGGTCCGGCTCAACCCGGCCAAGCGCAAGAACTCCTACCTGGTCCAGTCCGATCCGTCCGACGTCGCCCGTGTCGAAGATCGCACCTACGTCTGCACTACCGATCCCGACGACGCCGGCCCCAACAACAACTGGGAACATCCGGACAAGATGAAGGACACCCTGCGCGGCCTGTTCAAGGGCTGTATGCGCGGACGCACGATGTACGTCGTGCCCTTCTCGATGGGCCCGATCGGCTCACCGATCGCCCATATCGGCGTCGAGCTCTCCGATAGTCCCTATGTCGTGGTGAACATGCGCGTCATGACCCGCATGGGACGTGCGGTGCTCGATCAGCTCGGTGCCGACGGTACCTTCGTCCCCTGCCTGCATAGCGTCGGCCATCCGCTTGAACCCGGCCAGAAGGACGTCAAGTGGCCCTGCAACAAAACCAAGTACATTTGCCATTTCCCCGAGACCCGTGAAATCTGGTCCTTCGGTTCCGGTTACGGCGGCAATGCCCTGCTCGGCAAGAAGTGCTTCGCCCTGCGCATCGCCTCCACCATGGCGCGAGACGAGGGCTGGCTGGCCGAACACATGCTGATCCTCGGCGTCGAGTCACCGGAGGGCGAAAAGTCCTATGTCGCCGCGGCCTTCCCTTCGGCCTGCGGCAAGACCAATTTCGCGATGCTGATTCCGCCGCAAACCCTCGGCGGCTGGAAGGTGACCACCGTCGGCGACGACATCGCCTGGATCAAGCCCGGCAAGGACGGGCGTCTGTACGCGATCAACCCGGAGGCCGGCTTCTTCGGTGTCGCTCCGGGCACCAGCGAGAAAACCAACTTCAACGCCATGGCGACCCTGAAGGAAAACATCATTTTCACCAACGTCGCGCTGACCGACGACGGCGACGTCTGGTGGGAAGGAATGAGCAAGGAGCCGCCCGCCCATTGCATCGACTGGCAGGGCCAGGACTGGACGCCGCAGATCGCCAAGGACACCGGGCGCAAGGCGGCGCATCCGAACTCGCGCTTCACTGCCCCGGCCAGCCAGTGCCCTTCGATCGACAAGGACTGGGAGAATCCCGCCGGCGTGCCGATCTCGGCTTTCATCTTCGGCGGTCGTCGATCGACGACCGTGCCGCTCGTGTTCGAGGCCTTCAACTGGAACTACGGTGTGTACATGGCATCGACACTCGGCTCCGAAACCACTGCGGCGGCGGCCGGCGCCCAGGGTGTTGTGCGGCGCGACCCTTTCGCCATGCTGCCCTTCTGCGGCTATCACATGGGCGATTACTTCAACCACTGGCTGCGCATCGGCCACCAGGTCGAACACGCGCCGCGCATCTTCACCGTCAACTGGTTCCGCCAGGATGACAAGGGCAACTTCATGTGGCCGGGTTTCGGCGAAAACATGCGCGTCCTGAAATGGATCGTCGGGCGCTGCGGCGGCAAAGCGGACGCCCGCCAAACGGCACTGGGCTGGATGCCGCGCTTCCGCGATCTGGACTGGAGCGGCAGCGAAGAGGTTACCGAAGCGATGTTCGACCAGCTCACCGCGGTCGATACGGACGCCTGGCGAGAAGAACTCAAGCTGCACGCCGAATGGTTCGACAAGCTCAAGAGCCGCATGCCTCGGTCTCTGACACTGAAACGGGAACTGTTCGAATTGGCGCTGGTGGATTAAAAGTCGGCACCGGCAATACGCCGAACCGCGAATCGGCCGCCCTGCTTCACGCAAGGCGGCCGTTTTCATTCTGGAGTCCTGCATGAAGATTGCCTCACGGATGGCTCAGATCGCGCCTTTTCACGTCATGGAGCTGATGGCCCGTGCGCAAGCGCTGGAAGCCGCCGGAAAGTCGATCATTCACTTCGAGGTTGGCGAGCCGGACTTCGCAACGGCCGAGCCGATTCTCGATGCCGCCCAACGCTTTCTTTCCCGCGGACACGTGCATTACACCGCGGCGCTGGGGCTGCCAAAGCTCCGTGAGGCGATCAGCACCCACTATTCCAGTCGCTACGGACTTGAAGTTTCGCCGCAGCGCATCGTCGTCACGGCCGGCGCATCCGGCGCGCTGCTGCTCGCACTGGGCGCGCTGGTCGATCCCGGCGACGAATGGCTGCTGCCGGACCCGGGTTACCCCTGCAATCGCCATTTTGTCCGGCTGCTCGAAGGCCTGCCGGTTTCGCTGGCAGTCGATGCAACCACCAACTATCAACCCACGGCAACCCAGGTAGAGGCATCGTGGACCGACAGGACCAGGGGATTACTGGTCGCTTCACCGGCGAATCCGACCGGGACTTTGCTCGATCGCCAAACCATGGCGTCACTCGCGGACACCGTCGCCAGGCACGGCGGCACACTCCTGGTCGATGAGATTTATCACGGCCTGACCTACGGCGTCGATGCCATGTCCGCGCTTGCCATCAGCGACGAGGCGTTTGTCATCAACAGCTTCTCGAAATACTTCGGCATGACCGGCTGGCGACTGGGCTGGCTGGTAGCCCCCGAACGCCATGTGCGCGAAATCGAAAAGCTGGCACAAAACCTCTACATCGCGCCGTCGACCGTGGCCCAACATGCCGCACTGGCGGCCTTTGATCGGGAAACCACGGCCATCCTTGAAGCCCGTCGCGAGGAATTCTCACGGCGGCAGAACGTGCTCTTGCCGGGGCTGCAAAAACTCGGCTTCAAGATTGCGGCGAAACCGCAGGGTGCCTTTTATGTGTATGCCGAGAGCAGCGCATTGGCCACCGACAGCACACTGCTTGCCCAGCGCCTGCTCACGGAGGCGGGCGTCGCGGCAACCCCGGGCCTTGACTTTGGCATCAACGCCCCGCAAAGCCACATGCGCTTTGCCTACACGATCGAACGCGAACGCATCGAGGAAGGACTTGCCCGCATGGCGACCGTGCTGAAATCCGGATAAAAAGAAAGCGCGTGCCGAGTAATCAGCACGCGCTTGCTATCCACTGGGCACCGCGATCAGCCCCGAAAGACCGAACGCGAGCCGTTGCTACCGTCAGGGACGGGAACCGGTGGGGAAAGGCCAAGCAGCCGCCGGATTCAGCGACGACTTGATGCCGGGAGCAGCGGCGGTCGAAGGCGCTGCGGCAGCTGCCGGCTTTGCAGCAGGCTTCTTGGCAGCGGGCTTCTTCGCTGCCGGCTTCTTGGCAGCGGGCTTCTTCGCTGCCGGCTTCTTGGCAGCAGGCTTCTTCGCCGCCGGCTTCTTGGCAGCAGGCTTCTTCGCCGCCGGCTTCTTGGCAGCAGGCTTCTTCGCCGCCGGCTTCTTGGCAGCAGGCTTCTTCGCCGCCGGCTTCTTGGCAGCAGGCTTCTTCGCCGCCGGCTTCTTGGCAGCAGGCTTCTTCGCCGCCGGCTTCTTGGCAGCAGGCTTCTTCGCTGCCGGCTTCTTGGCAGCAGGCTTCTTCGCTGCCGGCTTCTTGGCAGCAGGCTTCTTCGCCGCCGGCTTCTTGGCAGCAGGCTTCTTCGCCGCCGGCTTCTTGGCTACCGGCTTCTTCGGGGCCGCAGACTTCTTAGCGGCGGGCTTAGCCGCTGCCTTCTTTGCGGCCGGCTTCTTGGCTTTCTTGGTATCAGCCATGTTGAACCTCCTTAACAAATTAACAGGAAAGAACCACCACTACTTTTTTACTGCAACCCGTCTGGGCTAGCACGGATTATCCAACGCCCCGATGCAATCGAAAGCGACGAATTCCCCACGTTTATCCGTCCATCACTTCGTTTTGAAAACGCGAATGACAAACGCACGCGTAACCAAATGGCATAGCACTGCAATCACGATCCCGCGTATTGCCGGCGCGCCGGCCCACCGGGGTGCGAATAACTTTCGGGGATGCGGCTTGTCCGCACAGGAACGACGCCGACGGGGAAGACGCACAACGAATCGCGTATCGTCCCGCGGAAAGCAACTGCAGCCGGAGACGACGGCGGCCAACCTCGGCTGGGGCATTCGAGGCGGACAGAAAGACGGACCTGGTGAGGTCCCCGATCTCGGTGCCCGCCGCTTTCTGCATTCAGCCCCCCGTCCTTATCGATCTGAAGCCGGTGACGACCGGGACGCTGCTTCACCAACCTGCTTCGCCCCTTTTCGACAACGACCTACTATATATAGTGGGTCATCGATGATGTGGCACTAATTGTAGTGGGTGATTTTTTCAACTGCAAGAGTTTTCTGATGCCGATGCAAATTGCGGCGTTGCAGGCTTGCGACAGTGATCAGCCTCCGGCGTCTACCCGATGCCAGTCGAAATGCGGTCCGGGATCGGTCTTGCGTCCCGGCGCGATCTCGCTGTGACCCGCCAGGGCTTCGATCGGATAACGGCGTCGCAGATCCGCGAGCAAGCGATTGAGGGCAAGATACTGAGCGTCCTCGAAAGCAACCTCGTCGCAGCCTTCGAGCTCGATCCCGATCGAGAAGTCGTTGCAGTTCGTCCGTCCCATCCAGTTCGAAACGCCCGCGTGCCAGGCCCGGCGTGAGCAGGGCACGAACTGGATCAAGGTGCCGTCCCGGCGAACAAGAAAATGCGACGAAACGCGCAGGCCGCGGAGCTCGCGGAAATAGGGATGGGCCTCCGGATCCAGTCGATTGGAAAACAGGTCGATGATTCCGGGTCCGCCGAACTCACCGGGCGGCAGGCTGATGGCGTGGATCACGACCAGTCGCACCACCTCATCAGGAGGGCGCTCGTCACAGTTCGGCGATGGCATCTGCAGCGCCCCGGGCAACCAGCCCGCGTCGACGCCCTCGGCGCCGGCCGGGGTCACTCGTTGATCCCCAGCCTTGCCATCCGATAGCGCAGGGAGCGAAAAGTGACGCCCAGCAGGCGGGCGGCAGCGGTACGATTGCCGTTCGACTGCACGAGCGCATCGTGGATGGCTTTCCGCTCCACCTGATCGAGATGATCCTGCAACGACCCGCCGACGGCCGGAGGACCGCCACCGGGGATCGGACTGGGGGCGAGGTTCAGATCGACGGCTTCGATCTGGTCGCCGGTCATCAGGGCCAACGCCCTCTCGAGGACGTTTTCGAGTTCGCGCACGTTGCCCGGGAAGGGGTAGCGCTGCAATGCCTCAAGCGCAGCAGCCGCAAGCGGCGGCGGTTTCACGCCGGCCGTTAGCGCCAACCGCTGCAGTATGTGCCGCGCCATCGCAGGAATATCCTCGCGACACTCCCTCAAGGCCGGCATCCTCAACTCGATGACGTTTAGCCGATAGAACAGGTCCTGGCGGAATCGCCCCTGCTCGACCAATGCCTTGAGATCCTGATGGGTAGCGCAGATTAGCCGCACATCGACGGCTTCTTCGCCGGTGGCGCCGACCTTGCGCACGCGCTTTTCCTGAATTGCCCGCAGCAGCTTGACCTGCATTGTCAGCGGCAGTTCGGCCACCTCATCGAGGAACAGGGTGCCGCCGTCGGCAACCTGGAAGAAGCCATCGCGATCGTCTGCGGCGCCGGTGAACGCCCCTTTGCGATAGCCGAAGAATTCGCTTTCCATCAGGTTCTCGGGAATGGCTCCACAATTCACGGGCACGAAGGGGCGTTCACGGCGGGCACCCAGCTTGTGGATCAATCGGGCAGCCAGTTCCTTGCCGCTTCCCGACTCGCCCGTAACATGAACCGGCGCCTGGCTTCGCGCCACCCGGTCAATCAGCAGGCGAACCTGCTCGATCGCCGGCGAATCGCCAAACAGGTCGGACTCGTCACCCATGTCACCGGGCGAATCCGGACTGGGCAAATCCAGAGCGGACTTGACGATGCCGCGCAACTGTTCGAGCGACACCGGCTTTGCGATGTAGTCGAAAGCGCCGGCCTTGAGTGCGGACACCGCATTCTCGGTACTGCCGTGGGCAGTAATCACGGCCACCGGCAAGTCGGCCACGGTCTCGGCGATATGGCGCACCAGGTCCAGCCCCTCGCCATCGGGGAGCCGCATGTCGGTCAGGCACAACTGGTAACGCTGGCCGGCAAGCATGCGGCGGGCCTCGCCAAGCGAGCCGACGCAATCCGCCGACAGGCCCATGCGCGCCAGGGTGAGATCGAGCAGCTCGCGGATGTCCGCTTCATCGTCCACCACCAGGACACGCTTGGCCTCGCCATGACCACGGAGACGGCGTTCAGCCTTCATTGGCATACGAGTCCTTCAGCCGAAATACGGAAATGGGCGCCGGGGGCGTCGTCCAGCAGCTCGAGACTGGCGCCGCTCGCCTCGCACAATTCCCGCGCAATATACAGCCCCAGTCCCGTGCCCGCGCCATGCGTGGTAAAAAACGGCTCGAATACCTGGTTGCGTTGCGCCTCGTCAACGCCGGGTCCATCGTCGATGACATGCAGCTCGACTCTGCCGCTTGCCGGCGCCGGCCTCGCCTCAAGGCGCACCGCCCGATCGGCGTCGCTGGCGTGGCGCAGCGCGTTGCCCATGAGGTTCCACAGCACGCGATAGAGGTGTCCGCGGTCAAAACGCAGTTCGACGTCGAGCTGGCCGACCTCGACGCGCCGGCCGGCTGATGCATCGTGCAAGGCCAGCTCCTCGAGGAACCCGGATAGAAATGCCTGCCAGCGCAGCAGCTCCGGTTGCGCGCGATCGCGACGGCCAAGTTCCAGGACCTCGGTCACCAGCCGGTTGAGGCGCCCGGTATTGTCATGAATGATCCGGGCCAGACGCGTATGCAAGGGATCGCGGTCTTCCTCGGCCAGGAGTTCGGCAGCATGACTGATCGCAGCCAGCGGATTCCGGATCTCGTGCGCCATATTGGCGGTCAATCGCCCAAGTGCGGCAAGCTTCAGCTGCTGTGCCTGCAATTGCACCCGCTCCATGTCCTCAAGGTAAATCAGCGCGCGCCCCCCGAGCTCGGTCGAGGGTACGTAGCGAACGCGCAAGAGGCGTCCGTCCTCCTGTCGCAGCATCTCCACCATTTCCAGGGGCTGGCCATTCCATATCCGGTAGCGATTGGCCAACGCGCGCGACATGGCCGCCAGTTCGGTACCCGCGGCAACCTTGACTCCGAGCAGGGCTTCGGCGCGCGGGTTGAGCAATCGTACGCGTCCGTCGCCATCCACCACCAATACGCCATCCTCCATATCGCGAATGATCCGCTCACTGATCCGCAACTGGTCGTCGAGTTCCCTGCCCCGTTCCCTTGCCAGCGTTTCGTTGGCAACCACCCGCCGCGCCAGCAGGCGGGCGATGATCGCCGTGGCAAAAAAGGCGATGCAGATGATCCCGGTACGCACGAAGTCCGCCGGGTCGGCTTCCAGAGCCAGTGCACGCCAGCTTTCCTCGAGCAGCATCGCCACCGAAGCCAGCGCTGCATAAAACAGGGTCATGCGTCCCTGCCCCACCAGCGCAGCGCCGGCGACCACCACCAGGAGCAGCATGGCGATGCCGCTCTTCTGGCCGCCACTGGCGAACATCATCAAGGTCAGAGCGGCGACGTCGACCGCCACCTGGGCCGAAAGCTGAAGATTGAAGCGCCGCGGCCGGCGCAGCAATACGACCAAAAAGCCGACCGCCAGCAGGAGATAGACCGCGGCGACGCGACCGAACAGCCGGGCATCCTGCGTTCCGAGGCTGATCGTATCGCCGAAAGCGAGAGCCGCGACCAGAAACAGTGCGGCAATCGACAGGCGGTAAATCGTGAAAAAGCGCAACGAGCGCCAGAAGGAATCGTCCGCGCCGGCATCCGCGGCCGGAATACCCTTCTCGCTCAAAGGCGGACCCCCAGCCGGCGATGGTCCTCGCAGCAGAAATCCTCTCCGGCGCCGCAGACCGCCTCGGCGCGGGGGAAATGAAGGCCGCAATGCGCGCACCGCGTCATCGGCTCGGGCCCGCGTGCGGCGGGAGGGGGCCTGCCACGCCGGTTCGACGCGCGCACCAGCGCGTAAATCACGGCAATCACGGCCAAAAAAAACAGGAACTTTGCCACGGCCTTCAACTCCCCGCAGCAGTCAGCAAATGGTCGGGGCGAGAGGATTCGAACCTCCGACTCCTGCGTCCCGAACGCAGTACTCTACCAGGCTGAGCTACGCCCCGACGGCAGGTTGGTGGCAACGGAAGACATTGCGGGAACGGGCCTGAAGTTTCGGTCCGTGAGGTCATCCTTGCAAGCATCGCGGTGATCAAAAGCTTCTTTGCACCGCGAAGTCCGCCAATTGTATCAGTGTTTCCCTGAACTTTGATTCCGGCAAAGGCGCCAGCGCCGCTTTGGCTTTGGCGGCCTCAGCCAAGCCATGTCGACGCGCCGCATCGAGCGCACCACAGGAGCGCACTGCCACAAGGACTTCGGCAAAACGGTCACTGCTGGCGGTTTCAATCGCAGCCCGGACCAGCGCCGCCTGTTCCGGCGTGCCGTGATGGATGGCATGGATCAAGGGCAGGGTCGGCTTGCCTTCGGCCAGGTCGTCGCCAAGGTGCTTGCCGGTTTCGGCTTCCTGACCCGAGTAGTCGAGTACGTCGTCGATCAGCTGGAATGCCGTGCCCAGGTGCATGCCATAGTCCGCCAGCGCCGTCTCGATTTCCGGGTTCGCCTCGCCGAGGATCGCTCCCAGCCGGCCGGCGGCCTCGAAAAGCTTGGCCGTCTTGTAGCGAATTACCTGAAGGTAGGCATCGATTCCGATATCGGCGTTGCGGCAGTTCATCAACTGCAGTACCTCGCCTTCGGCAATGACGTTTGTCGCGTCAGCGAGCACCTGCATCACGCGCATGCTGCCGGCGCCGACCATGATCTGGAAGGCGCGCGAATAAAGGAAATCGCCCACCAGCACGCTGGCCGGATTGCCGAAAACCGCATTGGCGGTATCACGGCCTCGACGCAGCGAGGACTCGTCGACAACATCGTCATGCAACAGGGTCGCGGTGTGAATGAACTCGACTACCGCCGCCAGGTCGTGATGGCGGGTTCCGGAGTATCCGCAGGCGCCGGCGGCAAGCAGCACCAACGCCGGTCGCATGCGCTTGCCGCCGGCCGCGATGATGTACTCGGCAACCTGGCGCACCAGCGCCACCTCCGAATGCAGTCGCGCCCTGACGACGGCGTCAACCGCGCGCATGTCGGCGTCAATCGGGGCATACAGGCTGGCGAAGTTCACGGCGGATCAAGTGTCGATGCAAAGCCGCGATGTTAGGCGGGCACTGTGCCGGCGTCAACGCAGGACGGATCGGTGACACACCTCGCACCCGCCTTCACCGGCCGATCTTCCGATCCCTACAAAGCAGCGCGCGGTCCGCCCCGCCTGATGACATTCACAATTCCGCAGCACGTCGGCGACGCGGGCTTTTACCTTATACTCCGCGCTTGAGCAAAAAGCCTGTCGCCATTGATTTTCCAGTGCTTTTACCGCCTTCATCGCCCGCTGACATGGCCGCAAAAATATGACAAGCCCAAAACTTCCCGCTCCTCAAACAAGCCCGGCGGCCTGGTCGGGCCGCTTCGCGGAACCCGTTTCCGACCTGGTGAAGCGCTATACCGCCTCCGTATTCTTCGATCAACGCATGTGGCGGCAGGACATCCGGGCGTCGCTTGCGCACGCGCGGATGCTCACTGCCCAAGGCATCATCGCAGCGGCTGATCTGCAGTCCATCGAGCAGGGCATGGCCAGCATCACCGCAGAAATCGAGGCCGGCAGTTTCAACTGGAACCTCGATGACGAGGATGTGCATCTGAACATCGAGAAGCGCCTCACCGCGCTCGTCGGCGAAGCCGGCAAGCGGCTGCACACCGGCCGCTCGCGCAATGACCAGGTGGCTACCGACATCCGGCTCTGGCTGCGTGACACCATCGACGAGATCGACGGCCTGCTGCGCAATCTCCAGGCCGCGCTGATCGATGCGGCCGAAGCACACGCCGACACGCCGCTCCCCGGCTTCACGCATTTGCAGGTGGCGCAGCCGGTCACCTTCGGCCACCACCTGCTGGCCTATTTCGAAATGCTGCGCCGCGACCGCGAGCGCTTTGCCGACTGCCGCCGCCGCGTCAATCGGCTGCCGCTAGGCGCCGCGGCACTGGCCGGCACCACTTTCCCGATCGACCGCGAGGCCGTGGCGCGCGAACTCGGCTTCGAGTCCGTGTGCGAAAACTCGCTGGATGCGGTGTCCGACCGCGATTTCGCCATCGAATTCTGCGGCGCGGCAGCGCTGGTCATGACCCATGTCTCGCGTTTTTCGGAAGAACTGATCCTGTGGATGAACCCGCGCGTGGGATTCATCGACCTCGCCGACCGCTTCTGCACCGGCTCGTCGATCATGCCGCAGAAGAAGAACCCGGACGTGCCGGAACTGGCGCGCGGCAAGACCGGCCGCGTCGTCGGCCATCTGATGGCCCTGCTGCTGCTCATGAAGGGCCAGCCGCTGGCTTACAACAAGGACAATCAGGAGGACAAGGAGCCCCTGTTCGACACCGCGGACACGCTGATCGACACGCTGCGCATCTTCGCCGACCTGGTCCCCGGCATTCGGGTCAAGCCCCAGGCCATGGCCGCAGCCCTGCGCCAGGGCTACGCCACGGCCACGGACCTGGCCGACTATCTGGTCAAGAAGGGACTGCCGTTCCGCGACGCGCACGAAGTCGTCGCGCGCGCCGTCCGCACCTGTGAGGAACGCGATTGCGACCTCGCGGACCTGACGCTCGACGAGTTGCGGGCGTTTTCGCCGCTGGTTGGCGGGGACGCCTTCGCGGTGCTCACGGTGGCCGGCTCGCTCGCCGCCCGCAACCATTTGGGAGGCACCGCACCCGGTCAGGTCAGGGCTGCCATCGCCCGCGCCCGCGCGCGGCTATGAGCGATGGCCATTCCGGAACGCATCGGCAAATACGAGATTCGCAGCAAGCTCGGTGAGGGCGCCACGTCGATCGTCTACCTCGGCTACGACAACTTCGCCGAACGCGAAGTGGCGGTCAAGGCCATCTTCCCCGAGGTGCTGCGTGACAAGGAGCGCGGCAAGCTCTACCGCAATCTGCTGATGACCGAGGCTTCGCTGGCCGGCAAGCTGATGCATCCGCACATCGTGCAGATTTTTGACGCCGTAGTCTCCGAAGACCAGAGCTACATCGTCATGGAGTATGTCAAGGGAGGCACGCTGGAGCCCTTCTGCAACCCGAGCACGCTGCTGCCCGTCGATAGGCTGGTGGAAATCGTTTTCAAATGCACCCGCGCACTCGACTATGCATTCCGCGCCGGCATCACCCACCGCGACATCAAGCCGGCCAACATCCTGCTGGTCAATTCGGGCGACAGCGACGACCGGGTCAGCGGCGACATCAAGATCTCCGATTTCGGCGCGGCGATGATGAGCAGCGGCGAGCAAACCCGCACCCAGGTCTCGGGTGTCGGGTCGCCGGCCTACATGTCGCCGCAGCAGGTGCGCGACCTGGCTCTCAACCACCAGACGGACATCTACTCCCTCGGCGTGGTGATGTACCAGTTGCTGACCGGCCGGCTGCCATTCCAGTCGACCTCGAACTACGGCATGATCTACCAGATCTGCAATACCGATCCGCCGCCGCCTTCGACCTTCCGCACCGACATGCCGGCCAGCCTCGATGCCGTCGTGGCCCGGGCCATGCAAAAGGAAATCGCCGCGCGTTACCAGACCTGGGAGGAGTTCTCCCACGATCTGGCGCAGTCGTTCCGCAACAAGCAGCTTTCAGCCCAGAGCCAGGCCTTCCCGGACAGCGAGAAGTTCGAGGCATTGCGCGCGCTGCCCTTCTTCAACGAGTTCTCGGACGTGAATTTGTGGGAAGTGGTCCGCTTCTCGCGCTGGGAGGAGGTGGCGGCCGGCACCGTGATCATGCGGGACGGCGAACGCGGGGATTTCTTCGCGTTCCTGCTCGATGGCGAACTGACCGTATCCAAGAGCGGGCATTCGCTGGGAAAGCTTCTGGCGGGGGAGTGCTTCGGCGAAATGGCCATCATCCGCCGCGGCGAGCACACTCGGGGCGCCGACGTGGTGACGCAGACGACCACCCGCGTCGTGACCATTTCGGCGCGGGCGCTGATGCACGCCTCGGATGCGTGCCGGATGCATTTCTACCAGGGCTTTCTCGACGTCATCGCCGGCCGCCTGGCCGACGCCAACGCCCGTCTGGCCTCGCTTTGACGATTGACTTCGGCGCCGGGTTCGATTCGATTGCGGCGGCAATCGGCGAGTGCACCGGGACGCCGTTCAAGGCTTTGTCGGTCAAGGCCGTCAGCGGCGGTTCGATCCATCGCGCATGGCATCTCGATGACGAACTCCGCCACTACTTCGTAAAAACCGGCCCGGTTGCCGCGGCCCCCATGTTTGCCGCCGAAGCGCGAGGTTTGCGCGAACTGTCGGCCGCCGCCGTGGTGGCGACGCCGACTTTCATCACGCTGGGGCAGGCCGCCGGCGAGGCATTCCTGGTGCTCGAACATCTTGAACTGAAAGCCCTGGATCAGAACGCAGGAGCGAAGCTCGGCGCGGCACTGGCAAAGCTGCATCGGGTCCGCGGGGATGCGTTCGGCTGGGCGGCAGACAATTTCATCGGCGCAACGCCGCAAGACAACGCGCCGCACCCCTCCTGGCCGCATTTCTTCGGCGACCGCCGGCTGCGGCCGCAACTGGAACTCGCGCTGAAAAACGGCATGGACCGGTCTCTGCTGGCCAAAGGCCACGCAGTGATCGACCGCATCGGCGGCCTCTTCATCGATTACCGGCCGGCGCCCAGCCTGCTGCATGGCGACCTGTGGTCGGGCAATGTCGCGCAAACCCGCGACGGTGTCCCGGTGATCTTCGATCCGGCCTGCTACTACGGCGACCGCGAGGCGGACGTCGCCATGACGGAACTGTTCGGCGGCTTTCCCATCAGCTTCCATGCCGCCTACCGGGCCGCGTGGCCGCTCGATTCAGGCTATGAGTCGCGCAAGCCGCTCTACAATCTGTACCACATCCTCAACCACTTCAACCTGTTCGGCAGCGCCTACCTGGGGCAGGCGCAGCGCATGATCGACGCTCTGCTGGCCGGGCTGAAGCGCTGACTCAGGCGGCTTTGACGATCGGCTCCAGCTGCTTTTGCAGTTCGCCCGACTGGTACATCTCCGTCATGATGTCGCTGCCGCCGACGAACTCGCCGCCGATATAGAGCTGGGGAACGGTCGGCCAGTTGGCGTAGTCCTTGACCCCCTGCCGCACTTCCGGGTCGGCCAGCACATCGACCGTGACGAAGTCCTTGACGCCGCAAGCCTGCAGGATCTGCACCGCACGCGCCGAAAAACCGCATTGGGGGAACTGCCTGTTGCCCTTCATGTAGAGCACGACGGGATTGCCGGTAACGGTATCGTGAATTCTCTGCTTGATGTCCATGATGGATTCCAAAAAATAGTTGAGTAAATAAGTCAGGATATTCTAACGGTGCGAATGCCAAGCGGTCAACGGCTACCGATCCCCGGACTTCGGCCGTCAGGCTGCCGGGGCCCGCTCGTCCCCGGTTCCAGCGGGTTTCGGCTTCTCGAGCCGGATCAGCCGGAACCAGCCCGAGGCCAGCGCCGCTTCGTTGGCGCTTACGTCGAGGCCGCCAACGGCTTCCAGCACGTCTTCGAAAACCACGTCGAGGCGGGTCGCCACATGGCGCGTCAGCGGATTGAGAATGCGCTTCCAGCCGGTTTCACCGCGGCGC
Source organism: Sulfuritalea sp. (assembly GCA_016708585.1). GTDB lineage: Bacteria > Pseudomonadota > Gammaproteobacteria > Burkholderiales > Rhodocyclaceae > Sulfuritalea. The sequence continues at coordinate 134,018 of JADJFK010000013.1, read as the reverse complement.
AGAAACTTGTCGAACACCAGCAGCGTCCCGCCGGGCTTCAATACGCGCACCGCTTCGGCCAGGCAAAAAGTCGGCGATGGCACCACGGCGAGGATCAGGTGCAGGACCGCAACGTCGAAGCTGGCGTCACGAAACGGCAGGCGCTGGACGTCGCCGCGCAAGGGCGTGAAGCGCAGGCCCACGGCACGCGGACGGGCGCGCCTGAGCATTGCGGCAGTCAGGTCGAGCCCGACATACCGATGCCGGACGGGCAGATGGGGCAGGTCGAGCCCCGTCCCGACGCCGAGCAGCAGCACGTCGCGTGGCGGTCCTGCGTCGAGCGCCGCCAGGCTGCGCTTGCGGGCACCGCGCGTGGCGGCGGAAAGGAAGGCATCATAGAACGGCGCAACCAGCGTATAGCTGTGTTTGAGAACCGGCCTCACAAGCTCACGCGCGCGCGACGGGTACTCATGAGGCGGGCGCCGGGACTCAATGCAGTACGCGCGGCATGGACAGGACGAATTCGGCGATCGGCGCCGCGAACTGCACCCCGTCCTCCGCGGTCATCTGGTAGCTGCCCTTCATCGTGCCGACCGGCGTCGCCAGCTGGCAGCCGCTGGAATACTCGAAGCTCTGCCCCGGCGCCAACAGCGGCTGGTGGCCCACCACGCCGAGGCCCCGCACCTCCTGCACGTGGCCCTCGGCATCGGTGATGATCCAGTGCCGCGAAATCAGCTGTGCCGGCACGGTGCCGGTGTTGCTCAGGGTAACGGTGTAGCCGAAGACATGGCGATTGATCGCCGGATCGGACTGCTCCGCGATATAGTGGGTCGCCACCGCAACCGCAATTTCGTATTTCTTCGCCTCGGCCATGGGCCGGCATTCAACACCAAATTCCGCCGGCGAGCAAGAAAGCGCTGCCGCCGACGTTGCCCGGCAAGCGCAACCCCGATGATCATTCTTGACCATTACTGTCGATTCCGCGACACTTCCGATATGCGAACCAATTGGCCGCCGACCATCCCACCCGAAGTCGCTTCATGACAGCTACCGAATCAGACGGCACGCCTTCCGGTTTTTGGAGAAGGCTGCAAAACGCCGGCATCGAACCGGACGACAGCGAAGAGTTGCGCCTGAACAAGTCCCTGCTGATGCTCGCCACCGGACTGGCGAGCGTCGGGATCATCCTCTGGGTGGCCATCTACTCGATTCTCGGGCCCCAGTTCTCCTATACCGTGCCCTTTGCCTTCCAGCTTCTGCTGGCCGGCAACATGCTGCTCTACATCATGTCGCGGAATTTCGAGTTTTTCCGCATCAGCCAGCTCGGCCTGTTCCTGTTCCTGCCCTTCGTCGCGCAATGGCTCGGCGGGACCCTCATCACCACCAGCGGCGTCCTGCTTTGGGCCCTGCTGGCCCCTGTCGGCGCCATTCTTTGCATCGGCGTGAGCCAATCGGTCGGCTGGTTCATCGCTTGGGTGGTGCTTACCGCGGTATCCGGCGTGGTCGATCTGTATCTCGTCGACTATTCGCTGGTCGCACAGAAGGCCAGTGTGCCGGTACGCACCACGCTGGTCTTTTTCACGCTCAACTTCATTTCGGTGTCGACCATCATCTACATGCTGCTGCGCCTTTCGATCGCCGAAAAGCGCAAGGCGCAGAAGAGCCTCGAGCAAGCCCATCGGCAGATCCTGGTCGAGCAGGAGCGCTCCGAAAAGCTGCTGCTCAACATTCTTCCCGCACCCATCGCGGACCGCCTGAAGAGCTCGGACAAGACCATCGCCGACGGTTTTGCCGATGTCACCGTCATGTTTGCCGACATCGTGAACTTCACCCAGGTGGCCACCAACATGTCGCCGTCCCAGGTATTCGCCATGCTGAACCGGATCTTCTCCGCCTTCGACGAACTGGCGGAACAGCACGGGCTGGAAAAAATCAAGACTATCGGCGATGCCTACATGGTCGCCGGCGGCCTCAATGAGGAAGTCGACGACTATTCGGCCGCCATCGCCGACATGGCGATTGCCATGCGCGACCTGCTGCGCCGCGACTTTTCGGTCAATGCTTCGCACCTGGAAGTCCGCATCGGCATCGGCACCGGCCCGATCGTCGCCGGCGTGCTGGGCAAGAAGAAGTTCATCTACGATCTCTGGGGCGACACCGTCAACATCGCCAGCCGCATCACCTCCGAAGGCGTCCCCGGCATGATCCAGTGCGACACCACGACCTACCACCGCCTGTCGCCACAGTTCGAATTCCACGAGCCGCAGACCATCTACCTCAAGGGCAAGGGCAACATGACGGTGTATCGGCTGGTCGGCCGCAAGGAGGCGCCGGCGGGCGCTGGCGTCGCGGAAGGCGCCTAGCCTCCGCTGACGCCGGGCGCCAACCGGAAGCAGACGCGCCCGGCCCGGTTTTCAGCCAGCTCCAGACGGTAATCCGCCGCCGCGGCGTAACGAGCCGCGTTATAAAGTCCGATACCGTATCCGCTCTCGGAGGACACCGGTCCGAGGAACAGACTGGACGCCACCGAATCCGCCATGGCCGATCCGTTGTCGCAGACGACCAGTTCGAAGCCGGCGTCATTGCGCTTCAATTCCACATCCACCCGCACCGCCGGCTCCAGCAGGTGCTTTTCGGCGGCATTGCGGATCAGGTTGTCGACGACGCCCGAGAAAACTTCGGCCGGCAGTTCCCCTGCAAGCATTGGCTCCGCCTTGAAGCGAATCCACTCCAAGGCAGCCATGCGCTGGCGCAGGTCCTGCCACCAATCGGCGGCCGGCAGCCAGCGCGCTGCCTCGGCGCCCTGCGGGGCATTGAGTTTCGCCAGCGTTTCGGCGAGCCGCTGGCTGATCGCCGGCAACTGGCGCCGCAACAGGGACAGGTATTCCGGCGACCACTCGGCGCCCGGTTCGATTCCCGCCGAACACAGGGCATTCAGCGACTGCAGCAGATTCTTGACATCATGGGTGAGCCGCGCCCCCGTCTCGTGGATCGCCTGCATGTAGGACAACTGCTTCAGGGCCGCAGCGCGCCGCTTGTCGGCGTGGAACTGCGCCAGCAACTGCGCCAGCAGGTTGTAGTGCCAAATCAACGTCGGCGACAAGGCATGCTGCGTATAGAGCACAAGGACCATGCCGCCGTGGCTGAATTCCAGGCGGCTTCCATCGATCGTGCCAAAGCGCCCCGCGCCACTTCCGGCGGACCATTCCCCGCCCTTTACCCAGGGCAGCCGCTGGGCAATCTCGGCACAGGCCTGTTCGACGAACGCCGTCGGATCTTCCTCGCGCAGGGCCAGGTTGGCCAGCGCTTCCAGCCACCGCTCGACGGGCAACCCGATCGACAGCAGGTAGCGCGAGATCAGGCCACCGATCCCGGAGATGCCTGCGCGCGGATTCGCCGCGAGACCGAGCAGCAGGAGCAGCAGCCCCGTCACCAGAAAGGTTTGCAGCAGGGCTTCGACATAGCCGCTGCCAAGCAGCAGCATGGCAGCCAGGCTGCCCAGCATCAACACCGCCAGCAGCAGGAAGATGAACAGGCTGTAGACGAAGTCGACCACTTCATGTGCGGCCTCGGCCTCCTTCGCCACGGGCAGCAGGGCCATCGTCACGAGGATCAGCGGCAAGGTTGCCTGGCCGAGCCAGAGGATCGCCTGCGGCGGCCTGGCCAGTGCCACCGCCATCGGCGCCGCAAGCAGCATCAGCGCCACCAGCAGGAATGCCAGTGCCAGCAGGTAAAAAAGGCGGGGGGCGCGTGCGCCGAACAGCAGCACCTTGCCGCCGACAATGCCGGCCAGCACCATGACCCAGAAGACCATCATCCAGCCCTGCAGAAATGCGCCGGTGAGCAGAACCACTCCGGACAATCCCAGCAAAGAGGGCCAGGACAGCTGTCGTTCGCCACGCACGAACGGCTGCCACAGTATGAAAAGGCCAACATGAACCAAAAACGCCGCCCTGCCAGCCATCGTCTGCGGCCCCATCCAGAGCACCAGATAGAGGGCAGCCAGCAAGGTCACCAGCAGGCCGTAGCGCATGGTGATCAGCCGCGAAGGAAGCGGACGGGGAAGTTGCGGAATTGCCACGGAGGGATGGTGGGCCGGAGCGCAAACAGGCAAGGATGTCCGATTGTAGCCACCCCGAACGCCCGAAAGGTTGGTGAATTGCCGACAGATCTGTCGATAACTCGACACATCTGTTTCAGATATAAATTAACTATCAGATTAACATTATGAATAATAATGATATTATTTTATGGCACAAGTTGTGCTTTAGTTTCTGCACCAAACAACCACCCCAAAGGGGAGACGATCATGAAAAGCAAACAGTCGGGTTTTACCCTCATCGAAATCGCCATCGTGCTGGTCATCATCGGCCTGCTGCTGGGCGGCGTGCTGAAGGGCCAGGAACTGATCAACAGCGCCAAGATCAAGAATCTTGTGAATGACATGAACGGCATCAGCGCGGCGGTCTATGGCTACCAGGACCGGTTCCGGGCCCTTCCCGGGGACGACAGCAATGCCACTACCCGCTGGGCAGCCTCAACAGCGGCCCTTCCGGCGGCCACGGTCGGTAATGCCACCCTGCAAGGGGCCTTCAATTCCACGACGGCTACGGACGAATCAAGGGTGTTCTGGCAGCAATTGCGCTTCGCCGGTTTCATTGCTGGCGATACCGCGAGCACCGCCCAGCCACTCAATGCGGTCGGCGGCATCATGGGTGTGCAGTGGGGCGCCGCAGGCCAGGTGGTTGGCGCAGCAGGGCAGGGGCTTGCCGGTCTGGTCGTCTGCCACACCAATATTCTGGGCCGGATTGCGGAATCACTCGACAACCAGCTGGACGATGGAAGACCCGCTGCCGGTGCCGTGAGGGCTTGGACACAAGCCGCATTGGTCGGAGCCGATGGATTGACCACCGGCGTCAATCTCACCGTCACGCCTCTTGCCAATACGGTTGCGCCAGCCGCAACCTATGTCGATGACGGCAATACGATGTACACGGTCTGCAAGACGGTCATATAAAACGCGCCGGGCGGGCGGTACTCCAGCCCTCTGCCGCAAGCCCGCTTCGGCGGGCTTTTTACTTCTGGCCGCCGCGCAGCAACAGCTCCTCGCCCGCCGTCACAGCCGCCGCAGTGCCGATCAGCACCACGACGTCGCCTTCGACCAGTTCCAGATCGGGTCCGAGTTTCAGCGCCCGCTGCGAACGGCGCCGGATCGCCGTCACGCCGGCGCCGACTTTTCCAAGGTCGATGTTCCCTGCCTGCAAGCCGATGGCCCAGGCACCCGGAACCAGGGTCACCGCATGCAGGCGCGGCTGGTCTGCATCCGCCAGGTGGGCACCGGCATCGGTGGCGCCGTGGAAGAAGCCGCGCAGCAGGGCGTAGTGCTGTTCGCGCATTTCGCGCAGGCGCTTGATCACCTTGTGCATCGGGATGCCGGACAGCGCCAGCGCGTGGGTGGCGAGCATCACGCTCGATTCGAGGGCTTCCGGCACGACTTCGGCGGCGCCGGCGGCGTAGAGCTTTTCGACATCGTCCTGCTCCCGCGCGCGGGAGACGATGGCGACATCGGGTCGCAATTCGCGCACCCGATGGATCACCCGCAGCGCGGCATCGATGTCGGCAAAGGTGATGATCACCACGCTGGCGCGCGACAACCCCGCCGCCAGCAGCGTCTCCTTCTTCGACGAATCGCCATAGGACACCGCTTCGGCGGCGATGCTGGCTTCGCGCACGCGCTCGGGATCGAGGTCGAGGGCCATGAAGGAGATCCCCTCGGCTTCGAGGAAACGCGCCAGATGCTGGCCGGTACGGCCGTAGCCGCAGATGATGGCGTGCTTGTCGCTGGTGAGCGACTGCGCCGCCAGTTGCGTCAGCTGCATCGAGCGCAACAGCCATTCCGAGGCGACGAAGCGGAACACCAGACGGTCGGAAAAATGCACGATCAGCGGCGCCAGCAGGAGCGACAGCACCATGGCGGCCAGTACCGGCTGCAAGCTGTCGATGCCGAGCAGGCCGACGTCGCGGCTGCGGGCCAGGATCACGAAACCGAATTCGCCGCCGGCGCAAAGCCACAGGGCGCTGCGCATTGCGGTCCCCGGCGAACTGCCCAGCAGGCGCGAAAAGATGCCGACGATCAGCAGCTTGAAGGCCAGCAGCGCAAGCAGTATGGCCACCACCAGGGGCCACTGGCCGAAAATCTGCGGTACATCGAGGCGCATGCCGATGGCGACGAAAAACAGCCCGAGCAGCACGTCGCGAAAAGGCTTGATGTCCTCTTCCACCTGGTAGCGGTATTCGGTTTCGCCGATCAGCATGCCGGCGGCAAAGGCGCCCAGGGCCAGCGACAGGCCGGCCAGTTCGGTCAGCCAGGCCAGGCCGAGCGTGACCAGCAGCACGTTGAGCATGAACAGCTCGGCGGATTTTTGCCTGGCCACCATGTAGAACCACGCCGAAAGGACGCGCTGGCCGATGAACAGCACCAGCGCAAGCAGCACCGTCGCCTTGAACGCCGCCAGCAGCATGGCCTCGGCCATCGCCTCCACCGGTTGCGACAGGGCCGGGATCAGCACCAGCAGCGGCACCACGGCGATGTCCTGGAACAGCAGGACGCCGATCACTTCGCGCCCGTGCGGCGCATCCAGCTCGCCGCGCTCGGCCAGCAGCTTGGACAGCATCGCGGTCGATGACATCGCCAGCGCCCCGCCCAGGGCAATCCCGGCCAGCCAGGGGATGCCCGCGAAGCGCGCCAGCAGCGTGCCGACCAGGATGCTGACCAGCACCTGCCCCAGGCCGAGGCCGAACACGATGCGCTTCATGCTGTAGAGCCGCGCCAGCGAGAACTCGAGGCCGATGCTGAACATCAGGAACACCACGCCGAATTCCGCCAGGTGCCGCGCCTGCTCGGTGTCCGGCACCCAGCCCGCGGCGTGCGGCCCGAGGGCGGCGCCGACCAGCAGGTAGCCCATGATCGGCGGCAGGCCGAGCATGCGAAAAACCACCACGACGACGACAGCGGCCGCGAGCAGCAACAGGATCAGGGACAGCGTATCGGTCATGGAACGGGATGGGGGGCGCGGTTGCTATAATTTGGCTCCATCATAATCGCCGGCCACCGATGAACCAAGCCATTCCTCCCCTCGCTGCCCGCGTCGCCGACGATACCCGCGTCGTGGCGATGGGCCGCCAGGTGCTTGAAATCGAAGCGGCCGCCGTCGCGTCGCTGGCGCGGCGCATCGGGCCGGAGTTCTGCGCCGCCGTCGCGCTGATCCTGGAAAGTCGCGGGCGCGTCGTCGTCAGTGGCATCGGCAAGTCCGGCCACATCGCGCGCAAGCTGGCCGCCACCTTCGCCAGCACCGGCACCCCGGCCTATTTCGTCCATGCCGCCGAAGCCGTGCATGGCGACCTGGGCATGATCACCCGCGACGACGTGCTGATCGCCATTTCCAATTCGGGCGAGAACGACGAGTTGCTGACCATCGTGCCGCTGGTGAAACGCCTCGGCGGCAAGCTGATCGCCATTACCGGCAACGAAACCTCCTCCCTCGCCCAGGAGGCCGACATCCACCTCGACGCCCGCGTCGACCAGGAAGCCTGCCCGCTGAATCTCGCCCCCACCGCCAGCACTACCGCGGCACTGGCCCTCGGCGATGCACTGGCGGTCGCCCTGCTCGACGCGCGCGGTTTCGGCGCCGACGATTTCGCCCGCTCCCACCCCGGTGGCGCGCTGGGCCGCAAGTTGCTGACCCACGTCGCCGACGTCATGCAGGTCGAGGTTCCGACGCTGGTCGAAGACTCACCGATACCGGTGGCGCTGGCGGCCATGACGCGGGGCGGCATGGGCATGGTCGTGGTGCTCGACGCAGCGGCACGCATTACCGGCATCTTCACCGACGGCGACCTGCGTCGCGCCATGGAGCGCCTCGGCGACTTGCGCTCGGTGCCGGTGAGCGCGGTGATGACCCGCAATCCCCGCAGCATCGCGCCGCGACGCCTCGCCATCGAGGCCGTGGAAATGATGGAGGCCCGCAAGATCAACCAGCTGCTGGTGACCGATGACGCCGGCGCCCTGTGCGGCGCGCTGAACATGCACGACCTGTTCCGGGCAAAGGTCGTTTGATGGGCAACGGCGTGACCACGGCCACGGCGAAGGCCGCCCGCCTCGCGCTGATGGGCTTCGACGTCGACGGCGTGCTGACCGACGGCACCCTCTACTTCGGCCCCGACGGCGACGAAATCAAGGGCTTCTCCAGCCTCGACGGCCATGGCCTCAAGATGCTGCAGCGCGCCGGCATCGAAGTGGCCATCATCAGCGGCCGCAGTTCGCAGGCGCTTGCCCGGCGCGCGAGGAACCTGGACATCGAAGAGCTGCACATGGGCGTCGAGGACAAACGCATGGTGCTCGGGCGACTCGCCGAACGACGCGGCATGGATCTGTCCCGGGCCGGCTACATGGGCGACGACGTGGTGGATCTGCCCGTGCTGCGCGCCTGCGGCTTTTCCGCCAGCGTGGCCGACGGACACCCCGAAGTGCTCGCCCGCGTCGACTATGTCACCGGCAAGAAAGGCGGCCGCGGCGCCGTGCGCGAGGTGTGCGACCTGATCCTGCGGGCACAGGGGAAATGGGACGAGGCGATGGCCGGGTATCTGGCATGAACGATCGCGCCTCCTCGTTGTTTCCGCTGTTCATGCTGCTGCTGCTGGCGGCCCTCACCTTCTGGCTCAGCCGGGTGATCCAGGGCGAGGCGCCGCGCGGGCCGCTGCGCCACGATCCGGATTACTGGGCCGAAGGCGTCGAGTTGCGCCGCTTCGACATCAACGGCACGCTGCAGCACACGCTGGCCGCCGAGAAACTGGTGCACTACCCCGACGACGACACGACCATAGTGACCAGGCCGCATGTCACCTATCATCGCCAGCCGCCGGTCGAAATCTCCGCCCGCATGGCCTACATCGGCCGCGACGGCTACGAAGTCGATCTGGTCGATGAGGTCAAGGTGGTCCGTCACGGGGCCAAGGACGGTGTGCCGCCGACCACCCTCGAGACCCGGACGCTGAAAATCTTTCCCGAAGAGGAAAAAGGCCGCACCGACGACCCCGTGGTCCTGACCCGCGGCGCCAGCGTGGTGCGCGGCACCGGACTCGAGATCGACAACGGAACCGGCATCACCGTACTGCGCGGCCGGGTTTCCGGCACCCTCCATCGCAACCGGACCAGGACACCATGAACGCCATATCCAGACTCGCCGCGCTTGCCGGCATCCTTCTCAGCACCGGCCCGGCATGGGCGGAAAAAGCCGACGCCGAGAAGCCGGTCAATCTCGAAGCCGACCGCGTCTCGGTCGACGACGTGAAGAAGCTGCAGATATTCGAGGGCAACGTGCAACTGGTCAAAGGCACCCTGATCATCCGCGCCGAGCGCATCGTCGTCAGCCAGGACGATGACGGCTACCAGCGGGGCGTCGCCACCGGCAGCGGCAGCGCCTTGGCACGCTTCCGGCAAAAGCGCGAAGGGGTTGACGAGTACGTCGAAGGGGAGGCCGAGCGCATCGAGCACGATGCCAGGAACGAAAAGACCGAGTTCTTCATGCGCGCCCGGGTCAAGAGCGGACAGGACGAAGTGCGCGGCCAGTACATCTCCTACGATGCGCGGAACGAACAGTACGTCGTCACCAGCGGCCCCGACGGCACCCGCGCCAGGCCCGGCAGCAACGAGCGCGTGCGCGCCGTGATACAGCCGAAGAACAAGAAGGAAGACGCCCCGGCCACGCCGCCGAAAGGCAAACCGGGCAGCACCAGCGCGGCGCCCCGCCCCGCCGCCCCGGTTCCGGCGCTGAAAAGCGCGCAGGACATCGCAAACCCCCGTGAGGAGACCCCGAAGTGAGTTACCAAAACATCATCGTCGAAACCCGTGGCAAGGTAGGGCTCATCACGCTCGACCGGCCCAAGGCCATGAATGCGCTGAACGACAGGCTGATCGATGAAATCAGCGCCGCCCTCGACGGCTTCGAGGCCGACCCGAACATCGGCTGCATGGTCATCACCGGCTCGGACAAGGCTTTCGCCGCCGGCGCCGACATCGGCGCCATGGCCGGCTGGAACTTCATGGATGTCTACAAGACCGATTACATCAGCCGCAACTGGGACCGCATCGGCCGCTGCCGCAAGCCGCTGATCGCCGCCGTCGCCGGCTTCGCCCTGGGCGGCGGCTGCGAACTGGCGATGATGTGCGACATGATCTATGCCGCCGATACCGCCAAATTCGGCCAGCCCGAAATCAAGCTGGGCATCCTGCCCGGCGCCGGCGGCACGCAGCGCCTGCCGCGTGCCGTGAGCAAGGCCAAGGCGATGGACATGTGCCTCACCGCACGCTTCATCGACGCCGCCGAAGCCGAGCGTGCCGGGCTGGTGGCGCGCGTGATTGCCGCCGACAAATTGCTCGAGGAAACCATGGCGGCCGCGGCGACCATCGCCGGCTTCTCGCTGCCCATCGTCATGATGATCAAGGAATCGGTGAATCGCGCCTTCGAATCGGGCCTGCATGAAGGCCTGCTGTTCGAGCGCCGCACGTTTCACTCGGCCTTCGCCCTGGCGGACCAGAAGGAGGGCATGGCGGCCTTCGTGGAAAAGAGGAAACCCGTCTTCCGCGATACCTGAACTCACTTACGCAGCGCGTCATCAAAGGCCCTTACGGGCCTTTTTGCTTTTTATAATTGATTGTTTTTATATATACTTATTCCAGCCAATATTTTTTGTTGCATCGCACCAAAAAAGTGTTGACATGGCGTTTCCGGTGCCTATAATACGAACCATGATGCACTGCAACATCACTCCGGAGAACAGGGGTGAGCGATACGAAAACCAATATCAATTCAGACCATTTTTTGAATCCAATTTCAGGAGAACACCATGAACGCCACCACCGAACAATTCGCCAGCGCCAACAAGGCCACCGTAGAAACCCTGCTGACCGTTGCCAACACGGCATTCGCCAGCGCCGAGCGCCTTGCCGCACTGAACCTCAACACCGCCCGCGCCATGCTGGAAGACAGCGTTGCCAACGCCAAGGCCCTGCTCGGCGTCAAGGACGTGCAGCAACTGATCGCCATGCAAACCACGCTGGCCCAGCCCGCCGTCGAAAAGGCCGTCGCCTACTCGCGCAGCGTGTATGAGATCGCCACCCAGACCCAGGAAGAGCTGTCGAAGGTCGTCGAAGGCCAGTTCTCGGAAATGAACAAGAACGTCGCCACCGCCCTCGACAAGGCCGCCAAGAACGCCCCGGCCGGCTCCGATGTCGCCGTCGCCGCCGTCAAGTCGGCGATCGCCGCCGCCAACTCGGCCTACGACAGCATGACCAAGGCTGCCAAGCAAGTCGCCGAAATCGCCGAAGCCAACGTGGCCGCCGCGACCACCGCGACCGTCAAGGCTGTCGGCACCGGCGCCGCCGCGCCGAAGGCCAAGAAGGCCGCCTGAGAAACACTGTAACGTCTCCTCCTCCGGCCCCGCAAAGGGGCTGGTTTCAACCCCGATGCCCAAAAGCATCGGGGTTTTATGTCTCCGCAGGATGCGGAGACGGTATCCCCTGGTGGGATATGTCCCTGCGGGACGCAGGGACGGTACCCCCTTGTGGGGTATGTCTCCGCGGGACGCGGAGACGGAGACGGTACCCATTGTGGGGGGGGTATGGACGGGAAAAGTCGGCGCCGGCGCTACGGCGGCTACAGCGCGCGCAGGCGCTCACCGGCGGCCGCCAGCGTCGCCTCGTTCTTGGCAAAGCAAAAACGGATCACGTGCCGGTCGTCGCCATCGGGATTGAAGACCGAAACGGGAATCCCGGCAACACCGTGCTCGCGGGTCAGGCGCTGGACGAAACGCGTATCCGGCTCGTCGCTGATCGCAGCGTAGGTCGCCAGCTGGAAGTAGGTGCCGGCACAGGGCAGCAGTTCGAAGCGCGAACCCGCCAGCTGCTGGCGGAAGAAGTCCCGCTTGGCCTGGTAAAAGGCGGCAAGCTCGTCGGCGAATTCCGGACGCTCGCGCATGAAGTCGGCCAGCGCCAGCTGGGAGGGGTGATGCACCGTGAACACGATGAACTGGTGCGCCTTGCGGAATTCGTTCGTCAGTTCCCGCGGCGCTAGGCAGTAGGCCACCTTCCAGCCGGTGACGTGATAGGTCTTGCCGAAACTCGAAACCACGAAGCTGCGTTCGCGCAGACCGGGGTAGCGGGTCACGCTCTCATGCCGCCGCGTGCCTCCGGCACCGTCCTGGTCGAACACCACGTGCTCATAGACCTCGTCGCTGACGACGACGATATTGGTGTCACGGACCAGGGATTCCAGCATCGCCATGTCACCGGCCGACCAAACCGATCCGCTCGGGTTGTGCGGCGAATTGATGATGATCATGCGCGTCCGGGGCGTGATCAGGGCGCGCACCTCGTCCCAGTCCGGCTTGAACCCGGGGAAGCGCAGGTGGGCATACACCGCCCGACCGCCGTTGAGTTCGATGCCCGGCACGTAGGAGTCGTAAACCGGCGCGAAGACAATCACTTCATCACCGGGCCTGACGCAGGCCGCGATGGCCGTATAGATCGCCTGGGTCGCCCCGGCAGTCACAGTGACTTCACTTTCCGCATCGTAGCCGGCGCCATACAGCCGCTGCACTTTTTCGGCGATGGCCGCGCGCAGCGAGGGCACGCCGGCCATCGGCGGATACTGGTTGGCGCCAGCCGCCATGTGGTGCGTGACGCGATCGAGCAGGTAGGGCGAGGGCGAAAAATCCGGAAAGCCCTGCGACAGGTTGATCGCGCCGCACTCCGCGGCGAGGCGCGACATGACGGTAAAAATCGTGGTGCCGACCCTGGGCAGACGGGACGGCAGGAAATGCGTCACGGCGAGATCAGCCCGAACATCGCGCGAACCCGGCGGGCATCGGCCTCAACCCAGCCCGAGCAGTTCCACCTCGAACACCAGCGTCGCATTGGGCGGAATCACGCCGCCGGCGCCGCGCGCGCCGTAGCCCAGCGCTGCCGGGATGGTCAGCTTGCGCGTGCCGCCGATCTTCATGCCCTGCACGCCCTCGTCCCAGCCGGCGATGACATGGCGCGCACCCAGCGGAAACTCGAAGGGCTCGTTGCGATCCTTGCTCGAATCGAACTTGGTGCCATCGGTGAGCCAGCCCGTGTAGTGCACGGAAACCATCTGCCCGGCGCGGGCCTCGGCGCCTTCGCCGACAAGCACTTCTTCGATGACAAGGCCGCTGGCCGTGGTGGTCTGACTCATGGTGTGGCTCCGGGGTGGGGATTGGTCGAGGCCGCCATTATGCCCGAGAGGTTGGCAGCCAGTTCCAGCCGCGGCCGGAAGATTTCGTCGGCGCGATCAGGCAGCAGGGGGCGCGAGAACAGGAAGCCCTGGAACCGTTCGCAACCGAGGCCGAGCAGGACGTCCAGTTGCGCGCGGCTTTCCACGCCCTCGGCCAGCGCCTCGAGCCCCAGGCTTTTTGCCAGAACGATGATCGCCGTGACGATGGCGGCATCATCCGGATCGAAGGTGAGATCGCGGACAAACGTCTGGTCGATTTTCAGCTTGTGCACGGGGAAGCGCTTGAGGTAGCTCAGGCTGGAATAGCCGGTGCCGAAATCGTCGATCACCAGCTGCACGCCCATCGCCGAAATCTCCTCCAGCCTGGCCCGGGTTTCGTCGATGTCCTGCATCAGGGTGGTCTCGGTGATCTCCAGTTCCAGCAGTCGCGCCGGCTGCCCGGTATCGGCCAGGATGCGGCGCAGGGTATCCACCAGGTCTTTCTGCCGGAACTGGCGCGCCGAAAGGTTGACCGAGATCGGCAGCAGGGGCCGCCCCGCCTGCTGCCAGGCGCGATTCTGCTCCAGCGCGGCGCTCAACACCCATTCGCCGATCGGCACGATGAGCCCGGTTTCCTCGGCGATCGGAATGAATTCGACCGGCTCGACCAGGCCGCGTTCCGGATCGTTCCAGCGCACCAGCGCCTCCATCCCGCATACGGTGCGGCGCGGCCAATCGATCAGCGGCTGATAGTGCAATTCCAGCTCGCCGGCCCCGATGGCCTTGCGCAAGCGGTTCTCCAGCGCGAAGAAATGCGTCGCCTGCTCGTTCATCCTGTTGGCAAAGAACTGGAAGTTGTTGCGCCCCGCCGCCTTGGCGTGATACATCGCCGCATCGGCGCACTTCATCAGCGCGATCGCCTCGTCGCCGTCATCGGGGAACATGCTGATGCCGATCGATGACGTGGCGCGCAACGCATGGCCGTCGATATCCACCGCCGGGGCCAGGGCGCCCAGGATTTTCTCCGCCACCTGGACCACGTCGTCCGGCGAGGTCATCTCGTGCAGGACGATGACGAACTCGTCGCCGCCCAGGCGCGACACGGTATCGACCGCCCGCACCACGCCCTTCAGGCGCTCCGCCACATGCTTCAGCAGTTCGTCGCCGATGGCGTGGCCCAGCGTGTCGTTCACGCTCTTGAAGCGATCGAGGTCGAGAAACATCACCGCCACGCGATGCCGGCCGCGCTGCGCCTGCGCCAGGGCCTGCTGCAGCCGGTCATGCAGCAGGGCGCGATTGGGCAGGCCAGTCAGGCTGTCATGATGGGCGATGTGCCAGACGCGCTGCTCGGCCTGCATGCGCTCGAACACTTCCTCCTGCAACTGCGTATTGGCGCTGGCCAGTTCGGCGGTGCGCTCGACGACGCGCTGTTCGAGTTCCTCGTGGGCGCGCAGCAGGGCTTCCTCGGCCTGGTGGCGCTCGGTGACATCCTCGAAAATCCATGTCAGGTCCATGCTGCCGGTCTGGCTGGCGACACGCCGCCCGGTGGTCCGCACCCAGAATGCGGTACCGTCCTTCTGCCGCGCCCGCGTTTCGCCGATGTACGTCTCGCCGGCCATGAGCACCGGATGCATTTTGGCGCCGTGGCGCTGATAGTCGGCTTCGCTGAGGTAGAAGACGCGTGTCGATCGCCCGGCCAGTTCCTCCGGCCGGTAGCCGAAAATTTCGGCCAGCTTGCGATTGCAGCGCTGCACCACGCGGTCCCGCGCGAAGAGGATGCCGACCGCCGCATTGTCGAAAATCATCTGCTGTTCGTCGAAGGCCTGCCGCGCCCGCTCCTCGGCTTCATGCGTGGCCGTGACGTCCTCGGCCAGCCAGACCGAGCCGGCGTTCGGCTGCGCCGGATCGAGGGCGCTGCCGCTGATGCGCAGCCAGCGCATACTGCCGTCGCTGCGCCGATACGGTTGTTCGCGCCGATGCACGCTGCCGGTGCCTATCGTGGCATAGGCCTCTTTGCCGAAGCGCTCGAACTCCTCGTCGCTGTTGTACAGGCAGCGCACGGACTGGCCCTCCAGCGAGCCTTCCGCCAAACCGAGAAATTTCTCGAAACGGCGGTTGCAACGAAGGAACACGCGATTGCGCACCAGGGCGATGCCGATCAAAGCCGCGTCGAGGATGACCGACAGTTCGCGCGTGCGGCTTTCCAGTGCCTCGATGATCCTGCGATCCTCGGTGATGTCCTCGATGATCCACAAGGTGCCGTCGCGCGGATGCTCTGGATCGATGGCCTTGGCCGAAACGCGGCACCAGAACAGGCTGCCGTCGCGGCGTTTGAGCCGGGTTTCGGCCTTGAACGATTCGCCGCGCGAAAGTACCGGGCCCGCCTCGCGCCCGAGCGCCGAATAGGCCTCCGCACTTTCGTAGAGGATCAGCGCCGAGTGGCCGAGGAACTCGTCCAGCCGGTAGCCGAACATTTCCGCGCACAGCCGGTTGGCCTGCATCAGCTTGCGGTTGTGGGTAAACAGGATGCCGACGGTCGCATTCTCGAAGATCGCGTTGAGCTCGAGCGCCGCCTTCTTCGGCGCCGTGATCGTCAGCGCGCCGTTCATTGCCGCGCGGCCGCTTCCAGCACGGGCAGCAGGGCCGAGGTATCCCGCGATCCCCAGCCGTTCGCCATCAGGGCGTTCAACTGCTGCCAGACCGCCGCCGACACCGGCAGCGGCGCGCCGATGCGGCTTGCCTCGTCCATCAGCAGCGCGTAATCCTTGTGATGCAGCCGCGCTTCGACGCCGGGAGTAAAGTCGCGTGCCGCCATGCGCCCGCCGAAGGCATCGAGCACGCGCGAACCGGCCGAGCCGCCGAGCATGGCCTGGCGCACCAGGGCGAAATCGACCCCGGCCGCTTCCGCCAGGCGCGCCGCTTCGGCGCAGGCCTCGATCGCTGCCACCATCACCATCTGGTTGCAGGCCTTGGCCACCTGGCCGGCGCCGACCTCGCCGACACGGACGATGGTCTTGCCCAGCACCGAAAACAGCGGTTCGAGGCGTGGCGCCAGCGCCGACTTTCCGCCCCACATGATGGACAGCGTGGCGTTCCGGGCGCCGGCGCTGCCGCCCGACACCGGCGCATCGACGAATTCGACACCGCGCTCCGCATACAGCGCCGCGATGCGCCGTGCCGCCGAAGGCGCGATGGTGGAAAAGTCGACGTGCATCGCTCCCGGCGCCAGGGCTTCG
Organism: Sulfuritalea sp.; assembly: GCA_016708585.1. Lineage (GTDB taxonomy): Bacteria > Pseudomonadota > Gammaproteobacteria > Burkholderiales > Rhodocyclaceae > Sulfuritalea. Next base: position 117,511 of record JADJFK010000013.1, on the reverse strand, counting down.
ACGAGTTGGACCGCGAGTCCTTCGACATCGTCGCTGGCGGTGACGTTGGTGCAGACGATTTCGCTCGCGGCCGCCACCTCTGCGGGCGCGGCGCAACGCCGCGCACCGCGCTCCACCAGAAAGTCGGCGCCGGCGGCACGGCGGCTCCAGACATGGAGGGCATGCCCGGCCTGCAACAGATGTCCGGCCATCGGCGCCCCCATGGTGCCGAAACCGATGAAGCCGATGTTCATGGGCGGTCCGGGCTCCGCGTCACTCGTCCTTGCCGCTCATCTTTTCGAGCAGCTGCAGGGCGGTGACCGAATCGTTCTCGCCCATGCCGCTGCCGACGATGGCGTTGAAGACCTGCGCCGTGGCCGCCGCCGAGGGCAGCATGAGGCCCATGCGGTGCGCTTCTTCCATGACGATGCGCAAGTCCTTCTGGTGCATCCAGGCCTTGAAGCCGGGCTTGAAATTGCGGTCGAGCATGCGCTGGCCATGGTTTTCGAGGATCTTCGAGTAGGCGAAGCCGCCGAGCAGCGCCTCGCGCACCTTGCTCGCATCGACCCCGCTTTTTGCCGCGAAGTTGAAGGCCTCCGCCACGGCCAGCACGCCGACTCCGGTGAGGATCTGGTTGCACGCCTTGGCCACCTGGCCGGCGCCCGAATCGCCGATCAGCGTCACCGACTTGCCCATCTTTTCCAGCAGGGGCTTGACCTTGTCGAAGGTCGCCGCCTTGCCGCCGACCATGATGGTCAGCGCGGCATTGATCGCTCCGGTCTCGCCGCCGGATACCGGCGCATCGACGAACTCGATGCCCTTCTCCGCGAGGCGCAGGCCGATGCTGCGCGCCGCGTTAGGGTTGATGGTCGACATGTCGACCACGATCAGTCCCGCCTTGCCGCCGGACGCCAGGCCGTCGGCACCGAGGCAGACCGTCTCCACGTCCGGCGCATCGGCCACCATGACGATCACCACCTCGGCATGCGCCGCCACCTGTGCCGGCGTGGCATGGGTTTTCGCATTCACCGCGGCAAACGGCGCCAGCGACTCCGGCCGCCGCGCCCACAGGTGCAGCGTGTGGCCGGCCCGCTCCAGGTGCAGGGCCATCGGGCGGCCCATCAGGCCGAGGCCTATGAATCCGACGTTCATTTCTTCTCCTCGTTGATTGCTTTCAGGATCAGCGGCACCAGCGGTTCCGGCAGCTTGATGCCGCCGCCGGTGGCGAAGGCGTGGGCACGCTCCGACATCTTCTTCCAGGTCTTGCGCACAATCTCGAGCCACTTCTCTTCGCTGTAGTCGGCATGCTTGCCGGCGAAGTCGAGCATGTAGTGTTCGAGGAAGACCAGGTCGGTGACGTCTTCCATCATCTGCGTGTCCGGATTGACCTTGAGCCCGCGCTTGCCGACGGCGGCCTTGACCCGATCGATCATGGCATCGTCGTAGCCGGCCTGCCGCATCAGTTCGCCCGCCGTCTCGGCGTGGAACTTGTACAGACCCGTGCGCCAGGCGTGGTAGCCCTCCTTGGTCATCGGGTAGCTGCTGCGCGGCACCGTCCAGCGCCTGATGTGCTGGGCACGCACGGCGAGTTGCGCGACTTCGCTGGCGTCCGGCGCATAGCGGACTATCATCCCGGTCATGCGCCGGGCGTAAAGCAGTTCCTTGGGCTGGCCCTGGTCCTGGTTCGGGTCCTCGGCATTGGCGGCATCGAACAGGGCGATGGCGCGCTCGAAGCGGGCCTGGTCGGCGATGGTCATGGTGTCCTCAGGAACGATAGTCGGCGTTGATTTTCACGTAATCATAGGAGAAGTCGCAGGTCCACACCGTCGCCGCGGCACTGCCGCGACCAAGATCCACGCGCACCGTGATTTCGGCATTCTTCATGATGCGCGAGCCGTCTTCCTCGCGGTAGCTGGCGGCGCGCCCGCCGTGTTCCGAAACCAGCACTTCCTGATCGCCCGAGCCGAGCCAGACGCGCACGCCGGCGGCATCGAGGTCGTCGATGCCGGCGTAACCGATGGCCGCCAGTATCCGCCCGAGGTTGGGGTCGGAGGCGAAGAACGCCGTCTTCACCAGCGGCGAATGGCCGATGGCGTAGGCCACCTTGCGGCATTCTTCCGCCGTGGCGCCGCCGCCGACTTTTACGCTGATGAACTTGGTCGCGCCCTCGCCGTCGCGCACGATGGCCTGGGCCAATTCCTGCGCGACATCGATCACAGCAGCACGCAAGGCGGGCCAGTGGGGCGAGGCGGCATCGACTTCCAGCCCCGCAGCGCCGGTGGCAATGACGACGAAAGAATCATTGGTCGATGTGTCGCCGTCGACCGTGATGCAGTTGAAGCTCTGGTCCGCCGCATCCTGGCAAGTTGCGACAGCAGGCCGGCGGCGATGCCGGCATCGGTGGCGACAAAGCCGAGCATGGTCGCCATGTTGGGCCGGATCATGCCAGCGCCCTTGCTGATGCCGGTGACGGCGATGGTCTTGCCGCCCAGATCGATGCGGCGCGAGGCGGCCTTGGCCACGGTATCGGTGGTCATGATGGCGTGCGCCGCGGCATGCCAGTGGTCGGCCGCAAGATCCGCCTGCGCTGCCGGCAGCCCGGCGACCAGCCTATCGACCGGCAGGTGCTCAAGGATCACGCCGGTGGAAAACGGCAGCACCTCGTCGGCCTTGCAGCCGAGCAGTCTGGCCACGGCATCGCAAGTCTCGCGCGCTGCGCGCATGCCCTGCTCGCCGGTCGCCGCGTTGGCGATGCCGGTGTTGATCACCAGCGCGCGCAGGCTGCCGTCGCCCGCCAGGTGCTCGCGACACAGCGTGACCGGCGCCGCGCAGCAGCGATTTTGCGTGAACACCCCGGCGGCGCGACTGCCCGGCGCCAGCTCGACCAGCGTCAGGTCGCGCCGGTCCTTCTTGCGGATGCCGGCCTCGGCGGTGCCAAGGCGCACGCCGGCGACGGGGAAGAGGGCTGCGGGGGCGGGGGTGGCGTAGTTGACGGGCATGGGCTGGCCTGCGAGAAAGGGGAGCGAAGGAAAGTGCGCAGTTTATCCGGCCACGCCCCGCTCCGCATCAAAAGTCGGCGCTGGGCGAAGCGGGGGTTTCGCAGAGCACTGCTCTGCGCCCGCGAAGCCGGTCAGCTATGCAGAGCCGACAGTGGAGGGACGGCGAGGAGCCGGCCGTCCCGCCGACTCCTGCGGTCCTTAGCCTGGTGCCGACACCTGGGGCTCCAGGCCAAGACGGCGCGCGGCTTTTACAAAGCGCGCATCGAAGGTGGCGAAGCCGCTGCACAGACCGGACTGGGCCAGGTGCAAGGCGTCGGAGAAATCCAGTCCCTGTCGATACCAGACCAGCGCCTGGTCGACCGCGGCGGCGCGGTCGACGGTCAGGTTCTCGACCGCAAGCATGTCTTCGAACACGGCGGCGATATCTTCCGGGGGCATGCCGTAGGCGCCGCGCAGCACCCACTCGAGTTCCTCGATCACCGTCACCGGCACGAACAACCGGCTTCCCGACGACAGCAAGGCCTGGGCGCGCTTTCTTTGTGCCTTGGTCGCCGCGTCGGCATCGATTTCGACCGCAATGGCGCGTGCAAGGACATTGGTGTCCAGCGCGATCATCGCTTGCCCTGCTTCCTCGCCACCGCCAAGCCCTGCAAGTCCTCGACTGCCAGCGGCTTGCCACGACGCTTGACGCGATCGAACAGGACCGAGGCCGGCTTTGTTTCCCCGGCACCGGCGGAGCGCACCAGAATCCCTTCTCCATCCGGTGCCAGCTCAACGCGAACACGGGCGCCCGGCGCAAGCGAGACCTGCCGGCAAAGCTCGGCGGGCAACACAACTTGCCGCTTGCCCGAAAGAATCATGGTGCTCATGGCCGTCTCCCGATGAACGAATCGTGTCAGTATAGGCCAATCATCACCTTGGTTCAACGACGTTCAACGAGAAACAAGCCGTTGCCATGCCGGGAAAAACAGGAGCGACGGTACGCATGATCAACCCTTCAGTGAAAGTCGACGCTCTCGACATTCCTCGGTCCCTCAGTCGACGCTGGTGAGCGGCGGTTATCCGAGTTTCCGCGCCGGCGGGACAATCGGAGCGCCGGCCCTGGTTCGCCGGCCTGCGACTTCCTTACTGCGGGGCCGCGCCGGGCCGCTGGCTAAACTAGCCGATGCCGATGAAGCCGGCATCATCGTCGGACAACGCCAGCGGAAATCCCCCGTCACGGCTCCTCGCTTCGGCGGCTCTCAATGGCCACCGCCCCGACCATCCCGCCAGCGCCGCCGAGTTGGCAAATCCGAGCGCTTCCGCAAGGTTGGTTGCGGGAAAGCGTGAGAACAAACACTGCTCAACGCCGCCAAAGCAACCGCGATCCTGGCCCCTTTTCACCCTTTCCTCCGGGGAAAAGGAACAGGGAGATCTTGAATCCTCCGGGTGCGGGCTGCATTCTCTGAAAGTCGGCGCTGGCGAGACGGCGCGACGAAAGTTCAACCGCTGAAATGACGAATGGCGCGATTCAGGTCGCGCCATTCGCGGATGAATTTGCGGTTGAAAAGAGGTTTTTCTACAGCTTCAACGTTCTAGGTAACCGGCGCTGCGCGGCTTCATCGCTACGGCCGACACCCCCTCGCAAAAACAGCAGGTTACGAATTTACAGAACGGATGTTGCACTAACGAAGGGAGCGAGGTTGACCGCAGGGTTGGGCATCATTTCGCGCGTGGCCTAATATCTAGAATGACTTCAATTTCCGGCTGCTGACATACATTCCAGGCTGGGCGGGTGTACATGTCAGGAAATGCTAAGGCTCTGAGTGACTCTACTATGATCTCAACCTTGCCGTCGGTCGTTGTGCGCATGTGTTCTGCATATACTCTAACCAGAAGAGTACCTTTTTCTCTTGCCGCTCCTACCTTTGCGTAATCATTGGTTAATGCGAGAACGCTTATACGAAGAGTATCCCCAGTAAGATTTCCAATTGGTACGGGCACATCAAGCAAGGTCTTGCGTTGTTCATTAGTGAGTTCTATTTGGTCAACCGATAAGCAAAGTACTCTTTTCCAGCGAAGGGGCGACAAAGAAAAAGCGTCTTTTTGCATCGACAACAATGCAACAAGTACGATAGCAACCATGAGTGATCGCATACCCTAAGGCAATGATGCCCAACCCTGCAAATGGGGCGCCGAAAAGACGGAAAACATTCCGTCAATGCTGATGCCGAAAAGGACTTCCGGCACTTCAATACCCTTGTGCATCAATGCTCTTCCCCAATTTAGTGGAACCGAAAACCGGAAACGTCGACCGGCGCGATCCAGGCTGAACTTCCGGCACCCGTAGGCAACTATCCTGCTTCAGAATACGCCAATGGCAAGTCGACGTCCAGCGTATGGCAGAGGCGGGGTGGTCGCGGCGCTGGCCCTTGAGAGCCGCCGAAGCGAGGAGCCGTGCCAGGGGATTTCCGCTGGCGTTGTCCGACGACGATGCCGGCTTCATCGGCATCGGCTAGTTTAGCCAGCGGCCTGGCGCGGCCCCGCAGTGAGGGGAGCCGCAGGCCGGCGAACCGGGGCCGGTGACGCGGCCGTCCCGCCGGTCACGTGGCAGCAGAATCGTCGAACACCAGCCGCCACAACTCCCGCACCGCCGTGACGCGGTCGCCGACTTCTTCGGGTGCGACGCGCGCCTTGGTGCCGTTGAGGCGCAGGCCGTGCTGCATGCGGCGGTAATCGCGGTAGGCATTGCGCACGGTCTCGGCCAGATCGCCGGGGATCAGGCCGGCATCGGCGGCCATTTTCAGCAGGGCGATGTTGCCCTTGTTGCCGGTGAGTTCGCGGTGGGCATGCGAATACCCCAAAACAAGGTACTGGACGATGAACTCAACATCGACCAGACCGCCGGGATCGTGCTTGAGGTCGAACACCGTGTCGCGCAGGTCGCCGCGCGTGGCGTGGCTGTCCATCATCTTCTGCCGCATTTCGACGATGTCGGCGCGCAGCTTGGCCAGGTCGCGCTGCTGGCACAGCACCTCGCAGCGGATCTTCTCGAAGGCCTCGCCCACCGCCGGATCGCCGGCGGAAAAGCGGGCGCGCGTCAGCGCCTGGTGTTCCCAGACCCAGGCGGATTCGAGCTGGTACTTGCGGAAGGATTCCATCGAGCTGACGACGAGGCCCGAATCGCCGTTGGGCCGCAGCCGCAGGTCGGTCTCGAACAGCTGCCCGGCGGCGGTCTGCGCCGAAAGCCAGGTGTTGAGGCGCGTGCCGAGGCGCGCATAGTTTTCGCCGGCTTCCGGCGCCGGGTCGTCGAAGAGGAAGACCAGGTCGAGGTCGGAGGCGAAGCCGAGTTCCTTGCCGCCAAGCTTGCCGTAGCTGATGACGGCGAATTTCGGCGTCTCGACGTGGCGCTTGAGCATCTTCAGCCAGGCGCGGCCGATTGCGGCATCGAGCAGGATGTCGGCGAGTTCGGAAAGATGGTCGGCAAGCTTCTCGACGGTGTAAAGCCCGGCCACGTCTTGCGCCAGCAGGCGGAAGACCTGGGCGTGGTGGGTCTCGCGCAGCAGGTCCATCTGCCGCTCGGTGTCCGGCTCCAGCTCATCCAGCCGGGCCGCGAGCTGCTCGCGCACGCCGCTCCAGTCGGGCAGCACGTCGAGCAGGCGCGGGTCGAGCAGTTCGTCGAGCAGGATGGGGTGGCGCTGCAGGTAGTCGGCGGCCCAGCTCGAACTGCTGACCAGTTCCGCCACCTTGCGCAGCGCCTGGGGATACTGCTGCAGCAGGGCGAGGTAGGCGGCGCGGCGCGAGATCGATTCGAGCAGGTCGAGGCTGCGCAAGAGCGTCGCGTCGGGATTGGGCATCTCGGCCGCGGCCTGGATCAACTGCGGCACCAGGGCATCGAAGCGCTCGCGGATGCTCGCCGCGAGTTGCTGGTAGCGGGGCCCCTCGCGCAGGGCGGCGACACGCGCCGCCGCCTCGCGCGGCTGCCGGTAGCCGAGCTTGGCGAATTCCTCGCCCTGGTCCTCGCCGCCGGCGCCGCGCCACATGCCGGCGTGCTTGTGCTCGCCGCGATTGGGGTCGGCGAAGACGGCCTCGAAATGGCGCGCCACGGCGGCGCGATGGTCGTCGAGCTCGGCCAGCAGGCCGTCGAAGGAGCCGTAGCCCATGGCGCGGGCGATGATGGCGCGATCGGCGTCGCCTGTCGGCAGCATGTGGGTCTGGGCGTCGTCGAGGTATTGCAGGCGGTGTTCGACGCGACGCAGGAAATCGTAGGCCGCGGAAAGTTCGGCCACCGCCTCGGCGGCGAGCAGGCCGTTGTCCGCCAGGCGCCGCAGCACCTGCAGCGTCGGCTTGATCTGCAGCGCCGGATCGCGCCCGCCGCGTATCAGCTGGAACACCTGGGCGATGAACTCGATTTCGCGGATGCCGCCGGGGCCGAGCTTGACGTTGTCGGCCTTGTCCTTCTTCGCCACCTCCTGGCGGATCTGCGCGTGCAGCTCGCGCATGGCGTTGATGGCGCCGAAATCGAGGTACTTGCGGAAGACGAAGGGCCGGCGGATCGCCTCCAGCTCTTCGTGGCGCCCGCCGGTCAGCGGCCGCGCCTTGATCCAGGCGTAGCGCTCCCACTCGCGGCCCTGGGTGACGAAGTAGTTTTCCAGCATGTCGAAGGAGCAGACCAGCGGGCCGGAATCGCCGTTGGGCCGCAGGCGCATGTCGACGCGGAACACCTGGCCGTCCTCGGTCACGTCGGCGATGGCGTTGATCAGCGCGCGCCCGAGGCGTGTGAAGTACTCGAAGTTGGAAATCGATTTTGTGCCATCAGTGTCGCCATCCTCGGGATAGACGAAGATCAGGTCGATGTCGGAAGAAACATTGAGTTCGCGCCCGCCCAGCTTGCCCATGCCGATCACGATCAGTTCCTGTGCCCGACCGTCGGCACCGCGCGGGGTGCCGTAGCGTTCGGCAAGCCCCTTGCCGATCACCTCTACCGCCCTGGCCACCGCCAGCTCGGCGATCAGCGTCATGCACTCGACGACTTCGCCCAGCGGCGCCAGGCCGGCCAGATCGCGCGTGGCGATGCGGGCATAGGCGCGCTGTTTCAAGCGGCGCAGCACCGCCTTGAGGTCGGCTTCGCCGGCAGGCTGTGCGGCAAGCCATGCCGACAAGTCTTCCCGCGTCAGCGGCTGATCCAGAGAGGCTTCGACCTCGGCCGCCAGGGCCGGTTTGGCGGCCAGCAAACGCCCAAGGTAACGGGATGTTTCGGGAATATCGGCGAGGGAGGGCATCGGTTAGAATTTGATGGTTCAGCGCTGGATTTGTCCATTTTAGCGTGCGCCATGGCGCACCCCCTACGAGGCTCTCGCCCCATTACTCCACGGTTGTTTTCCCGCCTGCGCCAGTTGCCCCGAACCCATCCCCGGCTCGGCCTCCTGTTGCGCGTGTCCGCCTGGGCGGCAACGCTGGGCTATTTCGCCTTCGCACTGCTGCTGCTCGCCCTGCGCTACGCGATCCTGCCCCAGATCGAAAGCTACCGCGGCGATATCGAGCAGATGATCGGCACGGCGATCAATCGCCCGGTCGGCATCCGCAGGATAGAGACGCATTGGGCCGGCCTGCGTCCCGCGCTGACGCTGGAGGGATTCGAGATCCGCGACACCAGCGGTCGTCCCGCACTGGGTTTCGACGAGGTCGAGGCGGAATTGTCCTGGAGTTCGCTGTGGCATTTCCAGCTGCGCCTGGCCCGCCTGGAGCTCAACGCCCCGATACTGTCGCTGCGTCGCGACCGCGAGGGCAGGATCTTCGCCGCCGGGCTGGAAATCACCCCGGATCCGGCGACCGACGAGGAATTTGCCGACTGGCTGCTGGTCCAGGACAGCGTCATCGTGCGCGATGCCGCCATCACCTGGCAGGACGATTTGCGCCGGGCGCCGCCGCTGGAATTGAAGCACCTGAACTTCCAGCTCGACAACAGCTTCGGCCGCCATCGTTTCGGTCTTACCGCCGACCCGCCGCGACAGCTTGCCGCGCGCATCGACATCCGCGGCAACTTCAAGGGCCGCGACTTCGATCAGCTCGAGGCCTGGAAGGGCGAGGCCTACGCCGAACTCGACTACGCCGACCTCGCCGTGTGGAAGCACTGGGTCGATTATCCCGTCAATCTGCCGCAGGGCAGCGGGGCACTACGGATCTGGCTTGGTTTTGCCGGCAAGCAGCTGCAGACCGCGACCGCCGATGTGCGCCTGGCCGATGTGCGCCTGCAGCTGCGCCGCGACCTGCCGGAGCTGGACATGGTCAGGCTGGAAGGTCGCATCGCCGGGCGTCGCATCGAGCAGGGTTTCGATGTCGAGCTGAAGCGCCTGACCATGGCGACGCGCGACGGCGTCGACCTGGCCCCGCTCGACCTGAAGCTGGCCTGGCAGGACGCCGTGGCCGACCGGCCACCCCAGGGCCGCGCCAGCGCCAACGGACTCGACCTCGCCAGCATGGCGAACCTCGCGGCGCATCTGCCTTTCGACAACGCCACCCGCGACCGTCTGGCCCGGCATGCGCCGCGCGGTCGCGTCTATGACCTGAAACTGGAGTGGAAAGGCTCCCGGGAGAACCCCAAAGGCTTGCAGACCTGGTCCGTCTCCAGCCGCTTTGAAGGCCTCGGCCTGACCGCCCTCGGCCCCATCCCCGGCATGTCCGGCATCAACGGCCGCGTCGATGGCAGCGAAAAGGGCGGCAGCGTGCAGCTCAACGGGCAGCGCGCCGCGGTCGAACTGCCGACGGTATTCGCCGACCCGACGCTGGACGTGGAAGCCTTCGCCGCCGACCTCGCCTGGACCTCCGGCGCCGACGGCACACAGGTCAGGATCAACGAGGTCACCTTCCATAACAAGGATGCCGCCGGTGATGTGAAAGGCGTCTGGCGCTCGCTTCCCGAAGGGCCGGGCGCGCTCGACCTGCACGCCCGCCTGACGCGCGGCAGCGGCAATGCCGCCTGGCGCTACATGCCGCTCGCGGTGAGCACGGAAGTGCGCGACTGGCTGCGTACGTCGATCAGCGGCGGCAAGGCCACGGATACGACCCTGACGCTGCGCGGCGACCTGCGGCAGTTTCCCTTTCGTGACGGCAAGGGCGGTATTTTCGAGGTACGCGGCAAGTTCCACGACACCAACCTGCGCTACGCCGATGACTGGCCCGAAATCACCAATATCGAGGGCGAACTGCTGTTTTCCGGCCAGCGCATGCTGATCACCGGCAAGAGCGGCAGGATCTTCGGCGTCGGCGTGCGCGACGTCCGCGCCGAGATCGCCGACATCGAGCAACCCGAGGAGCTGCTGACCGTAAGCGGCAATGCGGCCGGGGCGACGAATGAATTCCTGCGCTTCATCGAGTCCAGCGCCCTCGGCGAGCGCATCGATCATTTCACCCGGGACATGCAGGCCGAGGGCACCGGTACGCTCGACCTCAAGCTCAGCCTGCCCTTGCGCAAGATGCACAACTCGAAGGTCGATGGCGTCTATCGCTTCGAAGCCAACCGGCTGACCGTCGGCAGCGACTTCCCGCCGATCGGCGACCTGCGCGGCAGCATGCGTTTCTCGGCCGACCAGATCGAGGCGCGCAACATTCGCGGCGTGATGCTGGGCGCGCCCCTCAGCGTCGACGTCAGGACCGCAAGCGACGGCGGCGTCCAGATCAATGCCGCCGGCGAATACAGCGTCGCCGCGCTGCGGCGACAGATGTCCCATTCCGCCGTGCTGGACCACCTGTCGGGCGCGGCGAAATGGACGGGCAGCGTGCTGGTCAAGGATAAATCGGCGGAGGTGAAGCTGAGTTCGAACCTGGTCGGACTTACCTCCAGCCTGCCCGAGCCCTTCAACAAATCGGCCGCGGATGTGATGCCCCTGAATTTCGAACGCAGGCTGCTGCCCGCCGCCGCACCCGCCAGGGTGCCTGCCAGGGCAGCGGCCGGCCCGGCGCAAACGGCGGCCCCCGCCCCGACCCAGGACACGCTCAACGTCAGCATCGGTCGCGCCTGGCGCCTGCAGCTGGTGCGCCGCATCGACAGCACGCCGCCGGCCATTGTGCGCGGCGTGGTCGCGATGGGCGACATCAGTCCGGCCATGCCGGACCGTGGCCTGCTGTTTGCCGTCGCCCTGCCCCGCATCGATGTCAACGCATGGGGAAAATTCTGGCCGAATCAAGGTGACGGCAGCGACCAGGCCGCGGCGCTGCTGCCAACCCTGCCCGCATTGATGTTCGATTTGCGCACTGCCGAACTCGCGGTACACGGCCGCAGCTTCCACGACGTTCGCATCAACGGCAGCCATCCCGAAGGTGCCAGCAGCACCCGTTTCGACCTGCAGAGCCGGGAACTGGCCGGCAACTTCGAGTGGGACGCCGCTGCCGGCGGCAAACTGACCGGCCGCATCGGCCAGTTCGCGATCCCGGAAGCGGCCGCCACGCCGGCGGCCTTGCAGGCCAAGGCCAGCGAAGTCCTCGACCGCTTCCCCGCCCTCGATATCACCATCGACCAGCTCTCGTTCAAGGAGCGGCAGTTGGGCACCGTGCGCATTGCGGCGGAGAACAAGGACGGCTACTGGAACACGCGGGTCGACGCGAAGAACGAGGATGGCGCGCTGGAGTCCACCGGCCGCTGGCGGCTCAGCGCCACCCAGCCGGATACCCGCATCGAGTTCAAGCTCAGCGCCAAGAGCATCGAAAAGTTCCTGGCGCGCGCCGGCTACCCGGACACGGTGCGACGCGGCAGCGCCAATCTGACCGGCAACCTGTCCTGGAACGGAACGCCGTTCAGCATCGGCTATCCGACGCTCGCCGGCAACCTCAGGCTCGATGCGGCAAACGGCCAGTTCGTCAAACTCGAACCCGGCGTCGGCCGCCTGCTGGGCGTCCTCAGCCTGCAATCCCTGCCGCGCCGCATCACCCTCGATTTTCGTGACGTCTTCAGCGAGGGCTTCGCCTTCGACAGCATCACCGGCCAGGTTGCCGTGGCGCGCGGCGTCATGGATACCCGGGACCTGCAGATCCAGGGGCCGTCGGCGAAGGTGCTGATGAGCGGGACGGTCGATCTTGCCGGCGAAACGCAGGACCTCAAGGTTCGCGTGCAGCCGGCCGTCGGCGACACGGTCGCCATCGGCGCGATGATCGCCAACCCGGTCGCCGGCGCGGTGGTCTGGGCGGCGCAGAAAATTCTGAAGGATCCGATCGACCAGGCCTTCGCCTTCGAATACGCCGTGACGGGAAGCTGGGATGATCCGAAAGTGGAGAAGCTCGGCCAGCCGCCCAAGGCCGCGGAGGAAAAGAAATGAAGATCGCCGCCGTGCAGATGATTTCCGGCCCCGACGTGGTGCCCAATCTCGCCGCTGCCGGCCGGCTGGTTGCCGAGGCCGCGGCGGCGGGGGCGCAACTGGTGGCTCTGCCGGAGTACTTTCCCCTGATCGGCGCCACCGACGTCGACCGGCTCGCGGCACGCGAGCTCGACGGCCAGGGACCGATCCAGGATTTCCTGGCGGCAACTGCGCGCCGGCACGGCATCTGGCTGGTCGGCGGTTCGATTCCGCTTCTGGCCAGGGACCCCGGCAAGCTGCGCAACGGCTGCCTGGTTTTCGACCCGCAGGGAACGCGCGTGGCGCGCTACGACAAGATCCACCTGTTCGGCTTCAAAAGGGGAGAAGAGTCCTACGACGAAGCGGCCACCATCGAGCGCGGCGATCAGATCGTGGCCTTCGACTCGCCGCTGGGGCGCGTCGGCATCACCATCTGCTATGACCTGCGTTTCCCGGAACTCTTCCGCGCCATGGGCGATGTCGATTTGCTGGTGCTGCCCGCCGCCTTCACCGAAACCACCGGCCGCGCGCACTGGGAAATCCTGCTGCGCGCCCGCGCCATCGAGAACCAGTGTTATGTCCTGGCGGCAGCGCAGGGTGGCCGCCACCCCAACGGGCGCATGACCCACGGCAACAGCATGGTCATCGATCCCTGGGGTGAAGTGCTGGCGCGCATGGACAAGGGTGAAGGCGTGGTGCTCGCCGAACTCGACCGGCAACGGCTGGTCGACACCAGAAGCAGCCTGCCCGCCCTGAAACACCGCATACTGTAGGCCTTCAAAGGACCCACGCATGAACGCTCCCGCCAACGCCATTCCCCACTTCGATATCGCCGAACAAACCCTGCTCGAGCCCCACGGCCTGGCGCCGCACCAGCTGGAACGCGTATTCGGCCGCGTGTTCGGCAACCAGGTCGATTTTGCCGACCTGTATTTCCAGTACGCCCGCTCCGAGGCATGGAGCCTGGAAGAAGGCATCGTCAAGTCGGGCAGCTTCAACATCGAACAAGGCGTGGGCGTGCGCGCGCTGTCGGGTGAAAAGACCGCCTTTGCCTATTCCGATGACATCAGTCTGGCGGCACTGCAAGCCGCCGCCGATACCACCCGCGCGATTGCCGCCGCCGGCTCCCGGCGTCTGGCGCCGCTATTGCAGCGACAAAAGCCGACGCCGGCTCTATACGCCGCAAACGATCCGATCGCCTCTCTCGACGATGCCGCCAAGGTGAAACTGCTGGAACGCCTCGAAGCCATGGCGCGCGCCGCCGACTCGCGGGTCAGGGAAGTCATGGCCCACATCGCCGGCACCTGGGAAGTGGTCCTGGTGGCGCGCTCCGACGGCCGCATGGCGGCCGACGTGCGGCCGCTGGTGCGCGTTTCGATCACCGTGATCATGCAGGACGGGGTTGGCACCGGACGGCGGCGCGAACAGGGTTCATCCGGCGGCGGCGGACGCTTTGACTATGCCTACTTCACCGACGCCGTGCTGCAGGACTATGCAAAACGTGCCGTGCATCAGGCCAGCGTCAACCTCGCCGCCAGGCCCGCCCCGGCCGGCGAAATGACCGTGGTGCTGGGCCCCGGCTGGCCCGGCATCCTGCTGCACGAAGCCGTCGGCCATGGACTCGAAGGCGACTTCAACCGCAAGGGCAGTTCGACCTTCGCCGGCCGCATCGGCCAGCGTGTCGCGGCAAAAGGCGTCACCGTGGTCGATGACGGCACCCTCGTCGACCGCCGCGGCTCGCTGACCATCGACGACGAAGGCAACCCGACGCAACGCACGGTGCTGATCGAAGACGGCATTCTCGTCGGCTACCTGCAGGACACGCTGAATGCGCGCCTGATGGGCGCCCCGGTCACCGGCAACGGCCGCCGCGAATCCTTCGCCCACCTGCCGCTGCCGCGCATGACCAACACCGCGATGATGAATGGCAGCCACGATCCGCAGGAAATCATCAAGTCGGTGAAGAAAGGCGTTTACGCCGCCAACTTCGGCGGCGGCCAGGTAGACATCACCAGCGGCAAGTTTGTCTTTTCGACGGCCGAGGCCTACCTGATCGAAAACGGCAGGATCACCACGCCGGTCAGGGGCGCCACGCTGATCGGCAGCGGCCCCGAAGCCATGATGCGCGTCTCGATGATCGGCAATGACATGGCGCTCGATTCGGGCGTCGGCACCTGCGGCAAGGAAGGCCAGAGCGTGCCGGTCGGCGTCGGCCAGCCGACGCTGCGCATCGATGGCCTGACGGTAGGCGGGACCGGCTGAAGTCCGGCTCAGGCCGCCGCTTCCACCCGGTCGCGGCCGCCTTCCTTGGCGCGTCGCAGCGCCGCATCGGCGCGCGCGAGCAGATCCTCGAGCTCCTCGCCCGGCGCCATCCGGGCCACGCCGCAACTGAGCGTCACGCCCTCGTCCGTCTGCAAGCCGCTGCCGATCGCCACCAGTTCGCGCAGGCGCTCTGCAATCGACAGGGCATCTTCCAGGTCGGCCTCCGGCAGCAGGACCGCGAACGCCTGGCCGCCATGGCGGGCAACCAGGTCCCATGCACGCAAGCCGTCGGCCAGTCGGTGCGCCATGCGCCGCAATACGGCATCGCCGGCGAGATAGCCGAACCGGGCGTTGAAGTCGCGGAACAGGTCGATGTCGGCAATCACCAGGCACAAGGGCTTTTCATCCCTCGCGCAGCGCGCCATGGCGCGCGGAAAGGCCTCCAGCAGCCAGCGCCGGTTGTGGATCCCGGTGAGGGCGTCGACGCTTCCCTCCTCCTCGAATTCCAGGCTGCGCTCCTGCATGGCCACCAGCGCCTGGTTGCCTTGGCGCACACGGCCGCTGATGATCGCCAGCAGGTTGCGCGCCACGCCGTGGGAGCAATCCACCAGGGACCAGACCACCTCGTGCGGAATCGCCAGCACTTCGCTGTCCTGCGCCGCCAGCACCAGGGCCGAAGCCGGCTGGCCGTCGAGCAGCGACATCTCGCCGACACAATCGCCGCCGACCAGCACGGCCTGTGCCGGCATGTCGCGGCCCTGCAGGTAGACCCGAAACTCCCCGCCGAGGATCAGGTAGAGGTGGCCGTTGGCGGCGTCCGCCTCGAGCAGGTGGTCGCCGCGCTCCAGTTTCCGTCGCTCGCAGCCCTCGAACAGGTGCTCCACGCTTTCGAGGCCGACCTTGGCAAACAACTTGGAATGTTGCAGATGCTCGCGCAGCACGCTGTCCATTGTTTTTCCAGTCATGCGAGGTTGGGGGAACCCACAGGATAAATCAAATCGGCGGACGCTTCACGTCACGGTCAAGCCTTCTCGGCGAAGTCGTAACCCAGGTCCGTTACCTCGCGCCGCATCAGTTCCATGGCGGCGGGAACCTGTTCCGGCGCGCCGCGCACCCCCAGTTCGACATGGTGTCCGACGTCGGCCGAACCGAGGAAGGGCAGGCTGAACACCTTGAGTCCGGGATACTCGGCCTCGATTTTCAGCATCAGCGGCGTCAACTTGCTCTCGATGCCCTTCCAGACCAGGATCGCCGCCTCCGCCGACGGCCGCCGGTTGAAGCGGTCGGCATAGCAGGTATCGAGCACCCATTCGATCATCGGCCAGGCCATTTGCGGAAAGCCCGGCACGAAGTGGTGGTCGCCCCGGGAAAATCCCGGAATGCGGTTGTAGGGGTTGGGGATGATGCGGCTGCCGGCGGGGAAGCGCCCCATGTCGAGCGCATAGTCGGTCACCTCGCGGCCGATCTCGGCATAGCGGGCGCGAATCTCGCGCTCCGCATCCGGATGCAGGACGAGCTCGACGCCCGCCGCCGCCGCGGCCGCCTGTCGGGTGTGGTCGTCCGGCGTGTTGCCGATGCCGCCGCAACTGAAGACGATGTCGCCAGTGGCGAAGCTGCGACGCAGGACGTCCGCCAGACGCTCGCGATTGTCGCCGTGATACAGCGCCCAGTCGAGCGTCAGCCCGCGCGCGGCGAGCAGCTCGACGATTTTGGCGAAATGCTTGTCCTGACGACGGCCGAGCGTAATCTCGTCGCCGATGATGATCGCGCCGATGCCGTTCATGGCTGCCCGCCGGGCCGCCCCAAGGCAGCCTCTTCAAGACCCTGCGAGCGCAGCGAGCCGTAGTCACCCCTTTTCCTGGAAAAGGGGATGGGGGATATGTCGTTCAAATCACCACTCATAAAACCACGCCTCCTTCCTGACGCCGGCGGCGCAGGGCCGCCAGTCCGAGATGCACGAAAACCAGCGCCGCAAATGCCGGCGCCAGCAGGTTGAGCAGCGGCACATAGGCGGCGGCGGCCGTTGCCAGCCCGGCCATGTAGAAATTCCTGCCATCTTCGCGCACCAGGAGTTGCATTTCGCCGGGGGTCGCGTGTTCGGCCAGGGCATCGAAGCGGAAGGCGCGCTGATTCAGCCAGGCGCTCCAGAGCAGCGGCAAAACCAGCAAGGCGCCGGGTAACAGCAGCAGGGGCAGCATCGCCAGGCTGCCGATGAGGAAAATCGCCCCGGCGCCGAGCGTATTGCCTAGGCTGCCCC
Source organism: Sulfuritalea sp. (assembly GCA_016708585.1). GTDB lineage: Bacteria > Pseudomonadota > Gammaproteobacteria > Burkholderiales > Rhodocyclaceae > Sulfuritalea. Next base: position 100,706 of record JADJFK010000013.1, on the reverse strand, counting down.
AGAACACGTTCTCGCCATGGCGCCCGAGATCCGGATAATCGTGCGCCGCCACCAGATTGATCAACAGCGGCAGGGCAAACACGGCCACCAGCAGGATGGCCGTGATGTAGGTCAGCGCGGCGAAGGCTGCCAGCAGCAGGAACACCGCCGCCCATTGCGCCACCCACTCCCAGCCTGCCCAGGGCAACCCCGGCACGATGCGCTCCATCAGCGCGACGCCATGCGCCCATGCCGCGAATCCGATGGCGGTCCACAGCAGCAGCGCCGCCAGCGGCGGCCACAGCGCATGCCAGAGCACCGCGGGCCGCGTCAGGTCGCGCAGCGCCTTCGACAAGGCCGCAAAAACTTCAAGCATCATCATCCTTCACCGGTCCGGTTCATCCATGTCGCCGACTATCCCACATCTTCTGCAGGCGCTTCACCGAGACCGGCGAAGATGTCTTCAGTTCCTGCGCGAACAGGGCAACGCGCAATTCTTCTAGCAGCCAGCGGAACTCGTCGAGGAAGGCATCATTCTGCTGGCCGGATTTCAGCATCGCATTGCGCTCGCGTTCCCAGGGTTTGCCCAAACCTTGCCAGTCAGCCATCAGGCGCGTGTCGCGCGCCGGGTCGCTGCGCGCCTTTTCCAGGCGCAGGCTGATCGCCTTGAGGTAACGCGGATAGTGCTGCAAGCGCTCGAAGGGCGTCGCGGTAATGAACCTTTTGGGCATCAGTTCGGCCAGCTGCGCGGCGATGTCGGCGCAGGCCTGCGGAAACGCCTTCTGCTGCGACGCAAGTTTCTTCGCCAGCGTCGCGTGTTCGGCCAGGATGCCGCCGAGCAGGCGCAGGATCTCCTGCGCCACCAGCAGGATGCGGCCGCGTGCCGCTTCGCGCCGTGTCGCGAACGCCGACTCTTCGACGGGCAGCGGGTCCATCAGGCAGGTGCGCTCCAGCGTCACGGCGACCAGCTGTTCGCGCAACTCCTTCTCCGTGCCCAGCGAAATGAATTGCAGGGCGAGCTCGCGCAAACCTGGCAGCTTCTCGATGGCCTTGACCTGGGCGGCGAGCTGCAGGGCGAACAGCCGCGCCATGCCGCGGCGATGCTCGGCGCGGGCCTTTTCCTCGGTATCGAAGGCGGTCAGGCGCACGCTCTCGCCCATGTCGACCAGCGCCGGAAAACCCACCGTGGTGCCGGCGCCGACTTTCACTTCCATCAATTCCGGCAGCGCGCCGAAGGTCCAGGCGGTGAAGCCCGGCGCATCGCCCATTTTTACATTGGCCGCCTCGTGCTGCACCTCGGCCGCGGCATAGGCCTGCTCGACACGGTCGCGATACTCGGCGCGCAGTTCGGCCAGGTTGCGCGAAATCGCCAGGGTGGCGCCGTGCTCGTCGGTGAGGCGGAAGTTCATGAACAGATGCGGCCGCAATTCGCCGCTGCGGAAGGCGTCAAGCGGCAGCTTCATGGCCAGATGCTCCTCGGCGGCGCGCGTCAGGGCGCGCACCAGCGGCTCGTCGAGATCATGGTCGGCGTCGCAGAAGTTCGTGGCGAACTCATCGAGCGGCTGCAGGCGGTGGCGATACTTCTGCTGCAGCGTCTTCAGCAGCGCCAGCACCTTTTCCTTGAGCAGGCCCGGCACCAGCCATTCGCAGCGATTGGCCGGCAGCTGGTTGAGCGCCGTCAGCGGCAGGGTCAGCGTGACGCCGTCGTCGGCCGCGCCGGGATCGTGGTGGTAGGCGAGCTTGAAGCTGCGGCCGCGATGCGTGAGTTCGGGCGGGAAGGCGTCGGTGGTGATGCCCGCCGCCTCGTGGCGCATCAGCTGCTCCTTCTCCAGGCAGAGCAGCTTCGGGTTGGCCGCCTCGGCCTCGCGCCGCCAGTGGTCGAAGGCCGCCAGCGTGATGATGCCCTCGGGAATCCTGCTGTCGTAGAAGGCATAAATCAGTTCGTCATCGACCAGCACGTCGGGGCGGCGCGCCTTGTGTTCCAGCGCCTCGATCTCCTTCATCAATTTGGCGTTGTGCTGGAAGAAGCGCCACTTGCGCACCCAGTCCTCGCCGACCTGGCCTGCCACCAGGGCCTCGCGGATCAGGATTTCGCGCGCCAGCTTCGGATCGCTCGGCCCGTAATGCACACGCCGCTTGGCATGGATCATCAGGCCGTGCAGGGTGACGCGCTCCCAGGCCACGACCTGCCCCGGCCCCTTCTCCCAGTGCGGCTCATAGACATGCCTGCGGATCAGGTGGCCGCCGACCTGCTCCAGCCATTCCGGCTCGATCTTCGCGATGCAGCGCGCGAACAGGCGCGAGGTCTCGACGATCTCGGCGGCGACGATCCAGCGTCCGGCCTTCTTCAGCAGGCTGGAACCGGGATGGATGTAGAAGCGGATGCCGCGTGCGCCGAGGTAGTTCTTGTCCTCTTCGCTGATCAGGCCGATGTGGCCGAGCAGGCCGGTCAGCAGCGCCTTGTGGATGGCCTCGTAGCTGGCGGGAATCTGGTTCTCCTTCCAGCCGTGCTCGTGGCACAGCGTCATCAACTGCGCATGCACGTCGCGCCACTCGCGCAGGCGCAGCCAGTTGATGAAGTTCTGCCGGCACCACTGGCGCTGCTTGTTCGAGGTTTCGTGCTTCCAGACCTCATCGCCGGCGGCCCAGAGTTTCAGGTAGGAAAGGAATTCGGATTTCTCGTCCTTCCACTTGGCATGGGCCTGATCGGCCGTCGCCGCATGCTCCTGCGGCCGGTCGCGCGGGTCCTGGGTGCCCAACGCGGCGGCGATGATCAGCACTTCGCGCAGGCAGTTGTGCTCGCGCGCGGCGAGGATCATGCGGCCGATCTTCGGGTCGAGCGGCAGCTTGGCGAGTTCGAAGCCGACCTTGGTCAGTTCCTTGCTCGTCTCGTCGATGGCGCCCAGCTCGGCGAGCAACTGGTAGCCGTCGGCGATCATGCGCGGCGCCGGCGCCTCGAGGAAAGGGAAGTCCTCGACGTCGCCCAGATGCAGCGACTTCATGCGCAGGATCACGCCGGCCAGGCTGGAACGCAGGATCTCGGGCTCGGTGTAGGGCGGGCGCTTGTTGAAGTCTTCTTCGTCATAGAGCTTGAAGCAGACGCCGGCCGAAACGCGGCCGCAGCGGCCGGCGCGCTGGCTGGCCGCCGCACGCGAGATCGGCTCGACCTGCAGTTGCTCGACCTTGTTGCGATGCGAGTAGCGCTTGACGCGTGCCAGGCCGGAGTCGATCACGTAGCGGATGCCGGGCACGGTCAGCGAGGTCTCGGCGACGTTGGTCGCCAGCACCACGCGCTGGCCCTGGTGCGAGGCGAAGACGCGGCCCTGCTCCACGGCGGTCTGCCGTGCGAACAGGGGCAGCACTTCAAGACCGGGCGGATGGTGTTTGCGCAGCGCCTCGGCCGCCTCGCGGATCTCGCGCTCGCCGGGCAGGAACACCAGCACGTCGCCTGGCCCGGTACGGTGGGCCTCGTCGACGGCGTCGACGATGGCGTCGTTGAGATCCGTGTCTTTCTTTTCGTCGAAGGGCCGGTAGCGCGTCTCGATCGGGTAGAGCCGGCCCGAAACCTCGATGACGGGTGCGCCCTCAAAGTGTTTCGAAAATCGCTCGGCATCCAGCGTCGCCGACGTGACAATGACTTTCAGGTCGCGCCGCTTCGGCAGCAGTTGCTTGAGGTAGCCGAGCAGGAAATCGATGTTGAGGCTGCGCTCGTGCGCCTCGTCGATCAGTATCGTGTCGTACTGGCGCAGCAGCGGATCGGTCTGCGTCTCGGCCAGCAGGATGCCGTCGGTCATCAGCTTGATGTAGGAGGACGGCGTGAGCTTGTCGGTGAAGCGGATCTTGAAGCCGACATGGCGGCCGAGTTCCGATTTGAGTTCCTCGCTGATGCGCGTCGCCGTGGCGCGCGCGGCGATGCGCCGCGGCTGGGTGTGGCCGATCAGGCCGTGCAGGCCGCGGCCGATTTCGAGGCAGATCTTGGGCAACTGCGTGGTCTTGCCCGAGCCGGTCTCGCCGCAGACTACCACCACCTGGTGCTTGAGTATCGCTGCGCCGATCTCGGCCCGGCGCACATTCACCGGCAGCGCCTCGTCATAGACCAGCGCGGGCCGCGCCGCCCGCCGCGCCTCGGGGTCGAACCTCATTGCGCCAGCTTGTGGATGGTGAAAATGCCTAGCCCCGTCATCGCCAGCGAACCGAACAGGTGCATTGCGGCGGCACCTGCCGCCCAGGCGTAGCGCGCACTCTGGATCAGGTGCACCACCTCGGCGGAAAACGTCGAAAAGGTGGTCAGCGCGCCGAGGAAGCCGGTGATGAAGAACAGCTTGAGTTCGGGCGGCATCTCGGCATTGAGGTGGAACACCATCACCGCCGCGCCGACCAGATAGCCGCCGATCAGGTTGGCGGCCAGCGTACCCAGCGGCACCGTGACGAACACCGGGTTGAGCCAGAGACCCAGACCGTAGCGCAACCAGGCACCCAGTACGGCACCGCCGCCGATGGCGAGAAGACTTGTCCAATTCATTGTCGCGATTTTACGCCTGCCGGTAGAATTGCCGCTTTGCATCAAGCGCCTGCCGATCATGGCCGAACCGGACAACAAACCCGCCAACTTCATTCGCCACATCATCGATGCCGACCTCAAGGCCGGCAGGTACGCCTCACGTCTTTGGAGCGGCCGGCCCGGCCCGGCCGCGCAGCAGAAAGTCGGCGCCGGCGATACGGCGACGAATCCGCACCCGCTTCCCGCCGGAGCCGAACGGCTACCTGCACTTCGGCCATGCCAAGTCGATCTGCCTGAATTTCGGCCTGGCACAGGATTACGGCGGCGCCTGCCACCTGCGCTTCGACGACACCAATCCGGAAAAGGAAGAGCAGGAGTACGTCGATTCCATCATCGACGCCGTGCATTGGCTGGGCTTCGACTGGAACGGCAACAAGTACTTCGCCTCCGACTACTTCCAGTGGATGTACGACTTCGCCGAAAAGCTGATCGAGGCCGGCCACGCCTACGTCGATTCGCAGACAGCGGAGGAAATGCGCGCCAGCCGCGGCACGCTGACCGAGGCCGGCAAGAACTCCCCTTACCGTGACCGCACGCCGCAAGAGAACCTCGATCTGTTCCGCCGCATGAAGGCCGGCGAATTCGCCGACGGCACGCACATCCTGCGGGCGAAGATCGACATGGGTTCGGGCAACATCAACCTGCGCGACCCGGCCATCTACCGCATCCGCCACGCCACGCACCACAACACCGGCGACACCTGGTGCATCTACCCGATGTACACCTACGCCCACCCGATCGAGGACGCGCTGGAGAACATCACGCATTCGATCTGCACCCTGGAGTTCGAGGACCAGCGGCCCTTCTACGACTGGCTGCTGGCGCGCCTGGCGGAACTCGGTTGCGTCAATACCCCCCTGCCGCAGCAGATCGAATTCGCCCGGCTGAATCTCTCTTACGTCGTGCTCTCCAAGCGCAAGCTGATCCAGCTGGTCGAAGAGAAGCACGTCGACGGCTGGGACGATCCGCGCCTGCCGACCCTGGTCGGCGCGCGCCGCCGCGGCTTCACGCCGGAGGCCTTCCGCCGCTTCAACGAAATGAACGGCGTCACCAAGTCGGACTCGTGGATCGACATCGGCGTGCTGGAGGAATGCCAGCGCGACCATCTCAACGAAACCGCGCCGCGCCGTACTGCGGTACTCGATCCGCTCAAGCTGGTGATCGACAACTACCCGGAGGGGCAGGAAGAGGAATGCCTGGCGCCCAACCATCCGCAAAAGCCGGAGTGGGGCAAGCGCCCCGTGCCCTTCTCGAAGGAGTTATGGATCGAGCGCGAGGACTTCATGGAAGTGCCGAGCAAGGGCTACTTCCGCCTCTTCCCCGGCAACATGGTGCGGCTGCGCTACGGCTTCGTCGTCAAGTGCCTCGGTGCCGACCATGATGCCGCCGGCAACATCAGCGCCGTGCATTGCGAGTACATGCCCGACTCCAAATCCGGCACGCCGGGCTCCGACAGCTACAAGGTCAAGGGCAACATCCACTGGGTCTCGGCGCGGCATGCCTATGCCGCCGAAGTGCGGCTGTACGACCGCCTGTTCGCCGTCGAGGCGCCGGGCGAGGGCGGCCGCGATTTCATCGCCGACCTCAACCCGCATTCGAAGCTGGTCATCACCGCGCAACTCGAGGCGGCGCTGAAGGATGCGGCCGCCGAGGATCGCTTCCAGTTCGAGCGTCACGGCTACTTCGTTGCCGACCGCATCGATTCCAGACCCGGCGCGCCGGTGTTCAATCGCACCGTGACGCTGAAGGATTCGTGGGTGAAGGGAAAATAAGGGAACGTCGGACACGATCCGGTTTTGATTCGTCATCACACCAGGAGGCTTCGAAATGCGCAAATTTGCCTATGTTGTCATTGCCGCCGGCGCGAGCTTCGCGGCCAACACCTACGCCATGAAACCCGGCCTGTGGGAAATCACCTCGCAGATGAGCGGCGGCGGCATGCCGGCGATGCCGGCCATGTCCGCCGCCGAACGCAAGCAGATGGAAGCCATGGGCATCAAGATGCCCGGCGCCGCCGGCGGTCCGATGACCACGGTGACAAGGCACTGCGTCACCAGGGAGCAGGCCGAAAAGCGCCAGCCGCCGCAGAGCGACGAAGATCGCCGCCAGCGCTGCGAGCAGAAGGACGTCAAGACCTCGGGCAATACGACGACGTGGAAGATCGAATGCAGCGGCGAACAGAAGGTGACCGGCACCGGCTCGATCACCTATCAGGGCGAGGAAAGCTACAAGGGTGAATCGACGTTCAACATGCAGGACGCCAGGCAGGGCCCGAGCACCATGAAGCAGGCCTATTCCGGCAAGTGGCTTTCGACAGACTGCAAGCAGGCGTCCGGTCCGGCGCCACGCCCGAAGTAAGCGCTGCCGCCGCGATCAGTCCTGCTGGCCGCCTTGCTGTCCATAGCTGGCGAACTTCGCCAGCACGCGGGTCATTTCATCCGCAGGCAGCAGCTTCGGCGCGCCCAGTTGCAGCACGCGCCAGAACTGCTCGCACAGCGTCTCCAGTTCGACGGCCAGGGCCAGCGCGTGGTCGCAGTCGCGGCCGAACACCACCATGCCGTGATGCGCCATGAGGCAGGCACAGCGATCCTCCAGCGCGACAAGGATGGCATCGGACAATTCCTGGCTGCCGAAGGTGGCGTAGGCGGCGCAGCGTACATCCGCACCGCCGAAGCGCGCCACCATGTAGTGGAAGGCCGGGACGCCCATCGCCTGGCAGGCCAGGGCCGTGGCGAAGGGCGAATGCGTATGCACCACGGCGCCCGCCTCGGGCCGCGCGGCATAGATGTCGCGATGGAAGCGCCATTCGGAGGAAGGCTTGCGCAGCCCGTTCGCCGTGCCGTCAGCGCCGACTTTTGCCATGTCGGCCGCGGTGCAGTCGTCATAGGCCATGCCGGTCGGCGTGATGATGAACCCGCCCTCGCAGCGCGCGCTGACGTTGCCGGCGCTGCCGCGATTGATGCCGCAGGCATTCATCGTGCGCGCGGTGGCCAGCACCCGTGTCGCGAATTCGGCAGCCAGACCCGCGGAAGTGTCACTCATGATGCCCACTGCTCCAGTGCGCCGGCCGCGGCGATGCCGCGCTCGGAGATGATGCCGCTGATCAGCGCCGCCGGTGTCACGTCGAAGGCCGGGTTGGCGGCAGGGACGTCGCCGGCGCCGAGTTCATCCGCGGCACGCTCTTCGATCGGGATCTGCGCACCCGAGGGACAGGCGAAATCGATGGTCGACAGCGGCGCCGCCACGTAAAACGGCACGCCATGCGCGCGCGCGGCGAGCGCCTTGAGATAAGTGCCGACCTTGTTCGCCGTATCGCCGTTGGCGGCGATACGGTCGGCGCCAACAATCACCAGATCGACCTTGCCCTGCATCAGCAGGAGGCCCGCGGCATTGTCGGCAATCAGGGTATGCGGCACGCCGGCCTCGGCCAGTTCCCAGGCCGTCAGCAGCCCCTGGTTGCGCGGACGGGTTTCGGACACCCAGACGTGCACCGGCACGTCTGCGGCATGCGCGGCATAGACCGGCGCCAGCGCCGTGCCGTGTTCGACCGTGGCGAGCCTTCCTGCATTGCAATGTGTCATGACGTTGACGGATCGTTCGCCCTGCCGCCTGAGCTCCAGCAGCGCCAGTCCATGCTTGCCGATCAGTCCGTTGGCAGCCTCGTCTTCCGTGGCAATGGCGCGAGCCTCCTGCCAGGCCAGATTTCGCCGTGTCGCCGGCGCCGACTTTTCAAGTACCGATCGCATGCGCGCCAGCGCCCAGTGCAGATTGACCGCCGTGGGCCGCGTCGCGGCGAGGATTGTCATCACATCGGCGAGGCGCGCATCGCCGGCATCGTCGGCCAGCCCGAGCGCCACGCCGTAGGCGGCGGTGGCGCCGATCAGCGGCGCGCCGCGCACCTGCATGACGCGAATGGCCTTGGCCACATCGTCCAGGGTTGTCAGCCGCAGCATCACGGCTTCGCGCGGCAAACACGTCTGGTCCAGGATCAGAAGGCCGTCGCCATCCTCGATCAGCGTTGGCCAGCGCGTCGACACCGTGTCAGCTCAGCTTGCCGTGGCAGTGCTTGTATTTCTTGCCGCTGCCGCAGGGACAGGGATCGTTGCGACCGACCTTGGGCGTGTGTCGCTCGATGGGCTGCGCAGGCTTGGGCTCGGCGGTCGCACCCAGCGCTTCATCGTAGTCGGCATGGTGGTACTGCACATTCTCGAGCTGTGGCGGCGCCTCGACCTCCTCGATCTGTTCCTCGCTGCGCACTTCGACGGTCATCAGCAGCTTGGACACCTCGCTGCGCACCGTCTGCAGCAAGCCCTCGAACAGCTCGAAGGCTTCGCGCTTGTATTCCTGCTTCGGGTTTTTCTGCGCATAGCCGCGCAGATGGATGCCCTGGCGCAGGTGATCGAGTGCCGAAAGGTGCTCGCGCCAGTGGGTATCGAGGCTCTGCAGCATGACGTTGCGCTCGAAGCCCGACCAGGCGGCGGGATCGACAGCGGTGGTCTTTTCGGCGTAGGCGGCATCGCCGGCATCCAGCAAACGTTTGAGGATGTCGTCGTCGCCGAGCTGCGGCTCGGCCTTGATCCACTCGCCGACCGGCAGCTTGAGATGGAGCTCGGCCGCCAGCGCGGTTTCCAGGCCGCCGACATCCCATTGCTCCTCGACGCTTTCGGCCGGAACATAGAGGCGGAAGGTGTCGTGGATCTGCCCCTGGCGCATGGCCGTGATGGTCTCGGCGATGTCTTCGCTGTCGAGCAGTTCGTTGCGCTGCTGGTAGATCACCTTGCGCTGGTCGTTCGACACATCGTCGTATTCGAGCAGCTGCTTGCGGATGTCGAAGTTGCGCTGCTCGACCTTGCGCTGCGCCGATTCCAGCGAGCGGCTGACCAGCGGATGTTCGATGGCCTCGCCCTCGGGCATCTTGAGGCGCACCATGATGGCGTTGAGGCGCTCACCGGCGAAGATCTTGAGCAGCGGATCGTCCAGTGCCAGGTAGAAGCGCGACGAACCGGGATCGCCCTGGCGTCCGGAACGGCCGCGCAGCTGGTTGTCGATGCGGCGCGACTCGTGGCGTTCCGAGCCGATGATGTGCAGGCCGCCGGCGGCCAGCACCTGGTCATGCACCTTCTGCCATTCGGCCTTGAGCGCGGCGGTGCGCGCGGCCTTCTCCTCCGGGCTCAGCGACTCGTCATCGCGGATGGCGTTGGTCGGCTTTTCGATGTTGCCGCCGAGCACGATGTCGGTACCGCGGCCGGCCATGTTGGTGGCGATGGTGATCATGCCGGGACGGCCGGCCTCGGCCACGATCTCCGCTTCGCGCGCGTGCTGCTTGGCGTTGAGCACCTGGTGCGGCATTTTCTCCTTCTGCAGCAGGCCGGAGAGCAGCTCGGAATTCTCGATCGATGTGGTGCCGACCAGCACCGGCTGGCCGCGCCCGTGGCAGGCGCGGATGTCGGCGATGATGGCCGCGTACTTTTCCGGCGCGGTGCGGTAGATCTGGTCGTTCTCGTCCTTGCGGATCATCGGCCGGTTGGTCGGTATCACCACCGTTTCCAGGCCATAGATCTGGTGGAACTCGTAGGCTTCGGTATCCGCCGTGCCGGTCATGCCGGCCAGCTTGCCGTACATGCGGAAGTAGTTCTGGAAGGTGATCGAGGCCAGGGTCTGGTTCTCGGCCTGGATGGCGACACCCTCCTTGGCCTCGACCGCCTGGTGCAGGCCGTCCGACCAGCGCCGGCCGGCCATCAGGCGCCCGGTGAATTCGTCGACGATCACCACCTCGCCGTTCTGCACCACGTACTGCTGGTCGCGATGGAACAGGTTGTGCGCGCGCAGGGCGGCGTACAGATGGTGGATGAGCAGGATGTTGGCCGGCTCGTAGAGGCTGGAGCCCTCGGCCAGCAGCCCCAGGCGCGCGAGGATCTCTTCGGCTTTTTCATGGCCGGCCTCGGTCAGCAGCACCTGGTGCGCCTTGAGGTCTACCGTGTAATCCCCGGTGTCGGCCTCGCCCTGCTCCTTCGCCGCTTCGCCCTTGGTCAGCAGCGGCGGCACGGCGTTCATGCGCACATAGAGGTCGGTGTGATCCTCGGCCTGGCCGGAGATGATCAGCGGTGTCCGCGCCTCGTCGATCAGGATCGAGTCGACCTCGTCGACGATGGCGTAGGCGAGGCTGCGCTGCACGCGCTCGTTCGCCGCGTAGACCATGTTGTCGCGCAGGTAGTCGAAACCGAATTCGTTGTTGGTGCCGTAAGTGATGTCGGCGGCGTAGGCCACCTGCTTCTCGTCGTGCGGCATCTGCGACAGGTTCACCCCCACCGACAGGCCGAGGAAGCGGTAGATGCGGCCCATCCAGTCGGCATCGCGTTTGGCAAGGTAGTCGTTGACCGTGATGACATGGACGCCCTTGCCGGAAATCGCGTTGAGATAGACCGCCAGCGTCGCCGTAAGGGTCTTGCCTTCGCCGGTGCGCATTTCGGCGATCTTGCCGTGATGCAGGACCATGCCGCCGACCAGCTGCATGTCGAAATGGCGCATGCCGAGCACGCGGCGGCTGGCCTCGCGCACCACGGCGAACGCCTCCGGCAACAGGGCGTCCAGCGTCTCGCCCTGTTCATGGCGGCTGCGGAACTCGCCGGTCCTGGCCTGCAGCGCCTCGTCCGGGAGCGCGCTGACGGCGGCTTCGAGCGCGTTGATGCGCGCGACAGTCTGGGAATATTGCTTGATCAGGCGGTCATTGCGACTGCCGAAGATCTTCTTGAGAAGGCCGGTGATCATGGGGTACGCAGCCGCAAATCGGCCGGAAAAGGCAAAACGGCGATTTTAGCATGGGAGGGAAAGCCCCCCCGGATCAGCGCTTTGCGGCGAGCGGCGATTGGGCGAACGGCTTGCCGGCGTTTTTCGCCAGGCGCAGGAAGCGATCGGGGTTCTGCGCCATGCCACGAATCCGCACTTCGAAATGCAGATGCGGCCCGGTCGAACGACCGGTGGAACCCACTTCGGCGACGTTCTGGCCGCGCTTGACCAGTTGCCCCGGCTTGACGAGGATTTTCGATGCGTGGGCATAGCGGGTGGTCAGGTCGTTGCCGTGGTCGATTTCGACCAGATTGCCGTATTGCGGGTGGCGCTCGGCACTGACAACGACCCCGGAGGCGGCAGCGGCGATGTTGGTGCCGATAGGCGCCACGAAGTCCACGCCCTCGTGCAGCGCCCGCTCGCCGGTGAATGGATCGACCCGCCAGCCGTAGGCCGACGCGTTCCACTGCGCCTCGATGGGCAGGCTGGTGGGCAGGAGGCTCTTCCGGATGCGGTCTTCCAGCAACTGCGATTCGATCATGGAAATCGCGTCGGACTTGGCTTCCACCTGGCTCGCCAATGCGTCGACCGCGCGCTGCAGTTCCGTCGCCGACATTGCTTCGGGGCGTACCAGCGGCCCGCCACGACCACCGGGTTTGGCTTCAAACGCCTTGAGATCCTGTGGTTTGACGCCGGCCATGCCGGCCAGCCGCTCGCCGATGGTGTCCAGGCGCAGCAACTGCGCCTGCATTTCGCCCAGTTTGACCGCCATGGCATTGAGGTTTTCACGGGCAAAATCCCTGGAACGCTGGGCTTCCTCTGCATTCATCACGCGCAGCAAATCCTGCAGGAAGGGCAGGCGGATTTCCGCTGCGTGGCGGACCGTGACATAGGAAAACAACGACGACAGCAGCAGGACCGAGCCAAACATGGCCCCGGCGAACAGGATTGCATGCCCCCAGGTCAGGGAAATGCTTCTTGCGGTTGCCAGCCGGTCAGAGACGAGAATAATATGCATCCCTTCCCTCCCATCAGGTTCGTTTCAGTGTCGGCACAACGATCGGCCGGCACTGCAACTTCAGTTTCGATGACATCGCGCAGCCTCCAGGAACACCTTGCCTCCGGTGACAGCATGGCGCGGCTTGCCGCCCACGCCCAACGCCTGCTCCAATTCCAGCGTCTGTTGGAAGCTGCGCTGCCGGCGGCGCTGAAGCCCTATGCCAGGGTAGCCAACTTCCGTCTGGGGAAACTTCTTATCCACGCCGAGAACGGCGCGGTCGCTGCGAAGATCCGTCAGTTCGGACCGCGACTCGCCAGCGATTTATCCTGCAAAAGCGCCGAGGTTACTCAAATTGAGGTTCGAGTGCAAGCCCGAAACCGCAATTCTTCCGCTACTCCAATCGAAAGACCGAATCCTCCTGGATCTAAACAGAAGCAAGGACTCACTGCACTGGCCCGTGATCTGCCTCGGGAATCGCCCCTGAAGGGTGCCCTGGAGCACCTGCTACAGAGCATCAAAGAATGATGAGGCGCTCGGCCGCCATCAACGCCAGGACCAGCAGCGCGAAAAACAGCGCCGCTTTGGCAACGCGCGCTGACAGAACGAGATAGCGCCGGTCACGGGTAAACAGCCAGGCGACGAGGCTGCTGCCTATGGTGATCGCCAAGAGTATGCCGACGATCCTGAGCAGCAGCACCGGGACCAGGCCCTAGACCAATTGTGGGTACAGCCGGGCGATGCTGCCCGGGGCTTCCTCGGCCCGCTGGAAACTGGCGAACTCCCAGGCCGACGCATCGGCCAGCAAGGCGCGCAGCAACAGGTTGTTGAGGGCATGGCCGGACTTGTGGGCCGCAAAGGCACCGAGCAGGGGATGACCGGCAAGGTAGAGGTCGCCGATGGCATCGAGGATCTTGTGCTTGACGAATTCGTCGGCATAACGCAGGCCGTCGCTGTTCAGCACCCGGTATTCATCCATCACGATCGCGTTTTCCAGGCTGCCGCCCAGGGCCAGACCCTGGTCGCGCAGGGCTTCCACATCCTGCATGAAGCCGAAGGTCCGCGCCCGCGCCACTTCGCGCAAATAGGATTGGTCGGCAAAATCGATGCGGGCGCGCGAGCCGGCGCGATCCACCGCCGGATGGTTGAAAACAATCGAGAAATCAAGACTGAAGCCGTCATACGGGGACAGCCTCGCCCATTTGTCGCCGTCTTTGACCTCCACGGTCTTCAGCACGCGGACGAATTTTTTGGCGGCATTCTGCTCCTCGATACCGGCCGACTGCAGCAGAAACACGAAAGTCGCGGCAGAGCCATCCATGATCGGGAGTTCCGCCGCATCGACGTCGATATAGATGTTGTCGATGCCGAGGCCGGCCAGTGCCGACATAAGGTGCTCTACCGTGGCCACCTTGACCCCGCCGGTTTCCAGGCAGGACGCCATGCGGGTGTCGCCGACGCCGAACGGGTCGGCCTTGAGATCCACTGGCGGGTTCAGGTCGACGCGGCGGAAGACGACCCCCGTACCGGGTTGCGCCGGTCGCAGCACAAGCGTCACCTTGGCGCCGGAGTGGAGACCGACCCCGGTGGCCTTGACGACTGATTTCAGGGTGCGCTGACGAAGCATGGTGTGGCTATCGATGGCAAATGGTGCGAAGCGGAAATTTTAGCATGCCCACCCGGCCGGGCGGGAGGGCGAGGCGGGGTTTCGCGAAGCATGCTTCGCGCCGCCGCAGCCGGCCGGCTGTGCAAAGCCCGCCGTGGAGGCGCCCGCCCGGCCGCTTGCGCATGCCTGCCTCTCAGTCCTGCTGGCGGCGCAGGAAGGCCGGGATGTCGTACTTGTCGACACCCGAATCGACCATCGCCTGCGCCTGCGAATTGCGCAGGGCCGTGCGACCGCTCGCCGTCACGGTGGAAAGGTCGATGCCGGTACCCGTACCGGCTTCGTACACCTGAAGATTGTCGGTGCCGGTGCGCAGGCCCACGGTTTCCACCACGCGCATGGCCGGCTTGGCGCCCTCCCGCGCAACGGACAGACCCAAGCCGGTGGCGACCACGGTGACGCGCAGCTGGTCTTCCATGCCTTCGTCGAACACCGTACCGCAGATCACGGTGGCCTCGGGCGCAGTGTATTGGCGGATGGTCTTCATCACCTCCTTGTACTCCTTGAGCCCGAGGGTGCTGCTGGCGGTGATGTTCACCAGCACGCCGCGCGCGCCGGACAGTTCGATGCCCTCGAGCAGCGGACTGGCCACCGCGCCCTCGGCGGCGATGCGGGCACGATCGACGCCGGCGGCGACGGCGGAACCCATCATGGCCTTGCCCATCTCGTGCATCACGGTGCGCACGTCCTCGAAGTCGACGTTGACCAGGCCCGGCACGTTGATGATCTCGGCGATGCCGCCCACGGCGTTGCGCAGCACGTTGTCGGCGGTCCTGAAGGCTTCGAGGTAGCTGATCTCCTCGCCGAGCACTTCCTCGAGCTTCTCGTTGAGGATCACGATCAGGGAGTCGACGTGCTTGGCCAGTTCGTTCACCCCTTCTTCCGCCACGCGCTTGCGCTTGCCTTCATATTCGAAGGGCTTGGTCACCACCGCCACGGTCAGGATACCCAGATCCTGCGCCACTTCGGCCACCACCGGACCGGCGCCGGTACCGGTGCCGCCGCCCATGCCCGCCGTGATGAAGACCATGTGCGCGCCGCGCAGCGCATCGGCGATGCGTTCGCGGTCCTGCAGCGCCAGTTCGCGGGCCTTTTCCGGCTTGCCGCCGGCGCCGAGCCCCGGACCGAGCTGCAGCTTGACATGGGCATCGCTCTTCTTCAGCGCCTGCGCATCGGTGTTGCAGCAGATGAATTCGACGCCGCTGACGCCCTCGCGGATCATGTGGTCGACCGCATTGCCGCCGGCGCCGCCGACGCCGACCACCTTGATCACCGTCGAGCCACTCCCCGCTTCCTGTCCCGCTACTTCCTCAAGTTCAAACATTTTTGCCTCCTGAAAAGAACAACCACCTCAAAAATTCCGGGAAAACCATGTCCGCATCCGTGCCAGAACCTGCCCGAAGCTCTTCGGACTTTGCACCTTCATGCCCCGGTGGCGCTGCGCCACCCCTTCCTGCAACAAGCCCATCGCCGTGGAATAGCGCGGGTTGCGCACGTAATCACGCAGGTTGCCGTCGTAATGCGGCATCGACAGCTTCACGGTCGTGTGAAAAATCTCCTCCCCCAGCTCGGTCATGCCGGGCATCTGCGCCGCGCCGCCGGTGAGCACGATGCCGGCGCGCAGCAGGCGCTCCTTGCCGCTGCGCTGGAGTTCTTCCTGCACCTGCTGGAAGATCTCTTCGACGCGCGGCTGGATGAAACCGGCCAGGGTCTGGCGCGAAAGCTGGGTCGACGGCCGGTCGCCGACGCCGGGCACCTCGATCATGTCTTGCTGGTCGGCCAGTTGCTGCAGCGCCACGCCGTAGCGGATCTTGATGTCCTCGGCATCCTGGGTCGAGGTGCGCAGGGCGATCGCAATGTCGTTGGTCAGCTGGTCGCCGGCAATCGGGATCACCGCGGTATGGCGGATCGCCCCCTGGACGAAGATCGCCACGTCCGTGGTGCCGCCGCCGATGTCCACCAGGCAGACGCCGACATCCTTCTCGTCCTCGGTCAGCACCGCATAGCCCGAGGCCAGTGGCTGCAGCACCAGGTCGACCACCTCGAGGCCGCAACGGTGCACGCACTTGACGATGTTCTGCACCGCCGTCACCGCGCCGGTCACCAGGTGCACCTTGACGTCGAGGCGCCTGGCGTCCATGCCGATCGGCTCCTTCACCCCGTCCTGGCCATCGACGATGAACTCCTGCACCAGCGAATGCAGGATCTGGTCGTCGGCCGAGATCGACGTGGCGTTGGCCGCCTCGATGGCGCGTTCGACATCGACCTGGGTGACCTCCTTGTCGCGCACCACGGTCATGCCCATCGAATCCTTGCTCTTGATGTGGCTGCCGGCGATGCCGGTGTAGACCTCGCGCACCTTGCAGCCGGCCATCATCTCGACCTCGGCGATCGCCCGCGAGATCGAATTCACCGTGGCCTCGATGTTGATCACCATGCCGCGCTTGAGGCCGCTGGATTCCTGGGTGCCGATCCCGAGCACGCCCAGCCGCCCCTCGGCATCTAGCTCGCCGACGATGGCGACGATCTTCGAGGTGCCGATGTCGAGGCCGACGATCAGGTTGCGTTTGTTTTCCTTGCTCATCAGCTTTTTCCGGCCCTGAGGGCGAACCCGTTCGGATAACGCATATCGACCACGCCTACCGTTTGCAGGCGGCTCCTGACCGCGCCGCTGACTGCGGGGTAGTTGCCCGTAAAGCGGCTCAGCCTCTCCGCCAGCGGATGCCGGGGCTGGTCGCGGCCCAGTTCCAGCACCAGGCCATCGTCAAGCCGGATCTGCCATGCCTCGCGTGCCGAGAGATGGACCACCACCGGCTTGCGACCGATCGCGCCCAGGCGATCGCCGAATTCCTCGTAGCGCGCCAGTACCCGCGGCGCCGATCCCTCGGGACCGGTGAACACTGGCAGCGCTTCGCGCGATGACGCCAGGAACACCTCGCCGCGCGTGCTGACCAGCCGCGGCTCGCCATCCTGCGGCGTCCAGCGCGCGGCGGCGCGATGCTCTTCGAGGTTCAGTTCGATGCCGTCCGGCCAGAGGCGGCGCACCGTGGCCGTGCGCACCCAGGGCATGCGCTCGAATGCCGCCTGCGCCGTGTCCAGATTCACCGTGAAGAAATTTCCCGAAACGACGCTGCGCGCCGTGTATTCGATCTGCGCCCGCGAGACCTGGTCGAGCGGCGTCGCCACCACCAGTTGCCTGAGCGGAAACACCGGAAGGCGCTGCAATGCCATGGCGGCGGCCCACGCCAGCAGCACGCCACCGCCCAGCAGCAGCAGATCCGCGAGCAGGTTGATCAACACCGGCCGATCCCAGAAGCCATCCGCGCCCCCCGCACCGTTCCGGGTATTGCTTCGGTTCTTGCCTGCCGATATGCCGAGTGCCTTAGCCACAATTGGCCTCCTCGAGCAGCTTGACCACCAGTTGCGGGAACGGGATCCCGGCCGACTTTGCCGCCATCGGCACCAGCGAGTGGTCGGTCATGCCGGGCGAGGTATTCGCTTCGAGGCAGAACATGCGCCCCGCAGCATCGAGCATCAGGTCCATGCGACCCCAGCCGCGACCGCCGAGCACGGCGAAGGCGCGCAGCGCCAGATCGCGCATTTCGCGTTCGCGTTCATCACCGAGGCCGCTGGGAATGCGGTACTCGGTATCGTCGCGCAGGTACTTGGCCTCGTAGTCGTAGAACTCCGTCGCCGGGACGATGCGGATCACCGGCAAGGCCTGGCCGGCAAGGATGCCGACGGTGAATTCGCCGCCGCCCAGAAACTGTTCGGCGATCACGCATGGGTCGTAGCGGGCCGCCAGCTCATAGGCGGCACGCAGCTCGCCCGTACCCTTGACCTTGCTGATGCCGATGCTGGAACCCTCGTTGGACGGCTTGACGAACAGCGGCAGGCCGAGGCGCGCCTCGACGGCGGCAAAGTCGCTGGCGGCATCGAGCACCACGTATTCCGGCACCGGCAGGCCGCTGGCCTGCCAGACCAGCTTGGAACGCCACTTGTCCATCGCCAGGGCGGACGCCAGCACGCCGCTGCCGGTATAGGGAATCGCCAGCAGGTCGAGCGCGCCCTGCAGCGTGCCGTCTTCGCCGCCCCGCCCGTGCAGGGCGATGAAGACGCGCCGGTAGCCCTCGGCATGCAGCGCTTCGAGCGGCTTGTCCTGCGGGTCGAAGCTATGGGCATCGATGCCGGACGAGCGCAAGGCGGCCAGCACGGCAGCCCCGCTTTTCAGCGAAACCTCGCGCTCGGCCGACTTGCCGCCCATCATCACCGCCACCTTGCCGAAATCCATCAAGCTCCTTCCCATTCCTGCCGAATCCGCCTGTCGGCATCGCCCACGATGCGTACTTCGCGCACCAGGGAAATGCCGAACTTTTCCGCCACTTCCGCCTGAACCCGGCCGATTAGCATTTCTATCGCAGTCGCGGAAGCCGCGCCGTCTGGATTAACGATGAAATTCGCATGCTTTTCGGAAACCTGCGCACCCGCGATCCGTGCGCCCTTGAGGCCCGCGGCCTCGATCAGTCGCGCAGCATGGTCGCCGGGCGGATTGCGGAACACCGATCCGGCATTCGGCAAGGCCAGCGGCTGGGTGGCGACGCGCCTCTGCAGCAACTCCTTGATCCTTTCGCGCGCCGCGTCGACGTCGCCGGGCGGAAAGCGGAACCAGGCACCGGCAAAGATCTCGTCGCTCGAGGTTTTAAGCCCGGCGTGGCGGTAGCCGACGGCGAACTCTTCCGGGTTGCGGATGATCCGTTCGCCGCGCCGGTTCAGCATCAGCACGCGTTCCACGAAGCGCCAGGTCTCCCCGCCGTGGCAGCCGGCATTCATCGCCAGCGCACCGCCCACCGTGCCGGGAATCCCCGCCAGGAACCCGGCCTCGGCACAGCCCTGTTTGCCGGCGAAACGAGCCAGCTTGGGCGAAGCGACCCCGGCCTCGGCAAAGAAGCTCCCGTCCGCCTCGCGGCGCAGAGTGCCGAGCGCGCCGTGGGTGAAGACCGCGGTGCCGTCGAAGCCGCCGTCGCGCACCAGCAGGTTGCTGCCGAGGCCGACCAGCAGCAGCGGTTCGTCGTGGCGAACGGCACCCAGGAAATTCGCCAGGTCGTCGAGGTCGGCGGGGAAAAACGCCCGCGCCGCGGCGCCGCCGGCGCGCCACGACACGTGCCCGCTCATCGGTTCGCCGGCGGTGATCGGACCGCGCAGTTCAGCCATCGACCAGCTTTCCCGGCACGCCACCGATGGAACCCGCGCCCATGGTGATCACCACGTCGCCGTCACGCGCCGCGGCGAGGATCGCAGCCGGCATGGCGGCGATCTGCTCGACGAAGACGGGCTCAACCTTCCCCGCCACGCGCAGTGCGCGCACCAGCGAACGCGCGTCGGCGGCGATGATCGGTGCTTCGCCGGCGGCATAGACTTCACCCAGCAGCAGCGCATCGACGACGCCCAGCACCGTGACGAAATCCTCGAAGCAATCGCGCGTGCGCGTGTAACGGTGCGGCTGGAAAGCCAGCACCAGGCGGCGCCCGGGAAAGGCGCCGCGCGCAGCGGCCAGTGTCGCCGCCATTTCCACCGGGTGATGGCCGTAGTCGTCGACCAGCGTGAAGTGCCCGCCGCCGGGACAGGCGATCTCGCCATAACGCTGGAAGCGCCGGCCGACACCCCTGAACTCGGCCAGCGCCTTGATGATCGCCGTGTCGCCGACGCCGACTTCCGTGGCCACCGCAATCGCCGCCAGGGCATTCAGCACGTTGTGGCGTCCAGGAAGATTGAGCACGATGGGCAGCCGGGTGACCTTGCCGTTGGTGCGCACGCAGGTGAAGCGCATCGTGCCGCCGTCGGCCACCACGTCCTCGGCGCGGAAATTGGCGTCGCTGTCTATGCCGTAGGTGACGATCTGCTTGGCCACGCGGGGAATGATTTCCTGCACGTTGGGATCGTCGCCGCAGACCACGGCCACGCCGTAGAAGGGCAGGCGGTGCAGGAAATCGAGGAAGGCCTGCTTGAGCCTGGCGAAATCGTGGCCATAGGTTTCCATGTGGTCGGCATCGATGTTGGTGACCACCGAAACCACGGGCGACAGGAACAGGAAAGAGGCATCCGACTCGTCCGCCTCGGCCACCAGGAAATCGCCGCTGCCGAGTTTCGCGTTGGCGCCCGCCGAATTCAGCCGCCCGCCGATGACGAAGGTGGGATCGAGCCCGCCTTCGGCCAGGCAACTGGCGACCAGGCTGGTGGTGGTGGTCTTGCCGTGGGTGCCGGCAATCGCGATGCCCTGCTTGATGCGCATCAGCTCGGCCAGCATCTGCGCGCGCGGCACCACCGGCACGCGGCGTTCGCGCGCCATCTGCACTTCCGGATTGTCATCGCGCACGGCGGTCGACACCACCACCGCATCCGCCGTCGCGGCGTTCTGTGCGTCGTGGCCGATGGCGACGCGGATGCCCTGCGCCGCCAGCCGGCGCGTCGTCGCGCTTTCCGCCAGATCGGAACCGCTGACCTCGAAGCCCTGGTTGGCCAGCACCTCGGCGATACCCGACATGCCGGAGCCGCCGATGCCGACGAAGTGGATGCGTTTGACTTTATGCTTCATGGGCTGCCTCTCATTTCGCCAGCTCCGCGCAGGCCTGCGCGACGACGGCGGTCGCGTCGGGCCGCGCCAGTTCCCTTGCCTTTTCGGCCATCTGCGCCAGCTGGCGGCGCGACAGGTTCCTGATCTCGGCCACGCGCTCCGGCGTCAGCTCGTCCTGCGGCAGCAGGATCGCCGCCCCCGCCGAACTCAGGAAGCGCGCATTCGAGGTCTGGTGATCGTCCACCGCGTGCGGGAAAGGCACCAGCAGGCTGGCGACGCCGGCCGCAGCCAGTTCCGCCACGGTCAGGGCGCCGGCGCGGCAAATCACCAGGTCGGCCCAATGATAGCCACCGGCCATGTCCGTGATGAAGGCCACGCAATTGGCCTTGACGCCGGCCGACTGGTAAAGGCTTTCCAGCATGGCCAGGTGCTTCTCGCCGGCCTGGTGCACCACCACCGGCCGCTCGTCCTCGCCCAAAAGCGCCAAGGCTTGCGGCAGGACCTCGTTCAAGGCCTGCGCACCCAGGCTGCCGCCGACCACCAGTACCCGCAGGGGGCCCTCGCGCTGCTCATAACGAATTGTCGGCGCCGGCAGGGCGGCGATTTCCGGACGTACCGGATTGCCCACCCACTGCCCCTTCTTGAGCACCCCGGGAAACCCGGTCAGTACGCGGTCGGCCACTCCCGCCAGCACCCGGTTGGCCAGCCCGGCGATCGAATTCTGTTCGTGCAGCAACAGGGGCACGCCCCGCAGCGACGCCATCATGCCACCCGGGAAACTGATGTAACCGCCCATGCCCAACACCACATCGGGCCGGATGCGCCCGAGCTGCGCCCAGGCCTGGCTGAAACCGCGCAGCAGGTTGAGGGGCAGCAGCAGCTTGCGCAGGACTCCCTTGCCGCGCAGCGCCGTGAAATTCACCCAGGCCATCTCGTAGCCGCGCCCGGCGGTGAGCTTCGCTTCCATCCCATCCGGATTGCCCATCCAGGCGATGCGCCAGCCCCGTTCGCGCAGGTGCTCCGCCACGGCGAGGCCCGGCATGATGTGGCCGCCCGTGCCGCCGGCCATCACCATCAGCGTTTTCGTCATGGCTGCTGCCCTCGCATCATGGCGCGGTTCTCGTAGTCGACCCGCAACAGGATGCCCAGCGCCAGGCAGTTGGCGACGATGCCGGAGCCGCCGAAGCTCATCAGCGGCAGGGTCAGGCCCTTGGTCGGCAAGAGGCCCATGTTCACGCCCATGTTGATGAAGCCCTGCACCCCGAGCCAGATGCCCACGCCCTGGGCGACCAGCGAGGAATAGACGCGGTCGAGCAGCAGCGCCTGGCGGCCGATGACGAAGGCGCGCTGCACCAGCAGGGCGAACATGCCGACCACGAAGCAGACGCCGACGAAGCCCAGTTCCTCGGCGATCACCGCGAGCAGGAAATCCGTGTGCGCTTCGGGCAGGTAGAACAGTTTTTCGACGCTGGCGCCGAGGCCGACGCCGAACCACTCGCCGCGGCCGAAGGCGATCAGCGCGTGCGACAGCTGGTAACCCTTGCCGTAGGCATCCTGCCAGGGATCCATGAAGCCGAAAATCCGCTCGCGGCGGTAGGGCGAGGCCCAGATCATGATGACGAAGCTGATCGCCAGCAGCACGATCAGCCCGCCGAAGATGCGCGCGTTGATGCCGCCGAGGAACAGGATGCCGGTGGCGATGGCGAGAATCACCACAAAGGCGCCGAAGTCCGGTTCCCGCAGCAGGAGGGCGCCGACCAGCATCATCACCAGCGCCATGGGGCCGAAGCCGCGCAGCAGGCTGCCCATGACGTCGAGCTTGCGCGAGGTGTAGTCGGCGGCGTAGAGCACCGCGAACAGCTTCATCAGTTCCGAGGGCTGCAGGTTCACCGGCCCCAGGTTGATCCAGCGCTGCGCGCCATTGACCGAGCGGCCGACGTAGGGCATCAGCACCAGGAACAGCAGCACGAAGCCGGCAAGGAACAGCCACGGCGAGGCCTGCTGCCACAAGCGCAGCGGAATCTGGAAGGCCACCACGCCGGCCATGAAGCCGATGGCGACGAAGGCCGCATGGCGATACAGGAAATAGGCCGACTGGTAGCCGGTGAAGCGGCTGCCCTCGGCCAGCGCGATCGACGATGAATACACCATCACCAGCCCCAGCAGCAGCAGGCCGAGCGCGGGCCACAGCAGCAGGGGATCGAGTTCCGCGGGACTCCGCTGCATCCGCTGCGCCGGCAGCGCGAAGGCGCGGCTCACCGTTCGGCTCCCAGCCTGCGCACCGCGGCGGCGAACACCTCGGCACGATGCTCGTAACTGCGGAACATGTCGAAGCTGGCGCAGGCCGGCGACAGCAGCGCCGCGTCGCCCGGCTGCGCCAGCGCGGCCGCGCGACGCACGGCATCGTCCATGTCGGCGGCGGTTTCGACCGGCACGCCGGCGGTCTCGATTGCCCTGCCGATCAGGGGACCGTCGCGGCCGATCAGGATCGCGGCACGCCCGTGCCGCGCCACGGCGTCGCGCAGCGGCGAAAAATCCTGGGCCTTGCCATCCCCTCCGAGTATCACGACGCACTTGCGGTCGTTCATGCCGCCGAGTCCATCCAGGGCGGCGACCGTGGCGCCGACATTGGTGCCCTTGGAGTCGTCGTACCAGGTGACGCCGTCGATCTCGGCAATCTTTTCGACGCGGTGCGGCAAGCCGCGAAAGCTCTGCAGGGCCGGCAGCAGCGCCTGGGCATCGATACCCAGCGCCGCGCACAGGGCGAGCGCCGCCATCGCATTCGCGGCATTGTGCAGGCCGGCCAGCGGCAGTGTGGCAAGCGGCAGCAGCAGGTGCTCGCCTTGCGCCAGCCAGGGCTCGCCGCGACTCTGGCGGATGCCGAAATCCTCGCTGCCGGCCGGCGCATCGAGGCCGAAGCTGACCACGCGCCGTCCCGCCAGCGCCATGGCGCGTACCCGCACGTCCTCGCGATTGAGGACCTGGACCCCGTCACCGGAAAAGATGCGCGCCTTCGCCGCCGCGTAATCGTCGACTCCGGCATAGCGGTCGAGATGATCGTCGGAGATGTTGAGCACCGTCGCCGCCGCCGGGCACAGTGTCGTCGTGGTTTCCAGCTGGAAACTGGACAGTTCGAGGACCCATACCTGCGGCAGGGCCTGCGCGTCCTCCGCATCCATCAGCGCCGCCAGCGCGGCCGGGGAGATGTTGCCGGCGACGCCGACTCGCCTGCCCGTGGCGCGCAGCAGGTGCCCGGTCAGCGCCGTGGTCGTGGTCTTGCCGTTGGTGCCGGTGATGGCCAGCACCGGCGCTTGCGCGCGCCGCAAGGCCCAGGCAAAGAGCTCGATTTCGCCAACCACCGGCATGCCGGCGGCACGCGCCTGCATCACCACTGGCAGGTCGCCCGGCAGTCCCGGCGACAGGACCAGCAGGTCGATGCCCTCCAGCAGCGCCTGATCGAATTCGCCAGGCGAGAAGTCGGCGCCCGCGACACGGCGCCGCAGCTCCTCGAGATACGGCGGCGCGACGCGGGTATCCGCCACCCGCACCCGCGCGCCCTGCCGCGCGCACCAGAGCGCGGAGGCCAGGCCCGATTCGCCGAGGCCGAGAACGAGGACGCGCGCGCCTGCGAGTTTCATCACCGTATCTTCAGCGTCGACAGCCCGAACAGCACCAGCAGGATGGTGATGATCCAGAAGCGCACCACGACCTGGGTCTCCTTCCAGCCGGTCTGCTCGAAGTGATGGTGCAGCGGCGCCATGAGCAGGATGCGGCGGCCCTCGCCGTATTTCCTCTTGGTGTATTTGAACCAGCCGACCTGCAGCATCACCGACAGCGTCTCGGCGACGAAGACGCCGCCCATGATGAACAGCACGATCTCCTGGCGCGCGATGATGGCCACGGCGCCAAGCGCGGCGCCCAGCGCCAGCGCCCCGACATCGCCCATGAAGACCTCGGCCGGGTAGGCGTTGAACCAGAGGAAGCCGAGGCCGGCGCCGGCCAGCGCGCCGCAGAACACCGTGAGCTCGCCGGCGCCCGGGATGTAGGGCAGCAGCAGGTATTTCGAAAAGCCGGCATGGCCGGCGACGTAGGTGAAGATGCCCAGCGCGGCGCCGACCAGCACCGTCGGCATGATCGCCAGGCCGTCGAGGCCGTCGGTCAGGTTCACCGCGTTGCTGCTGCCGACGATCACGAGATAGGACAGCACCATGAAGCCGACTATGCCCAGCGGGTAGGACACGGTCTTGAAGAAGGGCACGATGAGGTCGGTCTTGCTCGGCATTTCCAGCGTGAAGCCGCTGCCCACCCACTGGAAGAACAGTTCGACCACCTTTTCGTTGTTCGGCGCCGAGATCGAAAATGCGATGTAGATCGCGGCAACCACGCCGATCAGCGACTGCCAGAAGAACTTGGCACGCGCCGACAGGCCGTCGGGGTTGCGATACACCACCTTGCGCCAGTCGTCGACCCAGCCCACCGCGCCGAAACCCAGGGTGACGATCAGCACGATCCAGACGAAGCGGTTGGAAAGGTCGGCCCAGAGCAGGGTGGACACGCCGAGCGAAATCAGGATCAGCGCCCCGCCCATGGTCGGCGTGCCCGCCTTGATCAGGTGGGTCTGCGGTCCGTCGCTGCGCACCGACTGGCCGATCTTCTTGGCCGTCAGCCAGCGGATCACGGCCGGACCGAAGACGAAGGAGATCGCCAGCGCCGTCATGGTCGCCAGCACGGCGCGCAGCGTGATGTAGCCGAAGACGTTGAAGGCGCGAAAGTCCTTCGCCAGCCATTGTGCGAGTTCAAGCAGCATTCGGATCCCCTTCGTCGGCCAGCGCGGCGACGACGCGCTCCATCTTCATGAAACGCGATCCCTTGACCAGTACCGTGGTTTGTTCGTCGAGTTCGCCGCGCAGCGCCTTGAGCAGATCCTCGATGCGCGCGAAGTGCTGGCCGCCGGCGCCGAAGTTGTGTGCCGCGGCGGCAGACAGGTCGCCCAGGCAGAGCAACCGGTCGATGCCGTGGCTCTTGGCGTAGCCGCCGATCTCGTCGTGGAACTGTCCGGCCGCGGTGCCGGCTTCGCCCATGTCGCCCATGACGAAGGTGCGCTTGCCGGGTATCGAGCTCAGCACGTCGATCGCCGCACGCATGGAATCCGGATTGGCGTTGTAGGTATCGTCGATCACCAGCGCGCCATTGCGTCCGGCGCGACGCTGCAGGCGCCCCTTGACCCCGGCAAAGGCCTCCAGCCCCTGTTTCACCGCCGCCGGCGAGGCGCCCGCGGCCAGCGTCGCCGCCGCTGCGGCGCAGGCATTGCGCGCATTGTGGACGCCGGGCACGCCGAGGGCGAGTTCGAGCGCTCCCCAGGGAGTTTCCAGCTGCAGCGCCCCACCCAGCCCGCGGGCCACGAACCTGCCATGAACGTCGGCCGGCCGGTCAAGGCCGAATCCGACCTGGCGGCAATCGCGCGACAGCTCGCGCCAGATGTCCGCCTGCGGATCGTCCGCATTGAAGACGGCGACACCGCTCGCGGACAGGCCGGCAAAGATCTCGCCCTTGGCCAGCGCCACATCCTGCACCGTGCCCATGCCCTCCAGATGCGCGCGCTGGGCATTATTCACCAGCGCCACGGTGGGTGCCGCCAGGCGCGTCAGGTAGTCGATCTCGCCGCTGTGGCTCATGCCCATCTCGATCACCGCGGCGCGGTGCGTGTTACGCAGCCCGAGCAGTGTCAGCGGCAGGCCGATCTCGTTGTTGAGGTTGCCGCGCGTGGCCAGCACCGAATCCGCATTGCCGCCGAAGTGCGCGCGCAGGATTGCGGCGCACATTTCCTTGACCGTGGTCTTGCCGTTGCTGCCCGTGATGCCGAGCAGCGGAATCGGAAAGCGGGCACGCCAGGCGGCCGCCAGCTGGCCCAGCGCCAGGCGCGTATCGTTCACTGGGATCAGCGGCAGATCCGGATTGGCGTCGGCCCAGGCGCGCTCGACCATGGCGCCGGCGGCGCCTTTGGCCAGCACTTCGGCGACGAAGTCGTGGCCGTCGAAGCGCTCGCCCCTGAGCGCGACGAACAGCATGCCGGGTGTCACCGCGCGCGAGTCGGTGCCGACCGAGTTGAACATCACATCCAGGCCGAGATGGGGAACGCCAATCATCGCGCCGGCTTCCGAAAGACGCATCATCGCCGTGCCTCCAGCGCCGACTTTGCGGCCTCGAGGTCGGAATACGGATGGCGCACCCCGGCGATTTCCTGGTAGGGCTCGTGACCCTTGCCGGCGAGCAGGATCACGTCGCGGACGCCGGCATCCGCCACCGCTTCTGCCACCGCCCGCGCGCGATCCGCCTCCACTTGCGGCGCGCGCCGCATACCCGCGGCGATCGCGGCGACGATGGCTTGCGCATCCTCGCCGCGCGGGTTGTCGCTGGTCAGCAGCACGCGATCGGCCAGCGCCTCGGCGATGGCGCCCATCTGCGGCCGCTTGCCCGGATCGCGCTCGCCGCCGCAGCCGAAGACACAGACCAGACTGCCGCCGCGCGCGGTGGCAGTCTCGCGCAGCACGCCGAGTGCCTTCTCCAGCGCATCCGGCGTGTGGGCGTAATCGACGACAACCAGCGGCATGCCGTGTCCGCCCAGCGCCTGCATGCGTCCCGGCGGCGGACGTATGGCGCACAGCGCAGTCGCAATCGCCTCCAGGCGCTCGCCGCGGGTCAGCAAGGCACCCGCCACCGCCAGCAGATTCGATGCGTTGAAGCGGCCGACCACCGGTGCGGCGAGGGTGGCGCCGTTGAGTTCGAACTCGATGCCGACGGCCCCCATGCGCAGGTTTTCCGCGCGCAGGACTTGGTCGGTCCCGGCGGCGCCCGCGCCCAGCGTGTAGCCCAGCACCGGCAAGCGGCCGCGCAGGCGACGCGCCAGTTCGACGCCGAAGGCATCGTCAAGGTTGATCACGGCGGCGCCCAGTCCGGGCATGGCGAACAGCTTCTCCTTGGCCGCCGCGTAGGCTTCCATCGTGCCGTGATATTCGAGGTGGTCGCGCGTCAGGTTGGTGAACACCGCGACGTCGAAGGCGGCGCCGTTCACCCGTCCCTGGTCGAGGCCGATCGAGGACACTTCCATGGCGCAGGCCGTGGCGCCATGTTCCAGGAAGCCGGCCAGCGCGGCGTGCAGGGTGATCGCATCCGGCGTCGTGTTCGGCGACTCGGCGAGTGCATCGACGAAGCCGTTGCCCAGCGTGCCGACCACCGCGCAGCGCTGGCCCAGCGCGTCCATCCCCTGCGCGATCCACTGCGAGACCGAGGTCTTGCCGTTGGTGCCAGTGACTCCGGCCAGCCAGAGTTTCTCCGAAGGCCGGCCATAGACCAGGTTGGCGATCTCGCCGGACAGCGCCGCCAGTCCCGCGACTTCCACGATCGCCGTGTCGCCGGCGCCGACTTTTCTGCCCCCCTCTGCGATGACCGCCGCGGCACCGTTGGCCATGGCCTGCCCGATGAAATCGCGGCCATCGACATGGGCGCCGGGGAAGGCGAGGAAAACGTCGCCGGGCCGCACGCGGCGCGAGTCCGTGGTCAGGCGGGTCGCAACCACACCCTTTTCCCTGAGCTGTTCGAGGATAGCCATGGCCTGATTCACATCTCTTCCCGTACCGGCGCGGCGCTGGTCAGGACCAGCGGCTTCGGCGGCGCATCCTGGGCGACGCCGAGCGTCCGCAGGCTGCCGGCCATGACCTGGGAAAACACCGGCGCCGCCACGTCGCCACCGTAATATTTCCCGGCCGACGGTTCGTCGATCATCACGGCGACGATCAGGCGCGGTTCGGAGGCCGGAGCGAAGCCGACGAAGGACGCCACATACTTGCTGGCGTAGGCGCCGCCCTCGAGCTTGTGCGCGGTGCCGGTCTTGCCCGCCACGCGGTATCCCGGGATCTGCGCCTTGGGCGCGGTGCCGCCCGGCTGCACGGCCATCTCCAGCATGGTGCGGACTTCACGCGCGGTCTGCGCCGAAAATACCTGCTTGCCGGCCAGCGGCGGCGCATCCAGTCGCGCCAGTGAAAGCGGCACCAGGTCGCCGTCGCGGGCGAAGACCTGGTAGGCGCGGGCGAGCTGGATCAGCGTCACCGAGATGCCGTGGCCATAGGCCATGGTCGCCTGTTCGATCGGACGCCAGCTCTTCGCCGGACGCAGGCGGCCGCCGACCTCGCCGGGGAAGCCCAGCTTGAGCGGCGCGCCGAAACCCAGGCTGTCGAACATGGTCCACATCTCCTCCGGCTTCATCGACAGGGCCAGCTTGGCCGAGCCGATGTTGGAGGATTTCTGGATCACCTGCGCCACGGTCAGCACACCATGGGCATGGGCATCCGAAATCGTCGCCGAGCCGATGGTCATTTTTCCCGGTGCGGTCTGGATCGGCGTGTCCACGCGGAACTTGCCGGTCTCCAGTGCCAGTGCGGCGGTAAAGGGCTTCAGCGTCGAGCCGGGCTCGAAGGTATCGGTCAGCGCCCGGTTGCGCAATTGCGCGCCGACCAGCTTGCTGCGATTGTTCGGGTTGTAGGTCGGCAGGTTCGCCAGGGCGAGCACTTCGCCGCTGCGCGCATCGAGCACCACCACGCCGCCGGCCTTGGCGCGATGCTCCTCCAGCGCCTGCTTGAGGTGGCTGTAGGCGAGGTACTGGATCTTCGAGTCGATGGCAAGGGCAAGCTCCCTGCCCTCCTGCGGCGGGCGGATGCTTTCCACGTCCTCGACCACGTTGCCGCGGCGATCCTTGATCACCCGCCGGCTGCCGGGCTTGCCCGCCAACTGGCTGTCGAAGGCCAGCTCGATGCCTTCCTGCCCGCTGTCCTCGACGCCCGTGAAGCCGACCATGTGCGCCATCACTTCACCCGAGGGGTAATAGCGCCGGTATTCGTTCTTCTGGTGGATGCCGGGAAGCTTCAGCGCCGACACCCGGTCCGCCACGTCGGGCGGCAGCTGGCGCTTGACGTAGACGAAATCGCGTTCGGTGGCCAGCTTGCGATTGATCTCGCGCACGTCGAGCTCGAGCAGGGCCGCCAGGCTGCGCGCCTGGGCCGGCGCCAGTTCGACATCCTCGGGCACGGCCCAGATCGAGCGCACCGGCGTCGATACCGCCAGCACGTCGCCGTGGCGGTCGGTGATGCGACCCCGCGTCGCCGAAATGTCGATCACGCGCTCGAAGCGGGCGCGTCCCTTGTCGGCGAGGAAATCGTTGTTGAAGGCCTGCAGGTAGAGCGAGCGGCCGATCAGCGCGAGGAAGGCACCGAGCAATGCCACCAGCACCACGCGCTGCCGCCACTGCGGCAGGCGCTCTGAGAGCAGCGGGCTCTTGCTGAACTTGACGGATTTCATCGCCGGCTCATTTCCCCGGCAGCGCGTCGACGGAAATGATCTGTCCCGGCGCCGGCGGCTTCATGCCCAGCTTGTCGCGCGCCACCGCCGCGACGCGGACATGGGCGGCGAGCGTGCTCTGTTCGAGCTGCAGCTGCCCCCACTCCACATCCAGGTCGCGCATGCGCTTTTGCCCGGCCTCCAGCTCGGAGAACACTTTGCGCGCGCGATGGTTGGCGCTGACCACCGACAGGGCGCAGGCCACGAGTACCAGGATCAGGAGAAGATTGAGGCGTGCCAATCAGTGACTCCCACCCCCCGGCCCCCGCCCGTGGGCGGGGGTGACGGTGGTTCGCCGCTGCGCGGCTCCGTGTTTTTGGCCGGCCCTGCCTTGGGGCGGCCCGGCGTCAGGCCGGTCGCCCCCTTTCCCGGAAAGGGGGCCGGGGGGATTGCCCAGTTTCTCCGCCACGCGCAACACCGCGCTGCGGCAGCGCGGGTTGGCGGCAATTTCGGCTTCCGCAGGGAAGATCGGCTTGCCGACGAGGCTCATCACCGGCTGTGGCAGGTCGGCCGCGCGCAGCGGCACGCGCTTGGGCGGCTGCGGCGGATGCGCCGCATCGCGCATGAAGCGCTTGACGATGCGATCTTCCAGCGAATGAAAGCTGATCACGGCCAGGCGTCCTCCCGGTGCCAGTCGTTCAACGGCCCGCGGCAGGGCTAACGACAGTTCCTCAAGCTCCCGATTGACGTGAATCCGTAGAGCCTGAAAAGTCCGCGTCGCCGGGTGCTGACCCGGTTCCCGCGTCCGGACGACTTGCGCCACGAGCGCGGCAAGCTGTCCTGTCCCTGAAATACCGTGCTCGCCCCGAGCAGCAACAAGCGCCTTTGCAATCGCATGAGCAAACCGTTCTTCGCCATAGTCCCTGACCACCCTTTCTATTTCTGATTGCGATGCCCGTGCCAGGAATTCGGCCGCGGTCTCCCCCTGCGTCGTATCCATGCGCATGTCCAGCGGCGCATCGAAACGAAAACTCATGCCCCTCTCGGGCGTATTCAGTTGCGGCGACGACACGCCGATGTCCAGCAGCACGCCATCCACCTGCCCGATGCCGAGCCGATCCAGCACAGCGCCCAATTCGCTGAACGCCGCATGCACCAGCGTGAAGCGCGGGTCCGTGATCGAGGCCCCCGCGACGATCGCCGCCGGATCGCGATCCAGCGCGATCAGCCGCCCCTGCGGCCCCAGCGCGGCGAGGATCGCCCGGCTGTGGCCGCCGCGACCGAAGGTGGCATCGACATAAATTCCGGCCGGCTGGATCGCCAGCGCTGCGACCGACTCGGCGAGCAGCACGCTGACGTGGGTATTCGCGGTCAAAGCGGGCGCTCACAGCGCAAGGTTTTCCAGGCCCGGAGGCAGGAGCTTGTCGCCGACGGCGAAAATCGCGTCCTGCTGCGCCTGCCAGCCGGCCGCCGACCAGACTTCGAAATGGCGGCCCTGGCCGATCAACCAGATTTCCTTTTCCAGCCCGGCGTATTGGCGCAGGGAGGGCGAAATCAGCAGGCGCCCGGCCCCATCGAGCTCGACATCCTCGGCAAAACCCACCAGCAGGCGCCGCACCATGGCGGAATCCACTTGCAGGCTGGGCGCAGCGAGGATCTGGGCACGGATCGGTTCCCAGGCGGGCTGCGGATAAAGCAGCAGGCAGCGATGGGGATGCGCGGTCAGCACCAGGCGCCCTTCGCCCAGCGCCACCAGGGCGTCGCGATGCCGGCTCGGCACCGCCATGCGGCCTTTGGCATCCAGATTCAGCGCCGTCGCACCCTGAAACATCCGATCTCCCCCGTCCGGGAATCAGGCTCTTGGTCAGCCCGTATTTCCCACTAATCCCCACAAGAACCCACTTTATGACACTTTTTGATGTGGGTCAAGCCGGAAAAGCGCTATTTTTCCAAGTGCAACAAGGGCTTAGGCGCAGGACGAGAGAATTTTTATTGAATTTTTATTCAATAAAAACAGTATGGATAGCACTGATATTGAATGTGCTTTCTGAGAAGTGGCAACAGGACGAGCGACCTCCCTGCCAAGCAGACTCCCGAGGTGGGCCGGTCCACCTTGGCGGCATCGATCAGGCGACCCGATCTCCCATCTTTTCGCCGAGACGAATGGGTCGCTGCGGCGACCATTCGGAATTGAAGCTGAGTGTGTTTCGCGGAACAGCATGACCACGGTGGAGCCGAGCAGGAAGCGGCCCATTTCATCGCCCTGCCGGTAGCGCAAGTCCTGATCCTCGTAGCGCCATTCGCGCAGTCGGCCCGGACGCGGCGGATTCACCACGCCATGCCACACCGTGGCCATGCTGCCGACGATGGTGGCGCCGACCAGCACCAGCACGAACGGACCGGCCTCGCCCTCG
Organism: Sulfuritalea sp.; assembly: GCA_016708585.1. Lineage (GTDB taxonomy): Bacteria > Pseudomonadota > Gammaproteobacteria > Burkholderiales > Rhodocyclaceae > Sulfuritalea. Next base: position 68,405 of record JADJFK010000013.1, on the reverse strand, counting down.
AAGACGCAGACCACGCGCTCGTTGCGGGCGAAGAGGCCCGGCACGCCGCGCGCCGTCACGGGATTCACCGAGAACAGGTCGCCCGGCACGTGGATCATGCGCGTGAGTTTTCCGGCGCAGGGCATGTGGATGCGGTGATAGTCCTTCGGGCTCAGGTAGAGCGTGGCGAAGTGGCCGTTCTCGAATTGCGCGGCCAGCACGGCATCGCCGCCGACCAGCGCGGTCGTCGAATAGCTGTGGCCCTTGGCCTGGAAGACCTGGTCGCGGTCGATGGCGCCGAACTGGCTGATCGCGCCGTCGACCGGGCAGATGAAATCGGCTTCGGCCAGCGGCCGCGCGCCCGCCTGCAGCGGCCGCGTGAAGAACTCGTTGAAGCTGGCGTAGCCGGCGATGTCCGGATTCGCCGCCTCGGCCATGTTGACCCCGTAGCGGCCGACGAACCAGCGGATCACGGCGGTGGTGAGGCCGCCGGCGCGGGCCGAGGCGAACTTGCCGGCCAGCGCGGTAAGCGCCTGCTTGGGCAACAGGTACTGGGCAAGGACGGCAAGGCGCTCGGACACGATGGCGCTCGGTGGACGAAGCGGCGGATTATAGCGGTGCGGCCCTGCCCGGCCGCCGGCCTACTGCCGCTTGAGCAGCCAGGTCAGCACCGGCGGCGTGATCAGCGTGGTCAGGATCACCATCAGCACGATCACCGAAAACATGGCTTCGTTCATCACCCCGAGATTCTTGCCGACCATGGCAAAAATCAGGCCGACTTCACCGCGCGGCACCATGCCCCAGCCCACCACCCACTTGCCCGATGAACCGGCGGCAAGACCGGCGACCAGCTTGCCGGCAATGGCGACGGCGGTGACGCCGAGCCCGATGACGAGAATTTTCGGGTCGGCGAAAGTCTGCAAATCCACCTGCATGCCGGTCAGGACGAAAAACACCGGGACGAAGAAATAGCCGATCGGTTCGATCATGTGTTCGTGCTGGTGGCCGCCATGCTTCTTCAGGATCGGGCGCAGGCGCTCGGCCAGCCCGGGATCGCTCGCCGGCAGCAGGGGCTCGATATCGCGCACGATGGCCGGCCGGTCGAAGTCGCGCAGAAAGATCGGTTCGAACAGCAGGCCGGCGGCGAAAGCGCCGATGATCGGCGCCAGGCCGATGGCATGGGCCAGCCAGGCGAGGAATAGCCCGGTGGCCAGCACCTGGGCGAACAGCATCGAGGGTCCGGCATCGAGTTGTGCCAGCCAGCGGCTGGAATGCGGCGCGATCAGGCGCCCGATCCAGATCGAGCCGGCGAGGAAGATCACCGCTTCGGCGATGATGCCGCCGACCTGGCCGACGCTGACCGAACCTGCCTGCACCAGGCTGGTGACCACGGCGAGGATCACCAGCCCCAGCACGTCGTCGATCACCGCGGCGCCCAGCACGATGCGCGCCGCCGGCGTATCGAGCTTGCCCAGGTCGCGGAAGACGCGACCGGTGATGCCGACCGAGGTGGCGGCGAGCGTGGCGCCGAGGAAGAGGTAAGTGTTGGCGGACAATCCCGGCGCCAGCCACGGCCCCATGACGAATGCGCCGAGGACGAAGGGCACGACAATGCCGATGCTGCCGACGGCCAGGGCGCGCGGCCCCACCTTGATCAGGTCCGCCAGCCGGGTTTCAAGGCCGATCTGCAGGAGCAGCACGATGACACCGAGTTCGGCGATGAACTTCACCGCCGGATCGTGCTTGATGGAGTCAAAACCGTTGATGCCCGCCAGCGCCAGGTTGCCCAGCAGCACGCCGAGCAGCAATTCGCCCAGCACCGCAGGGAAACCGAGTTTTTGCGCCAGCGGGGCGAACAGCCGGGCAGACATCAGGATCAGCGCCAGCCACAGCAGGTTGGCGCCGACCACATCGGAGGCAGCGGCCCAGGCAGGCGCTGCGGCGAACAGAAAAGCAAAGGCCCCCGCGACGAGCGGGGGCCTGCCGTAACGCTGCGGCAAACGCAAACTCACCGGCCTTGCGCCGAGAGCGCGGCGATGCGCTCTTCCATGCTCGGATGGCTGGCGAACAGCGCCATCAGGCCGCGGCCGCCGGCGATGCCGGAACTCGCGAGTGCCTTCGGCAGCGGCTCGACTTCCATGCCGCCGAGGCGCTGCAGGGCGGCGATCATCGGCCGCGGCGAACCCATCAGGCCGGCGGCGCCGGCGTCGGCACGGAATTCGCGCTGGCGCGAAAACCAGGCGACGATGATGCTGGCCAGGATGCCGAACAGGATGTCGCAGACGATCACGGTGATCGTGTAGCCGATGCCGGGACCGGAGGACTGGCTGTCGCCGCGGCGCAGGAAGCTGTCGACGAGATACCCGACGATGCGCGACAGGAAGATGACGAAGGTATTGACCACGCCCTGGATCAGCGTCAGCGTTACCATGTCGCCGTTGCCGACGTGGCTGACTTCGTGCGCCAGCACCGCCTCGACTTCTTCCTTGCTCATGCCCTGCAACAGGCCGGTGGATACCGCGACCAGCGAGTTATTGCGGCTCGGCCCGGTGGCGAAGGCATTCGGCGCGCCTTCGTAGATGGCGACCTCGGGCATCGCGATGCCGGCCTTTTCCGCCTGCTTGCGCACGGTCTCGACCAGCCAGAACTCGGTCGAGGTCGAGGGGCTGTCGATGATGCGCGCGCCGGTCGACCACTTGGCCATCATCTTCGACATGGCCAGCGAAATGAAGGCGCCGCCGAAACCCATGATGCCGGCGAAGACCAGCAGCGTGCCCAGGTCGAGGCCGTTCGCGGTCAGGTACCGGTTCACCCCCAGCACGCTGGCGGCGATCGACAGCACCAGCATCACGGCAAGGTTGGTGACAAGGAACAGCACGATGCGTTTCATTGCATGATCTCCAGTGACAATCCGATGTGCGAGGCGCGGTTTTCGCGCAGACGCCAGCCATAGATGCGGCAACTCGCGGAAAGTTCAAGCTCCCGCGCTTACTGGTAACCCGGGGCGCCGACCGGGGCCGGAGGCGGTGCGGAGCCCGGCGCCGGAGCAGCTTCGCCCTGCCGTGCCTTGAGCTTCTCGACCAGGGCCGAGGCGGGCACCCCTTCCTTGACCTTCTCATGCGGATGCCAGCCCAGAATCGCCAGCAGGGCGAAGAAGCCGACGACATAGCCGACCGGAATGAACCAGCCGTGGCGCAGCCACTGGCCGACCGACTTGGCCTCGGGGAACAGGTTGGCCACGGCGACGCCGGCGGAGGAACCGAACCACAGCATCGAGCCGCCGAAACCGACGGCGTAGGCGAGGAAGCCCCAGTCGTAGCCGCCCTGCTTCAAGGCCAGCGCGGTCAGCGGAATGTTGTCGAACACCGCCGAGATGAAGCCGAGCGCCAGCGCCGAAGGCCAGGATGCCGCCGGCAACTCTTCGACCGGCATCATCGAGGCGCAGGTGACCAGCGACAGCAGGAACACCGAGCCCTTGAAGGCGCCCGGAATCAGGCTCCACTCCGGCTTGCGCAGCGGCACGGCCACCAGCAGCGCGACCCAGATCGCGGCGCCGAGGAAGGGGAAGTGTTCGGCGGCGGCGGCAAACTTCAGGTTCACCGTGACGTTGGTGATGATGGCGCAGACGAGGATGAAGACCACGATGCCGACCCGCGCCCAGTCGATGTGGTGCGCCGCCTGGAAATCGCGGCTGATGGCCATGTGCTTGTGCTGCAGCAGCGCCGCCGGAATGCCGAACACCACCAGCGCCACGCCGGAGGCGATATAGGCCTCGACCACGTCGAGCGGACTGACGCCGTCCAGCCACATCATGGTCGTCGTCGTGTCGCCGACCACCGAGCCGGCGCCGCCGCCGTTCGAAGCGGCGACGATGGCGGCGAGGTAGCCGATATGCACCTTGCGCTTGAACACGCTGGCCGCCACCGTGGCGCCGATCAGCGCCGCCGCGATGTTGTCGAGGAAACCGGAGAGGACGAAGATGATCACCAGCAGCATGAAGGGGCCCCAGCCAGCCTTCGGGCAGTAATCTGGGCAGCACCTCCGGCACCCCGCTGTCCTCGAAGTGCCGCGCCAGCAGGGCGAAGCCGACCAGCAGCCCGAGCAGGTTGGCCAGCAGCACCCATTCGTGCGCCATGTGCGCGCCGAAACCGGCGATGCCGGCGCCGGTCTTGAAGCCGGTGAACATGACCTTGTAGGCGGTGATCGTCACCAGGCCGGTCAGCGCCACCTGCAATACGTAGTGATGGAACAGGGCGACGCCGAGCAGTGTCGCCGCAAAGAGGATGAAGTCCACCGGGATGCCGAACAAAGCGGGTGAAGCAGCTGCGCCATCAGCCGCCTGCACCGCGGACGCCGCAAGCAGCACACCGGTGAGCGCCAGCACACGGCCAGCCGGCGGCAAGGACATTTTCCTGCGATGCGAAGCTTCCATCTCCCACTCCCGTCGTTTTTGTTCGCGGATTGTAGCAGCCTGCCGGCCCTCGACACCCGCGCCATGGCGGCTTTGTGGACGTGGATTCCGACGGAATGCGCTAAACTTCGCGCCTTACAGAAAACGAAAGCCCAGCCATGAGAATTCTGCTTCCGGTCGATGGTTCCGAGCATTCCGAGCGCGTCGCCCGGCATGCCATCCTGCTGGCAAAGAACAGCACCGCCTGCGACGTCCTGCTGCTCAACGTGCAGCCGCCGATCGACGCACCGGAGGTGCTCGGCCACATGCCTTTGCGCGAGATCGAAGCCATGCAGGAAACCCGCGGCGGCGATGCCCTGGCGCCGGCACGGGCACAGCTCGACGCCGCCGGGGTCGCCCATGAACCCCTGGTGGTGCTCGGCCCCGTCGCCGAGAGCATCGCCCGCATCGCCGCCGAGCGCGAGTGTGACGTCATCGTGCTTGGCCGGCAAGGTACCGGCAAGCTGGCCGCCGCGCTCATGGGAACGGTGGCCAGGGACGTGATCTACCTGTCCTCCTGCCCGGTGACGGTGGTCAAGTAGCCAGGCCGTCCGCCGGCCACGGCCCGTCGCGGCCTACTGCACGTCCTCGGCGGCGAGCGGCGACTCCAATCCGGCCGCACGGAAAGCCCGGCCCATCATGACCATGCCGGCGTGCGGCAGATTGAGCCCGGCGGCGAAGTAGATCAGTTCGAATACCTCATCGCCCCGCTCCGCCGCAACCACCGCGGTCAGCACCTGCTTCTCGTCCGAATACACCCGGTGGCGCAGGCTCTGGGTGCCGATGCCGCGGGCGTGGTGCAGGCTGGTGCTGACCACGCCGAGTTCGCGGCGCAGGGCCTCCAGGACCTCGGCACCGCGCCCGGCCGGCATGATGCAGGTAATGATCCGATATTCGCCGCGCGGCGGGGGCAGATGCAGGACGTCAGTCATGGTGACCGAAGCGCGCGGCGACTTCCGGCGGCACGTAGGTCGCCATCTTGTCCAGCGGCGACATGTAGATCATGCCCATGCCCGGCGTGTCGAGCTTGGCCGCAACATAGACGCGCTCGAAGATATGGTCGGCATGGTCGGACGGCGCAACGATGTAGATCACTTCCTTTTCGGCATTGACCGTGATGCCGAGCACGCCGAGGTGTTTCTGCCGCACGCCGGTGCCACGCGCATAGAAGATCGTCGCCCCCTGGGCGCCGGCTTCCGTCGCCGCATCGACCACCATGTCGGCCACGCCGCGCTGGACGATGCAGGTGATCAGCACCGCGTCGGTCAGCACCACGATTTCGTCGCGTTGTTTCATCGTCCTACCCTTGTTCGCGCGCGGCGAGTGCCGCGCTCCTGCGTATCCAGAATCCAACCAGCAGCACCGAGACGATCGGGCCGAGCGAGGCCATGGCGAGGATGCCGAAGCCTTCCGCCGCGCCCACCGCCTGCCCCAGTCCCAGTCCCAGCGCCAGCACCAGCGGCACGGTGACCGGGCCGGTGGTGACGCCGGCGCTGTCCCAGGCCAGCGCCACGTACTCCTCGCTGGACCACAAGGTGGCCGCCAGCGCTACCGTGTATCCGGCCAGCAGCATGGGCACGATCGACCACTGGAAAACGATCTTGGCGACGCCGACGGCGATCCCGAGCGCAACGCCGACCGCCACCGCCTGGATCAGGAGTTTCTTCGGAAAGGCGCCGTCGGTGAGGTTTTCCACCGTGACGCCCATGGCATTGAGAGCCGGTTCGGCCACCGTCGCTCCATAGCCCAGGGTGGCGGCGAAGATCAGCGTCAGACCGATGCCGATGGGATAGGGGTAGAGCGGATCGGCGCCGGCGCTGGTGCTGAAGGCGGCGGGCACCGTCGCGCCGGCCTGGTTGCCGAGCGGAATCAGGCCTACCGTGAGACCGAGGTTGAACAGCGCCATGCCGAGAATCGCCACCACCACGCCATAGGCGATCAGATTGCGCTGCTTGACCGCCTCGCCCAGCAAAAAGCGTTGCGCCAGCCAGAGCAGCAAAATCAGCGGGCCGATCGCGCGCAAGGCGGCGATCAGTTCGGCGAACGGGGTTTCGTCCCACCAGCCCGCCGTGCCGCCGGCGCCGACTATTGGCGGCAGGGCGGCCGGATCGGGCACTTCGCCGACCAGGCCGATGCCGACCAGGATCACCGCAAAGGCGGGGAACAGGGAGGCCAGCGTGACGATGCCGAATCCGGCCAGCGGGTTGTCCTCCTGCCCGGCGGCGGCGGCGACGCCGATGCCCAGCGCCAGCACCAGCGGCACGGTCACCGGTCCGGTGGTGATCGCGCCGCAATCCCAGGCCAGGCCGATGATCGGTGCCAGGCGCGGATCGAAGCCGGCATAGGCGGTGAGCGCCAGGCAGGGCAACAGGGTGGCGATCACCAGCGTTTTCATGCGCCAGGCAAAGAAAAAGCGCAGCATGCCGACCACCACGGCCAGTCCGACGCCGATGCCGACCGCCAGCACCAGCCGGTCGGGATAACGGCTCAGCAGCAGGTGCAGCCAGGGCGCGCGCAGCGGATCGACACCGCTGCCCGCCGCGCGCAGGGCGCCGATCGCCGGCTCGGCAAAGGTGGCGATGCCACCCAGCAGGAAGGCGAACCCGAGCACCACGGCGGGCGTTGCCCGGTTGGGCAGGGTGAAGCCGATATTTTCGGAAAAGGGCATCAGGCCGTACTTGACGCCATCCATGAACAGCATCAGGCCGAGCATCACCGCCAGCATGCCGAAGGTGATCAGTTCGCCTTCCCGCACGTCGGCGCGCAGCGCGGCAATCTGGAACATGGCGAGGAACAGCGCCAGCGGCACCACGGCCCGCAACTGCTCGAAAAAGCGCACGCTGACATAAGGCGTCAGCAGGCGATGCACGTCGAGCAGGCGCAGGCGCCGCACCCGCGGCCGGCGCCCGGCGTCCGCATGCACGTCCTTGTAGCTCACGCGGCGCTGCTTGACGCGCACGGCGCCGAGGAACTCGCCATAGCGCAGGCTGCGTTGCTGGACTGGATCGGTCATCGGAGGGTAAAGCGGCGGCCAGGGAATTAATTCGAAGGCGCATTTTACCCAGGTCAACATGACGAATGCAGCATCCGGCTATCATGATCGCATGCACCCACAGCTGCTCTCGATCCTCGTCCTGCTCTCGGCAGCGGTCGTCGCCGTGGGCGTGGTTCGCCGTTTCCGGCGGCCGAGCATGCTGGCCTATCTCGCCGTCGGCATGGCGCTGGGTCCGCACGGGCTGGCCTTGCTGGCCGAGAACGCCGAGGTGCAGGGCTTCGCCGAATTCGGCCTGGTCTTCCTGATGTTTTCCATCGGCCTCGAGTTCAGCCTGAAGCGCCTGCAGGCCATGCGCAACCTGGTGTTCGGCTTCGGCGCGTCGCAGATGGCGCTGACCGCGCTGGGTACCGGCCTGGCGACGGTGCTGGCCTACGGCCAGGACTGGAAAAGCGGCATCGCCGTGGGCCTGGCGGTGGCGATGTCCTCCACCGTGATCGTGGCCAAAATGCTGTCCGACCGCTTCGAACTGCACTCCCGCTCGGGGCGCCAGACCATGGGCGTGCTGCTGTTCCAGGATCTCGCCGTGGCCCCCTGCCTGATCCTGCTGCCGGCGCTGGCCGCTTCCGGCGACGATCTGTGGCGTTCGCTGGCAGTGGCCGCGGCGCAGGCCGTGGCCGTGCTCGCCCTGCTGGTCTGGCTCGGCAAACGGCTGATGGGGCGCCTGTTCGATGCCGTGGCGAAAGTCCGCTCCAACGAACTGCTGGTGCTGACCTCGCTGTGGATCGTCGTCGGCCTGTCCTTCCTCACCGCGCAAAGCGGCCTGTCGCTGGCGCTGGGCGCCTTCGTCGGCGGCATGCTGATTTCCGAGACGGCCTATCGCCACCACGTCGAAGCCGACATCCGGCCCTTCCGCGACATCCTGCTCGGCCTCTTCTTCGTCACCATCGGCATGATGCTGGACCTCGGCTATGTGCTGGCCAACGCCCACAAGCTGGCGCTGGCCGTCGCCCTGCTGATCGGCGGCAAGGCCGTGGTCATGCTGCTCATCACCCGCATCGCGAAAACGCCGCTGGTCGCCAGCCTGCGCACCGCCGCGCAACTGGCCCAGGCCGGCGAGTTCGGCCTGGTCCTGATCCACCTCGCCCACCAGTTGCAGTTGATCAGCGCCAGCGTGTTCCAGATCACGCTGTCGGCCATGCTGCTGTCGATGTTCATCGCGCCCTTCCTGATCGAGCGGACGGCGCGGCTCTCCGGCGACCTCGGGCGCGGCGACTGGGCGCACAAGGCCACGGTGATCCACAACATCGCAGTGCACAGCATGAACCTCGGCCAGCACGTGGTGATCTGCGGCTACGGGCGCACCGGCCAGCGCATCGCCGAATTCCTCGCCATCGAGAACATCCCCTTCATCGCCCTCGACGTCGACCCGCAGCGCATCGCCGAGGCGCGCGCCCAGGGCATCAATGTCGTCTTCGGCAATGCCGACCGGCGCGAGGTGCTGCAGGCGGCAGGCATCGCCCGCGCCCGCGCCGTGGTCGTCACCTATTCCGACGCACATTCGGCGGAACGCGTGCTGCACATCGTGCGCGGAATGAAGCCGGAAATTCCCGTCGTGGTGCGCACCGCCGACGACAAGGACGTTGCCCGCCTCAAAGCCGCCGGCGCCACCGAGGTGATTCCCGAAGTGCTCGAAAGCAGCCTGCTGATCGCCGCCGAAACCCTGGTGCAGGCCGGCATCCCGATGAAAAGAGCCATCCAGCATGTGCGTGCGGTGCGGGCCGAACGCTATGCGTCGCTGCGCGATTTCTACGAAGCCAGGCACAAGTAGGCATAGCTTCGTTAAGTATCACTTAAGCCTCAGGTTCCAGGATTCGCGATCGCCGAACAGGAATTGCCAAAACCGATGCGTCCCTTTCCGTCTCCCCGCCAGAGAATGCGATGCCCGTCGAATCCGTGAACTCCGTCGCCTACACGTCCGAGTCCCCTGCCGCCCGCGCCGCCCGGGACTTTTTCACCCACAGCGGCCATGTCCCGCTGGTGATGCTGATTCTCGAAGCCTTGCTGGCGAAGCCCGGGTACTTCGCCGGGCCCGATCCCTACCTGCTGGTCATTGCGGGCGTGTTCCAGGCGGTGGTCATGGAACTCCTGGCCGCACGCGGCAGGCCGCACCCGTTCGCCGCCAACCTCGCCGGGCCGGCGCTCTACTCCCTGATCGAGACAGCGCTCGAGGGCGCCCACTTCTTCAAGCAGTGGCATCATCAGGCCTACTGGGGCTTCGCGCTCGGCTTCGCCACGCTGCAATGGGCCCAGGCGCGCTGGACAAAACTGGCTGAACCGCTGGTGCTGGCCGAGAGCGTGCTGCGCTCGGCGATACCGCTGGTCATGTATGCCCTGTTCGAGGCGCGCTCGAAGCACACGGTGTATTCGCTGGACCTTTTCTTTGCCGACCGCGCTCATGTCTTCCTGGCGATCGTATTGCTGCTGCTCGGGGTGCTGCTCGGCTTTGCCGACATCAACCTGCGCCGGTCGATGAAGACGGTTCGCGCCCTTGCGGCACGCCTGCGCCAGTATTCGGAATGGTCGCTGGGGCGCAACATTCTCGAGCGCGCCATGGCCGACGAACGCACGCTCGCGCTGCAGCGCGTCGAACGCGCCATACTGTTCATGGACATTCGCGGCTTTACGGCCTGGAGCGAGCAGCAGGCGCCCGAGGCGGTGGTCGGCATGCTCAACAGCTTCTACCGAGGTGCGGAAGAAGCCCTGGGCGAGGTCCGTCCGATCAAGCTCAAATACACCGCCGACGAGATCATGGCCGTCTTTCAGGATGCGGCGGATGCCGTAGATGCGGGCCGGCGGATGCTCGCGTCCGTCCATGCGCTCCTGGCGGAGTCGCATCTCACCGCCGGCGCGGGGGTGCATTGCGGCCAGGTCGTCGAAGGCATTCTGGGTGGCGAGGGCGCCAAGGCCTACGACTTCATCGGTGACACGGTCAACACGGCGCAACGCCTCTGCGACGCGGCAACAGCCGGGGAACTGCTGGTTTCCGTCAGCGCCTGCAACGCTGCCGGCATTGTGCCGGCGCAATACCGCGATGTCGTTGCCAAGGGCAAGCGCGAACTGCTGCAGGCGGCAGTCATTGCCTGAAGCGGTGCGCCTGACTTAAGCGCGATTTAAGCGGCTCCGTCCATGATCGGTCCCACACCACCTTCATGGAGACTCCCATGCGACGCACCCTCGCAATTGCAGCACTGCTCTTCAGCGCCACCGCCCAGGCCGAAACCCCGCGCGACTTCCTGACGCGTTTCGAAAAGGAAGCCGGCGGCGCCGCATCCGCCGAACGCGGCGGGCGGTTCTTCAACAGCAAGCAGGGCGGCGAATGGAGTTGCGCCTCCTGCCACACCGAGCGCCCGACCCAGACCGGCCGCCACGCCAAGACGGACAAGGCCATCACGCCGCTGGCGCCGGCGGCCAACGCCGAGCGCTTCACCGATGCCGCCAAGGTAGACAAGTGGTTCCGCCGCAACTGCAACGACACCGCCAACCGGCTCTGCAGCGCGCAGGAAAAGGCCGATGTGATGGCCTGGCTGCTGGCCCTCAAATAAGGAAGCCGTGATGAAAAGCTGATTCCCGCCGCGCTGCTGCTGGCCGCGCTGTCGGCCCAGGCCGACAACTACCGCCTGCCGAAGAACCCCGCATTCGAGGAAGAATGCGCCTCCTGCCACATGGCCTTCCCGCCGCAGATGCTGCACGCCGATTCCTGGCGCGCCATGATGGGCGACCTGTCGCACCACTTCGGCAGCGACGCCAGCCTGGATGAAAAGCGCCGTATCGCCATCACCGACTTTCTGGTCGCCAACGCCAACGGGCGCAAGACCGGAACCACCCGCGATGCCGCCGGCAAACCCTTGCTGCGCATCACCGAAACAGCCCGCTTCGCGAAGAAACATCGCGAGATTGCCGCCGCGACCTTCCAGCGCGCCTCGATCAAGAGCCCGGCCAACTGCACGGCCTGCCACCGCCAGGCGGCTACGGGCGACTACAGCGAACGCTCGATCAACATTCCCAAGTGAGGACAAGCATGCAAATCCAAGCCAAGCCCATCCGCGTCTGGGACCTGCCGACGCGAATTTTCCACTGGTCGCTGGCGACCAGCTTCGTCGTCGCCTTCGTCACCGCGGAATCCGAGAAGCTGCGCGACATCCACGTCCTGGCCGGCTACGGCATGGCCGGCCTGATCGCCTTCCGCATCCTCTGGGGCTTCGTCGGCGGCGGCCATTCGCGCTTTGCCGACTTCCTGCCGACGCCGGCCAAAGTCATCGACTACCTGAAGTCCCTGCTGGCCGGAAAGCCGCAACACTACCTCGGCCATAATCCGGCCGGCGCGGTGGCGATTTTCCTCCTGCTTGGCTTCGGCATCACCGCCGCCGCCAGCGGCTACGCCACCTACAACGAGTTCGGCGGACATTTCATGGAAGAACTGCACGAGGCCGCCGCCAATGGCATGATGGCGATGGTCGCAGTCCATCTGGCCGGCGTGGTCGTCAGCAGCTGGCTGCACCGAGAGAATCTGGTCAAGGCGATGATCACGGGTCGCAAGCACATCCGCAATGAGAATCCTGCTGGTTGAAGACGATGTTCTGCTCGGCGACGCGCTGCAGGCCGGCCTGAAACAGGCCGGCCATGCCGTTGACTGGGCGCGTGACGGCATCAGCGCGGAAACCGCTCTGGCCACGGAGGACTATGCAGCCGTGGTGCTTGACCTCGGTCTGCCGCGTATGAGCGGACTGGAGGTCCTGCGCAAGTTGCGTGCAAAAAAGCAGGCGCTGCCGGTGCTGATCCTCACCGCGCGCGATACCGTGGAGGATCGCATCAAAGGCCTTGATGCAGGAGCCGACGACTATCTGGTCAAGCCCTGCGACCTCGGCGAACTGAATGCCCGCCTGCGCGCGCTGTTGCGCCGCGCCGGTGGCCAGCCGGCGCCGGTGCTGGCAGCCTCCGGTATCACGCTTGATCCGGCGACGCACGCCGTCACCTATCGCGGCAAGCCGGTCGAACTCGCGGCCAAGGAATATGCCCTGCTCCTGGCGCTGATGCAGCAGCCGGGCCGGGCGCTGTCGCGACCCCAACTGGAGCAGCATCTCTATGCCTGGGGCGATGAAATCGGCAGCAATGCCGTCGAGGTCTACATCCACCACCTGCGGCGCAAGCTCGACGCCGAAGCGATCCGCACCCTGCGCGGCATCGGCTACGTCATCGCGAAGGATGCGCCCGCGTGAAATCCCTGCGCCTGCGCCTGGTGTTGCTGACGACAGCCGCCGTGGCCGTGGTCTGGCTGGTTACCGCCGTCTTCACCTGGCGCTCGGCACTGCACGAAATTGAGGACCTGCTCAGACACCCGCCGGCGACCGCAAGGCACATGCAGAAGGAACGTGCCGATTTGGCCGGCGAAATCGCCGAGCATCTGCTGCTGCCGATGCTCTACGCCCTGCCTGGCTTGGCACTGGTGCTGGTGGTCGCGGTCGGCTTTTCTCTGCGCCCGCTGCGGCGGCTCACTGATGAGGTGGCGACGCGGGCGCCGGACCGGCTGACACCGATCACCAGCGCCGATACGCCGAGCGAGATCGTGCCGCTGATCCGGCGGCTCAACGCGCTGTTCGCCGAAATCGATCGCGCGCTGGAAAACGAACGCCGCTTCACCGCCGATGCCTCGCACGAGCTGCGCACGCCGCTGGCCGCACTCAGGGCCCAGGCCCAGGTTGCGTTGGCCGCCACCGACGGCGCCCAACGCCGGCATGCGCTGGAACAGATCATCCTCGGCTGCGACCGTGCCACCCACCTCGTCGCCCAGTTGCTGACGCTGGCGCGGCTCGATGCCGGCACGCCGCACGCGATGCAGGACCTGGCCCTGCGCCGGGTTGCCGAGGAAATCCTGGCCATGAGCGCCGGCGACGCCATCGCATGCCACTGCGACCTGGTGCTGTGCGACGGCGACGCCCGGGTGCGCGGCGACGCGCTGCTGCTGGAAGTGCTGCTGCGTAATTTGGTGGAAAACAGCTTGCGCCACGGCGGCGCCACGCGCATCGAAGTATCCATCGCGCCGGAGGACGCGCGCGCGGTATTGACCGTCGTCGACAATGGCCGCGGCATCCCCGTCGACCAGCGCGAGCGCGTGCAGCAACGCTTTTGCCGTGGCGCCGGCGCCGTCCGCCTGGATACCGTCCCCGGCGCTGGCGCGCGGGGACATAACTTTTGTTCGTCCGCGGGCAGCGGACTCGGGCTTTCCATCGTCGGGCGCATCGCCGAACTCCACGGCGGCACCTTCGAAATCGGCAGCCCCGCCGCCGGAAATGGTGCCCTGGTGCGCCTGTTCCTGCCGCTCGCCGCCACCGCGGCAAATGCCGCCGGGGCGGACCGGCGGCGCACCGCGGACCATTGAAGCGCCGGACTTCGCGAACCCGGCATCGCCAGTGTCGCGCGAGATGCCGGCCATGTCGGCTACGGTGGAGTCGGCGCGAATTGGTTTTTGTTCGTCAGAATTCTGACTAACAGATTCGGCGGGCTTCCGAATCTGCTGTTCTGCCGCCCGTTCCTCGATGATCGGTTTCCTGTGAACCAAAGAATATGGCCCACTCGAAGCGGGCCATTCAGGAAAACCACTGAGCTTCCCCCGAAAATTCGTCTTCCAAGAGATGGGGTATAACGCCCCGGCAAATTGGAAGGAGAAGCGAAGTTGAAGAAGATACCGAAGCAAGAATACACGCCCGAATTCCGGGAATTGGCGGTAAAGCGAGTGAAGGCAGGCCAGACGGCGGGAGTAGTAGCGAAGGAACTGGGGCTGATCGAGCAGACCCTGCGCAACTGGGTCAAGGCATTTGACGCTGGCAAGCTCAATGGCCCCGGAACGAAGCCGGTCACGGCGGAGCAAATGGAACTCTCCAGAGTGCGTGCGGAGAACCTGCGGCTCAAGCGGGAGAACGAAATCCTAAAAAAAGCGGCGGCGTACTTTGCGAGAGAAGCACTGTGAAGTACGCCTGGATCGATACGCACCGGGATGAATTTGAACTGGCGCCGATGTGCGAAGCCCTGACGGTCAGCATGAGCGGTTACCGCGCCTGGAAGGGCGGTGGCAGTCCGACGCGGACACGCCTGACCGACACGCAGATGCTGGCGCTGATCCAGGCGATTCACCGGGAGTTGAAGGGTGCCTACGGTAGCCCACGCATGGTGCGCGAACTGCGCGACAGAGGATTCCCGGCGAGCAAGGAACGCGTCGAGCGTCTGATGCGGGAGAACGGCATCCGGGCACGCCACAAGCGACGTTTCAAGGCGACGACCGATTCGAAGCACTCGCTGCCGGTGGCGCCGAACCTGCTGGCCAGAGACTTCACGCCGGCGGCACCGAATCAGGTCTGGACTGCCGACATGACCTACATCTGGACTGACGAGGGTTGGCTCTACCTGGCCGTGGTCCTCGATCTGTTCAACAGGGAAGTCGTCGGCTGGTCGATCAAGCCTCGAATGACGGCGGACATCGTGATCGATGCGCTGACCATGGCGTGGTTCCGCAAGAAGCCGGCGCCGGGTTTGATCCATCACTCCGACCGGGGAAGCCAGTATGCGAGCCACGCCTTTCAGGCGCGGCTGGAAGGGTACGGGATGATCTGCTCGATGAGCCGCAAGGGCAATTGCTGGGACAACGCGCCCACGGAGAGCTTCTTCAACAGCCTGAAGAATGAGCGGGTGCATGGCACCCGCCACAGTACGCGGGCCGCAGCGGAAGCCGATCTGTTCGACTATATCGAACCGTTCTACAACCGAAGACGACAGCATTCCACGCTCGGCTACGCCTCGCCCATGAAGTTCCTGGACGACTGGATCAGCATTCAGCATGAGCAGCAATTGGCGGCATAATGCCGTTGGGTTGGAAGACGAAAAACAGAGGGAAGCTCACCACAGCAATCAATCCCAGCGGACGTATTTGATCAAGTTTTGATCAAATTGGCGAAATCTGGACTTACCACCCCCAACCCCGATGATCATCATGTCGGGGACGCACTCGGTAGTGGCTATGGAGAAGCCAGTGCGTTGGCGGCGATGAGGTAGGTGTCGCGCAATGGATGGTGGGAGGCCAGCAGGACGCGGATACGCCGCGTATTGCGGATCACGGCAGCCCCGATCTTGAGCAAGCGGACGCGAATCGTGGCCGCGGTGGCCTTCGCCAGATCGGTCGTGGCCAAGGCCAGCTCGCGCAGGCGCTGCATCAGCGTGTAAGCCAAGGCCGAGAACAGGATGCGCAACCAGTTCGCCAGAAACCTGTGGCAGCTGGCGCGCGTGCCGAACAGGTCCAGCTGGGTTTCCTTGATCCGGTTCTCGGCCTCGCCGCGCTGGCAGTAGAGGTCGTCATACAGTTCTTCGGCAGAACGGTCGAGGTTGGTCACGATGAAGCGCGGATTGGTGCCTTGGGCGCCAAACTCCAGGCGGGTGATCAGGCGCCGCTCGCGATCCCAACTCTTGGCCGCGTAGGAGAACTGCCGGATCATCCGCTGCTTGCTCCCGGTGTCGTGGAAGGCCTGTTCCATCGCGTGTTCCCAGTGGGCCACGTGGCCTTGCAAACGGGCATTCCTCGCCATCCCGATGACGTAGCCGACGCCGTGGCGTTCGCATCAGCGGATCAGGCGCTGGCGGCAGAAGCCGGAATCGCCACGGACGATGATCCGTATCGCCGGCCAGGTCCGACGCAAGCGGGTCACGATCAGCTTGATCACGGCAGCGGCATGCTTGGCGCCGTCGATCCGCTGCGGCGCAAGACACAGGCCAGCATCGCCTTGCCACAGAAGACGTACAGCGGCAGGTAGCAATAGTGATCGTAGTAGGCATGGAACTCGGTCTGTTCCTGATCCCCGTGCAAAGGAATGTCGGACGCATCGATGTCCAGCACCAACTCGTCCGGACAGGTCTTCTGGCTGGCAATGAACTGCTCGACCAGCACCCGGTTCAAGGCCACGATATCGGAACGCGTGGCCCTCTTCTCGAGGCGGCACAAGGTCGGACTGCTGCCCAGTTCATCACTCTTGCCCACCGCCGTCTGCATCAGCGGGTCGTTGCGCAAGGCGGCGTGATCGTTCAGGTCTTCGTAGCCGCAGCACAGCGCATACAGCCGTTGCGCCACCAGGTCGCGCATCTCATGGACGATCATGTCCTGATTACGGGGATCATGCAGCGCGGCCGCCACGGCACGCGACAATCCAATGCGCCGGTCGACTTGTCGCAACAGCATCAAACCGCCGTCGGAACTGAGCGCACCGCCCTCGAAATTGGCGTCAATTTTCCGGCGCCCGAGGCGCCCAAACGACATCTGATCAGCGGTACACTTTGGCATCGGCGGAACCTCGTTAATATTGGCTTGGACACCTGTATTAACGCGCCTCACGGCTGTTCCGCCGACCTCCCCTATGAAATATTCGGGCTAGATCCCCCGGTACTTCCGCACCATCTTGATCACGGCTTCGTGCTAATTCTCGGTGCCGCCGGCAATCACCAGAGTGGTTGCGGCCGATCCGTGTCGCTGGTGTAGCATTGGCCCCGGAGCTTTATCCGGAATTCAATTCCGCACTGCTCGATTGGTGGTTTATTTGTGGGTTTCTGCATTCATCGCATGAAGAACCGCATGAATGCTAGGTAGGTGGCGGAGAGGGTGGGATTCGAACCCACGGATGCCTTGCGACATCGCCTGATTTCGAGTCAGGTACATTCGACCACTCTGCCACCTCTCCGCGAGGCGCGGATTATACCCGCGAAGCGACGGTCGTCACAGGGAGGGAAAGCGTTGCCGAAACTGCTTCGCCTGATCTGCTGTCTTGTCCTGTCCGGTCCGCTCGCCTGCACGCGCATCGAGCCGCCCGAAACGGAAGGCAAACTGGTCGTCGCGGTGCGCGAGGCGCCCGCCTTCTTTCAGGAGGGCGCGGACGCCACGACCAGCGGCTTCGAGCATGACCTGGTGACGGCCTTCGCCGCGAGCCAGGGCTTGAGGGTGCAGTTCATCAAGGCGGCGGACTTCCACGACCTGACTGAAATGGCGCAGGCGGGCCGGGTCCACCTGGCCGCCTCGATGCCGCCGGGCAACGATTCCCTGCAGTACTCGACGCCGATCCGCGCCGTCAAGCAATGGGTCGTCGCCCATGAGGACATGACGGAACCGGAACAGCTTTCCGACCTGGCCGGCCGGCCGGTCGAAGTGGTGGCGGGCTCGGCGCTGGCGGATACCCTGCGCGGGCTGGACGAAAAATCGCGTCCGCAGGTGGTCGAAGTCGCGGGCGTCACGGAAATGGACCTGCTGGCCCGCGTCGCCGAGCGCAAGGCGGAGCTGGTCGCGGTACACTGAGATCCATCTCGACCTGGGCATCAACTTCCATCCGGAACTGGACGCCCGCGTGCAATTGCCGGGCAAGCTGGAGTTCGGCTGGGCCTTCGGCGGCAAGGACGCGGGGGCGCTGCGCGACAAGGCCGACGCCTTCATCGCCGGCGTCCGCGCCGACGGCACGCTGGCGCGCATCCACGACCGCTACTTCGGCCACATCAAGCGCCTCGATGCCGCCGGCATCGTCCGCTTCCTCGATGACGCACGGGCCAGGCTGCCGGCCTGGCGCCGCGACTTCCAGGCGGCGCAGGACCTGAGCGGCATCGACTGGCGGCTGCTGGCCGCGCTGGCCTACCAGGAATCGAAATGGGACCCGCTGGCGACCTCGTACACCAACGTGCGCGGCATGATGATGCTGACCGAGGACACGGCCGACTTCCTGCGTGTCGCGAATCGCCTCGATGGCGCGGAAAGCATCCGCGCCGGCGCCCGCTATCTGGCGCAGCTGATGGAACAGATCCCCGGCGCCGAACTTCCCGATCGCCAGTGGCTGGCCCTGTCGGCCTACAACCTGGGCATGGGCCACTTTCGCGGCGCCCGTGCGATCGCCAAAGGCATGAAACGCAACCCGGATGTCTGGTACGAAATGAAGCAGGTGTTGCCGCAACTGGCACGACCGGAGATTTATGCGCGACTGAAAAGCGGCGCCGCGCGCGGCGGCGAGGCGGTGATCATGGTGGAGAACATCCGCAACTACTACGACATCCTCAGCCGCCTCGAGCCGGCCCACGCCTCGCCCTACGCGGGCCTGTCGGCGCTCAGGCTGCCTGAATCCTTTCCAGTCCAGCCAGCCATGGCCGAAGTGCCGGCGGGACCGTGATGCTGCCGTCCGCGTTCTGGTAATTCTCGAGGATCGCAACCAGCGTGCGGCCGACCGCGAGTCCCGATCCATTCAGCGTGTGCAGCAACTCCGGCTTGTTCTTGTCGTTGCGGAAGCGCGCCTGCATGCGCCGCGCCTGGAAGGCTTCGAAATTGGAGCAGGACGAAATTTCGCGATAGGTATTCTGCGCCGGCAGCCAGACTTCGAGGTCGTAGGTCTTGGCCGCCGAAAAGCCCATGTCGCCGGTGCACAGCGCGACCTTGCGGTAGGGCAGGTCGAGTTTTTGCAGCACCGCCTCGGCATGGCCGGTGAGCTGTTCCAGCGCGTCCCATGACTGATCTGGGCGCACCATCTGCACCAGCTCCACCTTGTCGAACTGGTGCTGGCGGATCATGCCGCGCGTGTCCTTGCCGTAGCTGCCGGCTTCCGAGCGGAAGCAGGGGGTGTGGGCGACGAACTTGAGCGGCAGCGCATCGCCGGCGAGGATCTCGCCGCGCACGAGGTTGGTCACCGGCACCTCGGCGGTGGGGATCAGGTAGAGCTTGCTGCCGTCGCTGCGCGGCACCATGAACAGGTCTTCCTCGAACTTCGGCAACTGGCCGGTACCGAACATGCTTTCGGGATTGACGAGGTAAGGCGTGTACACCTCGGTGTAACCATGCTCGGTCGTATGCAGGTCGAGCATGAACTGCGTCAACGCGCGGTGCAGGCGAGCTATCGCGCCCTTCATCACCGTGAAGCGCGCGCCGGAAATCTTCACCCCGGCCTCGAAATCCAGCCCGCCCAGCGCGGTGCCCAGATCGACGTGGTCGCGCGGTGCGGTGATGGCGCGCGGCGTACCCCAGCGCAGCACTTCGACGTTGCCGGTTTCGTCCCGGCCGACCGGCACGCTTTCGTGCGGCAGGTTGGGAATCAGTTCGAGGAAGGTGTCGAAGCGCGGCATCAGCTCGGCCAGCGCCGCCTCGCCGGCTTTCAGGTCGTCACCCAGGCCCGCCACTTCGGCCATCACGGCGGAAGCGTCCTCGCCCTTGCCCTTCAGCATGCCGATCTGCTTCGACAGCGTGTTGCGCTTGGCCTGCAGGTCCTGCGTGTGCACCTGCAGGCGCTTGCGCTCGGCTTCGAGCGCCTCGAAGGCGACAGTGTCGAGCGCCACGCCGCGCGTGGCGAGGCGTTCGGCGACCGCGGCAAGATTGGTACGCAAGCTTTGGATGTCCAGCATGGTATTTCCTTATCGTTTCTTCTTCGCCTGTGCGTCGAGTTCGCGCAGGTGGGCAAGTTTTTCGGCGATCTTCTGTTCCAGTCCGCGCGCCACGGGTTGGTACCAATGCACGGCGGGCATGCCATCGGGCAGGTAGCTCTCGCCTGCGGCATAGCCCTCGGCTTCGTCGTGGGCGTAGCGATAATCGGCGCCGTAACCGAGCTCCTTCATCAGTTTGGTTGGCGCATTGCGCAGATGCTCGGGCACGCCGCGACTTTTGTCTTTCGCCACGAACGCGCGGGCCGCATTATAGGCGACGTAGGCCGCGTTCGATTTGGGCGCCACGGCCATGTAGAGCACGGCGTTGGCCAGCGCCAGCTCGCCTTCCGGGCTGCCCAGGCGCTCGTAGGTGGCGCAGGCATTGAGCGCGATTTCCCAGGCGCGCGGATCGGCCAGGCCGACGTCCTCGATCGCCATGCGCACGATGCGCCGCCCCATGTAGAGCGGATCGGCGCCGCCGTCGAGCATGCGCACCAGCCAGTACAGCGCGGCATCGGGGTTCGAGCCGCGCACCGATTTGTGCAGGGCCGAAATCTGATCGTAGAAGGCATCGCCGCCCTTGTCGAAGCGGCGCAGGTCGGCGGCCAGGGTCTGCTCCAGAAAGTCGGCGCTGACGACACGGCGACCGGCGGTGGCCGTTGCCGTGCGTATCTGCTCCAGCACGTTGAGCAGGCGCCGCGCATCGCCGTCGGCGTATCCGATCAGGTGCCCACGCGCCTCGGCGTCGAATTCGAGATCGTCCAGCGCCCCGGCCCGCGCCCGGTCGAACAGCTCACCCAGTTCGGCTTCGTCCAGGCTCTTCAGCACATACACCGCGGCGCGCGACAGCAGCGCGGAATTGACTTCGAAGGACGGGTTCTCGGTAGTGGCGCCGATGAAGGTCACGGTACCGCGTTCCACATAAGGCAGGAAGGCATCCTGCTGCGCCTTGTTGAAACGATGCACCTCGTCGACGAAGAGTATCGTGCGCCGCCCCTGCTGCGCCATCATCTCGGCCTGCTGCATCGCCTCGCGGATGTCCTTGACGCCGGAAAACACCGCCGACAGCGCAATGAATTCGGCATCGAAGCCATCCGCCATCAGCCGTGCCAGCGTGGTCTTGCCCACGCCCGGCGGGCCCCAGAGGATCATCGAATGCGGCGTGCCGGAGGCGAAGGCGAGGCGCAGCGGCTTGCCCTCGCCGACCAGGTGGCGCTGGCCGATCACTTCGTCCAGCGTGCGCGGCCGCATCTGCTCCGCCAGAGGCGCGTGCGGGTTCCGTTCGCCAAACAGATCGCTCATGGCAGTGGCAGAGCCGCGGCCATCCTCACGCCAGCGCATCCAGCGGACTGACCACGCCGCGGCCGCCCTTGTTCAGCACGTGGGTGTAGATCATGGTCGTCGACACATCCGAATGGCCGAGCAGTTCCTGCACCGTACGGATGTCATAGCCAGACTGCAGCAGGTGCGTGGCGAAGGAATGGCGCAGCACGTGGGGCGACACCGGCTTGACGATGCCCGCCTCGCCCGCCGCGCGGCGGATGGCGCGCTGGAGCAGCTTCTCGTCCACATGGTGCCGGCGGCGCTCGCCGCCGCGCGGATCGACCGAAATGGAGCGCGCCGGAAACACATACTGCCAGCCCCAGGCCGTCGCCGCATTCGGATACTTTCGCGCCAGCGCGTCCGGCAGCCACACCGAGCCCAGGCCCTGCGCCAGGTCCGCCGCGTGCTGCGCCTTCACCACCGCGAGGTGCGCACGCAGCAACCCGGCCAGCGCATCGGGCAGCATGGTCACGCGATCCTTGCCACCCTTGCCATCGCGCACCGTGATCTGCCGCGCGGCGAAATCGACATCCTTGACCCGCAGGCGCACGCATTCCATCAGGCGCATGCCGGTGCCGTAGAGCAGGCGCAGCATCAGGCCCGTGGTGCCATCCAGCCGCGCCAGCACCGCCCCCACCTCGGCCGCCGACAGCACCGTCGGCAGGCGCGCCGGCTTCTTCGCCCGCTCGATTCCGTCCAGCCACGGCAAGGGCATTTCCAGCACTTCGCGGTAGAGAAACAGAATCGCCGAAAGCGCCAGGTTCTGCGTCGCCGCCGCCACGTCGCGATCCACCGCGAGACTGGTCAGAAAGGCCTCGACCTCCGCCGCGCCCATCTCCTGCGGGTGCCGCTTGTCATTGAACAGAATAAAGCGTTTAATCCAGTGCGCATAGGATTTCTCGGTGCGGATGCTGTATCCCTTGCGCCGGATCCGGTCACGAACGCGGTCAAGCAGCTTCGGCGGGTCGGCCGGAGCGGAAGAGGCGGAAACTGGTGGATAACTTTTCGCAGCGCCCATTACAGTCAATAGGTTACAAAGAGATGTCTGGATTGTACGCCAGTCCGAATAACCGATTAACACGCCACTTGGCGTGCACATCACGTTGGGCGCCAATGTGCATGCGCCACCAGCTCGTATCTTCAACGGCCCCGCCACTGCGCTTCGGCACGCCGAGATCGCTTCGTTGGTTTGCTGCGCCGTGGCTGCAATCGCGCCAGCCTTCGTTCGCTTACACGCCGCGGTTTGCAGCGGCTTGCGCATTCTGCTGGCGTCCACGGCGGGTAGCGCCGGTTGAGGCCCCGCCGCACAGCAAGCGCATCACGGGGTCACAATTTCGCTTGCGTTCTCGGGCGCGGGTCCGTCGTTTCCGTCGGTCAGTCCGCTGTTGCTCGGTCGGCTTCCCAGTGTCGCGCTTCATCCTGCGTTGTTTTGGCGGCAAGAACCCGTTGCGCATGCCGTCCCCGTATTGCCAGCGCCGACCGCAAAGCCGGCCGGGGGCCGAGTGCCTTCCTGCCGTTGCCGGCAATCAGGTTGCCGCCCCACTCATGCGCCATGGCGCTTGCCGCTGTGTGGCTGCCAAACCTTCCCGAGCGGAATCAAATACACAATGTCGTCCGCCAGGGTCATGCTGTGCCGCAGCCACTCAAAAAAATGCTGAACGGTGGGTTGCTCACAATCCAGTCCACGCGGGTGTTCCACTCGAAAAAGTCTCGGCCCTCACTCACTTCGCACCAGTCGGCGCCCGGCATTTCTTGCATAACGCGCGCCGCCCCGCCCGGTATCAACACTGGTACCGCGCGGCCGAAAGTGCTCGACAATCTTCCGCGCAACCACTCTGTGCGGTCGTCGCGGATGTCCAGAACAGGATTCGAGGCCATCGCCGCAAAACCTTCAAACCGCGCTTGCCCGCTGGGTCATTGCCCCAGTTCTAACCCGTCGTGCCAAGGGCGACCTCACGCGATGATGCCGCGTGAGTCGGCCTGAACTCCACGTTGGGGGTCTCAATCATCATGATCGCCAATCTTCCTGCCATCGTCACATCCGTTGGCCTTGCCTGTGACATCGTTGGCGCTCTCCTTGTTGCAAACGAAGTGGTGAGAGTATTTAACGGCCCCGCGACCATCGACGTTGGTGACGCTGGGTGTTTCAACGGAAGCACTCGGCTTGTCCCAAATCCAAAGTTCGAGGCCTATGAACAGAAGAAGCGCCGGTACATGAAGTGGGGGCTTTCGTTGCTCATTGTCGGTTTCGTCTTGCAAGGTCTCGGAAGTTGGCTCCCAATCTGGTATCCCGCTCCAGCTTCCGCAGCAGCCATTCAAGCCACGGCGGAACCCGAAAAACCCAATCCGCCGGCGCCCCCTCGTTGAACCTGTAGTCCGTTCCAAATTCAATGTCATGCCCTCGCCAACCGAGATAGTGAATCAACTGAACCGCGTGCCAAATGACAGCCAGCACCAGTAGTACGACGACAGCCGCAAAAAAATGCAGCTCGTCCATCGTCAACCCCCAACCCCTCCGTCAACACGGACGCGCCGCGATGAAGCTGCGTCGCGCCGGTTACGTCGAACGTTAGCCCCCAAAATCTCTGCCCATTGGATCTACCATGAATCAAATCGCTGAAACCGCATACGACCTTGATCCCACCCAACAGGCCATGATTCGGGCCATTGGAACTCGCGTTTCAAAGATGCGTGACACGGGTGCACTGACCCCGGAAGTTCTGAATAAGCTGAGAAAGTACTTCCGCATCAAGAACATCTACCACTCGAATGCCATTGAGGGAAATGCTCTTGATGTTGGTGAAACACGATTGGTGGTTGAGCAGGGGCTAACAATCACCGGAAAACCGTTGAAAGACCAAGCGGAAGCTAAGAACCTTTCCGAAGCACTCGACTTTCTTGAAGAGCTTGCGGCTAACCCTTCGCGACCAATTACCGAAGCCGATGTACGGCAAATTCATTTGCTCGTGCTCAAGGGAATCAACGACGGCGACGCTGGGCAGTATCGGACAGTCATTGTTGAGATCGGAGGTTCCCAATTCAAGCCGCCAGCCGTCGAGTCCGTCGGCCCTGAGATGAGGTCATTTGGAAATTGGCTTCAGCGCGCCAGCGTGCCAGGCATTCTGTTTCCTGTTGAGGATGCCATTCTTGTAGCAAGCGCCGCACACACATGGTTTGTAACGATCCACCCGTTTATCGACGGAAACGGCCGGGTTGCGAGGTTGCTGATGAACCTAATTCTCATGCGATATGGCTTCCCTATTGCCGTAGTTTCACGTGAGGACCGCCTGCGCTATTACGATGCGCTAGAAATTTCCCAAAGCTCGGACCTCACACCATTTGTTTCACTCATTTCCGAGTGCACTGAAGAAAGCCTAGAAGAATATGAGGCCGCCGCGGATGAACAGCGGGAGGCAATTGAATGGGCTCGTTCCATAGCAAGCAAGTTCGACCAGAAAGAGAAGATAAAGGCATCCAACCAGTACGAGGTTTGGCGAAATGCCATGGAACTCCTCAAGAGTCTATTCAAGCAAACAGCCGAACTGCTAAGCGCGTCTGCCGACCTTGGCGAAATCTATTTTGTAGACCTTGGAACCTTGGAGTTTGAGAAATATCTCTCCCTCAAGAACCGAGGCTCCGCCAAAAAGACATGGTTTTTCCGCCTGGACTTCCGCAGCGGCCCACATGCGGCGCGCTATCTGTTCTTCTTTGGATCACCCAGCTACTCGATGCGTCGCGAAGCTGACGTGACGCTCCACATTAGCCGAGAAGACCCTTCGGGCTCTTTCCACTATGAGCGACTAGATACCCTCACAGCCCCTAACGTACCAAGCATCGTGGAGGTTGGCTACAAAGCGGCTGATGAAGTATTCATAGTCCGGGGACGAAACAACGCCACTCACCCGGAAAAAGTCGATTCACTCTGCCGAAAGTTCGTTCAAGAGGTAATCGAGAAACACTTTGGGGGCTAACCCATCCATCAACACGGACGCTGCGCGATGAAGCCGCGCAGCGCCGGTTATGTCAGACGTTAGACATTGCCATGGAAATTGAGCCGAAGACTTTGGGGGTGCCGCTCTACAAAAAGAATTGGTCACCCTTTTGGTTTGCTCTTGGTTGTGTTGGTGTCGCGGCAATTTCGCTCAAAGCGTCCAGGCTTTCACAATGGCTGACCGCAATCTTTGTGCTCGGGCCAACGTTCTGGGTTTCCTTTGGCGGCCCCATGTTTATTCATCGGTGGCAGAGCAATTCAGTGCCTTTGTTGCGTGGGCTGGTTTTTGTTCTTCGCCTTGCTTTCTTACTCGGCGTGCTTTGGTATGTCGCTCCTTTCGTCGTCGCGCTTTTAGATCGTGTGCTCCATGCTTAGCTTGCCGTCCTGCCAGCGCCGACTTTTCTCCGTCGGCACCATGTCTAACCCGCCGCTCCAGAGGGACGCTCCGCCGGCAAGCCGGCTTCGCGCCCCTGAGCTAGCACGTTGGGCAACACAATAAGGGAGGCTATCTATGGCAGCAGATTTTGGAAAAACTGTTGTGCTTGCTCTCGTCCAAGGGGCAATTATTGGCGGCGGCCTGTATGGTCTGGCCAAGCTTTCGCAGTGGATGACGAAGCGAAAGAAAGAAAAGTGGATCGCTGAAAACCGACATCTGCCTGAGCCGGCTCTCCAGACTGCCAGCGATAAACGAGAACTTGCATCAAACAACAGAGACTTCATTGTCTGGCTCGTTGTCATTGCTGTAGTCGGCCTCGGTTTTTGGCTGCTTATGAGCTTCCCCCGAAAATTCGTCTTCCAAGAGATGGGGTATAACGCCCCGGCAAATTGGAAGGAGAAGCGAAGTTGAAGAAGATACCGAAGCAAGAATACACGCCCGAATTCCGGGAATTGGCGGTAAAGCGAGTGAAGGCAGGCCAGACGGCGGGAGTAGTAGCGAAGGAACTGGGGCTGATCGAGCAGACCCTGCGCAACTGGGTCAAGGCATTTGACGCTGGCAAGCTCAATGGCCCCGGAACGAAGCAGGTCACGCCGGAGCAAATGGAACTCTCCAGAGTGCGTGCGGAGAACCTGCGGCTCAAGCGGGAGAACGAAATCCTAAAAAAGCGGCGGCGTACTTTGCGAGAGAAGCACTGTGAAGTACGCCTGGATCGATACGCACCGGGATGAATTTGAACTGGCGCCGATGTGCGAAGCCCTGACGGTCAGCATGAGCGGTTACCGCGCCTGGAAGGGCGGTGGCAGTCCGACGCGGACACGCCTGACCGACACGCAGATGCTGGCGCTGATCCAGGCGATTCACCAGGAGTTGAAGGGTGCCTACGGTAGCCCACGCATGGTGCGCGAACTGCGCGACAGAGGATTCCCGGCGAGCAAGGAACGCGTCGAGCGTCTGATGCGGGAGAACGGCATCCGGGCACGCCACAAGCGACGTTTCAAGGCGACGACCGATTCGAAGCACTCGCTGCCGGTGGCGCCGAACCTGCTGGCCAGAGACTTCACGCCGGCGGCACCGAATCAGGTCTGGACTGCCGACATGACCTACATCTGGACTGACGAGGGTTGGCTCTACCTGGCCGTGGTCCTCGATCTGTTCAACAGGGAAGTCGTCGGCTGGTCGATCAAGCCTCGAATGACGGCGGACATCGTGATCGATGCGCTGACCATGGCGTGGTTCCGCAAGAAGCCGGCGCCGGGTTTGATCCATCACTCCGACCGGGGAAGCCAGTATGCGAGCCACGCCTTTCAGGCGCGGCTGGAAGGGTACGGGATGATCTGCTCGATGAGCCGCAAGGGCAATTGCTGGGACAACGCGCCCACGGAGAGCTTCTTCAACAGCCTGAAGAATGAGCGGGTGCATGGCACCCGCTACAGTACGCGGGCCGCAGCGGAAGCCGATCTGTTCGACTATATCGAACCGTTCTACAACCGAAGACGACAGCATTCCACGCTCGGCTACGCCTCGCCCATGAAGTTCCTGGACGACTGGATCAGCATTCAGCATGAGCAGCAATTGGCGGCATAATGCCGTTGGGTTGGAAGACGAAAAACAGAGGGAAGCTCACCCTTCAACTCCTGGTGAATCGCCTGGATCAGCGCCAGCATCTGCGTGTCGGTCAGGCGTGTCCGCGTCGGACTGCCACCGCCCTTCCAGGCGCGGTAACCGCTCATGCTGACCGTCAGGGCTTCGCACATCGGCGCCAGTTC
This sequence comes from Sulfuritalea sp., assembly GCA_016708585.1. Classification (GTDB taxonomy): domain Bacteria; phylum Pseudomonadota; class Gammaproteobacteria; order Burkholderiales; family Rhodocyclaceae; genus Sulfuritalea. The sequence continues at coordinate 40,988 of JADJFK010000013.1, read as the reverse complement.
AAATTCATCCCGGTGCGTATCGATCCAGGCGTACTTCACAGTGCTTCTCTCGCAAAGTACGCCGCCGCTTTTTTAGGATTTCGTTCTCCCGCTTGAGCCGCAGGTTCTCCGCACGCACTCTGGAGAGTTCCATTTGCTCCGCCGTGACCGGCTTCGTTCCGGGGCCATTGAGCTTGCCAGCGTCAAATGCCTTGACCCAGTTGCGCAGGGTCTGCTCGATCAGCCCCAGTTCCTTCGCTACTACTCCCGCCGTCTGGCCTGCCTTCACTCGCTTTACCGCCAATTCCCGGAATTCGGGCGTGTATTCTTGCTTCGGTATCTTCTTCAACTTCGCTTCTCCTTCCAATTTGCCGGGGCGTTATACCCCATCTCTTGGAAGACGAATTTTCGGGGGAAGCTCCTGCCGCCGGCCCGCCCCCCCCCCATTCTTCCGTCGGTCGTCCGCTGTTGCTCGGTCGGCTTCCCCGTGTCGCCTTCATCCGCCGTGTTTCCTTGTCAGCGCGCCATGGTCACCGTATTGCCAGCGCCGACTCTTGTGCAACCCGGGTGGTGTGCGGCGGCGGTGGCTTCGCTTCTCGCTTACCCGGTGCGCGGTCTTCGCTGGTGTGGGCACGTCTCCAGCCCGCCTCGCCGGTGAGCTTCAGCGCCCCAACCCATCCGTCAACCGGACGCGCCGCGATGAAGCCGCGTCGCGCCGGTTACGTCAGACGTTATGCCTCTCGCCATGCGTCCGCGAACTGAAGCCCGTTTTGCTGTTGGTAGTCGTCATGGGCCACGCTCAACAATTTGGAAAGCATGGGTCAAGGAGTGAGGGCCCTCCCCCGCATGTGGCAAGTAGAAGGTTTCCTTCCACGCGACGGGCCAGTGCCAATGGTCCTGTACTGATGAATGGGTAAAGCAGGAAGAGGGCCGCCGAAACTCAGATCGACATATCGTGCGATGGAAGATGGCAGAAGCACAGAGTGGCCACACCACACTGATTTTTAAGGTCGATATTCCGATGTCCGAGGCTCGGCCTTCGCCTCCAGTGACAGACAAGAAGAAAGTGTTTTGGGTTGCTGGCGCTCCAAGCGAGGCTACGGTTCGCTTCGTTATTTTCATAACCCCGACATCAGAACATGACCCTGCTCCACCCGATACTGAGGCACGACGACATTTATTCTCTCTTCGCTTCAGGTCGGGACGATGGATGGTCGTTTTTGTTGAAGTCTCGTCGCTCTCGCCCACCGATCTATCTGCTGCGAGGCGCGCCGTCATCGATCAGTTTTTTCCCAATTCACCGGCTCATGTGCTCGCCGATCTTCGTTCTGTATTGTTTACTCAGCCCAACGGCCCTGAGCCGGGATGTAATGGTTTCATTGAGCTTTGTCTCGATGAGGCATAACCCATCAATCCACAGGACGCTGCGCGATGAAGCCGCGCAGCGCCTGTGATTTCAGACGTTAGGCCTCGACCGAATCTATCCGACCCCACAAGAAAGTTTTTCACAATGGACATCCCACGAATATTCAACATCACTGAAAGTGCTCACCGCATCCATAACCCGTTCACACCAGATAAGTTCGCCACTCTTGGTGCGGCGTTGCATCTGGCGTCTGGGGTACGAGTGCTTGACCTCGGCAGTGGTTCGGGAGAGATGCTATGCACTTGGGCACGCGATCACGGTATCGTCGGCACTGGCATCGACATGAGCCAGTTGTTTACCGAGCAAGCGAAACTTCGTGCTGAAGAACTCGGCATTGCCGATCAAGTCAAGTTCATTCATGGGGATGCAGCAGGTTATGTTTCTAATGAGAAGGTCGATGTGGCCGCCTGCGTTGGTGCAACCTGGATCGCCGGAGGTGTCGCCGGCACTATCGAGCTTCTGGCGCAAAGCCTACGCACCGGAGGAATCATCCTCATCGGCGAGCCCTACTGGCGGCAATTGCCGCCAACAGAAGATATTGCCAAGAGATGTCTTGCCAACTCAACCTCTGACTTCCTCGTACTTCCAGAACTTATCTCGTCTTTCGGCAACCTCGGCTATGACGTTGTTGAAATGGTTCTGGCTAACCAAGACGGCTGGGACAGATACGAGGCGGCCAAATGGCTCACCATGCGTCGGTGGCTTGAAGCCAATCCCGACGACGAGTTGGCGAAAGAGGTTCGCGCCCAACTGACTACGGAACCCGCACGCCATGTCACTTACACCCGTGAATACCTAGGCTGGGGTGTGTTCGCTCTAATGCCACGGTGAACTTCGCATCTTGATTGCCGTCTCGCCAGCGCCGACTTTTGTGCTTATGGCTGTCGGCCTAACCCATCATTCCACCGGACGCTGCGCGATAAAGCCGCGCACCGCCGGTGAATTCAAACGTTCTCCAGCGCGCAGCGCCTCCGATGGTGGGGAGTGAGGATGCCGAACTCCGGCCCCATCGTGGCTGTCTGCCTGCGCGCTGGAGAACGGCGGCGAATTGTTGTCCGACTGACTTGTCCCCCGGCGCTGCGCGCCGGAGAACAACTCATTCGAACGTCACCACTCCCTGCGGTCGTGGCTTCGCCCCTCTCGCTGCGCCGTCCGGTCACTTCGTGCCCTCCCGGCTCCGCTCGGGGGTGACGCACAATTCGCCGCCGATATACACCACTCGCCGATCCCTGCGCGAATCGTCGTTCTCCATACTCCGCCCCACGCCGGCAGCCTGCTTGAGTCCGTACCGGGGCGCCGGGCATGCTTGTTGCGCACCGTATCGCCAGAGCCGACTTTTCAAAAGTCCGTCTGCAGCTCCGACATTTCTTTCGCGATGTCCTCGCTGGCGAGCAGGCAGGTGGATTTGGCGATCAGTCGCCGACGACATCGGCCCCGGCCGGTGCGACGAAGCGGAACAGGCTTGCCGGCAGCGCCGGATTGGCCTCGAACTGGGTGAAGCGCAGCATCGTCACCTGGCCGAAGCTGTCGTGGATTTCCATGCTCGCCGGGCGGTTGGCGGCAAAGCCGATCTTGACGCGCTCGAAGCTGGCGTCGCCGCCCTTGGGTGTGGCCTCGACGAATTCCAGTCCATCCGCGGCAATACCTTCCTTGAGCTCGAAGTGCTGATCCAGATTCTGTCCCGCCAGCAGCGCCGCCGGGCTGGCGCCAAAGGCCGAGCCGAGCTTCTTCACCGCGACCTGCTTCAGGTCGGGGTCGTAACTCCAGAGCTTGTTGCCGTCGCTGACCAGCAATTGCTTGTAGGGCGTCTCGTAGGACCAGCGGAACTTGCCGGGCCGCTGCAGCGCGAAGATGCCGGCCGACTGCTGCGGCTTGCGCCCGGACTTGGCAATCACGGTTTGCGTGAACATACCGCGCGCGCTGCGGTTGGTGTCGAGGAAGGCCTTGAGCTGGTCGAGGCCGGCGGCGTTGGCGGCCAGGCAGGAAGCCATGAGGGAAAGAGCCGCGATGCCGTATTTCATGGGACGAAGTCCGCCAGTAGAGTGATGCGTCCGACATCCCTGGCCTTGCTGAAGTAGCGCTTGTCGGCCGTCACCAGGGTTGCGCCCGGCGTGTGCAGCGCCACGGCGTGATACAGGGTATCGAACAGATGCTGGCCCAGGCGCAGGGCCAGTTTGCAGGCGGACTCGTAAACAACCGGCTCCGTAACCGACTCGAACTCGACAGCCATCAGGTCTCTCAGGTCAGACAACGCGTCGGCCGGCTTTTCCCGCGCCAGCACTGCGCCCATTTCGGCCAGGAAGTGGGGCGGCTGCACCATCACTGCACGGCCCTCATCGACGCGCGCAAGAATCTCCAGGGCGCGCTGGCAGTAGTCTTCGCCTTCACGGAAATGAAGAAACCACTTGATGGCGACACTGGCGTCTACCACCAGGATCACGGTCGACCTTTTTCGCGGGCCTTGCGGAATGAAGCTTCGGTCACGCCGGGGGCGCGCTCGCGCCGCGCCATGATGCGGCTGATCGCGGCACGGCTGCGCTCCTTGCGCCTGGCCCGCTCCACTGCCTCGCGCATCAGCTCGGCGATGATGGCGCTCTTGTTCTGGCCCGAGAAGACCGCGTTGAACTCATCCTTGACATCATCCGGCACACTGAAATTGACGGTAGACATGACCTGCTCCGCTTGTTGAAGATTTCCACAAAGTATAGCGGATGCCGACTGGCCGCAACAGGAAGGTCGTGATGGCAAGCGATTCGATCCCGGAATCGGTGCGGACGGAAAGGAAACGCACGCAATGACCGAGCAGGTCAAAGCTCATGCCAATGCCGGGATTACCGCCGTGGTAATGCTCCGGCCGGCCAGCTACTCCGCCCGGTTCGGCGCGATGACCTCGCGCCCGCCCGCGCCGTTCATCGGCGTCACCAGCCCGGCCTTTTCCATGGCTTCGATCAGGCGCGCGGCGCGGTTGTAGCCGATGCGCAGGTGGCGCTGCACCAGCGAGATCGAGGGCCGCCGCGTCTTCAGCACGACTTCCACGGCCTGGTCGTACATCGGGTCGGCTTCGGCGTCGCCCGTTGCCGCGTCGCCGGCGCCGACTTCTCCGTCCTCCGCCGCCGGCCCGTCGAGCAGGCCGTCGATGTAGTCGGGCGGGCCGACCTTCTTCAGGTGGTCGACGACGTGATGCACTTCCTCGTCGGCGACGAAGGCGCCATGCACGCGCACCGGCAGGCCGGTGCCCGGCGCGAGGAAGAGCATGTCGCCCTGGCCGAGCAGCGCTTCGGCGCCCATCTGGTCGAGGATGGTGCGCGAATCGATCTTCGATGAAACCTGGAAGGCGATGCGGGTCGGGATGTTGGCCTTGATCAGGCCGGTGATCACGTCGACGCTGGGCCGCTGCGTGGCGAGGATCAGGTGGATGCCCGAGGCGCGGGCCTTCTGCGCCAGGCGCGCGATGAGTTCCTCGATCTTCTTGCCGACCACCATCATCAGGTCGGCCAGCTCGTCGATCACCACCACGATGTAGGGCAGCGGCTCCAGCGGCTCGGGCCCGATTTCGGTATTGGCGGTCAGCGAGAAGGGGTTGGGGATGGACTCGCCGGCCTTCTTCGCCTCGTTGATCTTGCTGTTGTAGCCCGACAGGTTGCGCACGCCCAGCGCGGACATCAGCTTGTAGCGCCGCTCCATTTCGCCGACGCACCAGTGCAGCGCGTTGGCCGCCTTGGTCATGTCGGTCACCACCGGCGCCAGCAGGTGCGGGATGCCTTCGTAGATCGACAGTTCCAGCATCTTGGGGTCGACCATGATCATGCGCACGTCCTTGGGCTCGGACTTGTAGATCAGAGAAAGGATCATCGCATTGACCCCGACCGACTTGCCCGACCCCGTGGTGCCGGCCACCAGCAGGTGCGGCATCTTGGCCAGATCGACGACCACCGGCTGGCCGCCGATGTCCTTGCCCATCGCCATCGACAGCGGCGAATGCATGCCGTGGTAGGCCTGCGAGCCGATGATTTCCGACAGGCGCACGATCTGCCGCCGCGGATTGGGGAGCTCCAGCGCCATGCAGGATTTCCCCGGCACCGTCTCGACCACGCGGATCGACACCAGCGACAGGGCGCGCGCCAGGTCCTTGGAGAGATTGACGATCTGGCTGCCCTTGACGCCGACCGCCGGCTCGATCTCGTAGCGCGTCACCACCGGTCCGGGGTGCGCCGTCAGCACCTTGGCCTCGACGTTGAAGTCGGCGAGTTTCCTCTCGATCAGGCGCGAGGTGAATTCGAGGGTCTCGGCGGCCGGCAGGTCGGCAGGATTGTGCGACGGCTCGGCCAGCAGGTGCAGCGGCGGCAGGGCGCCGCCCGGCGCGTCGAAGAACAGCGGCGCCTGACGCTCCTTCTCGGCCCGCGCGACGGCCTTGGGCGCCACCGGCACCACGATTTCGACGGGTTCGATGCGGACCGGGCTTTCCTCGACCTTGCGCCGCTCGGTTTCCACCACCTCCTCGCGCTGTTCGGCCACCGCGCGGCCATAACGCCTGTCCTGCCAGCCTTCCCACAGGCTGCAAAGGCCGAGATACGCGCCCTCGATCAGGGTCCCCGTCTTCTCGGCCGCGGAGATCCACGACACGCCGGTGAACAGGCTGAAGCCGATCATGCCCAGCACCAGCAGGACCAGCGTGCCGCCGGTGTAACCGAGGAACAGGGAGACCATGCGCCCGACTTCGTAGCCGAGCATGCCGCCCGGTTCCATCGGCAGCGCCGCCTTGCTGCTCCAGAAGCGCATGGCTTCGAGGCCGCAGCTTGCCAGCAGGAGCACGAGAAATCCGGTCAGGGCGATCAGCAGCGGGCGGCGGTCGCCGCCGAACAGGTGGCTCAGGCGGTGATAGCCCCACGCCACCAGGAAAAACGGCAGCACCACCCACCACCAGGCGGAGATCCCGAACAGGTACAACAGGAGATCGCCGAGCCATGCGCCGAAGCGTCCGCCCGGGTTGGCGATGCGTTCCACGGCCGCCGAGTGCGACCAGCCCGGATCGGCGCGATCGAACCCCCACAACACCAGCGCCAGGTAGAGTCCGCCCAGGCCGACCAGCAGCCAGCGCGCCTCATGCACCAGCAGGGCAAGTTTTTCCGGCAGTGGGGTCGCAGTGGAGTCGGAGGCGCTGACGGCGTTCATGGAGTACGGCCGGCTCGTGGTCGAACCCGAACCGGAATGACGGACACTGGCAGATTATGTCCGGCCGCCCCGCCGCGCAAGCCACAAAAAGCCGCCCAAGTCGGGCCCTGTTCCGCCCTTGTGGCGCCCTTGTGGCGCCGCGTCAGTCGCAGATGCCCACGTTCTTGCCGCCGGAAGTGATGGTTTCGATGATCGACGTCTGCGGGATGACGCCCAGGCCGGGATCGCCGGGCAACAGTTTCGGCAGGATGTTGTTTGCCGCAATGAAGCCGAACTGGCCTGCCCCAATGGACAGGGATCCTGCACTGTTGGTCACCAGGACTTCGCCATCGCGCACGCTCACATAGACGCCGGCCTCGTGGAGCGCGCCGTCGCTGGCCCCCTCCTTCCTGCAACTGCCCGTCTTGCAGTCATCGACATCGAATGTCGTGCCGCGAATGCCGATGGTCGTCGTCGCTGTGGTCATCTTGTAGGCGTCTTCGTCGCCACGCTTGCTGATCAGTCCGGATACCGCGCGAATACCGCCCTTCAGCAGGCTGAACACCGCGCTGTCCTCTTTCGGCCTGGCTTCGACGAAGGTATAGGCCGCGACCGTAAACTGGGTGTTCGGCTTCAGGGTGATGGTTGCGCCGTCCTTGAACTTGATTTGCGCATAGCTGTCCTTCTGCGTTTCCAGGGTATCGCCGGGAATGACCTCGGACTTCATGGAAAGAATCCGCGTCGAGCCGTCCGCGCGCTTGACCGAGAGCGTTCCCGAAAGCTGGATGATGGTGCCATTGGCGAAGGCGCTGCCCGCGATCAGGCAAGCCAGTACGGCGAGAATAAAGCGGCTGATGTTCATGATGCTCTCCTCATTTGCATTGACCTGCGGTCCTGCGCTTGAAGTTGCCCTGGTCGTTCTCGCCGCGGCGGCTCTTGGCTATCGTCTCGGTGTTGATTGAATAATACAGGTAGCCGAGCAGCGATTCATCCACGCCCAGCGGTGCACGCGACTGCACGAATGCATCGGCATTCCCCGAAAAATCGGTAATCACGGTCAATCGCCCGCCATGGGTAAACTTGTAGCTGATCGGGTAACTGGTGGAGGTTACGTTGGTCACCGGATTGTCGAATACGTCGAACAGTCCCGATCCCCTGCTGCCGGCAATGATCAGCCCGGACTTTATGCCCGCGCCAAGCAATCCGGCGACGACCGGATCGGGATGGATGAAGTCGCCGGAACCCCCGATGTTGAAATCGATCGGGCCGGCGTTGAGAATGCCCGCCGAGGCCAGCAGATTTGCCGACGCGGAGGGCGCCGTCCCGGCGACCACGGCGACGCTGCCTCCGGTCTTGATGTTGAGCGGCACGTCCGGATCGAACACCGCCAGGGCGGTGGCGCGCTTTCCGCTGCCCGTGATGGTGCCGCCGGTGATGAGGAAATGGCCATCTACCTCGACCGCCTTGCCCGAATTGATCAGCACGATGGCGCTCGCATTGGCCTCGCCGCCGGCCAGGTTGGCGGTGCCACCCTTGATGATGAAATTCCCGCCGACCTTGAGGTCGAGCGTCTTCGCGGACAGGAATGCGTTGGCCTGCGCTACGGCCGTGGCGCCGTTCGCCGTTGCCGTGCCGCCGCTCAGGATGAAATCGCCTGTGGTATCGATAACCAGCGCACCCTCTGCTTGAATCACCGCGTCATTCGTGAGGTTCTTACCTGCGCCCGCGATCGTGGTGCCACCCGAAATACTCATGCTGGACGCATTGATCGTCACATCGCCACTGGCCTTGATCGAAAGATTGTTCGACACGTTCGGATTCACGACATTGCTGCCGCCGACGAAATTGACGGCGTTGGCAAAATTGAAATACAGGTTGCGGCCATGTACCTTGCCGGGACCGGAAATCGTGATAACTCCAGTGGTCGTCAAGACAACGTCGCCGGCACCGGCATCGATGTTCAGCGGCCCGCCAGCGATCACGGCCGCGAGATTCAAGTTAGCAGCCGTTGAAAAACTCATGCCGCCGCCTATGGCGCTGACCACTGTGTAAGTGGCATCCTGACGGTAGGCAAGTGCTCCCGGAGCCTTGAGATACAGGACATCCACAGTGTTCAGCGGATTCTGCAAGGTGATACCACCGGATCCGGTGACGGTGGCATGGAGGGAGTTGACGGCAATCGGCGCAGTCTGGGTAATCGATCCGGTGGCAGTGAAGAAAACCTCGCCCATAGGACTATCCACGCTGACCCCCGCAAGCGCGAGCGGCCCGTTCTTGCCGACATAGACATTACCTGTCTCGGAGAACGTTGACAGGCTGGTCGCGGCACCCACATGCACCGGCGCCACCGCGGGGCCGGGGTCGCCGATATTGCCGTAGCCCTTCAGTGTGACCGCGTCGCCCACGTCGATCAGACCGGCACCGCTATCGAGTATCCGCCCGGCGGTTCCGCCGGCCACACCGTCGTAGCCGTTATTGATGGTGAACCCGCCGGTCGCTCCGGCCGGCGTCGTCACCGTGCCGCCGACCGTGATATCTCCCATATGCCCGGAGTCGCCAATCGTCAGCCCGCCGGTAGTACTCAGAACATCAAGTTCCGCCTGGTCCAGATGTAAACCGCCGCCGAGGATCAGGCTGATCGGTTGCGCCGCGTTACCCGAGGTCAAAGTGATGGGAGCGTCATTTGCGGTCACCGACCCGCCGGCAAGAGTCATGCCGTCCGCCCTGAAAACGATCGGCGCCACACTGCCGGGGCCACCATTATTGACGTTCCCATTCAACACCAACGTTCCGGCCCCGGCGTCCAGCGTCACCCCGCCGATACCGCTGACGCTGCCGCCCACCGTCAAGTCATTGCCGGTGTTGGTCAGGGTGACGGCGCCATCCGTGGTGGTGGCGGTGGTGACGCTGAGCGCGCCGCCGCCGCTTTGGTCGAACTGGATGCTGCCGGTGCCGGTGGTCAGCGTGGTGGCGGTGACCGCCGTGCCCAGGGTGTTGTTGATGTCCAGGTTGCCGTTGCTGCTGTCGGCGGTGAGGGTGGTGGCCGCCAGGTTCAGCGCCGTGCTGTTGCCGATCCCGCTCGCGGCGTTGAGGTCCACCGTCGCGGCCGTCACCAGCCCGCCGCCGTTGATGGCGCCCGCCGAGTGATCTGCACCGGTGTCGCCGGCGGCATTGGTGCTGCCGGTGAGGATGACGTTGCCGCTGCGGTGGTGGTCAGCGTCAGGTTGTTGGCGCCGCCGGCGCTGGCCGCACTGCCGATGGTGAGGTCGGCCCCGGTGTTGGTCAGGGTGACGGCGCCATCCGTGGTGGTGGCGGTGGTGACGCTGAGCGCGCCGCCGCCACTTTGGTCGAACTGGATGCTGCCGGTGCCGGTGGTCAGCGTGGTGGCGGTGACCGCCGTGCCCAGGGTGTTGTTGATGTCCAGGTTGCCGTTGCTGCTGTCGGCGGTGAGGGTGGTGGCCGCCAGGTTCAGCGCCGTGCTGTTGCCGATCCCGCTCGCGGCGTTGAGGTCCCCGTCGCGGCCGTCACCAGCCCGCCACCGTTGATGGCGCCCGCCGAGTTGATCTGCACCGTGTCGCCGGCGGCATTGGTGCTGCCGGTGAGGATGACGTTGCCGCTGCCGGTGGTGGTCAGCGTCAGGTTGTTGGCGCCGCCGGCGCTGGCCGCACTGCCGATGGTGAGGTCGGCCCCGGTGTTGGTCAGGGTGACGGCGCCATCCGTGGTGGTGGCGGTGGTGACGCTGAGCGCGCCGCCGCCGCTTTGGTCGAACTGGATGCTGCCGGTGCCGGTGGTCAGCGTGGTGGCGGTGACCGCCGTGCCCAGGGTGTTGTTGATGTCCAGGTTGCCGTTGCTGCTGTCGGCGGTGAGGGTGGTGGCCGCCAGGTTCAGCGCCGTGCTGTTGCCGATCCCGCTCGCGGCGTTGAGGTCCACCGTCGCGGCCGTCACCAGCCCGCCGCCGTTGATGGCGCCCGCCGAGTTGATCTGCACCGTGTCGCCGGCGGCATTGGTGCTGCCGGTGAGGATGACGTTGCCGCTGCCGGTGGTGGTCAGCGTCAGGTTGTTGGCGCCGCCGGCGGTGGCCGCCTGCCGATGGTGAGGTCGGCCCCGGTGTTGGTCAGGGTGACGGCGCCATCGTGGTGGTGGCGGTGGTGACGCTGGCGCCCCGCCTGGTGAACTGGAGCTGCCGGTGCCGGTGGCAGGTGGGGCGGTGACCGGCCGGGGTGTGTCGGCCGGGTTGTGGGGGTGGCGCAGGCGGCCGTGCGATGCCGCTCCGGCGTTGAGGTCCCTCGGCTCAGGCCCTGCCTGATGGCGCCGGCGGAGTTGATCTGGACGGTGCTGGCGTCGGCCGTGGTGGTGCCGGTGAGGATCACGTTGCCGCTGGTGCTGGGGGTGAGCGTCAGGTTGCCGGCGCCCCGGCCGTGGCGGCGCTGCCGATGGTGAGGTCGGCTGCGGTGTTGGTGAGCGTCATGGCGCCGTCGCCGGTGGTGGCGGTGGCGACGGTGAGTGCGCCGCCGCCGGTCTGGTCGAAGGCGATGCTGCCGGTGCCGGTGGTCAGCGTCGTGGCGGTGACCGCCGGCCAGGGGTTGTTGAGGTCGAGGGTTGCCGTTCCGCTGTTGTCGGCGGTGATGGTGGTGGCGGCCAGGTTCAGTGCCGTGCCGCTGCCGATGCCGCTCACGGCGTTGAGGTCCACCGTGGCGGCCGTCACCAGCCCGCTGCCGTTGATGGCGCCGGCAGAGTTGATCTGGACGGTGTTGGCGTCGGCCGTGGTGGTGCCGGTGAGGATCACGTTGCCGCTGGTGCTGGTGGTGAGCGTCAGGTTGCCGGCGCCCCCGGCGTGGCGGCGCTGCCGATGGTGAGGTCGGCTGCGGTGTTGGTGAGCGTCATGGCGCCGTCGCCGGTGGTGGCGGTGGCGACGGTGAGTGCGCCGCCGCCGGTCTGGTCGAAGGCGATGCTGCCGGTGCCGGTGGTCAGCGTCGTGGCGGTGACCGCCAGGCCCAGGGCGTTGTTGATGTCCAGGTTGCCGTTGCCGCTGTTGTCGGCGGTGAGGGTGGTGGCCGCCAGGCTCAGTGCCGTGCCGTTGCCGATGCCGGTCGCGGCGTTGAGATCGACCGTGGCGGCGGTGACCGTGCCGCCGCCGTTGATGGCGCCGGCGGAGTTGATCTGCACCGTGTCGCCGGCGGCCGTGGTGGTGCCGGTCAGGATCACGTTGCCGCTGGTGCTGGTGGTGAGCGTCAGGTTGCCGGCGCCCCCGGCCGTGGCGGCGCTGCCGATGGTGAGGTCGGCTGCGGTGTTGGTGAGCGTCATGGCGCCGTCGCCGGTGGTGGCGGTGGCGACGGTGAGTGCGCCGCCGCCGGTCTGGTCGAAGGCGATGCTGCCGGTGCCGGTGGTCAAGGTCGTGGCGGTGACCGCCGTGCCCAGGGTGTTGTTGATGTCCAGGTTGCCGTTCCGCTGTTGTCGGCGCTGATGGTGGCGGCGGCGAGGTTGAGTGCGGTGCTGTTGCCGATGCCGCTCACGGCGTTGAGGTCCACCGTGGCGGCCGTCACCAGCCCGCCGCCGTTGATGGCGCCGGCGGAGTTGATCTGGACGGTGCTGGCGTCGGCCGTGGTGGTGCCGGTGAGGATCACGTTGCCGCTGGTGCTGGTGGTGAGCGTCAGGTTGCCGGCGCCCCCGCCGTGGCGGCGCTGCCGATGGTGAGGTCGGCTGCGGTGTTGGTGAGCGTCATGGCGCCGTCGCCGGTGGTGGCGGTGGCGACGGTGAGTGCGCCGCCGCCGGTCTGGTCGAAGGCGATGCTGCCGGTGCCGGTGGTCAGCGTCGTGGCGGTGACCGCCGTGCCAGGGTGTTGTTGATGTCCAGGTTGCCGTTCGTGCTGTCGGCGGTGAGGGTGCTGGCCGCCAGGTTCAGCGCCGTGCCGTTGCCGATGCCGCTCACGGCGTTGAGGTCCACCGTGGCGGCCGTCACCAGCCCGCCGCCGTTGATGGCGCCGGCGGAGTTGATCTGGACGGTGCTGGCGTCGGCCGTGGTGGTGCCGGTGAGGATCACGTTGCCGCTGGTGCTGGTGGTGAGCGTCAGGTTGCCGGCGCCCCCGGCCGTGGCGGCGCTGCCGATGGTGAGGTCGGCTGCGGTGTTGGTGAGCGTCATGGCGCCGTCGCCGGTGGTGGCGGTGGCGACGGTGAGTGCGCCGCCGCCGGTCTGGTCGAAGGCGATGCTGCCGCTGCCGGTGGTCAAGGTCGTGGCGGTGACCGCCGTGCCAGGGTGTTGTTGATGTCCAGGTTGCCGTTCGTGCTGTCGGCGGTGAGGGTGCTGGCCGCCAGGTTCAGCGCCGTGCCGTTGCCGATGCCGCTCACGGCGTTGAGGTCCACCGTGGCGGCCGTCACCAGCCCGCCGCCGTTGATGGCGCCGGCGGAGTTGATCTGGACGGTGCTGGCGTCGGCCGTGGTGGTGCCGGTGAGGATCACGTTGCCGCTGGTGCTGGTGGTGAGCGTCAGGTTGCCGGCGCCCCCGGCCGTGGCGGCGCTGCCGATGGTGAGGTCGGCTGCGGTGTTGGTGAGCGTCATGGCGCCGTCGCCGGTGGTGGCGGTGGCGACGGTGAGTGCGCCGCCGCCGGTCTGGTCGAAGGCGATGCTGCCGCTGCCGGTGGTCAAGGTCGTGGCGGTGACCGCCGTGCCCAGGGTGTTGTTGATGTCCAGGTTGCCGTTCGTGCTGTCGGCGGTGAGGGTGCTGGCCGCCAGGTTCAGCGCCGTGCTGTTGCCGATGCCGCTCACGGCGTTGAGGTCCACCGTGGCGGCCGTCACCAGCCCGCCGCCGTTGATGGCGCCGGCGGAGTTGATCTGGACGGTGCTGGCGTCGGCCGTGGTGGTGCCGGTGAGGATCACGTTGCCGCTGGTGCTGGTGGTGAGCGTCAGGTTGCCGGCGCCCCCGGCCGTGGCGGCGCTGCCGATGGTGAGGTCGGCTGCGGTGTTGGTGAGCGTCATGGCGCCGTCGCCGGTGGTGGCGGTGGCGACGGGAGTGCGCCCCGCCGGTCTGGTCGAAGGCGATGCTGCCGGTGCCGGTGGTCAAGGTCGTGGCGGTGACCGGGCCGGCCCAGGCGTTGTTGAGGTCCAGGTTGCCGTTGCCGCTGCTGTCGGCGGTGAGGGTGGTGGCGGCGAGGTTCAGCGGCGTGCTGTTGCCGATGCCGGTCGCGGCGTTGAGATCGACCGTGGCGGCGGTGACCGTGCCGCCGCCGTTGATGGCGCCGGCGGAGTTGATCTGGACGGTGCTGGCGTCGGCCGTGGTGGTGCCGGTGAGGATCACGTTGCCGCTGGTGCTGGTGGTGAGCGTCAGGTTGCCGGCGCCCCCGGCCGTGGCGCTGCCGATGGTGAGGTCGGCTGCGGTGTTGGTGAGCGTCATGGCGCCGTCGCCGGTGGTGGCGGTGGCGACGGTGAGTGCGCCTCCGCCCGTCTGGTCGAAGGCGATGCTGCCGGTGCCGGTGGTCAGCGTCGTGGCGGTGACCGGGCCGGCCAGGGCGTTGTTGAGGTCGAGGTTGCCGTTGCCGCTGTTGTCGGCGGTGAGGGTGGTGGCGGCAAGGCTCAGTGCCGTGCCGCTGCCGACGCCGCTCACGGCGTTGAGGTCCACCGTGGCGGCCGTCACCAGGCCGCTGCCGTTGATGGCGCCGGCAGAGTTGATCTGGACGGTGTTGGCGTCGGCCGTGGTGGTGCCGGTGAGGATCACGTTGCCGCTGGTGCTGGTGGTGAGCGTCAGGTTGCCGGCGCCCCCGGCCGTGGCGGCGCTGCCGATGGTGAGGTCGGCTGCGGTGTTGGTGAGCGTCATGGCGCCGTCGCCGGTGGTGGCGGTGGCGACGGTGAGTGCGCCCCCGCCCGTCTGGTCGAAGGCGATGCTGCCGGTGCCGGTGGTCAGCGTCGTGGCGGTGACCGGGCCGGCCAGGGCGTTGTTGAGGTCGAGGTTGCCGTTGCCGCTGTTGTCGGCGGTGATGGTGGTGGCGGCAAGGCTCAGTGCCGTGCCGCTGCCGATGCCGCTCACGGCGTTGAGGTCCACCGTGGCGGCCGTCACCAGGCCGCCGCCGTTGATGGCGCCGGCGGAGTTGATCTGGACGGTGTTGGCGTCGGCCGTGGTGGTGCCGGTGAGGATCACGTTGCCGCTGGTGCTGGTGGTGAGCGTCAGGTTGCCGGCGCCCCCGGCCGTGGCGGCGCTGCCGATGGTGAGGTCGGCTGCGGTGTTGGTGAGCGTCATGGCGCCGTCGCCGGTGGTGGCGGTGGCGACGGTGAGTGCGCCCCCGCCCGTCTGGTCGAAGGCGATGCTGCCGGTGCCGGTGGTCAGCGTCGTGGCGGTGACCGGGCCGGCCAGGGCGTTGTTGAGGTCGAGGTTGCCGTTGCCGCTGTTGTCGGCGGTGATGGTGGTGGCGGCAAGGCTCAGTGCCGTGCCGCTGCCGATGCCGCTCACGGCGTTGAGGTCCACCGTGGCGGCCGTCACCAGGCCGCTGCCGTTGATGGCGCCGGCAGAGTTGATCTGGACGGTGTTGGCGTCGGCCGTGGTGGTGCCGGTGAGGATCACGTTGCCGCTGGTGCTGGTGGTGAGCGTCAGGTTGCCGGCGCCCCCGGCCGTGGCGGCGCTGCCGATGGTGAGGTCGGCTGCGGTGTTGGTGAGCGTCATGGCGCCGTCGCCGGTGGTGGCGGTGGCGACGGTGAGTGCGCCTCCGCCCGTCTGGTCGAAGGCGATGCTGCCGGTGCCGGTGGTCAGCGTCGTGGCGGTGACCGGGCCGGCCAGGGCGTTGTTGAGGTCGAGGTTGCCGTTGCCGCTGTTGTCGGCGGTGATGGTGGTGGCGGCAAGGCTCAGTGCCGTGCCGCTGCCGATGCCGCTCACGGCGTTGAGGTCCACCGTGGCGGCCGTCACCAGGCCGCTGCCGTTGATGGCGCCGGCAGAGTTGATCTGGACGGTGTTGGCGTCGGCCGTGGTGGTGCCGGTGAGGATCACGTTGCCGCTGGTGCTGGTGGTGAGCGTCAGGTTGCCGGCGCCCCCGGCCGTGGCGGCGCTGCCGATGGTGAGGTCGGCTGCGGTGTTGGTGAGCGTCATGGCGCCGTCGCCGGTGGTGGCGGTGGCGACGGTGAGTGCGCCCCGCCCGTCTGGTCGAAGGCGATGCTGCCGGTGCCGGTGGTCAGCGTCGTGGCGGTGACCGGGCCGGCCAGGGCGTTGTTGAGGTCGAGGTTGCCGTTGCCGCTGTTGTCGGCGGTGATGGTGGTGGCGGCAAGGCTCAGTGCCGTGCCGCTGCCGATGCCGCTCACGGCGTTGAGGTCCACCGTGGCGGCCGTCACCAGGCCGCTGCCGTTGATGGCGCCGGCAGGGTTGATCTGGACGGTGTTGGCGTCGGCCGTGGTGGTGCCGGTGAGGATCACGTTGCCGCTGGTGCTGGTGGTGAGCGTCAGGTTGCCGGCGCCCCCGGCGTGGCGGCGCTGCCGATGGTGAGGTCGGCTGCGGTGTTGGTGAGCGTCGTCGGCGCCGTCGCCGGTGGTGGCGGTGGCGACGGTGAGTGCGCCCCGCCCGTCTGGTCGAAGGCGATGCTGCCGGTGCCGGTGGTCAGCGTCGTGGCGGTGACCGGGCCGGCCAGGGCGTTGTTGAGGTCGAGGTTGCCGTTGCCGCTGTTGTCGGCGGTGATGGTGGTGGCGGCAAGGCTCAGTGCCGTGCCGCTGCCGATGCCGCTCACGGCGTTGAGGTCCACCGTGGCGGCCGTCACCAGGCCGCTGCCGTTGATGGCGCCGGCAGAGTTGATCTGGACGGTGTTGGCGTCGGCCGTGGTGGTGCCGGTGAGGATCACGTTGCCGCTGGTGCTGGTGGTGAGCGTCAGGTTGCCGGCGCCCCGGCCGTGGCGGCGCTGCCGATGGTGAGGTCGGCTGCGGTGTTGGTGAGCCGTCGGCGCCGTCGCCGGTGGTGGCGGTGGCGACGGTGAGTGCGCCCGCCCGTCTGGTCGAAGGCGATGCTGCCGGTGCCGGTGGTCAGCGTCGTGGCGGTGACCGGGCCGCCAGGCGTTGTTGAGGTCGAGGTTGCCGTTGCCGCTGTTGTCGGCGGTGATGGTGGTGGCGGCAAGGCTCAGTGCCGTGCCGCTGCCGATGCCGCTCACGGCGTTGAGGTCCACCGTGGCGGCCGTCCGCAGGCCGCTGCCGTTGATGGCGCCGGCAGAGTTGATCTGGACGGTGTTGGCGTCGGCCGTGGTGGTGCCGGTGAGGATCACGTTGCCGCTGGTGCTGGTGGTGAGCGTCAGGTTGCCGGCGCCCCGGCCGTGGCGGCGCTGCCGATGGTGAGGTCGGCTGCGGTGTTGGTGAGCGTCAGGGGCGCCGTCGCCGGGTGGTGGCGGTGGCGAGGTGCCCCCGCCCGTCTGGTCGAAGGCGATGCTGCCGGTGCCGGTGGTCAGCGTCGTGGCGGTGACCGGGCCGGCCAGGCGTTGTTGAGGTCGAGGTTGCCGTTGCCGCTGTTGTCGGCGGTGATGGTGGTGGCAGCAAGGCTCAGTGCCGTGCCGCTGCCGATGCCGCTCACGGCGTTGAGGTCCACCGTGGCGGCCGTCACCAGGCCGCTGCCGTTGATGGCGCCGGCAGGTTGATCTGGACGGTGTTGGCGTCGGCCGTGGTGGTGCCGGTGAGGATCACGCCGCTGGTGCTGGTGGTGAGCGTCAGGTTGCCGGCGCCCCCCGTGGCCGCGCGCTGCCGATGGTGAGGTCGGCTGCGGTGTTGGTGAGCGTCATCGGCGCCGTCGCCGGTGGTGGCGGTGGCGACGGTGAGTGCGCCCCGCCCGTCTGGTCGAAGGCGATGCTGCCGGTGCCGGTGGTCAGCGTCGGGGGGGTGACCGGGCCGGCCACGGCGTTGTTGAGGTCGAGGTTGCCGTTGCCGCTGTTGTCGGCGGTGATGGTGGTGGCGGCAAGGCTCAGTGCCGTGCCGCTGCCGACGCCGCTCACGGCGTTGAGGTCCACCGTGGCGGCCGTCACCAGGCCGCTGCCGTTGATGGCGCCGGCAGAGTTGATCTGGACGGTGTTGGCGTCGGCCGTGGTGGTGCCGGTGAGGATCACGTTGCCGCTGGTGCTGGTGGTGAGCGTCACCGCGCCGCTGGCGTCGATGTCCTTGCCGCTGGCGGCCGCGGTGTTGCCTATCGTCAGCGTGCCGTTGGCCGCGGTCAGGCTCACCGTGCTGCCGGTCACGCCCGACAGGGTGCCGCCGATGATGCTGACGTCACCCACCGCGAGGCCGTTGGCATCCACCACCGTCACCGCATTGCCGGCGTTGGATACGGCCAGCTGGTCGATGTCGTTGGTGGCCGAGGCGAGGTTCACCGTGCCGCCGGCCGTGATCGCGACGTTCTTGTCGCCGAGGATGCCGCCTGACGTCCCGTCCACGCCGCCGCTGGTTCTGAGGTGCAGGTTGCCGGTGTTGGCCGGGGTGACGTCGGCGCTGAGGGTGATCGCGCCGGCCGCCGCACTGCCGACTTCCAGGTGCGTGACCGTGAAGTTGCCCAGTTCCGCGCTGTCCAGCGCAAAGCCGGTGTCCGTTCCTGCGCCCAGGTCGATGCTTTGCGCGCCGGTGGGTTTCACCACCGCGCTCGCCGCCGTGACGCCGGCGCCGACTTTTATCTTGTCGGCGGTCAGGGTCACGCTGTCTTGATCCAGGTTCGAGGCGCTCGCGATTTCCAGCAGGTTGTCTCCGGTCACCGTCACCGCGACCGCCGCCGTGTCTCCATCCACCGTGTTCAGCACGCCAACGCGCAACGGGCCTGCGGAGCTCAGCGTGATACCACCGCCCGCTCCCGTCGCCGTCGCATTCACCACGCCTTGCGTGTTGGTCGTCGCCCCGCTCGCTTCCGGGATCGCCACCGTGGCGTTGATGGAACTCGCGCTGAGCGTCAGGTTGCCGGTGGTGGCGGAGGTGCCGCCGGTATTGTTGCTTACCGAAGCACCTCCTGCAGCGAGCGCAGCGGCGGTGACCAGGTTGATCGCGCCCGCGCCGCTTACATTCAAGGTGATCCCGCCGGACACCGCGCTGTCGGCGCCGCCTGCGGCGTTATCGACCGTCGCGCTGCCCGTGGTCGCCGTGCCGGCCCCGCTGATCCCGGTTACCGCCGTCAGGTTGATGGCACCGCTGGCGGCCGTATCGACACCGGCCGTGCTCGCCACCGTGGCATTGCCCGTGGTCAGGCTGCCACCCGGATTCAGCGTGATCGTGGTTCCGGCGGCGATGGTGATCGCGCCGCTGGCCACGCCCGACGCGGTGGAGTTTCCCGTCGTGATTGCGCTATTGACGGTCACGCCCCCGGTCTCGCCGCCAAGCGTGGAGGCGGAACTGTTTACGAGCTTGATCGCGCCGCCGGCACCGGTGGAGATCGCGCCGCTGACGGTCAGGCTCGCGGCGCCGGCGGAGCGATTGGTGCCGCCGGAACCGACCAGCGCGCCGCTGGCCGCATTCGTTTCCGAATTGTCGGTGTTGTTGGCGACCATGGTGATGTTGCCGCTGCCGTTGGTGGCGACGCTGTTGTTGATCGCGATGCTGCGGCCGGCCTGCAGGGTCAGGTTGGCATTCGGCGTTGTCGTCAGGCTGATGGCATCGGTAACGGTGATGTCGTTCTGCGCCTGCAGCACCACATTGGCGCCGGCGCCGTCGAGGGTCAGCGGCGAAACCCTGGAAGCGCCGGCGCCGCCGACATCGGGGTCGGCGAAGGCATCGACATCGGCATAGGTCGCATTCGCCCCTGCCGCCACCACGGTGATATCGGTCGGATCGAGCAGCCAGGTTCCCTGCGCGCCATGCGCCGCCCGGGCGTCGATTACCGCTCCTTCGACATCGAGGAACTGCTTGCCCGAGGTTTCGATCAGTCCGCCATCACCACCCAGCGTCCCGGCATGGGCGGAGAGGCTGCCGTAGGCGCGCGTCGTACCGTCGGCCCAGACCACCACCTTGCCGCCGTCGCCGTTGTCGAGCGCATCGGCGCTGACCGTCGCCGTCGGCGCGACATAGGTACGCTGCGCGTTCTGCACTTCCGGGTTCCTGCCCTGGAAATCGCCGCCGACCAGCACCGTGCCGCCGCCGGTCACCCCCGAGGCATCGACGCGGGCGCCGTCGAGCAGACCGACGCGGTTGCCGAGAATCTCGACGCGCCCGCCGGCACCGGCCGTATTGCCGGCTTCGACCTTGCCAGACACCAGCGTGTCGCCCACCGCCTTGAACACCACTCGCCCCTGCTCGTCCAGCGCCGCGGTGTTCGCATTGGCGATTCCGGAATGCCGGATGGCGCCGGCATAAATGCCGATGTTGCGGCCCACCAGTTGCCCGACGTTGAGCGCCTGGTTGTCGGCCGCATTCACTTCGACCTGGATCTGTGGCCGCTGCAGGTCGACGAGGTTTGCGCTCTTGCCGGCGGCGAGTATCACGTCGCCGTTCGGCGCCTGGATGACGCCGTGGTTTTCGACGTTGGGCGCGACGAGTGCGACCAGGCCGCCGCTCGCGGTGCGGATCACGCCCTGGTTGACGATGCCGCCGGCGCCCGCCTGCTGGGTGAAGTTGAGCCTGCCCGCGGCAAAGTCGGCATTCGACAAACCCAGCGAGGAAACCACCAGCCCGCCGACGTCGACTTGAGCGCCGGGCCCGAAGGCGATGCCGTTCTGGTTGATCAGGAACACGCGCCCGTTGGACTGCAGCGCGCCGAGGATCACGCTGGGGCTGCCGCCGGTGACGCGGTTCAGGACCTGGCTCAGGGCGCCGGGCTGGATGAAGCGGGTGATCTCGCCCTGCCCGATCGAGAATCCCCTCCAGTTGATCACCGCGCCGTTGGTGTTGGTCACCGTCAGCGTATTGGCGGTGCTCTGGAAGGTGGCGCTGCCGACCACCACGGTCGGATTCAGCGGATTGCCCAGGGCGACCGAGGAGAAGGCCGCGGCCACGGCGAAGGACATCCGGGTCAGGCGGAGGCGCTGTCCGTCGGCCGCCGGGCCGCCGCGGCTTGTCGCGGGTGCGACCCGCTGCGACAGGAATGTCCGCAAACCGGGTTCAGAAGACATAGGACAACATTCCATGCATGCGCATGCCGCGGGAAGTCGGCGACTTATCCACGACCTTCGCGTAATCGAGGCGGAAGGTGGTTTCGCTGCCCAGCCCGCCACGGATGCCGAGGCCGACGCTGGCGACGCTGAGCGAAGACGTTTCATCGGGTGTCGGATTGATGCGCCTGACGTAGCCGTAGTCATAGAAGCCGAGGACGCGCAACTTCAACTGGTCCGACAGGTTCCGGCCGAGTTCGGGCGAATAGACCTCGATACTTCCGCGATGTCCGGTGTCGTTGGAATGCTCGCGCTCGAGGAAGCCGCGCACCGATTCGGCGCCGCCGACGCCGAACATTTCGGCAACGATCAGCATCTGGTTGGTGTATTGGCCGTTGAGGTTGGTGCGAAAGGCCCAGTCATTGGCGAAGGCCTTCTGAAAATTGAAACCGTAGCGCCATAGCTGGTAGTTCGCCTTTGCGCCGGGCCTGCCGCCGAGCGCCTGAAAGTCGTCATCGGTACCGTCGGTGCCCCCCGGAATGTTCTGCGAGAAGCCGAGATAGGCGGACAACTCCGAGTCCGCCTTCTTTCCGTGCCCTGCCAGACGATGCTGACCGGATGGACCGTCGCGTCGGGAACGAGCTTGGTGGTGTCGTTAACAACGGTCACGTTGTTGGTGTAAGCGCGCCAATCGAAGCCGAAGACCAGCTTGTGCTCCCAATCACCGCGCTTGGGAAGAAGTTGCACATAACGCAGGCCGAACACCGTGCCGGCGCCGGAGATGGCGTACTTGCCACCACCGGTATTCACCTGCCCGGAATCGACGTCCGAGTAGCCGATGAACGTGCCGAAGAGGCCGTTCGACGAATAGATCGGCGCCTGATAGCCAAGACCGTAAATGCCGACCTTGTCCGGCTTGCTCGGCGAGGTGATGGCCTGGAAGCTGACGATATGGTCGGCGTCGAACAGGTTCGAATATTGCACCGCGGCGCCGACGCGATAGGTCCCCAGGACTCGTTGCCGGTGTTGTCGAAAGTCAGCGCATAGCGCAGCGGCGACTGGTCGCTGGCCTTCACCACCGCATCGAGTTGGCCCTCGTTGGCGCCGGCGCGCATCACCACCGAGGCCTGCTTGCCCGGATGCTCGTTGAGCAGCCGCAGGTTGTCGACCAGGTCGTCGAAGTTGGGCGTGCTGCCGACTTCCAGCGATGTCAGGGAGCGCTTGTAGTTCTCGCTGCTGAAATGCGTGTTGCCCTCGATCCTGATGCTTGCCAGCCGGCTCTCGACCACCGTGAAATGCACCACGCCGGATTCGAGCGTCTGTTCCGGCAGCAAGACCTGGATGGCGTTGAAGCCGGCCGCGGCATAGGCTTTTTCGAGCGTTTCCAATGCCTGCTGGACAGTCCCGAAATCGCGCCCGGGACCGGTGTAGGGCGCCAGCAGGGCATCCACCACCGGCTGCGGAATCAGCGTGTTGCCGTGGGCAACGAAGTGCGTAATCTCGAACCGCAACCCGCCGTCACCCGATGGCGGAGCATCCGCGGCAGGCGCTGCGGACGGCGCGGCGGACGGCGAGGTTGCGGATGGCGGAAGCTCGGTCCCGGCGGGCCGCTCGTCGAGTTTATCCAGCCGTTTCAGCGCCCCGTCCGCAAACGGCCGACTTGACTGAGCCCACGCACAACCCACCGGAACAAGCAGGAAAACGGTCACGACAACACCGCGACCCATTGCCGCAAAGGACGAAAAAGCCAAAACAAGCCGACTTTGCCCGAGCCAATGCACCAGTGTCACCTCGCTGCTCAATAAAGAACAAGACTACCATGGTCAAGTATTTCACGGATAAAGTAAGTGATTGGGAGCATGAAGGATTTCACGCCTGCCGGACGATAGCCGACTCCGGAAGTCAGGCTCTGTTCCGCTCTATATAATCCCCTCCATTCCCACCACAGGATTTCCCCGCCATGAGCACCCGCCACGCCCGCCTCCTCATCCTCGGTTCCGGCCCGGCCGGCTACACCGCCGCCGTCTATGCCGCCCGCGCCAACCTGAAGCCGGTGCTGGTCACCGGCATGGCCCAGGGCGGGCAATTGATGACCACCACCGACGTCGATAACTGGCCCGCCGATGCCGACGGCGTGCAGGGCCCCGACCTGATGGCGCGCTTCGAGAAACATGCCGCGCGCTTCCAGACCGAACTCATCTTCGACCACATCCACACCGCGGCACTGACCGAGAAGCCGATCCGCCTGGTCGGCGATTCCGGTGAATACACCTGCGACGCGCTGATCATCGCCACCGGCGCCTCGGCACAGTACCTGGGCCTGCCTTCCGAAGAGGCGTTTTCCGGCAAGGGCGTCTCGGCCTGCGCCACCTGCGACGGCTTCTTCTACAAGAACCAGGCGGTCGCGGTAATCGGCGGCGGCAACACGGCGGTGGAGGAAGCGCTCTACCTGGCCAACATCGCCAGCCATGTCACGGTCGTGCATCGGCGCAACAAGTTCCGCGGCGAGAAGATCCTGCAGGACAAGCTGTTCGAGAGGGAGAAGGCGGGCAAGGTCACCATCAAGTGGGACCATACGCTGGACGAGGTGCTGGGCGACAAGTCCGGCGTCACCGGCATGCGCATCAAGAGCGTCAAGACCGGCGCCACGGAAGACATCGCGCTGATGGGCGTGTTCATCGCGATCGGCCATAAACCCAACACCGACCTCTTCGTCGGCCAACTGGAAATGGAAGGCGGCTACATCGTCACCCAGGCCGGCCGCAACGGCAACGCCACCGCGACCAGCATCCCCGGCGTGTTCGCCGCCGGCGACGTGCAGGACCACATCTACAAGCAGGCCGTCACCAGCGCTGCGACCGGATGCCAGGCGGCGCTCGACGCCGAGAAATACCTCGACAGCCTGGAATAGACCATGACCCGGAGCACCGCCGGAGCGTGAGGCTCCGGCCGTGCCCCGCGTGGTCCCGCCCGCTGTGGCCAAGCGACCCGTTCGCACCGCTCGAAGCACTCCGGCAGTTCCAAGCGCCGAAGAGCGCACTGCGTTTCGCGCGGCGGTGGCGGACGTCCATCCGCTGCAATGGGACCGCGTCCACCACGAACCGCCGCTGCCGCCGGCGATTCCGCGCCAGCACCTGTTTGACGAGGCCGCCGCGCTGGCCGAATCCCTGCACGGTCCGGCGCTGATCGATCTGTACCTGGAGGGCGGCGACGAAGCCGCCTGGCGGCGCGACGGCCTGCCGAAAGCCTGGCTGCGCGATTTGCGCCGCGGCCGCTGGGTGACCCAGGGGAAACTCGACCTGCACGGCATGAACCGCGATGAGGCGCGACACGCCGTCGTCACCTTCCTGCGCGAATGCCGCAATCGCGGCCACCGCTGCGTGCGCATCGTGCACGGCAAGGGCCTCAGTTCGCCCGGCCGCGAGCCGGTGCTGAAGAAGCTGGTGCTGGGCTGGCTGACCCAGCGCAGCGAAGTGCTGGCCTTCTGCCAGGCCCGCACCGTCGAAGGCGGCGCCGGCGCGGTGCTGGTACTGCTCGCCGCACCGAAAACATAGCGGGCGCAGACGCCTTGCCCCGGCTCAGAAGACGAAAATGTCGCCGCTTGAATCTCCGGTCAGGTTGAGCGAGTTCACCCCGGTGAGCGTCGCGATCAGCTGCAGCCCGGCGCCGCCGGTGCCGCTGCCGTCGGCGTCGTAGTACAAGGCACCGCTGTCGGTATCGAACTTGAGGAAGGTGCCCGCGGCCCCGGAATCGTCGGACAGGGTCGCGGCCTGCTCCACGGCGCCGGCCAGCACCGCGCCGGTCGAGCCCAGCGCCGAGAAGGCGCCCAGGCCGAGCCAGATTTCGTCGACGTCTGCGCCGGTGAAGTCCGTGATCGTGTCGGCATTCGCGGCGCCTGCGGCCTGATCGAAGTGGAACCGGTCGTTGCCGGCGCCGCCGGTCAGAGCGTCGGTTCCCGCACCGCCGTTCAGCGTGTCATTGCCGGCACCGCCGGCCAGGATGTCGTTGCCCGCATCGCCGGTCAGGATGTCGTTGCCAGTACCGCCCAACAGGGTCGATCCGGTCGCGCTGGCCGCCGCAGTCAGGTTGCCGGCTGCCAGCTGCGCGTCGAGATTCTCGAATCCCGAGTAGGCACCGAAGTGCAGGTCTATCCAGGCGCTGGCAG
Source organism: Sulfuritalea sp. (assembly GCA_016708585.1). Classification (GTDB taxonomy): domain Bacteria; phylum Pseudomonadota; class Gammaproteobacteria; order Burkholderiales; family Rhodocyclaceae; genus Sulfuritalea. The sequence goes on along the minus strand of JADJFK010000013.1, from coordinate 16,265 downwards.
CGCCGGCGTAGGTAATCGTGTCGGTGCCGGCGCCACCCGAGACAGCCAGGAAGTCAATCCAGTTTGTCGTATCGTTGCCGCCGCCAAGGTCGAAGCTGCCAAACACGCTTGCTCCGAAACTTATCGTGTCGTCTCCCGTCCCGCCGGAAAAGTCCACGGTGGTCCAGACGACCCCGCCGGACGGCAATGTCACCGAGACATCGGCGTCGGTAGCACAGGCGATGGTGTAGAAATTTTCCAGGTCGTTGACCAGGTCGAGCACCACGGCGCCACTCGCGGCAGTGACGTTGATCGTTCCCGGGGAAGTGCTTTCCGCGTGGAAGTTGACCGTGGGCGCGAGTGCGGAATCGATGACGAGTGTTCCGGAGTCGAGGAAGACGATCGAATCGCCCTCGCTGGGCGCACCGGTTACCGTATCGATCCCGTATCCGGTGTTTACGGTATCGGCGCCGGCGCCGAGGAAGATCTGGTCGCTCCCGGACCCCGTCGCTATCGTCGAGCCGCTGCCCGATGCATGGACCGTCAGATTGTTCGTGAGGAAAGCGGCATCCAGGTTTTCGAAGCCGTCCAGGCTGGCGCCTGAAACCGCAAACTGGTCGCTGGCGAGATCGAGGCGAATTGCCGGCGACGCCTCTATCCACCAGGCGGACTCGATGGCAAGCGTATCCGACCCCGAGCCGCCGTGAACCGACGCCGAAGCCACCAGGGTGTTCATGACCAGGCGATCATTGCCGCTCCCGAGGTCGACGCTGTCGCCCTCGCCCAGGCCGGACACCATATCGTTGCCGCTGCCGGACTGCACCGTACAGACGGCAAGGTCCCACGAGCCGCCGAGGTCGATGGTGTCGCCTCCCGAACCGGTCTTGATGTCTGTCGGGTAAAAGGCATTCGTGGTTTCGACGTTCACCGTCAGGTTGCCGGTCGCGGCGGCGGCGTCGAGGTTTTCGAAATCGTAGTAGCCCACGGCTCCGTTCGCGTAGAGAATGAATGCCAGATTGCCGGCACCGGAGTACTCGATCGTGTCGCTGCCCAAATCGCCATAAATGCTCCCGCCGTCGAGGGCACCGCCATCGTAGATCCAGAGATCATCGCCGTAGTCGAGGTTGACCACGATGCCGTTGGCGGCGCTGCCCGAGACGGTATCCGCGCCGAAGCCCATCTGGATGGGGCTGCTGACCAGCGCCAAAGGGTTCAGGCCCAGGCTGTCGTCACCGCTGCCGAAAGTGATGCCGTAGGTAGTGAGCTCGCCGAGCGTGGCGACATAGTTGGCGTCATCGAGCAGGATGTCGGACCAGGTACCTGCCAGGGTGATGCTGCCGCCGCCCACGACATGCAGCAGCTCGAAACCGGTGGTGACCAGCGAACCCAAGGTCCCACCGTCCAGGTTGAACTGCAATGTGTCGATTCCATCGCCGCCGTCGATGGCACCCGGCGTCGCCGTCGTCACCACGAAGGTGTCATCGAAGAAGCTGCCATGGACCGGCACCGAATCCGGCCCCAGGATGACCGTGGCGCCATCCGCCAGGTAGACACCGTCGATCGCCGTCATGTCCAGGTTGTTGAGGTCGAAGCTGCCGCCCCCCACGAGCCGCACCACGTCGTCGCCGCCGGCGCCATCCACCTGGTCGTCCGCGGTGAGCGTGCTCTCATGGAAAATGAATACGTCATTGATGCCGCTGCCACCGACGAGGTTGTCGACTGCCGCGGTGGCCGTCTGGTGCCGCTCGACGGTGATGCCCTCGGCCACCTCCAGATGCACCGTCGCCTCGCCCTCGCTGCGCACCCAATCGACGTAGCCGCCGGCAGGCGTGCCCGGCGTCCAGGCGTCGACCACAACCACCCTGTCGCCGGCGTCGCCGTCCACGCGCAGCGTTCCGTCGTCGCGCACACTTTCCAGCGCGCGATCGAAGTCGACCACCAGTGTGTTGTCGCCCGAGCCGAGGTCGATGCGCTCTATGCCGAGGAAGCTGCGGCTGGCGAAGCTGGTGAGATCGAGCCTGCTGTCGTTCATGACGCGCACCGTGTCGATGCCGGCGCCACCGTTCAGCCGGTCCTGTTCGAATGCGACAGAAGCGTCCCAGGAACCGCCCACCGGGTCGACGAAGACGTCGTTGCCCAGGCCGCCCAGCAGGACGTCGCGCCCCGCGCCGCCGTCAAGCGTGTCGTTGCCGCGCCCGCCGTCGAGCACGTCGTCGCCCGCGGCGCCATTGATGGAGTCGCCGAAGTTCGTCCCGGTCAGGCGGTTGTTGCCGCCGTTGCCGTAAAGGGTCGCCGCCGAGCCCAGGCGGGCGGCGTTGAGGTTGACGCCATAGTGGGCATCGTCGCGAAGGTCGGCGATGCGGTAGGACTCGATCCCCGTGACGCTCCGCTGCAACACCAGCGTATCGCCCGCCAGGGTGCTGGTGAAGCGCAATTCGTCGCTGCCGGCGCCGCCGTTGATCACCTCGCCCGCCGCATGGTGCGCACCCCGGCTGATGACGAAAACGTCGTCGCCGCCGTTGCCGACGAGGGTATCGGCGAAGCGCGTGCCGGCGATCATGTTGTCGCCGTCGTTGCCGATGATCCGGAGCCCGGCGGAAATCAGGTTCGGGTCGTACGGCGCCAGGTCGGCGAGCCATTCCGGCGGGTCGATGCCTCCTCCTCCGCCGAACACGGCCGATATCAAGTCGACCACAATCGCATATTGCCAAGGGGCATTGGCGTAATATTCCTGGGCATATGCTAAGTAATCTTCCACGCTGGTTTCGGCCGGATCGAGAGAGAAATACCCAAGTCCGTAAGCCCACTCGAATACCCCCAAGTCATACCACGACTGTATCAGCTCCAGTGTGGGTTCCGAATACGGATCGAAATCGAAGACGGGATTGCCGGCAGGATTGCCGACGTAGGCTGCGGGATCCACGCTGCCGTCGGCGAACACGCTGGCCGCGGTCGTGTCGCTCACGCTCGAGCCGATCCTGACTTCCTCGATCCCGCTCATGTTCCCGCCGTAGCCCAGGATCAGCGTATCGCCGGAAAGGATGCCGAGGGACAGCATGAACGCCGTCGAGAGGCCGAATTCCGGATCGGCGTCGTGCGTAAATACCAGCGCGTCGTTGCCGGCACCGCCGACCATGCTGTCGTCCATCAGCGTCAGCATGCCGCTGACGAGGAAGGTATCGTTGCCCGCGCCGCCGGTGAGCGTGTCCGCCGCCCAGCCGCCATGCATGACGTCGTTGCCGAGGCCGCCGACCAGCGTGTTCGAGTGCGTCTCGGCGCCGAACAGCATCACATCGCCGGTGACGGCGCTGGCATTGACGTTGCGCGCGACGATGATGTCGACCGAGACGTTCGCCCCCGGCACGAACTGTGCCGTGCCGCCGACGACCAGCCGGTCGATGCCGAGGCCGCCGGTGATCTGGTCGCCGGTCAGCTCGGCCGGCGTGTTGACGATGAACGTGTCGTTGCCGGCGCCGCCGACCAGCGTGTCGGCGCCCAGCCCACCGGTGATGGTGTCGTCGTAGGCGGTACCCGTGATCAGCGTTGGCGCCCGCGTTGCCGAAGATTGGCAGGCCGTAGCCGACTGCCGAGGCATCGATGCCGCCCGTCGTCGCGCCGGCGGACAGTTGCACGCTCTCGATCCCGGCGGTTCCCGCGCGCAGCACCAGGACGCCGGTGGCGCCCGCATATTCGATGATGTCGTTGCCCGGATCGATGGTGGTCAGGATCTCGGTGTAGGGCTCGACCAGCCAGAGCGGTTCGCCGTATTCGTCATACACGCGCTCGCCGAACTCGTCCAGGAGCGGCTCGCCGTCGTGCTGGATTTCCTCCTCGATCACCGTTCCGCTGTCGGCGATGACCTCGCCGGCCACGGAATCGGTCACCGCAAGGAAGCGGTAGAGGTCATCGCCGCCCCCTCCGTTCATGGAATCCGCGCCGGCGCCGCCGACCAGGGTGTCGTTGCCGTCGCCGCCCGCCAGCGTGTCGTTGCCCGCGCCGCCTGTAATCGAGTCCTCGGCCGAGCCGCCCGTCAGCGCATTGTTGCCGGCGTTGCCGACGAGCACCAGCCCGGTGTCCAGCGCCGAGGCGTCCACGCCGACACTGGCCATCGTCGCCGTCGCGGCGGGAAGCGTGCCGCCCGCGATGACGACGCGCTCCACATCCACCCGACCCAAAGCGGCCAGCACCAGCGTGCCGCCGGTTCCGGCGAAGCGGATTTCGTCCGTCCCGCCCTCGCCCCAGATACGCTCCTGTTCCCCATGGTCGGCGGCGCTGGATATCACGAACACGTCGTTGCCGCCGCCGCCGCGCAGGTCGTCGGCAAAGGCCGTGCCGACGATCACGTTGGCGCCGTCGGTGCCGCGCAGCATCAGGCCGGCAGTGACCGCCTGCGCATTCAGGTTCACGGCCAGCGTCTGCGCGGCGATGCCGAACTTCACCTCATCGATGCCCGTGACGCCGGCGCCGAGCGTCACCGTCGCCCCCGCGGCGACCGCCTCGAAGCGCAGGACGTCGTTGCCCTCGCCGCCGGCGATGAGTTCGCCCGCCGCATAGTCCGCCTGCGCGCCGACCAGGAACAGGTCGTCGCCGGCGCCGCCGGAAAGCGAATCCGCGCCGGCGCCGCCGGTCAGCACGTCATTGCCCGCGCCGCCCGCCAGGGTGTCGTTGCCGAGGCCGCCGATCAGCTCGTCGTCGTAGGCCGTGCCGGTCAGCCGGTTGGCGCCCGCATTGCCCGTGATCTGGACGCCGAACAGGTTGAACATGCCGCTTGCATCGACATGCAGCGCGACGATGCCGGTCGTGACGCCGGCGCCGGTGCCGATCACCACCGCCTCGACATCGTCGTCTTCGCGCAGCAGCAGCGTGTCGCCGGCGAGGGTGGATGCAAAGAGGATGGTGTCGAAGCCTTCTTCGCCGTCGATCAGTTCGGTCGCCGGATGCTCGGCGGCGGAATTCACGATGAAGCGATCGTTGTCCGCGCCGCCATACAGCACATCGGCGCCGAGGCCGCCGGTGATGGTATCGGCGTAGAGCGTGCCGAGGATCATGTTCGCGCCGGCATTGCCGGTGATCGCCAGGGCGTTTTCGGCGAAGGTCGCATCCACGTCGAGCGCCGTGGTTCCCGTCAGCACCGCGGCAGCGGCGGCGCCGGTGCCGATCACCACGGATTCGACGCCGGCGATGTGCCCCTCGTCGATGATGAGCAGGTCGAACGGCGTCGTGCTGGCGAAGCGCAGCTCGTCGACGCCGGCGCCGCCCGCGATCGAGAAGCTGTCCGCATCGATGCCGGCATTTACCATGATGAGGTCGTTGGCCGCGCTGCCGGCGATGAAGTTCAAAGAAGTCTTGGTGAACAGGGCCATGGGGTTTCCTTTCGATTCACGCTGGGGAAGATGGGGCGCCGCACTCCTGGCGACAAAGCTTGAGGATCGTCCGGATTGCCGAAACAGGCGTATTGACTGAAGTCAAGCCGATGTAATTTAAGCGAATTATGGAGGGCGCTTTGCCGCGGCGCATCATCGTCGCGGGCAGATACCGCGCAGGAAGGCAGCGGCGCAGGCAAAGCGGGGCGCCGGAAAACACCTTGGCATTTCAGGAAAGGTCGATGCCCGCAAAGCGGGCGTCATGCCGCAAGCAAATGGGGCCGGAGGGGCCAGCCGGCCGGTCTGCGGCCTGCGACCAGCCGACCGGCGACAGCCGCTCAGATCGCGGCTTCGTTGGCCTCGCCAGTGCGAATCCGCACCACCTGTTCCACCGACGAAACGAAGATCTTGCCGTCGCCGATCTTGCCGGTGCGGGCGGCCTTGATGATGGCCTCGATCGCCGGTTCCACGGTCTCGTCGGCGACGACGATCTCGATCTTGATCTTGGGCAGGAAGTCGACCACGTACTCGGCACCGCGATACAGCTCGGTGTGGCCCTTCTGCCGGCCGAAACCCTTGACCTCGGCCACGGTCAGTCCCGTCACGCCGACATCGGACAATGCCTCGCGCACCTCGTCGAGCTTGAACGGCTTGATGATGGCTTCTATTTTCTTCATGTCCCTATTCCTCGTTGTCAACAATTCGAAGCCGCCCTGCGGCCGAGCCGCCGTCACCCCCTTCCGTCAGAAGGGAGTCGGGGGAATGGCTCACCATTCGTCGGCGTAGGCCGATGTTATCGGATAGCGCCAATCCTTGCCGAAACCGCGTTGCGTGACGCGGATGCCGACCGGCGCCTGGCGGCGCTTGTACTCGTTCTTCTTCAGCATGCCGACCACCTTGCGCACGTCGGCCTCGCCGATGCCGCCGGCGATGATCTGGCGCGGGCTTTCGTCGCGTTCCATGTAGGCTTCGATGATGGCGTCGAGCACTTCGTAGGGCGGCAGCGTGTCCTGGTCGGTCTGGCCGGGCTTGAGCTCGGCCGAGGGCGGGCGGGTGATGATGTTCCGCGGAATCACGTCCGACACCGTGTTGCGCCATTCGGCGAGGCGATAGACGAAGGTCTTCGGCACGTCCTTGATCACCGCGAAACCGCCGGCCATGTCGCCGTAGAGCGTGGCGTAGCCGACCGCCATTTCGCTCTTGTTGCCGGTGGTCAGCACGATGCGCCCGGTGCGGTTGGACAGCGCCATCAGCAGCATGCCGCGGATGCGCGCCTGCAGGTTTTCGTCGGTAGTGTCCCAGGGCGGTTTCGGACCGAGGTCGGCAAAAGTCGGCGCCAGCGACACGGCGAACTGCTCCATTGCGGATGCAATCGGTATCTCGTCGTACTGCACGCCCAGCCGGCGCACCATCTCGCGCGAATCGTCGAGGCTCATCTGCGCCGTCCACGGCGACGGCATCATCACGCAACGCACGCGCTCGGCGCCCAGCGCATCGACCGCGATGGCCAGGGTCAGCGCAGAATCGATGCCGCCGGAAAGGCCGATGATGGCGCCGGGAAAACCGTTCTTGCCGAGGTAATCGGCGACGCCCAGTTTCAGCGCGGCATAGACCTCGGCCTCCAGCGAGGCCGGCTCGACCATGCGGCCGGGCAACAAATGACCATCGGCAAAATCGACGAACTCCAGCGCCTCGACGAAGGCCGGCGACTGGTGCGTCAGGCGCCCCTGCCCGTCCATGGCGAACGAGGCGCCGTCGAACACCAGCTCGTCCTGGCCGCCTACCAGGTTGGCATAGACCACCGGCGTCGCCGTCGCCGCCACCCGGTCGCGCAACACCTCGTAGCGGCGCGCCTGCTTGTTCATGTGGAAGGGCGAGGCATTCAGCGTCAGCATCAGTTCCGCGCCCGCCTGCACCGCGGCTTCGGCGGCGCCCGGCTCCCAGACGTCGGCGCAGATCGCCAGCCCGCAGCGCACGCCCTTGAGTTCGACGACACAGGGCCCGCGCCCCGCGGCGAAATAGCGTTCCTCGTCGAACACCTCGTAATTGGGCAGGCGGTGCTTGCGGTAGGTCGCCGCTATCCGGCCCTCCGCCAGCAGGGACGCGGCGTTGTAGCGCTCACCGGCAGACTCTTGCGGATGGCCGACGACCACCGGCAGCGCGGCAGCCGCGGCGAGGCGCTCGAGTTGGGCCGCGCAGGCGCGGTAGAAGTCCGGCCGCATCAGCAGGTCTTCCGGCGGGTAGCCGCAGAGCGCCAGCTCGGGGGTCAGCAGCACGTCCGCGCCGCCGTCGCGGGCGCGGACGGCGAAGCCGAGAATCCGGTCCACGTTGCCGGCAAGGTCGCCCACCGTGGCGTTCATCTGGGCGATGGCAATGCGAAGGCGTTTCATGGGGGGAAACTATAGCCGACCCGTCGCACGGCGGGTACGGTCGCCGGCCGGACGAATCAGTACGCCGGCTTGTCTTTGGCGGCCTCGAACGCCGCCACGCCGTCCATGACTTCCTTCTTGGCCTCCTCGATGCCGACCCAGCCGTTGATCTTGACGAACTTGCCGGGCTCGAGGTCCTTGTAATGGGCGAAGAAGTGCGAAATCTGATCGAGCACCAGTTGCGGCAGGTCGCGCGGGCCGGACACATCACGGTACATCGGCGTCAGCTTGTCCACCGGCACGGCCAGCAGCTTGGCGTCCTCACCGGCCTCGTCGGTCATCTTCAGCATGCCGATCGGCCGGCAGCGCACCACGACGCCGGGCGGCAATGCGAACTGCGACAGCACCAGCACATCCACCGGGTCGCCGTCGCCGGAAATGGTGTGCGGGATGTAGCCGTAATTGCAGGGATAGTGCATCGAGGTCGACATGAAACGGTCGACGAAAATCGCGCCGGACTCCTTGTCCACCTCGTACTTGATCGGCTCCGAGTGCATCGAAATCTCGATCACCACATTGAAATCGTTCGGCAAATCCTTGCCGGAAGGCACGCGATCGAGACCCACGGCGAACTCCTTTGATATCTAAAGGACGGATTATAGCCCCGTGAAGATTTCGGCTTCCTGACGCCGCCGCGGATCGAGGACAGCACGGCGCCGCGTCGAAAAAAATGCAAAAAGTGGAAATCCCCTGTTGACAAAAGCGTCTAGATTAATGAGAATCATTCGCATTATGAATTCACCGGAACCGAAACCCGCCACCCCGGCCGACCCGCAATTGCCCGCTGCGCCCGGGCCGAATGCCGGCACGGAGGCGCTTGACAGCGCCGCGCTGCTTGGCGGCCGCAACGAAGTCGAAATCGCCCATCAGGGCGAAACCTACCGCCTGCGCCGCACCCGGCAGGACAAGCTGATTCTTACCAAATAGATCGAGAAGCCCGGCATCCACAACTAGCTTTAATCGCAGATGGGAGCCACGTCCGGCTCCCGATCTCGGCAATTCGGGCGGTCGCGCCAGCGGCCGCCGCTTTCCCCAGCCAGCCAGCCGGTCATTCGCGCAATGACGGCAAGCCAGCCAAAGACCCGTTTTTTCCTTTGGAGGTTTGCCATGCCCTTCCCCTTGCGTTCCCTTGCCACACTCGCCCTTGCGGCGACATCCTTCTCCGCCGCCGCGCTCGAATATCCCATCGGCTCGCCGCAGAACCTCGCCGGCATGGAAGTCGCCGCCGTCTATCTGCAGGCCGTCGAAATGGAGCCGGAAGGCCACATGCGCAAGGCCTCCGAGTCGGACATCCACCTCGAAGCCGACATCCACGCCCTGGCCAATAATGCCAACGGCTTTGCCGAAGGCATGTGGGTGCCACACCTGCTGGTCAAGTACGAGTTGACCAGGATCGGCACCAATGAGGTGATCAAGGGCGACATGATGCCGATGGTGGCCAGCGACGGCCCGCACTACGGCGACAACGTCAAGCTCAAGGGGCCGGGCAAATACAAGGTCAAGTTCACCCTCTACCCGCCCAACGCCAGGGAAAACCCCGCCGGCAACATGTTCGGCCGCCACACCGACCGTACCACCGGCGTGCGGCCGTGGTTCAAGCAGGTCGAGGCCGAGTGGGAGTTCACCTACGCCGGCGTCGGCAAGAAGGGCGGCTACTGATCATGCGCATGAAGATAATCGCCGCCGCCCTGGCGGCAGGCTTCGCCATGCCCGCTGCCGCCGATGACATGACGACGGTGCTGGCCGAAATGAAGCGCCTGTCGGCACGCGTCGAGGCGCTGGAAAAGCAGAACAGGGATCTCGAAAAGGCGCTGGCCAGCGAGCGCATTTCCGAAAAGGATCCCGAACTCGCGACGCGCGTCAAGGCGGTCGAAACGCAGGTAGACGCGATCAGGGGACCGGCCACCAAGCTGGCCGAGGCGCTCGACGGCATCGAGGTCGAAGGCAGCATCACCGCGGTCGTGCAAAAAGTCGGCGGTCGCGGCACGGCGAGCGGCAGGGACGAAACCCGGGGCAACTACCGCGGCGACCTGACGATCAGCCTGCCGGTCGGCTCCATGGGCGACAGCGACGGCAAGTTCTTCACCCAAGTCCGTCTCGGCCAGGGCGACGGCGTCGGCCTGCGCCCGACCTACACCTCGGGCCCGAACACGGTGGCCTTCCAGGGCGCGGCGGGTTCCGACGACACCTACGGCATCGTCGCCCAGGCCTGGTACCAACTGACCACGCCGCTGGGCTACGACGCGCGCAAGGAGGATGCGCGCGACCACCTCATCCTGACGGTGGGCAAGATCGACCCCTTCGTCTTCTTCGACCAGAACGCCGCGGCGGACGACGAATCGGCGAAGTTCATGAACAACGCCTTCGTCCATAACCCGCTGCTCGATTCGGGCGGCGACATCGGCGCCGACAAATACGGTTTCCAGCCGGGTGCGATCGTCAAGTACGAGAACAGCCACGAGAAGGGCGGCGAATGGGCGCTGTCGCTCGGCGCCTTCGCCGCGGACACCGGCGCCGACTTCTCCGGGTCCTGGTCCGATCCCTTCGTCATCGGCCAAATCGAGACCAATGCCCGCTTCAATTTCCTGCCGGGAACGTATCGCGCCTATGCCTGGAGCAACGGCCAGGCGCAGAACTACGACGCGACGCAGCGCCGCAACAGCGGCTGGGGCGTGTCGGCCGACCAGAAGGTCCTGGAGGACCTGACCCTCTTCGGCCGCTACGGCCACCACACCGCGGGCAAGGTCAGCTTCGACCGCGCGCTGACGCTGGGCGCGGAACTCGACGGCACGCCGTGGCGCCGTTCCGCCGATGCAGTCGGCTTCGCCTACGGTCGCCTGGAAACCAGCGGCGACTATCGCCGCGATTCGCTGGCCGTCGCCGGCTACCGGGCATCGGGTTCGGAATACCAGAGCGAGCTCTATTACCGCTTCAAGCTGAACGACGCCATCGAGCTGTCGCCGAGCTACCAGTGGATCCGCAACCCCGGCGGCGACCAGGGCGCCGACACGGTCAAGGTCGCGGGTTTGCGCGCCAAACTCGGGTTCTGATGATGCCGGCCTCGCTCGCCCATCTGCTGTTCGTGCTCGCGCTCTGGCTCGGCCTGGGCTGGGCCGTGCCGGCGCCGGCGCAGACGCCGCCGGCCGCCCTGCCCACCTACCACGTCACCGTCAGGGACGGCGTGTTCACGCCGAAGCGGCTCGATGTGCCGGCCGGGCAGCGCATCAAGTTCATCCTCAAGAACGAAGGGCCGGGGCCGCTCGAATTCGAGAACGCCGACCTGCATGTCGAGAAAATCCTCTCTGCCGGTGCCGAGTCCTTCGTCGTCATCAAGCTGCCGCCCGGCGAACACCTGTTCGTCGACGAATTCAACATCGCCACCGGCGAACTGCTGGTCATCGCCAGGTAGGTCGCCATGCAAACCGCATCGATCACCCTTTACCCGCGGCGGCCGGCGCGCCGCACGCGACTGGCGCGACTCGGCGACTCGGTGGCGCGGCACCGGCGCGCCATCCTCATCGTGCAGTGGCTGATCGTGGCCTTCTACCTCGTGCTGGTGGCCCTGCCCGCCTTCCTGCCGCACCCGCACCCGGAGGCGCGGCTGTTCTCCTCGGATTTCGGCGCCACCTCGGCCATCGACCCCAACCTGTGCACCACGGGCATGCAGACCCCAACCGACAAGGCCGCCTACGTCGCCTGCTGGCAAGACCGCCTGGTGCTGCTCGCGCAATACCTGTTCTGGGGTGTCTGGTGGCCCTTCGTGATCCTCTCGATCATGCTCATGGGCCGCGTCTGGTGCGGCGTGCTCTGCCCGGAAGGCGCGCTGGCCGAATTCGCCAGCCGCCACGGGCGCGGCGGCGCGATCCCGAAATGGATGCGCTGGGGCGGCTGGCCGGTGGTGGCCTTCATCCTCACCACGGTCTATGGCCAGCTGGTCAGCGTCTATGACTACCCGCAGGCGGCGCTGCTGATCCTCGGCGGTTCCACCGTCGCCGCCGTCGGCATCGGCTGGATGTATGGCAAGGGCAAACGCGTCTGGTGCCGCTACCTGTGCCCGGTCTCCGGCGTCTTCAGCCTGCTGGCGCGCATCGCGCCGGTGCATTTCCGCATCGACCGCGCCGCCTGGGACGCCCATCAGCAACGCAGCGCCGCCGTCGATTGCGCGCCGCTGCTCGACGTCAAGCACATGAAGGGCGCCGGCCAGTGCCACGCCTGCGGCCGCTGCAGCGGCCACCGCGATGCCGTGAGCCTCGCCGCGCGCTCGCCCAATGCCGAGATCCTCGGCGCCGGCGACACGCCGCGCACCCACGACGCCGTGCTGCTGCTGTTCGGCATGCTCGGCGTCGCCATCGGCGCCTTCCAGTGGACCGTCAGCCCGTGGTTCGTGCGCGGCAAGCAGGCCGCCGCCGAGTGGCTGGTGGCGCGCGACATTTTCTGGCCGCTGGGCGACAGCCCGGCCTGGTGGCTGCTGACGCGCTACCCGGAGGCCGGCGACGTGTTTACCTGGCTCGACGGCGCCGCGATCCTGGCCTGGATCTGCATTTATTCAATCGTGTTGGGCGGCCTCGCCTGGCTGGCGGTGCGCGCCGCCGCGCAGCTCGCCGGCATCGACTGGCGGCGCCTGGCGCTGGGCCTGCTGCCGCTGGCCGGCATCGGCCTCTTCCTCGGCCTGTCGATGATGAGCGCCACCCACCTGCGCGCCGAAGGCATCGCGCTGGACTGGCTCACCCCCTTGCGCGCCGCGCTGCTTGCCGTCGCCCTGGGCTGGTCGGCCTGGCTGGGTTGGCAATTGGTAAAAGTTCCCAACGGGACGCACCGCGCTGGCGCTGGCGCCACGGCGGCACGCGCAATCGCCATGCTGCTCTGGCTGCTGCCGCTGGCGGCGGTGGGCGCCAGCTGGTGGCTGACCTTCTTTGTCTGGTAAGGGAAATGCGCATCACCCGCTGAACTACCGCTTTTCCTGTCAGCCAGCCACCCATGGTTCCCCTGCGAACCAAAGGCAGCCAGCCAATCATCGACCCGGAGACTGACTCACATGACCATCAAGCACCCACTCGCCACCGACTACGCCACCGAACAGCCCCCGGCCCGCATGGTCGCCGGCGCCCTGGCCCATCTCGCCACCCACATGTCGACCGGCTGCCCGCGCGCCGCCATGCTCGCCGCCATGCTGCTGGAGCGCGTGGCGACCGACCCCGATGCCGACAGCCACCTGCGCAGCCACGCCCGCGAGCTGGTCGAGATCCTCGAACGCGACCCGCAAATTCCGGTTGCCGCCGCGTCGCCCGCGCCGCAACGCAGGTCCGCGTCGCACGCCGCAGCCTTTTGACCCCAGCGCAGTGCTACCCGCGCCGGCTGAAAGTCGGCGCCGGCGACACGGCGCCTTTCCCTTCGACACACCATATCGCCGAGCAGACCGGGGGGCGATAGCCCGCGCCTATTTAATCGATTTCAACAATCAATTAGACGATAGCGATTGCAATAATTAATATTCACTCCATCGCAGCACATCAATCAACCACCCCAAGGAGCCACACCATGAACGCCAGCCTCATCAACACCGAAATCCAGCCCTTCAAGGCCACCGCCTTCCACAACGGCAAGTTCGTCCCCGTCACCCAGGACGACCTCAAGGGCAAGTGGTCGGTCGTGTTCTTCTACCCGGCCGACTTCACCTTCGTCTGCCCGACCGAACTGGGCGACCTGGCCGACCACTACGCCACCTTCAAGTCGCTGGGCGTCGAGATCTATGCCGTATCGACCGACACGCACTTCACGCACAAGGCCTGGCATGACTCGTCGGAGACCATCGGCAAGATCAAGTACCCGATGATCGGCGACCCGACCGGCGCCATCACCCGCAACTTCGGCGTGATGATCGAAGAAGCCGGGTTGGCCGAGCGCGGCACCTTCGTCATCGACCCGCAGGGCAGGATCCAGATCATCGAGATCAACGCCGGCGGCATCGGCCGCGACGCGAACGAACTGTTGCGCAAGGTCACGGCCGCCCAGTACGTCGCCAGCCACCCGGGCGAAGTCTGCCCCGCCAAGTGGAAGGAAGGCGAAGCCACCCTGGCGCCGTCGCTCGACCTGGTCGGCAAGATCTGACGACAAGTCCCAGACCCCAACCATCCCGCCCCGGCCACACCTACCCGGGGTCGGGATTGCAGCGGCAAGGCAGATCACACAACGGCTGCCTTTCCATTGCAATCCACACCAGGAGAACATCATGCTCGACACCGCCATCAAGAACCAGCTTGCCGCCTACCTCGAAAAGCTCCAGGCCCCGATCGAACTCGTCGCCTCATTAGACGCCAGCGATGCCGCGCGCCAGATGCGCGACCTGCTGGCCGACATCGCCGCGCTCTCGCCCAAGGTTTCGGTGCGCGAGGACGGCAATGACGCCCGCACGCCCTCCTTCTCCGTCGGCCGCCCCGGCGAGCCGGCGCGCATCCGCTTCGCCGGCATCCCGATGGGCCACGAATTCACCTCGCTGGTGCTCGCGCTGTTGCAGACCGGCGGCCACCCGCCCAAGGTCGACGCGGCGGTGATCGAGCAGATCAAATCGCTGCCGGGCAGCTTCCGCTTCGAAACCTACATTTCGCTCTCCTGCCACAACTGCCCGGACGTGGTGCAGGCGCTCAACCTGATGGCCGTGCTCAACCCCGGCGTCGAGAGCGTGATGATCGACGGCGCGCTGTACCAGGACGAAGTGGGCGCTCGCAAGATCATGGCCGTGCCGACCGTGCTGCTGAACGGCGAGCCCTTCGGCCAGGGCCGCATGACGATCGAGGAGATCCTCGCAAAAGTCGACACCGGCGCCACGGCGCGCGCTGCCGAAAAGCTCGACGCCAGGGACGCCTATGACGTGCTCGTCGTCGGCGGCGGCCCGGCCGGCGCGGCGGCGGCGATCTACGCCGCGCGGAAGGGCATCCGCACCGGCGTGGTGGCCGAGCGCTTCGGCGGCCAGGTACTCGATACCCTGGGCATCGAGAACTTCATCTCGGTGCAGCACACCGAAGGGCCCAAGCTCGTCATGGCGCTGGAACAGCACGTCAAGGAATACGGGGTCGACATCATGAATTTGCAGCGCGCGGCCGCGCTGATCCCCGGCGACGGCATGCACCAGGTGCAGCTCGCCAACGGCGCCACGCTCAAGGCCAAAAGCGTGATCCTCGCCACCGGCGCGCGCTGGCGCGAGATGAACGTGCCCGGCGAGAAGGACTACAAGGGCAAGGGCGTCTGCTTCTGCCCGCACTGCGACGGCCCGCTGTTCCGCGGCAAGCGCGTGGCGGTGATCGGCGGCGGCAATTCCGGCGTCGAGGCGGCCATTGATCTTGCCGGCATCGTCAGCCATGTCACCTTGCTCGAATTCGACAGCAAGCTGCGCGCCGACGCCGTCTTGCAGGCCAAGCTCGGCAGCCTGCCCAATGTCACCGTCATCACCAGCGCGCTGACCACCGAAGTGCGCGGCGACGGCGAGAAGGTCATCGGCATCGACTACCAGGACCGCATCGGCGGCGCGAACCGCCACGTCGAGCTCGACGGCATCTTCGTCCAGATCGGCCTGCTGCCGAATACCGACTGGCTGAAGGGCACGCTCAAGCTCTCGCCGCGCGGCGAGATCGAGGTCGATGCGCGCGGCCAGACTTCGCTGCCCGGCGTCTTCGCCGCCGGCGACGCGACAACCGTGCCCTACAAGCAGATCATCATCGCCATGGGCGACGGCGCCAAGGCCAGCCTGTCCGCCTTCGATCACCTGATCCGCAGCCCGGCGCCGGCCGCAGCGCCGACCCTTGATCTGGGTCAGCCCGCCTGAGTGCCGCCGGAGTATTCTTTTCGCATCACCGGCCCACCTCAATCCACGAAGGAGGAAACATCATGAAAGCGAACAAATCCGTCAAAGTCGCCAAACTCGACATCGGCATTTCCGACAAGGACCGCGCCGCCATCGCGCAAGGCCTCTCCGGCCTGCTGGCCGACAGCTACACGCTCTACCTGATGACGCACAACTTCCACTGGAACGTCACCGGGCCGATGTTCAACACCCTGCACCTGATGTTCATGGGCCAGTACACCGAACAGTGGAACGCGCTCGACCTGATCGCCGAACGCATCCGCGCCCTGGGCCACCCCGCCCCCGGCACCTACAAGGAGTTCGTCAAGCTGGCGACCATCAAGGAAGTCGAGGGCCAGCCCAAGGCCCTGGACATGGTGCGCCACCTGGTCGCCGCGCAGGAAGCCACGGCGCGCACCGCGCGCAAGCTGTTCCCGCTGGTGGACAAGGCCAACGACCAGCCCAGCGCCGACCTGCTGACCCAGCGCATCGAGGTGCATGAAAAGACCGCCTGGATGCTGCGCAGCCTGTTGGAAGAGTAGTCGCACACCCATCATTTGCCGCAAGGAGAACGTCATGAGCAACGAGAGCAAGTGCCCATTCGCTGCACAGCACGGCGCCCGCACCACGGCCAGCATGCAGTCGAACGCCGACTGG
>JADJFK010000012.1 GCA_016708585.1 Sulfuritalea sp. | reverse complement strand
GCCTTGCTGATTGTCGAAGAAGACGGTCAAGGCAGGAACTCAGCTTCAGGCAATTGAGCGAACGCTCCAGCCAGGTGGCGAATTACCTGCGCCAGCTCGTCCGGCGCGCGATTGCATCCTGCTTGATGATGGGCAATGAGGCGCGCCGTTGTGGAACCGATGCCGGCCGCCATCAAGCTCGGTGCGGTGATATCCCCGGCCACGACCCTGCTGACGAAAGGACGATCTGGCCGACCGGATCAGGCGCGGCAATGTGAAAAGTGGTGGTAACCCGCAATGTCGTAGGTAACTTGCCGCCATTCCGCACGCCTTCACCGGAATAACGCTGGGCACGCCGGTGGCGGACTGGGCATGGCTACGAAGACAGCCTGCGGGCCAGCACGAGTTTCGTGCCGAGGGAGAAACGCACGCCGAAGATCCGCTTTTCCTCTATTTCACTTCGGGGACTACGGCGCAGCCGAAGCTGGTCCTGCATTCCCATCAGAGTTATCTGCGGGCCAATTTGTCCACGATGTACCGGCTCGGGCTGCAGCAAGGCGACATCCACTGAAATATCAGTTCGCCGGGTTGGGCGAAACATGCATGAAGCTGCTTTTTTGCGCCCTGGAATGCGGCGGCAACGGTAAAGTTCATCTACAACTACGCTTCAGCGGGACGGATGCTCTGCAGGCCCTGGTCCGCTATGGCGTGAACCACCCTTTGCGCCCTGCCCACGGTATGGCGCGCTGATCCAGGAGAAGCTTGTCATTTATCCGGGTCAGGCTGCGCGAAGTCATCGGTGCGGGGGCAGCCGCTCAATCCGGAAATCATCGAGCAGATCAGGAATGCCGGGCATCACCATTTCGCGACGGTTACGGCCAGACGGAAACCACCGCGAGATCGGCAATACGCCCGGAGGCCCTGCTCAAGCTGGGCTCCAGGGCCGCCCCTTGCCGGGCTATCGGGTCGAGCTGCTCGATGTCGACGGGCAGCCTGCGGCAGAAGGCGAGATCTGCCTCGATTTGCGGCATCGTCCGCTGGGCCTCACTATGAGGGGCCAGTGCGGGAGACAGAGAGAAAAGGCGGGTCGGCGCGAGGGTTACTACCACACGGGGGGATCTCTCCAGCCGGGATGCCAGACGGTTACATCACTTACGTTGGTCGGGCCGACGATGTTTTCAAGGCATCCGATTACCGCATCAGCCCATTCAAGCTGGAGGCGTCCTGATCGAACAACCGGCTGTGGCGGAAGCGGGCCGCCGTGGTTCCTCGCGCCGGACCCGATGCGGCTGGCCGTGCTCCGAAAGCCTTCATCGTCTGGCTGCGGGCCAGGCGGGCCGAGCCGTGTATGCCCTCAACTGCCTGGGCTGCCATTTCCCGCCCGAGGAATTCACCCGTGACGCGCCACCGCTGATCGGCCAGTTTGCGCAGACCGAAGGCGGTCGCGTCTTCTTCATCCGGACTCCGGCCGCCGGCGACAAGGCGCTCGACAAGGAACAGGACGCGCGCCTGCTGCGCGAGATCCTGACCTGGAAGAAGAGCTGCTCGGTGATCCTGCAGGATGCTCCGCTGCTCAAATATACGGGCCCACGATGAGCGGATGGCAGCGGATGCTCGGCGCGGTACTGACCGGATGCATGCTCGGCGGCATGGCGGCGCCGGTCGCAGCGCAGCCTCCGCGCCTGGAACCCTTGCCGGCGCCGGCAACGGTCAAGCCGGCGCTGGCGAAGCTGGGCTGGCACCTTTTTTTCGAGCCGCGCCTGTCGGGCGACGGTAGCCGCAGTTGCGCGAGTTGCCATCTGCCGTCGCGGGGGTATGCCGACGGCCAGCCCCTGTCGCGCGGCTACAACGGCACCGAGTATTTCCGCAATGCGCCGGGCCTGCTTTCGGTACGGCTGAAGAACCGGCTGATGTGGGACGGCCGGCTCGATGGCGCCGACCTGCCGACGGCGGTGCGCGACATGGTTACCGAGGCGCATTTCATGAATGCCGACGGGCGCCTGATCCAGGAGCGCATCCGCCAGATTCCCGAGCTGCTCGCGCTGTGGCGCGAGGCGTTCGGCGCGCAGAGTCAGCCCTACGGGCCGCAGATCTTCGTCGCCATCGCCGAATTCCTCAAGACGCTGGACGGTGGCGACACCCTGGTGGACCGCGCCCTGCGTGGCGACAAGGTGGTGCTGCCGGCGGCGGTGCGCGAGGGAATGACCGTGTTCACCGGCAAGGGCCAGTGCATCCGCTGCCACAACGGCGTGCTGGGCACCGACGGCAAGGCGCACCGGCTCGGCGTACCCGAACATCCGGCGATCGCACAAGAGCCGCTGCGCATGATCACCCTGCTGCGCCACCACGCCACCATGGGCGTGCCGAACTACATGGCCGAACGCAAGGATCCCGGCAGCTATGTCGTGAGCAAGCAGCCCGCCGATCGCGGGCGCTTCGTCACGCCGGCCCTGCGCGGTCTGGTGCACACCGGGCCTTACATGCACAACGGCATGTTCGCCACGCTTGATGAAGTCGTGGCGTTCCACAATCAGGGCGGCGGTCCCGGCAGCGAATTGCAGCCACTGGGGCTTTCCGCGCGCGAGCAGGCCGCTTTGGTGGCTTTCCTGCGCGCCTGGTCGGCGCCGCTACGGGCCATGGCCGAGCCGCCGGCCTATGACTACTGGGTGACGGGGGCCGCGCGATGAGGCCGGGTTGGGGAACGGGACTGACAGCCGGATGGGCGGCGCTGCTCTGTTCGGTGGCGGTTTCCCTGGCGGCCGCGGCCGCGCCGGTACCGGGCGGTTTGGGTCCCTTGCCGCCGGTGAGCGTTCCCGCCGACAACCCGATGAGCGCCGCCAAGGTGGAATTGGGCCGCCTCTTGTTCTGGGACACGCGCCTGTCGGGCAATGGCTCGACCTCCTGCGCTTCGTGCCATTCGCCGCAGACCGGCTGGGGCGAAACCGAAGCCCTGTCGCGCGGCTATCCCGGCACGCGCCACTGGCGCAATGCGCAGACCATCCTCAACGCGGCGCACTATTCGCGGCTGTTCTGGGATGGCGCCGTCGACAGCCTGGAACAGCAGGCGCCGTCGGCCGCCGAAGGCGCGGTCGCCGGCAACGGCGAGTCGGCCATGATGGAAATGCGCCTGCGCCTGGTGCCCGAGTACGTCACCCGCTTCCGCGAGGTGTTCGGCACCGAATGGCCGCGCCTGCACCACGCCTGGCAGGCCATCGCCGCCTTCCAGCGCACGCTGGTGTCCGACCCGAAAAAAGTCCCCTTCGATCGCTGGCTGGCGGGGGATGCGACCGCGCTGGGCGCCGCGGCGCAGCGTGGTTATGCCTTGTTCATCGGCAAGGCCGGCTGTGTCCAATGCCACGGCGGCCCGCTGCTTTCCGACCAGGCATTTCACGCGCTGGGCGTCCCGCGCCATGCCCAGGCCGGCGGCAATCCGCTGGTGCAGATCACTGCGCGCTGGCAGAACCTGCAGCGCGGCGTTTCCGCGGCGCAGTACCAGAGCAGCGACGACGACCTGGGGCTGGCCTACCTGACCCGCAACCCGGCGGATGCCGGCCGCTTCCGCACGCCGTCGCTGCGCGAATTGCGTTACACGGCGCCCTACATGCATAACGGCGTATTCGCGACACTGCGCGACGTCGTCGATTTCTTCGACAGGGGTGGCGGCGAGTCGCCGAACAAGGCGCCACAATTGCGGCCGCTGGGACTCAGCCTGGCAGAAAAGCAGGACCTCGTGGCTTTTCTCGAATCGCTGAGCATGGACCAGCCGCTGCTGCTGGCGCCGCCGCGGGTGCCCGAATCGATGCCGCTGACGGACGGAGGAAAAAATGCACACCCACGCTGAACCGGCCTGCCAGTCGCGCCGGGATTTTTTGCTCAGCGGCGGCAAGCTGGTCATGCTCGCAGCCGCCTCGACCATCACCGATGCCGTGTGGGCGCAGCGCGCCGGGCATGCGCCGCTGGCAGTGGCCCGCCTGTCCGAGCTCAAGCTTGGCGAACCGCACTATTTCGATTATCCGCAGGCCGGCGATCTCAACATGCTGGTCAAGCTCGGCGTCGCAGCCGGTGGCGGCATCGGCCCGCAGGCCGATGTGGTGGCCTTCAGCACGCGCTGTACCCATCTCGGCGGTCCGCTGCGCGGGGCGCTGCAGGCGGAAATACAGGTGCTCGGGCCCTGTCCGCGCCACCTGACCACCTTCGACCTGAGCCGCCATGGCGTGGTGATTACCGGCCACGCCACGGCCAGCCTGCCGCAAGTCGTGCTGGAACTTGACGGCGACAGCATACGTGCCGTCGGCATGCAGGGGCTGGTGTATCCCGAGAGGAGCCGGCATGCCTGAAATCCAGCCCGTGCCTTTGCCGCCGCTCGGCGCCGAGGAGATATCGACCGCCTGCGACTATTGCGTGGTGGGATGCAGCTATCGCGTCTGGCGCTGGAAAGTCGGCGCTGGCGGCACGGCGAACACGGCCGTGCCGTGGGCCAATCCGTCCCAGCACAACATCGTGCAATGGCAGGGCGAGCCGCACCATGTGCTGGTGCTGCCGGATCCGCAAGCCAGGGCGGTCAATCCGATGGGCAACCATTCGATGCGCGGCGGTACCCTGGCGCAGAAGTGCTACAACCCGGAAAATAAAACGCGCGAGCGGCTGACCACGCCGCTGCTGCGGGTCAAGGGCGAACTGCAGCCGGTGTCCTGGGACACGGCGCTGGACATCATGGCGGCGGTGTCGAAGCATGTGCTGAAAAATCATGGCGAACACGCCTGGGGCGTCAAGGCCTACTCCTACCAGTATTTCGAAAACACCTACGCCATCACCCGGCTGGCGCTGGATGCCATCGGCACGCCGGCCTTCGCCCCGCACGACAAGTGCGCCAACGGCAACGACGCCGCGGGGCTGGATGATGCCGGCCTCGAAGCCTTCGCGCCGGCCTACGAAGACTGGGGCGCCTGCGACGTGCTGTTCATGTCGGGCACCGATCCCTTCGAAACCAAGAGCACGTTGTTCACCAGCTGGATCATGCGGGGCGGGGCGCCGAACAAGACCTTGATTTTCGCCACGCCGCATCGCAGCATGGGTGTGGCCTGGGCGGAGCAACGCGGCGGCTTGTGGCTGCCGGTAATTCCGGGTACGGATACCCTCCTGCACAACGCCATCGCCCGGGTGATCGTCGAACGCGGCTGGCAGGATCAGGCCTTCATCGAACGCTGGGTGGCAAAGCGCTGGGAGGTGGATCAGGGCTATGGCCGCGGCACCCGCAACACGCCCTGGCAATGGCGCACCACCTGGGGCACCTGGCAGAGCGACTGGGAGGATTTCCGCCAGTTCCTCATGTCGCGCGACGAGCACCGGCCGGAGCACGCGGCACGCATCACCGGCGTGTCGGCCGCGCTGATCGAACGGGCCGCCGAACTGCTGGCCAAACCACATGCCGACGGCACGCGGCCGAAGGCGTCCTTCATGCTGGAGAAGGGCAACTACTGGTCCAACAACTACATGAACAGTGCGTCTTTCGCCGCGCTGGGGCTGGTCTGCGGCGCCGGCAATCGCAAGGGGCAGATGATCGGCCGCGGCGGCGGCCACCAGCGCGGCATGATTTCCGCAGCCGGGAATCCCGACTGGCTCTCGCCCGAAAAATATCCCGGCCGGCGCAAGAAGCCGCTGAATCTCGACCGCTGGCTGATGGACGGCCAACTGCGCTTTGCCTGGGTTTTCGGCACGACCTGGATCGGCGCCATGGCCGCTTCCGACGAACTGGAGCGCCACATCGACCGCCTGACCCGCGGCAGCCCGCACCAGCCGCAACAGGCGACGGTCGCGACAGCGACGGCGGCACTGATCGCCCGCGCCGATTCGGGTGGCATGGTGCTGGTCGATTCCGACATCTATCCGGTGGAGCCGCTGGGCACGCGCTACGCCGACATCGTCCTGCCGGCGGCGACCTGGGGCGAGGCCGACTTCACGCGCTGCAACGGCGAGCGCCGCCTGCGCCTTTACGGCCGTTTTTGCGATGCACCGGGCCAGGCGCAGCCCGACTGGTGGGCAGTGCAGGCGTTTGCCCGGCGCATGGGCTTTGGCGACAAGTTCGCCTGGAAGAACGGCAACGACGTCTTCGAGGAGGCCGCACGCTACAGCCGGGGATCGCCTTACGACTATTACGAGCTGGTCGAGCAGGCGCGGCGGGGGAGGGTGACGGGGCACGAGTATCTGCGCCGGCTGGGCGGTGACGGCATTCAGACACCGGTCTGGCGCCAGGGGAATACCATCGCCGGCACGGTTCGCCTGCACGATCCGCTGACCCGGCAGGGCGAACCCGGCGCCTTCCGCAACAAGCTGCTGAATGCCTTCAACACCCACAGCGGCAAGGCGGTGCTGCTCAAGACGCCGTGGAACTTTCCCGGCTGGAGCGAGTTCTACGCCGCCGCGCAGCCGCGGCTCGAAAAGCAGGAGCTATGGATTACCAACGGCCGCATCAACGAAGTCTGGCAAAGCGGCTTCGACGACTTGCGCAAACCCTATACCGCGGCGCGCGGCCTGCCGCAAATCCTGTTCATGAATCCCGAAGATGCCCGCCGGCGAGGCATCGAAAGCGGCGACCGGGTGCGGGTCAGCAACGACACGGTGTACGTGCAGACCGGCATGCCCCTGGGCGTCACCGAACATGAGATGAATTTCAATGGACTGCTGGCCGCCGGCCACATCCGGGTCACCCAGGGAAGTTTCGAGGCGGTGGCGATGCTCGATCCCGGCATGCGTCCCGGCGTCGCCAAAGCCGGCTTCAACGCCCGTGGCAGCCATGCCAACGCGGTGAGCCATGCGGTCCCCGATCCGATGACCAACAACTATCGCTACAAGCTGGGGCGGGGGCGCGTGGAGCGCCTTGACGCGTCTGCGGAAAAGACTGACCTCAATGGACCGAGCCTGAAGCCGCGCGGCCTCGCCTGACGGTTGATTCGCTGGCGCGCCGAACGGACGCCCGGCGATCACCCCCCATTCCCGGCGCAGGGTGTCGGATGGCAGTTCGCCGAACATGGCGCGGTAATCGCTGGCGAAATGCGACAGATGCCAGAAGCCCCAGCGCGCGGCGACGTCCTGTACCTGGGTTGTCGCCGGATTGGCCTGGCGCAGTTCGCGACGCACGCTGTTGAGTCGGATCGCCCGCAGATACTGGATCGGATTGGTATTGAGGACTTCCTGGAAACAATATTGGATCGTACGCCGGCTGGTATTCAGCGCGGTGCACAGGTCGGCAATCGTCACGGTGTCGTAAAGATGGGTCAGGACGTAGGTTCTGGCCTCTTCGACAAGCGCCTTGCGTGCCTGATATGTGGCCAGCGGCGCCGGTACGTCGCTTGCCTCCTGGATCGAGTCGCAGAGATGACCCATCAGGGCCGAGTGGACCGTTTTCTGGACCGTCGGCTGGGACAGCATCATCGGAGTTTCGTCGAGTACTTCGAACAGCGAATCCAGGAATGTGCGCAACTCGGCCAGGCCGGACGGACAACGCATCACTGCGGGATCATCCGAAAACAACCGCTTCGAACCCGCTCCGGCGAACGACGCCGCCACTTGCCGATAGGCGTCTTCCCGGATGGCAATGCCGACGACGTCGAATTCCTTCGGGCTTTGCAGGGAGAACTCGCTGCCCGGACCGAAGGAAAACATGCTGTCGGCGTGCAAAGGGCGATCGCAGAATGAACCACCGCTATTCAGCATCATCGGCACACCAAAAGTTCGCGCGCCGGCCCATGCCTGTCCCTGCTCGACTACCCCTTGCGTCGTGATCTCGCGAAAAATCTGCATGTCGCCGATCCACACCTCCGACAGCATCCCCCGGAAACTGCCTGGACTGATCTGGTCGTAGTTCTGGTCCCATTTGCCGAGGTTGGCGGCGTGCTCATCGACGTCGCCGGCAATCAATTTCTGATACGAATGCTCCCGCTCCAGACTCCCCGCGGAATGAATCGGAGTCTTGGGCAGTGGCAGCCGGCTCAGTGTTTCGGAATACGGCATCAGGTTATGGAATAGGATGGAAACACGGCAAGTTTAACCTTAATGCACACAGCCTTGCCGGCAGCCCCGGATTGTGGCGGTGCAACAAAAGAGACAGTTTTCGGCAAGCCATTCGGTTTTGCCGATTTTGGCTACCGGGAACGTATCAGGTCACTTAAAGTTCAAGGTGTTCGGGATTGCTTCGCGCCCGGTTGAACGCGCGCAGCGGACAGTCTTCACGATTGGCTATGTTTGAGAAAGGGCCGAAATGCTTGCTGGCAACATCAGAAAACTATGCGCTGGCGCGATCCTCGCCGCTGCTTCATGCGGCGTGCACGCCGAGGTTCCGGTCGACAAGATAACGGTGTTGAACCTGCCGCCGGCGACTCCTTACCGGCTGTATCTTTCCGACATGGCGATTTCGCATTTCGTCGATAGCAAGCTGATGATCATCGATGGCGAGTCGCTGAATGTCGTCGGCCATGTGGCGCTGGGCATGACCGGGCACGTCACCCTGACTCCGGATCGCTCCGAACTGCTGGTATCGACCGCCTACATGACCAAGCTGAATCGTGGCGAGCGCATCGGCCAGATGGACGTGTATGACGCAAGCACGCTCAAGCTGAAGGCCGAAATCAGCGTGCCGCCGAAGCATTCGCAGTCGATGCCCTACCGCGGCAAGATCCGTACCTCGGCCGACGGCCGCCTGGTCTACCTGCAGAACTCGACGCCGGCTTCGTCGGTGACCGTGGTCGATCGCATTGCCGGCAAGTTCGTGGCCGAGATCGCCACGCCGGGCTGCTGGATGATTTATGTCCCGCAATCGGTATCCGACCGGTTTTCGACGATGTGCGGCGATGGCACCATGCTCACCGTCAAGCTCGATGCCGAAGGCAAGCCGCTCGAGCGGAAAAAGAGCGCCAAGTTTTTCGATGCGGATGAGGATGCGCTGTTCACCTCGGGTGCGCAGCTAGAAGACAACTACACCTTCGTGTCATTCAAGGGCAACGTGCAGACGGTCAATGTGGCCGGCGACACGGCGGTTGCCGAGGCAACCTGGCCCCTGGTCACGGCGGCGGAAGCCAAGGCCGGCTGGCGGCCGGGCGGTTACCAGCCGGTCGCGCTGCACGACAAGAGCGGGCGCATCTATGTCGGCATGCATCCCAAAGGCAAGGAGGGCAGCCACAAGAGTCCCGCCAAGGAAATCTGGGCCTTCGACACGGCGAGCAAGAAGCGCATCGATCGTGTTCCGGGCCACCATGCCACGGTGATCGCGGCTAGCCGGGGGGATGCGCCCAGGGTGTTTGCCTACTCGACCGACAAGTCGAGCCTGGCCGTATTTGATGCCAGCGGCAAGCTCAAGCATCTGAAGACGGCCGCTCCCTTCGGGGAACTCGCAACCCAGCTGGACGTCCAGTAATGCAGGGAATCCCGTTGCTCGATCCCGTGGCGACCAGTGCCCTGAGTGCCGTCCTGTCCGTCATATTCCTGACCGGCGCCTGGCAAAAGCTGCGCGATCTTGCTCTGTTCCAGGCCAACATCGAGAACTACCGGTTGCTGCCTGATGGCTTGGCATGGCCGGCAGCCCTTCTGCTGCCTTTGTGGGAACTGGCGGCGGGCGTCCTGGTGCTGTTCGACGCGACCCGGACGGTCGGTGCCGTGCTGGCGATCGGCCTGCTGGCGGTCGTGACGACCGCAGTAGCCATCAACCTGTTGCGGGGGCGGACCGAAATCGACTGCGGCTGCGGCAGCCTGGGCGGACATGTCGGCGATCAGACCCTGAGTTGGGGGCTGGTAGCGCGCAACGCCCTGCTGGCCCTTGCTGCCGTGCTCACCTTGCGCGAGGATGCGGCCCGCGCCCTGGTCTGGATCGACTACCTGAGTGTTGCCGGCGGAACCCTGGGCTTGCTCGGGCTTTACGTCACAGTCAATCAATTGATGGCCAATACACCCCGTCTGCGTGCCCTGAGGAACCATTAGCAATGACCGAAGCGCTTGTTGTCTCCAATATCATTCTCTGGATCGTGGTGCTGGCCTTGCTGCTGGCCGTGCTGGCACTGGCACGGCAGGTCGGCATTCTCTACGAACGGGTCGCGCCGATGGGCGCACTGATGCTCGACCACGGCCCCAAGGTCGGCGACATGTCACCGGTGTTCAATCTCGAATCGCTGGGCGGCGGCGGCTTGAGCGTGGGTCTGGCCGGCAACAAGAAGAGCCAGTTGCTGTTCTTCCTGTCGCCGACTTGCCCGGTCTGCAAGAAGCTGTTGCCGGTCCTGAAGTCCATCAGGAACGTGGAAGCCAAATGGCTGGATGTCGTGCTTGCCAGCGACGGCGATCGTCCGGAGCATGCCGAGTTTTACCGCAAGGCCGGGCTGAGCGAATTCCCTTATGTCTTGTCCACCGATCTCGGCATGGCCTTTCAGGTCGGCAAACTGCCCTATGCCATATTGATCGGGGAGGATGGCCGGATTCGCGCCAAGGGCCTGGTCAATTCGAGGGAGCAGCTCGAAAGCCTCTTCGCCGCCAAGGAACTGGGCGTCGCTTCGGTACAGGAATACATTGATCAGCAAGCCTGATCTGACGAGATCGCAAGGAGACAAAAATGCAATGGTTTGACGATTTTTTCGAGGCTCGCAGCCGCCGCGCGGCACAGTCGATCTCGCGGCGCAGCGCGATATCGCGGATGGGCAAGCTGTTGGTGGGCACGGCCTTCCTGCTGCCGATCTTGCCCTTCGACCGGATCGGCAAGGCGGTTGCGGCGACCAAGGCGAGAAGGACAAACGCAACGACGACACCGCCTGCGAATACTGGCGTTATTGCGCGCTCGACGGTTTCCTCTGCACCTGCTGCGGCGGCACGATTTCCGCCTGCCCGCCGGGCACCGAAGTATCCAAGGTCACCTGGGTCGGCACCTGCCACAATCCGAACGACGGCAAGGACTACCTGATCAGCTACAACGACTGCTGCGGTGGCGTTACCTGCAATCGCTGCGGCTGCAACTCCAACGAAGGCGAGCGGCCCGGTTACAGGATGGGCGTGCACAACGACATCAACTGGTGCATGACCAACAGCTCGAATTCCTATCACTGCACCGTGGCCGCGGTTGTCGGCACCGCCGAGAAAACCAAGGGCTGAAATGCATGGGCGCAGACTCATTCTGGCGGGCAGCATCGCTGTGCTGACGCTTGCCGCCAGCGGACCGCTGCGGGCTGCCGACGGAGCCAAGCTTTATGAGGGTCATTGCGTTGCCTGCCATCAACCGGATGGCAACGGCGCCGAAGGCCTGGCGCCGCCGCTGGCCGGTGTGCTGGCCAAGCGTGCGCAGTCGGCGAGCGGACGCGAGTACCTGGCCCAGGTGCTGGTATCCGGCATGATCGGCACCATTACCTCGCGCGGCGTCAAGTACAACGGCAACATGCCGGCGGCGCCCCTGTCCGACGAAGAGCTGGCCGCGGTCATGGGTCATGTCCTCGCCACCTTCAACAATGTTTCGCAGCCACTGCCGGTCGAGCTTTTCAGCGCCGCCCGGAGCAAGGCGCTGACGCCGTCGGCGGTGCGCCAGCTGCGCGAACGCGTGCTTGCGGAAGTCGGAGAGTAGGGTGTGCCCGGCTGCGAGCAGCGGCAGCGCATCAGCTTTTGCTGCATTGCTCGCTCTCAGCACACCCTTCTGGTGCAGGTGCCCCCACACGACACAGGACCGCCACCTTGCTGAACTGGATGGTCAGTACCTTGGCAGGCAGCAGGTTCCGGGGATTTTGCCATACACGCAGGATGAGGTGAGTCGCTTGCGCGCAACACCGCTCGATGACGTTTCCGGGGCACGGGCACAGGTAGTTACGCGCCTGCAGCAAATGGGTTATAGAATTGAATAATGTGTCAATAAAGGGGGAGTGAGATGAAATCAAACCGTAATTTTTTGCAGTCAACCGTGTCGGCCGCAGTACTGGCCTTATTGGCCGGCAGCGCACAGGCCGCAATATCCGAGGCCGAAGCCGCCAAACTGGGCAAGGAGCTGACCTTCGTCGGCGCCGAACGTGCCGGCAACAAGGATGGCACCATCCCTGAATTCAAGGGCGGCACGCCGAAGGGAACACGCAAGCTCACCGACCCCCGGGTCGACCCCTTTGCCGCAGAGAAGCCCCTGTTCTCGATCGACGCGACCAATGTCGATAAGTACAAGGACAAGCTGACCGCCGGCCAGATCGAATTGCTCAAGACGCGCAAGGGCTACCGCATGGATGTCTATCCGACACACCGCAGCTGCGGTTATCCGGACATCATCAACGAGCGGACGAAGAAGAACGCGACCCTGGCCAAGCTCACCACCGACGGCAAGGACAACCTCGCTGCCGGACTCGGCGGCGCCTTCCCCTTCCCGATTCCCAAGAACGGCGCCGAGGCGGTCTGGAACCACAAGCTGCGCTGGCAGGGCCTGGGCCGCTTCGAGCACTACCAGACCAACTTCATGAATCCTGACGGGACCTTCTACGGTCTTGCCCAGGACCAGGTCACGCTGATGCCGTTTGCCTCGACCAAGGCCAATTCACCGCAAGATGCCAACGACGTGCAGATGATGATTCTCAATACGGCGACAGCACCGGCCTCGCGTACCGGCGAGATAATTCTCGCGCACTACACCCTGACCGGTGGCACCAACGCCTGGATGTACTTCCCCGGCCAGCGCCGTGTCCGTCGCCTGCCGGCCTTCGACTACGATAACCCGATTCCCGGCTACGAGAACCTCGAGACCGCCGACCAGTACCCGATGTTCGCCGGCAGTCTCGACCGTTACGACTGGAAGCTGGTCGGCAAGCAGGAACTCTATGTCCCTTACAACAGCTTCAAGTTCGTCGCCAAGCGCCCGGTCAAGGATGTCTATGGCGGCCTCTATCCGAATCGCGACCTGGTGCGCTACGAGTTGCACCGCGTCTGGAAGGTCGAGGCGACGGTCAAGCAGGGCATGCGCCACATGTTCGCCAAGCGTACTTTCTACCTTGACGAGGACACATGGATGCTGCTCAACGCCGACCAGTACGACGCCCAGGGCAAGCTCTGGCGCGTGATGGAGGCTTCGATCTATCCCGCGGTCGAACTCGGCGCCTGTGTCAGCCAGGAGTTCATGTCCTGGGACCTCAACGTCAACCGCTACATGGCCGAAAACGCGACCCAGGAAGCCAAGCCGACCGACTGGCTGGCCGGCGACGAGGGACGCATCGATCCCAAGCGCTTCAATTCCGACGAACTGCGCCGCGCCGGCGAGCGTTGATTCGCGCTCACCGATAAGAGGAGGATGAGAGCATGAAAAAAACATACCTGAAAATCAAACCCCTGGCACTCGCCATTGCGGCGCTCGGCGCCACGTTCGCCACCCCGGCGGCGGCCTTCAAGTTCGAAATGGAAAACGGCATTACCGGCAGTTTCGATTCGACGATTTCCTTCGGCATGCAGACGCGTATGCAGTCGACGGACAAGTCGATCATTGGTCGGGACAATGGCGGCACTGTGGCGACCGTGTCCGAACTCGGTGTCAAGTCCAACGGTCCTGGTGCAGGCGGCTCGGCCAACCCGGACTTCAACTATCTGCAGACCGACGACGGCAACCTGAACTACAAAAAGCACGACATCGTTTCCGCCGTCATCAAGGGCACCCATGAGTTGTTCCTGACGCAGAAGGGCAACTGGTCGGCACTCGGCCGCTTCACCTGGTCGACCGATCTGCGCGCCGACAACACCCGGCGCACACCGCTCCATGACGATGCCGAAGACGCGATGGAGAAGAACATCAGCCTGCTCGATTTCTGGGTAGCCAAGGAATTCAGGCTCGGCGACAACTCAGCCAAGATCAAGGTCGGCAACCAGGTCATCAACTGGGGCGAGGACATTTTCATCATCGGCGGCATCAATGCGGTCAATGCCCTCGATCTGCGCAAAATCCACATTCCCGGCGTCCAGCTCAAGGAAGTCTTCATCCCGGCGCCGATGATCTCCTTCACGTCCGGTCTCGGCAACGGTTTTTCGACCGAGGCCTATTACCAGTTCCGCTGGAACAGCTTCAAGTTTGATCCGGCCGGCACCTACTGGTCTGCTGCCGACTTCCTGGGTAAAGGCGGCAAGCGCGGCGCATTCATTCCTTCATCCGTGCTTGCATTGCCTCCGGGGACGGTTGGCGACTTCGATCCAAAGGCTGGCCGGACAATGGCCTTCCTTAACGCGGCAGGAACAGTTCTTCCGGTAGAGCGGGACGAACCGGATGATCTTCATAGTGGTCAATACGGCATCAATTTCCGCTACAAGCCGGCGGAAGGCGATACCGAATTTGCCGCCTACTACATCCGCTATCACGACAAGATTCCCTTCGTAGGCTTTCGCTACAACCCGGCCACACCCAACATCATAGGCACGAGTGCCGTCGAGCAGTATCAGGAAGACCGCTCGTTGTATGGCATCTCGATGAATACGAAGCTGGGGGATTGGGCAATTGGTGCCGAACTTTCGTATCGGCCGAGGGATAGTGTCGCTATAGACCCGACGGTTCCGCTGGCTGGTCCCTATACTTTCTTCGGCGATCCCAGATTTGGCACAGGAACATCCTTTCTCAAGGATGGATTCAAGGACGAGAAAAAGTATCAGGCCCACTTGACCGGATTCTATTTGATGCCGCAGTCGATCACAGCTCCGCTCGGCGCCGCCGAAGGCTTTTTCCTCGGAGAAATGGCGGTCACACGCTATCCGGACCTTGATCTGTCGGGCGCCGTCCCCTATCTGCTCAACAACTACACGCTGCCGGACAAGACCTCGTGGGGCTATGTCGCCGAGTTCGGCCTGACCTATGCCAACATCTTCCAGTCAGGCTGGACGATGTCACCGATACTTGATTTCTACCATGATGTGCAGGGCACGAGTCCGACGGCATTACCCTTCGTCGAAGGCCGCAAGGCGGTGGCGCTCAACCTCAACTTCGACTATCACAATGAATGGAAGGCCGGCATCGGCTATGTCACCTACTGGGGTGGTGGCAACATGAACATGCTGCGTGACCGCGACGTCGTCACGATGTCGGTTTCCCGTACTTTCTGACGTCTCTGCGGCAAACGGGGAAGCCGGCGACAGCGCTGGTTTCCCCGTGACTTTCCGCCTAATCCGCTTCACACCTGAACCCGAGGATTGCCCGCTCGATGCCCAGCATTGTCACTTTCGTCAAGTCGCTCGAGAACTTCTTCTTCCGTTTTCGCGTGCAGACGCTCGTCGTGCTGCTGGTGTTTACCGTGGCGATGGGCTGGCTGGCGACGCGCCTGCACATGACGGCCGGCTTCGACAAGCAACTGCCGCTCGGCCACGAATATACCGACACCTTCTTCAAGTACCGCACCCAGCTCTTCGGCGCCAACCGCGTGATGGTCGTGGTCCGGGCGAAGAAGGGGGATATCTGGACCCAGGCCTCGCTGAAAAAGCTGCACGAGGTCACCGAGGCGGTACTCTTCCTGCCCGGCGTCGACCGGCGTTCGGTTCAGTCGCTGTGGACACCGAACACGCGCATCTATGAACTGACCGAAGAAGGCTTCAACGCCGAAGACGTGATCGGCGGCAACATCACGGCGGATGCGCTCGATGCCGAGAAAATGGCCCGCATCCGCGATCGCGTGGTGCGCGGCGGCTACATGGGCAGCCTGGTTGCCAACGACAACAGCGCGGCAATGGTAGTGGCCGACCTGCTCGAAGAAGATCCGCAGACGCATCAACAGCTCGACTACCTCGCGCTTGCACAAAAGCTGGAAACCGATATCCGCGGCAAGCTCGAAACCGGCGATCATGCCATCGAGATCATCGGCTTCGCCAAGCAGATCGGCGACATCGCCGACGGCGCCAAGGGCGTGGCGGGGTTTTTTGCACTGGCCGCCCTGCTGACGGCGCTATCCGTATATTGGTATTGCCGCTCGATCCTGCTGACCTTGTTGCCTATCGCCTGTTCCATGGTCTCTGTGGTCTGGCAGTTCGGCACATTGACGCTGCTCGGTTACGGCCTCGATCCCCTGGCGATCCTGGTTCCCTTCCTGGTCTTTGCCATCGGTGTCTCGCATGGCGTGCAGCAGATCAACGCCATTTCTAAAGCGGTCGCCGAAGGCGCCGATTCGATGGGCGCGGCACGCGAAAGCTTTTCCAGCCTGTTCATTCCCGGTACCCTTGCGCTGGTCACCGCATTCGTTGGTTTCATCACCCTGGTGCTGATCCCGATCCCGATGATTCGCGAACTGGGTATCACGGCATCGATCGGCGTCGGATACAAGATCATCACCAATCTGATCATGCTGCCGGTCGTGGCCTCCTTCTTCCGCTACTCGCGGTCCTATGCACTGCATCTGGAGGAACTCCAGGCCAAACGCGGGCTGATCATCGAGCGTCTTGGCTTCATTGCCGACATCAACCACGCGCGGCTGGTTCTCGGGGTCTCGGCGGTGCTGTTCGGCATTGCCGTATGGCAAAGCCATGGCCGCCACATCGGCGCATTGCAGCCGGGAGCGCCGGAACTGCGCGCCGACTCACGTTACAACCAGGACGTGGAAAACATCGTCAGCCGTTTTGATCTCGGCATGGATGTGCTGACCGTGGTCTTTGAAACACCGAACGATTCCTGCAACAGTTTCCATGTCGTCAATTACATCGATCAATTTACGCAGCACATGACCCAGGTGCCCGGGGTGTTGTCGGTGACCTCCATCTCCACCCTGGCGAAGTTTGCCAACGTCGGCCTGAACGAGGGCAACCCGAAAATGACCGCGCTGCCGCGCGACAGCAAGGCCCTGCAGGTGGCCGTCGGCTACCTGCCGGAGGCGGGGGTTGTTCAATCGCGCCTGTACCATGATGGCGGCCAACGTCTATCTGGCCGACCACAAGGCGACCACGATCACCCCGGCCATCGCCGCGGTGAAGGAGTTCCGCCAGCAGGTCAACCCGGAAACGCTGGGCATCAAGGTGTTGCTGGCCTCGGGAAACATCGGCGTACTGGGCGCCACCAACGAGGAGATCGAGACGCGCGAGCTGCCGATGATGGTGTATGTGTACGCCGCGATCATGATCCTGGTGCTGCTCGCCTACCGTGACTGGCGGGCCATGCTGGCCTGTTGCGTACCGCTGACAGTGGCGACTTTCCTCGGCTACTGGTTCATGAAGACGCTCGACATCGGCCTGACCGTGGCCACGCTGCCGGTGATGGTACTGGCCACCGGTATCGGCGTCGACTACGCGTTCTACATTTACAACCGCCTGCTGATTCATCTGTCTCAAGGCCAGCCGATGAGGGCGGCCCTGGAAGGCGCCTTGCGGGAAGTCGGCATCGCCACGATATTCACGGCGATTACCCTGTCGGTCGGTGTCGCCACCTGGTCGTTTTCCGACCTCAAGTTCCAGGCCGACATGGGCATCCTGCTGACGTTCATGTTCATGAGAACATGGTGATGGCGATTACCGTGCTGCCCGCGTTCGCCGTAAAGCTCGATTCCCTGTTCCCGCGCAAGGGGCCTGTCAAGGCGCCGGCCATCGGTCATTGACCGGTTCTGATCTGGATGTTGAACATGAAACTCAAGCTGCCCGTTGTCGCACTGGCGCTGTCAGCCCTGGTCTGGTGTTCTGCGACCTTCGCGGTCGAGACCTCGCCGGCGCGCGCCAGTGTCAGATTGAAGGAGGCGCCACGCCTTGTGCTGCCGCATAAAGCGCAGCTGATCGCGGCCACGCCGGCCGGCAAGCGACTGGTGGCCGTAGGCGATTATGGCGTCGTTATCCTGTCCGATGACGGCAAGACCTACCGTCAGGCAAAAGCGGTGCCGACCCGGGCCGTTCTGACCAGCGTTTTCTTTATCGACGACAAGGGCGGCTGGGCCGCCGGCCACGACGGCACCGTCTTGGCTACCGCCGATGGCGGCGAAACGTGGCAGGTCATGCGCGAGGAGCCTGGCAAGGAACGCGTTTTGCTGTCCATCTGGTTCGAGAACGCGCTGCACGGAATCGCCATCGGCCAGTTCGGCCTGATGCTGGAAACCGATGACGGTGGCAAGACCTGGCGGGAACGCAAGATCGTGGACGATCCGGACCAGGCGGAAAAACACCTGATGCAGATCTTTGCCGGCGCCAACGGGCTGGTCTTTGTTACGGCCGAGTCCGGTTCGATTTTCCGTTCCGAAGACGCCGGCCGGACCTGGAAAGCCATCCAGACCGACAACAAGGGCTCCTTCTGGACCGGCAGGGCACTGGCCGACGGCGGGCTGCTGGTTGCCGGCATGCGCGGACACGTGTATCGCAGCGATGATCGTGGTAACAACTGGACAAAAGTCGCCAGTGGCACCCAGCAGTCGATCACCGGCATCGACCAGCGCAGCGACGGCAGCGTGGTGATGGTCGGCAATTCCGGAATCGTGCTTGCCAGCCCGGATGGCGGGCGCAGTTTCTCGATCGCGATACGCCCGGATCGCGCCAATCTGACCGCCATCGTCGCAAGATCGGCGGGGATGCGATATTCGGCCTGACGGGAGTCATTGCACCGGTTGCCAAGTGAGCCGACTCCCCGTGACGGCCTGACCGTGAATACTACGATGAGGAGGAGGTAACTATGCAGCAGTCCAGTTACGTGCATGGCGCCAGTGACAAGCCGCTGATCGGCAGCACCATCGGCAGCTATTTCGATGCGGCTTGCGCCCGTTTTGGCGCTCGCGATGCCCTGGTGGTCGTGCATCAGAACGTTCGCCTCAGTTTTTTAGAACTCAAGGCCAGAGTTGATGCGTTGGCATGCAGCCTGTTGCGACTCGGCCTCACACCGGGTGACCGCATCGGTATCTGGTCACAAAACAACCTGGAATGGGCGCTGACCCAGTTTGCGACCGCCAAGGCTGGCCTGGTCATGGTGAACATCAATCCGGCCTACAGGCGCGCCGAACTTGAATACGCCCTGAACAAGGCCGGTTGCCGTGCCGTGATTCTGGCGCCCGAATTCAAGACCAGCAATTATCTGGAAATGATCGGCGACCTCGCTCCGGAACTGGCACACGCCGCGGTGGGCAGCCTCAAGGCGGTTCGCCTGCCGGCGCTTGAATACGTGATCCGGATGGGTACCGCGCAGACTCCAGGCATGCTGAACTTCGATGAACTCCTCGGCAATCCGTCGGCTGCCGAAATCGAGGCCCTGGAAATGCTCGGCGAGCGCCTGCAGTTCGACGATGCGATCAACATCCAGTTCACCTCGGGCACCACTGGCGCGCCCAAAGGAGCGACGCTATCGCATCACAACATCCTCAACAACGGTTACTTCGTCGGCGAGGCGATGCGCCTGACGGAAAATGACCGGCTGTGCATTCCCGTCCCGCTGTACCACTGTTTCGGCATGGTCCTCGGCAACATGGCGTGCCTGACCCACGGCACGACCATGGTCTATCCGGCCGAAGGTTTCGACCCGCTCGCCACCTTGCGCACCGTCGCCGCCGAACGCTGTACCGGGCTGCACGGCGTGCCGACCATGTTCATCGCGATGCTGGATCATCCCGATTTCGCCAGCCACGATTTATCCACGCTGCGCACCGGAATCATGGCCGGTTCGCCGTGCCCGGTGGAAGTGATGAAGCGGGTGGTGAGCCAGATGAACATGCGCGAAGTGACGATCGCCTATGGCATGACCGAAACCTCTCCGGTCAGTTTCCAGAGTTCG
Organism: Sulfuritalea sp.; assembly: GCA_016708585.1. Taxonomy (GTDB): domain Bacteria; phylum Pseudomonadota; class Gammaproteobacteria; order Burkholderiales; family Rhodocyclaceae; genus Sulfuritalea. The sequence goes on along the minus strand of JADJFK010000012.1, from coordinate 616 downwards.
ACCGACGACCCCTGTGGAAAAACGCGTATCGACGGTGGGTCGGATCCATCCCCATGTGGAAGTCAAGATCGTCGACGACAACGGCCGGATCGTGGCGCGGGGACAGCCCGGCGAACTCCTGACGCGCGGCTATTCGGTGATGCTGGGTTATTGGGACGATGAAGAAAAACCCCGCGCCGCGGTGAATACCGCGGGCTGGATGCATACCGGAGACATGGCGGTGATCGACGAGCAGGGCTACTGCAACATAGTCGGCCGCATCAAGGACATGATCATTCGAGGCGGCGAAAACATCTATCCGCGTGAAGTCGAGGAATACCTGTTTCGCCATCCCAAGGTGCAGGACGTCCAGGTGGTCGGCCTGCCGGATAAAAATATGGCGAGGAGTTATGCGCCTGGATCGTGCTGCGCGAAGGGCAAAAGCCACGGAAGCAGAGATTCGCGCGTTCTGCGACGGACAGATCGCCCATTACAAGATTCCGAAATACATCCGCTTTGTCGAGAGCTTTCCGATGACCGTCACCGGGAAGGTGCAAAAGTACCTGATTCGCCAGAAGATGAAGGACGAACTGGCGCTGGAGGAAGCCAAGACGGCATGAAGGCATCGACCGCTGGC
>JADJFK010000011.1 GCA_016708585.1 Sulfuritalea sp. | reverse complement strand
GCACGATGGCGCGCCCGGCCGAGGAAGCCTTGACGGTAACGGCCGGCAGCCGCCCCTGGGCGAACTTGAGGCCGCGCTCGGCGAGCCTCGGCACCAGCGCCTGGTAGAGCGCGGTGACGCCGTCGTCGTTGAAGCGCGCCGCCATGGTGCCGAACACCGGCATGTCGTCCGGCTTCTCGCCGAAGCGTTCGCGATTGCGCTGGTACTGCTTGCGCACGTCGCGCAGTGCGTCCTCGGCGCCCTTGCGGTCGAACTTGTTGATGGCAACGAAATCGGCGAAGTCGAGCATGTCGATCTTCTCCAGCTGGCTGGCGGCACCGAATTCGGGCGTCATGACGTAGAGCGAAACGTCGACCAGCGGCACGATCGCCGCATCGCCCTGGCCAATACCGGAAGTTTCGACCACGACCAGGTCGAAGCCGGCCACCTTGCAGGCGGCGATCACGTCGGGCAGGGCCTTGGAAATTTCGCTGCCGGTGTCGCGCGTGGCCAGCGAGCGCATGTAGATGTTCGGATGCTGGATCGCGTTCATGCGGATGCGGTCGCCCAGCAGCGCGCCGCCGGTGCGCTTGCGCGAGGGGTCGATGGAGATCACGGCGATCTTCTGGCTGTCGTCCTGGTCGAGGCGGAAGCGGCGGATCAGCTCGTCGGTCAGCGAGGATTTGCCGGCGCCGCCGGTGCCCGTGATGCCGAGGGTGGGAACCGCGATCGGGACCTTCGCCGTGTCGCCAGCGCCGACTTTTTCAAGCAAGGCCTTCTTCGCCTTCTCCGGCCACGCCCCGTTTTCCAGCGCGGTGATGATCTGCGCCAGATTCCGCAGGCGCTCGGCGCGGTCGGCGACTTCCAGCGCCTTGATTTCCTGCGGCGCGCGGCGGCTCAAGTCGTGATCGCAGCGCTGCACCATGTCGTTGATCATGCCCTGCAGGCCCATCTTCTGGCCGTCCTCGACCGAATACAGATGGGCCACGCCGTAGTCGTGCAGTTCCTTCATCTCGGCCGGCACGATCACCCCGCCGCCGCCGCCGAAGACCTTGATGTTCTCGCCGCCGCGCTGCTTGAGCAGGTCGATCATGTACTTGAAGAACTCGACGTGACCGCCCTGGTAGGACGACACCGCGATGCCCTGCACGTCTTCCTGCAAGGCCGCGTTGACGATCTCCTCGACCGACCGGTTGTGGCCGAGGTGGATCACCTCGGCGCCGGTCGCCTGCAGGATGCGCCGCATGATGTTGATCGAGGCGTCATGGCCGTCGAACAGCGAAGTGGCGGTGACGAAACGCACCTTGTGCTTCGGCTTGTACGGCACCAGTTTTGCGGCAATGCTCAAATCGGTCATGGCGACGGCTCCGGTATTTGCGACAGTTTTTGCATCATAGGCAATGCCTGTTGATTGCGCCATGACACAAAACGACGATAACTATGCATAATTTGCCATCATGGCCCTTAAATCCGTACGCTCGCGCACGTCCGCCGGCAGCCCATCGACTGTCGCGATCGGCTTTGTAAGCGGTATTTTGTCAGGGGTTTCGCGGGCCGGGCTGGTACCGGGAGCACTCCTGGAACATGCAGAAATTGCCACCGACCTTCTGCACGACCGTACGGCCCGCGTTCCCGTCGCGCGCTACGCCGCGCTCTACCGCCTGATCAACGAGAGCCTCGACGACGAGGGTTTCGCGCTGTTTTCGCGGCCCCTGCATCGCGGCAGTTTCGAGTTCCTCTGTCGCGCCGTCCTTTCCGCGGCCAACCTGAAAGAGGCGCTGGAACGCATCGCGCGCTTCCTGCACGTGGTCCTCGACGACCTCGATGTCGAGCTGGAAACCAGCGGTCGCGCGGCCGTCATCGTCATCAGCGAAGACCAGGCGCTGCCGGTCGGTGCGGCGGGACGCGTATTCGCCTTCGAATGGCTGCTGCGCATGATCCACGGCCTCGCCGCCTGGCTCGTCGCCCACCCGCTGCCGCTCGACGAAGTGAGCTTTCCCTATCCGCCGCCGCAGCATGCCGCCGACTACGAATTGGTCTTCGCCCCGCGCTACACCTTCGACGCGCCGCGCCTCGAAGCGCGCTTCCCCGCCGAATGGCTGACCCTGCCGGTGCGCCGCGACGAAGCGGCACTGCGCGTATTCCTCGCCGATGCGCCGGCCAGCATCACCACGCTCTACCGCCGCGATCGCGCCCTGTCCCTGCGCGTCAGGGAACACCTGCGCGCCGCCCTGCCCGAGCAACCGGGCCTACCGGCCATCGCGCGTCGCCTGTTTCTTTCGCCGCGCACCCTGCACCGCCGGCTGGAAGACGAAGGCACCAGCTTTCGCGCCGTCAAGGACAGCCTGCGCCGCGAACTCGCCACCGAATGGCTGACCAAGACAAGACGGCCACTGGGCAGCATCAGCGCCGACCTCGGCTTCGCCGACGCCGCCGCCTTCTACCGCGCCTTCACCGCGTGGGTCGGCAGCGGCCCGCGCGACTACCGGAAGCGCCACGGGCAAGCCGGTGCGGCACCCGTGCTTCCCACCTGAACCGCCGCAGAACATGCCGGCCCCTACCCGCAAAGGCACGGGCCCGGCGACCGAAAGAATTACCCTGTGCTGTTGTAATATGAATCGACTGGATAGCGGAGGGATCCGAGCGTGAACAAAAACCTGCCCCACGAAATTCCTGTTGCACTGGATATCGGCATCGCCGAAATCGACTCCCAGCACCGCCAGCTGCAGGCGCTGCTGGAACGCCTGAAGCAGTCGACCGACAAGTGCTACGGTTTTGCGGCGGACGCCATCCTCGCCGAGCTGGTGGTGCAGACCCGGATCCATTTCGCGGTGGAAGAAAGCCTGATGCGGCTGCTGTCCTTTCCCGACGCGGAAGCCCATGTCGAGGAACATCGGAAGCTGACGGATCAGCTCGAGAAACTCAGGAAGAAGGCGCAGGACTTCGAGGTGGCCGACGGCCTGACGAGTTTCATCCAGACCTGGCTGGTCGACCATGTCAATAATTTCGACCGCGAATTCGTCGGGCATTTCCTCGACAAGGGCATCGATCCGCACGCATCGCCCGTGACGCGCAAGCCGCCCGCCTGAAACAGCGGCCCACGCCTGGCGCCGCCGTCAGTCGCGGACCGGCTCCAGCCGCCACCCCTTGACCAGCGCATAGATCGCCGGAATCACCGCCAGGGTCAGGATGGTCGAGGAGATCATGCCGCCGACCATCGGCGCGGCGATGCGGCTCATGACTTCCGAGCCCGCGCCGGTGCTCCACATGATGGGCAAGAGGCCGGCCATGATGGCGACCACGGTCATCAATTTTGGCCGCACCCGCTCCACGGCACCTTCCATCACCGCGCCATACAGGTCGCCCGCGTCCGCTCGCCGTCCCGCCAGCGCCGACTTTTGCTGTGCGGCTTCCCATGCGTGATCCAGGTAGATCAGCATGACCACGCCGGTCTCGGCGGCGACGCCGGCCAGCGCGATGAAACCGACCGCCACCGCCACCGAGAGGTTGTAGCCGAGCAGCCACATCAGCCAGATGCCGCCGACCAGCGCGAAGGGCACCGAGAGCATGACGATCAGGGTTTCGGTCAGGCGCCGGAAGTTGAGGTAGAGCAGCAGGAAAATCAGCAGCAGGGTCACCGGCACCACCACCTTCAGCTTCTCGATGGCACGTTCCATGTACTCGAACTGCCCGCTCCAGGCGATGTAGTAGCCGGGCGGGAACTTGACCTTGTCATTGACCGCCCGGCGCGCTTCGGCGACATAGCCGCCGATGTCGCGCTCGCGGATATCGACGAAGATGTAGGCCGAGAGCAGCGCATTCTCGGTGCGGATCGCCGGCGCGCCCTTGGTGATGGAAATCGTCGCCACCTGCCCGAGCGGCACCATTGCCGGCGGCCCGCCCATTTCAGCGCCGATCGGGATCAGCACCTCGCGCGCGATGGCCTGCGGGTCGGCGCGCAGTTCGCGCGGGTAGCGCACGATGACGCCGAAGCGCTCGCGCCCTTCGACGGTGGTCGTCACCATTTCGCCGCCCAGCGCCGTGCCTATGGTGTCCTGCAGTTCGCCGACCGAAAGCCCATAACGCGCCAGCGCGCCGCGGTCCGGCTCGATGTCGAGATAGAAGCCGCCGGTGATGCGCTCGGCGTAGGCGCTGCTGGTGCCCGGCACGGCCTTCACCACGCCCTCGATTTCGCGCGCCAGGCGCTCCATCTCGGCCAGGTCCTTGCCGAAGACCTTGATCCCGATCGGGGTGCGGATGCCGGTGGAGAGCATGTCGATGCGCGCCTTGATCGGCATGGTCCACGAGTTGGCCACGCCGGGGAATTGCAGCGCCTTGTCCAGTTCGGCGATCAGCTTGTCGGTGGTCATGCCCGGCCGCCATTCCGACTCGGGCTTGAGGTTGATCACGGTCTCGAACATTTCGGTCGGCGCCGGATCGGTCGCGGTGTTGGCGCGTCCGGCCTTGCCGATCACCGAGGCGACCTCGGGAAAGCTCTTGATGATCTTGTTCTGCGTCTGCAGCAGTTCGCCGGCCTTGGTGATCGACATGCCGGGCAGCGAGGTCGGCATGTAGAACAGCGTGCCCTCGTTGAGCGTGGGCATGAACTCGCTGCCCAGCTTCGATGCCGGATACAGGCTCACCGCCAGCGTTGCCACGGCCAGCACGATGGTGGTCCGCTTCCAGCGCATGACCCAGGCGATGATCGGCCGGTAGAGCCAGATCAGCACGCGATTCACCGGGTTCTTCGCCTCCGCAATGATCTTGCCGCGGATGAAGAACAGCATCAGCACCGGCACCAGCGTCACCGACAGCAGCGCCGCGCCGGCCATGGCGAAGGTCTTGGTGTAGGCCAGCGGCGAGAACAGGCGGCCCTCCTGCGCTTCCAGCGTGAACACCGGCAGGAAGGACACGGTGATGATCAGCAGCGAGAAGAACAGTGCCGGACCCACCTCCTTGCAGGCATCTATGATGGCGGCGGCGCGCTCCGCATTGGAATGGCCATCCTTCAGGCGCTCGATGTGCTTGTGCGCGTTCTCGATCATCACGATCGCCGCATCGACCATGGCGCCGATGGCGATGGCGACGCCGCCCAGGCTCATGATGTTGGAGTTCATGCCCAGCGCGCGCATGGCGATGAAGGCGATCAGCACGCCGACCGGCAACATGATGATCGCCACCAGGGCGCTCCTGACGTGCAGCAGGAACACCAGGCAGACCAGCGCGACGATGATGCTTTCCTCGATCAGCGTGGTCTTCAGCGTGGCGATGGCGCGTTCGATCAGCTCCGAACGGTCATACACGGTTTCGATCGTGACCCCGGCCGGCAGGCCCGGCGCGATCTCGGCCAGCTTTTCCTTGACGCCGCGGATCACGTCGAGCGCATTCTGGCCGTAACGCGCCATGGCGATGCCCGACACCACCTCGCCCTCGCCGTTGAGCTCGGTGATGCCACGCCGCTCGTCGGGCCCCAGTTCGACCCGCGCGACATCGCGGACCAGCACCGGCGTGCCGCGCTCGGATTTCACCACCAGGCCCTCGATGTCGGCCACGCCGCGCAGGTAGCCGCGGCCGCGCACCATGTACTCGGTCTCGGCCATTTCGACCACGCGGCCGCCGACATCGCGGTTCGAGTCGCGGATCGCCTGCACCACTTTCATCAAGGGCACGCCATAGGCGCGCAGCTTGACCGGATCGACCACCACCTGGTACTGCTGGACGAAACCGCCGATGCTGGCGACCTCGGCCACGCCCGGTGCCTTGGTCAACTGGTAGCGGACGAACCAGTCCTGGATGGTGCGCAGTTCGGCCAGGGACTTGTCCCTGGCCAGCACTACATATTGATAGACCCAGCCCACCCCCGTGGCGTCCGGCCCGAGCTGCGGCGTAACGCCCTTCGGCAAACGTCCGGCGGCGAAGTTCAGGTATTCGAGAACGCGCGAGCGCGCCCAGTAGATGTCGGTGCCGTCCTCGAAGATCACATAGACGAAGGACGCGCCGAAGAAGGAAAAGCCGCGCACCACTTTCGACTTCGGCACCGAGAGCATCGCCGTGGTCAGCGGATAGGTAACCTGGTCCTCGACCACCTGCGGCGCCTGTCCCGGCACCTCGGTGTAGATGATGACCTGCACGTCGGACAAGTCGGGCAGCGCATCGAGCGGCGTCTTCAGCACGGCATAAATGCCGGCCAGCGTGATGAAGACCGTCATGATGACGACGAGGAACTTGTTGCGCGCCGACCAGCCGATCAGGGCGTTCAGCATGGTGATTGCTCCATGGCGAACCTGTCGTTTGGTGAAGTTGGGTGGGCGCCGGGGACGGCGGGTATCCGTCTCCGTCCATGTCCCCCGTCGCGGGCTGCGCCCGCTCCGCCCACGGCTTGCCCTGCATGGCAAGCCGGCTCCGGCAGCGCGGAGCAGTGCTCCGCGAAACCCTGCCTACGCCCCCCTTTACTTCCCGGAGACGGATACCCGCCATCCTTGGCGAGATACGCTTTTGCCTTGCCACCGCAAACCCGGGACGGCGTCACCGGATCGGGAGGGTGGGGTGTTCTGCGCAGCGAAGTAAAGAAGGAGTCGGCGCCCGCAGGGCGCCGATGGGTGACATGAGCAGCGCAGAATGCCCCGCCCTCCCGATCCCGCACCAGCCACAACTCTGCACCCGGTTTCATCTCAGTGCCCCTTGTGCGAAGTAGCGGTACCCTTCGCCTCCATCCTGGTGATCACCCATTCGCCCGGCCCGCGTTCGACGAACTCGATGGTGATGGGAGCCCCGGCCTTGAACTTGTCCACCAGCCCCGGATTGGCGAGGATGAAGTCCATGGTCATCGCCGGCCAGGCGAGGCTGGCCACCGGCGCATGGGTCATGGTGACGGTCCCGTTCTTGGCATCGATGGCCTCCAGGGTGCCCGTGGCCTGGTGGCTGACCGAGGTCCTGGCGGGTTTGGCTCCCGCCTCCGGCGCCGCCGTCAGGCCGCTCAAGGCCGCCTTGAGGTTGCTCTCGGCATCGATCAGGAAATTGGCGGCAACGACCACGGCATCCCCTTCGGCGATGCCTTCGCGCACCTCGACGTACTCGTCGCTGCGCGCACCGAGCTTGACCTCGCGCGGCTCGAAGCGGCCCACCGCCTTCTGCAGCAGCACGATCTGCCGCGTGCCGCTGTCGATCACGGCGGACAGCGGCACCGTCACCACCTTGTCCCGGCCGCCCACCGCCAGCTCGACGCTGGCATACATGGCCGGCTTCAGCAGGCCGCCCGGGTTGGCCAGTTCGATGCGCACCGGGATCGTGCGCGTCTCCGCCTTGAGCGTGGGGTAGATGTAGGCGACGGTGCCGGTGAAACTTTTTTCCGGATAGGCATTGATCGCGAGCTTGACCTTCTGCCCGACCTTGACCTGCGCGATGTCGCGTTCGAAGATGTCGGCCAGCACCCACACCGACGCGATGTCGGCGATCTGGTAGAGCATTTCGCCGGGCATGAAACGCATGCCTGCCACGGCCTTCTTCTCCAGCACCACGCCGCCGGCCGAGGAACGGAAAGTCAGCGTGCGCTTCGCCTCGCCGCCTGCGGCCAGCGCCTTGATCTGCTCCTCGGAAATGTCCCAGTTGCGCAGGCGCGAGAGGCTCGCCTCGGCCAGTTGGCGCATGCCGGACTGCATCTCGGCGCTGGCATCCTTCAGCGCCGCGACACCCTTGGCCGCCACCATGTACTCGCGCTGCGCCGAAACCAGCTCGGGGCTGTACACCTCGAACAGCGGCTGGCCTTTGGCCACCGGCTGGCCTGTGGCATTGACGTGCAGGCGGTCGACCCAGCCCTCGAATTTCGGCGCCACGTTGTGCAAGCGGCGTTCGTCGATTTCGACTCGGCCGGCGGCCGTCACCTGCCGCGCCAGTTCGCGCAGCATGGCGGCTTCGGTTTTCACGCCGAGCTTCTGCACCTTCTCCGTGCTGATCTTGATCTCGCCGGCGGCGGCAGACTCATCCTCGCCTTCATAGACCGCGATGTAGTCCATGCCCATCGAGTCCTTCTTCGGCACCGGCGACGTGTCGGGCAGGCCCATCGGATTGCGGTAGTAGAGCAGCTTGCGCGCCGGCGCTGCGGATGGAGCGCCGGCGGCCGCGGGAGCATTCGCCATCGCCGTGTCGCCGGCGCCGACTTTTGGTGACTTGCCCAGCCAGTACCCGCCGCCGACGGCCAGCAGCAGGGCCGCGAGCACGGCCGGTGTTTGGTATTTAGTTACGGCCGCTTTGCTTAACGCCGATGAGGCCGGCGTTAGCCTCCACTGAAACTTCGTTTTCATAAATCTTCTCCCAGCATTTTTTCGATCTCGGCCAGACGGATCTGCTGGTCGCCGCGCGCCTTGACCAGTTCGCCGCGGGCGCGGCGCAGTTGCCGGTGCGCATCGAGTACCGCGGCAAAATCGACGCGGCCGTTTTCGTAAGCAGCCAGGGCCGAGTTCAGGTTCAGTTCGGCCTGCGGCAGCAGGCCGGTGCTCACCAGCGACTCCAGGCGCCGCGCGACTTCGAGGCCGGCGAGGCTTTCGCTGAGTTCGGCCAGCGCCTGGTTGAGGTTGCCCTGGCGGCGCAGGCGCGCCGCGTCGACCATCAGTTCCGCCTCGCGCTCCTGGGCGCGGCGACTCTCCTGCTGCAGGGGGATGTTGAGCTCCAGCATCAGTTCCCACTCGGCCACGCGCTTGCCGACCTGGGTCGGCGCGACGCCGAAGCTGACGTCGGGATAGCGGTTGCGCTCCACCAGGTCGCGCCCCTTCTCGGCGCCGGCGATGCGGGCGTTGTCGGCTGCCAGTTGCGGATTGTTGGCCTTCAGCCGGCCCTCGAGTTCGGCCATCTCCAGCTTCGCCGGTGGCGGCAGCAGGCGCAGCTTTTCGGGCGGACGCAGCGTGAGGTTTTCCGGGCGTCCCAGCAGCGCACGTATCCGGGCTGCGGTCTGCTTGCTCTCGCCTTCGAGCATGACCAAATCCGTCTCCATGGCGATGATCTCGGACTGCGCGCGCAGGGCATCCTGCTGGCTGCCGAAGCCGCTGGCGTAGCGGGTGCGCGATATCTCGGCGACGCGCCGCATCAGGTCGAGGTTTTCCTGCGCGTAACGGATGCTGACCAGATGCACATGGTGCTGGGCGTAGGCCAGCTTGATGCGGGTGGCCAGTTCGATCCAGCCGGCACGTGCGCGCGCCTGCGCCTCGTCGGCGCCGGCACCGGCCACGTCGCGGCGCAAGTCGCGCTTGCCGAACCAGGGCACCGACTGGCTGAAGATGTAGCGCGTGCTGCCGATCCGCGGCGGCAGCAGGTTCGAGCTGGCGTCCTTGCCTTCGTTGGTGATGTCGCGCAACTCGGTACGGAACATCGGGTCGGGCAAGGCCCCAGCCGGTTCGACACGCTCCGCCGCCGCCGCCGCCTCGGCGCGCAGCGCGGCGAATTCGGGATGGCGGCTGCGGGCGAATTCGAGCAGGCTCTCGACCTCGCCGCCGATCAACTGCCCGGCAGGTTGGGCGCGGGCGCCTGCGGCGGCGAGCAGCACGACCGCCGCAAGCAAGGCAAGACGTGAAACCATGGCCCTACTTCGCGGCTTCGATGCTGGTGACCGTGAGCTCGCCCTTGACCTCGGCCGCACGAAAGCGAATCTTGTCGCCTTCCTTCCATGGCTTCAAGATGGCCGGATCCCGGGCCTTGAAGCTCATGGTCATGGGCGGCATCTTGAGGTTGACGATCTCACCGTGGGCGATGGTGACCTTGCCCGCAGGCAGGTCGAGCTTCTTGACAACTCCATCGCTAAGCGGTTCCGCCGCGGCAGCCGCAAGAGCCGGCGTGGCGGACAAAATCAGGCTTGCGCAGAGCGCGAGAAATGCATGGCGATTCATTTGTGATATCTCCTTCATCATTGATTAGCCCCTGCCGGTTCGGTTGGATAGTCTGCGATCTCAGTGCTTGTGGTCGGTGTGACCGTCTTTCGCAGCGGCCAGCGGCGTAAATCGCGCCTGCTCGGCCGCCTTGCCCGACAGCGTAATCGAAACCACTACCTTCATGTCCGCGGTCGCGGCGTACTTGCCGATACCCTTGAGGCGGTTGTCGCCGTCGGGAACCAGTTTGACGCTGGCCTTCTGCTTGCCGGCGAGGATGGTCGCCGTGCCGCCGGCGCCGACTGTTGGAATCTTGGCACCGGCATGGTCGGTAACGTACACGACCACCGGGCTTTCATTCGCCTCCTTGGCATCTTTGGCCACCACCAGTTCAAAGTGGTAGGCTCCGGCCATTCGCTGCTGGCCGCCGTTGGGCGCCTTCTGGGCAGCCAGGACATCATCGGTGTGCGCGAGCACGGTCGAACCGGCCAACATCAGCACGCTGGCGGCGGCGGAGAACATCAGGGACTTCAATTGCTTCATGGGAACCTCCTTGGTTGTCGGAAACAGAATCAGAAACTTTCACTCTCTTTGGCGGCGAGCAGCCGCTCCAGCGCAGGCTTGCCCCACAGCCAGAACATCAGCGGCGTGAGCAGGGTATCAAGTAAAGTCGAACTGATCAGGCCGCCGAAGATCACCACCGCCACCGGATGCAACACTTCCTTGCCCGGCGCGTCGGCCGAGAGCAACAGCGGCATCAGGGCGAAGGCCGCCACCAGCGCGGTCATCAGCACGGGCGTCAGGCGTTCCAGCGAGCCGCGCACGATCATGTGCTGGCCGAAGGTCTCTCCCTCGAAGGCGCACAGGTTGATGTAGTGGCTGATCTTGAGGATGCCGTTGCGCGTCGCGATGCCGGTCAGGGTGATGAAGCCGACTAGTGCGGCGACCGACAGCGGCTGCCCGGAAATCCACAGCGCTATGACGCTGCCGATCAGTGCCAGCGGAATGTTGCCCATGATGATCAGCGTCAGCGCCGTCGAGCGGTAACGGCTGTAGAGCACCATGAAGATCATGGTCAGCGACACGGCGGCCAGCAGGGTAATCAACCGCGCCGCTTTCTCCTGCGCCTGGAACTGGCCTTCTAGCGCGGTGAAGTAACCCTCCGGCAATGGCCTCGCGGCCAGCTCGGCGCGAACATCGGCGATCACCCTGGACATGTCACGGCCATCGGTGTTGGCCGAGAGCACGATGCGTCGCCGTGAATTCTCGCGGCTGACCTGGTTCGGGCCGTCGCTTTCTTCGACGCTGGCGATCTTCGACAGCGGCACATGGCCATTGGGCGTTTCAATCAGCAGATCGGCCAGTGCCTGCGGACTGCGGGCACTTTCCGGCAGGCGTACCAGCAGGTCGAAGCGCCGGTTGCCCTCGATGATCTGGGTAATCTGTTCGCCCTCGATCATCTGCTCCAGGCTGCGCAGCAGGTTGCCGGGGGCGACGCCGTAACGCGCGGCCTGCTCGTAATCGAGGCGGATCTTGATCTGCGGGATCAGCACCTGCTTCTCGATTTGCAAGTCGGTCATGCCGGGAATCCGCGCCAGGCGCTCGCGCATGTCCGACGCCAGGCCGCGCAGCGTGTCGAGGTCGTCGCCATAGATTTTCAGCGCGATCTGGGCACGCACGCCGGACAGCAGATGGTCGAGGCGATGGGAAATCGGCTGGCCGACATTGGAGGCGGCCGGCAGGCTGGCCAGGCGTTGCCGGATATCAGTGATGATCTCCTCGCGGCTGCGATCCGACGCCTTCAGGTCGACGTCCATCTCGGTGTAATGCACGCCCTCGGCATGTTCGTCGAGTTCGGCGCGGCCGGTACGACGACCGACCTTGGTCACCTCGGGCACTTGCACCACCAGTTGCTCGGCCAACGTGCCGATGCGGTTGGATTCGGCCAATGAAGTGCCGGGATTGAGCAGCACATTCACCGTCAGCGTGCCTTCGTTGAACGGCGGCAGAAAGGAACGCGGAAAAAATGGCACGCTCGCGGCGACGATCACCACCACCGCCAGAGCGCCGGCCAGCAGGGTGCGCGCGTGATCGAAGGACCAGTGCAGCAGCTTCGCATCCCAGCGCTTGAGGCGGATCACCAGCGGGCTGTCACCGGAATGCAACTGCTTCATGCGCGGCAAAAGGTAATAGGCCATCACCGGCGTCAGCGTTACCGAGACGACCATGCTGGCGAGAATCGACACGATGTAGGCGATGCCCAGCGGCGTGAACAAACGTCCCTCGATGCCGGGCAGGACGAACAGCGGCACGAACACCAGCACGATGATCACCGTGGCATAGACGATGGCCGAACGCACTTCCAGGGTCGCGGCCGCGATGACTTCGGCCACCGGGCGCGGCGCGGCCAGCGTCCTGTTCAGTTTCAGCCGGCGCAAGACATTCTCGACGCCGACCACGGCATCATCGACCAGTTCGCCGATGGCGATGGCCAGGCCGCCCAGGGTCATGGTATTGATCGACAGGCCGAAGTAGTGGAACACCAGGGCCGTCGCCAGCAGCGATACCGGAATCGCCATCAGCGAAATGACGGTGGTGCGCACGTTGAGCAGGAACAGGAAGAGGATCACCGCGACCATCAGCGCGCCGTCGCGCAGGGCCTCCTCGACATTGGTCACCGAGTGCTCGATGAAGTCGGCCTGCTTGAACAGAAAGGCGGGGGCCTCCACGCCAGCCGGCAGACTCTTGCCCAGCTCGGCGATCGCCCTTTCCACTTCGCGGGTCAGGGTCACACTATCGGCGGCCGGCTGTTTCTGCACCGACAGGATGACCGCCGGCTTGCCCATGTAGCTGCCGTCGCCGCGCTTGATGGCCGGCGCCAGCTTGACGTCGGCAAGCTGCCTGAGCAGGATGGGCTGCCCGTTCTTGACGCTCACCACCAGGTTCTGCAAGTCCTCGATGCGAGAGCTGCGACCGATCTGGCGGATCAGCCATTCGCGGCCCTGGGCTTCGAGAAAGCCGCCGCTGGTGTTGGCGCCGAAATCACGCAGCGCGGCTTCCAGTTTTTCGCGCTCGATGCCCAGCGCCTGCAGCTGGGCCGGCTTCAGCTCGACGCGGTACTGGCGCACTTCGCCGCCGATGGGGATCACCTGGGCGACACCGGGGATGGTCAGCAGGCGCGGCCGCATGACCCAGTCCGCATACTCGCGAACAGCCATCGGGCTGACCTTGGCCGGGTCCGCCGGAATGGCGATCAGCAGTATCTCGCCCATGATCGAGGAGATCGGACCGAGCTGGGGCACGATGCCCGGCGGCAACTGTTCGCGCACCAGGTTGAGGCGTTCGGCCACTTGCTGGCGGTTACGATAGATGTCCGAACCCCATTCGAATTCGACATAGACGATCGACAGGCCGATGCCCGATACCGAGCGCACGCGCGTCACGCCGGGCATGCCGTTCATGCTGGATTCGACCGGGAAGGTGACCAGCTGTTCGACCTCCTCCGGCGCCATGCCGCCGGCCTCGGTCATCAAGGTCACCGTGGGCTTGTTGAGGTCGGGGAAGACATCGACCGGCATCTGGCGCAGGGTGATCGCACCGTAGATCATCAAAAGCAGCGCAACGCCGAGGACGATCAGCCGCTGCTTGAGGGCGGCATGGATGATGTAGTCGAACATGTCTTAACGTGAAATTCGATGCCAAGCGCGCTGTGTCAGGTTCGAGCGCAGCGAGCCGATTAGTAGCCTCCCCGTGAGGGGAGGATGGGAGGGGCGGGCCCATTTGCCAGCTTGGGACCCATCGAAGGTGCGAGATTTCATGATGCAGTTTGATTCATCGAAGCCATGAGCGTCAGCGTACTTGCGATAACAAGCCTGCACCCTCGACCACGACGCGATCGCCCTCATGCAGGCCCTCGGCAATGGCGACATTGGCGGCATCCAGTGCCTGGTGACGCACGCGGCGGATGGCGAAGCGTTCGGCCTCGGTATGCACCCAAACCGCCGTCTCGCCAGCGCCGACTTTTGTCAGTGCCGCGCGCGGCACCGCTGCACCCTTGATTTCATGGGCCGTACGCACGACGACGGTGACCGGCTGGCCGACGGCCACCATCGAGTTGGTGCCGACTATGCGAAACAGCAGCGGCAGCGCCTGCTCGCGCAACTGCCGGCCGGCACCGACGAACTTGAGCTCCAGCGCGCTCTGCCCGGCCAGCGCACTGGCGGATACCAGCGTCGCCCCTATCCCCGGATCGTAGGCCAGGGCTTCCACGGCGAGGCGGGCCGGATCGACGATCTCGAACAGGACCTCCCGGGCATCGACGATCTGACCGGCAACCAGGTGGTGCGAGGCACTGACCACTCCCGCCGCCGGCGCCAGCAGGGGCTCGGCGGAATCGATGCTGGCGCCGACAAAGCCGCGACGCTTTGTCAGCGCATCGCGTTCGATGCGTGCCGCCTCGATTTCCTTCTGTGGCACCGCCCCTTCGAGCTGCTCCAGGCGCTTGACGCGCCCATCGGCAATCGCCAGCTGGGCCTCCAGCTCGGCCAGTTGCGACTTCTGGTTGCCGCGTTCGATGGCACTGGCGACCGGGCGCAGCCAGGCCAGCACTTCGCCCTTCGCGACTTTTCGTCCCGGTACCGGCATGCCCTTGGGGCCGGGCATGACGCTGCCGGAAAACGCCGCCTGGACACGCCCGCCGGAATCTGGGTCGGCGATGACCTTGCCGTTGAGTTCGACCGTCGCCGCCAGATCGCCGATGCGGACCGGCAGGGTACGTATTCCCAGCTGGCGTTGTACCGGCTTGGGCACGAACAGGCTGCCGTCGGCCAGGCGCTGCAGCGCGGCCGGAGCGCCCGGCGTCGCGCTTCCCGGCGCGGCGGGGGTCTTCTTGGCGTCCTGGCTGTGGTCCTCGTCGCCGTGGGCCTGCACGCCGGCGGCGGCGAGTGCCAGCGTTGTCGCGGCAAGCATAACTTGCAAGCTTTTCATCTTCATGGTCTCCCGGCTTTCTGTCTGCTGCGCCTCAGGGCCAGCAGGGCACCGCTGGCAAGCAGCGCCAGCGCGCCGACACTCCAGACCACCCACTCGCTCCAGTAATGCACATGCACCGCATCAGATGTGGCAACAGACGTGTCGAGAGTCGCTGAAAGCAAGTCGGTGCTGTCGCCGGCTTCGATGGAAATCGTCAGCGGATGCTTCCCCGGAGGGATGGCCGCTGCAAGATTCATGGCATAGGTACCCGCCGCGGCCTCACTGGCGAATCCCTTCAGCCCCGCACCCTCGACCTCCACCTTGGCCTTCGCTACCGGCTCGTTGCTGGCGAACCGATCGACATACACCATCAGGTGCTTGCCTTCGACAACGGCAACCACTTCGAACTCTTCGGTCGTGGCGACTGCACGTGGTGCGGCCGTCACCGCCGGCATGGGTTCGGGCGCGGCATGGGTATGGCCGTCGCTGCTGTCGCCGCCCGCCCATACCGGCAAGGCGATGACAGCCCCCAGGAAAAGTGCTTTCATTTGTTTCACGGCAAGACCCCCATGGCCTGATTCAGGCGCGATATCGCGGCAGCGCGGGCAACACGCTGGCGGCCCAGAAAGGATTCGGCGTCAAAGGCCGCGGCGCGGATGCGCAGCAGCGTTGCCAGGTCGGATTCGCCGAGTGAAAAAGCCTTTTCGTTCAGATGCAGATTCTCGGCAGAGAGAGAAAGGCGCTCCTGCGCCATGAACAACTGATGCTCGGCGGCTGCCAGGGCGCGCTGCGCGCGTTCCGCTTCGAGCCGGACGCGCGTTTGGGTGCGCAGCATCTCGGCATCGGCCTGGTCGGCTTCGGCCTGCGCCGCCGAAGTCTCGCGGCGCACCTGGGCCCCCGAGGAAAACGGAATTTTCAGGCGTATGCCCACCGTGTTGCCGTACGACACGCTGTCATCGTCGCGCTCGCGCACCACACGCAGCGCCAGTTCCGGCGCGGCACGCCGCGATTCGTCGGCCACCGTTACCCTGGCGCGGGCGCTGCGCGCGGCAGCGGCGGCGGCCATCAGCAGAGGATGGGTTTCGGACGCAGCCGAGGTGCCGCCCGAAGTTCGCAGCGTGGTCGGCGCTTCTTCGGCCATCTCTTCTGGCGCAACCGCGCCGGTCAGCGTGCGCAAGGCCTGTTCCGCCTGGAGCAGCGTTGCTTCGGACTCGATCAGCTCGGCGCCCGCCGCATGCACTTCGCTCTGCGCCAGGTTGGCATCGATGCGGGAAAGTTCGCCAACCGTGTAGCGGCGCCGCACGTCAGCTTCCAAAGCGCGCGCGGTATCGAGACGGCGGACGGCCAGCGCCTTGGCATTGCGCGCCGCGGCCAATGCCCACCAGGCGTCGCGCAGTTCGCCGGCCAGCTCCAGGCGCAAGGCGGAGCGCCGGCCGCTAGCTTCATCGATGCGACTGCTCGCCTCGGCTTCGCGTGCCGCCCTTTGTCCCGGTAGCCAGAGCGGTGTCGCCAGCTCGATTTCGTATTCCTGTTTTCCCTGGTTGCGGTTGAGGCGGTCGCCGATACTACCGAAGCTGACCGAGCCCGGCTCCGGCGTCAGGCCGGCAGCGATATCCTGTGCGGCGCGGACCTCCGCTTCGCGGGCAGCCAGCGCAGCGGCCTGGGGATGCAGCCGCCAGGCTTGCTCCAGCGCCTGAGCCAGGCCGGATCGCGCGGACTGAACATCTGCCGCATAACCCGGCAGGCTGAAAATCAGGCTGACAGCGCAGATGAGCAGTTGCCTTTGCCAACGACGCAATATCATGTCCATGCTTCAGTGGCTGGCAAAAACGCGGGTCGTGCCGTCACGGGCAACCAGCAGCGTGTCGTAGGGGATTGCCCTGGGACCTTCCATGCCGGGTGAGCCGGGTGGCATTGAGGGCACAGCGAGACCCAGCGCTTTCGGCTTTTCCTTGAGCAGACGGCGGATGTCCGCTGCCGGCACATGGCCTTCGATCACATAGCCGCCAACTTTGGCGCTGTGGCAGGAACCAAGGCGGTCGGGCATGCCGAGCTTTCTACGTTCCGCAGGAACATCGCCGACGTCATGAGCGATGACCTGAAACCCGTGTTGGCGCAGGTGTTCGACCCAAGCGCCGCAGCAACCGCAACTGGCGCTCTTGAATACTTCGACCTTGGGAGCGCTCTGGGCGAAAGCTGTGGCGGTCGATAGCAGGACCAGTGCGAGGGCGATACGGATCGGTTTCATGACAGGTTTTCCTTCAGCGACGCGTGGCAAGCATTCTGCAAATGACTTCCCGACCGGAAGCTGACGCCTGGATTACATTTCTGTAATCTTTGTCGGGTGTCGCGCCGACAAAGGCACAATCGCAGCAGAGCCGGAGCGCCGGCACAATAAAAAACATCATGAAGATTCTGGTTGTCGAAGACGAGCCAAAAACTGGTGATTACCTCAGGCAGGGGCTGATCGAGGCTGGCTTCGGCGTCGATCTGGCGCGCGATGGCATCGATGGCCTGCATCTGGGCGAGACCGGCGACTACGACCTGGCGATCCTCGACGTGATGCTTCCCGGGCTGGATGGCTGGCAGGTGCTGGCCGGCATGCGCCGTACCGGACGCGAGATGCCGGTGCTGTTTCTCACCGCACGCGATCAGGTCGAGGACCGCGTCAAGGGCCTCGAACTGGGCGCCGACGATTACCTGGTGAAACCCTTTGCCTTCGCCGAACTGCTGGCGCGGGTGCGCACCCTGCTGCGCCGGGGCAGCCGCAACAAGGAAGCGGAGCAGATGCGCGTCGCCGATCTCGAACTCGATCTGCTGCGCCGCCGGGTCACGCGCGGCGGCCAGCGCATCGACCTCACGGCCAAGGAATTCGCCCTGCTCGAACTGCTGCTGCGCCGCCGCGGCGAAGTGCTGCCGCGCTCGCTGATCGCCTCGCAGATCTGGGACATGAACTTCGATTCCGACACCAACGTCATCGAAGTGGCGGTGCGCCGCCTGCGCGCAAAAATGGACGACGGCTTCGAGCCGAAACTCATACGCACCGTGCGCGGCATGGGTTACGTGCTGGAAGATGATGCAGGATGAGTCCTCGCGGCAAATCGATCACCCTGCGCCTGACCCTGCTGTTCACATCGGCCTCGACCGCGGTGCTGCTGGCGCTCGGCCTGCTGATCGGCAATGCCGTCGAACAGCACTTCGTCGAGCAGGATATGGATCTGATGAACGGCAAACTGCATCTGGCCGCCCACCTGCTGGAAAAAATCCAGACGCCGACCGAGTTCGCCACCCTGCCGGCGCAGTTCGACGACGCGCTGGTCGGCCATCACGATCTCGACGTCGTGGTACGCGATGCTGCGGGACAGACCCTGTTCGCCACTGCGGGCGTCGGCTTTCCACCGACGCTGCTGGCGCACAATGCCGTCACGAATCCGCCTCGTCCCGAGTTCTGGCAGCAGGACGGGCCTTCCGGCCGGCAGCCGCGACGCGGCATTTCGGCGCTGCTGCCAACCGGTATTCCGGGCGGCTCGCCGGTGCTGGTCGCGGTGGCGGTGGACATCACGCACCACGAGCATTTCATGGCCTCGTTCCGGCGCACCTTGTGGCTGTTCGTCGCCGTCGCCGCGGCGCTGGCCGGCCTGCTCGGCTGGGCCGCGGTCAGACGCGGCCTGGCACCCCTGCACGCCATCCGCCAGGGCGCGGCCGGCGTCACCGCCAGCCGTCTCGACTATCGACTGCCACTCGATGCGGTTCCGCTCGAACTGGCGGCTCTCGCAGAAACCCTGAACGACATGCTGGCCCGTCTCGAAGATTCGTTTCAACGGCTCAAGGATTTTTCTTCCGACCTGGCCCACGAATTGCGTACGCCGATCAGCAACCTGATGACCGAAACCCAGGTCGCGCTGACCCGCGCCCGCAGTCCCGACGAGTACCGCGAGGTGCTGGCGTCCAACGCCGAGGAATACGAGCGCCTGGCGCGCATGGTCGGCGACATGTTGTTCCTGGCGCAGGCCGAGCATGGCCTGGTGGTGCCCAGTCGCGAACCGGTGGACCTGGCGAACGAGGTGCGCGAGTTGTTCGATTTCTTCGATGCCCTGGCCGAGGAAAAGAGTCTCCAGCTTTCTCTGACAGGCAGCGGACAGATATCCGGCGACAAACTCATGCTGCGCCGGGCACTGGCCAACCTGCTCTCCAATGCCATTCGACACACGCCAGCGGGAGGCAACATACGGGTCGCCATCGAGCTGACGGACAGGGGCGCGATGCTCGCCATCGAAAACAACGGCGAGCCGATCCCGCCAGAACACCTATCACGCATCTTCGACCGCTTCTACCGTGCCGATCCTTCGCGACACCGCAGTAATGAAGGCGCCGGCCTCGGCCTCGCCATCACGCGTTCCATCGTCCAGGCGCATGGCGGAGAGATTTCCGCGCATTCCACGGCCGACGGCGTCCGCTTCGAGATCCGGCTGGCCCGCTGATTGCGCCTGCCGCATGCGGCGCCGTGTCGCCGGCGCCGACTTTTCAATCGAAAGACGACGGACGGAGTGCAACGGGCTCCAGCCAGATCACGTCCCGCTCAATCTTCCTCTTCCTGCGGCCTGAACGCGGCCGCCAGCTTCTGCTGCACTTGCGGCGGCACTTGCGCATGGCGGATGAACTCGATGTTGTAGGAGCCCTGGCCACCGGTCATCGACTTCAGGCGCGAAGCGTAGTCGGTGATCTCGGCCAGCGGCACTTCGCCGGTGATCGAGGCCGTATTGCCCGGACGCGGGCTGGTGCCGGTGATGTGGCCGCGCCGGCTCGACAGGTCGCCGGTCAGGTCGCCGATCGCCGCCTCCGGGGCGACGACCTCGATGCTGACGATGGGCTCCAGCACGATCGGACCGGCGGCGCGGATTGCCTCCACCGCGGCCTTGCGGCCGGCAGTGACGAAAGCGATGTCCTTGCCGTCCACCGCATGGGTCTTGCCGTCGTACACGATGACGCGGATATCCTGCACCGGAAATCCGGCGATCACGCCATCGCTCAGCGCCTGGTGCACACCTTTCTCCACCGAGGCCATGAATACGCCCGGTATCACGCCGCCCTTGACGTGGTCCACGAACTCGAAGCCGGCGCCGCGTTCCATCGGTTCGATCTTCAGGTAAACCTCGCCGAACTGGCCGGCGCCACCCGACTGCTTCTTGTGCCGGCAATGGCCCTCGGCCTTCGCGGTGACGGTCTCGCGGTAGGGAATCAGCGGCGGCCGGGTGTCGAGTTCGAGCTTGAACTGCGTCGCCATCTTTTCCAGCTTGTAGCGCAGGTGCATTTCGCCGAGGCCGCGGATCACCGTCTCGTGCGTGGTCGGGTGGCGCTCGACCGTGAAGCAGGGATCCTCGAGTTCCAGCTTGTGCAGGATGTCGAACAAACGCTGTTCGTCGCCCTTCTTTTTGGTCTCCACCGCCAGGCCCTGCATCGGCTTGGGGAACTCCAGCGGCTTCAAGTGGATGTGGTCCTCGTCGTGCGAGTCGTGCAGCACGGCATCGAAATCGATCTCGTCGACCTTGGCGATGGCGCCGATGTCGCCCGGCATCAATGTATCGACCTCGACATAATCCTTGCCCTGCAGCTGATACAGGTGGCCAACCTTGAACGGTCGGCGGCCAGAGCCGACGAACAGCTGGCCGTCCTTTTTCACCGTGCCCTGATGCACGCGGAAGATTCCGACCTTGCCCATGTAGGGATCGGCAATGACCTTGAAGACATGTGCCAGCACATGCCTCGTCGCATCGGGCACGGCGACGAAGGCCTCGCCCGTGCCGCCGGGTTCTCCCTTGTAGAAGGGCGGGGGGTTGCCCTCGGCCGGATTCGGTGCCAGGCTGGCCAGCACGTGCAGCAGTTCCCCGATGCCGGCACCGCTGCGCGCCGAGGTGAACAGGATGGGCACCAGATGGCCTTCGCGCAAAGCTTTCTCGAAGGGCGCATGCAACTCCTTCGCGTCCGGATCCTTGCCCTCTTCCAGGTAGCGGGCCAGCAGCGACTCGTCCTCTTCCACCAACTGGTCGATCAGTTCGCGATGGGCGTGGGCGATCGAATCGAAGTCCGCGTCACCTGCCGCCTGTTCCAGCACCTCGACCACATCGCGGCGATCATGGGCCGGCAGATCGAGCAGCAGGCATTGCTTGCCGAAACGCTCGCGGATTTCGCCCACCAGCCCCGGCAGATCGATATTGTCGGCGTCGATCTTGTTGATCACGATCATGCGCGCCAGGCCGCGCGCCTGCGCCGCCCGCATCATGCGCTCGGTAGCGAGTTCGATGCCTGTCTGGGCGTTGATGACGATGATCGCGGTCTCGACGCCAGCCAGCGCGGCCACCGCCTGACCGGCAAAATCCGGGTAGCCCGGGGTATCGATGAGGTGGATATGCACGCCCTCGGCGGCGAAGTTCACCAGTGCCGAATTGAGGGAATGGCCGGCCGATTTTTCCTGTGCATCGAAATCGCAGACGGTATTGCCCTTTTCGACGCTGCCCTGCGCTGCTATGGCTCCGGCCCTGAACAGCAAGGCTTCCGCCAGGGTAGTCTTGCCCGCACCGCCGTGGCCGACCAGGGCCACGGCGCGGATGGATTCGGTACTGTAGTTCGCCATGATGCGGTTTTCCTTTGCTTGTTGTATTGCAGCAAATTTTACCCCTGTCGGCGCGGCTGGTCGCGCGAGGGGATGCGCCACAGCCAGAGCGCCGTGGCAATGCCGATGAACGCCAGCATTCCCTGCAGCCAGGGTCGCCCGGCAAAAGTCCAGATCGAGGCGCAGATGGTCAGGCTCATCAGGACGATCGCCAGCCACTTGACGCGGTACGGAATGCTGCGGTGCCGGCGCCATTCGGCAATCAGCGGGCCGAAGGTCGGATTGCGCAGCAGCCAGCGGTAGAAGCGTTCCGAGGCGCGCGTAGCAGGCCGCGGCGACGAGGATAAAGGGCGTGGTCGGCAGTCCGGGCACGACGATGCCGATGATCCCGAGCAGCAGCGCGATGCTGCCGAGGACCAGCAGCACTAGGCGCACCAGCAGCGAGGGATGCAGCTCGGCATCCGGGATATGCCACGGCGGCTCCGGCGCGTCCTGCTTCATGCGCCCAAGGCCCGCGCGATGAAGTGCCGCGGCACCGTCGTCTTCGGCACCCGGCCGGAGAACCATCCCCGCACGTCCTGGTCGAGACCGATGCCGTGCATGTAGTTGTAGAGCGCCTTGTTCAGCGCGATGCCCAGCGCATCGTGGTCGACACCGGTCGGGTCGATGAAGCCGACGTCGTTTTTCGCGAAGCTCACCTTCGCCAGCGGCTTGAGCCTGACGCCGAACTGCCCGGGATGGAGGCCGACCGGTGAATGCACGGTACAGGCGAAGCGATGGAAGAAGCCCGACTGGATGCAGTTCGCGGCGAACAGCTGGCGCACGTATTCGAGCGCGTCGACCGTATCCTGCACGGTCTGCGTCGGGAAGCCGTACATCAGGTAGGCATGGACCAGGATGCCGGCCTCGGTGAAGGCGTGCGTGACGCGCGCGACCTGGTCGACCGAGACGCCCTTCTGCATCAGTTTCAACAGGCGGTCGGAAGCCACTTCCAGTCCCCCCGACACGGCGATGCAGCCGCTGTCGGCCAGCTCGGCACAGAGCTCGGGCGTGAAGGATTTCTCGAAACGGATGTTGCCCCACCAGGAGATCGCCCGGTTGCGCTTGTGCAGTTCCGCGGCGAGCGCCTTGAGCGCCTTGGGCGGAGCGGCCTCGTCGACGAAATGAAAGCCCGTCTGCCCGGTCTCGGCGATGATTGCCTCGATGCGGTCGACCAGCGTCGTCGCCGCGACCGCCTCGTAGCGCGAGATGTAGTCGAGCGAGACGTCGCAGAAGCTGCACTTTTTCCAGTAGCAGCCGTGGGCGACGGTCAGCTTGTTCCAGCGCGCGTCGGACCACAGGCGGTGCATGGGATTGAGCATGTCCAGCAGCGACAGGTAGCGGTCCAGCGGCAGGCCGTCCCAGGTCGGCGTGCCGGCCTCGGCGAAGGGGATGTCGGGTTCTTTGGCATCGACGTAGCGCACGCCCCGGTCGTCACGGAGGAAGGTGCGCACCAGCCGCTCCTGCGGGCGCTCGCCGCGCAAGTATTCGAGCAGCGCCAGCAGCGGGCGCTCGCCGTCGTCGAGCGTGACGTAGTCGAAATAGTCGAAGACCCGTGGCTCGGCGAGTTCGCGCAACTCGGTATTGACGAAGCCGCCGCCGAGCACGGTGACGATGGAAGCGTCGTGCGCCTTGCTCGCCTGGGCGATGCGGAAGGCGCCATAGACATTGCCGGGAAAGGGTGTAGACACCAGCACCACATTGGGCGCGTGTCGCCGCACGGCATCCAGCGTCAGTTCGTGCAGCGTGCGATCGACCAGATTCTCCGCCGCGGCCAGTGCCTGCGCCAGCGGATTGAACGTGGCCTGGCTTTGCGCCAGCGATTCGGCATAGCGGACGAATTCGAAGCGCGCATCGACCGCCTCGCGCAGCACGTCGGCGAGATCGTCGAGGTAGAGCGTGGCGAAGTGCCGCGCGCGGTCCGTCACGCCCAGCGCGCCAAAGGCCCAGGCCAGCGGATCGCCGCCTTCCTCATCGACATAAGCCTCCAGCGGCACGAAACGCGGCCCTTCGGGGAGGAAATTGCGGCCGGCGATGCGATGCGCGACGGACGGATCGCGCCCTGCAGAAAGGCTACCGCCGCTTCCACGGTCGCCAGGTGGCGCTCGAATTGCCGCTCGAAGGCCTGCACCCGCGGCGTGCGCTGTTTGGCGGGCATGGCCTCGATGCGCTCGCGCAGGGCGCGCAGGCCGTCGGGCGAGAACAGGCGCAGCACCAGGGGGCAAGGGCGAGATCTTCCTGCACCGCCGGGGTAGCCGCGCGAACGCAGGAAACCAGTCAGGTAGGCGGGCGGTCGACGGATGCAGGGTATTCAGCTGCGACATCGGCGGGATGACGGAAGAAGCTTTAGCGGCAGGGCAGGCATCAGCATTGTCGAATGATAGTGCCTGCTGCCGGCTCGATCTGCAGCTTCAACGCCAGCGGCGCAACGTCTGCCGCCGACCTGCCGGCGCCGTCTTTAATCCGGCTCCAACATCCAGTTCGGCAGGCCGGTGCTGTTGACCGGGAAGACCCACATCATCAGGGATGCTGGTACGAACGAGACCGTGAAATGCATCACGCCGCGGAAGATGGTGTGGATCGGTCCATCTCGAGCGCCATGGCCGTGCACGATGAGGACGTTGACGCCCACCGGCGGCGTCACGGCACCATGGTGGTAGCAGTGGTAGGATCACCGTAGACCTACCGAACCGAGGTCGATAACCGGGCGCGACACCGAGCGGGAAGAAGATCGGGATGGTGACGACGAAAGCCAGCGCGTCCATCGGCATACCCGCCGACGATGTAGATGCCCAGCACCACCAGCAGCGGGATGACGAAGGGCGCCACCGGC
>JADJFK010000010.1 GCA_016708585.1 Sulfuritalea sp. | reverse complement strand
CCGACGCGATAGATAGCGCCCTAGCCCAGGACTATGACAACAAGGAAATAATCGTCGTCAACGACGGCTCGACCGACGACGGCGCCACTGAGGCGATTGTCAGTGACTATGGGACAAAGCTACGCTATTTCTTCAAGCCGAACGGCCACGTGGCCTCGGCCCTGAACTATGCCATCGAAAGGATGACCGGGGAGTATTTCTCCTGGCTTAGCCACGACGACCTCTATTTTCCAAACAAGGTTTCGGCGCAGGTGGCGCAGCTGGCTGGCGAACCAACCAACACGATAATCTATTCTGATTTCGAGGTTTTGGATGTAGCTGGTGGTTGCCGCTGCGACGTCCGTCTGTCCTCGCCCACTCTTGATGGGTTTCGTTTGTGGATTACCGCCAACAATTCCCTGCATGGCTGTTCCTTGCTGATTCCCCGCAGCGCTTTCGACGAATGCGGCCGATTCAATGAAACTCGTACGACTCAGGATTATGATATGTGGTTTCGCATGTCGGCGCGTTATCGGTTCATCCATGTGCCGCGGGTGCTGGTTACGGCAAGGCAGCATGCGGGGCAGGGCAGCCGGCAGCTTGGCAAGCTGGCGCAGCGGGAGTGCGATGATCTTCTGGCGGAGTTCGTCGATGACCTGTCGGCGGTCGACATGGGCTGTGGCGAAGGATATCGCTTGCCAGTCGCTTTCGCGGCGCTTTCCGAGAACCTAAGGCGCAGGGGCTTTGATCGCGCTGCTGGCGCAGCTTTGCAGCGCGCGCGAGTCTGTCAGTGGGGGATGGATATCTCGTCTGGTCGGCAATACGTGCCTTGCCGCCAGCGCGTTGGGAGGATTGCTCGTTGGCGGCTTGCAAAGGGGGAGGATGATGGGGAGTAACAAGCTGAAGCTAGGCATCCAGAGGCTTAGAGAGTTATTGCGACCAGGGGGGGGGCGCGTACGCGAGAAATTTGTCGCTATATATCGGGAAAACGTGTTCGGCAGCGACGAATCGCGTTCCGGTGCGGGGTCGACCATGGAACAAACCGCAACCTTGCGTGTGGCGCTGCCGGCCCTGCTCGGCGAGCTTGGCGCACGTAGCCTGATCGACGCGCCCTGCGGTGACTTCAACTGGATGCGCCACACGCCGCTCAACCTCGACAGCTACATCGGCATCGACATCGTCGAGGAGTTGATCCGTACTGACCAGGAGATGTATGGCAGCCCGAAGCGGGAGTTCCTTTGTCGGGACATCATCGCCGACCCTCTGCCGACGGCGGAGGTTATTCTGTGCCGCGACTGTCTGGTGCACCTGACCTTCGACCAGGCGTCGAAAGCGATTAGCAACTTCAAGCGTTCCGGCTCCACCTATCTGCTGACGACGACCTTCAGCGACCGCGACGCCAACGTGGACCTCAAGGGCAAGGACATCTGGCGTACCCTGAACCTCGAGCGCGCGCCGTTCAACTTCCCGCCGCCGTTGCGCTTGGTCAACGAGAACTGCACTGAGGGCGACGGCGCCTATGGGGACAAGTGCCTCGGCCTCTGGCGGCTTGCCGACCTTCCCGCCTAGCGGTCCGTGCTGCCGCTGCCGCGATTGCCCATGAAAATCCTGTTTGTTGCCATGTCGGACACCATCCATACCGCGCGCTGGATCGGCCAACTCGCCGGCCTGGGCTGGGATGTTCACCTGTTCCCCAGCATCGATACCGGCGAGACGCATGCCGACATCGCCGGCGTCACGGTGCACCACTCGGTTTTCTCGCACAAGGGCAATCCCGGCGCCAATCGCTACCGTGGCCTGCGTGTCTCCTACCGCTCTATCGCGCTGTTTGCACGCAGCATGCTGACGCGGCTCTTGCCTGGCTATCGCGCCTGGCAGTTGCGGCAACTCGTCGCGAAGCTGCAACCCGACCTGATCCATTCCCTCGAAATCCAGCATGCCGGCTATCTGGTGCGTGCGCTCAAGGACGACTGGCAGGGGCGGTTTCCGCGCTGGTGGGTAACCAACTGGGGTAGCGACATCTATCTGTTCGGGCGCCTCGACGAGCACCGGCAGCGCATTCGCGCGGTGCTGGAGGCCTGCGATCACTATTCCTGCGAGTGCGCGCGGGACGTGGCGCTCGGCCGCGAGTTCGGCTTTCGCGGCGCGGCGATGCCGGTGATGCCCAACACCGGCGGCTTCGACCTGGCGCGCGTGCAGGCGCTGCGCGGCGCTACGCCGCCGTCGCGGCGGCGCACCATCATGCTCAAGGGCTACCAACACTGGGCCGGCCGGGCGCTCGTGGGCTTGCGGGCATTGGCGCGTTGCGCCGACGTGCTTCCGGGCTACACGGTGGTGGTGTACTCGGCAAACGCCGACGTGGTGCTGGCGGCGCGCCTATTCGCCCAGGAGACCGGTATCGCCGTACGCTTCATAGAGGCGGGCGCGCCGCACGAGCAGATTCTGCGCGGCCACGCCGCCGCGCGCATTTCCATTGGCCTCAGCATCAGCGATGCCATCAGCACGTCGTTGCTGGAGGCCATGGTGATGGGCTCCTTTCCGATCCAGAGCTGCACTGCCTGCGCCGACGAATGGCTGGAGCACGGCGTCGGTGGCCTGCTGGTGCCGCCCGAGGATCCGGACGTGATCGCGGCAGCCTTGCGTCAGGCGCTGACCGACGATGAGCTGGTTGATGGCGGTGCGGAGCAGAACTGGCGCGTCGCGCGCGCCCGGCTTGCGGCCGACGAGCTGCGGGCGCGGGCCGTGGCCATGTACGCAGGCCTGAACCTGGCGCCACTCCCGAAGGAAGGTGCCAATGGATGAGGCCGTGCCGCCGCTGGTCTCGATCGCTATTCCGGTCGATAACCAGGGCGAATTCCTTGCCCAGGCTATCGACAGCATCCTGGCGCAGGCGTATTCGCGGCTGGAACTGATCGTGCTGGACGACCGGTCCCCCGATGGGTTGTCTGGCTTCTTTTGCCGCATGGCGACGTTTAGCATGCATGGCGAGGATAAGATTTCGTTGGTCATGGAACCATTGCAGTGAAGAAAACCATATTGCTGGTGGCAATGCTGGACAGTATCCATACTGCCAAGTGGGTAGCCCAGTTGCATGAGCAGGACTGGGATGTGCATTTATTTCCCAGCAAACGCGGACAATCCATCCACCCTGCCATTGGCAATGTTACTGTTCATCACATGCTCTATAGTGAGCGTCTGTCCGCTGACCGGGCCTCGAGTTCCGTCGATTCACCCTCGGTATTTGCCCTTTGGTTCGATAGATTCCGCACCCACATTTTTGACCGACGCTTCCCAATGCACAGGGCGAGGCAATTAACAAGGGTTATCAGCAGGCTGAGGCCAGATCTGATTCATTCCATGGAAATGCAGGCAGCGGGATATCTGACGCTGGAGGCAAAAAAGCAATCTGCCGGATTATTTCCTCCATGGCTGCTAACCCTCTGGGGAAGTGACGTATTTCTGTTCGGTCGATTGGCTGACCACAAAGAAAAAATACGGGCGGTACTGGAAAATTGCGACTATTTCTCGTGTGAATGTGAGCGGGATGTAGAACTTTCACGCGCACTTGGTCTTAAAGGAGAGGTGGTTTCCTTTGGTATGCCGGTTACTGGCGGGTTCAGCCCCGCGGAACTGGCAATATCGGAAAACGCTTCCCTTACGGCCGACCGCAAGGTAATTATGCTGAAAGGCTATCAACATTGGGCCGGACGCGCGTTGTTCGGGCTGCGCGCCTTGGAGCGCTGTGCCGACTTGCTGTTCGGGCATGAAATCGTAATTCATTCTGCTGTGCCGGATGTTGCCTTGGCCGCCGGGCTGTTTTCGGAAAACACAGGGATTCCTGTTCGAGTCCTGCCACAAAGAATGTCGCATGGCGAAATATTGGCGCTCCACGCGCGAGCCAGGATATCCATCGGCCTCAGTATCAGCGACGGAATCAGCGTATCGATGCTTGAAGCCATGGCAATGGGTTCCTTCCCGATTCAGAGTTGTACGGCATGTGCCAACGAGTGGATTGAGCACGGCGTAAGCGGGATGATCGTTCCTCCGGAAGATCCGGATATCATCGAGATGGCGATACGAACGGCACTGTCGGACGACGAATTGGTGAACCGGGCCGCGGAAATTAACCGCCGGGTAGTGCAAGAAAGAATGGATAGCGATCGCCTCAAGCAAGAAGCAATAGAGATTTATTCCAGAATCTTGCGGACTCAGAAAAGCTGAAGCTCAATGGCCTAGATGGACGACAAGATTGTAGCCATGCCGAAAGTGACCATTGCCATACCGGTGTACAACGGCTCAAACTTCCTGCGAGAGGCGATTGACAGCGCGCTGTCGCAAACATATCCAAATACCGAAATTGTGGTGGTGAACGATGGGTCAAAGGATGACGGTGCGACTGAGCAAATCGCTCTGTCCTATGGCGACAGGATTCGTTATTACTCAAAACAAAACGGCGGAGTAGCGTCGGCATTGAATCTTGCCGTTGAAACAATGACAGGAGCGTATTTATCCTGGCTGAGCCATGACGATTTGTACACCAGTGACAAAATTGAAAAGGAAGTGGCTGCTTTGGTCAATGCGAGGAACGATCGCAGCATAATTTATTGTGACTATTCTGTCTTTACCGACAATACGGCAGATGCAATAGCTCGTAGATTGAAAAATGTTGCTCCGGAAGGTTTCCGCTATTGGCTAACGGTTGAGAGCGGGGTGCACGGATGCACGTTGCTGATTCCTCGACATGCGTTTGAAAAAGTTGGCGGCTTCAACGAAAGTTTGCGAACTACCCAGGATATGGACTTATGGTTCCGTATGGCTAATGAATATTCATTCATTCACCTTCCTGAAGTGCTTGTTAAGTCCAGATTTCACGATGCGCAAGGTAGCCGCGTAATGTCCTCGATTGCCAAGACTGAATGCAATAATTTATTCTCGAAATTCATCAGTGAGTTGGATGTGAAAGAAATTGTAGTTGCTACAGGAAAGCCGCTGGCGGAATCTTATGCAAGGATTGCATCGCGCATGTTTAGGCTGGGGCTGAATCAAGCCGCTGCTTTGGCTGAAAGCTACGCCCGGCAACATGATCCGAACAAGTTAATGTTCATCACAAGAAATGTTGGCTATGTTATGGATCGAATCGCTTACATGCTTCGTACATTCCTGCCGGCAGGTATTTTCGTCCACATCAAAATGTTCATACTCCGTATGCGGACGATTAAAACACTATAATTTTGCACGACGGTGCCGGAGAAAATCATTTTGCGGCTTCGCCTACGTCAAGGTCAGTCTGAAACAATCTCACCACGAATCCATGCTCATGACGAAACCCAAAATGTGGAACAGGCAATCGTGGTGAGTAACACTAGATTCCGAATTTTGCGCATATAGCTGCAAGAACTTTTGAATTTGTTGGCGGGCAATCGGGAGAGCCGTACGCAATGAAAATTCTGATATTGGGTGCGACTGGAATGCTTGGAAATGCAATGATCCGCATTCTCAGCGAGAATGCGGACTGGGACGTATTTGGAACGATTCGCTCCGGAAGTGCCGGCCGGTTCTACTCCAAAGGAATCTCCGAGAAGCTGTTGGCTGGTATCGATGCCGAGAATCAGGATTCGCTTGTCAGCGTATTCAACAGAATCCGGCCAAAGGTGGTGATTAACTGCATCGGCCTGATCAAACAACTGGCGGAAGCAACCGATCCGTTCTTGGCGCTCTCGATCAATTCTGTGTTGCCCCACCGCATAGCCAGATTGTGCGATCTGGCAGGAGCACGATTAGTGCACATTAGTACAGACTGCGTCTTCTCCGGGAAAAAGGGGGATTACCGAGAAACCGACCCGTCAGATGCGGAAGACCTCTACGGGAAATCCAAGTTTCTGGGAGAGGTGGATTATCCCCATACAATCACCTTACGTACTTCCATTATTGGGCACGAATTGCAAAGCGCCAATGGTCTGCTTGGCTGGTTTCTGAATCAGGAAACGCAATGCGATGGCTACGTCAATGCCATATTTTCGGGACTGCCCACCGTCACACTTGCACAAATTGTCAAAAATGTAGTGATTCCGCGTCCCGAACTATCAGGCGTATATCATGTGGCCGCGCAACCCATTTCCAAGCATGATCTGCTTAAGTTGATCGCCAAAATATATGGAAAATCCATTCAAATCGTGCCGAATGACAAATTAGTAATTGACCGCTCACTGAACGCGGGTCGATTCCTCGAGGCGACGGGCTATCTCGCGCCGAGTTGGCCAGAGCTAATTAAGTCGATGTATGCAAACAGATAGTGTTGGCTAATCATGTTCAAAAATAAAGTGCTAATGATAACGGGTGGGACGGGTTCCTTCGGCAAGACGGTTCTCAGGCGATTTCTTTCCTCAGAGGTGCGAGAGATTCGGATCTTCAGCCGCGACGAAAAAAAGCAAGAGGACATGCGCATTGCGCTCAAGAACGACAAGTTGAAATTCTATATCGGGGATGTAAGAGATTACGACAGCATCAGCCAGGCGATGAAGGGAGTTGATTACGTGTTTCATGCCGCGGCATTGAAACAGGTTCCCTCCTGTGAGTTTTATCCCATGGAGGCGGTCCGCACCAATGTGCTCGGCACAGAAAATGTTCTAAATGCCGCCACTTTGAATGGTGTCAGGCGAGTTGTTGTGCTCAGCACCGACAAAGCGGTCTACCCCATTAATGCCATGGGCATCTCAAAGGCGTTGGCCGAGAAGTTGTTGGTGGCGAAGTCGCGCATGCAGATGGAAGGAGAAACAGTATTTTGTGCGACCCGTTATGGCAATGTGATGGCCTCCCGCGGATCTGTGATTCCCTTGTTTGTCTCACAACTTAAGGAGGGCAGGCCACTGACGGTGACCGACCCGAAAATGACACGCTTCCTGATGTCGCTTGAGGATTCGGTGGATCTGGTGCTCTATGCTTACGAGCACGGCCGGCAGGGTGATATCTTCGTGCAGAAGGCTCCGGCTTCGACTGTGGCCGATCTGGCTCAGGCACTTAAGGACATTTTCGGAAAAGACAATGAAATTCGAATCATCGGTACCCGACATGCTGAAAAACTCTATGAGTCGCTTATATCCAGGGAAGAAATGGCTCATGCCCTGGACATGGGGGGCTACTACCGCATCCCTGCCGACAACCGTGATCTGAACTACGCCAAATATTTCAGCGAGGGTGAGGAAAGCATATCGCATCTGGACGACTATACATCCCATAACACGGACCGATTGAACGTGGAGCAGGTCAAGGACCTGCTGCTAAGGCTGGATTTCATAAAGGAAGAGCTGAAGAATGCTTAAAGTCGTGACCATCGTCGGCACGCGCCCGGAGTTGATCAAGATGAGCCGAGTGATTGCCGAATTCGACAAGCACACGAGACATGTTTTGGTACATACCGGACAGAATTACGATTACGAACTTAACCAGATCTTTTTCGACGACTTGGGGATACGCAAACCGGATCATTTCCTGGAGGCCGTTGGGGAAAGCGCCGCGCAAACCATCGGCCGAGTCATCGAAAAGTCCGATGCGATGCTGGAAAAGGAAAATCCGGATGCCGTAATGCTGTACGGCGATACCAATTCATGTCTGGCCGTAATCGCTGCCAAGAGGCGGAAGATACCGGTGTTTCATATGGAGGCCGGCAACCGTTGCTTTGACCAGCGCGTGCCGGAAGAATTGAACCGCAAGGTGCTGGATCATCTCAGCGACATCAACTTGGTACTAACTGAACATGCGCGCCGCTACCTCTTGGCAGAAGGAATCCGTCCGGAGACTATCATCAAGACGGGGTCGCACATGCGGGAGGTGCTCGACCACTATATGCCCAGGATTGAGGAATCCGGCGTCTTGCATCAGTTGGGACTTGAAGCGGGTAAATATTTTATCGTCAGTGCGCATCGTGAGGAAAATGTTGATACTCCACAGAACCTACTGGATTTGGTTGAGACCTTAAACGCACTGGCCGAGACTTACCACCATCCTGTGATTGTTTCCACTCATCCGCGCACCAGAATGCGTCTGGACGCGTTGGATCTGGGAAAAATAGATCCGTTAATTCGATTCCTCAAGCCATTCGGCTTTTGTGACTACATCAAGCTGCAAATGGAGGCGCTATGCGTCTTGTCCGACAGTGGCACTATCACGGAAGAAGCGTCCCTGCTGAATTTGCCTGCAATTACTATCCGCAATGCCCACGAGCGACCTGAAGGCATGGATGCCGGAACGCTTATCATGAGTGGGTTGCGGAAGGAACGCGTGCTCGATGCGGTTCGCGTGATCGTTTCCCAGCACGTCCGGAGCGGGCGCGCGATGCCGCCGGTCCGGGATTATGAAGCTGAAGCAGTATCCAGGCAGGTGCTAAGGGTGGTTTTGAGCTATGTTGATTACATCAATCGCACCGTATGGTGGAAGCCTACTTGAGGTCAGTTCTTAAGCGCATATTCGGCATTTCAGATAAGGCCAGCCAGGTCAGCAAGGCTAACGGGGGCAGGTCAGCGGCACCGTGGAAAACGCTACCTCGCAAGGCGCCACTTATCTCCGTGGGAATTCCGTCTATTCAAACGGGGCTGGATCTCGGTACATGGCGGTGGCGGATGTTTTCTACCTGCCAAGTTACCGTGAAGGATTCAGGCTTATGCTGATCGAAGCCGAAGCCGTCGGCCTGCTGAGCGTCGCTTCGAAGATCTATGGCACCGCGAGTTTTCTGTTGATGTGTTTCAATCCGCGGATCGTTCCCGTTGTCCTGATCCGGTTGGCAGAACGCTGTCACCGATATGGTGCCAGCCCCTTGGTGAAGGGAGGCGAGTCACTGTAACAGGAACGCCATACGAAACGTTTTCGGACGATTGGTGGCGCTCACAGGATGCCGCCCGCAATGTTTTGCTGGAGATGGCAAAGATCATGATTTTTCAGAGAGGTGGCCAATTTACTTCCGAAGGCGCATGGTGATGAATTCATTCTCATGGCAAAAGCTTGCGCATCGGCAGGCATTTCACTGATGTCATTCAGTCGTGCTGGAGAGCCGGATTGCTGGACGTGCGGCAGCGTCGTTTGCGTCTATGCTTTGTCGTTTCAAGCGCGATGACGGTTTCCGCTTTTCTCAAGGACCATATAGCCGTCGCAGCGGAGCAATTCGATGTGTCGGTAGTCGCAAACACGACGGACGTCAGGCTTCTGCAACGGATGGGCTTGGATGCGGCGCTGCATCCCATTGCCATCGTTCGTCCGATTTCGCTCTGGCAGGACCTTTCGGCATTGTGTGCCTTGGTGCGACTGTTCCGCGCAGGGCACTTCGATATCGTTCATTCGGTATCGCCCAAGGCCGGGCTTCTGGCGATGTTTGCTGCAGTGCTTGCCGGTGTGCGCCACCGGGTGCACACATTCACCGGCCAGGTCTGGGTTACGCGTCGCGGCTGGCGGCGCTGGATGTTCAGGAAGGCGGATGCCCTGCTGGCTTCGTTGACGACACGGATCCTGGTGGATAGCCCGTCCCAGCTTGAATTTCTCGTTGCCGAAGGCGTTTTCCGATGCGGGGAAGGCCGAGGTCATCGGCAAGGGCTCGATCTGCGGGGTTGATAGCGCTCGTTTTCACCCAGATTCGGAAGTGCGAAGGAAGCTACGTGACGCACTTCATATTCCGCAGTCCGACACTGTGCTGCTTTTTCTCGGGCGCCTGAATCGCGACAAGGGCGTTCTTGATCTCGCTGGAGCCTTTGCGCTTCTGGCACAGCATTGTCCGGCTGTGCGCCTGCTGCTGGTCGGGCCCGACGAGGATGGATTGGCTGAGCGCATTGCCGAGGCCGTCGGTGCGGCGGCGGACCGCGTGCAACGAATCGACTACACCCAGCAACCGGAATACTTCATGGCTGCTGCCGACATTTTCTGTTTGCCCAGCTATCGGGAAGGTTTTGGTCAAGTTCTGATTGAAGCGGCTTCTGCGGGCCTTCCGGCGGTAGCGTCCCGTATCTACGGCATTACGGACGCCGTCGTCGATGGCGAGACCGGACTGTTGCATCCTCCGGGCGACACCGTCGCGATCAAGGCGGCGCTGTCGCAGCTCATCCGCGATGCTCCGAAGCGAGCGGCGATGGGCGAACGGGCCCGGCGGCGCGCCTTGAATGAGTTTTCGCAGGCTGAATCCACGCAGGGCTTGATGGCCTTTTATGGGAAAATGCAGAACTGATCACTTGCCGGAACCCATCCCTTGCTCAAGCGTCTCTTCGATATTCTGGTCGCTGGATCCATCCTGCTGCTGACACTTCCGCTGATCTTGGCCACCGCCCTGGCGGTGCGTCTGTCACTTGGTGCGCCGGTGCTCCTGCAGCAGGCCCGCCCCGGAAAAGACGGCATACCATTTTTGTTTTACAAATTTCGCACAAAGACCGAAGAGCTTGATGCTGCGGGCTTTCTTCTGCCAGACGAACGGCGGCTGACACCGTTTGGCCGCTGGCTTCGCTCCTCCAGTCTGGATGAATTGCCGCAACTGATCAACGTGCTCAAGGGCGACATGAGCCTGGTGGGACCCCGCCCGCTGCTGATGGAGTACTTGCCTTTGTATTCGCCTCAGCAGGCTCGTCGTCACGACGTCCGGCCGGGCATTACCGGGTGGGCTCAGGTTAACGGGCGCAATGCGCTTTCCTGGGAGGAGCGTTTCCGTCTCGACGTCTGGTATGTCGATCATCGCTCACTCCTGCTCGATTTGCGCATTCTTCTGCTAACCGTGCTGCGGATTCTTCAGGCGAAGGACATCACGCAGCCCGGGCAGGCGACGATGTCTCGGTTTGCCGGTAGCGGCGATGAATAAGGCTCTGTTTGTGTTTGGTGCTTCCGGTCATGGCAAGGTTGTCATCGAAACCTTGCGTCGTGCCGGCTGCGAGGTCGCGCTGTTGGTGGACGACGACGCGCGGAGAAGTACCGACATGGTGTTCAACATCCCGGTAGCGGGAGGCCGCGATGTGCTGCTGTCGCTACGGGACCGGGCGGGATTTGGCATCGTTGCCATTGGTCGTAACGACGCCCGGCTTGCGGTGGCAGTCTGGTTGCGAGAAAACGGTTTCAGCTTTCGTCCGGTCATTGATCCTTCAGCCGTGGTGTCCGCGTCCGCCAGGATTGGTGTCGGTACCTTGCTCGTGGCGCATGCCGTAGTCAATGCGGATGCCTGCGTCGGCGAACATGTGATCGTGAATACGGCGGCAACGATCGATCACGATTGCGTGGTGGACGACGGCGTCCACCTGGCGCCGGGCGTCCATCTGTGCGGAGGCGTCCGGGTCGGTCGCGGAGCGTTGATTGGAGCGGGAACTGTCGTCGTGCCTGGGGTGCGTATCGGCGCCGGCGCGGTCATAGGAGCCGGTTCGACGGTATTGGCCGATGTACCGGAGGGGTCCCGCGTTGCCGGATCGCCCTGTCGCTCGTTTGACAGCGCTGCATGATGCCACCGCGCCGCCGCCCGTTTGAACCTTGGCCGGTCTTTGAGACCGACGAAATCGAGGCCGCCAGTCGCGTGCTTGCTTCGGGGCGGGTCAATTACTGGACCGGTGAGGAATGCAAGGCCTTCGAGCGGGAGTTCGCCGCGGCCTTTGGCCGG
Source organism: Sulfuritalea sp. (assembly GCA_016708585.1). Classification (GTDB taxonomy): domain Bacteria; phylum Pseudomonadota; class Gammaproteobacteria; order Burkholderiales; family Rhodocyclaceae; genus Sulfuritalea. The sequence continues at coordinate 165,059 of JADJFK010000010.1, read as the reverse complement.
CGCTACGGCATCGCGCTGGCCAATGGCACTGTGGCGCTCGAATTGGCCCTGCACGCCTTGGGCATTGCGCCTGGCGACGAGGTGGTCGTGCCCAGCCGCACCTTCATTGCCACCGCGAGCTGCGTCGTCGCGCGCGGCGCGACGCCGGTGATTGCCGACGTCGATGCGGACAGTGGCAACCTCACGGCACAGACCATCTCCGCCGTGCTGACTGCGCGCACCCGCGCGGTGATCCCGGTGCACATGGCCGGCTGGCCGTGCGACATGGAGCCGATCATGGCCCTCGCGGCACGGCACGGGCTGCACCTCATCGAGGATTGCGCTCAGTCGCACGGTGCGACGTATAAAGGCAAACCGGCAGGAAGCTTCGGCAGCTGCGCCGCTTTTTCATTCTGCCAGGACAAGATCATGACGACTGGTGGCGAGGGCGGCATGCTGCTGACCGACGATGAGGCGGTGTGGCGCCGCGCCTGGGAATACAAGGATCATGGCAAGAGCTGGGATGCGGTGCATAAGCGCGAGCATCCCCTTGGGTTTCGCTGGCTGCACGAGTCCTTCGGCAGCAATTTCCGCATGACGGAAATGCAGGCTGCCATCGGCCGCCGCCAACTTGCCAAGCTGCCGGACTGGCTTTCTCGCCGTCGCGCCAACGCCGACTTTTTGGCCGCCCGCCTTGGCAAGATCCGGGGCTTGCGGGTGCCGCTTCCGGACGGTGACGTGGTACATGCCTGGTACAAGTTCTACGCCTTCATCGAGCCGGACCTGCTGAAGCCTGGCTGGGATCAGATTCGCATCATCGAAGCCATCGATGCCGAGGGGATCCCCTGCGGGTCGGGGAGCTGCAGCGAGATCTACCGCGAAAAGGCTTTTTCCGGCGCGGGCCTGGCGCCGCCTCTGCCGCTGCCTGTCGCTGCCCGGCTGGGACGAACCAGCCTGGTGTTTCTCGTGCATCCGACATTGTCGACTGCGGATATGGAGGCGACGGCCGCCGTCGTTGCCAAGGTCATGGGCGAGGCCTGCGCCTGATGCATCCGCGTTCCATCCTGGCGCTGCTGCACGATGTTTCGGCCGTTGCCGTCGCCTGGCTGGCCGCCTACTGGCTGCGTTTCAATCTGGATATTCCTGCCGGTTATCTGGAACAGGCCGTGACGATGCTGCCGTGGGTTCTGCCGGTGAACCTGGCGATATTCTGGCTCGGTGGCCTTTACCGTGGAATCTGGCGCTATTCGAGCCTGCATGACCTGCAGCGCATCCTGCTGTCGGTTGCCGCCGCTGCCCTGCTTGTAATGGCGGGAATGTATGTAACGCAAAAAGCCGTTGTTCCGCGATCGGTGCTGATTCTGTACCCAATGCTTCTTGTCGGGCTCATGAGTGGTAGCCGGCTGCTTTACCGCGTATGGAAGGAGCGCAGCCTGTATGGCGGCACGCGCGGCACGCAAAAGCCCGTCCTGGTGATCGGCGCCGGAGATGCCGCCGCCGATCTGCTGCGGGAACTGGCGCGCAGCCCGGATTGGCATGTGGTGGGTTTGCTGGACGACAGCCGGGCGAAGTACGGCCTGCAGATCAATGGCGTACGGGTGCTCGGCGCAATCGACCAGGTGGCTTCGATCGCGACTTCGCTGGAGGTTTCCCACGCGATTGTGGCCATGCCCGGCGCAACCGCAGCCACCCGTCGGCGCGCAATGGAACTTGCCGCCGCGGCTGGTCTCACAGTCCTGACGGTGCCGGCCTTCAGCGACTTGCTGTCCGGCAAATTCGCAATTTCCCAAGTGCGGGCCGTGGAGTTGGAAGACCTGCTCGGCCGTGACCGCATCGAGCTCGACGAGGCCGGCTTGCATCGGCTGCTGGAGGACAAGACCGTGCTGGTGACCGGGGCCGGCGGCTCCATCGGCTCCGAGCTGTGCCGCCAGATCATCCGCTTCGGTCCGCGCCGGCTGGTGTTCCTCGAACAATCCGAGTTCGCGCTCTACAGCATCGAGCAGGAGTTCGCCGGGCAGCCGGTGAGTTGCGTGATGGGTGATGTCAAGGATGCCGATCGCATGGCGGCGGTGTTTGCCGAGTACCGGCCCGACGTGGTGTTCCATGCCGCCGCCTACAAGCATGTGCCGCTGATGGAGCGGCCAATGCCTGGGAGGCGGTGAAGAACAACGTGCAGGGCACGCTCAACGTCGCGCGTGCGGCACTGTCCAGCGGCACCGGCGAGTTCGTGCTGATTTCCACCGACAAGGCGGTCAATCCGACCAATGTCATGGGCGCCAGCAAGCGCCTGGCGGAGATGGCGTGCCAGGCGGTGCAGGCGCAGCGCTCGGCGACGCGCTTCGTCATGGTGCGCTTCGGCAATGTGCTGGGTTCGTCGGGCAGCGTGATTCCGCGCTTCCGCGAACAGATCGCCAGGGGCGGCCCGGTTACCGTGACGCATCCGGAGATCATCCGCTACTTCATGCTGATTCCGGAAGCCGCGCAACTGGTGTTGCAGGCGGGCCTGATGGCGGCGCGGGAAGCCGAGGGCGGGCGGATCTTCGTGCTGGACATGGGCGAGCCGGTGAAGATCGTCGATCTGGCGCGCGACATGATCCGGCTTTCGGGGTTTACCGACGACGAGATAAAGATCGAATTCACCGGCTTGCGTCCGGGCGAAAAGCTCTACGAAGAATTGCTGGCCGACGGCGAGTCGACCTTGCCGACGCCTCACCCGAAGCTGCGCATCGCCAAGCCATCGGCGGCGCCCGACCAGCAGTGGCTCAACGACCTCGAGCACTGGCTGGCGGCAGCCGGGCGCGACGAGGCGGAGGTCAAGGCAGGGCTGCGGCACTGGGTTCCGGAGTACCGGCCCGGACCCACTGAACGTTTTTTGTTATGTTTTTTCTTAAATTTTTTTTTATTTTCTCGGGGCTCCAAAGGCCCTCCGGGGGCCCCCGGGGGGGGGGGGCGGGGGGGGCGCCCCCCCGGGGCCCCCCCCGCGGCCCCCGCGGCGGGGGGGCCCCCGGGGGGGGGGGCCCCCCCCGCCCCCCCCCCCCCCCCCCCCCCCCCCCCCCCCCCCCCGCCCCCCCCCCCCCGCCCCCCCGCCCGGGGGGCGGGCGGGGGGGGGGGGGGCCGGGGGGGGGGGGGGGAGGGGGGGGGGCGGGGGGGGGGGGGGGGGGGGGGGGGGGGGGGGGGGGGTTGACCGGGGGGGGGGGGGGGGGGGGGGGGGGGGGGGGGGGGGGGGGGGGGGGGGGGGGGGGCGGGGCCGGGGGGGGGGGGGGGGGGGGGGGGGGGGGGCCCCCCGGGGCGCCCCGCCCCCCCCCTCGGGCCCCCGCCCCCGGGGGGGGGGGGGGGGGGGGGGGGGGTCCCCGGGGGGGGGGGGGGGGGGGGGGGGTCGGGGGGGGGGGGGGGGGGGGGGGGGGGGGGGGGGGGGGGGGGGGCGGGGGGGGGGGGGGGGGGGGGGGGGGGGGGGGGGGGGCGGGGGCCCCCGCCCAAGGGGGGCCCCCCCCCCCCCCCGCCGGGGCCCCGCGCCCGGGCCCCCCTTGGGGGCCCCGGGGGGAACCCCCCCCCCCCCCGGGCCGCGGGCCGGGGGGGGGGGGGAGGGGCGCCCCCCCCCCGGTTTTTTTTTGGTTGGTGGGGGGGGGGGGGGGTTTCTTTTTTTTTCCCCCCAAAAAATCCCCCGCCGGGGGGGGGGGCCCGCCCCCCCCCCCCCCCCGGGCCGCCCGCCCCCCCCCCGGGGCGGGGGGGCCGGGGGGCCGGGGGGGGGGGGGGGGGGGGGGGGGGGGGGGGGGGGGGGGGGGGGGGGGGGGGGGGGGGGGGGGGGGGGGGGGGGGGGGGGGGGGGGCGGGGGGGCGGGGGGAAGGGGGGGGGGGTTTTTTTTGGGGGGGGGGGGGGGGCCCCCGCCCCCGGGGGCGGGAAAGGGGAAAAGGGGGGGGGGGGGGGGGGGGGGGGGGGGGGGGGGGGGGGGGGGGGGTCGGGGGGGGGGCCGCCCCCCTTCTGGCCGGACTCTGATCATGGCCACCTACGCAATCGGCGACCTGCAGGGCTGTTACGACCCGCTGCGCCGTCTTTTCGACTATATCGGTTTCGATCCGGCCATTGATCGCGCCTGGTTCGTCGGCGACCTGGTCAATCGCGGGCCGGCGTCGCTCGAGGTGCTGCGCTTCGTCAAGTCGCTGGGGCCCGCGGCAAGCGTGGTGCTCGGCAATCACGATCTGCATCTGGTGATGCAGGCCGAAGGCTACGGCAAGCCGAACAAGGAAGACACGCTCGAAGACATCCTCGCCGCGGCGGATCGTGACGACTTGCTGGCCTGGCTGCGGGCGCAGCCGCTGTTCCATGTCGAAGGCGGCTGGGCGATGGTCCATGCAGGTTTGCTGCCGGCCTGGACCGTGGCGCAGGCGCAGGCACTTTCCGACGAGGCCTCCGCTGCGCTGACGGCCGCCGGCTACCGCGACTTCCTGGCCAACATGTGGGGCTCCGAGCCGGCCGCATGGAGCGACGACCTGGCCGGTTGGGATCGCCTGCGCGTCGTGGTCAATGCGATGACGCGCATGCGCTACGTGACCGCGGCGGGCGCCATGGAGTTCCGTGCGGCAGGCGCCAAGGCGCCGCCCGACAAGGGGCCGGCGGATTGCCTGCCTTGGTTCGAGGTGCCGCACCGCGCCAGCGCCGACCATCTGATCGTCTGCGGGCACTGGTCGGCGCTGGGGTATCGGGATGAGGCGAATGTTCTGGCGCTCGATACCGGCTGCCTCTGGGGTGGCTGCCTGACGGCGGTGCGGCTGGAAGACCGGCGGGTATTCCGCCAGCCCTGCCCGCAGCAGGCGAAACCCTCGGGCTGGGATTGAGGGGCCGGTCAGCGGGGCGGACTTCGGTCACAGCCAGAGCCGGTTAAAGCCGGCCCGGCCAAGAGCGGTCTTCAGTGCGAAACGCGCGTCACACCGTCGCCGGAAAGGATGCGCACCCGTTCGCCGGGGTTGAAGGCTTCGTCGGCTTCCTGGGTTACCGCGATGATCTGGCCGCCGTCGAGCCTGATGGTGATTTCCAGCCCGGCCTTCTTGCTGGTCTGTTCTTCGATGGCCTGGCCGGCCAGGCCGCCGAGGACGGCGCCGACCACGGCGCCCGCCGTGGAGCCCTTGCCGTGGCCGACATTGCTGCCGGCAACGCCGCCTACCACGCCGCCGGCGACGGTGCCGACACCCGACTGGGTGCCTTCGATGGTCACCGTGCGCACCGATTCGACGACACCCATGCGCACCAGCATTTCGCCGCGCGTTTGCGAACGCGTGTAGGCGGAACCCGACTGGCTGCCGGCGCACGCGGTCAATCCCAGGAGCGCCGCGGCAGAAAATGCGACTGCAAGCAAGCGATAAGAATTCACGATGTTTCCTTTACCAGAGAGTGTCGCCGAATGCCGCGCTGTAACGCCCGGCAATCTCATCCCGCGTCAGCTTGTGGTTCTGTCCGCCACGGTGCGCGATCTTGATCGAGCCCATCAGCGACGCCAGGCGCCCGGTTTTCTCCCAGTCCCAGCCCGCGCCGATGCCGTACAGCAGGCCGGCGCGGTAGGCGTCGCCGCAGCCGGTCGGGTCGACCAGCGCTTCGGGCGGCGCCACGGGAATCTTGATGTGACGGCCCTTGCTGTAAATGTGCGATCCGCTGCCGCCCAGTGTCACGATCAGTGCCTCGACTTCATCCGCCAGTTGTTCCAGCGTGCGCCCGGTGCGTTCCGTCAGCAGCCTGGCCTCGTAGTCGTTGACCGTGCAGTAATCGGCGAGTTTCAGGAAAGCCATCAGTTCGTCGCCGTCGAACATCGGCAGGCCCTGGCCGGGATCGAAAACGAAGGGGATGCCGGCCGCGCGGAATTCGCGTGCATGCTGCAGCATGCCGTCGCGGCCGTCGGGCGAGACGATGCCGAGGCTGACGTCGCGCGCATCGCTCACCTTGTTCAGATGCGATTGCGTCATCGCGCCGGGATGGAAGGCGGTGATCTGGTTGTCGTCGAGGTCGGTGGTGATGAAGGCCTGCGCCGTGAAGCTGTCGGGCACGTGCCTGACGTGGGTGGCGTCGAGCGCGAGCTGCTTGAGGCGGTGCATGTAGGGCGCGCTGTCGTCGCCGATGGTGGCCATGATCAGCGGCTCGCCGCCCAGCAGCTTGAGGTTGTAGGCGATGTTGCCGGCGCAGCCGCCGAATTCGCGGCGCATGTCGGGCACCAGGAAGGCGACGTTGAGGATGTGGATCTGCTCGGGCAGGATGTGGTTCTTGAAGCGGTCGCCGAATACCATGATGGTGTCGTAGGCGATCGATCCGCAGATGAGTGTCTTCATGCTGGCTTTCACGGGTCAGGGGTAGAACAGATAGAGACGGTAGCCGCTGGCCGCCATTCCGCCGGAGTCGATGCCGAGAGCAACCATGATGTCGGCGTTGGGCTTCATGCCGCCGGCGATGGCCGTCGCCGGCGGCAGGTAGTCCGCCGGCGCCAGCACCTTGCGCGCGATGGCCTGGTCGGCCGTGTCGGTCAGCGTGATCTCAAGATGCGGAAACTGCTGGGCGAAGGGGGCGCGGTTCTTCAGCGTCGCCGCCAGCGCCAGGCGGCCCTGGTGTTCGCTGTCGGGGTGGAGCTCGGAGGCCTCGATGCCGACCAGCCCGACCTTCGCCGGCAGGCCGACTTCGCAATCGGCGATCTCGCACAGGGCGACCAGTGCCGGTTTGGCTTCCGGCCACAGCACCACCAGTTCGACGCGAAATGCCACCGCTGCCTGCAGCACGATGGCGACGAGCGCGACGACGCTGCCGATTACCCATGGCCAGCGCCGCGGCGGGGGCGGCGGCTCGGGGAAGGTGCTGCTCCAGTCGGCGGCGGTTTCCCCTGCCGCTTCGGCGACGTCGACTTCCGGCTCGCCGGCGAGCGGCGCCGCGTCCGGAAGGGGTGCCGGCTGTTCGACCCCTGGCTCAGCCGGTTGTTCGGCGGCCTGTGCTTCGGTCGTTGCCGGCAGTTCCGGGATCGGCTCTGACTGCGCATCGGTCTGCGCATCGGTCCGGGTATCGGGCAACGCTTCGGACTGCGCATCGATCTGCATTGCGGCGGGTGTTTCCGGCACCGGTTCGAACGGCGGCTCAACTGATGCGATGACTTCTTCCGGCAGCCGCGCAGGATCGGATTCGGTTTCCGTTTCTGCCGGCGCGTCGCCAATCGCTGCGGTGTCGTCCGGTCGCGTCGGCTCCGAAAACTCTTCAAAAGTCGGCGCTGGCGGTACGGCGGCCGCGGCCATTGGTACTGCCACGACAACCGGTTCCTCGATCAGGCTGTCGAGGGCATTGAAGACATTCTGGCATTGGCCGCAGCGCACGCGTCCGCTGCGTGCCTTGAGTTGCTCCGGCGTGACGCGGAAGTGGGTGGCGCAGGAAGGGCAGCGCGTCAGCATCGGCACCCCTCCAGCCGCACCCAGCCTTCGCGTTCGGCGCCGACGTGCAGGGCGAGCCAGGGCGCATAGGCGGCGATGACCTGCGCCGCCTGCGGCGCCAGCACACCGGCAAGCGCGATGCGTCCGCCCGTGGCGACACGCCCGGCCAATAGCGGTGCCAGCACGCACAAGGGGTTGGTCAGGATGTTGGCGATCACGATGTCGAAGCGTTCGTCCAGCGGTTCCTTGGAGTGGCGCAAGGCAAGCGCCACCTTGTTGTTGATGGCGTTGTCGCCCGCGGCGATCAGGGCATTGTCGTCGATATCCACCCCCAGCACCGACGCCGCGCCCAGCTTCGCCGCCGCGATGCCGAGGATGCCTGAACCGCAGCCGTAATCAAGTACGCTGAGCGCCCCCCCCTGCTCGCTGCCGAGGATTTCGCTGAGCCACTGCAGGCAAAGGAAGGTGGTGGGATGCGAGCCGGTGCCGAAGGCCAGGCCGGGATCGAGTATCAGGTTGATCGCGTCCGGGTCGGGGGCGGCGTGCCAGGAGGGCACGATCCACAGTCGGTCGTCGATCCGGATCGGATCGAACTGGCTCTGGGTGAGCCGCACCCAGTCCTGCTCGGCGACGTCTTCGAGATCGATTTCGGGCAGGTCGTCGATGCCGGCAGCAACCGTGGCGGCGGTGATGCGGCCGATCAGGTCGGGCGCCGGGTCGAACAGCGCCACGACGCGACTCTCGTCCCACAAGGGCACGATGGGCTGGCCGTTGGCGCCGCCCGGTTCGCCGAATTGCGGCGTCTCTTCATCGGTTCCCGCCTGCGCATCCTCGACGCTGACGGAAATCGCGCCGGCGGCGAGCAGGGCCTCGGACAGCGCGTCCGCGTGTGCGGCGTCGGTCTCAAGGGTGACGCTGATCCACATTACCTGCCCTTGGTCGCCTCGCTTTTGGCGGCGAGCTTTTCTTCGAGGTAGTGGATGCTGGTGCCGCCCTTGATGAAGCGCTGGTCCAGCATCAGGTCCTGGTGCAGCGGGATGTTGGTCTTGATGCCGTCCACCATCATTTCCGACAGCGCGATCCGCATCCGCCGGATGGCCTGCTCGCGCGTGTCGCCGTAAGCGATCACTTTGCCGATCATCGAGTCGTAGTGAGGCGGCACGGTATAGCCGGAGTAGGCGTGGGAATCGACGCGGATACCCGGGCCGCCGGGCGGATGCCAGTTGTTGATCTTGCCCGGCGAGGGCGTGAACTTGAACGGGTCTTCGGCGTTGATGCGGCATTCGACCGCGTGGCCGCGAATTTCGATGTCGCGCTGCTTGAACCAGAGCTTCTCGCCGGCGGCGATGCGGATCTGGGCCTGGACGATGTCGATGCCGGTGATCAGTTCGGTGACCGGGTGTTCGACCTGGACCCGGGTGTTCATTTCGATGAAATAGAACTCGCCGTTTTCATAGAGAAACTCGAAGGTGCCGGCGCCGCGGTAGTTGATGCGGCGGCAGGCTTCGGCACAGCGGTCGCCGACGCGGGCGATGACGCGACGGTTGATGTCGGGCGCCGGAGCTTCCTCGATCACCTTCTGGTGCCGGCGCTGCATCGAGCAATCGCGCTCGCCCAGCCAGACCGAATTGCGATGGGCATCGGAGAGCACCTGGATTTCCACGTGGCGCGGGTTCTCGAGGAACTTCTCCATGTACACGGTCGGATTGTTGAAGGCGGCGCCCGCCTCGGCGCGGGTCATGGCGACCGCGTTGAGCAGCGCGGCCTCGGTATGCACCACGCGCATGCCGCGCCCGCCGCCGCCGCCGGCGGCCTTGATGATCACCGGATAACCCACCGCGCGGCCGATCTTGATGATTTCCCTGGGATCGTCGGGCAGCGCGCCGTCGGAACCCGGCACGCAGGGCACGCCGGCGGCCTTCATCGCATCCTTGGCGCTGACCTTGTCGCCCATCAGGCGGATGGTTTCGGGGCGCGGGCCGATGAAGGCGAAACCGGACTTTTCGACGCGTTCGCCGAAGTCGGCGTTTTCCGAGAGGAAGCCGTAACCGGGGTGGATCGCCTCGGCGTCGGTGACTTCGGCCGCGGAAATGATCGCGGGGATGTTGAGGTAGCTCTGGCTCGACGGCGCCGGACCGATGCAGACCGATTCGTCGGCCAGCTTGACGTATTTCGCCTCGGTGTCGGCCTCCGAGTGCACGGCGACGGTGCGCACGCCGAGTTCGCGGCAGGCGCGCAGGATGCGCAGCGCGATTTCGCCGCGGTTTGCTATGAGAACCTTGCCGAACATGCTCAGCCGATCACGAACATGGGCTGTCCGTACTCCACCGCCTGGCCGTTTTCAACCTGGATGGCCTTGATCACGCCGGAAATGTCGGCTTCGATCTCGTTCATCAGCTTCATCGCCTCGATCACGCACAGCGTGTCGCCGGCCTTGACGGTCTGGCCGACTTCCACGAAGGGCGAGGCGTCGGGGCTGCTGGCACGGTAGAAGGTGCCGACCATCGGCGCCTTGATGACATGGCCTTCAGGCTGGACGGGACTGGCCTCCGGGACAGAAGTCGGCGCCGGCGCCACGGCGATCGGCGCCGGCGCGCTTGCCGCCGCCGGCATATGGATCGTGGTGGTGGCGGGGGCCGCCGCGCAATGCTTGGCGATGCGGATTTTTTCTTCCCCCTCGCTGATCTCGAGCTCCGAAATGCCGGAGTTCTGCACGAGGTCGATCAGGGTCTTGAGCTTTCTCAGGTCCATGGGGACTCCTAAAAACGAGGAAACGGCGACACGGTCGCCGCAAATTCAAAGGGATCAGCGCGCGCGCAAGCGGGTCAATGCCGCTTCCAGGGCCAGTTCGTAGCCCTGGGCGCCGAGGCCGGCAATCACGCCGACCGCGATATCGGAAAAATACGAGTGACGGCGGAACGCTTCCCGCGCATGCACGTTCGACAAATGGACTTCGATGAAGGGTATGGCGATGGCCGCCAGCGCATCGCGCAAGGCAACGCTGGTGTGGGTGTAACCGGCCGGGTTGATGATGATGAAGCGCACGCCCTGTTCCCGGGCCGACTGCACCCGGTCGATCAGTTCGCCTTCATGGTTGCTCTGGAAGCTTTCGAGCCGGATGCCGAAGGCGCGGGCGCGGGCTTCCATGGCAGTATGGATCGTGGCCAGCGTGGTATGGCCGTAAATCTCTGGCTCACGAGTCCCGAGCAGGTTCAGATTGGGGCCGTGGAGTACCAGAACAGCGTCGTTGGACTCCTGGTCGGAATTTGCTTTGGTGCGTTTTTGCTTCGTCATGGATGCAAGTTTGCCGCAAATGGCTGCAGTTTGTCCAGCTACCGTGAAAGCAGTTCTTTCAGTTGCCGTTCCAGTTCCGGCTCGGACAAGCGGCCCAGCTTGGTCGCGGAAAGCCTGCCGTCGCGGTCAAACAGGGCGGTGAAAGGCAAACCCTGGCGGGTATTGCCGAGTTTGGCGCTACTTTCCATGATTCCGATGTCGCCGATCAGCAAGGGGTAGCTGACAGGGGTTGTTTTGTTGAATTCGATGATTTTATCTGGGGGATCGGAGCTGATGCCTACAAATTGGACGCCTTTGTCGCGATACTTGTCCTGCAGGCGGGAAAAACCCGGCATTTCCTCGCGGCAGGGTTGGCACCAGGTAGCCCAATAGTTGACGATCAGCACCTTGCCGCGCCATTGGGCGAAGTTCTGCGGTTGCCCGTTCAGGTCGGTCAGCACCAGTTCCAGGACCTGCAGTCCGGGGGGCGTGGCCGGCATGGACATCGTGTCGGTACGCTCACCCACCGTGCCCAGCCGGTAGCCCGCCACCCCGGCAAGCAGGGCGGCGGCGCCCACCATGGACCAGAGCACGGAGCGTTTCATTTCGGGCTTTCGCGCAGCAGTTCGATCACCGCCTCGGCGCGCACCCGATGTCGACTACGGCCCCCGTGCGGGCTTTTCGCTTGCCGCCTTTCGGCGACGGGAGGGTAAACGGTGATCAGGACGGGATAATCATTCCAGTCGAGACGCAGTTGGGCATCGACGCCGATCCGCCTGCTATCCACGGCATCGTAGGATATGCCGTGAGACAAGAGCGCGATCTCGACATCCTTGCTGCTGTCGGCGTACAGGTCGATTTCCACCGCCGAGTAGCGACCGGCGGTTCCGTCCAGGGCGCCGCCGGTGAGGTAGGGGTGGAACTCGGCCAGCAACTGCATGACTTCGAGCGCCGTCGTGCGCAAGTCATGGACGCGTTCGCGCTGCTCGTCTTCCTGGTAGAGCGATTGCCAGGCGCGCAGTTCTGTCTCGATTTCTTCGTTGGTGGGAAGCGCCTCCCCGTCGGTCGCGCCCAGGCTCCGGGCTGCCTTGCGTTTCGCGGTCCCGTAGTCGCCGATGCCTTCTTCCGCCATCAGGCGCGCTGCGGCGCCGGCAATGGCACGGCGCAGGTGGCTGGAAGGAGCGGCGGCGAGCTTGCGGCGTGGCATGGCGATCACTCGAGTGCGGCGGCCGGCTATTTCGGGCGCCTTGAAGCTGGCGGAGGTCATTTCCCGGCGGGATAGAATCCGCTTCATTATTTCACGGAACGGCGACATGCATATCCACATCCTCGGCATTTGCGGCACCTTCATGGGCGGTATCGCCCTGCTGGCGCGCGCCGCAGGTCATCGCGTGACGGGTTGCGATGCCAACGTCTATCCGCCGATGAGCACCCAGCTTGTCGCGCAAGGCATCGACCTGGTGGAAGGCTACGACGCCGGCCAGGTCGCGCTGAATCCCGACCTGTTCGTCGTCGGCAACGCGATATCACGCGGCAATCCGCTGCTGGAGGCCATTCTCGAGCGCAATCTGCCCTATGTATCCGGTCCGCAATGGCTGGCCGGGAACATCCTGCGCGGCCATTGGGTGCTCGGCGTGGCGGGAACCCACGGCAAGACGACGACGACTTCGCTGCTGGCATGGATTCTGGAGGAGGCGGGGCTGAACCCCTCGTTTCTGGTGGGCGGTGTGCCGCAGGGCTTCGGCGTTTCAGCGCGACTGACGGATTCCCCCTTTTTCGTCATCGAGGCCGACGAGTATGACACCGCCTTTTGTGACAAGCGTTCCAAGTTCGTCCATTACCAGCCGCGGACGGTTATCCTGAACAATCTGGAGTTCGATCATGCAGACATCTTCGGCGATCTCGCCGCCATCGAGACCCAATTTCATCACTTGGTGCGTACTTTGCCCGGAAACGGCCTGATTGTCGCAAATGCTTTGGAAGATGCGCTGAAGCGCGTCCTGGCACGCGGCTGCTGGACTCCCGTTGAATGGTTCAACGGTGGCGCGGGTTGGCAGGCGGGGGAGGCCGACGCGGCGGGAGGTTTTGCGGTAAGTTTGAACGGCAAGGAGCAGGGCCGCGTCGCGCACTTCGCGCTTGCCGGTGCGCACAATCGCGCAAACGCCGTGGCAGCCCTGGCCGCTGCGCGACATGCCGGGGTACCGGTAGCCGCGGGGCTGGGGGCACTGGAAAGCTTCAGCGGCATCAAACGCCGGCTTGAAATCCGCGGTGAGGCGGGAGGGGTGACGGTGATCGACGATTTTGCACACCACCCGACGGCGATCCGTGTCACGCTCGAAGGCCTGCGCCAACGCGTCGGCAAAGCCAGGATCCTTGCAGTACTGGAACCCCGCTCGAACACCATGAAGCTGGGCTCGATGAAGGAACAACTGCCGCAAAGCCTGGCCGAAGCCGACGCGACTTATTGCCATGCAGCCAACCTGGGTTGGGATGCCGCTGCGGCGCTGGCGCCGCTCGGCAGCAGGGCGCGGACCTTCGACGATCTGGAGCGACTGGTGGCAGCCGTGGCGGCAGACGCACGGCCGGGCGACCAGGTGCTGGTCATGAGCAACGGCGGTTTCGGCGGCATCCACGAAAAGCTGCTGGCCGCACTTGCGGGTTGAGGCCGGCGCGTTGCCGCCGGTTCGGTACTGATGAAAAGCAAACGGCCCGCGGTTTCCGCGGGCCGTTTTTCTTGTTTCCTGCCGGATTTGGCTATCGTCCCAGCGTCGCGATGTACTCCGCCACGGCGGCGATGTCCTTTTCATCCATGCGGCCGGCGATGTCGCGCATGACCCGGGCCGGGTCGGTGGCGCGCTTGCCCGATTTGTATGCTTTCAACTGGTCGCCGAGATAGCCGGCGTGCTGGCCGCCAATGGCGGGTGCCAGCACGGCGGGAACATTGGACATGGTCTTGGCCCAGTCGCGGTTGCCGACGCCGTTCAGGCCGTGGCAACCGACGCAGGCGGCAATGACGTCCGGCCGCCCCTTGCCCTTGAAGAAAATCCTCTCGCCCTGAGCCAGCAATTCGGTGTTCTGGGCCTTGTTCGGCTGTACCTTCTGGCTGGAGAACCAGGCCGCGATGTCGGCCATATCCACTTCCGCCACGGCCTGCGCCTGCGGGCTCATGACTTCGTTGCTGCGGCGGCCGGCCTTGAAGTCGTGGAGGGACTTGGTGATGTATTCGGGGACCTGGCCGGCGAGCTTCGGCGCTTTCAGCGCGGCGTAGATTTCCGCCGGACTGTTGCCGTCGGCGCCATGGCAGGCGCCGCAGGCCGCGGCCTTCTGTTCGCCTGCGGCGGCGTTGCCGGCAGGTTTTCCGGCCGCCATGGAGACGCTGGCCAGAGTCGCGCAGGCAAGCGCGGCAAGCACGTGCTTGATCGTCATTTTTCTTGATTCCCCTTGAATCGGGTTGCGAAAATGGCCGAACCTTGAAATAATCCGGCGCAGTTGATTTAGGTCAATTATGTTTTAACATTGCGTAACTGGCAACCGTCGCGGTAATAATTTTTCCGCGCGCCAGCATGAAAACAAGGGGAGAAGCAATGGCGTACGACGCCCATCACGCGGAAGGACATGCCCACGCCCATTGGGATACCAGTGTCTGGCCCTTCGTCATCAGTTTCGGCATCCTGTTCCTTGCCGTCGCGTTTTCCCTGCACTTCGTCTATCACAGCAGCTTTGCGGCGGTCCTCTCGCTGGGGTTGGCGTTTCCGATGATCATTGCCGGCGTGGCCGGCTGGACCAGCGAGGCCATGGGCAAGGGCGAGGGCCTGTCCTACGGCGCCATGGGCTGGTTCATCCTCGCCGAGGCGATGATCTTCATTTCCTTCTTCGTCGCCTACTGGTACACCAAGCTGCACGTCGAGGTCTGGCCGCCGGCCGGGAACGTGACACTGCCCAAGGTGTTGCCCCTGGTGATGACCTTCGTTCTGGTGTCTTCCTCGCTGACGATCCACTATGCGGAGCACCTCCTGCACCTGGGCAACAAGGCCGGTTTCCGCACCTGGTACCTGCTGACCATGGTGCTCGGCGCCACCTTCCTCGGCATGTCGATCTACGAGTGGTCGCACCTGATTCATGCCGGCTTCACCATCAGCACCAACGCGTTCAGCACCATATTCTTCTCCGTCACCGGTTTGCACGGATCCCACGTGGTCGTCGGCCTGGCCATCTTCATGGCCGGCCTGCCGTCCGTGCTGCGCGGCACCGACATCGATGAGGGCTTCATGCGCACCGCCGGCCTGTACTGGCATTTTGTAGACATCATTTGGTTCTTCGTCGTTTCACAAATCTATTTCTGGTAATCGCGACGGCGGCTGCCTCCCTCTGCGGTGCCCCGGGCGTCGCCCGGGCGGTCAGCGAGCCGACGCGGAACAGCGCGCCGGATGCGTCGATCATGCAGATCGACGAGCCGCGGTTCCTGGGCAACCGGCTGCAACGGGAAACCGTGCTGACGGACACGGAAGGGCGGCAGTTCCGTGTCGCCGAAATGATGGGCAAGCCGCTGATCTTGCTGTTGTCGTACTACGGTTGCGATGGCACCTGTCCGGCGATGAACGCCGAACTGGCGAAGGTGCTGGAAAAGGTCGGGCGCTTCAAGCTCGGCAAGGATTACCGGGTGCTGACCGTATCCTTCGACACGCGGGATACGCCGGCCACGGCAAGGCAGTTCCTCGCCGGCGCGGCGGGGGTGCCGGAGGCGATGCGGGACGGTTGGCGGCACGCCGTCCTGCAAGGCGGGGACGTGCAGGGATTTGCGGGGGAGGTTGGATTCCGCTTCTTCTGGTCGGATGCGGCAAAGGCGTTCCTGCATCCGAACGTGTTGGTGTTTCTGACGCCCGAGGGACGCGTTGCCCGCTACATCTATGGCACGCGAATGGATGTACGGACGATCGAACTGGCGATCACCGACGCCGATTGGGAACGGATTTCCAATTCGACTGCGGTATTCGACATATTTACCGGTGCCTGCTTCAGCTACAACTATGCCGAGGGGCGGTACCAATGGAATTACTCGCTGCTGGCGGGCGTCGGTTCGCTGCTGCTGGGCCTGGTGTCGATGGGTACGGGCGCGTGGATTTACCGGAGGCGCATGTCGCGTCGCCAGGGCGACGGAATTGAAGGAAGCAAAGGGGAGGCAGGGCATGCATAAGCAACACGTCAAAGGCAAAATGTGTCGGGCATCTGCCGCGGTCTGCGGCGCGGTGCTTGCCGCATCCTCATGGGCCGCTGAGACCGCGCAGTCCGCGGCGCCGAAGATCAACGACCCGGCACGCGGCTGGGACAGCCTCTGGCATGAGGTGATCGTCGATATCACGATCATCGGCATCCTGTTCGCGGTAGTGACGGCGTGGTTCGTGTTCACCTCGCGGCGCACCGCCGGCAACCAGACGGGCGCATCGCCGAAGCTGTCGGCCGCATCCGCCGTCGGCTGGACGGTCCTGCCCATCTTCATCTTCCTCTCCATCGACCTCTACACCGCGGCCAACGGCTGGGTGCTGTGGAACCATTACCGCGACGTCCCCGCCGACCGCCTCGAAGTCAAGCTGGAATCCGGGATGTACAGCTGGGATTACACCTACCCCAACGGCGTCCGCACCCAGAACGAGTTGATCGTCCCCGCCGGCAAGCCGGTGATGCTGCGCATGACCAGTCGGGATACCCTGCACAGCCACTACATCCCCGACTTCCGCGTCAAGGAAGATTCAATGCCGGGTCGGGTCACCTACCTGTGGTTCCATCCGACCAAGCCGGGCGAGCATCTGGTCACCTGTGCCGAATACTGTGGCGTCATGCACAGCTACATGGCGGGTCGCGTCATCGTCAAATCGGCCGACGAATACGCCGCGTGGATGAAGCGGGAAGAGACCCAGCTCGCCGCGGCCGGTGCGCCGGCCGCGGCCGAAACCGGCGCACCCGTCGCCAAGCCGGCCGCCAGGCCCAAGAAGACCTGAGGGAGAAGCAGAAGATGAATCTCAAGGAATGGATTTTTACCACCGACCACAAGCGGGTCGGCATCCTCTATCTGATAGGCTCTCTGGCGGCTTTCGCCGTCGCCGGCATCATGGCGCTGCTGATGCGCGCGGAGCTGTCCACCATCGGACCGACCATCACCGCCAATCCGACCAACTACAACGTCTGGCTCTACACCCACGGTGCGGTGATGATCCTCGGCTTCCAGATTCCGGCGCTCACCGGTTTCTTCGCCAACTTCTGCATCCCGCTGATGATCGGCGCCAAGGATGTCGCCTTCCCGCGCGTCAATGCGCTGTCGGTCTGGCTCTTTTATGTCGGCGTGATCCTTGCCCTGGCCACCTTTTTCATTCCCGATCCCCCGGACATCATGTGGACCGGCTACCCGCCCTATTCGACGATCACCACCGGCAACACGGCGATGTATTCATTCACGGTGCTCATACTCGGTTTCGCCTCGATCATCGGCGGCGTTAACTTCCTCACCACCGTGGCCTACATGCGCGCGCCCGGGATTACCCTGAACAAGCTCAACATCTTCGTCTGGTGCACCCTCGGCGCCTTCGTCCTCCAGCTCATCTTCGTGCCGGTGCTGGGCACGGCGGTGTCGCTGATCAGCATGGACAAGTACCTCGGAACGAACTTTTTCGATCCGGCCAAGGGCGGCGACGTGCTGACCTACCAGAACCTGTTCTGGTTCTATTCGCACCCGGCGGTTTATGTGATCTTCCTGCCCTTCATCGGGGTGGTGTTCGAGGTCATTTCCTCCCATGCCAGGAGTGCCGTATTCAACTACAAGATGGTGGTCTATGGCGGCATCGGCGGCATCGTCCTGCTGGCCGGCGAGGTATGGGTGCACCACCTCTACGTTTCCGGCATGGCCGACTGGCTGCGCATCGGGCAGATGGTGACGACGCTGATGATCTCGATCCCCGTCGGCCTGATGATGATCAGTCTGGTGGGCACCCTGTACAAGAGTTCGATCGCCTTCACCACGCCCATGCTCTATGCGCTCGGTGTCGTCTTCCTGTTCCTGATCGGCGGCCTGACGGGGATTCCGCTGGCCGTACCCTCGCTGACGCTGGCCGTGTCCGACACCTATTACGTGGTCGGCCATTTCCACTACGTGATGGCGGTGGCGGGCACCTTCGCGATTTTCGCCGGGATCTATCACTGGTTTCCCAAGTTCTCCGGGCGCATGTACAACGAGTTGTGGGGCAAGATCGGGTTCTGGCTGACGTTCATCGGCAGCAACGTGGTGTTCTGGACCATGATGGACATCGGTGTCGATGGCATGCCGCGCCGCTATTACGACTACGCCCACTTTCCGCAGTTCGAGTCGGCGCACCAGCTGATGACGGCCGGTGCCGTGGTGCTCGGCCTCGGCTTTGCGATCGCGGTGCTGAACTGGATCATCGGCGCCATGAAGGGCCCCCCGGCCGGCGACAATCCCTGGGGCTCGCCGTCGCTGGAGTGGACCACCGTTTCGCCGCCGCCCCACGGCAACTGGCCGTCGCCGCCTTCCGTCGCGGACGACTGGCATCCCTACTCTTACAGGAAAGGGTGAGCCGGATGGCTTGTCGGCAGGGCGCCTCGCCGCTGCGGGGCGCCTTGGCTTCCCGCCTCGAGAAGCGTTCGGGCGGCGCTGTTCCCGGACACCGGTGCACGCATGAAATCAGGCTTGGGACAATGGCTGCTGGTGATCGGGCTTTCGCTGGTCCTGGCGGGCAGCTACCTGACCTGGCGCAGCCTGCGCGCCGGGCCGGCGCCGGCCGGGGAAGTGTCCAACATCACCGAGATCCGGGACGATGCGCCGCTTCCCGCGTTCGTCTTGCGTGGCCCGCGCGGAAAATTCGGCAATGCCGACCTTGCCGGTCACTGGAGCTTCATGTTCTTCGGCTATACCCAGTGTCCGGACGTTTGTCCGACCGCTCTGGCCCTCATGAAGGAACTCGGGGCGAGGCTTGCGGCAAATGCCGCCGTGCCGCCGGCGCCGACTTTTCAGGTGGTCTTCGTTTCCGTCGATCCCCACCGCGATACCATGCAACTGCTCGGCGAATATATGGCGGCCTTCGATCCATCCTTCGTCGGCGTCAGCGGCACGGACGCCGAATTGCTGCCCCTGACCAGGGCGCTCGGTGTCTACTACCGGCGCAACGACGGTACCGACGCGCGGCACTATACGGTCGATCATTCGGCGGCGATCTACCTGATCGATCCGCGGGGCAGGCTGGCTGCGGTGTTTTCTCCGCCGCAGGAGGCCTCGAAAATGGCCGCCGACTTCCGCCGCATCGCATTGCGCTAGCGGCATCGGCAGCGGCTCGGCGGCGCCGGCCGGATGATAAACTTCCCGCCTGTTATCAAGCGCAACCAGACATCGGCTGAACGTGAAATCCACCACCCTCAAACTCCAGACCGGTCCCGACCGGTTGCGCCATTATTTCCAGCTGACCAAGCCGCGCGTGGTATCGCTGATCGTGTTTTGCGCGGTGATCGGCATGTTCCTCGCCGTGCCCGGCATGGTGCCCTGGCGCATATTGTTTGCCGGCACGCTGGGCATCGCGCTGGTCGCCGGCGCGGCGGCGGCGGCGAACTGCCTGATCGAACAGAAGATCGATGCGCTGATGGCGCGCACGCGAGGTCGTCCCCTGCCGCAGGGCGACGTCAATTCGCTGGAGACCCTGCTGTTCTCGGGCCTGATCGGCGGTGTCGGCCTGTTCCTGCTCTATGCCTGGGTGAATCCCTTCACCATGTGGCTGACCTTCGCCACCTTCGTCGGCTATGCGGTGATCTACACGATCTTCCTCAAGCCCAACACGTCGCAGAACATCGTCATCGGCGGCGCCTCCGGCGCCATGCCGCCGGTGCTCGGCTGGGCGGCCGTGACCGGCGAGGCACCGGGGGAGGCCTGGCTGCTGTTCCTGATCATTTTCGTGTGGACGCCGCCGCATTTCTGGTCGCTGGCGCTTTACCGGACCAAGGAATACGCCGCGGCCGGCCTGCCGATGCTGCCGGTGACCCATGGCGCCGAATACACCCGGCGCCACGTGTTCTTCTACACCGTCGGCCTGACGCTGATTACCCTCGTCCCTTACGCAATCGGGATGTCAGGCTGGTTCTACCTGACCGCAGCGGTGCTGCTCGACACGATTTTCCTCGGCTACGCGTGGCTGATCTGGAAAGACTATTCCGACGCCGTGGCGCGCATCACTTTCCGCTGGTCGATCCTGTATCTCGCACTGTTGTTTGCTGCGCTGCTGGTCGATCACTACCTGCCGCCCTGGTAAGCGGGCGGCACGCAGCACAAAGACAAAGGGCAGCCGCTTTTCGCGGGCTGCCCTTTTCGTATTGACGGGAGACGCCGGGTGGACGCCTATGCCGCGAGTTTGTCCTTCATCTTCTGCATCGCCTTGACCTCGATCTGGCGGATGCGCTCCGCCGAAACGCCGTACTCGGCCGCCAGTTCATGCAGGGTTGCCGCTTCCTCGCCGTCGGCTACCAGCCAGCGCCGTTGCACGATGGTACGGCTGCGCTCGTCGAGGCTGGCCAGCGCCGCGCTCAGCCCCTGGTCCTGCAGGCGATCGTACTCCTTGCGCTCGAGGATGGCCGAAGGTTCGATGCTGCGATCCGCGGCCAGATAAGCGATCGGTGCGTAGCTGTCCTCGTCGTCGTCCGTCAGCGGTTCCAGCGAGACGTCTGCGCCGGTCAGGCGCGTTTCCATCTCCACCACTTCCTCCGGCTTGACGCCGAGCTTCCTGGCCACCGCGGCCACTTCCTCGGGGCCCAGGGTGTTGAAGCCCTGCCGCGAGTCCGCGTCCTGGGCAAGGGCTGCCTTGATGCTGCGCAGGTTGAAGAACAGCTTGCGCTGTGCCTTGGTGGTGGCGATCTTGACCAGGCGCCAGTTCTTCAGGATGTACTCATGAATCTCGGCCTTGATCCAGTGCATGGCGAATGACACCAAGCGTACGCCGCGATCGGGGTCGAAGCGCTTGACGGCCTTCATCAGACCGATATTGCCTTCCTGAATGAGGTCCGCATGGGGCAACCCGTAACCCAGATAGCCGCGCGCAATCGCGATCACCAGGCGCAGATGGGATGTCACCAACTGACGCGCCGCGTCCAGGTCATCCTCGTCACGGAAACGACGGGCAAGAACCTGCTCCTCGGCCTCGCTCAGCATCGGTACGCGATTCGCGGCTGAAATGTATGCCTCTATGCTCCCGCTGGCAGCGAGGACGGGCAATTGGTCAAGCGAAACGGTCTGGCTCACGGTACAACCTCCTTGAACATAATATTAGCACTCATATACTGAGAGTGCTAAAGGTCAAAGGAAGTTCCCGATAATTTTTGTCGGGAATTATTACTGGCATCCGCGAATGTTGGCGGGAACCGTTGGGCGCGGCTTGGGGGGGGCGGGTCAGCCGCCGGTTTTAGGCGGAGAACCGGGTGGTCGCTTCGATTTCTTGAAAAAGCGTTTCGAGGGTTTGGTTCCCGGTGCAAGATCCTGCCGCCTTGCCTGTTCCGGGCGGCGCCCCTGGCCTTGGCCGGAACCCTGGCGTCGCCCCGGTTCCTGTTGCGCTCCCGGCGATCCCTGGATCCGGTTACCCGGCGCCAGGGAGATCTCCAGCTCGATGATCTCGTCCCAGATGGCATCGGTACGCTGGTGGTCCGGAATTGCCAGCAACTCGCGCAGGCGCCGGCGCGGATCCGGTGCCTGCGGTTCATTTCTAACCGGCGCTGGCTGGGGCTCTTCGGACACGGGATCGGCTACCGGCTGCCCATTGGTCTGATCTTCATTCATCCTCGTATTATCGCCCGAATAATCGCTTCCATTCCAGTGTTGTCGGTCCAGGCGTGACCGATATTGGCTTTTTTGCGACGTCCGTGCGGCCGGATGCTGCTTTCGCGCAGCCCCGGGTCGGCATCGCTGTTCAAAGCCCGCTCTTCTGCCGCAGATGCTGGCGCAGCGAAATTATCGCCCCCAGCCAGCCGAGGCCGGCGGCGAAGGCCAGCAGCAGGGCCGAGTCGCGCATGCCGGGCGCCTGCAGGACGAGCGTGAGGTCATACAAACGCACCAGTTCGCCCAGGGGTGCGCGCAACCAGAGCACGGCAGCGCCCACCAGCAGCCAGGCTACGATACCGCCGCCCAGGCCCAGAAGGAAGCCGTAGTAGAGGAAAGGTCGCCGGATGAAACCGTCGGTGGCGCCGAGCAGCCCGCTGACCTCGATCTCGGCGCGATGGGTAAGCACCTGCATGCGGATGATGCTGAAACTGATGGCGATCAGTCCGGCACTCAGCAGCGCGCCGAGCACCCGCACCGCGGTGCGCCCGAGTTCGAGCAGTGCATCGAGCCGGCGGACCCAGTCCGAATCGAGCTGTACATGTTCGATCCGCGGCCATTGGCGCAATTCCGCGACGATCTGTTCCTGCGCCCGCAGCCCCTCGTCGGCTGCGGTCAGCACGAAGGCGTCAGGGAACGGGTTTGCGGCCAGGGCTTCGATCACGTCACGCAATCCGGGGTTGGCCTTCATTCGCGCCAGGGTTTCTTCGCGCGGCAGAAACTGGATCCGCCTGATGTCGCCGCGCTTCTTCAGGCGCGATTCGATTTCCGTCGCCATCGCACGATCGGCGCTTGCTGCCATGAAAACCGTGATCTGGGGCGCAGCCGATGTGATGCCTGCCAGCCCCTGCGCGCTGGCCAGCAACATCTGTCCTCCTGCCGGCAAGGCGAGGGCGACACCGATGGCCAGCAGGTAGAGCGCGCTGTTCAGGGGCGCGGTGGCCAGCCTGCGCAATGCAAGCCGGGCCGCCTCGCCATGTTGGGCAAGCCATCCCCTCATGCAAGCAGCCTGCCATGTTCGAGCTGCAGGCGCCGCGCGCCTGGAAACAGGTCGCCGGCATACGTCGCGATCAATACCGTGACGCCGACGTCGTTGAACTCCATGAAGATGCGCGCCACGTCGGCCGCGGTATCCGCATCGAGGTGCGCGGTGGGTTCATCGGCCAGCAGCAGGTTCGGCCGACCCACCACGGCGCGGGCGATCGCCAGGCGCTGCTGTTCTCCGCCGGAGAGCATGACGGGCCGCGCCTTCTCGCGGCTGGACAGGCCCACCTTGTCCAGCGCGGCGCGCACCCGTTGTGCGGCTTCCCGGCGCGGGAAACCGGTGATGGACAAGGGCAGCATGACGTTCTCGAACGCATTGCGATCGAAGAGCAGCTTCTGGTCCTGAAACACCATGCCGATGCGCCGCCGCAAATAGGGCAGTGCCGGGCGGGAGAGTCCGCTGACATTCTGGCCGCCGACCAGGACCGCGCCACCGGTTGACGTTTCAATTCCGGCAATGAGCTTCAGCAGGGTGGATTTCCCTGCCCCCGAATGGCCGCTGACCAGCACCATCTCGCGCTCGGCGACTTCGAAACTGACATCCGAGAGTGCATCCACGCCCGGCGGATAGCGCTTGGAAACGCGGTCGAACCGGATCACCCGGGGCTTCCCAGCAGCGCCTCGACAAATTCGCCGGCACGGAAAGGCTGCAGGTCGTCGATGCCTTCGCCGATGCCGATGAAGCGTACCGGTTTCGGGCACTGCCGGGCGATGGCGGCCAGCACGCCACCCTTGGCCGTGCCGTCGAGCTTGGTCACAACGAGGCCGGTGACGCCGATCGCCTTGTCGAAGGCTTTCACCTGCTGCACCGCGTTCTGGCCGATGTTGGCGTCGAGCACCAGCAGCACCTCATGCGGCGCGGAGGCGTCGACCTTCTGGATCACGCGGCGCACCTTGGCGATTTCTTCCATCAGGTGCAGCTGGGTCGGCAGGCGGCCGGCGGTATCGGCCAGCACGACATCGATCTTGCGCGCGCGGGCGGCATTGATGGCGTCGAATACCACCGCGGCCGGATCGCCGGATTCCTGCGCAATCACCGTGACGCCGTTCCTCTCGCCCCAGGTGGTCAGCTGTTCGCGCGCCGCGGCGCGGAAGGTGTCGCCGGCGGCCAGCAGGACGCTCTTGCCCTGGCCCTGGAAATGCTTGGCCAGTTTGCCGATCGACGTGGTCTTGCCGGCGCCATTGACGCCCGCGATCATGATCACGAAGGGATGTTGTCCATGGGCATCCAGGGGTTGTTCAAGCGGCGCAAGCAGCGTGCGCAGGTTATTTGCCAGGGCCGAGCGCAGCTGCGCCGGGGTTTCCAGCCTTTCGCGCTTTACCGCAGCCTTCAACTCCGCCAGCAGCCAGTGCGTCGCCTCGACGCCGCAATCCGCCATCAACAGCGTGGTTTCGAGGTCTTCGAGCAGTTCGTCGTCGATCTTCGCGCGGCTGAAAAGCTCCGTCAGCGGCGTGTTGAGCGTATCGCGGGTGCGCGACAGGCCGGCCTTGAGGCGTTCTCCCCAGGAGGCGCGCGGTACCGCAGGGGTCGCGGCAGCCGGGGCGGCGGGGTCGTCCTTTGATTTCAGGAAACCAAACATGCGGAATGCGGTCGGAGGTAGGCGCCTGCAGGGAGGCTCTAAGCCGCGCTAAGATGCGCGACCGAAGAATTCTAGCAGACGCACTTTCCCCTAACCATGCAGGACCCAAGAACCACCATGAGATCACTGCTTGCCCCTGTTGCACTGCTGGTTTTCGCCGTGTCGCCGGCGCCGACTTTTGCCAACCCGTATGAGACGAAGCTCGCCAACGGCCTGCGCGTGATCGTCAAGGAAGATCGCCGCGCCCCGACCGCCGTGCATATGGTCTGGTACCGCGCCGGCAGCATGGACGAGAAGGACGGCACCTCGGGTGTCGCCCACGTGCTGGAACACCTGATGTTCAAGGGTACGAAAAACCTCAAGTCGGGTGAGTTCAACAAGCGCGTGGCCGAGGCCGGCGGCCGCGACAACGCCTTCACCAGCCGCGACTACACCGCCTACTTCCAGATCGTGCCGAAGGGCGCGCTGCCGGAGATGATGCAGCTCGAAGCCGACCGCATGGCCAACCTGAAACTGGAGCCGCAGGAATTCGCCTCCGAGATCAAGGTGGTCATGGAGGAGCGCCGCCTGCGCACCGACGACAATCCGACCTCGCGGGTGCATGAAACCCTGAATGCGACCATGTTCCAGGCCCACCCCTATCGGCGGCCGATCATCGGCTGGATGGATGATCTGGAACACATGACCTGGCAGGATGCCCGCGACTGGTATCGCCAGTGGTATGCGCCGAACAATGCCTATGTCGTGGTGGTGGGTGATGTCGACCACCGCGAGGTGTTCCGCCTGGCGCAGAAGTACTACGGTCCCCACAAGCCCCGGGTCCTGCCCGAACGCAAGCCGCAGAGCGAGCCGGAACAGGCCGGCATTCGCCGCGTCAGCGTCAAGGCCCCGGCCAAACTGCCCTACCTCGCGATGGCCTGGAAGACGCCGAAGCTGCGCGACGTGAACAAGGATCGCGACCCCTACGCGCTCGAAGTGCTCGCCGCCGTGCTCGACGGGCACGATGCCTCGCGCTTCTCGACGAACCTGGTGCGCGGTTCGCGCATCGCGCAGTCGGCCGGCGCCGGCTATGACGGAAGCCTGCGCGGCGAGGCCACGTTCACGCTCGATGGCCAACCGGCGGAGGGAAAGACCGTCGCCGAACTTGAAGCGGCGCTGCGCGCCGAAATAAAACGGGTCCAGGACGAGGGCGTCTCCGCCGAGGAACTGGCGCGGGTCAAGACCCAGTCCATCGCGGCGCAGATCTACAAGCGCGATTCGCTGATGGCGCAGGCCATGGAAATCGGCGGCATCGAGGCGACCGGCCTGTCCTGGCGCGACATCGACCTCCTGCTGGAAAAACTCAAGGGCGTGACGGCGGAAGAAGTCCAGGCGGTGGCCAGGAAGTATTTTTCGGACGATACCCTGAGCATCGCCGTGCTCGATCCGCAGCCCGTCGAAAACAGCAAACCGAGGAAGCCCTCCGGGGCAGTGAGGCACTGATGAAGCAAAACAAATTGATCGCCCCCCACCCCCGGCCCACGGCTGGCTTTGCACAGCCATCCGGCTCCGGCGGCGCAAAGCGGGGCTTTGCGAAACCCCGCCTGCGCCCCTTCCGGGGGGGCTACTGATGACCCCAGCCGCAGGACGGCCAGCATGGCGGCGCCCGGATAGTCGGCTCGCTTCGCTCGATTGCGATATGTCTGCTGGCGTCCCTGGTATCGACCGCGGCCCTGGCCGGCGTCAAGATCGAGCACTGGATGGCGCCCACCGGAGCCAAGGTATATTTCATCGAGACGCGGGTAATTCCCATCCTGGACGTGCAGATCGATTTTGCCGCCGGCGGCGCCTTCGTTCCGGCCGCGAAGTCGGGCCTGGCCGGCCTGACCCGCAGCCTGCTCGAAGCGGGTGCGGGGGACATGGACGAGGAGAAGATAGCCGGACGCCTGGTCGACCTCGGCGCCCGCCTGGGCGGCGGGGCCGACAGCGACCGCGCCAGCGTCAGCCTGCGCACGCTGTCGAGCAAGGCCGAACGCGAAGGCGCGCTGGACCTGATGCGCGCCGTGTTGTCGGCGCCGACTTTTCCGCAAGCGGTGCTGGAGCGCGAAAAGGGCCGCACGATTGCCGGCATCCGCGAGTCCGAAACGCGGCCCGACGCGATTGCCGGCAAGCGTTTCGCCGCGGCCATCTACCCCGGCCATCCCTACGGCGTCAGCCCGACGGTGGAGAGCGTGGGCGCCATCACGCGCGAGGACCTCGTCGCCTTCCACCGCGGGCACTATGGTGCGAAGGGTGCCGTGGTTTCCATCATCGGCGATGTCTCGCGCGCCGAGGCCGAGGCGATCGCCCTGCGCCTGACCGAAGGCCTGCCGCCGGGCGGCGGCGCCCTCGTGCCGCCGCCGGTGAAAAAACCGCAGCGGGAGGTAGTCAAGGTGCCCCACCCCGCCGCACAAAGCCACGTCCATGTCGGCCTGCCCGCGATCAGCCGCAGCGACCCCGACTACTTCCCGCTGCTGGTGGGCAACTACACGCTCGGCGGTGGCGGCTTCGTCTCGCGCCTGATGAAGGAAGTCCGCGAAAAGCGCGGCTATGCCTACAGCGTGTATTCCTACTTCGCGCCGCGCAAGCTCGAGGGCCCGTTCGAGATCGGCCTGCAGACCAAACGCGAGCAGGCGGACGCTGCGCTCAAGGTGGTCGATCAGGTGTTGACCGACTACATCGCAAACGGCCCGACACCGCAGGAACTGGCCGCCGCGAAGAAGAACATGGTCGATGGCCTGGCGTTGCGCATGGACAGCAATGCCAAGCTGCTCGGCTATCTGTCGGCGATCGGCTTCTACGGCCTGCCGCTGACCTACCTCGACGACTTTCCGGGCAAGGTGAAAGCGGTCACCGCCGAGCAGGTCAAGGGCGCCTTCGCCCGCCACGTCAAGGCGGAAAACCTTGTCACGGTGGTGGTGGCGACGGACTGAGCGGTCTTGAGCCGCATCCGCATCACCGGAGGGGAATGGCGCAGCCGCCTGGTCCAGGTGGCCGATGCGCCCGGCTTGCGGCCGACGCCGGACCGGGTGCGCGAGACGCTGTTCAACTGGCTGGGGCAGGATCTCGACGGGCTCAGTTGCCTCGACCTCTTCGCCGGCAGTGGCATCCTCGGTTTTGAAGCCGCCTCGCGCGGTGCCGATCACGTTGCATTGGTGGAGCATTCGCGGCCGGCATTTGCGGCGCTTGAAAAGCATGCCGAGGCCTTTGCCTGTCCGCGACTGGAACTGTTTTGCTGCGATGCGCTAAAATTCGCCCCCCCGGCCGGGCGGCGCTTCGATCTGCTTTTTCTTGATCCGCCTTATGGGCAGGGCTGGCTGGGCCGGGTAGAGTCCCGCCTGGAACAGCTGGCCGCGCCGCGGGCAAGGCTTTACGTCGAGGCGGAGTCGCCGCTGGAGAAACTGGGGCGCTGGACGGTGACGAAGCAGGGACGGGCCGGACAGGTATTCTTTCACTTGCTGGAGCAGGCATGAACAATTCCATCGCCGTGTATTCGGGGACCTTCGATCCGCTCACGCGCGGACACGAGGATCTGGTGCGGCGCGCCTCGGGCCTGTTCCAGAAGGTCATCATCGCCATTGCCGAGAGCCGCAAGAAGCAGCCCCTGTTCGACCTGGCCGAGCGCGTCGATATCGCGCGCCGGATTCTTGCCGATTTTCCCAATGTCGAAATCCAGGGCTTCGACAGCCTGTTGATGGATTTCATGCGCAAGCAGAATGCTTCCATCATCCTGCGCGGCCTGCGCGCCGTGTCCGACTTCGAATACGAATTCCAGATGGCCGGCATGAACCGCAGCCTGTATCCCGATGTCGAAACCGTTTTCCTGACGCCCGACGAGAACTACATGTTCATTTCCGCCACCATGGTCCGCGAGATAGCGACCCTGGGCGGTGACGTGTCCAAGTTCGTGCATCCGCTGGTGGTCGAACGACTTAAACTGAAACTCAACCATTGAGGAATCTTCCATGGCCCTGATCATCACCGATGAATGCATCAACTGCGACGTGTGCGAGCCGGAGTGCCCGAACAACGCGATTTCGCAGGGTGACGAGATCTACATCATCGATCCGAACAAATGCACCGAATGCGTCGGCCACTTCGACACGCCGCAATGCCGGGAAGTCTGTCCGGTGGATTGCATTCCGGATGACCCGAACCATCCGGAAACGAAAGATCAGCTGATGGCGAAGTTTCTTGCGCTGACCGCCAAGTAACGGGTTATCTCTGGCAGCCGGCGCAGAAGAACGTTGCGCGCTGGCCCTGGCGCAGTTCCCTGATCGGGCGACCGCAGGCGCGGCAGGGTTCGCCGTCGCGCCCATAGACGAAATACTGCTGCTGAAAGTAGCCCGAACTGCCGTCCGAATGGATGAAGTCGCGCAGGCTGCTGCCGCCGGCATCGATGGCCGCCGCGAGCGTGGCCTTGATCGCCGGCACCAGGCGCTCCAGGCGTTTGAGGGAAATCCGGCCGGCGGGCGTGCGCGGATCGATGCCGGCGCGGAACAGGCTTTCCGAGGCGTAGATGTTGCCGATGCCGACGACGCGATGGCTGTCCATCAGGGTCGGCTTGATGGCTGCCGAAAGTCCCGCCAATTCCTGCTTCAGCCAATGGGCATTGAATTCATCCGTCAAGGGCTCGATGCCGAGTACCGTCAGCAGCGGATGCGCGGGCGCATCCCGCCCGAGCCAGAGAATGGCGCCGAAACGTCGCGGATCGCGCAGGCGCAAAGCCAGCTTTTTTCGCCCGACGCCGAATATCAGGTCGAAATGGTCATGCCTTTCGGCGGGCTGGCCGGCCGGCACCAATCGCAGGCTGCCGGACATGCCGAGATGGATCAGCAGGTGTCCGCGACCGAAGTCCAGCAACAGGTATTTGCCGCGACGGCTGACGGCCGCCAGGCGCTGTCCGGCGAGCTTCTGCTCCAGGTTTTCCGGCAGGGGATAGCGCAGCGCCGGCGTCCGGGCAATCACCGCGAAGACCCTGTTGCCGGTCAGGGCGGGGGCAATTCCGCGGCAGGTGACTTCTACTTCGGGCAGTTCAGGCATGCACGGATCCGCACGAATCGACTGATGAAACTGCTAACATCGCCGCATTGTATTGGGTTTCGCCGAGGTGCCGTGCCAATGAAAATCCGTTCCCCACTCCTTGCGCTCCTGCTGGTGCTGTCGGGCGCATGCGCGTGGGCGCAGACGCCGGCACCCGCGCCCGTACCCGTCGCCGAACCGGCCGCCAAGGCGCCGGTGCCGGGGAAGGCGGAAGACGGGCTGCCGAAGCAGGAGCTTACCGGCCAGATCCTCTACCAGTTCCTGCTGGGCGAGATTGCCGCGCAGCGCGGCCAGTACCCGCTGGCTGCGGGCGCGCTGCTCGACCTGGCAAACACCACGCGCGATCCGCGAATCGTGCGCCGCGCGGCGGAAGTTGCCTTCCATTCGCGCCAGTACGAGATCGCCCTGGACGCGGTGGGGCTCTGGCTGAGCCTCGAGCCGGACTCGCCGTCGGCACGGCAGATGCAATCGACGCTGCTCCTCTCCAGCGGACGTATCGACGAACTGGCCGCGAGCCTCGCCCGTGACCTGGCGCGGGCGGCCCCGAATACCGGTGAAGCCTTGCTGCGGCTGGTCCGCGCTTTCACCCGCTATCCTGACCGGCAGGCGGTGCATCGCCTGTTCCAGCAGCTGACCCAACCGTATCTCGGGCTTGCCGAAGCCCGCTTCGTGAGGGCGCAGGCGGAACTCGGCATCGGCGACACGGGGCGCGCCGGCAGCGAGATCGACCAGGCGCTGGCTTTGCGTCCGAACTGGGACGTGGCGGCCTTGTTCAAGGCGGAACTCCTGCCCAAGGGACCGGCCCAGCTCGATTTTCTGAAAACCTGGCTGGAGGCCAATCCGGGCGCCCAGGATGTGCGCCTGGCCTACGCCCGGAGCCTGGTCGGCGAAAAGCGCTACGAGGACGCGCGAGTCGAATTCCGCCGCCTGCTCGCAGCCAACCCGGAGAGCCCCGAGATGCTTTACGCCGTCGGGATACTTTCGCTGCAGGTAAACGACTCCAGCGAAGCCGAACAGCAACTCAAGCGCTATGTCGAACTCGGACGCGGCGACGTGAATCCGGCGCGTTTCTACCTGGGGCAGATCGCCGAGCAGGCCAAACGCCCCGATGAAGCCATCGGCTGGTATGACCAGGTTGCGGCAGGTGAACACCTGATGCAGGCAAGGGTGCGCGCGGCGCAGATCCTGCTGCGCCAGAACAAGCTCGACGAGGCGCGCGCGAGGCTGGCGGCGGCGCGCGGGACCGAGCCGGATGATCCGCGCCTGGTGATCGCCGAGGCCCAGCTGCTGCGCGATGCGGGGCGGCACGCGGATGCCTATGCTTTCCTTGCCGCGGAGCTGGAAGCGCGGCCCGACGACATCGAGATACTGTACGAGACCGCGCTGGCGGCGGAGAAGCTCGGTTATCTGGATGTGATGGAACGCCGCCTGCAGCGCGTGATTGCGCTCAATCCGGAGTCGGCCCAGGGTTACAACGCGCTGGGCTATTCCTTCGCCGATCGCAACATGCGCCTCGACGAGGCGGCGCAACTGATCGACAAGGCGGTGATGCTGAAGCCGGACGACGCGGCGATCCTCGACAGCAAGGGCTGGCTGCTTTTCCGCCAGGGCAATCTGCCGGCGGCGCTGGAATATCTGCGCAAGGCGTTTGCAAAAATGCCCGATGCGGAAATCGCCGCCCATCTCGGCGAGGTGCTGTGGGTTCTCGGCCGGCGCGACGAGGCATTGGCCGTCTGGCGCGAGGCCGCCAAGGCGCATCCGGGCAACGATGTGCTGACGGCCACGATCAAGCGATTTGCCCCCTGATTTGTCCTTGCATTGCCTCGTGCGAGTTTGGCCGGCCTGCCTTGTCGCGTTCCTGATGGCGGCCTGTGCCGAAATCCCGCGGCAGCCGGCGGCCGAGCCCGTTCTCGGCCCGGCCGTGCAGCGCTTCACGGCCGAAGGCCGCATCTCGCTGCGCCAGGGCGATCGCCGCGACCATTTGCGTTTCAGCTGGGACCACGCTCCCGGCTACGATCTCGTGCTGCTGATGTCGCCGCTGGGACAGGGCCTGGCGGAATTGACGCGCGATGCGGCGGGCGCCCGGCTGGTGCAGCCGAATCAGGCGCCGGTCGGCGCCGACTCCCTGGCGCAACTGGTCCAGCGCACGTTCAATGCGCCGGTGCCGCTGGACGCCATGGCCGAATGGCTGCGCGGCGCAAGGCCTGACCTGAGCGGCGAAATCGACGGCTGGACGGTGCTCGTCACCGATACCTCGCCGTCCGGTGGGCGCCGACTTTTGCGGGTCATGGAAGCCCGCCGCGACGGTGTCGAATTCACGCTCATCGTCGACGACTGGGATGTGCGCGAATGAGTGACTGGGATCGTGACTGGCCGGCCCCGGCCAAGATCAACCTGTTCCTGCATGTGGTCGGCCGCCGCGCCGATGGCTACCACCAGTTGCAGACCGTGTTCCGCTTTCTCGATTACGGCGACACCCTGCGCTGCGAACCGCGCAGCGACGACCGCATCGTGCTGGCGGCGCCCCTGCCCGGCGTGCCTCCGGAAACCGACCTCGTGGTGCGCGCGGCGCAGGCGCTGCGCGCGGCGACGGGCATCGGCGCCGGGGTCACCCTGCATCTCGAAAAGCGCCTGCCCATGGGCGGTGGCCTCGGCGGCGGCAGTTCCGATGCGGCGACCACGCTGATGGCCTTGAACCGCCTCTGGCGAACCGGGCTCGGCTCGCCCGGCCTGCAACGCATCGGGCTCGCGCTGGGCGCCGATGTGCCTGTCTTCATTCATGGACTTGCAACGTTCGCCGAAGGAGTGGGCGAGCACTTCACCGATGTCAGCCCGCCTCCGGCCTGGTATCTGGTGCTGGTGCCCGGCGTAGCGGTGCCGACGCGGGAAATCTTTTGTTCGCCGGCGTTGCGCCGCGATACCCCGGCCATTGCGCCGGGAGACTGGCGTCCCGGTTTCGGCCACAACGACCTGGAAGCCGTGGCCTGTGCGCTTTATCCCGAGGTGGCGCGTCACCTGGAATGGTTGCGGCAATACGGCGATGCGCGCATGAGCGGGTCCGGTGCCTGTTGTTTCGCCGGGTTCGCCGGCGAGTCGGCGGCGCGCAGGGCATTGGCCGCATTGCCCGCGGATATGAGGGGCTTCGTGGCGGCCGGAATCGATCGCCACCCCCTGCTCCTGATTTGACAGCAGGCCCGAAAACCCCGAAAATGCGCGTCCTTTCGACCTGCGCCCTCATGGCGGAGTCTCGATCTTGGGGAGTCGCCAAGTTGGTTAAGGCACCGGATTTTGATTCCGGCATGCGAAGGTTCGAATCCTTCCTCCCCAGCCAGAACTTCCACTGACATCGGCCGGACAGCAACGGTTTAAGCCCTTACCCACACGAGCAGCGCGACATGGCCTACGACAGCCTGATGGTGTTTACCGGGAATGCCAACCGCAAGTTGGCGGCCGATGTGGTCAAGCGCCTCAACATTTCCCTCGGCCGCGCCGAGGTTGGCCGCTTTTCCGACGGCGAGGTCAGCTGCGAGATCCTCGAGCACGTGCGCGGCCATGATGTGTTCGTCCTGCAGTCGACCTGCTTTCCGACCAACGACAACCTGATGGAACTGATGGTCATGGTGGACGCGCTGAAGCGCGCGTCCGCCGGTCGCATCACCGCGGCCATCCCGTATTTCGGCTATGCCCGCCAGGACCGGCGGACGCGCTCGGCGCGCGTCGCGATCACCGCCAAGGTGGTCGCCAACATGCTGCAGACGGTCGGCGTGCAGCGGGTACTGACGGTGGACCTGCATGCCGACCAGATCCAGGGCTTCTTCGACATTCCGGTGGACAACGTGTATGCGGCGCCGATCCTGCTCGGCGACATCTGGAAGCAGCGCCACGAGGACCTGCTGGTGGTTTCGCCCGACGTCGGCGGCGTGGTGCGCGCGCGCGCGCTGGCCAAGCGCCTCGAATCCGACCTGGCGATCATCGACAAGCGCCGGCCGAAGGCCAACGTCTCGGAAGTGATGAACATCATCGGCGAGGTCGAGGGTCGCACCTGCGTCATCATGGACGACATGGTGGATACCGCCGGTACGCTGTGCAAGGCGGCGCAGGCGCTCAAGGAGAACGGCGCCAAGCGGGTGCTGGCCTACTGTACCCATGCGGTGCTGTCGGGCAGTGCGGTGCCGCGCATCGCGGATTCCGAGCTCGACGAACTGGTCGTCACCGACACCATTCCGCTGTCCGAGGAGGCCCGCGCCTGCAAGCGCATCCGCCAGATCTCGATCGCCGAACTGATGGCCGAGACGATGTTGCGCATCAGCAACGAGTCGTCCGTCTCCTCGCTTTTCATGGATTAGCTTATTCACCCCCTGGCCTGGTCGCGGGCAAGGGATTTTTCAAGCAGTACCTAATGGAGCAAATCATGCAACTCGAATTCAATGCAAACAAGCGCGATGGACAGGGCACCGGAGCGAGCCGCCGCCTGCGTCGCACCGGCCGGGTTCCCGGCATCCTCTATGGCGGCCAGTCTGCGCCGCAGCAGATCGACATCGACCACAACGAGCTGTTCCAGCTCCTGCGCAAGGAGGCTTTCTATTCCTCCGTGCTCAACGTCAATCTCGAAGGCAAGAAGGAAATGTGCCTGCTGCGCGACGTGCAGCGCCACCCGTACCGCATGCAGATCCTGCACGTCGACTTCCAGCGCATCGACGCCACGCACGCGATTCACCAGAAAATCCCGCTGCATTTCGTCAATGCCGACATCGCCCCCGGCGTCAAGCTGGGTGGTGGCATGGTGTCGCACACCATGAACGACATCGATGTGAAGTGCCTGCCTGCCGACTTGCCGGCATTCATCGAGGTCGACCTCAAGGACCTCGCCGCCGGCCAGTCGATCCATGTTTCGCAACTGGCGCTGCCCAAGGGTGTCGAAGTCGTCCATCACGGCGAAGGCGACCCGGTGGTGGCCAGCATCATCATGAAGGGCGGCGGCGCGGTCGAGGAGGAAGCGGAAGCCGCACCGGCGGCCGTGGCGCCGGCGGCGCCTGCCGCCCCGGTGAAGAAGGCCGAGCGCGTCGACAAGCGTTAAGCGATTGCAAGCGGCTCCGCGCCTGATCGTCGGACTCGGCAACCCCGGGTCCGACTACGCTGAAACCCGGCACAACGCCGGGTTTTGGTTTTGTGAGCGCCTCGCGCACGAGCTGGGCGCGTCATTCGCGCGCGAATCGCGCTACCACGGCCACGTTGCCAGGGCGCGGGTCGGCGGGCAGGACATCTGGCTGCTGATGCCGCAGACCTTCATGAATCGCTCCGGCCAGGCGGTGCAGGCGCTGTCGCATTTCTATCGCATCGAACCCGCCGCAATGCTGGTGGTGCATGACGAGCTCGACATCCCGCCGGGGCAGATGCGCCTCAAGTTCGGTGGCGGCCTCGGTGGCCACAATGGCCTCAAGGACATCACGGCCCATCTTGGCACGCAGGACTACTGGCGCCTGCGCATCGGCATCGGCCATCCCGGCGACCGCGACGAGGTGGTGGATTACGTGCTGAAGCCGCCGCGCCGCGAGGAGCGCGAGGAGATCGACGCCGCGCTGGAACGCGCCCTGCTGGTCTGGCCGACGCTGGCGCGCGGCGAATTCAACGCCGCAACGCAGAAGATCAACTCGAAACCAGTTCCCCCGAAGAAAGACGAACCATGAGCCTCAAATGCGGCATCGTCGGACTGCCCAACGTCGGCAAGTCCACCCTCTTCAACGCCCTGACCAAGTCCGGCATTGCGGCGGAGAATTACCCCTTCTGTACCATCGAGCCCAACGTCGGCATCGTCGAAGTGCCCGACGAGCGGCTTGCGGCCCTCTCGGCCATCGTCAAGCCGCAGAAGGTCCAGCCCGCCATCGTCGAGTTCGTCGACATCGCCGGCCTGGTCGCCGGTGCCAGCAAGGGCGAAGGCCTGGGCAACCAGTTCCTCGCCAATATCCGCGAGACGGACGCCGTGGTGCACGTGGTGCGCTGCTTTGCCGACGACAACGTGGTGCACGTCGCCGGCAAGATCGATCCCCTGCATGACATCGAGGTGATCGATACGGAACTGGCGCTGGCCGACATGGCAACCGTCGAAAAGGCCCTCAACCGCTACAGCAAGCAGGCCAAGGCCGGCGGTGACAAGGAGGCCAAACTGCTGGTCGGCGTGCTGGAAAAATGCATGGCGCAACTGAACGAAGGCAGGCCGGTGCGCGCGCTCGACCTTTCCAAGGAGGAGAAGATCAACCTGCGCCAGTTCTTCCTGATCACGGCCAAACCGGTGCTTTACGTCGCCAATGTCAAGGAAGGGGGGTTCGAGAACAATCCCCACCTGGATGTCGTGCGGGCGCATGCCGAAAAGGAAGGCGCCGACCTTGTAGCCATCTGCGCCGCCATGGAAGCCGAGATCGCCGACCTCGCCGACGACGAGAAGCAGATGTTCCTTGCCGACATGGGACTCGACGAGCCGGGCCTCAACCGCCTGATCCGCGCCGGTTACCACCTGCTCGGCCTGCAGACCTATTTCACCGCGGGGGTCAAGGAAGTGCGTGCCTGGACCATCCACAAGGGCGACACCGCGCCGCAGGCGGCCGGCGTGATCCATACCGATTTCGAAAAGGGCTTCATCCGGGCCCAGACCATCGCCTTCGAGGACTTCATTGCCTGCAAGGGCGAGCACGGCGCCAAGGAGGCCGGCAAGATGCGCGCCGAGGGCAAGGACTATGTCGTCAGGGACGGCGACGTACTGAACTTCCTGTTCAACGTCTGATCAAGCCGTCGTCCCGGCACAGGCCGGGATCCGGATGCGCGACAGTGATGTCTTCGGCCGGCCCGGTCGAGGATAACGTCCCGCACCGGTGGCTACTGCGCTTGCGCCCGCTGCTCGTTGGCCACGCGCATGGTGACGTCGGCGACCATCCAGACGCTATGCGTCGTCCCGGCCGGCATCTTGCGTCCCGAGAGTTCTGCCCAGAACTGGGTGCCGTCGGCGCGCTTCAGGCGATACATGCCATGCGCTATCCGCCCACGGGCAAACGCCGTATTGCTGTCGGCGAGAAACTGGGTGGCTTCCGCGAGGTTTACGAAATGATCGTCCATGCGCGAAGCGGTGAGATCCTGAATGCGGCGGCCGAGCAGCTCGCCGAGCCGCATGTTGCACTTGACCACGTGGCTGCCGTCGATCACGACGATCCCCAGCGGCGAGGAATCGAGGATGGCCTGCTGTTCGGCGAGCAGGGTTTCGGCTTGCGTGCTGCGGGCGAGGTTGCTCGTCGCCGACCGGTAAAGCGTGCGTTGTACGATGACAAACACGGCAATGCAACACGCCGCTGCGGTGACCGGCCACTGCGCCTGGTAACCCAGGGTGGCGGTGTAATGCACGATGGCGGGGGTCAGCACGGGGACGATGAAGAGCCAGAACGTGATATTGCTCTGGGCGACAAATACCGAGCCGGTAAAGGCGGTGATGACCACCATCAGCGCGACGAACATCTGAGTGTCCGGATGCGTCGCGGGCGGATAGAGCGGTCCGAACAGGGCCCCCCAGCCGAGGCCGCTGACGAAGGCACCGAAGGCGCATGCCCATTCCCAGCGATAGGCGGTCTCGCTGCGCCGGTCGGCCTTGCGGAACAGGTACCAGATACCGGCCCGCATCGCGAGCACCGAGAGCATGTAGGCCGTCCACACCTTGAGCAAGTCCAGCGCCACGGTGCCGAACAGCACCAGAAAGCACAAAAAAATGCCGATGAGCGACACCACGACAGTCGACGGCAGGCGATCGAAAAGCATCTCGATGCGACGCGTTTCGGTTTCGGCACTGAGTTTCCTGGCAAAGAAGGAATTCATCGCAGGGTTTTGCCGGCACTACCCGATCAGATTTCCTGCCGGCTCAGCCGCCGGCCGACTGCCCCGCAATTTCTGCGCGCACCGCGTCCATGTCGAGTGCCATGGCCTGCTCGATCAACTGGTCGAAGGCGGCGGCGGGCAAGGCGCCCGCTTCGGAATAAATGATGATCTGGTCGCGGAATACCATCAGGGTGGGGATCGAGCGGATGTTGAAGGCGGCGGCAATTTCCTGCTGCTCTTCGGTATTCACCTTGGCGAAAACGATGTCGGCCCGCTTTTCCGACGCGGCTTCGAAGGTCGGCGCAAACCCGCGGCAGGGTGCGCACCAGGGCGCCCAGAAATCGATGATCAGGTTGGCGTTTTCATTGATCGTCCGTTGGAAATTGTCGGCGTTGAGTTCCAGCGTGGCCATGGATGGTTCCTCGAATGAATTGACACGAATCCTACCGCTTTGCCGCGCGGCATGCTATCACTATGGCCGATGAATGGTTCCGGTCCCTCTTATCGCGGTCGCTTCGCACCTTCCCCCACCGGGCCCTTGCATTTCGGTTCGCTGGTGGCAGCGGCCGGCTCCTTCTTGGAAGCCAGGACGCAGGGTGGTGCATGGCTATTGCGCATGGAGGATGTCGATGCACCGCGTTGCTCCCAAGCGGCAGCCGATGACATCCTGCGCACGCTGGAGGCTTGCGGGTTCGCCTGGGATGGCGAGGTGGTCCGGCAGAGTCGCCGCACCGAGGCCTATGAGGCTGCGCTGGAGCGGCTGAAGGACCGAGGCCGGGTATTTGCGTGCGCCTGCACGCGCAAGGAGCTTGCCGATTCGGCCATCGCACCCGATGGCGCCGCCATCTATCCGGGCACCTGCCGGCAGGGGGTTCCTGCGGGTCGGCTGGCGCGCGCCTGGCGCCTGCGCGTGGGGAATGCCCGCGTCGGTTTCGACGACGCGATCCAGGGCCGCATCGACAGCGACCTCGCCCTCGATGCGGGGGACTTCGTCCTGCTGCGTGCCGACGGATTGTTCGCCTACCAGCTTGCGGTGGTGGTCGACGACGCCGCGGCCGGCATCACGGATGTCGTGCGCGGTGCCGACCTGCTCGCCTCCACGCCGCGCCAGATCTTCCTGCAGCAGTGCCTGGGTTTGCCGACGCCGCGCTACGCGCACCTGCCGGTGGCCGTCAATGCCGCCGGAGAAAAGTTGTCGAAGCAGACGCATGCTGCGCCGGTGGATGCGTCGCGGCCCGGCCCGGCGCTGCACGCCGCGCTGGCATTCCTCGGCCAGCAGCCGCCGCCCGAATTGTCCGGCGCGAACCCGCGGGAACTGTGGGCCTGGGGGCTGGCCCACTGGCAATTGGCGCGGGTGCCTCGCGGTCCGGCATATCCCGCGGTGACTGATGGGATAATCGCGCCATGACTTTGGGAGCAGCCATGATCGTCGATGATGTTGCCGGCCTGCGCCGGGTGTTGCAGGACAATCGCGTAATTGCCGTGGTCGGGCTGTCGCCGAACTGGAACCGGCCGAGTTATTTCGCCGCCAAGTACATGCTGGAACATGGCTACACGGTGATTCCGGTGAATCCGTCGGCAAGGGAAATCCTTGGCCGGAAATGCTATCCGGACCTTGCGGCGATCCCGGAAAAGGTCGACATGGTCGACGTTTTCCGCAAGCCCGAGGACGTCATGCCGATCGCGGAGGAGGCAATCCGCATCGGTGCGAAATGCCTCTGGCTGCAGCTCGGCGTGATCCATCGCGAGGCGGCCGCGAAGGCCGCGGCGGCCGGGCTCGACGTGGTGATGGATCGCTGCGTGAAGATCGAATACGCGCGCCTGTTTGGCGGGCTGAACTACGCCGGCGTGAATACCCGGATCATTTCGGCGAAACGGCCGCCCTGCCCGCCGCTGATGAGCTGATCAGGGTTCAGCGCCCCTGGGCGCTACCCCACAGCACTTTGTGCAACTGCAACTGGAAGCGCAGCGGCAGGCGGTCGTCGAGGATCCATTGCGCCAGTTGCGCCGGATCGAGTTGTCCCTGTGCCGGCGAGAACAGCACCGGGCAAAGTTCGAAAAGTCGGCGCTGGCGGCACGCCGACACGGCCCAGTCGTAATCCTCACGCGAAGCGAGAACGAACTTCAGTTCGTCGCGGTCCGTCAATAGCTCAAGGTTTTCCCAGCGGTTCTTTCCATGTTCGCCCGAAGCGGGCGCCTTGAGGTCCATGATGCGCGCGACGCGCGGGTCGACGCCGCCGATGTCCAGCGCGCCGCTGGTTTCCAGCGATACCGAATAGCCGGCGTCGCACAAGGCGTCGAGCAGGGCCAGGCAGCCCTTCT
Organism: Sulfuritalea sp.; assembly: GCA_016708585.1. Lineage (GTDB taxonomy): Bacteria > Pseudomonadota > Gammaproteobacteria > Burkholderiales > Rhodocyclaceae > Sulfuritalea. The sequence continues at coordinate 125,703 of JADJFK010000010.1, read as the reverse complement.
GCGCCAGCGGTTCGCCGCCGGTGACGCAGACCGTGGTGCAGTCGAATGCGGCGACGCGCTGCAGGACCTCGTCGATCGACCGGGTTTCGCCGCCGCTGAAGGCGTAGGCCGTATCGCACCAGGCACAGCGCAAGGGGCAGCCGGTGAGCCGCACGAAGACCGTGGGCAGCCCGACGCGGCTGGATTCGCCCTGGATGGAATGGAAGATTTCGGTGACGCGCAGCGTGCCTGCCGATCCGGTGCGCGCCCCGCTGTCGGTGGCCGTGGCCACTACTTCTTCTTCAGCTTGAGCTTCGCTTTCTTGCCCGGCTCGCTGTTCGGATATTTTTCGGCCAGCAGTTCCAGCGCGGCCCGGGCGTTCTTCCAGTCCTTGAGGGCTTCGAGGCTGGCGATGCGGCTTTCCAGCGCCGCCGGTGCGCGCTCGTCATTGGGCCAGCTGGCGGCGAACTTTCCGAAGAGTTCCGCAGCGGCAGCGTGGTCCCTGGCCTGGGCATGGGCGTAGGCGCCCCAGTAGTGGGCCGACGCGATCAGGCTGCTGTTCGGATACGCCTTGATGAAGGCGACGAAGGCTGCGCCGGCTTCCTTGAACTTGGAGGCCTTGAGCCCCGCCAGCGCCGTTTCGTAGTCGCGGGTTTCCTGCGCGGGATCGACTTTAGCCGCCGGGCCCTGGGGATCAGCCCTGGCGTCCGGCCTGGCTTCGGCCGGGGCAGGCTCCAGCTTGCGCAGGCGGTTGTCGAGGTCGACGTAAAAGTCCTTCTGCCGCTTCTGCGTGGCTTCGAGCTCGTAGGTCAGGACTTCGATCTGGCCGCGCAGTTTCGCGATGTCGGCCTTGATCGCCTCGACCTGGTTGGCGAAGTCGATCTGGTTGCGGTTGATGGTGTCGGCGCGGCGGGAAAGCTCGGCGAAGTCTCCCTTCAGCAGTTCGATCCGCTTGCGGGCCTCCTCGTCGTCGAACATGCCGGCCCGCACGGGAGAAACCAGTGCCGCGGCCAGCAGCAGCGCGGGCAGCAGCGCCTGCAGCCACCTGCGCATCTTCAAAACTCACCCGAGTAGAGCATGTCGCCGCGGCGGTTCCTGGCCCAGCACTCTTCGCTGGATTCGCTGCAGGCCGGCTTTTCCTCGCCCAGGCTCACGGCCTCGAGCTGGTCTTCGCGGCCCCCGAGCAGGGTCAGGGCCTTGCGCACCGCCTCGGCGCGCTTCTGCCCCAGCGCCAGGTTGTACTCGCGGCTGCCGCGCTCGTCGGCATTGCCCTGGATCAGCATTTTCATTTTCGGGTTGGCCGCAAGGAACTTGCCATGGGCGCCCAGCAGGCCCTGGAACTCGTCCTTGACCACGTAACTGTCATAGTCGAAGTAGATGCTGCGTTTCGACAGCGGGCTCTTCGGATCCTTGAGCGCGGCGATGTTGCTCGGGTCGAACTGTTCGGGTCTGACCTGGGTCACCGGCGGGGTGTCGACCCTGACGGCGCCGGGCTTGCGCGATTCGACGCCCGCGGGATCCTGTTCGGGGGCCGGCGGCTGGGAGCCGCAGGCGGCCAGCAGCAAGGCGGCGAGGGAAAGGCTGATGAGTGCACGCATGGTGGATTCCTAGAAAAATGCAGCCGGGGAAATGGTTCTTCCGTCTATCGGACCAGCGGCCCCCAGGCGGGTTCCCGGACGTCGGCAGCCTGCACGGAGAGCTTCTGTTTTACCCGGCCGTCGCTGGAAACGGCGGCCAGCACGCCGCGCCCGCCGATTTCGGTGGCGTACAGGATCATGCGGCCGTTGGGCGCGAAGCTGGGGGATTCGTCTTTGGTCGAGTCGGTGAGGATTTGCGTCTGCTTGCTCGCGAGGTCCATCAGCGCCAGCTGGAAGCGTCCATTGTTCCGGGTGATGAAGGCCATGCTCTTGCCATCCGGCGAAAGGCGCGGGGTGACGTTGTAGCCGCCCTCGAAGGTGACACGCTCCGTATTGCCGCCGCTGCTGGCGGTGCGGTAGATCTGCGGGCTGCCGCCGCGGTCGGAGGTGAAGTAGATGTACTGGCCGTCGGTCGCCCAGCGCGGTTCGGTGTCGATGCCGGACGACGTGGCTATGCGTCTCACGCCGCTGCCGTCGGCGTTGACGACATACAGTTGCGAGGTGCCGTCCTTGGTCAGCACCACGGCCAGTTGCCTGCCGTCGGGCGACCAGGCCGGCGCCGAATTCGAGCCCTTGAAGTTGGCGGCGACATGGCGCCGGCCGCTGGCCAGGTCATGCACATAGACCACCGGCTTTTTCGCCTCGAAGGAGACATAGGCCAGCTTGGTACCGTCGGGCGACCATGCCGGCGAGATGATCGGCTCGCGCGAGGCCAGCGCGGCCTGCTCGTTGGCGCCGTCGGCATCGGCGATCTTCAGTTCGTAGCGGCCGGTGCTCTTCACCACGTAGGCGATGCGCGTGGAGAACACGCCGGGTTCGCCGGTGAGTTTCTCGTAGATGAAATCGGCGATGCGATGGGCCGTGGCGCGCAACTGGGCGCCGCTGTGCAGGTAGGCCGGAGTGCCGAGCACGGCCTGCTTCTGCACGTCGGTCAGGCGCACGCGGGTTTCGTGGCGGCCGTCGGCGGCCGTCGCCACGCTGCCGCCGGCGACGACATCGGCGCCGCGGGCCTTGAGGTCGGCATAGGGCGGCGTGGCACTGTCGGCCAGCGGGCCGCCGGCATCGACCAGGCGGAACAGGCCGCTGCGTTCGAGGTCGGCCCGCACCACCGAGGTCAGGGCCTGGGCGACGGTGCGCTCGCCGGTGAATTCGGCGATGGCGACCGGCAGGCGGTTGGCGCCGGCACCGGTGATTTCCACCGTGAGTTGGGCGCGGGCGGCAGAGGCCAGGGCCAGGCCGACCGTACAGGCGAGGAAAAGACGCTGGAATTTCATCCCGGCGATTATACCGCCTCGGCCAAGGCAATCCTGGCCGGGAACAGGCCTGGAAATCCTCCGCACGGATGGATTATTTGCGGGCTATTGCTCGTCCAGCGGACGAAAGCGCAGTTCCAGCGAGCGCGAGAACACGTCGGCCGGTTCCGGCTTGGGCAGCGGGTTGGACTTGAGGATGGCGCGTTCGATGGCGGCATCGAGCGCGGCATGTCCGGACGAACGCTTGAGGCGCACGGTGACGATCTCGCCGCTGGGCAATTGCGTGACGTCGAATACCGCCTCGGGGTTGCCCTTGACCTCGGGCGGCACCACGATGTTGCCGCGGATCTTGCCGCGGATCTTGCTGAGGTAATCGGCGACGGCCTTGTTGCGTGCTGAAGCGGCCTGCGCCGCCTTCATCTGGGCAAGTTCCTGGGCGGCGGTTTCCGCCTGTTTGCGCTGCGTCAATTGTTCGGTCTCGCGCTTCAGCAGTTCCTGGTTGGGGTCGACACGCGGCTTCGGTTCGACCTTGGGCGGCGGCTCAGGCTTGGGCTCCGCTTTCGGCGGCGGTTTCGGTTTTTCCTTTTCCTTGATCGCGATGTCCGGCTTGGGCGGTGGCGGCAGCGGTTTCGGTTCCGGAACCGGCTTTGGCGCAGGCGGCGGCTCAATAGTCGGCGCTGGCGGTACGGCGACAGGGGCGGCAGGGGCCGGTTCGGGCATGGCGCGCACCAGCTCGACCTCGACCACGTCGGTGGCCTTGGTCTGCCAGCGCACGCCGTAAAACAGGAAACCGGCCAGGAGCAGGTGCACCGCGACCGCCAGGACGATGGAAACGCGCTTGCCGGCCATGTTCCCCGGCGGCAGGATGGGCGAATCCGTACTCACTTGCCGTCAGCCGCCACCGGCTGTACCAGCAGCCCGATCCGGGGGACCTGCTGGCGCTGCAGTTCGTCCATCACGCCCAGCACCGCTTCGTACCTGACGCTCTTGTCGCCTGCGATCAGTACCGCCTGCTGGGGATTGGCGGCTTGCGCCTGCTTGATCCGCCCGGCCAGGTCGGCGCGCGCCACCACCTGTTCCGCGCCGCCCTTCGAGCGGTCGCGCAGGGCGAGTGACGTGTCGGCCTTGATGATGACTTCCAGCGGGGCCGCTGGCGGCAGGCTGCTCTTGCCGACGCTGGGCAGGTCGACGCTGCCGGGCTGGATCATCGGTGCGGTCACCATGAAGATGACGAGCAGCACCAGCATCACGTCGATATAGGGAACGACGTTGATTTCGTTCATGAGCCGACGCTTACGCACGGGTGCTTTCCCTGCGCCCGAGGTAGTGCGCCTTCAGACGCTCGACGAGGGACAGCGGATCGTAGCTGGCGTTCTTGTCGAAGAAATTGCGGCGCCAGCTCTGGTTCCACAGATGAACGCCGTAACTCTCCGGCGGCAGCACGGTCATGCCGCTGATCAGGGCGGTCATGTTCCAGAACGGCACCGGGCAGAACAGGTTCGGATTCAGCAGCGCGGTGGTCATGTTGTACTTCTCGACGGCGCCGTGCAGCAGCAGGGGCCCGGTCGCCGCAGCGTTGCCATTTGCCGCCGCGCTGCGGGCGAGGCCCAGGCACTCCTGGGCCAGCGGACTGCCGGGCGGGGACTTCATCACGCAACCCGAGGCGCGGATGCGCAGCTTGCCTTCGTCGCCGGGCTGCGCCGGCAGCATTTCCGAGGCGAAGAAATAGTCCATGCCGGCGGCGAAATCGAGCGGTCGCAGGCATACCACGCCGATGTCGACCCAGATGCCGCCGCGCTGGTGCAGCAGCGCGAAGCTGAACATGTCGGAGAAGCGCACCGGCGCCTGGCCGCTGGCGGAACTTTGCGTGTCGGCCTGGGGCGGAAGGATTTCGCTCGCATTGCAAATGCGCAGTCCCTTGGGCGTGTTCGCCGGCTTGCCATAGCTGTAGAGGTGGACCTCGTGTCCGTTCGCCAGCCACGACGTCAGCGCCAGGCGCTCCAGCGCCGAGAGCGGGCCACCGACCCAGAGCATCTGCACCGGAGCGTGCTTGACCGTCGCCATGCTAGCGGATCTGCCGTTGCAGGATGTTGGAAAACTCTTCCATGAAGCTTTCGAAGCGCACCGCGACGCGGTCCACGTCATGGGCGAAGCGGTTGTAGGCGATCACCGCCGGAATCGCGGCGAAGAGGCCGATGGCGGTGGCGACCAGGGCCTCCGCAATCCCGGGTGCGACGGCGGACAGCGTCGCCGTGCTCATGTTGGCCAGGCCGCGGAAGGCATGCATGATGCCCCACACGGTACCGAACAGGCCGACGTAGGGCGAGACGGAGCCCACGGAAGCAAGGAAGGCCAGGTGCGCCTCCAGGTCATCGACTTCGCGCTGATAGGTGGCGCGCATCGCGCGTCGCGCGCCATCGACCACGGTGGCTGCATCCAGCGCCTTTTGCCCGCGCAGCTTGGCGAATTCGCGGTAGCCGGCCTCGAAAATCCGCTCCAGCGCGCCGGTGTCGTGGCGGTTGTTGACGGCACTCTGGTACAGCGCGTTGAGGTCGCCGCCGCTCCAGAAATCCCGTTCGAACTTGTCGGTCTTGCTCCGCGCGTCGCGAATGGCGAAGGCCTTGCGAAAGATCCAGTACCAGGACGTCAGCGATACCAGCGTCAGCAGCAGCATCACCAGCTTGACTACCAGGCTGGCGTGGATGATCAGTTCGATGATGGACAGGTCTTGGGTGATGTTCATTGCGCGGCTTTCGTCAGGGCGGCCAGCTGGGCATGTATCCGGCGCGGCATCGGATTCGGTTTGCCGCGCACCGGATCGATGCAGACGACGCGTATTTTCGCATCAAGCAGCAGTACGTGGTCGCGCAGGATGCGCTGGGCGAACGTCACCTGGGCACGGCCCAGCGACGCGATGCCGGTTTCGATCGTGAGCAGGTCATCGAGCCTTGCCGGCTTGAGGAACTCGACACTCGCCGAGCGCACCGCGAAGGCGATGCCCTCCTGCATCAGGAGGTTCTGGTCATGGCCGAGCGCGCGCAGGAATTCGGTGCGGCCGCGCTCGATGAAGCGCAGGTAATTGGCGTAGTAGACGATGCCGGCGGCGTCGGTATCCTCGTAGTAGACGCGGACAGGAATAGCCAAGGTCATTTGCGGATTCTACCGGCTTTGGCCATCCGTTCTGCCGGCGACCCTAGCTGCCGCAACCGAGATCGGCCAGAATCCGCCGGTTCTCTTCAAGGCAGGCCGAGCCGAAGCAACGGGTCAGGAGATCCGATCGATCCGCGAGCTGCCACAACGGGACCAGAGCCTGCTGCACCTTGGCCATGCCGAGGCGGGTATCCTGTGCCAGAAGTTGTTGCGCCAGCAGGGGGTCTTCGACAAGCGCGCATGCCCGGTCGACCAGGTCTGACATGCGATCAATCAACAGCACCTGCTCCGGGCCGAAGCTGTTTTCGACTGAGCGCGGGATGAAAAGCTCTCTGCCAGTATCGACCATGTCGGTAACCATTCCGTGATTCACGAGATTCAGCAGTTCCATGGCGACATTGCCGAGCCCCTGGCTGCTGGCGAGCAAATACCGCATCTCCGGGCTATCCCCGCCGAAGCGCTGTCGATACGCGTCGTGGGAGGACCCGGCATCGATCCTGTGGAGCAGGAAGGTGTGCGGGACGACCCCAGCCCGGGAATACAACGCAGCAAGGGAAACTCCGGTGCCGCAAAGGTCGACGACGATGCTGCGCGGACCCGCCGTCTTCCGGAAGTAGCGCAGATAGTCCGGTGATCCGGACAGCCGGGCGATCCGGCTTGTAAAAAAATACTCGCTATCCGGCGAGCGCGGGGCGTTCGTTGCGCGGCCAAGGCAGCGAAACAGCCGCAACCACGCATGGCAATCGCGGCTGGAGAAAAGCATCTTGTCAGCTGCGAACTCGGTCGATGCGGCGAGCTGCAGAAGGTGTATCGACGCTATCAGCAGAATCGGCACATTGATGCTGGCTTGCAGAAGGCAAAGCGTGGCGGCAGTCTCGTCACGCTCGGCAATCCCCAGGCGCAATGCGCGCGCGATGAGGGCTGTACCGGTCCACCCCTGCTGCAGGAGGAACTGTTCGACCTCGGTTGGTAGCGCGACCGCCGCGACCTCGGCGGGAATGCCCTGCTGGCGCGGCATGATGCCATCGCTATGTGGGTTGTCGCCAAGGTGCGTGAATTGCAGGCCGGTCGCTGCCAGCGTGCGCCAGGTCTCACCGCCGGATTTTCCCAGGGCGCTGCGCCAGATCGATACGGTGCGGCGCAAGCCGGCCCGCTCCAGCAGCTGCACCAGGAATTCGGCGGGGAGTGGCGTATCGCTGATCAGGAGGTCGCCATCCCGGACCCGCTGCAACTGGGCCGCGATCGGAATGACATTCTCGAGTTCCGTGGCGAGCTCCATGGTCCGCGCACGTTCCGCGAATTCCACATCCATGCCGCCATTGGAGATCATGCGGCGATAGATGTCATCGAGGGTATGTTCCGTCCCTTGCAACTCCGCTTCGGCTCTGATCCGCAATGTGGCGAAACCGGGTGATCCGATGCGCTGCTCGACCAGGGAAAATATGGCTTGCGGCCAGATGCACTTGCGCGCGATCAGCGTATCGAAAATGTCGAAGCTTCGCATCGACGATTCAGGCCTTGCGCAACAACGCAAGCGAGTTGCGATAGCGGCTTCCCGGGACCTGGAGGTCGGTGAGGACGACGGCTGAAGCCACGGACTTGAACAGCGCCTGTATCGCGTCGCCGGTCCACACGCTGGAGAGCAGGCCGGTGCCTTCGCGGAATGCTGCCAGCCACTCTATCGTCTTGTGGGCAGGCGGTAATCGCGATTCGATGTGCGGCGGTTGCCAGTGGAGGTCCTCGATCACATAGAGACCTCCGCTGCGCAGGCAGCCGAACAGCTCGCGCAGGGCCATCTGCTGGTGGAAAGATGCATGGGACGCATCATCGATGATGATATCGACGTCATCGCCGACCATCGCTGCAAGGCGCGAAAGATCGGCGGCACTGCCGCAATCGCCGCGAAGGAAGCAAAAGCGTCCGAACTGTTCCTCGAGGTGGGCAAAGTCGGATATGTCGAAGCCGTAGATCGCCGCATTGGGGAAATATTCGATCCACATCGCGACGCTGGGCGAGCCGCAATGCCGTTCGACCGCGCCGCCGATTGGCGCCTCCGGGCCGCCGCGCGCCAACCCGAGCTCCAGCACCTTGCGGGTGCCTTCGCGCTCGTTGTGAAACAGCACGTCGTAGAGTTGCGCATAGCGATGCCGGTCGGCCACCGTACTGCCTTTGTCCGAACCGTGGCGGTTTGCCAGCCTGTTCAACACCGAAGAAAACATGGCGGCCGGGAGTCAGTCCCTGGATGCCTCGAAGACCATCGTCTCGAGGCGGAGGAAGCCCTCTGGCATGCGATCGACATGCTCCAGCTGGTGCAGGGCCGCGTGGCTGCTGTTATTGAGTTCGCAGGCCAGGGGAGCGCGGAAGCCGGCATCGCGCAGGGCTTGTTCCAGCGTTTTGGCGTCGTAGATGAACTGGTGCCCCCAGTCGCGGACGAAGTTGTTGATGACGAACGTGTCATCGGCCCGGGGCGCCCACGGGGTGAAACGCGCGTGCGCCCATTCAACATAGGCATTCTGGAGCGCGGATTTGCCGGTGCCGTAGAGGGCGACCAGAAAGGCCAGGTCGGGAGTGGCGATGCGCAACACCCCCCCGGGCTTGAGTACCCGTCGGCACTCAGCCAGCATCTGCAACCCTTGCGGGTAGGTGAGGTGTTCAAGCATGTGTTCGCTGAACAGGTAATCGAAGGTGGCGTCGGCGAACGGGAATGGCTGTGTTGCGTCCAGGCGCAGTACGTGCGGCGTACAAGGCTGGATGTCGGCGTTCAGCCAGCCGTCGAGCAAGCGCGTACCGCAGCCGAGGTGCAGCTTGGCCACGGGGTGGTTGCCCAGATAGGTCAAGGCCGGGTTCGTGGCGGGAGCCGTGGCCGGCGCTTGCCGGGACATCGCTGCCGCGGCGGCGCCTGCATTGCTCTCGATTGAATAGATCCACTGACGTTTGAGCCGCCATTGCGGGTCGAGCGGCACTTCGATGCGATCGGGAATGTTGACTTCGATGCGCGAGCTGGTGGCACCACGTTCAGCGTCGGCAAGCAGCGTCCGCGCGACTTCGTGATGAATGTTGCGACGCGCATCCAGGGGCAATGCCTGCGGGCCGATCTGCCGCCGGAGGTCATACTTGATGTGCAGGTAGAGTGAATTGATGCGCTGACTCAGCCAGCGGCTCTTGATCGCGTAGTGCTCGACCCGCTCGCTGTCGTCGTGGGGCAGCGCCGTGAGCAGTTCCCCGGGGAACGTACCCAACAGGCAGCCTGCCAGGGTCAGGCGGTGGTAAAGGTCATCATCTTCGCAACCCCATCCCTCGATGGCTTCGTCGTAGCCCTCGACGGCGGCGAAGCTCACGCGCGGGCAGATCGAGGTTCCGCATGCATCCCAGGGCATGGGCTGCGGGCGATAGAAATGCCCGGTGCGCAATGTCGGCACGACACGGGCGGCAAAGTCGGGCGCCAGGGTGATATCGGCATCGACAAAGCAAAGCCATGGCGCCCGGGCGACGCTGGCACCGATGTTCCGCGCATGCGCCAAATTGAAAGTCGGTGCGTCACGAACGTGAACGGTTCGGACGGCGGGGAAGTTTTCGCCGACCCAAAGGCAGGTTCGATCGGGGCAGTCGTAGTCCACTACCACGCATTCCGTCCCGGCCTGCGCGGCGAGGGCCGGGAGCGTTTGACGCAAGTGATGCAGGCGCCCCTTGCAGGTAACGACGAAACAGATGGCAGGCAGGGCGTCGGTGACCACTGGCGGTTTCACCTCATGAATCCCAGAGCGTCCCGTTCGGATTCGGTGCCGCCAGCCCGAAGTGCCGCCAGATGCTTGCCGTGGCAACGCGTCCGCGCGGGGTGCGCTGCAGGAAGCCCTGCTGTATCAGGTAGGGTTCGAGCACGTCCTCGATGGTGTCGCGCGCCTCGCCGATGGCGGCGGCGAGGTTGTCTATGCCGACCGGGCCGCCGCCGAACTTGTCGAGCATGGCGCCGAGCAGCTTGCGGTCCATCACGTCGAGACCGAGGTGGTCGACGTCGAGCATGGTCAGCGCCGCGTCGGCCACCTCGCGCGTGATCTTGCCGTCGGCCTTGACCTCGGCGAAATCCCGCACGCGGCGCAGCAGGCGGTTGGAAATGCGCGGCGTGCCGCGCGAGCGCCTGGCGATTTCCACCGCGCCTTCTTCGGCGATGTCGCAGTTCAGCAGGTGCGCCGAGCGGCGCACGATCAGGCTGAGTTCTTCCGGGCTGTAGAACTCCAGCCGGGCAACGATGCCGAAGCGGTCGCGCAGCGGGTTGGTCAGCATGCCGGCGCGCGTGGTGGCGCCGATCAGGGTGAAGGGCGGCAGGTCGAGCTTGACCGAGCGCGCCGAGGGGCCTTCGCCGATCATGATGTCGATCTGGAAATCCTCCAGCGCCGGATAGAGGATTTCCTCGACCACCGGGGAGAGGCGATGGATCTCGTCGATGAACAGCACGTCGTGCGGTTCGAGGTTGGTCAGCATCGCGGCGAGGTCGCCGGCGCGTTCCAGCACCGGGCCCGAGGTCTGGCGCAGGTTGACCCCCATCTCGTGGGCGATGATGTGGGCCAGCGTCGTCTTGCCGAGGCCCGGCGGGCCGAACAGCAGCACATGGTCCATCGATTCGGCGCGCCGCCTGGCCGCCTCGATGAAGATTTCGAGCTGGCCGCGGATCTTCTGCTGGCCGACGTAATCCGCCAGCCGCTTGGGCCGCAGGGCGCGCTCCAGCGCATCTTCCTGCGCCGATTCGCTACCCGCCGAAATCAGGCGCTCCGCTGTGGGCTCGGCGAACTTGTCGGTCTGGATGCTCATTGCGGCAGTTTAGCCGAGGCGCGTCAGGAGGATTTGGAAAGCAGCTTCAAGGCAGCGCGTATGCCTTCCGATACTGAAACTTCGGCAGGCAGGCCTTTCATTGCCGTGAGCGCTTCGCGCTCGTTGTAACCGAGTGCCAGGAGGGCGTTCATGATGTCGGAAAGGGCGTCGCTCGCCGTGTCGCCGGCGCCGACTTTTGTGCCTCCGGCCGCCAGCGTCTTCGGCAGCCGGTCGCGCAGTTCCAGCAACAGGCGTTCGGCGGTTTTCTTGCCGATGCCCGGCACCTTGGTCAGGCGTCCGGCTTCCTGCAGGGTGACCGCCTGCGCCAGTTCGCCCACCGACATGCCCGAGAGTACGGCCAGCGCCGTGCGCGCGCCGATGCCGGAGATCTTCAGCAACTGGCGAAACGCGGCGCGCTCGTCCGGAGTGGCGAAGCCATACAGGTAATGGCCGTCCTCGCGCACGACGAGGTGGGTATGCAGCAAGACTTTTTCGCCGGTGGCGGGCAGGTTGTAGAAGGTGCTCATGGGCACATCGACTTCGTAGCCGAGGCCATGCACGTCCACCGTGATGGACGGCGGGTTCTTCTCGATGAGCGTTCCGGTGAGGCGGCCGATCATGGTGATCCTTTGCTCGCATGGGGTCCATCCAGCAATTCGGCGATGCGGCGCACCAGGTTGCCGGTCACCGCCTGCTGGTCGAAGGCGGAATATTTTGCGGCAAAGGCCGCGGCGTTGGCGCGCCAGGATGGATTGTCGATCAGGTCGGCGATCACGCTGCGCAGGTCGCCCGGCGGCTGTTCCGGATTGACCAGGCGTCCCGCCCCCATTTCCTCGACGCGGCGCGCGACCAGGAACTGTTCAAGATGTCCCGGCAGCATCAGCAAGGGTTTGCCGCCCAGCAGAAAGGCGGTGGTGGTCGCCAGGCTGGCGTAGGTGATCGCGAGGTCGGCTTCGCGAACCATTTGCTCGATGTCGGCCGGTTGATCGAGGTAGGTCATGTGCGCTGCGGCATACCTTGCCGCCAGCGGCGGCGGCAGGTTCGGGAAGTAGATCGCGCTGGCCTGGCCCAGGGCCAGCAGGGCAGCAAGTACCGCCTCATGGTGGGGGCTTTCCGCACGAAGGTAAGCGAAGATGCGCTTGCTGCCCGCCTGCGGCCAGGCCACCGACATCCCGGTGCCGGCGCTGGGCAGACTGCCCCAGTATCGCGCCGGACCGCGGTCCGGGTAGTGATCGAGTTCGGGGAAGGTCACCAGCGCCTCTTCGGTGACATCGAACAACTCCGCCAGATGCCGCATTTGTGCGCAGTTGTGCCGCGCCAGCAGCGCATTGATCGAGGCCAGTGCCGCATGATCAAGCTGGACGAGGGTTTGCTCGGGCACCGACGTCCACGGCCGCATGTTCGGCAACGGGCTGCGGCGGGGCGGGGCGGTGAAGCCGTTGGAGAACAGCATGACCGGGATCGCCAGGGTTCGCGCCGCGAGCAGCGCCGTCGGTGCATGGTCGGCCAGTACCAGTCGTGATCCGGTCAGGCGCATCGCTTCGCGCCAGCCGCCGACCAGGCCGAACAGCGTGCGCGGATCGGCGTAGCCGAAGCGCAGCAGGATGTCGGCATAGGTCAGGGGCGGCCCCGGCCGGGGAGCTTCGGGAAGGGTCGGGGCGGCAAGCCAGGCGAAGCCTTCGCCGTCGAGAAAATCGCCGACCACCGCAGGCTGGGTCACCATCCAATGCACGTCGTGGCCTTGTTCGCGCAAGGCCCGCGCCAGCGGCATGAAGGCGCCGACATGCCCGAGGTTGGCGCCGAATTCCCATGCATACAGTATCGAGGCCATTACATCAATCTCCCGCCCTTGACCCGGCGGCCGGCGGTCGCCAGCGCGCCCATGCCCTGGCCGCCGTGGGCATGGGCAATGGCGCAGGCCAGCGCATCGGCGGCATCGGGACTCGGGTGGCCGGGCAGCTTGAGCAGGCGCGCGACCATGGCCTGCACCTGTTCCTTGGCCGCCTTGCCGTGGCCGACCACGGCCTGCTTGACCTGCAAGGCGCTGTATTCGGCCACCGGCAGGTTCGCCGAGACCAGCGCGGCAATCGCCGCGCCGCGCGCCTGGCCCAGCAGAAGCGTGGATTGCGGGTTGACGTTGACGAAGACGATTTCGACCGCCGCCTGCTGCGGCTGGTAGGTCGCGATGATTTCCTCCAGTCCCTCGAGGATGGTCGTGATCCGCTCCGGCAAACTGCCTGCCGCATCGGCTTTGATGCAGCCGCTGGCGACATAGCTCAGCTTGTTGCCGGCCTTGTCGATCACGCCAAACCCGGTCGAGCGCAAGCCGGGATCAATGCCGAGGATGCGAATGGAGGTTGTTGCCGGAGCTTTCATTTCCGCGCAAGATACACGCCCCAGACGGCGAGCGCCATGCCGACCAGCGCCATGCCCGCCAGCCTCTCGTCGAACAGGAACCAGGCGATCAGGGCGGTGCAGGGCGGCACGAGGTAGAACAGGCTGGCCAGGTTCACCGCGCTGCCGTGGCGGATCAGCCAGTTCAGCAGCGAAATGGCGCCGACCGAAAGCACCAGTACCAGCCAGGAAAGGGCGAAGACGAAATCGGGCACCCAGTCGACGCGGAAGTTGTCGCTGAGGCCAACCACCAGGCCGGTGGCGACGGCCGTGGGCAGGAACTGGGCAATGGCGCCGGTGCGCCAGTCGAAGTGGGGGCAGAAGCGCTTCTGGTAGAGGGTGCCGGCGGTGATCCCGGCCAGGGCGGCAAGCGCCGGCCACAGTGCGGCGAGGCCGAAGCCGCTGCCGAGCTTGCCCGAGACCACCATGGCCACGCCGACGAAGCCGAGCACCAGGCCCGCCCATTGCCGCTTCAGCACGGTCTCGTTCAACAGCCAGCCGGCACCGACGGCGGTCAGCAGCGGCTGGATGCCGACCACCAGGCTGGTGACGCCGGCCGGCAGGCCTTTCGAGATGGCGACGAAAACGCCGCCGAGGTACACCGCGTGCACCAGCAGGCCGGCGACGCCGATGTGGAACCACTGGCGCCCATCCTTCGGCCACGGTGCGCGCGTTGCCAGCGCGATCAGCGTCATCAGGGAAAGCACCAGCAGGTAGCGCACCAGCAGGAAGGAAAGCGGCTCGGCGTGCGGCAGTCCGTACTTGGCACCGATGAATCCGGTGCTCCAGAGCAGGACGAAGAGCAGCGGGGCGAAGCGTGTCGCGGTGGCGGAATTCACGCTACTCGTCGATCACGGCCGTGGTGTAGACCTCTTGCACGTCATCCAGCGACTCCAGGGCGTCGAGCAGTTTCTGCATCTTCAGCGCATCCTCGCCGGCGAATTCGGTTTCGTTCTGCGGCTTCATCGTGACTTCGCCGAATTCCGGCCTGAAACCGGCTTTTTCCAGCGCGTCCTTGATGTTGGCAAAATCGTTGGGCGGCGTGATCACTTCGATCGAGCCGTCCTCGTTGCCCACCACGTCGTCGGCACCGGCTTCGATCGCCGCGTCCATCAGCTTCGCCTCGTCGGTGCCGGGGGCAAAGATCATCTGCCCGCAATGGGTGAACAGGAAGGCGACGCTGCCGTCGGTGCCGAGGTTGCCGCCGTGCTTGGCGAAGGCGTGGCGCACCTCGGCCACGGTGCGCGTCTTGTTGTCGGTCAGGCAATCCACCATCACCGCGGCGCCGTTGATGCCGTAGCCCTCGTAGCGGATCTCTTCGTAATTGACGCCTTCGAGCTGGCCGGTGCCGCGCTTGATGGCGTTGTCCATGTTGTCCTTGGGCAGGCTTTGCGCCTTGGCTTTTTCGATCGCCAGGCGCAGGCGCGGGTTGCCGCCGGGGTCGCCGCCGCCCATCTTCGCGGCGACGGTGATTTCCTTGATCAGCTTGGTGAAGACCTTGCCCCGCTTGGCGTCCTGGCGTCCCTTGCGGTGCTGGATGTTGGCCCATTTGGAATGTCCGGCCATAGTCGTATCCCCGGTTGCGCGGCTTTGCCGCGTTGTTGTCACTTAGAATCCGCAATTTTAACATCCGGGGGAATCCCAGCCATGGCCCACGCCCTGCCCATCGCCAAGAGTGGCGAGATCGAACTTGTCCTGCTGTCGCAACTCGCCAACCGCCATGGCCTGATCACCGGCGCCACCGGCACCGGCAAGACGGTGACCCTGCAGCGGATCGCCGAGCAACTCTCGAATGTCGGCGTGCCGGTATTCCTCGCCGATGCCAAGGGCGACCTCTCGGGCCTCGGCGCCACGGGCGTCGCCTCCGACAAGCTCAAGGCGCGGCTCGAAAAAATGGGCGTCACCGACTGGCAGCCGCGCGCCAATCCGGTGGTGTTCTGGGATGTTTTCGGCGAGGCCGGCCACCCGGTGCGGGCCACGGTATCCGACATGGGGCCGCTGCTGCTGGCGCGCCTGCTCAACCTCAACGACACGCAGTCGGGCGTGCTGCAACTGGTGTTCAAGATCGCCGACGACCGGGGCCTGCTGCTGCTCGACCTCAAGGACCTGCGGGCCATGGTGCAGTACGTCGGCGAAAACGCGGCGCAGTTCAAGACCGAATACGGCAACGTCTCGGCGGCGTCGATCGGCGCCATCCAGCGCGGCTTGCTGACGCTCGACGAGCAGGGCGGCGACAAGTTCTTCGGCGAGCCCATGCTCGACATCGAAGACCTGATGCAGACGGTGGATGGTCGCGGCGTGATCAACGTGCTGGCCGCCGAGAAGCTGATGAACTCGCCGCGCCTCTATGCCTGTTTCCTGCTCTGGCTGCTGGCCGAACTGTTCGAACAGTTGCCCGAGGCGGGCGACCTGCCGAAGCCGAAGCTGGCCTTCTTCTTCGACGAGGCCCACCTGCTGTTCAACGATGCGCCGCCGGCGCTGCTGGAAAAGGTCGAGCAGGTGGTGCGCCTGATCCGTTCCAAGGGCGTCGGCGTGTATTTCGTCACGCAGAACCCGCTCGACATTCCCGACACGGTGCTCGGCCAGCTCGGCAACCGCGTGCAGCATGCGCTGCGCGCCTTCACGCCGCGCGACCAGAAGGCGGTCAAGGCGGCGGCGCAGACCCTGCGCGCCAATCCGAAATTCGATGCCGAAGCGGCGATCATGGAACTCGGCGTCGGCGAGGCCCTGGTGTCCTTCCTCGACGAGAAAGGCAGCCCGACGGTGGTCGAGCGCGGCTTCGTCCTCGCCCCCGGATCGCGCATCGGTCCTATGACGCCCGAGGAACGCAAGGCGGCCATGGCGGGATCGCTGGTGGCGGGCGTCTATGAAAAAGTGCTTGACCGCGAATCGGCCTACGAGAAGCTCAAGGGCGACGCGAACCAGAAAGTCGGCGCCGGCGACACGGCGGCTCAGGCCCCTGCGGCAGGCACGGCGCCCGCCCAGGCGTCGGCCGCAGGCGGCGGCCTGCTTGCCGGTCTCGGCGACATGCTGTTCGGCAGCACCGGCCCGCGCGGCGGACAGCGCGACGGCCTGGCGCAGGCCATGGCCAAGACCGCGGTCCGCACCATCGGTTCGCAGGTCGGGCGCGAGATCGTGCGCGGTGTGCTCGGTTCCATCATGGGGGGTCGCCGCCGGTGATTCCCGGCGCCGGCCAGGGCAGCGCGCATCGCGCCGGAGTTGCCCTGGCCGTGGTTGCGGCCTTCGGTTTTTCCTTCAAGGCGATCCTGGTCAAGCTGGCCTATCCCTACGGTGTGGATGCCGTGACGCTGCTGGCGCTGCGCATGGCTTTCGCGCTGCCGGTATTTCTCTGGATCGGCTTTACATCGTCGCGCAACGCGCCGGCGCTGAGTTTGCGCGACTGGCTCGCGGTCACGGTGCTGGGCGTCCTCGGCTACTACGGCGCCAGCATCCTCGACTTTCTCGGCCTCAAGTACATTTCGGCCGGCCTCGAACGGCTGATCCTGTTCACCTATCCGACGCTCACGCTGCTGTTCGGCGTCGCACTGCACGGCCGTGCCATCACCCGGCGCGAGGGAATCGCGCTGGTCCTGTGCTATGCCGGCATCGCGGCCGCGTTTGCCCACGATCTGCAATTTTCCGGCGACACGGCCGCGGTGTGGATCGGCGGCGGCTTCGTGTTTGCTTCATCGGTCAGCTATGCGCTCTACCTGTCCGGCAGCGCCGGCATGATCGCCAGGCTCGGTGCGGCGCGCTTTACCGCTCTGGCCATGCTGGTGTCCACCGCGGCCATCGGCGGCCATTTTATGGCGACGCTGCCGCTCGCGGCGCTGGTACAGCCCTGGCAGGTGTACGCGCTGGGCGCCGCGATGGGCGTCTTCAGCACCGTACTGCCGGTATTCGCCCAGTCGGCGGCGATCCGCCGCATCGGCAGCGGACCGGCGGCGCTGGTGGGCATGGTGGGGCCGCTGCTGACCATCGCCTTCGCCTGGCTGCTGCTTGGCGAAGGCTTCTCTGTGGCGCAGATGATCGGCGCCGCGCTGGTCATCGCCGGCGTGGCGACGGTCAGCCGCAAATAGCGTTGCCGTGCCTGGGCCGCTATCGGCCCAGGCGGCGGCAGATCTCCAGCGTGAGCCCCGCCTGGTTCATCGAATAGAAATGCAGGCCCGGCGCGCCGTGTTCGATCAGGCGCTGGCAGAGTTCCGTCACCACGTCGAGGCCGAAGGCACGGATCGAGTCGGCGTCGTCGCCGAAGCTCTCGAATTTGCGCCGCATCCAGCGCGGGAGCTCGGCGCCGCAGGCGTCCGAAAAACGTGCCAGCTTGGAGAAGCTGCCGATCGGCATGATGCCCGGCACGATCGGCACCGTGACGCCAAGCGCCCTCGCCTGGCCGACAAAATGCTCGTAGGCGTCGGCGTTGTAGAAGTACTGGGTGATGGCCGAACTGGCGCCGGCATCGACCTTGCGCTTGAAATTCAGCAGGTCGTCGCGCGGACTTTTCGCCTGCGGATGCCATTCGGGATACGCCGCCACCTCGATGTGGTAGCGATCGCCGGTTTCCTCGCGGATGAATTTCACCAGTTCGTTGGCGTAGCGGAATTCGCCGGCATCGGCCATGCCCGAAGGCAGGTCGCCGCGCAGGGCGACGATGCGGCGGATGCCGCGCTCGGCAAAGGTCGCCAGCATCTCGCGGACGCCGTCGCGGGTGGAGCCGACACAGGACAGGTGCGGCGCGGCGGAGTGCCCCTGGGCGGCGATTTCCATCACCGTCGCCAGCGTGCGATCGCGCGTCGAGCCGCCGGCACCGTAAGTGACGGAAAAAAACTCGGGCTTCAGCACGGCCAGCCGCGTTACCGTGGTGCGCAGTTTCTCCATGCCCTCGGCGGTCTGCGGCGGGAAAAATTCGATGGATATTTCGAGTTTCATACTGAATTCCTGGGTTTTTCGGCCGCAAGCCTTACGACTTGGATGCGCCCGGCAACAGCCGCGTCAGCAGCCATGAAATCACGCTGTACAGCGCCGAGCCGATGACGCCGGCCATGAAGCTGTCCACCACGAATCCGTCGAGCAGCTTCGCCGCCAGCAGGAACATCAGGCCGTTGATGACGAAGATGAACAGGCCCAGCGTCAGCAGCGTGACCGGCAGGGTCAGCAGCAGCAACACGGGCCGGATCACGGCGTTGATCAGGCCCAGCACTACCGCCACCCACAATGCCGTCGCGAAACTCGCGACATGGATCGAGGGCAGCAGCCAGGGCAGGGCCAGCAGGGCCAGGGCGTTGATCAGCCAGACAGCGAGCAGGCGCATGCAGCTCTCCTTGTGCCGATGGCCCGGGTAGTGGGGCTCAATACCGGTACTGGTTGGGCTTGTAGGGGCCGGCCTTGGGCACGCCGATGTAGGCGGCCTGCTGGTCGGTCAGTTCCGACAGTTGCGCGTTCAGTTTCTTCAGCTGCAGGCGCGCCACCTTCTCGTCCAGGTGCTTGGGCAGCGTGTAGACGCCCACCGGGTAGTCGGCATTGCGCGTGAACAGCTCGATCTGGGCGATGGTCTGGTTGGCGAACGACGAGGACATCACGTAGCTCGGATGCCCGGTGCCGCAGCCCAGGTTCACCAGGCGCCCCTTGGCCAGCAGGATGATGCGCTTGCCGTCCGGGAAAATGATGTGGTCGACCTGCGGCTTGATCTCTTCCCACTGGTATTTCTCGATCGAGGCGACATCGATCTCGTTGTCGAAGTGGCCGATGTTGCAGACGATGGCCTGGTCCTTCATCTTCGCCATGTGGTCATGGGTGATGACGTTGTAGTTGCCGGTGCAGGTGACGAAGATGTCGGCCTTGTCGGCGGCATATTCCATGGTCACCACGCGGTAGCCTTCCATCGCCGCCTGCAGCGCGCAGATCGGGTCGATCTCGGTGACCCAGACCTGGGCCGACAGGGCGCGCATGGCCTGCGCCGAACCCTTGCCGACGTCGCCGTAACCGGCGATCAGGGCCACCTTGCCGGCGATCATGACGTCGGTGGCGCGCTTGATGCCGTCCACCAGCGACTCGCGGCAGCCGTAGAGGTTGTCGAACTTGGACTTGGTCACCGAATCGTTGACGTTGATCGCGGGGATCTTCAATTCGCCGCGCTCGTGCATCTGGTACAGGCGATGCACGCCGGTGGTGGTCTCTTCGGTGACGCCCTTGATCTGCGCCAGGCGCGTCGAGTACCAGGTCTTGTCGACAGCGAGTTTGGCCTTGATCGCGGCGAACAGGATGCGCTCTTCCTCGGAACCCGGCTTGGCCAGCACGGAGATGTCCTTTTCGGCACGCGAGCCCAGGTGCAGCAGCAGCGTGGCGTCGCCACCGTCGTCGAGGATCATGTTGCTGTAGCCGTTATCCGGCCATTCGAAAATGCGGTGGGTGTAGTCCCAGTAGTCGACCAGCGTTTCGCCCTTGATGGCGAATACGGCAATGCCGTCGGCGGCGATCGCGGCGGCGGCATGGTCCTGGGTCGAGAAGATGTTGCACGAGGCCCAGCGCACTTCCGCGCCCAGCGCGGTCAGCGTCTCGATCAGCACCGCGGTCTGGATCGTCATGTGCAGCGATCCGGTGATGCGCGCGCCCTTCAGCGGCTGGGCCTTGGCGAATTCCTCGCGGATGGCCATGAGGCCGGGCATCTCGGTCTCGGCGATGCGGATTTCCTTGCGGCCCCAGTCGGCCAGGGCAAGGTCGGCGATTGCGTAGTCTTTGGTTTCAGTCACTGCGTTCATGAAAGCTCCTTGAACTGTGACCGGGAGGGTGGCGAACTCACCCTGGCCCGGTACGGGTTGGGTGAGCGCAGTTTGAAAATGGTCCGAGCCTGGGGGGCATCTGGAACTACCCTTGCAGCGCTCCTCGGAAGCCGCGCATTATATCTGTTTCCCGGAATTGCGTTGCGCACTGCCGCAATTCCATCTATAATCGCCCTTCTCTGACGCGGGGTGGAGCAGTCTGGCAGCTCGTCGGGCTCATAACCCGAAGGTCGCAGGTTCAAATCCTGCCCCCGCAACCAACAAAGACAAGGGCTTAGCTTCGGCTAGGCCCTTTGTCTTTGCGGCTGGTGCAGTGCCTGGACAGCATGCTGTCAGCAGAGCCACCGACGGATTGCCGGCCGGATCGGTGGCTGGTCAGCAACTCCTTCTCCTTGCAGACAAACTTGAAGATGGCCGCAACGATGCCCTTTGGATCGATGGGCGTCCATGGCACGTAGCCGCCCGTAGCGGTGGAGACAATGTGGCCGCCGGCCATCGGTTCGGAATGGGATGAGACGGCCAATGTCCGGTTCCGCTTCCCGGCGCAATCGATCTCGTCTTGCATGGTCGCGGACTGGAACGGGGCGCCGGACAGGTTTCTGACCGTCGCATAATCGAACAAGGTGGAAAATTCGACCACGTTGCCTTCCCGTTTGATCGATCCGGGATCGACATAGACGGTAACTTCCCCTTCGCCGGCGGAAACGAGCTTGACCCAATCGGCCTGCGCGATTGCCGGGGCCAGCAAAGCGATCAGAAGCAGGAAGTTTTTCATGGCGGAATCCTGTTTCGGGCCGAAGATATCACAGGGATTCCGGTTGGCGCCGTTTCGCCGGCGCCGACTTTTCGCCCGGCGGCTAGCCCGTCACGCACATTCCGCCGCCGGGTTGCTTGCTGCCGATCCCGCAGTTACAGCCCGCGTTGCCAATGCGGACGCAAGGACGTGGATTCCGGAGTCGCGATCGCTGAGTGTATTTCGCTCAACAGACGGGGCTTTTCCGCACCGAGGGTGCCTTTCAACACCAAACGGTTGGATACATGGTCGCTGCGGAACACGGTGCGCCTGAGTTCCAGCGCCGCGACGAAAGTTTCCATTTCTGCAAATAATTCATGCTGACTGCACGGTTGCCATTCCGGGAATCCGGCGCGAAAGCGTGCTTCGCCCTGCGGAAAACTCACTACCAGCGTGGCCAGGTATTCGGGCTGCGTGGCGTTGGCCAGGCGCGCGGAATTTTCGGCGTGCTGACGTGACAGGGTTTTGCCGCCGAGTCCGTTGAGGATCATCACCGAACGCCGTATGCCGGCTTGTTGCAGCTTGTCGAGGGCCTCGCAGGTGCTGGCGAAAGTTTCGCCCTTGTTCACTTTCGCCAGCACCTCGTCGTCTCCCGACTCGGCGCCGACGTAGGCCATGCTCAGTCCGGCCGCCGCAAGTTCCCTGAGCTCGTCGACCGATTTCTTGCGCAGGTTGCGCGGCAGGCAGTAGCTGGAAACGCGGCGCACCGCCGGCAAATGCTCGCGGATTGCGCGGAGGATTTCCAGCAGGCGCCGGGTCGGCAGCACCAGCGCGTCGCCGTCGGCGAGAAATACGCGCCGGATGTCGTCGCCGAATCGCTTGCCGCAGTGGCGCAGGGTCTCCATGGTTTCCGCCGCGTCGCGGGCGCGGAATTTCTTCTGCGGCGCGGTGTACATCTCGCAGAACGTGCAGTGGTTCCACGAGCAGCCATCCGTCACCGGCAGGATCAGCGATTCCGCTTCGCTGGGCGGGCGGAACACGGGATCGACGTAGCGGATGGGGAAGGCGGGGTGCATGGCGGGATGGGTGGGGCGACAAGCGAATTCTGTTGCAGTGCCCTCTTCGTCAGCGCGCCGCGACGGCGGGCCGGGCGCGCAAGCGCGCCAGCTTTTCCTTGATGTCGGCCATCGCCGCAGCGGCGGCCTTTTCGCCCTCGAGCACCGCGCGGTGGCGGCCGGCGAAATCCGTGGCGGGCAATTCGGCGGTGACCGGGCGGATCACGATATCGGCCTCCGCCTTTTCGTAGCGGCCGATCGACTGGCCCATGATGGCAAAGGTCTGCAGCAGCACGTCGAAGGTACTCGCGGTGCGGGCGTCGCGCGGATTGACCGAGATGTCCACCGCGATCACGAAATCGGCGCCGAGGCCGCGCGCGGCACGCACCGGTATCGGGCTGACCAGGCCGCCATCGACATAGTCGCGGCCGTTGATGTTCACAGGCTGGAATACGCCGGGTACGGCGGAAGAGGCGCGCACCGCCATGCCGGTGTTGCCGCTGCGAAAGAGGGTTGCCTCGCCGCTCTTCAGATCGGTGGCGACCACGGCAAAGCTGCGCGGCAGCTTTTCCAGCGGGCGGTTGGCGACGGCGCGATTGATGAAGTTCTGCAGCGCTTCGCCCTTGAAAACGCCGCGGTCCGGCAGCGACCAGTCGCCGATCTGGCTTTCGTCGATGTCCAGGGCAATCTTCTGCAGTTCGAAACCGGAAAGGCCTGAGGAGTACAGCGATCCGACCACGGCCCCGGCACTGGTGCCGACGATGATGTCCGGCACGATGCCCTGCGCTTCGAGCGCCTTGATCACGCCGATGTGTGCAAAGCCGCGTGCGGCGCCGCCGCCCAATGCCAGGCCGACCTTGACCGGTGCGGCTGCCGGCGGCGGGGCCGGCCTTTCGCCCAGCATGCCGCAGCCGGCAAGCAGGACGCTGGCAAGCATGGCCAGCAGGAGGCGGAGTTCAAGCAGCACGGCAGCCGAAAACCAAGGGCGCCGTCCAGGGCTCGGATATTTCCGGCCGAAGCCTAGCTCGATGCGCCGGGTTTGCGGCCGGGGCTCTTGGGCGGAATGTATCCCGCCACCCGGCACAGGACGGCTTCGACTTTTTCGCCGTTGTTGAAGCGGGTCACGCTGCACTTGGAAATTTCGCCGCGTGCCGAGAGGTCGGTGATCGAGCGGCGCACTTTCGCCAGCGAGATTCCGGTTGCGGCCGCAATTTCCGAGTCGAAACGCTGGCCGTTGTCTTTCAGGTATTGCATGATTTCTTGCATATCCAATGCTCCGCTTGAAGGTGAAATCATAGAATCCACCGCCTCCATTCATCAAAACAAGCCACCGGGTGCCTGCCTTCGAAATTCACGGAACCCGATCCTCCGCGACTTTCCCCTCCACTACCCGTCGAAAGCTGGTGGGCCCAGCGAGACTCGAACTCGCAACCAAAGGATTATGAGTCCTCTGCTCTAACCATTGAGCTACAGGCCCTGCGTGGAACCGCAACGGCCCGCGCTGCATGAGCCGTTGGTGATGCGCAATCAGGTCTCGGAATCGAGGAAGCTGCGCAGCTTTTCCGAACGGGTCGGGTGACGCAGCTTGCGCAAGGCCTTGGCCTCGATCTGGCGGATGCGTTCGCGGGTGACATCGAACTGCTTGCCGACCTCCTCCAGCGTGTGATCCGTGTTCATTTCGATGCCGAAGCGCATGCGCAGCACCTTGGCCTCGCGCGGCGTCAGGCTGTCCAGCACTTCCTTGGTCACGTCGCGCAGGCTGGCGAACAGCGCCGCGTCGTCCGGCGACAGCGTGGCCTGGTCCTCGATGAAATCGCCGAGGTGGGAATCGTCGTCGTCGCCGATCGGCGTTTCCATCGAGATCGGTTCCTTGGAAATCTTGAGGATCTTGCGAATCTTCTCCTCGGGCATTTCCATCTTGATCGCCAGCGTCGCCGGATCCGGCTCGAGGCCGGTCTCCTGCAGGATCTGCCGGCTGATGCGGTTCATCTTGTTGATGGTCTCGATCATGTGCACCGGGATGCGGATGGTGCGCGCCTGGTCGGCGATCGAGCGGGTGATGGCCTGGCGGATCCACCACGTGGCGTAGGTCGAGAACTTGTAGCCGCGGCGGTATTCGAACTTGTCCACCGCTTTCATCAGGCCGATGTTGCCTTCCTGGATCAGGTCGAGGAACTGCAGCCCGCGGTTGGTGTATTTCTTGGCGATCGAGATCACCAGGCGCAGGTTGGCCTCGGTCATTTCGCGCTTGGCGCGGCGGGCCTTGGCTTCGCCCGTGGACATCTGCTTGTTGATGTCCTTGAGCTCCTTGAGGGGATGCCGATACGCGCTTGCAGGTCGATCAGGCGCTGCTGCTCCTCGAGGATGTTCGGCGCGGCGCGCATCAACTGCGCGGCGTAGGGCTTGCCCGACTGCACTTCATGCTTGAGCCATTCCATGTCCGTCTCGTGGCCGGGGAAGACCTTGATGAAGTGCGCGCGCGGCATGTGCGCCTTGTCCACGCAGAGGTGCAGGATCTTGCGTTCGTGGCTGCGCACCGCCTCGACCATGCCGCGCACCGAGTCGCACAGGCGCTCGATGGCCTTGGCGGTGAAGCGGATGTTCATCAGTTCGTCGGAAATCTGCTTCTGCAGGCGCAGGTAGCCCTTGTCCTGTGAGCCCTTTCGCGCCAGCGTCGGCTGCAGCCGGGCGAACAGGGCGTGTATCACCGAGAAGCGCTCGAGCGCATCCTGCTTCAACTGCAGCAGGGAGGCGGAAATCCGGGCGCTGCCGTCGTCATCCTCGTCTTCGACGTCCTCGTCGACCTCGATTTCTTCGTCCTCGGCCAGCGCCTCGATATCCTCGTCGGTGGCGTTGGGGTCGATCAGGCCATCGACCAGTTCGTCGATGCGCATTTCTTCACGGGCCACCTTGCCGGCGGTTTCGAGCATTTCGGCAATCGTCGTCGGACAGGCCGAGATGGCCATGATCATGTGCTTCAGGCCGTCCTCGATGCGCTTGGCGATTTCGATCTCGCCTTCGCGCGTCAGCAGTTCGACCGAGCCCATCTCGCGCATGTACATGCGCACCGGATCGGTGGTGCGGCCGAATTCCGAGTCAACTGTCGACAAGGCCTGTTCGGCTTCTTCCTCGACTTCGGCGGTATCCACCGGCGCCGGCGCCGATTCGTTGAGCAGCAGGTCTTCGACGGCGGGGGCTTCGTCGAACACCTGGATCGCCATGTCGTTAAAGGTGGAGATGATCGATTCGATCTGCTCCGCATCCACCAGGTCGTCGGGCAGGTGGTCGTTGATTTCGGCGTAGGTCAGGTAGCCGCGTTCCTTGCCCAGCGCGATCAGGGTCTTCAGCCGGGTGCGCTTGGTGTCGAGGTCGATCAGCTTGGCTTCCGGGGCGACCAGTTTTTCACGGCTCTTGCGCCCGCGCGACTCGGCGATGGCCTTGGCCACCGATTTGGCGGGCAAGGGCTGGGCCGCGGGTTTGGCGGCTACCGGCGCGACGGCTTGCGGAGCCGAAGTTTTTGTTGCTTTTGGCGTCGCGGTCCCGGCCGGAGCCTTGGCGGGAGCTTTTGCCAAGGCCTTGGCCGGAGCTTTGGCCGGAGCCTTGATCGGGGCTTTGGCCGGAGCCTTGATCGGGGCTTTGGCCGGAGCCTTCGTCGGAGTTTTGGCCGGAGCAGGCTTTTTCGCCGTCACCGGTTTTTTGGCCGGCGCCGGCTTCTTGGCGACCGGCTTGGCGGCGGCCCTTGACTTGCTGTGCTTGGCGATTTCCTTCGGCATGACGATCCTCGGCTGGAGCGCGATTGACGGCGCGACGCGGGCGGCCCTTGCAACGCAGCATGCGCGCGGGCGGGTCGGGTCAGCGTACCGTGAAAGCGCTGAAGAACCGGGAATTATATCACACCGGGCCGCCGCCCGTCGGGGCCGACGACGGATGCTTCTTCACCAGCAGTTCCGCAAGCCGTTGCCGCTCTTCCTGATTCAGTCCCTGGCGCGCGCGCGGTGAGCTGCTCGATTTCCGCGGTGATGGCCGTATGGCGCAGGCGGACGATGGAATCGTTGAAAACGCCCTCGAGTGCCGCGAGATCGACCTCTTCCGTCATGTTTGCCGCAATCGCGGCGATCAGGGCCTCGTGCGGGGTGGCGCGGAAGAACTCCAGCAGCATGCCGAAGCCGCCCGCCGGCAGTTCGCCATGCTCGATTGCGTTGGCGATGGCATGCAGCGCGTCGCCCTCCACGCGCTCCCGGTCGATCAATTCCAGCGGCAGACGGCCCGCCCATTCGGGTTTGTGCAGCACGATCTGCAGCAGCTTGTATTCGATCGAGGAGGGCACCGGCCGCTGCTTCATTTGTGCCGGCGCGTAGCGACTGCGGGCGAGGGGCTGGAGGCCGCACTGGGCCTCGACCTCCGCCTGCGAGACCTGCGCGCGGTGGGCGATTTCCTTGGTGACCTGCACCCGCAATATCGGCGCCGACATCTTCTGCAGCAGGGGTTTCGCCGCGTGCACCAGCGCCGCGCGGCCCTCGGCCGTGTTCGGATTGGTCTGCTTGACCAGTTCGCGCAGGAGGAATTCACTGAGCCGCGTGGCGTTTCGGGTCTGCTGCACGAAGGCCTCCCTGCCGTGCTCGCGGATGTACTCGTCCGGATCCTGGTTACCGGGCATCTGCAGGATCTCGACGACCTTGTTGTCGGCGAGGTGCGCCAGGCTCACTTCCATGGCCCGCCATGCCGCGCGGTCGCCGGCGCTGTCGCGGTCGAAGCAGAACACCACGCGGCTGGCCTGTTTCAGCAGTTTTTGCACGTTGGCATCGGTGGCCGCCGTGCCGAGCGTGGCGACCACGTTCTCGACGCCGGCCTGCACCAGGCCGACCACGTCCATGTAGCCCTCGACCACCAGGATCGTGTCCTCTTCCTGGATCGCCTTGCGCGCCTGGGGCAGGCCGTAGAGTTCGCGGCCCTTTTCGAACAGCGGCGTTTCCGGCGAATTCAGGTATTTCGGCTCGCCCTCGCCGATCACCCGACCGCCGAAGCCGATGACGTTGCCGCGCTGGTCCTGGATCGGGAACATCACCCGGTCGCGAAAGCGGTCGTAGCGGCGTCCCTGTTCATTGACGATGACCAGCCCGCATTCGACCAGCGCCGGGTCGTCGTAGTCGGGGAAGGCCTGCTGCAGGCCCTGCCAGCCGTCGGGCGCATAGCCGAGGGCGAATTTGGCGGCGATTTCCCCGGTGAGTCCGCGCTTCTTGAGGTAATCGACGGCTTTCGGCGACGCCTTCAATTGCTCTCGGTAGAAGGCCATGGCGCGTCCCATGAGTTCGGTCAGCGGCGCTTTCTTCGCTCGTATTTCGGCGTTGCGCTCTTCGTGCGGGACCTGCAGGCCGACCGAGGCGGCCAGGTCCTCGACCGCCTCGATGAAACCGACGCCGGCGTGCTGCATCAGGAAGCCGATGGCGCTGCCGTGCGCGCCGCAACCGAAGCAGTGGTAGAACTGCTTGGCCGGGCTGACGGTGAAGGAGGGGGTTTTCTCGGAATGGAAGGGACAGCAGGCGCTGAAATTGGCGCCCGTTTTCTTCAGCGGCACATAGCGTTCGACCACATCGACGATGTCGACGCGGGCAAGCAGTTCCTGGATGAAGCTTTCGGGGATCACCGGAGCATTATGCGCCGCTCAGTTGGAACCAAGTTTTGCCTTGACGAGCTTCGACACTTCCCCCATGTCGGCGCGGCCGGCGACTTTGGGCTTGACCAGGGCGATCACCTTGCCCATGTCGGCCGGGCCCTTGGCACCGGACTCCGCAACTGCGGCGACGACGATGGCCTCGACCTCGGCCGCAGAGAGTCCCTGCGGCATGTAGCCGCCCAGCACCCCGGCCTCGAACTTCTCGGCATCGGCCAGATCCTGGCGCCGCGCCGCCTCGTACTGGGCGATCGAATCCTTGCGCTGCTTGAGCATCTTCTCGATCACGGCAACCACCACGGCGTCCGTCATCTCGACCTTGTCGTCCACGCGCTTTTGCTTGATTGCCGCGCGCAACAGGCTCAAGGCGTCCTTCTTCGCCTTGTCGCCGGCTTTCATGGCGGCCTTCCAGTCTTCGTCGATGCGGGTTTCGAGGCTCATGTCTTTTCCTTGTCCGGCGGATACCGTCCGCGACCTGGGTCACGGACATAAAAAGCACAAAAACCGCCGGGAGGCGGTTTTTGTGGGGTAACCCTATGCTACGACCCGCCGTGGCGGGCCGTCCGAAATCAGTACAGCTTGGGCGGCAGGAGCTGGCTGCGAATGCGCTTGTGATGGCGCTTGACAGCGGCGGCGGCCTTGCGCTTGCGCTCGGTCGTGGGCTTTTCGTAGAACTCGCGCGCGCGCAGTTCGGTCAGCAGGCCCGTCTTTTCGATCGCGCGCTTGAAGCGGCGGATCGCGACTTCGAACGGCTCGTTTTCCTTGAGGCGAATACCCGGCATTGAATTAATCCTGGAGAAGCGGGAAAGGCGCGCATTCTAAACACTTTGCCATTGATGTCAATTGTTTCGGCGCGGTGTCAGGCCAGTCCCAGTTCGCGCACCAGCAGTTGCGCGGCTTCGGTGGCGCCGTTAGCCGCGGGCACGGCGGGTGGCGGTGCCTGCCAGAGCCGGTTCAGCGCAGCAATGAAATCCCCGCCTGCCAGCTGCTCGCGCCTCAGCACGGCGGCGCGCGCATGGGTGGCCAGCCAGGCCGCGAACCAGGGGGTCTCCGGCCAGTCCTCGCGCTCGACATACAGGATGGGGACGCCGCTGCAGGCTGCCTCGACCAAGGTGCCATAGCCGGGTTTGGTGATCACGGCATCGACACTGGCCAGCAGGTCGGTAAATTTGAGGCCGGGAACATCGAAACCGCGGACATCCTGCCGCAGGATTTGAGATTCGCGCGGCACCAGCCAGTTGAGCCCCGGAGTTTGCGGCCAGTTTTCTACCGACAGGCGAAATTCCATGCCGCCCATGGCGATCAAAAGCCAGCGCTCACTCTCGTTCAGGTCGAGGATTTTTGATACTCGGGCGCGATCAGGTCGGCCGATCCGGACGACCGGCGCAATTTCCTGCCGCCGCTCGATGCCGGCCATCGGCAGGCCGGGGCTGACACGCAGGAAGCAACGGGCGGTGTTGTAAGCGGCCAGTATCTGGTCATGGACGGGGGCGGCCCAGGTTTCGCCGCCGAAATAACTGGCAAACAGGTCGGCCCAGTTCAGCGAACTCAATGCCGCGGCGGGAATGCCGGCTTCCGCCGCCGCGGCAAGCGGCAGGTAGGCGACATTGCCGAGCAGCGCATCGATGCCGTGGCGCCGCAGCCAGTCCGCTTCGGTCGCGATCCGCTGCGGCCAGTCGGTGTGGAACTCGCGATAGCGCCGCGCGCTGGCGGCCAGGTCGATATCCACAGCATTCCTCATGACGAAGCCGAAGTCGCGCGCCTCGGCGACATGGTCGAAGCCGCCAGCAATGCGGGCTGCCAGCCGTTCGCGCGGCAGCGCGCTGCGCACCGTCAGGCGCAAGCCGGGCACCAGGCTGCGCAAGGCGTCGAGCACCGGCGCGGTCTGCGCCAGGTGGCCCAGGCCGTGGGCCGAGATATCGACCAGCAGGTGCATCCGGATTCAGCCTGGCAGCTGGAGGCGACGCGCGACGCGCTTGTCGACGAAACTGCGTGCGGCGAATTCCGTCGCGCCGGCTTGCTGCGCGGCCTCGACCAGGGTTTGGTCGAAGTTCGCGGCGCAGGTGAAGATGCAAGTCTGCGGATGGATCGCGCGCAGTCGGGAAATTTCGGCCAATGCGTCGCGCCGGCCCAGGTCGATGACGATGCAGTCGGGCGGCTCGGCGTCGGTCCGCTTCAGCATCGTGACGCCGGCCGCCGACCAGACATGCGTCAGGCGCAGGCGCGTGGTCAGGTCGTGGCAGAGGAGCAGGATCTTCTTTGTCATGCGGCTGTTGCGGATCGCCGTGTGGCCGGCGCCGACTTTCGGGAGGAGCGACCCGGGCGATTATAGTCAGCCGGTAGAATGCCGCCGATGATAGTGCTCGGCATCGAATCCTCCTGCGACGAAACCGGCGTCGCGCTCTACGATACCGGGCGCGGCCTGCTCGGCCATGCGGTGCATACCCAGGTGGCGATGCACGAAGCCTATGGCGGCGTGGTGCCGGAACTGGCCTCGCGCGACCACATCCGCCGCCTGATCCCGTTGCTGCAAAGCGTGCTGGCCGAATCGCACTGCGTGCGCGGCGACATCGACGCCATCGCCTACACCTCGGGCCCGGGGCTGGCTGGCGCCTTGCTGGTCGGCGCGAGTTTCGCCGAGTCGCTGGCGCTCGCGCTCGACGTGCCGGTGCTGCCGGTGCATCACCTCGAAGGCCACCTGCTCTCGCCGCTCCTGGCCAACGATGCCCCGGCGTTCCCGTTCATCGCGCTGCTGGTATCCGGCGGGCATACGCAACTGATGCGCGTGGCGCGCGTCGGCGACTACGAACTGCTCGGCGAATCGCTCGACGACGCGGCCGGAGAGGCCTTCGACAAGACCGCAAAGCTGCTGGGTCTCGGCTACCCCGGGGGGCCTGCGCTGGCAAAGCTGGCCGAGTCGGGCGCACCGGGACGATTCAAGCTGCCGCGACCGATGCTCAACAGCGGTGATTTGTCCTTCAGCTTTTCCGGGCTGAAGACGGCGGTGCTCACTGCCGTGCGGGCGCGGGAACTTTCGGACGCGGACCACGCCGACCTCGCCGCGGAATTCCAGGAAGCGGTGACCGAAGTGCTGGCCGCCAAGGCGGTGGCGGCGTGTCGCCGGCACCGACTTTCTTCGCTGGTGGTGGCCGGTGGCGTCGGCGCCAACCGGCGCCTGCGCGAGCGGCTGGACCGTGACATGGCGAAGATCGGCGGGCGGGTGTTCTATCCGCCATTGGAACTTTGCACCGACAACGGCGCGATGATCGCCTTCGCCGGCAGCCAGCGCCTGCTGCAGGGTACGGCGCCGGATCGCGGCGGCGCCTTCGCGGTTCACCCGCGCTGGCCCCTCGACGAACTCCGTTAGCTGCCGAGCAGCTTGCCGATGTGCAGCACGCGCGCGCTCATCGAGCGCATCAGCGCGATGCCGAAGGCCGGGCGCGCCCTGACCATTTCGACGAAGTCATCCTTGCCGACCAGCAGCCAGGCGCTGTCGGTTTCAGCCGTCGCCGTGGCCGAGCGACCGGAGCGTTCGACCAGCGCCATTTCGCCGAAGGCGCCGCCCGGCCCGACGTGCTCGATCACCCGGTCGTCGACCGATATCGCGATGCGGCCCCGGGTCACGACGAACATGCAGGCGCCCACGGCACCCTTGGTGACCACGGTCTTCCCCGCAGGAGCCGTGGACGGCTTGGGATCGCCGAGCGCACGCTGCAATTCGGCAAGCATTTCCTTGTCCAGCGTGTTCCTGTGCTCCAGCACCTCGACCGGCGCCGTTTTTGCGGTGGCCAGTCGCGCCACGCCGCGCCGCAGGCGCTGGGCCATGACGCTCATCAGCATCAGGGCGAACTCGGGCATTCTTTGCAAGGCCTGCTGGAACTGCTTTTCGTCGAGCGACAGCACGCGACAGTTCTTGCGCGCGGTGGCCGTCGCGCTGCGCGGGGCTTCGGCAATCACCGCCATCTCGCCGAAGATCTCGCCGGGCGGCACCAGATCCAGCGCCTTGCCGCCCCGCGTCAGCATCACGTCGCCATCCAGCAGCAGGTAGATGCGGGCGCCCTTGGAGAACAGCCCGCCCGTCTTCTCGTTCTCGGCGAAGATCTGCTTGCCGGCGGGAAACTGCTCCAGGCTGCCGCCGAGCTTGAAGAATTCCAGCGCAAGCCTGGGTTGGTAGAGCGAAGCCGGCTCCGCCGGCGCGGCGGCGGGTTTGGGGGGCGGCGCCGGTTTCGCCGGCGGCGTGCTCATGAAGTCCAGATCATCCATGCGGTCTTGTCCTGCTTCAGACGGAAGGAAAAAATTATACGTTTTTCGCCGGTGGCGATTTCGGACCGCCGATGCGGCCTTCGCTGCCGGCCAGCAACTTGCGGATGTTGCTCTTGTGGCGGTAGACCAGGACTGCGCACATGACGGTCACGGTCACCGTGATTTCGCCGCTGGCCAGCAGCCACCAACTGGCTACCGGCGCCGCCGCCGCCGCCGCCAGCGCCCCCAGCGACGAATAGCGCGTGAACACGACCACCGCCAGCCAGAACGCCGCAGTGACCCCCGCCAGTGCCCCGGAGAAGCCAAGCAGCACCCCCAGCGCCGTCGCCACGCCCTTGCCGCCCCTGAACCCGAGGGTGAACGGGAAGACGTGGCCGAGGAAGGCGGCGAGCCCGGCCACCGCGACCGCCGTGTCGCCGGCGCCGACTTTTGCCGCGACGAGCATGGCCAGCCAGCCCTTGGCCGCGTCGCCGAGCAGCGTCAGCAGGGCGGCGGCCTTGCTGCCGCTGCGCAGCACGTTGGTGGCGCCGGGATTGCCCGAGCCGAAGCTGCGCGGATCGGCGAGGCGAAACGCCCGCGAAACGATCACGGCAAAGGGTACGGAGCCGAGCAGGTAGCCCAGCACGGCGGAAACGAGCAGGTTCATTGCGGATTCCCTAGAATGGCTTGCATTGTAAAGGAGCGTGGCGATGCCCCATCCCCCTTTCCCGGCCCCGAGGGCGGCGGTGACCCGTCACCGCTCCCGCGCGGC
The DNA here is from genome assembly GCA_016708585.1 of Sulfuritalea sp. GTDB lineage: Bacteria > Pseudomonadota > Gammaproteobacteria > Burkholderiales > Rhodocyclaceae > Sulfuritalea. The sequence continues at coordinate 93,235 of JADJFK010000010.1, read as the reverse complement.
AGGGGCCGTCGGGAGAGGGCGCCCAACATGTTCCCGCGCTCGCGCGGGCGGCCCGGCGGAGGCGTAATGGACTTCATTTTCATCGACGACATGCGGGTCGAGGCCCACGTCGGCATCTTCGAGCGCGAGAAGGCGGCGCCGCAGACGCTGGAAATCAGCCTGACCTTCGGCGTGCCCGACGCCGCGGCGCAGAACGACGACATCGAGCAGACCATCCGCTACGACGCCGTGATCGACCGCATCCGCGCCGAACTGGCGGCGCGCCACTTCAACCTGCTGGAGACGCTGGGCGAATACGTGATCGGTCTCCTGCTGAACGAGTTCGGCGCGCCCTGGGTCAAGATCAGCATCGCCAAGATGGGCATCATGAAGGGCGTGCGCCGCGTCGGCGTGCAGATAGAACGTTCGCGATGACGCCGCTGCCCGCGCCGGCCGAGCTGATCTACGCCATCGGCATGGCGGCGGTGGCGGTCAATGCCGCCTCGGCGGTGCTGGAAACCGAGGACAAGAAAATGGACCTGGTCGGCGCCGTGGTGGTCGGGCTCGCCACCAGCCTCGGCGGCGGCACCCTGCGCGACCTGCTGCTCGATCGTCCGGTGTTCTGGCTGGTCGACGTGGCCTATCTCATCTGCGGCCTGCTGGCCGTGGCCGTCACCTTCCTGCTCGCCCGGCGCATCCGGGTGCGCCCCGGCCTGTTCGTGGTGCCCGACGCGGTGGGCCTCGCGCTGTTCACCGTGGTGGGCTGCCAGATCGCCGTCGCGTCGGGCGTGCACTGGCTCGCCGCGTCGCTGCTGGCGGTGATCACCGGCGTCGTCGGCGGCATGCTGCGCGACATCCTGGTCAATGAAGTGCCGCTGGTGATGCGCCCCGGCACGCTCTACGCCACGGCCTCCTGGCTCGGCGCGCTGACCCTGCTCGGCGCCCTGCACTTCGGTTCCGGCGATGCGGTCGCGGCGGCGGCCGGCGCCGCCGTGGTGCTCGGCCTGCGCCTGGCGGCGATCCGCTGGCGCCTCAGCCTGCCGACCTATAGATCGCGCTGAGGTTTCATCACTCTTTCAGCGCGCACTCGACGATCTTCGGCTGCAGTACGCTCAGGATGTCGTGCGGGTGCACGCCGACCAGGTAGCCGCGGCGTCCGCCGTTGATGTACACCAGCGGCAGGTCGAGGATGGATTTCTCCAGATGCACCGGCAGCGCCTTCTTGGTGCCGAAGGGCGAGCAGCCGCCGACCATGTAGCCGGTGTGGCGCAGGGCGTCCTCGGGCGTGCAGGGGCCGACCTTCTTGACGCCGATCTGGCGCGCCAGTTCCTTGGTCGACACCTTGCGGTCGCCGTGCATCAGGACGATCAGCGGTTTCGCGTTCTCGTCTTCCATGACCAGGGTCTTGACCACGGCGTGCTCGGCGACGTTGAGTTCGCGCGCCGACACCTTGGTGCCGCCGTGCTCCTCGTACTCGTAGAGGTGGTTGGAATGGGCGATGCGGTGCTTGTGCAGGAACTTGGTCGCCGGGGTTTCGGGGCCCGTTTCCGGGTAGCTGGTGTCGTGTCTCATACGGGTGATTTTACCCCTGTCGCGGCGTAAGGAATCCGCTGCCGCGGCGACCAAGACAGGGAGCGCCTCGCCCATCCCCCCCCGGAGTCAGACCATGAAATTCCACCTTCCGACCGTGCTGCTGCTGGCCTGTGCCGCAGCTGGTGCCGCAGCGCCCGCAGTGGCGGCGCCGGCCTGCGTTGCAAAAAGCGGCGAACAGCGCGCCGTGCTGCTCGAGCTCTACACCTCGGAAGGTTGCGACAGTTGCCCTCCTGCCGACCGCCGCCTGTCGCAGTGGAAGGACCAGCCCGGGTTCGCCGGGCGCCTGGTGCCGCTGGCCTTCCATGTCGATTACTGGGACCGCCTGGGCTGGACCGACCGCTACGCCAGCCCACAATACACGCAGCGCCAGTACGCCATGGCCGCCCTGGCCCGCTCGCGCGCCGTTTATACCCCGCAGTTCCTGAGGAACGGCCGCGACTGGCGCAGTGCCGGCAGTCCGCTCGACGGTATCGGCGACTTGCCGGCGGGCGCGGCGATTACCCTGGAACTGGGTGCGGCGGCGGGTGGGCAACTGGCGGTCGGCGGCACGATAGCCACCAGGACATCGGGCGGCGAGGTTTGGCTGGCCTTGTACGAGAACAATCTCGAATCGCGGGTGCTTGCCGGCGAGAACGGCGGCAAGCTCCTGCGTCACGACTATGTGGTGCGCCGCCTGATCGGCCCCCTGCCGCCCGACGCCGACGGGCGCCTTGCGCTGCGCCAGAAGTTTGCCCTCGAACCCGGCTGGAAGCGGGCCGACCTGGGCGTCGTCGCCTTCGTGCAGGACAAGGCCAGCGGCGAAATCGTCCAGGCGCTGCAGCGCCACGCCTGCCCGGCCTGAGCGGCTCAGCCGCGCGGATGGTGAAGGTGGTGCAGTTGCTTCAGGCGTTCGCGCGCGACATGGGTGTAGACCTGCGTGGTCGAGATGTCGGCGTGCCCGAGGAGCAACTGCACCACGCGCAGGTCGGCGCCGTGGTTGAGCAGGTGGGTGGCGAAGGCATGGCGCAGCACGTGGGGTGAAATGCGCTGCGCCGGAATGCCGACCTGCAGCGCGTATTTCTTGACCAGGTTCCAGAACATCTGCCGCGTCATGCCGGCGCCGCGCACGGTGATGAAAATCGCGTCCGAGACATGCTGTTTCAACAGTTCGTTGCGGGCGCCGGCGAGGTAGCGCCGCAGCCAGTCGGCGGCGACTTCGCCCAGGGGGACCAGCCTTTCCTTGGAACCCTTGCCCATCACGCGCACCACGTTGTCGTTGAGGCTCAGCTCGAACAGGCGGATGCCGACCAGCTCGGAAACGCGCAGGCCGGTGGCGTAGAGCAGTTCGAACATGGCGCGGTCGCGCAGGCCGAGCGGCGTCGCCACGTCGGGGGCGCCGAGCAGGTCCTCGACCTGCTTTTCCGACAGGGTCTTGGGGAAGCGCTGGGTCGTCGCCGGTTTGTCGATGTTGAGCAGCGGATCACGCTGCAGCCGGCCCTGGTCGAGCAGCCAGCGGTAGCAGCGGCGCAAGCTGGCCATCAGCCGGCGCTGGCTGGCCGACCGGATGCCGCCGGGGCGGGCGTGCAGGAAGGCGAGATAGCCGTTGATCGCCGTCTCGTCGGCGCCGACTATCGTGGCGTGCCTTCCCGCAAGCCAGTCGGAAAACAGCGCAAGGTCGCTGCGGTAACTCGCCAGCGTGTTCTTCGACAAACCATCGGCCAGCCACAGGGCGTCGATGAATTCGTCGATCAGTTCGGCGTCAGAAGCCTGCATGTTCGTGGTGCAGCAGCCACCGTTTTACGTCGAGCAGGAAGCCGCCGGAATTCCGCGCAAAGCCCCCGATGCCGTGGTTGGCCGCGACCACGCGATGGCAGGGCACGACGATGGGATAGGGATTGGCGCCGCAGGCATTGCCCACCGCGCGCGGGCCGCTGCGGATCGCCGCGGCGACCTCGCCGTAGCTCATGGTCCGTCCCGGCGGGATGGCCGAAATCCGCTGCCAGACGCGGCGCTGGAAATGCGTGCCGGCCGGCGCCAGCGGCAGGCCGAATTCGAAGGCCGGGTCGGCGAGCCAGGCGCGCAGCTGGCGCACGGCCTCTTTGGCCAGCGGCGTCTTTGGCGCGACTTCGGCACAGGGTTCGAGGTAGTCGATGCCGGTGATTTCGTCGGCGTTGCACTCGATGCCGATGCTGAAGGACGGGACGGCAATCACGGCGGCATAGGCTTTCATGGCGGACACTCACGGAGTTCTATCGTCGCCGTATTGTCGATGCCCGGCAGGTGATCCGCAAGTGGTGCGCAGACCGAGGCCGTGCACAGCGTGTAGCCGCCGGCATGCGGCGAGTGAGCCAGGCGCAGTACGGCCTGCGGCGACAAAGCGGGGCGGTAATGCCAGACGCCGTTCTTCAGCACCGCACCGGCGGGCGGCTCCATGCCGGCGCCGCTGCCGCGGATGCGCGCTTCGGCAAGCACCAGCGCACCAGCCTCGAGGCGCCAGTCTTCCTCCCAGCGGATTTTCTCGATGGAATGGATCCAGCTAAGGGTGAAGCTGTCGATGGCGAGGGAGGCGGCAACTGCGCCTGCCGCGAGGCAGAGGCTCAAGAGTCGGCGCTGGCGGCACGGCGATCCGCGCGCCGGCTGCGCAGCCAATGCCAGACCACGAACACCGCGCTCATGCCGAAGCCGATCTCGTCGGTGAGCGGGATCGCGGCGACGAGCATGAAGGCTGCCGTCGCCGCGAAGCAGCGTTCAAGCGTGTTGAGCGGCCCGAACAGGAAGCCGATCGCGGCCGCGCCCCAGAGGCCAATCGACAGCACGGCCTTGAACACGATGTAGGCCACCGCCGCCAGCGTGTAGTCGCCCTGCAGCATCAGCGCCGGGGTATACACCGCCATGTAGGGAATCACGAAGCCGGCGATGGCGATCTGCACCGCCTTGATGCCGATCTTCATCGCCGACTCCTTGGCGATCGAGCTTGCGGCAAAAGCAGCCAGCGCCACCGGCGGCGTCAGGTCGGCCATGATGCCGAAGTAGAAGACGAACATGTGGCTGACGATCAGCGGCACGCCCAACTTCAACAGGGCCGGCGCGGCGATGGAACTGGTGATGATGTAGTTGGGGATGGTCGGAATGCCCATGCCCAGCACCAGGCACACCAGCATGGTCAGCACCAGCGAGAGGAACAGGCTCTTCTCGCCGACGCTGAGGATGTAGCCGGCGAAGGAGGACGCGGCGCCGGTCAGCGTCAGCACGCCGATGATGACGCCGACCACGGCGCAGGCCACACCCACCGGCAGCGCCTGGCGGGCGCCGTCGACCAGGCTCATGCGCAAGAGGTGCAGGGTCTTGCGCCCGCCCTTGAGGGCGAAGGTCTGGGCGACGAGCGCGGCGATCAGCGCCAGCAGCGGGACGATGCCCCAGGTCTCCATGTTCTTGACGAAGACCGCGGCGGTGAGGCCGAGCGCGACCCAGAACACGTAGCGGAAGGCCGTGCTCGAAACCCGCGCGGCGATGGCGGCGCCGAGGATCAGCACGGCGGTCAGCACCAGGCCGACCATGCCGGCGAACATCGGCGTGAAGCCGTTGAACAGGGTGATCACCAGCACGATGAGCGGCAGCAGCAGGTACCAGTTGTCGCGCATCGCGTGCCAGGGGTTGGGGCACTCGGCCTTGGGCATGCCGACCAGGTTCTTGCGCCCGGCTTCGAGATGCACCATCCAGAAGGCCGTCAGGTAATAGAGGATGGCCGGAATCGCCGCCGCCTTGACGATGTCGGCATAGGGCACGTTGAGGTTCTCGGCCATGATGAAGGCCACCGCGCCCATCACCGGCGGCATGATCTGGCCGCCCATCGAGGAGGTGGCCTCGACCGCGCCGGCAAACACGCCGGAATAGCCGAACTTCTTCATCAGCGGAATGGTGAACTGGCCGGTGGTCAGCACGTTGGCCACGCCCGAGCCGGAGATGGTGCCCATCAGCGCCGAGGAGATCACCGAGACCTTGGCCGCGCCGCCCTTGGTATGGCCGACGAAACCCAGCGCCAGCGAGTTGAACAGGTTGATCATGCCGGCGTGTTCGAGGAAGGAGCCGAACAGGATGAAAAGGAAGATGTAGGTGGCCGAGACCAGGGTCGGGATGCCGAAGATGCCCTCGGTACCCAGCGCCAGCTGGTTCACGATCTGGTCGAAGCCGTAGCCGCGATGCGCGAGGTCGCCCGGCAGGTACTGGCCGAACAGGCCGTAGAGCAGAAAGATGCCGCAGACGATGGGCAGGGCGAGGCCGAGGATGCGCCGCGTCGCCTCGAAGGTCAGGATCACCAGCGCGGTGCCGACGAACAGATCCATGTTGCTCGGGTCGCCCGAACGCTGGATCAGCTCGGCCTCGAAGACCCAGTGGTAGGTCGACAATGCCAGCGCACCAAAGGCCAGCGCCGTGTCGCCGGCGCCGACTTTCGAGAGCCGGCCGCCGCTCTTGAAGGCCGGGTAGAGGATGAAGGTGATGCAGAGCAGGAAGCCGACATGCAGGCTGCGGATCACCAGGCTGGACAGCGGATGGAAGGCCGCGACGATCAGCTGGTAGGTGGAGAAGGCCAGCGCGATGCCGTTGAGCGCGGTGAGCCAGCCGTCCCCGAGCCGGCGCTGCACGCCGTGCTCGGAGAACTCTTCCTGACCGTGGTCGGGGGCGGCGGACTGGACTTTCATCAACCTCGCTCGCGAGCTTGTGAAGAAATCGTAGCGAGCGGACCGCAGCGGAGCGCGGCCGGAGCGCAGCTACCGGAATGTACGTCGTTGTACATGAGGATAGCGAGCACCGCCCAAGCTTCGATCCGGTACGCGCAGTAGATTTATTCGCAAGCTCTTACTTGATCAGCCCGACTTCCTTGTAGTACTTCTCGGCGCCCGCATGCAGCGGTGCCGGCGGCGCCTTGGCGGCGTTCTCCTTGGTGATGGCCTTGGCCGCGGCATGCGCGGCCTGCAGTTCGGGCAGGTGCTCGAAGATGGCCTTGGTCATCTTGTAGCCGGCGTCGGCCGACACGCCTTCGTGGCTGACCAGGAAGTTCTGGATCGCGACGGTGGGCACGGCATCGGCCTGGCCGTTGTAGGTGTTGGCCGGTACCGTGCCGGGCTGGTAGGCGGCTTCGCCGATCTTCGCCACCACGTCGGCGGGGATGGGCACGATGACGATCTTGACCGAGGTGGCCAGGTCGCGGATCGCGGCGACGCCGAGGCCGGCGGAAATCAGCGTGGCGTCGAGCTGGCGGTTCTTCATCAGTTCCACCGATTCGCCGAAGGGCAGGTACTCGACCTTGGCGAAATCCTTGTAGCTCATGCCGGCGCCCTTGAAGATGTCGCGCGCGTTGAGCTCGGTGCCGGACTTCGGCGCGCCGACGGCGACGCGCTTGCCCTTGAGGTCGGCCAGGGTCTTGATGCCGGAATCGGCGGCGGCGACGATCTGGATGTAATTGGGATAGATCGCGGCGATGGTGCGCAGTTTCTTGAGCGGGGTCTTGAAACCGGCTTCCTCGTTGCCCTTCCAGGCTTCGTTGAGCGCATCGCCCAGGGTGAAGGCGATCTCGCCGCGGCCGGCCTGCAGCAGGTTGAGGTTCTCGGCGCTGGCCTTGGTCACCTGGGCCGAGGTCTTGGCGCCGGGCATGGCCTTGCCGTAGATCTGCGACAGGGCAACGCCCATCGGGTAATACACACCCGAAGTGCCGCCGGTGAGGACAGTGACGAATTCCTGGGCGTGCGCGCCGGTGCCGAGAACCAGGGTGACCGCGGCGACCAGCAGGGAACGAACATGTTTCATGGGTCTATCCTCCGAAGTGTATTTATTGAAGGGTGAAGCTTACAGCCAGATGCGGATGGACGGAAGGCAGGATATGTTGCAGTGCGACGTGAGCGACCTATACTGTAGTTATTCCTTTTCGATTTCCGCATGACATGAAGCTGCCCAGGCTGGAAAACCCTGCCGGTGATTTCTGGGGCGGGCTTGCCGCGATGCTGGTCGCGCTGCCCTCGGCGATCGCGTTCGGTGTCACAATCTACGCCGTGCTCGGCAGCGCCTATGTCGCGCTCGGCGCCCTGGCGGGCATCCTCGGCGCCACCGCGATCGGCATCGTCGCCTCGAGTTTCGGCGGCACCAGCCGGCTGATCTCGGCGCCCTGCGCGCCGGCGGCAGCCGTGGCGTCCGCCTTCGCCATCGAGGCGCAGATGAGCGGCACGCCGGTCGACACCACGCTGCTGCTGCTGACCCTGCTCGGCCTGCTCGCCGGCCTGATGCAACTGGCATTCGGCCTGCTGCGCCTGGGGCGCCTGATCAAGTACATGCCCTATACGGTGGTCAGCGGCTACCTTTCCGGGGTGGGGCTGATCATCATCGGCAGCCAGGTGCCGAAGCTGCTCGGCGCCCCCAAGGGGCTGCATTTCTGGGCGGCGCTGGGCGCGCCGGAACAATGGCGCTGGCAGGGCATCCTGGTCGGCCTGGCGACCATCGCCGTGATGGTCGGCGCACCGCGGGTGATCAAGGCGGTGCCGGCCGCGATCCTCGGCCTCGGTGCCGGCGTCGCGGCTTATTTCGGCCTCGCCCTGCTCGATCCCGCGCTGTTCAGGCTGCACGACAATACGCTGGTGGTGGGCGCGCTGGGCGGCAGCGGCGGTGGTGACGGCAGCTTTTTCGCCGGCCTGGCGGGGCGCTGGTCGTCGCTTGCCGGTGTCAGCCTGCAACAGCTGCAGCTGCTGTTCATCCCGGCCCTGACGCTGGCCGTGCTGTTGTCCATCGATACCCTGAAAACCTGCGTGGTGCTCGATGCGCTGACCCGTTCGCGCCACGATTCCAACCGCGAACTGATCGGCCAGGGCCTCGGCAACATCGCCTCCGGAGCAATCGGCGGCATTCCCGGCGCCGGCACCATGGGCGCGACGCTGGTGAATATTTCCGGCGGCGCCAGCAGCCGCTTCTCCGGCATGGTCGAGGGCGTGCTGGCGCTGGTCGCCTTCCTGCTGCTGGCGAACTTCATCGCCTGGATCCCGGTGGCCGGGCTGGCGGGCATCCTGATCGTGATCGGCGTGCGCATGATCGATCGCAACAGCCTGCATTACCTGAAGTCGCGTTCGACCATCCTCGATTTCGCGGTGATCGTCGCCGTGATCGGCACGGCTCTGACGGTGAGCCTGATCGCGGCCTCAGGCGTCGGCATCGTGCTGGCCGTGCTGCTGTTCATCCGCGAACAGATCGGCGGTTCCATCATCCGCCGCAAGCTGCTCGGCAACGAGACCTTCTCCAAGCGCATCCGCACCCACGAGGAAATGGAAATCCTGACCGCGCACGGCGACCGCGCCGCGATCATCGAGCTGCAGGGCAGCCTGTTCTTCGGCACCGCCGACCAGCTCTACCTGAGCCTGGAGCCGGAACTGAAAACGCGCGATTTCCTGATCCTCGACATGCGCCGGATACAGACCGTGGATGTCACCGCCGCCCACCTGCTGGAGCAGGTCAAGGACATGCTGGCCGAGCGCAAGGGCTTCCTGATCTTCAGCGCCATTCCGCAGACCCTGCCCTCGGGACGCGACATGCAGCAGTACTTCGACCAGGTCGGCCTGATTCGCGAGGACAGCCCGGTGCGCGTGTTTCCGTCGCTGGACGATGCGCTGGAGTGGGTCGAGGACCGCATCATCCAGGAAACCGTCTGTTTGCGCGACGAGGGGTCCGCGCTCGAACTGCAGGACATCGAGCTGTTCGCCGGGCGCAAGGAGCAGACGCTGGCGGCGCTGGAGCAATGCATGGAGAAGCGCAGCGTGGCCAAGGGTGAAACCATCTTCTCGCGCGGCGATGCCGGCGACGAGTTGTTCCTGATCCGGCGCGGCGCGGTGCGCATCGTCCTGCCCCTGTCCGACCGGCAGTCACACCACCTCGGCACCTTCGGCCGCGGCGCCTTCTTCGGCGAAATGGCCTTCCTCGACGGCGAGGCCCGCTCGGCCAATGCGGTCGCGTTCACCGATACCGAACTCTACGTGCTGTCGCGCCGCGCGTTCGACAAGCTTGCCGAGGAGCACAAGAAACTCGGCCTGCGGCTGATGGAAGGCATCGCCAGCGTGCTTGCCAGCCGTTTGCGCTACACCAATGCCGAGCTGCGCGTGCTGGAATCCTGAGCGGGTGGCACGGAGCGCGCGGCATGAAGCCCTTCCCCTCCTCGAAAGGCCTGTGGTTCGGTCTGCTGTTCGCCTGCCTGGCAGCGGCGGCTGCGGCGAACGAGGATGCGTCCTGGAAGTCGCCGCAGTTCCTGGTGGACGGCTTCGTCGAACTGGCGCTGAAGCACGACTACTCGACGCGGCAGAACCCGGTGCGCAAGTGGACGTCGCCGGTCCGGTATTTCATCGTGCACGGTGTCGGCGACAAGGACCTGCACCGCGAATTGATCGACGCGCATTTCCGGCACCTTGCCGAGATCACCGGCCTCAGCATCCAGCCCGTGGACACCCGGGCTGCGGCAAACTTCCTGGTCATACTGGCCAGCGAAGCCGCACTGGAATCCGAAGTACCGCGCCATTTCGGCAGCGGTCCCATGAGCCGGAACACGATGCTGTTTCGCCACGGCCAGTGCCTCGCCACCTTTGCCACCGAACGCCGGGGCCGCATCGTGCGCGCTACCACGATGATCCCGGTCGATGCGGCACGGGCGCGGGCCGACCTGGCGTCTTGCGTGGTCGAGGAATTGACGCACGCCATGGGCCTCGGCAACGATACCGTGCAGCCCCTGCCGTCGATCTTCAGCCGCAAGTTCAACGGGGCGTTTCTTTCCGGCCTCGATCACCTGGTGCTGAAGATGCTCTACGACCCGCGCGTCAAGCCGGGCATGAACGAAAAGACTGCACTGCCCGTGCTGAAGGCGATTGCCGCCGAGTACGAGCGTGACGGTCTGTTCGCAACCGCCGACAGCGATGCGGCCAAAAACGGCCTCGCGCGCCTGATGCCCTGACTGGCTAGATCACGGTGGCGGCGCGCAAGGCCGCAATATCCTCCGCACTGCGACCGAGCTCCCCCAGTATCGCCTCGGTGTCCTGTCCCAACAGGGGCGGGGCGTGCCGGTAGCCGATCGGCGTTGCCGAAAAGCGGATCGGGTTGGCCACCTGCGGCGCCGTGCCGCCCGCGGCATGGGGCAAATCGACGCGCAGGCCGCGATGCAGCACTTGCGGATCGGCGAAGACGGCGGCCAGGTCGTTGATCGGGCCGCAGGGCACGGCGGCATTTTCCAGCAGCGCGATCCACTGCGCCGTGGTCTTCATCACCGTGGCCTGGCGCAGCAGGGGGATCAGTTCGCCGCGATTGCTGACCCGCGCCGCGTTGCTGGCGAAGCGCGGGTCGGCGGCCCATGCGGCGTGGCCGGCGATGTCGCAGAAGCGGGCGAACTGGCCGTCGTTGCCGATGGCGAGGATCATGTCGCCGTCGGCGGTGGGGAAGTCCTGGTAGGGCACGATGTTCGGGTGGCCGTTGCCCATGCGCCGCGGCGCCCGCCCCGAGACCAGGTAGTTCATGGCCTGGTTGGCGAGGCAGGCCACCTGCACGTCGAGCAGCGCGAGGTCGATGTGCTGTCCGCGTCCTGATTGTTCGCGATGCGCCAGCGCCGCCTGGATGGCGATGGTGGCGTAAAGGCCGGTGAGGATGTCGGTCAGTGCCACGCCGACCTTCTGCGGACCGGCGCCTTCTTCGTCATCGGCGCGTCCCGTGACGCTCATCAGGCCGCCCATGCCCTGGATCAGGAAATCGTAGCCGGCGCGCGCGGCGTAGGGGCCGTCCTGGCCGAAGCCGGTGATCGAGCAATACACGAGCTTCGGATTGAGCGCCGCGAGGCTGGCGTAGTCGAGGCCATAGGCCTTGAGCCCGCCGACCTTGAAGTTTTCCAGCACCACGTCCGATTGCGCCGCCAGCTCGCGCAGGATGGCCTGCCCCTCGGGGCGGGTCATGTCCACGGTCAGCGAACGCTTGTTGCGGTTGGTGCACAGGAAATAGGCGGCATCCGTCGTCGGCTTGCCCGCGCCGTCGGCGAGCCAGGGCGGCCCCCAGCCGCGCGTATCGTCACCGCCCTTGCCATCCGCGCCGGGCTTCTCGACCTTGATCACGTCGGCGCCGAGGTCGCCCAGCAGTTGCGAGGCCCACGGCCCGGCCAGGACGCGGGACAGGTCGAGGACCTTCAGCCCGGCGAGAGCGCCGTCGGTCGTTAACATGGAATATGGCGCCCAGCGTGCTGTGTCAGGTTCGAGCGAAGCGAGCCAATTGATAGCCTCCCCGTGAGGGGGCGAGGCGGGAATTCGCGACGCATGCGTCGCGCCGCCGCAGCCGGCTGGCTGTGCAAAGCCAGCCGTGGGCCGCGCAGCGGATGGGAGGGGCGGGTCCATTTGCCAGCTTCGGGCCCATCGAAAGTGCAAGATTTCATGAATTGGGGCGACTCGCCGAAGCCATGAGCGTTACTGCGCTTTGCCGAGCAACTGTTCCTTGAGGTCTTCCTGGGCCGGCTTGTCGCCGATCCAGATTTTCAGCAGGGCGCGATAGAAGTCCTCGCCGGGGATGTCGCTGCCCTTGGCGCTGCCGTTGAAGCTCAGGCGCGTGCCGGACTCGGGCAGCCAGTCGATGTTCACCGCCGATTTTTCCGGTGCGTTGCCGATGGTCAGCATGGTGCTGCGGAACTGGTCGATCTTCGGCTGCAGGGCTTTCAGCGCGGCCTCGTCGTGGTTGTTCTTCAGGGCTTCGATCAGGGCATCGACGAACTGCTCCGCGGTCAGGTCGCGCAGGGTGACGATGGCGACGCGCTTGGCGCCCTTGGCATTGATTGCGTCGGCGGCGCTGGTGACTTTCTGCGGCAGGTAAAGCCCGATCGCATAGACCTTGAAGAAGGCGCGCTTGCGCAGCCCGGCACCATTGATCACCGTCTCGCCGGCGCCGACTTTTGTCTTGTCCTCGAACTTGACGCCGGATACGTCGAGCGCGGCCAGCGCCGGCAGGGAAATCGTCAGCAGCAGGGCGGCTATGAGCTTTTTCATCTGGATACTCCCGTGGGTTTCGATTGCGCCATGATACCGCCGTTGCCCCCATGCTATCGTTGCCCGCTGCACAAAGGAGAAACCCATGAAACACCTGCTCGCCGCCGGCCTCCTGGCCGCCACCCTGGCCCACGCCGCCGATCCGGCAAAGGATGTCGGTTCCACCGCCGCCGACCGCGAGGCCGTTGCCGTGACCGTCTACAACGACGACCTGGCGCTGGTCAAGGAGCGCCGCCGCATCGACCTGCCGGGCGGCCTCGCGCGCCTCTCGCTGCGCGAAGTGGCGGCGCAGATGCGCCCCGAAACCGCCTTGCTGCGCGCAGCCTCGGGGCCGGCGTTCACCCTCGTCGAACAGAACTTCGATTTCGACCTGCTGACGCCGCAGAAGCTGCTGGAAAAATATGTCGGCCGCCAGGTCACCGTGATCCGCCCGCATCCGACCAGCGATGCCGAGCGGCGCGAAACCGCGACGGTGCTGGCCGCAGGGCAGGCGGGTTACCCAACCGCTGTCTTGCGCTTTGCCGACCGCATCGAAACCGGCGTGCCGGGGCGCCTGGCCTTCGATGCCGTGCCGGCCAACCTGCGCGACCGGCCGACGCTGTCGGTGCTGCTCGAAGCCGCAGGTGGCAAGCAGTCGGTCGAGTTGTCCTACCTGACCGGCGGACTGGCCTGGAAGGCCGATTACGTCGCAAACCTGTCCGCCGACGGCAGGAGCCTCGACCTCAACGGCTGGGTGACGCTGACCAACCGCAGCGGCGCCGGCTTCGACGACGCGACGCTGCAACTGGTGGCCGGCACGGTGAATCGCGTGCGGCAGCAGGACTCGCGGGTCTATGCCATGGCCGCACCCGCTCCGGCGCGCGCCAAGGCGGCCGAGGCGACGCAGGAAGCGCTGATGGACTACCACCTCTACAGCTTCGAGCGGCCGACCTCGATCGCCGACAACCAGACCAAGCAGCTCGCCTTGCTCTCGGCCGGCGCCGTGCCGGTGCGCCGCGAGTACCTGCTGGCCGGCAACGAGTATTACTACCGGGACCGCCACGGACAGATCGGACAGAAACTCAAGCCCGCGGTCTTTCTTGAATTTGAAAACAAGGGCGGCCAACTCGGCAAGCCGCTGCCGGCCGGCATCGTGCGGGTCTACGCGAAGGACAGCAAGGGCGCGGCGCAGTTCGTCGGCGAAGACCGCATCGCGCACACGGCGAAGAACGAGCAGATCAAGCTGCGGCTGGGCGAAGCCTTCGACATCACCGCCGAGCGCAGGCAGACCAATTACAAGCGCATCGCCGACAACCAGACCGAGTCGTCCTGGCGCATCGAACTGCGCAACGCCAAGGACGAGGCCGTGACGGTCAGGGTGCAGGAGCCGATGCCCGGCGATTGGGAGATGGTGCAGGAATCAGAGAAGCACAGCAAAGAGTCGGCGCGGGCCGCGTCGTGGAACGTGGCGGTTCCGGCCGGCGGTGCGACGGTGCTGGACTACACGGTACGCGTGAAGTGGTGAGGGCTCAGGCCCTCACTTCACCGTCGCCGAGAACAATCCACTTCTGCGAGGTCAGCCCTTCGAGCCCCACCGGGCCGCGGGCGTGGAACTTGTCGGTGGAAATGCCGATCTCGGCGCCGAGGCCGAATTCGAAGCCGTCGGCGAAGCGGGTCGAGGCATTCACCATCACCGTGGCCGAATCCACCTCGCGCAGGAAGCGCATCGCGTTCGTGTAGTTCTCGGTGACGATGGCGTCGGTGTGGGCCGACGAATACTTGTTGATGTGGGCGATGGCTTCGTCGATCCCGGCGACGACCTTGACCGAGATGATCGCGGCGAGGTACTCGGCGTACCAGTCCTCTTCCGTCGCGGCGACGGCCTGCGGCACCAGCGCGCGGGTCTCCGCGCAGCCGCGGATCTCGACGCCCCTCGCCGCCAGCATGGCGCATAAAGTCGGCGCCTGCGCCACGGCGACGGAACGCGCGATCAGCAGCGATTCGGCGGTATTGCAGGTGCCCAGGCGCTGGGTCTTGGCGTTTTCGAGGATGCGCAGCGCCTTCGCCGCGTCGGCGAACTCGTCGACATAGACATGGCAGTTGCCGTCGAGGTGCTTGATCACCGGCACCCGGGCCTCCTTCGAGATGCGCTCGATCAGGCCCTTGCCGCCGCGCGGCACGATCACATCGACGTACTCGGGCATGGCGATCAGATGGCCGACGGCCTCGCGGTCGGTGGTCTCGATCACCTGCACGGCGGTTTCGGGCAGCCCGGCGGCGGCCAGGCCCTCACGCACGCAGGCGGCGATCGCCTGGTTGGCGCGCAGGGCTTCCTTGCCGCCGCGCAGGATCGCGGCGTTGCCCGACTTGAGGCACAGCGCGGCGGCATCCGCCGTGACGTTGGGCCGCGCTTCGTAGATGATGCCGACCACGCCCAGCGGCACGCGCATCTTGCCGACCTGGATGCCGGAGGGGCGGCGCTTCATGTCGCTGATTTCGCCGATCGGGTCGGGCAGGGCGGCGACTTGTTCCAGTCCCTGCGCCATGCTTTCGACACCCTTGGCGGAAAGCTGAAGGCGGTCGATCATCGCCGCGTCGAGGCCGTTGCCGCGTGCTTCGGCGACATCGGCGGCATTCGCGGCGAGCAGTTCGGCGCTGCGCTCGCGGATCGCGGCCGCCATGGCCAGCAGCGCGCTATTCTTGGCGGCCGTCGAGGCGCGCGCCACGGCGCGCGAGGCTGCGCGCGCGTTGCGTCCGACGTTTTGCATGTAGGTCTTTACATCCATTTCGATTACGCCGTCCTGTTCCCGTGTTGCCGCGTCAGCGGCCTAATGAGTTACCCCTCTCCCCTGGGGAGAGGGGCGGGGGTGAGGGTTCTCTCTTGTACGAGTTATCTTCAACGCCAGTTGAAGGAACTCGTCCCAGACGTCACCTTGCGCGAGACCCTTGATCATGCGGTCAATTTTCGCCGCATGCAAGAGGGCCGCCATTCGGCCGGCCGTGTTGGCGCTGCGCGCCTCGGTGGCCAGCGCCCAGAGCACCAGCGGTGGCGCGGCATCCTCGCCCTTGAGGCCTTCCAGGGTACGCGCGGCGCGCACCGTGTCGCGGGCCTTGAGGGCGTCGCGCAGGTCCGATACGTCATAGCGGGCGACGTTCATCACGGCGGCCTCGACCTGCTCCAGCGTGAGTTCGCCGGGCGGATGGATCAGGCCAAGCTTCTGGATCTCCTGATGGGCGGCGAGCAGGTTGCCCTCGACATGGTCCGCGATGAACGCCAATGCCTCGCGCGGCGCGCTCTGGCGCTGGCGCGCCAGGCGCTCCGCGATCCACTGCGGCAGGCGCGCCGGGGGCGGCGCGTTGCATTCGATGGCGACGCCCGCGTTCGTCAGTGCCGTGACCCAGGCGGCCTTTTTCGCCTGCCAGTCGAGTTCGGGCAGGGTGATCAGGGTGACGATGCCGGGGCCCAGGGTGGCGATGTAACGCTGCAATGCTTCGCTGCCTTCGCGCCCCGGCTTGCCCGACGGGATGCGCAGGTCGACCAGCTTGCTGCCGCCGAACAGCGACAAGTTGCCTGCCGCCATGAACAGGTCATCCCACTTGAAGCCGGTGCCGGCGACGATGACTTCGCGTTCCTCGAAGCCCTGCTTGCGGGCGGCGCCGCGGATCGCGTCGCCGGCCTCGATCACCAGCAGCGGTTCGTCGCCGTGCAGCAGGTAGAGCGGCGCCAGCGGTTTGTCGAGGTGCGCCGCGAGCTGATCGGGCCGCAGCAGCATGGTGCCTACTCGACCACCTTGGCCGGCTGCAGCTTGGCCGTGGCCAGCCGGCGCATCAGCTGCCGTACCAGATCGCTCTGGATGTCGCGCCAGAGCAGGGCTTCTTCTGCTTGCTTGGACAGCACCAGGTCGTCGCTGTAGGTGACGTCACGGTGCAGCACGATGGTGCTGGGCGCGATGTATTCGGTGGGCGCGACGACCGGCGCATCGGTGTATTTGACTTGCGGGGCAGGCGCGGCCGAGGGCTTGTTGGCCTGCACCTTGAACGAGAAAGTCCTCACCAGCTGGAATTCGCGCACCCGGCCCGAGGTGTTGAGCGAAAGGATTTTCTTCTGGCTGGTGTCGCCCAGCACCATCAGGATGGCTTCCGCCTCGCCGGCATCGACCACCCGGGTACCTGCCGCCGATCCCTCGATGGAGCGCTTGAGCTGGGCGTAGAACTCGGATGTCGGGGCAAGCGTCAGGGCGATGGTCGCAAACGGCAGCTGGTGGGCAGGCAGGTCGGCGCTGCCGCGCAGCTTGAAGCCGCAGGCGCCCAGGAGCCCGATCAGCAGCAGGACAAGGGACAGTTTGGCGAGGCGCATCATGGACTCCCGGGGCGACAATCTTGTTTATACGACGATATTGACCAGGCGGCCGGGAACGACGACGACCTTCTTCGCCGGTTTGCCTTCCATGAACTTCTGCGCGGCTTCCGACGCTAGCGCCAGGGCTTCGATCGCCGCGCGGTCAGCGCCGACTTTCACTCGGATGCTGCCGCGGTGCTTGCCGTTGACCTGCAGCACCAGTTCCTCTTCGTCCTGCACCAGCGCCGCGTCGACCGGCTCGGGCCAGGGCGAGGCGAGGATGTCGGCGCCATAGCCGAGTTCGATCCAGAGCGCATGGCAGATGTGCGGCGCGATCGGCGACAGGATGCGCAGCAGGATGCCGAAGCCTTCGGCCAAAACCGGCGCGTGGGCCCCGTCCTTCGGAGCCTTTTCCAGCGCATTGAGCATTTTCATCGCCGCCGAGGCGACGGTGTTGAACTGGAGCTTGCCCAGGTCGTAGTTGGCCTGCTTGAGCAGCAGGTGGATCTCGCGGCGCAGCGCGGCGGGGCCGGCCGCCAGCGTTGCCGGCACGGTATTGTGCGGCAGCGACTGGCTGGCATGGCCGAAGGCCCAGACGCGCTTCAAGAACCGGTAGGCACCCTCGACGCCCGAGTCCGACCATTCCAGGGTCTGCTCCGGCGGCGAGGCGAACATCATGAAAAAGCGCGCGGTGTCGGCGCCGAACTCGTCGATCAGCGCTTGCGGATCGACGCCGTTGCGCTTCGACTTGGACATGGTGCCGACGCCGCCGTAATCGACCGGCCGGCCGTCGGCCTTCGACGTCGCGCCGATGACGTGGCCGCCGTCATCGCGTTTCAGATCGACTTCTTCCGGGGCGAAATACTCGATGCCGCCCTTGTCGGTGCGGCGCGAGAAAATGTGGTTGAGCACCATGCCCTGGGTCAGCAGGTTGGCGAAGGGTTCGTCGTAGCTGACCAGGCCGAGGTCGCGCATCACCTTGGTCCAGAAGCGCGAGTAGAGCAGGTGCAGGATCGCGTGCTCGATGCCGCCGATGTACTGGTCGGCCGGCATCCAGTGGTTGCTGGCGGCATCGACCATCGCGCTGTTCGCCGCGCGCGTCGCCGGATCGACGCAGTAGCGCGCGTAGTACCAGGACGAGTCGACGAAGGTGTCCATGGTGTCGGTTTCGCGCCGGGCCGGCTTGCCGCATTGCGGGCAGGCGCAATCCACGAAACCGGTACGCTTGGCCAGCGGATTGCCGGAACCGTCGGGCACGCAGTCTTCGGGCAGCTTGACCGGCAACTGGTCGTCGGGCACCGGCACGGTGCCGCAGGCGTCACAGTGGATCAGCGGGATCGGGCAGCCCCAGTAGCGCTGGCGCGAGACGCCCCAATCACGCAGGCGGTATTGCACCTGGATGTCGCCGAGCTCTTTGGCTTTCAGGTCGGCGGCGATCGCGGCGACGGCGGCCTCGAGGCCGAGGCCGTCGTACCTGCCGGAGTTGACGCACTTGCCGCGCTGCTTGTCGGCGTACCACTCCTGCCAGCCGTCCAGCGAGAAGCTCATTGGCCCATTTGTGCCTTCGACGGCGATCACCTGCCTGATGGCGAGGCCGTATTTCTTGGCGAACTCGAAGTCGCGCTCGTCATGCGCCGGCACGGCCATCACCGCGCCTTCGCCGTAGCTCATCAGCACGTAGTTGCCGACCCAGACTTCGACCTTGTCGCCGGTCAGCGGATGATCGACGAAGATGCCGGTGGGCATACCCTTCTTTTCCATGGTCGCCATGTCGGCTTCCATCACTGAGCCATGCTTGCATTCGTCGATGAAAGCGGCGAGCTGCGGGTTGTTCTTCGCGGCGTGCGTCGCCAGCGGATGCTCGGCGGCGACGGCGCAGAAGGTGACGCCCATGATGGTGTCGGCGCGGGTGGTGAATACCCACAACTTCTCTTGCTTGCCATCCAGCGCGTAGGGAAAGGCGAAGCGCACGCCGGTGCTCTTGCCGATCCAGTTGGCCTGCATGGTCTTGACCCGCTCGGGCCAGCCCGGCAGCGTGTCCAGTGCCGACAGCAGTTCGTCGGCGTACTTGGTGATGGCCAGGTAGTAGCCGGGGATCTCGCGCTTCTCGACCACCGCGCCGGTACGCCAGCCGCGGCCTTCGATCACCTGTTCGTTGGCCAGCACGGTCTGGTCCACCGGGTCCCAGTTCACCACCTGGGTCTTCTTGTAGGCGATGCCCTTTTCCAGCATGCGCAGGAACAGCCACTGGTTCCACTTGTAGTACTCGGGGGCGCAGGTCGCCAGTTCGCGCTCCCAGTCCAGCGCGAAACCCAGCGACTGGAGCTGCTTTTTCATGTAGGCGATGTTGTCCCAGGTCCACTTGGCCGGCGGCACCCTGTTCTGCATCGCGGCGTTCTCGGCGGGCAGGCCGAAAGCGTCCCAGCCCATGGGCTGCAGGACGTTGTAGCCCTTCATCCGGTGGTAGCGGGAGAGCACATCGCCGATGGTATAGTTCCGCACATGCCCCATGTGCAGCTTGCCCGACGGGTAGGGGAACATCGACAGGCAGTAGTATTTCGGCCTGGCGGAGTCCGCCGTGGCACGAAAAGCCTGCGTGGTGTTCCAGTGGGCCTGCGCGGCCTGTTCGATGTCGGTCGGGAGGTATTTTTCCTGCATGGCCGGGGCTTCTGGTTTGAGTACTGGCAAGGGCGGAATTATACCTGCCCACCATGATCGAAAGGATTTGCATGCGCTCCATGGACCGGCTTCTTGCAGTGTTTGCGGCGATTGCGCTGCTGTTGCCTGCCGCGGTGTTTGCGGCTGCCCCGGCTACCGTCGAAGCGGTTCAGTCGCCCGCCTGGCGCGATCGCGGCGGCGTTACCGTGCCGCTTGCCCCCGGCATGGAACTCAAAAGCGGCGACGTGCTGCGCACCGGGCCCGGCGCGCGCGCCTACCTGATGCTGGCGGAAGGCAGCCGGGTCAAGCTGGGCGAAACGGCGCAATTCACCGTTTATTCGCAAAGCCTGCGGCCGGAGAGGAGCTTTCGCGGCGCGCTCGATATCGTCGCCGGCGCCTTTCGCTTTACCACCGGCAAGCTGAAGAAGACGCTGCCGCGCGAGCTCGCGATCCGTGTCGGCACCGCGACCATCGGCATCCGCGGCACCGACATCTGGGGCAAGACCGACAAGGACGGCGACCTGGTGGCATTGATCCAGGGCCGCATTGAAATCGCGCGCGCCGGCCAGACCACCGAACTGGCGCAGGCGATGAGCTACTTCGATGCGCCGACGGGCAAGGCGGCCGAGGTCAAGCCGCTCGACCTGGAGACCTTCGTCAAGCTGGCGCGGCAGACCGAAATCCTGGCCGGCGACGGCGCCGCCCGGGCGAAGGGCAAGGGACGCATCCTGGTGGCAACGGCGGCAAGCGAGCAAGCCGCCCTGGAGTTGTACGACCGGATCCGGGAAGCCGGATTCCCCGTGCGTATCCTGCCGCGCGCCACCGAGGGCGGTGGCTGGAGCTACGAGCTGCGGCTCGCCGGCTATGCCGACGCGACCGAAGCCGAGGCCGCAGCGGCTGTCGTACAGGCGCGGACCGGGCTCAAGCCCGTCGTCGGGCGCTAGGGCGTGTTCAGCCCGGCTGGTGCAGCCGGGATGTCGAACGGATCAGCCGCCAGCCGCGGTCGGTGAGGGCCGAGCCGTGTTGAGCCGCCTGCATCGAGAGGGCCCAGAATCTGGCCTGGGCGCGCGCCCACGGGCGCCAGCCAAACGATGCCGCGTCGGCCCGCAGGGATTCGGCGAGCGCCAACTGCAGCAGGCGATCCACGGCCAGCTTGAAGTAGAGCGACGAGCCGGCTTTGGCCCGGTGCTCCGCCCATCGCTCCGCCTGGTGCCACAAGGTGGCGGCACGGGATTCGCTGATGCCGGCTTTCTTCGCCAGCCAGGGAAGTATCTTGGGTGTCTTGGGGTAGCTTCTCATTGAGTTCTCCTTTTCAGTCAGGCGACCCCGGCCTTATGAGTCAGGGTCGCCCTTCCGGCATACAACGTGGTGCATTGCAGCATGGCGGATTCTACTGCTTAGATATGGGCGAAGTACTCTAAATCCAAGTATTTTGATGCAACGCAATATGATATCGCGCAGCAAAGCTGCGTCAGGTTCCCGAGTGCTGTTAGCGCTCACTTTTGGCCGGTTCTCCCGGGTCGGCTCGATATAATCGGCTGCCCGGCCCCGTGCGATGTCCATGAATTCCTTGCTTGACCACCTCAACGCGCCACAGCTGGCGGCGGTCACCCTGCCGCCGGTCCATGCCCTGATCCTTGCCGGCGCCGGTTCGGGCAAGACGCGGGTGCTGACCACGCGCATCGCCTGGCTGATTTCCAACCGCCAAGTCGCGCCGCCCGGCGTGCTGGCCGTGACCTTCACCAACAAGGCCGCCAGGGAAATGCAGACGCGGCTGGCCGGGATGCTGCCGATCAACATCCGGGGCATGTGGATCGGCACCTTCCACGGCCTGTGCAACCGCTTGCTGCGCGCCCACCATCGCGATGCCGGCCTGCCGCAGCTGTTCCAGATCCTCGATTCGGCCGACCAGCAATCCGCCGTCAAGCGCCTGCTGAAATCGCTGAATGTCGATGACGAGAAGTTTCCGCCACGCGAACTGTGCCACTTCATCAACGCGCAGAAGGAGCAGGGCCTGCGTCCCGCCGCGGTGGAAGCCTGGGATGACTGGGCGAGAAAGCGCGTCGGGCTCTACGAGGCCTACGAGGCGCAGTGCCAGCGCGAGGGCGTGGTCGATTTCGCCGAGCTGCTGCTGCGTTCCTACGAACTGCTGGAGCACAACGAGCCGCTGTGCCGGCATTACCAGGAGCGCTTCCGCCACATTCTGGTTGATGAGTTTCAAGACACCAACAAGCTGCAATACAAGTGGTTGAAGCTGTTGGCCGGCGGTGGCGCCAACCTGTTTTGCGTGGGGGATGACGATCAATCCATCTACGCCTTCCGTGGCGCGGATGTGGGCAACATGGCCGACTTCGAGCGCGAGTTCCATGTCGCCAACCTGATCCGCCTCGAACAGAACTACCGCTCCCACGGCAACATCCTCGACGCGGCGAATGCCATCATCAGGAACAACCCGTCGCGGCTGGGCAAGAATCTGTGGACCGAGGCCGGCAGCGGCGAGCCGGTGCGCATCTACGAGTCCTGTTCCGACGGCGACGAGGCGCGCTGGATCGTCGAGGAGGTCAAGGCCCTGCAGCGCGACGGCCATGCGCGCGCCGAGATCGCCCTGCTTTACCGCAGCAACGCGCAATCGCGCGCGCTGGAACATGCGCTGTTCAATGCCGGCCTGCCCTATCGCGTGTATGGCGGCCTGCGCTTCTTCGAGCGTGCCGAGATCAAGCACGCGCTGGCCTACCTGCGCCTGATCGCCAATACCGATGACGACACGGCGTTTGCCCGCGTGGTGAATTTTCCGGCGCGCGGCATCGGCGCGCGCAGCCTGGAGAATCTGCAGGATGCGGCGAAGGCGGCCAACAGCAGCTTGCATGCGGCGATCCCGCAGGTGGCCGGCGCCGGTGGCGCCAGGCTGGCCGCGTTCGCGCAGTTGATCGTCACCTTGCGTGACGCTGCGCAGCTGCCGCTGCCGGAACTGGTCGACCATGTCGTTGAACTCTCAGGCCTGCGCAGTCATTACCAGAACGAGAAGGAGGGCCAGGAACGGCTGGCCAACCTCGACGAACTGATCAATGCCGCCGCCAGCTTCGTCGCCGAGGAAGGTACGCCGAACCAGGACGGCGAGATAACCGGCGAGTTCGGCAACGACCTGTCTTCCTTCCTGGCCCATGCCTCGCTCGAAGCCGGCGAGCACCAGGCCGGCGAGGGCGACGACGCGCTGCAACTGATGACCGTGCATTCGGCCAAGGGCCTCGAATTCAACGTGGTCTTCATCAGCGGCCTCGAAGACGGACTCTTTCCGCATGAGAACTCCCTGACCGAGGACAAGGGCCTTGAGGAGGAGCGGCGACTGATGTACGTCGCCGTCACCCGCGCGCGGCAGCGGCTCTACCTGAGCTTCGCCCAGACCCGCATGCTGCACGGCCAGACGCGCTACAACCTGCCCTCGCGCTTCCTCGACGAAGTACCCGAGGAACTCGTCAAATGGCTGACGCCGCGCGCCGGCAGGGGCGGTTTCGCCGTCCCGTCAGCACCGACTTCTTTCGGCAGCACACCGCGCCGCAGCGAATCGTCGGGCGGCAGCGGCTTCCGCATCGGGCAAAGCGTGATGCATCCCAAGTTCGGCCTCGGTGTCATCGTCAATGCCGAAGGCGGGGGGACGGACGCGCGGGTTCAGGTCAATTTCGGCGTCGCCGGCATGAAATGGCTGGCGCTCGCCGTGGCAAAGCTGGAAGCTGCCTGACCCGCCCCGGGCGAAACGACGCAGCGGTTCCTGCATCCGGCCGCGGGTTTTGTCAGGTCGCGGCGAAGAAGTATTTCCCGATGATTTCCTGCAGGCGCAGTTCGACCTCGGCATCGGGGACGTCGCGGGTCTCGCGGTACAGGGGTTCGGCGATGGCACAGAAGGCCTTCGCCAGCCGCGGGTCGAAGTAGGTTCCGGCGCCGCGCTCGATCACCGATATGGCCTCGGCGAATGAATGGGCCTGCTTGTAGGGGCGCACCGACGTCAGGGCGTCGAACACGTCGACCACGGCGAAGATGCGGGCCAGCAGCGGTATGTCGTCGCCGGAGAGCCCCTTGCAGTAGCCGCTGCCGTCGTATCGTTCGTGGTGGTACTCGACCACGTCCCTGGCCTTCAGCAGCCAGTTCGATTTCTTGAGGATATCGACGCCCAGCGAGACGTGCGTCTTCATGACCTCCGATTCCTGCGGGTCGAGTTCGGCGGGCTTGAGCAGGATGCTGTCGCTGATGCCGATCTTGCCGACGTCATGGAGAAAGGCGCCGGCGATCAGGTCGCACATCTGGTCGCGCCCGAGGTCAAGGGCTTCCCCCAGCCTTACCGCATAGGTGGCGACGCGATAGTTGTGCATGCTGGTGGCGGAGTCGCGCTTGGCGACCGCGGAGCCGATGACTTCCATCAGCTCGATGTTGCCGGCGAGCAGGTCGCGCGAGCGTCGCACCACGTCGCGATTCAGCGCCAGGATGATGGGATACAGGCAAAGGGTGGTCAGGGTCACCGCGATCAGGGCGACCAGCAGCGTCGCCACCAGGTCGTTGCGCAGCCGCCCCAGCAACTCCGGATCGATCAGGAATGCACCCTCGAAATATCGGGTGCCGGCAGCTTCCGCTTCGTCCAGCCGCACCCGCACGCGCAACCAGCTCTGGCCGTCGGCGCTGAACTTCCTGAAATGCGTTTCGCGATCGAGCGGAGAGCCGGCGGCCTGGCGCTCGACTTCCGGGGTCATGGCGGCATGCAGGGGATTGATTGCGGTGGCCAGCTTGCGGCGATCGCGGTCCTGGAACTCGCCGACGATGAAATGTTCGCGGATGGCCTGGCTGGCGGATAGGTCCAGCACGCTGCGCACCGCTGCGGGTTGTTGCGACAGCGCGCTGTTCGCCATGGCGAATTTTTTCATCTCCGCGGTCGCCAGCGTTACCAGCTCGCGATCGATCTTGCGCACGCCCAGCCATGAGACGGCGACGCCGATCAGCAGGGAGATGACCACCCAGGCGGCGAGCAGGCGGTAGAGGACGATGCGATTGATGCGTGACATGGGTTCGGCCGGGGACGGGAGCCGCTATGATACGTGTTCCGCAATGGGGAAAGGAAAGCGGTGGACCTCGGATTGCATGGACGCAGCGCGCTGGTGTGCGCATCGAGCAAGGGACTGGGCCGCGGCTGCGCGTTTGCGCTGGCGCGCGAGGGCGCGCGCGTGACGCTCGTCGCGCGCGGCGCCGAGGCGCTGGAGAGGACGGCGGCCGATATTCGCGCCGCGACCGGCGCCACGGTCGTCACCGTGGCGGCCGACATCGTCACTGCACAAGGGCGCGCGGCGGCACTGGCCGCCTGCCCGCAGCCCGACATCCTGGTCAACAACGCCGGCGGCCCGCCGCCGGGCGACTTTCGCGACTGGTCGCGCGACGACTGGCTGGCGGCGCTCGACGCCAACATGCTGGCGCCGATCGAGCTGATCAAGGCCACCGTCGACGGCATGATCGCGCGCAGGTTCGGCCGCATCGTGAACATCACCTCGGGCGCGGTCAAGGCGCCGATCGACGTGCTGGGCCTGTCCAACGGCGCTCGCTCCGGCCTGACCGGTTTCGTTGCCGGACTGGCGCGCAAGACCGTCGCCCACAACGTGACGATCAACAACCTGCTGCCCGGCTTCTTCGACACCGACCGCATCGCCACGGTGATCGGGGGCCAGGCGAAGGCGCGTGGCGTGCCCTACGAGCAGGTGCTGGCCGAGCGGGTGGCCACGATCCCGGCCGGCCGTATCGGCGATCCGGAGGAATTCGGCGCCGCCTGCGCCTGGTTGTGCTCGGCGCAGGCCGGCTTCATCACCGGGCAGAACTGGCTGCTCGACGGTGGCGCCTACCCCGGAACCTTTTAGAATCATCGGGAAAACCCCGCATCCCCCTTCCTGGAGTCGTCCATGCCCGGCCTGCTGAACACCGTCGATCCCGACGGCCTGCTCGAATATTCGGTGGTTTATACCGACCGTGCCCTCAACCACATGTCGCAGGCATTCCAGGAAGTCATGCGCGACATCGCCGGCACCCTGCGCCGTGCCTATGCCGCCGACGCCGTCGCCGTGGTTCCCGGCGGCGGCACCTATGCCATGGAGGCCGTGGCGCGCCAGTTCGCCGGCGGCCGCGACTGCCTGGTGCTGCGCAACGGCTGGTTCAGCTTCCGCTGGTCGCAGATCCTCGACATGGGCCGGATTGCCGCCGCCACCACGGTGCTCAAGGCGCGACGCGACGGCGCCGGCGACCAGGCGCCGTTCGTCCCGGCGCCGATCGACGAGGTGGTCGGCGCGATCCGCGAAAAGCGGCCTGCCGTGGTTTTCGCGCCGCATGTCGAGACCGCCGCCGGCATCGTCCTGCCCGACGACTACCTGCAGGCCGTGGCGGCGGCGGTGCGCGAAGTCGATGGACTGTTCGTGCTCGACTGCATCGCCTCCGGCGCGCTGTGGGTGGACATGCGCGCGACGGGCGTCGACGTCCTGATCAGCGCGCCGCAAAAGGGCTGGAGCGGTCCGTCCTGCGCCGGCCTGGTCGGCCTGGGCGAACGCGCGCTGGCGCGCCTTGCCGACACCACCAGTTCCAGCTTCGCCTGCGACCTGAAGAAGTGGTTGCAGATCATGGAAACCTACGAAAAGGGCGGCCACGCCTACCACGCGACGCTGCCCACCGATGCGCTGCGCGCCGTGCGCAACGCCATGCGCGAGACCGAGGCCCGCGGTTTCGATGTCGCCCGCGGCCAGCAATGGGAACTCGGGCGCAAGGTGCGCGCGCTGCTCGCCGGGCGCGGTTTCCCATCCGTCGCCGGCGCGGGATTCGAGGCCCCCGGCGTGGTCGTCAGCTATACCACCGATCCCGAGATCCAGTCGGCGCAGAAGTTCGTCGCCCTCGGCCTGCAGGCCGCCGCCGGGGTGCCCCTGCAATGCGATGAACCGGCGGCCTTCCGCAGCTTTCGCCTGGGCCTGTTCGGCCTCGACAAGCTGGGCAACGTCGAGCGCACCGTGGCGACGCTGAGGCAGGCGCTCGACCGCCTGGCGTGACGCTCGCCCCGGCGCCCGGCGACATTCCCGCCCGGACGCACCTGCTGCCGGCGCTGGGCTTCGTGCTGGTCGGCCTGCTCGGCCGCGCACTGATCGACAAGGCGCTGGTCTTGCGCGGCGGCGCCGAACTGGTGGCGCACTGGGCGCAGCTGGGCAGCCTGGTCGACAGCGTCGCCGGCGTCGCCCTGGCCGGCATCGGCATCGGCCTCACCGGCCGCGTCGCCGCCGTGGCGCCGTCCCGCCAGCGCCGACTTTTGGGCGATGCCGTGCGCCTGGGCTTGCTGCTCTCCGGCGCCTGCCTGCTGCTTGCCGCCGGCCTGGCAGCGGGCGGCTGGCTGCTGCCCCTGCCGCCACCGCTGGCCGGGCTGCTGCTGCCGGCACTGGGCGCCGGCTGGCTTGCGGTCGCGCCGGGCATGCTCATCGCCTGGCTGCTCGGCTGCGGCCAGCCGGGCCGCGCCACCGCGGTTGCTTCGCTCTTCCTGGCGGGACCGCTGCTGGCCTTGTGCCTTGCCGCGCCGGGCGGCGAACTGGCGGCGCTGCTCGGCACCCAGGCCGCGCTGGGCCTCGTCCTGACCCTGCGGCTGCTGGGCGGCGAAGGCTCCTGGCGGGAGGCGCTGGGCGCCGGCCACGGCCTGCGCCCCTTCGTCGTCGCCGGGATCGCCATCGGCATCCTGAGCCCGGCGGCGACGGCCGTGGCGCGCCTGCAGATCGCGTCTGCCGCCTCGTGGGAGCTCGCCGGCGTGGTCCAGGCGCTGTGGCGCAGCAGCGAATGGATCACGGCCATCGCCTCGGGCCTGCTCAACGCCCACTTCCTGCCGCGACTGGCGGCGGCGCGCGACCGGGCCGGCTTCGGCGCGGAGCTGCGCGCCGCGGCGCGCCAGGTGGTCCTGCCCGCGCTGCTGGCGCTGGGCCTGCTGTGGCTGCTGCTGCCGCAGGCGCTGGCCCTGCTCTACCGCGAGGGCCTGCCCGCAGGGCGGGTCGACGCGATCGCCTTCTTTGCCGGCGACGCCCTGCGCATGGTGTCGTGGATTTTCCTCTGCGGCCTCTTCGCGCGCGGCGCCGGCTGGGCCGTGACCGCCGGCGAACTGCTGTCGCTGCCGCTGTTCGCTGCGCTGCTGTTCCTGCTGCCCGGCCCGCTCTCGCTGGCGGCGACCGGGGCGGCCTGGATGCTGGCTTACGCTGCCTATGCCGCCTTCAACGCCTGGGCGCTGCGGCGGCACTTCGCCGCCTGACGGGGCGCTCAGGCCCGCCTTTTCGCCGCCGCCTTGGCGCGCACCTTCCGCGCCGCCTCGAGTTCGTCGAACAGCGCGCCGAATTCCAGCGCCAGCTTGTGGCCGCGGTCGAGGTGGATCATCGGCCTGGCCTGCTGGTGCGATTCCTTGATCTTCACCGAGGAGGAGAGGAAGGAGGCCAGCACCGGCAGGCCTTCCTCGCGCAACTCGTCGATGATCCGTTGCGGCAGGCTGGCGCGGGCCTGGAACTGGTTGATGACGATGCCTTCGACTTCGAGGCCGGCGTTGTGGTCGGCGCGGATTTCATTGACGTTGTCGAGCAGGCTGTAGAGCGCGCGGCGCGCGAACTCGTCGCAGTCGAAGGGGATCAGGCAGGCGTCGGCGGCGATCAGCGCCGAGCGGGTGTAGAAGTGCAGCGCCGGCGGCGTGTCGATCCATATTTCGTCGTAGCCTTCCAGCGCATCGAGCGCCTCGCGCAGCTTGTAGATCTTGTAACGCGATTCGAGCTTGGCCTGCAGTTCTTCCAGCGCCGGGCCGGAGGGCAGGATGGAGAGGTTCTCGAAGGGCGTGGCGGCGATGAAGTCCCCGGTCGGCAGCGGGCGCAGCTTGAAGGAGAGCATCTGGTCGAAGAATTCATTGGCCGTGAGTTCGAGGTTTTGCGCCGCTTCGCCCAGCAGGTACTGGGTCGAATTGGCCTGCGGGTCGAGGTCGATAACCAGGGTGCGGGCGCCGCGCGCGGCCGCGATGGCCGCCAGGTTGCAGGTGATGGTGCTCTTGCCGACGCCGCCTTTTTGATTGAATACAACGCGCTTCATGCTGCCTCCGTGGAAGAAAATTGCGGCGGATTCTACCTTCGCCCCCATCGTCGTGGATTTCCGTAATGGTGCTGTCAGCATGCATGACCTATCATGCACGGCTTACCAAAAAAATATGCCGGAGGATGACCATGTCTACCGAACAGGAAAACCTCTCCGCCGCCGCCCTCGAATACCACGAGTGGCCGACGCCCGGAAAAATCGCGGTGGTGCCGACCAAGGGCCTCACCAACCAGCGCGACCTGGCCCTGGCCTATTCGCCCGGCGTGGCCGCCGCCTGCAATGCCATCGTCGCCGACCCGGCGATGGCCAGCCGCCTGACCTCGCGTGCCAACCTGGTCGGCGTCGTCACCAACGGCACCGCCGTGCTGGGCCTGGGCAACATCGGCCCGCTGGCCGGCAAGCCGGTGATGGAAGGCAAGGGCGTGCTGTTCAAGAAGTTCGCCGGCATCGACGTGTTCGACATCGAACTGGCCGAGAACGACCCGGACAAGCTGGTGGACATGATCGCCGCCATGGAGCCCACCTTCGGCGGCATCAACCTCGAGGACATCAAGGCGCCCGAGTGCTTCTATGTCGAGGCCAAGCTGCGCGAGCGGATGAAGATCCCGGTCTTCCACGACGACCAGCACGGCACCGCCATCGTGGTCGGCGCAGCGATACTGAACGGCCTGAATCTGGTCGGCAAGAAGGTCGATGAGGTCAAGCTGGTCACCTCCGGCGCGGGTGCGGCGGCCCTGGCCTGCCTCGACCTGCTGGTGAACCTCGGCGTCAAGGTGGAGAACATCTGGGTCACCGACATCGAAGGCGTAGTCTATGTCGGGCGCGAGAAGCTGATGGACCCGATCAAGGATCGTTACGCCAAAAAGACGGACGCCCGTACGCTGGCCGAGATCATCGAAGGCGCCGACGTGTTCCTCGGCCTCTCCGCCGGCGGCGTGGTCAAGCCGGCGATGGTGGCGAAGATGGCAAAGAACCCGCTGATCCTGGCGCTGGCCAACCCGACGCCGGAAATCACGCCCGAGGAAGTGAAGTCCGTGCGCGATGACGCGATCATCGCCACCGGCCGTTCGGACTATCCGAACCAGGTCAACAACGTGCTGTGCTTCCCCTTCATCTTCCGCGGCGCGCTGGATGCCGGCGCGTCCACGATTACCGAGCAGATGAAGCTGGCCGCCGTGCGCGCCATCGCCGAGCTGGCCCAGGCCGAAGTTTCCGACGTGGTGGCCCAGGCCTATGGCGGCGAGGCCGTTGCCTTCGGCCGCGACTACCTGATTCCGCGCCCCTTCGACCCGCGCCTGATCGTCAAGATCGCCCCGGCGGTGGCCAGGGCCGCCGAGGAGTCCGGCGTCGCCACGCGGCCGATCAAGGATTTCGACGCCTACCGTGCAAAGCTGGACAGCTTCGTCTACCACTCCGGATTCGTCATGAAGCCGGTCTTCGCCGCCGCCAAGAAAGCGCCGCGCCGCGTCATCTACTGCGAAGGCGAGGACGAGCGCGTGCTGCGCGCGGTGCAGGCGGTGCTCGACGAGGGCCTGGCGCAGCCGGTGCTGATCGGCCGCCCCGACGTGATCGCCATGCGCATCGAGAAGGCCGGCTTGCGCATCCAGGGCGGGCGCGACTTCGAGGTGGTCAACCCGAACTCCGACCCGCGCTACAAGGAACTCTGGCAGGACTACCACCAGACCCTGGGCCGCCAGGGCGTCACCCCGGGCTGGGCGAAGCAGGCGGTGCGCTCCGACACCACGCTGATCGGCGCCATGCTGCTCCGGCGCGGCTATGTCGATGCCATGCTCTGC
The DNA here is from genome assembly GCA_016708585.1 of Sulfuritalea sp. Taxonomy (GTDB): domain Bacteria; phylum Pseudomonadota; class Gammaproteobacteria; order Burkholderiales; family Rhodocyclaceae; genus Sulfuritalea. The sequence goes on along the minus strand of JADJFK010000010.1, from coordinate 62,771 downwards.
GGCGTGGTCGGGCGGCACGCGCAGCACCTCAAGCACATCAGCGACGTGATCGGCCTGGAGCCGGGCGCCCACTGCTTCGCGGCGATGAACATGCTGCTGCTGCCCAAGCACACGCTGTTCCTTTGCGATACCTACATCAACGAAAACCCGACGCCGGAGCAACTGGCCGAGATCACGCTGATGGCGGCCAAGGAGGTCAAGCGCTTCGGCGTCGAGCCCAAGGTGGCGCTGCTCTCGCACTCCAACTTCGGCAGCGTGCGTTCCGAATCCGCCATGAAGATGGCCGCCGCGCGCGCCCTGATCGAGGAGCGCGCACCCTGGCTGGAGGTCGATGGCGAGATGCACGGCGACGCCGCGCTGTCGCAATCCATCCGTGAGCAGCTCTACCCCGACTGCCGGCTCAAGGGCGAGGCGAACGTGCTGATCATGCCCAACGTCGATGCCGCCAACATCGCCTTCAACCTGATCAAGGCCACCTCCGGCGACGGCATCACGGTCGGCCCGGTGCTGCTCGGCGCGGCCAGGCCGGTGCATATCCTGACCGCCACGGCCACCGTACGGCGGCTGGTGAACCTCACCGCGCTGGCGGTGGTGGACGCCAACCATCTGCTGGAAAGCGGAAAAAGCTGAACGGCTTGGGGCGCCTTGAACCCGGCCGAGGTTGAATTTTTCCCCGGCTCGGGGTAGCGTGCGGGACTTTCCCGTCCATCGAGGTGAACCCATGAGCCACGCCATCCGTTTTCACGCCCCGGGCGGTCCCGAAGTCCTGCGCTGGGAAGAAGTCGGCGTTGGCGAGACGGCGCCCGGCGAGGCGCGCGTGCGCCACCACGCCGTCGGCCTCAACTACATCGACATCTACCACCGCACCGGCGCCTATCCGCTGCCCATGCCGTCGGGCATCGGCCTCGAGGCCGCGGGCGTGGTCGAGGCGGTGGGCAGCGCGGTCACGGACCTCAAGGTGGGCGACCGCGTCGCCTATGCCGGCGGGCCGGTCGGTGCGTACTCGGAAGTGCGCAACATGCCGGCCGACCGCCTGGTCAAGCTGCCGGATGCCATCGACTTCAAGACCGGCGCGGCGATGATGCTGCAAGGGATGACCGCGCAATACCTGCTGCGCCGCACCTGCAAGGTCGAGCCCGGCGACACCATCCTGATCCATGCCGCCGCCGGCGGCGTCGGCCTCATCGTCTGCCAGTGGGCGCGCGCCCTCGGCGCGACGGTGATCGGCACCGTCAGTTCCGACGAGAAGGCGGCACTGGCCAAGGCCCATGGCTGCGACCACGCGATCATCTACACGCGCGAGAATTTTGCCGAGCGGGTCAGGGAAATCACCGGTGGCAAGGGCGTGCGCGTGGTGTACGACTCGATCGGCAAGGACACGTTCACGGGTTCGCTGGAGTGCCTGCGCCCCTTGGGCATGATGGTGCTGTTCGGCGCGGCCTCCGGCCCGGTACCGCCCTTCGATCTGGGGCTCCTGGCCAAGATGGGTTCGCTGTTCATCACGCGGCCGACCCTGTTCACCTACATCGCGCAGCGCAGCGACCTGCTGGCCATTTCCGGCGACCTGTTCGACGTCGTCACCTCCGGCAAGGTGAAGATCGAGGTCAACCAGACCTATGCGCTGAAGGACGCGGCGCAGGCCCAGATCGACCTCGTCGCGCGCAAGACCACCGGCTCCACGGTGTTGCTGCCGTAAGGGATCTGATAGAAATGGAATCCTTCCTGATCGCCAATCCCAAGGGTGGCGTCGGCAAGACCACGCTGGCGACCAATCTCGCCGGCTGGTTCGCGGGCCAGGGCAAGCGTGTCATGCTCGGCGACATCGACCGCCAGCAGTCCTCGCGCGAATGGCTCAAGCTGCGCTCGCCGGCGCTGCCGCGGATCGCCACCTGGGACATCGAACCCGACCAGCCGGCGCGGCCGCCGAAGGACACCACCCATGTCGTGCTCGACACGCCGGCCGGCCTGCATGGCAAGAAGCTGGGCCATGTGCTGAAGCTGGTGCGGCGCGTGATCGTGCCCCTGCAGCCGTCGATTTTCGACATCCTGGCGACGCGGCATTTCCTCGACCAGTTGTTCGAGGAGAAGGAAATCCGCAAGCACGAGGCCTTTGTCGCCATCGTCGCCATGCGCGTCGATGCCCGCACGCGGGCCGCCGGCGAACTCGAGCGCTTCCTCGACGGCGTCGGCCTGCCGGTGGTTGCGCACCTGCGCGACACGCAGAACTACGTGCAGGCGGCGGCCCATGGCCTGAGCATTTTCGAGCTGCCGCCCAGTCGCGCGGAAAAGGACATCGCGCAGTGGCAGCCGCTGCTGGACTGGGTGCAACGGCCGGTCTGAGCCAAAGTGCGGTTGCTTGCCGTGGATGCATCGGGGCGAGGGAAATCTACACCGACTACCCCTGGCTGCGGGAGTAAAATCGCCGCGACATGTCCACCGTGCCGCAATCCCCGGAGTTCGTCCACCTCCGGCTTCACAGCGAATATTCCATCACCGATGGCCTGACGCGCATCGATGAGGCGATCGCGCAGGCGGCGGCCGACGGCCAGCCTGCGCTGGCGATCACCGACCTCGCCAACCTGTTCGGCATGGTCAAGTTCTATACCGCCGCCCGCGCCAAAGGCGTCAAGCCCATCATCGGCTGCGATGTCTGGGTCGGCGAGGAGGCGGCGGACCGGAACGCCGCGTCGTCGTCGCGCCTGCTGCTGCTGGCGAGGAATCGCGCCGGCTACCTGCGCCTGTGCGAACTGCTCTCCACCGTCTATCTCGCGCCGCGCCGCCACGGTCGCGCCGAGATCACGCGCGCGCAATTGGGCCAGGGCGACAACGGCGGCCTGATCGCGCTTTCCGGCGGCCCGCTGGGCGACATCGGACAACTGCTCGCTGCCGGCAAGCTGGACCAGGCCGATGTCCGTGCCCAGGCCTGGGCACGCTTGTTTCCCGGCGCTTATTACATCGAAGTCCAGCGCCCCGGCGGACGCGATGGAGCGGCCGCGGACGAGGTGCTGGTCGCGGCCAGTGCCGACCTCGCGGCGCGCCTCGGCCTGCCGCTGGTGGCGACGCATCCGGTACAGTTCATCGATCGCGACGACGCCAAGGCGCACGAGGCGCGGGTCTGCATCGCCGAGGGCTATGTGCTGGGCGACAAGCGGCGGCCGCAGCGCTTCGACCCCGAGCAGTATTTCAAGACCCGCGCCGAGATGGCCGAACTGTTCGCCGACCTGCCCGAGGCCTTGCAGAACTCCGTGGAGATCGCACGGCGCTGCAACCTGAGCGTGGAACTGGGCAAGAGCCGCCTGCCGGATTTCCCGACCCCGGCCGGCGAGCCGCTGGAGGCCTTCCTCGCCAGCGAGTCGCATGCCGGCCTCGCGCGGCGCATGGAACTGCTCTATCCCGATCCCGCCGAGCGGGAAAGTCGGCGCCCGCAGTACGCCGAGCGCCTCGATTTCGAGATCGCGACCATCGTCAAGATGGGCTTTCCCGGCTACTTCCTGATCGTCGCCGACTTCATCAACTGGGCCAAGCACAACGGTGTGCCGGTGGGCCCCGGTCGCGGTTCCGGCGCCGGCTCGCTGGTGGCCTACAGCCTCGGCATCACCGACCTCGATCCCTTGCGCTACGACCTGCTGTTCGAGCGTTTCCTCAATCCCGAGCGCGTCTCGATGCCGGACTTCGACATCGACTTCTGCCAGGAAGGGCGCGACCGCGTCATCGATTACGTCAAGAACAAGTACGGCGCGCACGCCGTGTCGCAGATCGTCACCTTCGGCACCATGGCGGCCAAGGCGGTGATCCGCGACGTCGGCCGCGTGCTCGACCTCGGCTTCAATTTCGTCGACCAGTTCGCCAAGCTGATCCCCAACGAACTCGGCATCACGCTCAAGGACGCCCTGGAAAAGGAGCCCCTGATCCGCGGCCGGATCGAGGCCGAGGAGGAGGTCGCCGAGCTGTGGGCTCTGGCGCTGAAGCTCGAAGGCCTGACCCGCAACGTCGGCATGCACGCCGGCGGCGTACTGATCGCACCGGGCAAGCTGACCGATTTCTGCCCGCTGTATTCGCCGGACGGCACGAGCTCGGTGGTCTCGCAATTCGACAAGGACGACGTCGAGAAGGCGGGCCTGGTCAAGTTCGACTTCCTCGGCCTGCGCACGCTGACGATCATCGAAGAAGCGCTGCGCCTGGCGCGGGAAGTCGAAGGCGCGGCGATCGATCTCGCCACGCTGCCGCTCGACGACCGCGAGACCTACGACAAGGTGTTCAAGACCGCCAACACCACGGCGGTGTTCCAGTTCGAATCCGGCGGCATGAAGGACGCGCTGGTCAAGGCCCGCCCCGACCGGCTCGACGACCTGATCGCGCTGAACGCGCTGTACCGGCCGGGGCCGATGGACTTCATCCCCAACTTCATCAACCGCAAGCACGGCCGTGAGCGCGTGGTCTATCCGCACCCCTGCCTGGAGAAGGTGCTGGCAACCACCTACGGCATCATGATCTACCAGGAGCAGGTGATGCAGACGGCGCAGGTGGCGGCCGGTTACAGCCTGGGCGCGGCCGACCTGCTGCGGCGCGCGATGGGCAAGAAGAAGCCCGAGGAAATGGCCAAGCAGCGCGAGATCTTCGTCACCGGGGCCGCCGCGAACGGCATCGGCGAGGCCCAGGCCAACGAGATCTTCGACACCATGGAGAAGTTCGCCGGCTACGGCTTCAACAAGTCGCACGCCGCCGCCTATGCCCTGGTCGCCTACCACACGGCCTGGCTCAAATGCCATCACCCGGCGGCCTTCATGGCCGCCACGCTGTCCTCGGAAATGGCCAATACCGACAAGGTCCAGTTCTTCTACAAGGACGCGGTCGACAACGGCCTGGTCTTCCTGCCGCCCGACATCAACCACGGCGGCATCCGTTTCCTTCCGGTGGATGGCAGAACGATCCGCTACGGGCTGGGCGCGATCAAGGGCACCGGCGAGGCGGCGCTTTCGGTGATCCTCAAGGCGCGCGACGGGGGTGACAAACCCGGCGGGCCGTTCCGCGACCTGTTCGACTTCTGTCGCCGCATCGACAAGCGCGTGGTTAACCGGCGCGTGATCGAGGCGCTGATCCGCGCCGGCGCGTTCGACGGAATAGATGATCATCGAGCCAAGCTGCTGGCTTCGACCGGCGTCGCGCTCGAAGCGGCCGAACAGGCTGACCGCAACGCCCTGCAGGGCGGGCTGTTCGACATGGGCGGCGGCGCGCAGGAAGATACCGTGCACTATGTCGAGATGCCGCGCTGGGGAGAGCGCGAGCGCCTGATGCAGGAAAAGCCGGCGCTCGGCTTCTTCCTTTCCGGCCATCCCTTCCACGCCTATGCCGCCGAGATCGGGGCCTTCGTCAAGCGCCGCCTTGGTCAGCTGGAACCGCAACGCGAGCCGGTGCTGCTGGCCGGGGTGGTGATGTCGACGCGCACGCAGATGACGCGGCGCGGCAAGATGGCCGTGATCCAGCTCGACGACGGCAGCACCCAGCTCGAAGTCACTGTGTTCAACGAACTGTGGGAAGCCGAGCGCGCCAAGATCCGGGAGGACGAACTGCTGCTGGTCGAGGGCAAGGTGCAGAAGGACGACTTCAGTGGTGGCCTGCGCATCAGCGCCGACAAGCTCTACACCCTGGCCGAGGCGCGTGGCCGCTACGCGCGCGGCCTGCGCCTGACCATGAACGGCGGTTCCGACGCCAAACGCCTGCAGGCGCTGCTGGCGCCCTTCCGCAACGGCCCCTGCCCGGTGCGGCTGAACTACCGCAACGGCGATGCCGCTGCGGAACTGCCGCTGCCCGACAGCTGGCGCGTGCGGCTCGACGATGCCCTGCTGGCCGGACTGGTGGATTGGCTAAGGCAGGAAAACGTTACCGTGATCTACGGTTGATCGCGCCTGCCCGCCGGTCGCCGCCGGAACGACGTCAGGAAACGATGTAGGTCCCCGCACCGGCGGACAGCAGCTTGCCGTCCGTGCCGAGGAATTCCATGCGGGTGGTTGCCACGCGCGAGCCCAGGCGCAGCACTTCCGCGCGCAGTTCGAAGCGGTCGCCGATGCCGGGACGCAGGTAGTCGATGCGCAGGTCGATGGTGCCCAGCTTGCCGAAGCGGTGCAGGCGTTGCGCCGGCGCCTCGTCCATGTGACGCGCGCCGATCGCCGCCATCACCGCCAGGCCGCCCATCGCGTCGAGGCTGGCGCTGATGACGCCGCCGTGGATCCGGTTGTGGCTGTAGTGGCCGATCAGTTCCCGCCGCATTTCGATGCGGCCGCGGGCGCGGTCAGCCTCGATCGAGGTGACTTTCAGGCCGAGGAGCTGGTTGAAGACGATCATTTCCTCGAAGATCTTCTTCAGGCCGGTGACGTACTCCGGCTCGAATTCGATGGCTGTTTCAGCCGCGTGCTTCTTCATGGCGCCGATGCGGAATCGGTGCCGGCTGTCGTGTCAGGCACAATCAATTCCCTGGCGCGCACGGCCACCTGCGCTGGAAAGGGTTGCGACTTGCGGCTTGCGGGGTCGAGGCAGACCACGGTGAACTCGCAAATCGAGGCGACATCGCCGGTTTCGGTGTTGAACAATTCGTGGCGGAAGCGCAGCACTTTCTCGCGCATTTCCAGTACGCCGGTGCGCACCGCGACAGTGTCGCCGGGATACAGTTCCCTGCGGTAGCCGATGTTCTGCTGCACGGCGGCCAGGTGCAGGGCGCCGCTGCGCAGCAGAGACGGCGTCATGCCGAGCATGGCATAGAACTGCCAGCAGGCCTCTTCGAAAAACTCCATGTAGGCGCGCACGTTGATGTGGCCCATGTGGTCGCGCTGCCACTCGTGCACCGTGCCGCGTGCGGTCTCGATCATCGCTCAGGCTTCCTGCCCGGCGCCCGGGCGAGCGGCCGGGAATGCGCGCACGGCAGCTGCCTACTTCCGGGCTTCCGCCAGATCCTTGTCGCTTATCTTGCCCGAACGATGCAGCCACAGCAGGATCGCCAGCGGCTTGGGAATGTTGCGGCCGGACTCGTAACGCGATCCGCCCGACTGGGTGACGCCGAAGCGCGTCCAGAATTCGGTCTGGTTGATGTTCTGCTTCTTGCGCACATCCGCGATGTCCGAAAAGTCCAGTTTCTTTTTGCGGGCCATGGTTGCTACTCCTGTAGTTTTAGGTCTCAAGCGTCGCCAAGCATACAGAATTTTTGCCGGCTGCGCATTCGCCAGGCAGCATTTTTCGGCTGACGCATGCGAGCCGGTCAGCAGTCCGGCGCGGGTTCGGACTCCGCCAGGTCCGACTCATGGCGAATCGAACGCAGGCTTTCGAGGTTTGCCAGGAAGGCGTCCACCAGTGTCGGGTCGAAATGGGCTCCGGCACCGCGACGCAGGTGATCGATGGCGGCCTCTTCGGTCCAGGGCTTCTTGTACGGACGCGTCGTGAGCAGGGCATCCCAGACGTCGGCCACCGCGACGATTCGCGCCGACAGCGGAATTTCCTCGCCGCGCAGGCCCAGCGGGTAGCCGCTGCCATCGAACCATTCGTGGTGGTAGCGGGCGATGTCGGCCGACATTTTCATCGATTCCGAGGTGGACCCCTGCAGCATCTCGTAGCCGATGTCCGGATGCGTGCGCATGATGGCCAGCTCACCGTCGCTCAGGCGCCGCGGCGCGAGCAGGATTCCGTCGGGGATGCCGATCTTGCCGATGTCATGGAGTGGCGCCGCCAAACCGATCACATGGACCTCGGTTTCGCTGAATCCCGTTTCGCGGGCCAGCAGTTTCGAGTAGCGCGCCATCCGTACCAGGTGCTGCCCGGTCTCCGAATCGCGCTTCTCGGCGACCACGGCCAGGCGCCTCAGCATTTCCATGCTGCGGTTCTGCAGGTCTTCACTGACTTCGGCGACACGCTGTTGGAGAACTTCGGCGTGGCGCTTGTTCTGCAGCTGGAACATGCGCATCCGGAGCAGGTTGCGACAGCGCGACTGGCATTCCCTGTGGTTGATCGGTCGCGTCAGGAAGTCCGCCGCGCCGGCGTCGAGCGCGGCATAGCGGACGTCGATGCCCTCGTGCGCGGTGACCACGACGATCGGCACATCGAAAAGATGCTCCATGCGCTTCAGCTGGCGGATGACGCCGATGCCGTCGAGTTCGGGCATGCTGAAGTCGGTGATGACCAGGTCGAGCGGGTTTTCTGCCGCGTAGCGCACCGCTTCCAGCGGCTGGACGAAGGTGACGACGTCGATCTCGGGCGCGATGCCGGAGAGAATCTCGGCAACCAGCATGGCGTTCGAGGTCTGGTCGTCGATTACGAGTACGTTCTGGCGCATGGGCTGCCTTGATGATCCAAAGTACGCGCACGGCAGGGTTGGGCATCACCGTGCAAGCTGCAAAATAGCACTCCATCGCGTCGGTAACAATGGCCTCCGCGCAAGATCCGTTTCCGTCCGCGGAAAACGGCCGCTGTTTGCCGAATGAAACCGGTCTGTTTCTGGCGATCATAGCTGCGTGCGGGCTGCGGCAGCCCGCCATGTCCGGCAGCGTCCGGGCACCTGCAGGGCGGGCGATTACGATGTAGCCTTGGGAGTCTGTTGCAACTGCAATGAGCAAACTGGAACCGACCGTGGACTACTGATCGATGCTGCACGTTTCGACACTTCAAGCCGTGCTGGTGAAGCAGTCCAGGCTGCGTGCGTTCATCGGCATCCCCATGACGGGGGTGCTGGTCTGGCTTCATTACTACGCGGACAGGGCCCTCCTTTGGGCGGAGTGGGCCATCGTCTGCTATTTCGTCTATATCGCCGCTACATCCGTGGCATCGAGGCGGTTGCCGGAGCGGTTTTGGACCGCGGCCATCTATTGCACTGCTGCGCTCGATGCGGTGTTCCTGATTTTCTGGCTACCCTTGCTGGAGAACGCCGCCGGCATCGTCGTCGCCTTCGCGCTGTTTACCGGCCTGGGTTACGGCTTGCGCACGGGAGACAAGTACGTCATGGCGGTCAACCAGCTTGTCACGCTGACCGGATACGCCCTGATCCTCGTCATCTATCCGCAATGGATGCAGAATCCGGTCAGGGCGATTTCCTTCGCGGTGCCCCTGGTCATCGTTCCCATCTATGTGGGCATGCTCCTCGACCAGTTGCACGCGGCGCGGCAGCGCGCCGAAGAGGAGAGCCGGGCCAAGTCGGACATGCTGGCCAAGGTCTCGCACGAACTGCGCACCCCGCTGGGCGGCATCGTTTCCGCCGCCGACCTGATCCACATGGCGGCGCCGACCGCCCCCGAAGGCCGGCTGGCGAGCACCATCATGGCCCTGGCCAAGCACCTGCAGGACGACATCGCCGACCTGCTCGACCAGGCCAAGCACGAGGCCAAGTCGCTGATCCTGAACCCGGGCATTTGCGATATCCGCGAACTGATGAATACGGTCGAAGCCGCGGTGCGCGCCAAGGCGAACGAGAAGCACCTCGACCTGCAGGTGCTGATCGATCCGCGGCTCGACTCGGCGAGCATCGCCGACGCCCACTACCTCGGCCGCGCCCTGCTCAACCTGGCCGGCAACGCGGTCAAGTTTACCGAGGCGGGCCAGGTCGTGATCCGGGTCATGGTGCTCGATGCCACGCCCGGCAGGTTCTACCTGCGCTTTTCCGTCGAGGACAGCGGAATCGGCATTCCCCAGGCAGACCAGGAGAAGATCTTCACGCCCTTCGTGCAGCTCGATACCGGCCCCGCCCGGCGCTCCACCGGCACCGGGCTCGGCCTGTCGATCTGCAAGGATGTCGTCGAACTGATGGGTGGCCAGCTGCGCGTTTCGAGCGAGCCCGGCCGCGGCTCGCGCTTCTGGTTCGACGTCCACTTCCCGCGCGCCGACACGCTGCCGCTGGCCCCCGCCGTGGCTGCCCCGCAAAGCCCCGCCGGCAGGCGCTTGCGGATCATGGTCGTCGACGACAACGTCACCAACCTGCACCTGATGCGCGAGATCCTCGAGCAGGACGGGCATGCCGTCAGCATCGCCGATTCGGGGCAGACTGCGCTTGACCTGCTGGCAATGCCCGAACAGGCGCCGGACGTGATCTTCCTCGATTACAACCTGGGCGACATGGATGGCATCCAGGTCCTGCAGGTTTACCATTTCGGCGTGCGCGATCCGGCGCCGGTGTTCTTCCTTACCGCCGATACCTCGGCCGACACCACGGCGCGCCTGCGCGACACCGATGCCTGCGGCATCATCGGCAAGCCGGTGCGACTGGCGGAGATTCGCGAGGTGCTGGCGGACACGTTCCCGGAGGGGACGCCAGCTGCCGAGACCAGGGCGGCACCGGGGCTGCGCGCGGTGCCCATCCTCTACCTCGATACCGAGGTACTGGCGGAGGTGGCGGCCATCAGCCAGCGGCCGGCATTCCTCGGGGAAATGATCGAACATGCCGTGCGCGACATCGAGCGGACCACTGCCGGCCTGATAGCCGCGCTCGGCGACGCGCAGTGGGACGAAGTCAGGAAACTGGCGCACGCCCTGAAGGGCGTCGCCCATCAGATGGGGGCGTTTCGCCTCAAGAACACCGCGATCTCGATCATGCAGACGGACATCGCGGGGCTGGAGGCGATGCGCACCAAGCTCGCGATGGAACTCTCCGACGTCAGCGTCAACAGCATTGCGGCGCTGCGGGATTGGCGCAACGCGGCTAAGCCGAACGCTTCAGGGCAGTCGGTGGCGTGACCGCGGCGGCGCCGGCGTCGGCCGCCTGCATGCGCACCAGGGTATCGAGCACCCGGCGCTCCTCGGCGGACAGCGCCATCGCCGTCGCCACCCAGTCCTCGACCACGGTGCGCATTTCTGCGAGGTTGAAGCTGCCCATGCGCGCTTCGGCGCGCTGCAGGGCCATGCGGGCGTTGTAGCGGCGGCGGTGCTCGGCGATGAAGCGCTGCGCGGCGGCCGGGCCTTCACCGGGCTCGCACAATTCATCCACCACGCCCTGGGCGTGCAGCTCGGGGGCGGAATGGATGCGCGCATTGCGCATGAAGGCGGCGGCACGCCGCAGCCCGATGCGGTTGGACAGCAGTGTCATGCCGCCGGTGCAGGGGAAGGTGCCGAAGGCTATTTCGGGAAAGCCGAATTCGGCGCCGCGCTCGGCGATCAAGTGGGTAGCGCTCAGTGCCGTTTCGAAGCCGCCGCCGAGGGCGCGCCCCTGGACCAGGGTGACGGTGGTGACCTCGTGCGCCGCGGAGAATATCCGCCGCACCAGCTCCAGGCAGCGCATCGAGTAGGCGCGCAGCGCGCCGGCGTTGCCGCTTTCGATGCAGGACTGGAAGTAGGCGAGGTCGCCGCCCAGGGCGAAATGGCGGGGATGGCTCGAGCTCAGCACGAGGTAGCGCAGGCGACCCTCGCGCGAATCCTCCTGCCAGTGCCAATCGTTCCCTTCGATCCGGTCCAGCAGCCGCTCGAAACCGGAAAGCAGTTCCGGCGAAAAGTTGAGCGGCCGGCCGGGCACGGCTTGCAGGGAAACCCAGAGGGTATCCAGCGAATTGTCCAGCCGGGTCGCCAGCGAGCTGTCTTCCCGGGGTACGTACGGCGCAATGGACGCGGTCTTCACCATGGCATGCCCAACCACAAATGGAGACTGGATATTACCGCTTGCTGAGCACGAGGGCGGTGTTTGTGCCGCCGAAACCGGCGCTCAGGCTCAATGTGTGGCGAATTTGCACACCCCGTTCGGCCGCGCCCGGGACATGGCGGAGCGCGCAGACCGGATCGATGTCGTCGAGAAAGGCGGTCGCCGGCAGAAAATCATGCTGCATGGCGAGGATGCAGACCCCGAGCTCCATGGCGCTGGCGGCGCCCAGCATGTGCCCGTGCTGGGCCTTGGTGCTGCTGACGGGCACGGCGTCGGCAGCATCGCCAAGGGCTTCGCGCAGGGATGCCGCTTCCACCGGGTCGCCGGTCGGTGTCGCGGTGGCATGGGCGTTGATATAGGACAGGTCGGACGGGCGCAGGCCGGCATCGTGCAGGGCGGCCGCGATGGCGGCGGTCTGTCCGCGCGAATGCGGGGACCCTACGTGGTAGGCATCGCAGGCGATGCCGTAACCGGACAGCGTCGCGTGGACACGGGCGCCGCGCGCAGCGGCGTGTTCCGCGGATTCGAGTACGAAGAACACCGCACCCTCGGCGAGTACCAGTCCGGAGCGGCTGCGGGAAAACGGCCGGCAACTGCGCCCGACATCCTCGGTATCGGGCCGGGCCAGGGCCCGCAAGCCGTCCCAGGCGCCCATGACCGGGGCATTGAGCGTGGCCTCGCAGCCGCCGGCGATCGCCAGGTCGAGGTCGCCGTTACGGATCCAGCGCAGCGCGTCGCCGATCGCCGCGCCGGAAGATGAGCAGGCCGAGGTATGGGTGATCACGGGGCCGACGATCCGGTGGCGGATCGAAATCCAGGCGGCCGGGGCGTTGTGCATGCCGGCCATGAGGGTGAAGGGCCGGGCGGTTTGCTTGCCCCCGGCGGAAAAGTCGCGCAGCCACTGGGTTTGGGTTTCGGCGCCGCCGCTGACGGTGCCCGCAAAAATTCCCGCGCGCGGACCGGGCTCGTCCAGGCCTCGCGGCAGGCCGGCGTCGGCCAGGGCCTGCTCCGCGGCGGCGACGCTCATTTTCGTGATCCGATCCAGGTAGGGCAGGTCCTTCTTTTCGAAGTGATCGTCGAAATCACCGCGGACGATGCCGGCCGGGAAGGTCTTGGTGAAGCCGTCAGCCGACCAGAGGCTGATGCCGGAGCGGACCGCGAGCAGGTGGTCGAGCACCTCGGCGGCGGATTGGCCGATGGGCGAAACGAAGCCCAGGCCGGTGACGACGACCTCCTTTTTCACTGCTGTGCCAGGCTCACCTGCGCCAGGGCCACGAAGTCGTTGACCGTCGGGTTTGCCGGCAGCCGCTCCAGCGGCAACTGGCAGCCGAAGGCTTCTTCCAGTCCCATCACGATGTCGATCAGCGCCAGCGAGTCCAGCCCCGAGTCCTTTATGGGCAGGCCGCTGTCCGGCAGGTCCAGGCCGAAGGTGGTTTTGGCGATTTCCCGAATCTTGGCGGTGATGGCCTCGTCGCTCCAGGTGGTGGTGGTGCTCATGATGGCAATGGTTCTACGGATGGTTTCGGATGGCTGAACTTAACGCACGCGAGGCGGGCGAATAGGGTGGAATTGACAGGGTAAACCCCCTCGGGAGCGAAGTTTGCGCCGGACAGATTACGGCTGTATTCAGGCAGTTGGCCGCAACCCGAAATCCAGGAATTCGCCGGTGGCGGGTTCGGCGACCAGTTCGTCCACGCTGCTTCCGGCGGGCCCGATGTGGCTCCAGGCCAGCATGGCCTCGACCTGCCCGGGATCGCCGGCAACCACCGCCTCGACGCGGCCGTCGCGGCGGTTGCGCACCCAGCCCGTGATGCCGAGCAGGCGTGCCTGCGCCAGCATCGAATAACGAAAACCGACGCCCTGCACGACGCCGCGGATGAGCAGGCGGCGAACAACCTGGGTCATTTCACCTTCATTCCGGGGGTTGCGCCGCTGTCGGGCGAGAGCAGGAACAACCCCGGTGTCTTGCCGCCATCGTCGGATGCCGCCAGCACCATGCCCTCGCTCATGCCGAACTTCATCTTGCGCGGCGCGAGGTTGGCGACCATGACGGTGAGGCGGCCGACCAGTTGCGCCGGATCGTAGGCCGATTTTATGCCGGCGAAGACATTGCGCGTGCCGTCCGCGCCGAGGTCCAGCGTCAGGCGGATCAACTTGTCGGCGCCCTCGACGTGCTGCGCGTCGGCGATGCGCGCGATGCGCAGGTCGACCCTGGCGAAGTCGTCAATCCCGATAACCGGCGCGAACGCGCCGCCGCTTGCTCCCTCCCCCCCCGCGGGGGAGGGTTGGGGAGGGGGGGCAGCGGTCGCCTGCTGATGCTGGGCGCGGCGCTGCGGCGACTGCGGTTCCGCAGAAGTCGGCGCCGGAGATACGGCGGACTGCGCGGCGGGCGCCAGCGACTCGCGATTGGCTGCCACCAGGGCCTCGACCTGTTTCGGGTCGATGCGCTGCATCAGGTGCTCGTAGGCGTTGATCAGGTGCGCCGGCGGCAGCAGGTGGCCGGCATCGGCCCAGTGCAGCGGCGCCACGTTGAGAAATTCCTCGGCACGTTGCGCCAGCTTGGGCAGTACCGGCTTGAGGTAGATGGTGAGCAGGCGGAAGGCGTTGATCAGCAGCGAGCAGACCTCGTGCAGTTTGGCGTCCTGGCCTTCCTGCTTGGCCAGTTGCCAGGGTTGGTTCTTGTCCACGTACTGGTTGACCTGGTCGGCCAGCGCCATCACCCGGCGCAGCGCGCGGGCGTAGTCGCGCGCCTCGTAGTTAGCGGCGATTTCTTCGCCGGCTTCGATCAGACCCGGCAACTCGGCACGGAAGGTTTCGTTGAGGTGCCGCGCATCGAGCTTGCCGCCGAAGCGTTTGGCGATGAAGCCGGCGGCGCGACTGGCGATGTTGATGTACTTGCCGACCAGGTCGGAATTGACCCGGCTGACGAAGTCGTCGAGGTTGAGGTCGATGTCCTCCATCGTGCCGTTGAGCTTGGCGGCGAAGTAGTAGCGCAGCCATTCCGGGTTGAGGCCCTGCGCGAGATATGACTCGGCGGTGATGAAGGTGCCGCGCGACTTGCTCATCTTGGCGCCATCCACCGTCAGGAAGCCGTGGGCGAAGACGCTGGTCGGTATCCGATAGCCGGCGTGTTCCAGTTCCGCCGGCCAGAACAGGGCGTGAAAATAGAGGATGTCCTTGCCGATGAAGTGGTAGAGCTCGGCCGTCGAGCCCTTGCCCCAGAAGGCGTCGAAGTCGAGGCCCTTTTTCTGGCACAGGTTCTTGAAGGAGCCCATGTAGCCGATCGGCGCATCGAGCCAGACGTAAAAGAATTTCCCCGGCGCACCCGGGATCTCGAAGCCGAAGTAAGGCGCATCGCGCGAGATGTCCCAGTCGGTGAGCTTGTTCTCGCCGGGTTCGCCCAGCCATTCCTGCAGCTTGTTGATCGCCTCGGGCTGGTTCTCGCAAACGGCGCGCGTGGCGCGGCGCAAAAACTCCTGGCAGCGCGGGTCGGAGAGCTTGAAGAAGTAGTGGTCCGAGGAGCGAAGCTCCGGCTTGGCGCCGGACACGGCCGAATACGGGTTCTTCAACTCGGTCGGCGCGTAGGCCGCGCCGCAGGATTCACAGGCGTCGCCGTACTGGTCCTTGGCCCCGCACTTGGGGCACTCGCCCTTGATGAAGCGGTCGGGCAGGAACATGGCCTTGACCGGGTCGTAGAACTGCTCGATCGCGCGCACTTCGATCAGGCCGGCGGCCTTGAGCTTGCCGTAGATGTCCTCGGAATAGTGCCGCGTCTCGTCGGAATGCGTCGTGTGGTAGTTGTCGAAGGCCACATGGAAGCCGGCAAAATCCCGCGAATGCTCGGCATGGACGCGGGCGATCAGCTGTTCGGGCGTGATGCCCTCCTTCTCGGCGCGCAGCATGATCGGCGTGCCGTGGGTGTCGTCGGCGCAGACATACCAGCACTCGTGGCCGCGCATCTTCTGGAAGCGGGTCCAGATGTCGGTCTGGATGTACTCGACCAGGTGGCCGAGGTGGATCGCGCCGTTGGCATAGGGCAGGGCGCTGGTGACGAGGATCTTGCGGGTCATGGGGCGGGCTTTCCGGGTGCCGGCGACGGGTGCGTGACCCGCCGCAACTGAAGGGGTGCATTGTACTTGGGCCGGCAGGCAGGCGGGACGCGGCGCCGTGTCGTCCGCGCCGACTTTTCGACAAGGTGGCGACGGGTCTCCGCGGGCGTTCGCCGTGAAGCTGGCACATCAGCCGAACCTGATATATAATCCCGACTAAATTACTCGGATATGGTGCGTCTGTTCCGCGTGATAATTCGCAACCTGATTCTCTCCTGCCCACTTTGTCAGCAAAAAGGCCTTTCATGTCCATCACAGAACAAAGCATCCAGACCGCGCTCAAGGAAATCGTCGACCCCAACACCGGCAAGGACCTCGTCACCAGTCGCAGCGCCAAGAACATCAAGATTACCGGCAGCGATGTCTCGCTCGACATCGAACTCGGCTATCCGGCGAAAAGCCAGATCGAAGGCTTGCGCAATGCGGTGATCGGCGCGCTGAAAACGCTGCCCGGCATCGGCAACATCAGCGCCAACGTGTTTTCGAAGGTCGTGACCCATGCCGTGCAGAAGGGCGTCAAGCTGATCCCCGGCGTCAAGAACATCATCGCCGTGGCCAGCGGCAAGGGCGGCGTCGGCAAGTCGACCACGGCCGTCAATCTGGCGCTGGCCCTGTCGGCCGAAGGCGCCAATGTCGGCCTGCTCGATGCCGACATCTACGGCCCCTCGCTGCCGACCATGCTCGGCATCTCCACCGGGCGGCCCGAGTCCGCCGACGGCAAGAGCCTCGAACCGATGGACGCGCACGGCATCCAGGCGATGTCGATCGGCTTCCTGATCGATCCGGAACAACCCATGGTCTGGCGCGGCCCGATGGTGACCCAGGCGCTGACCCAGCTGCTGACCGAAACGCGCTGGCGCGATGTGGATTACCTCGTCATCGACATGCCGCCCGGCACCGGCGACATCCAGCTGACGCTGGCGCAGCAGGTGCCGGTGACCGGCGCGGTGATCGTCACCACGCCGCAGGACATCGCGCTGCTGGACGCGCGCAAGGGGCTCAAGATGTTCGAGAAGGTCGGCATCCCGATCCTCGGCATCGTCGAGAACATGAGCATCCACATCTGCTCCAAGTGCGGCCACGCCGAGCACATTTTCGGTACCGGCGGCGGCGAGAAGATGGCCACGGATTACAACGTGGAAATGCTCGGCGAGTTGCCGCTCGACATGGCGATCCGCATGCAGATGGACGGCGGCAAGCCGACCGTCGAGGCCGATCCGGACGGCGCGGCGACGGCGATCTACAAGACCATCGCGCGTCGCGTCGCGGTCAAGATCGCCGAGAAGGCCAAGGACCACACCAGCAAGTTCCCCAGCATCAAGGTGATGAATACCTGACGTCTGCCGGCCGCGCCCGGCCCGCCGCCGCGGATCATCAGGCGGCGGGCGACCGCCTTGCGTTCCGCACGTGACGGGCGCAAAATCCGCCGGCAAAAATGCGCCCTCAGAGGTGCTGCGCCGGGGATGCCATTGTTCCCCGTTGCCGACAATTTTTGCGGGGGAGCCGGAGTGGAGACGAGCAGACAGTCGCAAGCGACGATGGAGCAGCCGATAGCGGTGGGCGACCTTGCCGCGCGCCTGCGTTTCGCCTTCGACAGCGGCCACATCTGGCTGGGCGAATCGCGCATGGTGCTGCTCCATGGCGCGGCGATGACCGCGCTGCGCAAGGAACTCATCGATTCGCTCGGCGTCGACCGCGCGCGCGGCGTGCTGGTGCGCATGGGCTACGCCTCGGGTGCGCGCGATGCCGGGTGGGCGCGCAAACTCTATCCCGACGCGTCGCCCACCGAGCTGCTTGCCACCGGCCCGGCGCTGCACATGCTGGAAGGCATGGTGTGCGGCACGACCGACCACATGGAAATGGATATCGCCAAAGGCGTGCTCCTCGGTGAATTCACCTGGACAGCCTCGTTCGAGGCGGATGCCCACATCCAGCTCTTCGGCCTCTCGCCCGATCCCTGCTGCTGGATGGCGGTGGGATATGCCTGCGGCTATTCCAGCACCCTGATGGGCAAGTTCATCCTTTACCGGGAAACCCAATGCGCCGGCGCCGGCGCGCCCTGCTGCAAGATCACCGGTCGCCCCGCGGACGAGTGGGTCGGGGTCGAAGACGAGCTGAAGTATTTCGAACCCGACTCGGTGGCGGATCACATCCTGGCCCTGCAGGACCAGGTGCAGTCCCTGCGCTACTCGATCGACACCGATCTCGATACCGACGACCTGGTGGGTGTCTCGCCCGGCTTCAAGCAGGCCACCGGCTTGCTCAAACGCGCCGCGCACAGCCAGGTGACCGTGCTGCTGCTGGGAGAAACCGGCGTCGGCAAGGAGATGTTCGCGCGCGCCCTGCACAAGGTCGGCAACCGCGCCGAACACCCGCTGATCGCGGTCAATTGCGCCGCCCTGCCGGAACAGTTGATCGAGTCGGAGTTGTTCGGCATCGAGAAGGGCGCCTTTACCGGCGCCCAGCAATCGCGTCCCGGTCGCTTCGAGCGGGCGCACGGCGGCACCTTGTTTCTCGATGAAGTCGGCGAACTGTCCGCGTCGGCGCAAGCCAAGCTCTTGCGCGTGCTGCAGGAAGGCGAACTGGAACGGATCGGCGATACGCGCACGCGCAAGGTAGACGTGCGGGTTGTCGCCGCGACCAACGTCGACCTGGCGCAAGCGGTGGAGGAGGGGCGTTTCCGCAGGGATCTCTACTATCGCCTGAATATCTACCCGGTGACCATTCCGCCCCTGCGCGAACGCAAGGAGGATATCGCCCTGCTGGCCCAGCGTTTCCTCGAGAAATACCTGGTGCGCCACAGCAAGAAGGTGCTGGGCATTACCGACCAGGCCATGCATGCGCTGAAGCAATACAGCTGGCCGGGCAATGTGCGGGAGCTGGAGAACGTCATCGAGCGCGGCGTCATCCTGGCCCCCAGCGGCGGACGCATCGACCTGGCCGACCTGTTTCCCTCGGTGACGTCGGAAGTCAAGAAGCAGCAACTGACTGCGCTGGCCAGGGACGGCAGCGTACTCAAGCGCGACGCGGGCACCGTGAACGACTTCCTCGACTATGTGCTGAAGAACCAGGTCAGCCTCGACGATGTCGAGAGCGTCCTGCTCAAGGCCGCCGTCGAGCGCAGCAAGGGCAACTACAGTTCCGCCGCGCGCATGCTGGGCATGACCCGCCCGCAGTTCGCCTATCGCATGAAGAAGCACAATCTTGACGTCGCATGACTCGGCTGGCGACGGGTGCAGGCCTCACGATGTTACCAAATGATCAAATCGCGAAGAATCCTGACCATTTGATAACGCCAATAAAATCAATATGTTGCATAGCAACAAGAAAAGCCGTAGTGATAACAGCTAGATAGTCTCTGGCACGACCCCTGCTAAGTAGTTGCCATTCCACAAGGAATATGTGGGCTTACAACGAGAGGGGACGCCAATGAACAGCCTAAACCTTATCCGCTTGCTGGCGGCCGTTGCGGCACTTGTCGCGGCCGGCCAGGCCAGCGCCGACAGCACCGGCAAGTGGCAGAGCAGCCAGGAGGTCTACAACAAGGTCTGCGGCTACTGCCATGAGGCGAATGTCGGTCCGGTGATCACCGGGCGCAACCTGATGCCGGAATACATCAGCGCCATCGTGCGCAACGGCAATCGCGCCATGCCGGCCTTCCGCGAGTCCGAAATCAACGATGCGGCCCTGGCGGGGGTGGCGAAGCTCGTCAGCACCAGTCCGGCGGCAGCCGCGAAGAAGTAGGCCGGCCATGGACAGGCGCAACTTCATCAAGACGCTGATGGCCAGCGGCGTGCTCGGGTCCAGTCCCCTGGCGGCGCAGGCGGCGAGCGAACTCTTCACCCCCGGGGCAGCGCTGCCGACGATGATCGTCGGCCAGAGCGACTTGCCGCATGCCGACCACCTGGTCGCCCGCCTGCGGCAGGTGCTTGTCGCCGCGGGTATCGAACACCTGCACGCGGAGGCTGCGGGCAGCGAATTGGTCGAGTATTCGCATGTCGCCGCGCTGCTCGACAGTGTTCCCGGCAAGCGCGTGATCGGCGTCATGGACGACGCCGCGGCGCTGATCTTCCAGCAACTGGCCGCCGCGCGCGGCGCGGCCTGCGTCGTCAGTACCCACCATCGCTTCGCCGCGCAGGAAGTGCGTCATTGCTGCACCTCGGCCGGGCTGGAGGCCAGCATCGTCTGGTCGGATTCGCTGTCCGACCATGCCGAGCGGGTCAGCCGCCTGTATGCCGGAACGCTGGGCCGACCCGAGCCGGCGGCGGATCGCGACGCGCGGGTGGCGAGCGGGAATCCGGCGCGGGGGGCAGATGGCACCCCGGGCACCCCGGGCAGCCTGGTTTCCTTCCTGATCACGCTCTGATACGGCCACGAAGCCCGCGTTGCGGCCAATCCCGAGGAGGCGCCGATGAGCAAGTACATTGCATTGCCCAAGGGAGTTGCCGAGGCGGATTTCGACAAGGCGATCGCCGAGTTCAAGAAGATTCTCGGCGCGGGGAACGTGCTCCATACCCGGGAACGCCTTGCGCCCTACCTGAAGATCATGATCCCGGCGCCGATCGAGGAGCACACCCCGTCGGCGGCGATCATGCCGGAGAGCGTCGAGCAGATCCAGCGCATCCTGCGCGTCTGCAACCGCTACAAGACGCCGGTGTGGCCGATCTCGACGGGAAAGAATTTCGGCTACGGCTCGGCCGCGCCGGCGACGCGCGGCCAGATCGTGCTCGACCTCAAGCGCCTCAACCGGATCATCGAAGTCGATCCGGATCTGTGCTTTGCCGTCGTCGAACCGGGCGTCACCTATCAGCAGTTGTACGACTACATCAAGGAAAGAAACCTTCCGCTCTGGCTCGATCCGCCGATCCCCGGACCGGTCGCCAGCCCGCTGGGCAACACGGTGGAACGCGGCGTCGGCTATACCCCCTACGGCGAGCACTTCCTGTTTTCCTGCGGCATGGAAGTGGTGCTGGCCAACGGCGACATCCTGCGCACCGGCATGGGCTCGATGCCGAATTCGAATACCTGGCAGGTATTCAAATGGGGTTACGGGCCCAGCCTCGACGGCATCTTCACCCAATCGAATTTCGGCATCGTCACCAAGCTGGGCATCTGGCTGATGCCGGCGCCGCCGGCCTACAAGCCCTTCGTCGTGCGCTATCCGGACCAGGCCGACATCGTCAAGGCGATCGAAACCGTGCGCCCGCTGCGCATTGCCCAGGTCATCCCGAATGCCGGCACGGTATCGAATGCGCTGTGGGAACTCGCCGTGGTCAACCGCCGCGCCGACCTTTACACGGGTGCCGGGGCGATTCCGGAGGCGACGGTGGCAAAGCTGGCGAAGGCCCATGGCGTCGGCTCCTGGAATGTGTATACGGCCTTGTACGGCACCGAGGAAACCATCGCCGAGCACTGGAAGATCGTCACCGCCGCCTTCAAGGCCTCGGGCGGCACGGTGCTGACCCAGGAGGACGTCGGGCCCGACGATCCGCTGTTCAATTACCGGCGCGACGTGATGCGCGGCGAAATGACCATGCGTGAATTCGGCCTTTACAACTGGCGTGGAGGCGGCGGCTCGATGTGGTTCGCGCCGGTGTCGCAGGCGCGCGGCAGCGAGACGATGAAGCAGATGGGCCTGGCCAAGAAAGTGCTGAACAAGTACGGCATCGACTATGTCGGCCTCTTCGTCATCGGCTGGCGCGACATGCACCACATCATCGACATCCTGTACGACCGGACCCTGCCCGCGGAAATGGAAAAGGCCCGCAGCTGCTACGACGAACTGCTCGACGATTTCGCCCGCGAGGGCTACGGCGTGTATCGCACCAACATCGATTTCATGGACAAGGTGGCCAAGCTCTACGGACCGGTGAAGGCCAGCGTGAATCACAAGATCAAGAAGGCATTGGACCCGAACGGGATTCTCGCTCCAGGCAAGTCGGGGATACACAGGTGACCGGGCGCGGAACCGGTGATGCGGCAAATCAGAAATCAAACAAGACGGAGGCAGGAAAATGAGTACAAAGCGCAAGGCGTTGCCCAAGGGCATCGCGGCAGGCGAATTCGACAAGGCGATCAAGGAGCTGAAAGCCATTCTGGGCGACGAGCATGTCCTGGTCGACGAGGTGCGCCTGGCGCCCTACAACAAGATCATGATGCCGGTGCCCAACGACCAGCACGCGCCCTCGGCCGCCATCACGCCGGCCAGCGTCGAGCAGATCCAGGGCGTGCTGAAGGTGCTCAACAAGTACAGGATTCCGGTCTATCCGATCTCGACCGGCAAGAACCTCGGCTACGGTTCGGCGGCGCCGGTACAGCGCGGCCAGATCGTCATGGACCTGCGGCGCATGAACAAGATCATCGAGGTCGATGCCGACCTGTGCACCGCGCTGGTGGAACCCGGCGTCACCTACCAGCAGCTCTACGACTACCTGCAGGAGAAGAAGCTGCCGCTGTGGTTCTCCTGCCCGGCGCCGTCGGCGATCGCCGGCCCGGTCGGCAACATGGTCGATCGCGGCGTCGGCTACACGCCCTACGGCGAGCACTTCCTGTTCTCCTGCGGCATGGAAGTGGTGATGGCCAATGGCGACGTGCTGCGCACCGGCATGGGCTCGATGCCGAACTCGAATACCTGGCAGGTCTTCAAGTGGGGCTACGGGCCGACGCTGGACGGCATGTTCACCCAGTCCAACTACGGCATCGTGACCAAGATGGGCATGTGGCTGATGCCGGCGCCGCCCGACTTCCGGCCGTTCTGCATCCAGTACCCCAACGAAACCGACATCACCAAGATCGTCGACGCGCTGCGCCCGCTGCGCATCGCCATGGTCATCCCCAATGCGGTCGTCATCGCCCATACGCTGTGGGAAGCGCCCTGCACGCCGGTCAAGCGCGCCGACTACTACACCGGCCCCGGCGCGATTCCCGATGCCGCCGTGAGCAAGATCCAGAAGGACCACAACATCGGCGCCTGGAACGTGTATGCCGGCCTCTACGGCACCAAGGAAACCAACGACGCCAACTGGAAGATCATCGAGGCGGTGGCGGCGGGAACCGGCGGCAAGATCATCACCGCCGAGCAATCGAAGGGCAGCCAGGCGCTGCAGTACCGCTTCGACCTGATGAAGGGCAAGCCCAACCTCGGCGAGTTCGGCCTCTACAACTGGCGCGGCGGCGGCGGCTCGATCTGGTTCGCGCCGGTGTCGCAGGCCAAGGGTTCGGAAACCCTGAAGCAGATGAAAATGGCCAAGGACATCCTGGCCAAGTACGGCTTCGATTATGTCGGCGAATTCATCGTCGGCTGGCGCGACATGCACCACGTCATCGACCTGCTGTTCGACCGTTCCGACGAGGAGCAGAGCAAGAAGGCCTACGCCTGCTATGACGAACTGCTGCACACCTTCGCCAAGGAGGGCTACGGCATGTACCGCGCCAACACGGCATTCGCCGAGAAGGTCGCGGCGACCTACGGACCGGTCAAGCGCAGCGTCGAGAAGAAGCTGAAGAAGGCGCTCGATCCGAACAACATCCTCGCACCCGGCCGGTGCGGCATCAGCCTTTAACGCCCATGGCTCCGATGGCCTCCCGCATGGATGAAGCGAATCGCCTTCGTAAGGCCAAGGGCTGCAAGATCGGCCCCCCACCCCCCGTTCCACGGCCGCAGGCCCCCCCCCCCCCCCCCCCCCCCCCCCCCCCCCTCCTCGCCGGGCTATCAATCAGCTCGCTTCGCTCGATATCACCAGCGACTTACCCTGCTGTTTCGTTAAGCGGGCACGACAAGGAAAGAGACAGACATGGCAGGCAATGACACGGCATTTCTGAACACGGAGACATGGAAGGGCAAGCTGTTCCTCGGCGGCTGGACCGCCGCCGGCAAGGCGCAAGACGTGCTGGAGCCGGCCACCGGCGCGGTGCTGACCAACGTCGGCATGGCGACGCCGGCCGACGTCGCGCAAGCGGCGCAGCGCGCCCGGGCGGCGCAGCCGGGATGGGCCGGCATGCCCTACGAGCAGCGCGCCGCGATTTTCCGCAAGGCCGCCGCGATCGTCGAGCGCGAAACCGCGGGCATGACGCAGTGGATGGTGCGCGAGACCGGCTCGATTCCGCCCAAGGCCGGGGTCGAACTGCATGCGGCGGTGGGTATCCTGCATGAGGCGGCGGCCATGGTCACCCAGCCCGGAGGTTTGCTGCTGCCCAGCGACGGCGGCCGCATCAGCCTGGCGCGGCGCGTGCCGCATGGCGTGGTGGGGATTATTTCGCCGTTCAATTTCCCGCTGATACTCTCGATTCGCGCCGTCGCGCCGGCGCTGGCCGCCGGCAACACCGTGGTGCTGAAGCCCGATCCGCAAACGCCGATCGCGGGCGGCTACCTGATGGCCCGCATCTTCGAGGAAGCCGGCCTGCCCATGGATTGCCTGCAGGTGCTGCCGGGCGGCGCCGACGTCGGCCAGGCGATGTGCGCCGATCCCGGCATTGCCATGATCTCGTTCACGGGGTCCACCAGCGCCGGCAGGGGCGTCGGCGAACTCGCCGGCAGGCACCTGAAAAAGGTCACGCTGGAACTCGGCGGCAAGAACCGCCTGATCATCCTCGACGATGCCGATGTCGAACTGGCCGCCTCGTGCGCGGCCTGGGGTTCCTACCTGCACCAGGGCCAGATCTGCATGACCACCGGCCTGATCCTCGCGCACGAAAAAATCGCCGCGAAGCTGACCGAACTCATGGTCGCCAAGGCCACGCACCTGCCCGTCGGCGACCCGGCCAGCCAGCAGGTGGCGCTGGGGCCGCTGATCAGCGAGCGGCAGCGCGACCGGGTCCATGGCATCGTGCAGGACAGCGTGAAACAGGGGGCGCATCTCGCCGCCGGCGGCACCTACGACAGGCTGTTCTACAAGCCGACCGTGCTCACCGGCGTCAAGCCCGGCATGCGTGCCTTCGAGGAGGAAGTCTTCGGCCCGGTGGCCTCGATCGTGAGCTTTTCCAGCGAGGATGAAGCGGTCGAACTCGCCAACAAGACCATCTACGGCCTCTCGCTCGGCGTCATCAGCAGCTCGGTGGGGCGCGCCATGGCGCTGGCCAACCGCATCCCGACGGGGCTGCTGCACATCAACGACCAGACCGTCGCCGACGAGCCCCACGTGCCCTTCGGCGGGCGCGGCGCTTCCGGCAATGGCGGGCGCCACGGCGGGCCGGCCAACTGGGAGGAGTTCACCCAGTGGCAGTGGGTGACGATCAAGGATACGGCGCCGCGCTATCCGTTCTGAGAGCTTGTGAATATCCCACCAGGGGATACCGTCTGCGGCACCCTGCCGCAGACATAAATCTACTGCGCGTGCCGGATCGGGGCTTGGGCGGTGCTCTTCCACGGCCGGCTTTGCACAGCCGGCCGGCTGCGGCGGCGCGAAGCATGCTTCGCGAAACCCCGCCTCGCCCTCATGTACAACGACGTACATTCCGGTAGCTGCGCTCCGGCCGCACCCCGCTGCGGCCCAGCGGCTACGCCCCGAAGGAAGTCCCCTTGGGGACGATTTCTTCGCAAGCTCTAAGCGCTGGCTAGAGTTCGCCCACCGCCGCCAGCAGCCGGTCCATCGCCGCGTCGTCGAGGTGGCTGCCGAGCGCGAAGCGCAGCCGGCTGGTGCCGTCGGGCACCGTCGGCGGGCGGATGGCCACGGCGAGGATGCCGGCGTCTTCCAGGCGCCTCGCCGCAGCCAGCGCGTCGGCCTCGCTGCCGATCACGGCGGGAACGATCTGCGTCGTCGAACCCAGCGTGTCGTGCTTGCGCAGCGCCAGCGCAGCGCGCAGGCGCTGCGCGTTCTGCGCCAGCCGCGCCCGTTCGGCATCCATGCCAGGCACCAGGTCGAGCGCGGCATCGACGGCGCCCAGCACCGCCGGCGGCAATGCCGTGGTGTAGATGAAGCCGGGACAGCCATTCACCAGCCAGTCGATCAGCGCCCGTGAGCCGGCGACGTAGGCGCCGAAGGCGCCGAAGGCCTTGCCCAGCGTGCCCATCACGATGTCCGCCCCGCCGCATTCAGCGGCAAGGCCGCGTCCCTGCGGCCCCAACACCCCGCTGGCATGGGCTTCGTCGACATACAGCGCAGCGCCGTGGCGTTCGGCCAGGCGCACCAGCGCCGGGAGGTCGGCGCGGTCGCCGTCCATGCTGAACACGGATTCGGTGAGGATCAGCTTGCGGCCGGCGTGCTGCCGCAGCAGGTCATCGAGATGCTGGAGATCGTTGTGGCGGAAGACCTGCGTCTTCGAGCGGGCGACCCGGCAGCCATGCACGATGCTGGCGTGGTTCAGCGCATCGCTGAAAATCGCCGTCGCATTTGCCGTGTCGCCGGCGCCGACTTTTCCGTCGGCGCTGCCCATGACGCCAGCCAGCGCCGGGATCACCGTGGCATTGGCCTGGAAACCGCTGGAGAAAAGCAGTGCGGCCTCGCAGCCTTTGAAGGCCGCCAGCTTTTCCTCCACCGCCAGGGTGATCTCGCGCGTGCCGGTGATCAGGCGCGAAGCCGGCGCGCCGGCACCGTGGCGCTGCGCCCATTCCGCGGCGCGGGCCGTCACCAGCGGATGCCGGGAGAGGCCCAGATAGTCGTTGGATGAAGCGTCGACCAGGGCGCGGCCGCCCGCGTCGCGCAATACGCCGTCCGCCCAGGAGACCGGCCGCAGCCGGCGCCGGCGATGGACGGCATCGAGCGCGGCGAGCTGTTGCTGCAGCAGGGTGTCCAGCGGCGACGCCATCAGAGGGCTTCCGCGCGTTCGGCAAGCACGCTGTGCACGGCGGCGGTCAGCGTCGCCAGTTCGGCGGGCGTGACGATGAAGGGCGGCATCAGGTACAGCACCCTGCCGAAGGGCCGCAGCCAGACGCCGAGTTCGACACAGCGCCGGCGCAGGGCGTGGAGGTCGATCGTACCGCTGAGTTCCACGGCGCCGATCGCGCCCTTGATGCGCACGTCGGCGACGCCGGCTATCTCGCGGCAGGGTTCGAGTTCGGCGCGCAACTGCGCCTCGATCGCCGCCACCTGTGCCAGTCGCGATTCGTGCTCGAACAGGTCGAGCGAGGCATTCGCCGCGGCGCAGGCCAGGGCGTTGGCCATGTAGGTCGGGCCGTGCATCAGCGCGGCGGCCGGGTCTTCGGACAGAAAGGCCGCGAATACATGGCGCCGCGTCACCGTGGCGGCCAGCGGCAGCGTGCCGCCGGTCAGCGCCTTCGACAAGCAGATGATGTCGGGTACGACATTGGCCTCTTCACAGGCGAACATGCGCCCCGTGCGGCCGAAGCCGGTCATGATCTCGTCGGCGATCAGCAGCACGCCGTGGCGGCGGCAGGCTTCGGCGATGAAGGCCAGGGTCGCGGCGTCGTGCATCTTCATGCCGCCGGCGCCCTGTACCAGCGGCTCGACGATGACGGCGGCGAGGCGCTCGCGGTGGGTGTCGAGCAGCAGGTCGAAGGCGCGCCGCATGGTTTCATCCTCCGGCAGTTCGGCCATGATCTGGTCCGGCATGGACCCGGCGAACAGGGCGTGCATGCCTTCCCCGGGATCGCACAGCGCCATGGTGGCGAAGGTGTCGCCGTGGTAGCCGTGGCGGAAATACACGATGCGCTGCTTTTCCGGCTGGCCCTTGTTGCGCCAGTACTGGATCGCCATCTTCAGCGCGACTTCGACCGCTACGGAACCGGACTCGGTGAAGAACACGCGCTCCAGGTCGCCCGGCAGCAGCGCGGCCAGCCGCGCCGCCAGGCGCAGCGCCGGTTCATGCACCAGGCCGGCGAACATGACATGGGGCAGGGCGGCGAGTTGCGCCTCGACCGCCTGGTGGATGTGCGGGTGCCGGTAGCCGTGGCAGGCGGTCCACCACGAGGAAATGCCGTCGATCAGTTCGCGCCCGTCGGCCAGGCGGATGCGCGCACCCTGCGCGGCGACCACCGGCAGCGGCGCCGGCGCCGTCTGCATTTGGGTATAGGGCAGCCAGATGTGGTCGAGGCCCCGGGTCAGCCAGTCGGACATGTCGAGGGAGGCGGGTGCGCCGGCTAGAATGCTGCGGCGGAGGGAAAAATGAGGGCGCAGTTTATCACCGGCACCGGTACCGACATCGGCAAGACCTGGCTTGCCTGCGCGTTGCTGCGCCACTGGCGCGAGCAACGCCTGCGCCCCGAGGCGCTGAAGCCGGTGCTCTCCGGCTTCGACCCCGCGACCCCGGCGGCGAGCGACGCCGGGGCGCTGCTGGCGGCGCTGGGCCGGCCGGTGGATGCGCGCGCGCTGGACGCCATCGCCCCCTGGCGTTACGCGGCGCCGCTGTCGCCGGACATGGCGTCGGCGCGCGAGGGTCGCCTGGTGCCCTTCGACGCCCTGGTGGCGTTTACCCGCCGCGCGGCGGAAAAGGCCGCTGGCCCGCTGCTGGTCGAGGGCGTCGGCGGCGTCATGGCCCCGCTCGACGAGCACCATACGGTGCGCGACTGGATCGCCGCCAGCGGACTGTCCTGCGTGCTGGTCACGGGCAGCTACCTGGGCAGCATGAGCCATACGCTGACTGCGCTGGAATGCCTGGCGCACGCCGGCGTGCCGGTGGCCGCGATTGCGGTAAACGAAACCGAAGGCTCCGGCGTGGCGCTGGGCCAGACGCTGGCCAGCCTGACCAACCACGTCGGCGGCATCCCGCTGCTGGGCATACGCCGCGACGATCCGGGGCCCGGCATCGCCCGCCTGGCCGGGCTGCTGGCCTGAGTTTCACGGCGGGAAGCTTAGGCCGTATACTGCGCTCCCCTGCATTCCTTCCCTCCGGATGAACCATGAGCATCAAGTCTGACAAGTGGATCCGCCGCATGGCGGAGCAGCACAAGATGATCGAGCCCTTCGAGGCCGGCCAGGTGCGCGAGGCCAACGGCCACAAGATCGTCTCCTACGGCACATCGAGCTACGGCTACGACATCCGCTGCTCGCGCGAATTCAAGCTGTTCACCAACATCAACAGCACCATCGTCGACCCCAAGAACTTCGACCCGAATTCCTTCGTCGAGGTGAATGCCGACTTCTGCATCATCCCGCCCAATTCCTTCGCCCTGGCGCGCACCGTCGAGTACTTCCGCATTCCGCGCAACGTGCTCACCATCTGCCTCGGCAAGAGCACCTACGCGCGCTGCGGCATCATCGTCAACGTGACGCCCTTCGAGCCGGAATGGGAAGGCTACGTGACGCTGGAGTTTTCCAACACGACGCCGCTGCCGGCCAAGATCTACGCCGGCGAAGGCTGCGCCCAGGTGCTGTTCTTCGAGTCCGACGAGGTCTGCGAGACCTCCTACAAGGACCGCGGCGGCAAGTACCAGGGGCAGGTCGGCGTGACCTTGCCGAAGATTTGATTGAGCACGGGCGGTAATCGGCCCCCGGCTTGCCGGCCCCGGGGGCCCCCCCCCCGGGGCCCCCCCCCGGCCCCCCCCCCCCCCCCCCCCCCCGGGGAA
This sequence comes from Sulfuritalea sp., assembly GCA_016708585.1. Lineage (GTDB taxonomy): Bacteria > Pseudomonadota > Gammaproteobacteria > Burkholderiales > Rhodocyclaceae > Sulfuritalea. The sequence goes on along the minus strand of JADJFK010000010.1, from coordinate 33,604 downwards.
ATGCGCTTCCATTTCCCCATCATCATCATCGACGAAGACTTCCGTTCCGAGAACGCTTCGGGCCTCGGCATCCGCGCCCTGGCCGACGCCATCGAAAAGGAAGGCCTCGACGTGCTTGGCGTCACCAGCTACGGCGACCTGACCTCGTTTGCCCAGCAGCAAAGCCGGGCGTCGGCCTTCATCCTCTCGATCGACGACGAGGAATTCACGCCCGGCCCCGAGCTCGACCCCGCCGTGCTCAACCTGCGTGCCTTCGTCGAGGAAATCCGCCACAAGAATCCGGACATCCCGATCTTCCTCCACGGCGAGACGCGCACCTCGCGCCACATCCCGAACGACATCCTGAGGGAACTGCACGGCTTCATCCACATGTACGAGGACACGCCGGAGTTCATCGCCCGCCACGTGGTGCGCGAGGCCAAGGCCTACCTCGATTCGCTGCCGCCGCCCTTCTTCCGCGCCCTGACCCACTACGCGGCGGACGGCTCCTACTCCTGGCACTGCCCGGGCCACTCCGGCGGCGTCGCCTTCCTCAAGAGCCCGGTGGGCCAGATGTTCCACCAGTTCTTCGGCGAGAACATGCTGCGCGCCGACGTCTGCAATGCGGTCGAGGAACTCGGCCAGTTGCTCGACCACACCGGCCCGGTGGCGGCCTCCGAGCGCAACGCGGCGCGCATCTTCAACGCCGACCACCTGTTCTTCGTCACCAACGGCACCTCGACCTCGAACAAGATCGTCTGGCACTCGACGGTGGCGCCGGGCGACGTCGTCATCGTCGACCGCAACTGCCACAAGTCGATCCTCCACGCCATCATGATGACCGGCGCGATCCCGGTGTTCCTGATGCCGACGCGCAACAACTACGGCATCATCGGCCCGATCCCGAAGGAAGAGTTCCGCTGGAAGAACATCCAGAAGAAGATCGCCGCCCATCCCTTCGCCAGCCAGGTCAAGGGCAAGCCGCGGGTGCTGACCATCACCCAGAGCACCTATGACGGCATCCTCTACAACGTCGAGGACATCAAGGAAGAGCTCGACGGCAAGATCGACACCCTGCACTTCGACGAAGCCTGGCTGCCGCACGCCGCCTTCCACGATTTCTACGGCGACTACCACGCCATCGGCGCCGACCGGCCGCGCTGCAAGGAGTCGATGGTGTTCTCGACGCAGTCGACGCACAAGCTGCTGGCCGGCCTCTCCCAGGCCTCGCAGATCCTGGTGCAGGACGCCGAGCACAACAAGCTCGATCGCGACGTGTTCAACGAGGCGTATCTCATGCACACCTCGACCTCGCCGCAGTACTCGATCATCGCCTCCTGCGACGTCGCCGCGGCGATGATGGAAGAACCCGGCGGCACCGCGCTGGTCGAGGAGTCGATCAGCGAAGCCCTGGATTTCCGCCGCGCCATGCGCAAGGTGGACAAGGAATGGGGCGCCGACTGGTGGTTCCAGGTCTGGGGGCCGAAGGACCTGTCCGAGGAAGGCATCGAGGAGCGCGAGGCCTGGATGCTCAAGCCCGGCGAACGCTGGCACGGCTTCGGCAAGCTGGCCAAGGGCTTCAACCTGCTCGACCCGATCAAGGCCACCATCATCACGCCGGGGCTGGATGTCGATGGCGACTTTGCCGACGACTTCGGCATTCCCGCCGCCATCGTCACCAAGTACCTGGCCGAGCACGGCGTGATCGTCGAGAAGTGCGGCCTCTATTCCTTCTTCATCATGTTCACCATCGGCATCACCAAGGGCCGCTGGAACACCCTGGTCACCGCCCTGCAGCAGTTCAAGGACGACTACGACAAGAACCATCCGCTGTGGAAGGTGCTGCCCGAATTCGTCGCCAAGCATCCGCGCTACGAGCGGGTAGGCCTCAAGGACTTGTGCACCCAGATCCACGACGTTTACAAGGCGCGCGACATCGCCCGCCTGACGACGAAGATGTATCTGTCCGACATGGTGCCGGCGATGCGCCCGGCCGATGCCTTCGCCAAGATGGCGCACCGCGAGATCGACCGCGTGCCGATCGACGAACTGGAAGGGCGCGTCACCGCGGTGCTGCTGACGCCCTACCCGCCGGGCATCCCGCTGCTGATCCCGGGCGAGCAGTTCAATGCCACCATCGTCCGCTACCTGAAGTTCGCCCGCGAGTTCAACGAAAAGTTCCCCGGCTTCGAGACCGACATCCACGGCCTGGTCAAGGACGGCAGCAACGGCGCGGTGCGCTATTACGTGGATTGCGTGGCGCAGTAGGCGCCACATTCCCGGCACATAGGACACAAGTACTTCATCGGTTCGGCGATCGGGACGGTCATTGCCGTGTCGTCGGCGCCGACTTTTGGTCCCTCCATGCGTTCGCTCCGGGTGTAGGCTGTGCCTTGCCCGATCACACGAGAGAAAGAGGCCAGCCATGCCCGGCGGAACCGTCACCCTGCACCGCGTCCTGCGCGCGCCGGCCGAGCGCATCTACCGCGCCTTCCTCGATCCCGATGCGATGGCCAAGTGGCTGCCGCCGCACGGCTTTACCGGCAAGGTGCGGCACCTCGATGCGCGTGTCGGCGGCAGCTACCGGATGTCCTTCACCAACTTCGCCACCGGCGATACGCATGCCTTCGGTGGCCAGTACCTGGAGCTGGTGCCTTTCGAGCGCATCCGGCATACCGACGGCTTCGACGATCCCAACCTGCCGGGCATGATGGTGACGACGATTGCCCTGCGCGCGGTGTCCTGCGGCACGGAGCTGAGCATCGTGCAGGAAGGCATCCCCGGCGCGATCCCCATCGAGTCTTGCTACCTCGGCTGGCAGGAATCGCTGCTGCTGCTGGCGCAGCTGGTGGAGGCGGAGATCCCTGGCTAAGGAGTTCGAGATGCCGATTACCTCCTGGAAAGTCGGCGCTGGCGGCACGGCGCGCGCTACGGCTTCGATGCTTGATCCCCGCCTGATCGCCGACCTGCGCGCCGCGCGCCGGGTGGTGGTGTTCACCGGCGCCGGCATGTCGGCCGAGAGCGGCATCCCGACTTTTCGCGACCGCCTGACCGGGCTCTGGGCGCAGGTCGATCCGATGGAGGTCGCGACGGCCCGGGCCTTCCGCGCCAACCCGCAACGGACCTGGGATTGGCATGTGCAGCTGGCCGAGGCGGTGCGCGCGGCGGCGCCGAATGCCGGGCATGCGGCGATCGCGGCGCTGGAGCAGGCCGGGCCGGAGGTGACGGTGATCACCCAGAACGTCGACGCCCTGCATCATCGGGCCGGCAGCCGCGAGGTGGTCGAACTGCACGGCAACCTGCTGCGCCTCACATCCTTCGTCGATGAGGAAGCGGCTTTCGCCGCTGCGTCGCCGACCATCTGCCGGGTGTGCGACGGCTATGCCGTGTGGGAGCACTGCGATCCCTATGCGGAACGCGGCGACCTGGCGGCGATCGAGTTGCGCGCGGGGCCGGTGCCGCGCTGTCCCGGTTGCGGCGCCCTGCTGCGGCCCGACGTGGTCTGGTTCGGCGAGCCGCTGGCGGTGGACGCCATCGAGGCGGCCTGGAACGCGGTGGATCGCTGCGAGGTGCTGATCGCGGTAGGCGCCTCGCTGGAAGTCGAGCCGGCGGCCAGCCTGCCCTGGCGCGCGCTGGCACGCGGTGCGCGGGTGGTCGAGGTCAATCCCGTGCCGACGGCGCTGGCCGCACAGTGCCACGCCGTGATTTCCGGCGCTGCCGCCGAGGTACTGCCCGCGCTGTTTGCAGCGATCTGGCCGGAACGCTGAATTCATGCCTCCGGTTCGGCCGCAGGCGCTATCCCTTGCGGGCGACTGCCGGCAGTCCCCGGAATCATTGTTTCCTGAGCAACAGGCGATCGATGGCGTTGAAGAAATCGTAAAGGCATTTGAAATCGGCAAAGAGTTCGTCGTCACCCGGCGGCGATTTCCTGAACTTGTCCTCGGCTTTCACCAGGGCAAATATGTCGGCGAAAGTACGCTTGCCATCGATGTACTTCATGATGAATTTCCCGTATTTCCCGGGATCGATCGCCATGCGAACGCCGGTGTGCGCGTGGTTGATCACGAGCGGGCTGGCCTGATTCCTGTGGATGAGGGCGGATATTTCCGGGCCGGTTACCGGTTCGTGATAGAAAAACGGGATCATTGCCGGGTCCCCATAGGGCGCTACCGAGCCGGCGCTTGCCGTGGCGTAAAAGGAATGCAGGTCCAGCCTGCCACCCAGCAATTCGGCAATTGCGTACTGCTCTCGAAACGGCCTGGCGGAAAGGCCGGACAGGTAGCGGGGCGTTTGCGGGCCAGCGACCATCTGCGGCAGATAGGATGAACGGCCACATCCCACGTCGGTGAATTCAAGGTGCAGGCCATGCTGATCGGCGAACCATGCATACAGTTCCTGCACCGTGTATGAACGATCCCGGGAATGCAGCAGCAGATCGTAGATACCCGCATCACCCAAAGCGACGTCATCGCCATTCGGCGTCCTGCCCCGGGAATACCAGTTGGAGGATGGCAGGTGTTGCAGGACCTCTTTCGCGATCTCCAGTTTCGCCGGGATGGTGGCGGCATCCCCGGCGATCATGCGCAGCAGGGATTGCATCTGGTAGATGCCCGTCCTGCCGTAGGTGCCATAAACCATGACACCAAGGGCGCCGGAAGGCTTCTTGACCGACAGCAAAGCCTCCAGCCCGGCATCGGGGTCGGCCAGATGGTGCAACACACCGACGCAATTGATGTAGTCAAACTCACCCAAACCCAGGCGCGGAAGGGAGAGCAGGGAGTCATGCACCCAACGGATATTTTCCAGCTTCCTTATCTCCGCCCGGCGCCTGGCGATGTTGATGCTGGCCTCGCTCAAATCCAGGTGAACTATTTCCGCGTCGGTAGCGCGCAACTGTTCCGCCAGGTAGATCGTGCCGTCACCCGTGCCGCCCCCGGCTACCAGGACACGAAAGCCGCGCGCGAACGACTGTGCGCCGCCGAAGCAATAATGATTGACCATCGGCAGGTCGTCGAGCCACGTGGTCACCAGTCGCCTGTTGTCATCCTCGGGATCGCACGGGGGATAGGGCAGGCGTTCATACTGCTCGCGTACTTCAGGGAGGTGATCGGAGTCGAGTGACATGATTTGCCAAGATCAAGGTTTTCAGGGGTGGTTTCAAGTCCGGAGCGCCGGTGCCCGTCAGGATCGCTCGTAAGTGACGAAGGCATAAGCGAAGCCGGCCCCGTCCTGGTGCGTTTCGCGCGCCGTTTCGCGCCACGTGCGCGCATCGATGGCGGGGAAATGCGTGTCGCCCTCGAAGGCGGCATCGATTTCGGTCAACTGCAGCCGGTCGCCCAGCGGCAGCGCCGCGGCGTAGAGCTCCGCGCCGCCGATGATGAAGGCTTCGTCGCCTTGCGCTGCCGCGACGGCGGCGGGCAGGGAAGTGACGACCGCGGCGCCCTCGGCGCGGTAGCCGGCATTGCGCGTGACGACGATGTTCTGCCGGCCGGGCAGGGGGCGGAATCTTTCCGGCAGCGATTCCCAGGTCTTGCGGCCCATGATCACGGTGTGGCCGGTGGTCAGCGCCTTGAAGTGTTTGAGGTCGGCCGGCAGGTGCCAGGGCAGGCGGTTGTCCTTGCCGATCACGCCATTGCGGGCGACGGCGGCGATCACGGTCAGCGTCGGCGTCGGCATGGTCGATCAGCCCGCGATTTTTTCGTAGAGCGCGGCGTAATGGCCGGCGGCCTCGGCCCAGCTCGAATCGCGCCCCATGCCGTGCTTCTGCAGCCGGCGCCAGAGCGCGGGGTCGCGCCAGGCCGCGGCGGCGCGCTTCAGGGCGGCGAACAGGGCTGCCGCGGTGGCCGGGCCGAAGACGAAGCCGTTGCCGCGCTTTTCGTCGGCGGCGTCGACCACCGTGTCGGCCAGGCCGCCGGTGGCGCGCACCACGGGCGGCGTGCCGTAGCGCAGGCTGTACATCTGGTTGAGGCCGCAGGGTTCGAAGCGCGAAGGCATGACGAAGATGTCGGCGCCGGCTTCGATGCGATGGGCGAAGCCCTCGTCGAAGCCGATGCGGACCGCGCAGCGCCCCGGGTGGCGCCGGGCGAAGTCGCTCCAGCCGTTTTCCAGCGCGTGCGAACCGCTGCCGAGCACGGCGATCTGTGCCGGCAGGTCGAGCGCGCGCGCGGCGACGTCGAGCAGCAGGTCGAGGCCCTTCTGCTCGGTGAGGCGGCTCACCACCGCCAGCAGCGGCCGGTCGGCGTGCACCTCGAGGCCCATTTCCGCCTGCAGCGCGGCCTTGTTCGCGGCCTTGTCTTCCAGCCGGCGCGGGCCGTAATGCTTGACCAGGTGGCGGTCGTGCGCCGGGTCCCAGTCGCGCGTGTCGATGCCGTTGAGGATGCCGCTGAGGTCCGCAGCGCGGTGCCGCAGCAGGCCGGCCATGCCCATGCCTTCGGCATCGGTCTGGATTTCGCGGGCGTAGGTCGGGCTCACCGTGTTGATCGCATCGGCATGCTGCAGGCCGGCCTTGAGGAAGGACAGGTGGCCGTAGAACTCGACGCCGTGCATGCTCCAGGCCGCATCCGGCAGGCCCAGTTCGAACAGGGCGGCGTGGTCGAAAAGGCCCTGGAAGGCCAGGTTGTGCACCGTGACCAGCGACCTGGCCGGGCGTTCGGCGCCGTAGGCGAGATAGGCCGGCGCCAGCGCGGTCTGCCAGTCGTTGCAGTGGATCACCTCGGGTACCCAGTCCAGGCTGCTGGCCTCGGAGCCGAGCCAGGCGGCGACGCGCGAGAGCAGGCCGAAGCGCAGGTGGTTGTCGAGCCAGTCGCGGCCTTCGGGACCGAGGTAGGGATTGCCGGGTCGTTCGTAATAGGGGCGGTAGTCGAGCAGCAGCAGCGGTGTGCCGTCGGGCGCTGTCGCCTGGCGCAAGCCGGGTGTCGGCAGCAGGCCGCCCAGCCAGTGCGGGCGGGCGATTTCCTCGGCGCCGGGAAAGGCCTGCAGCAGCGCCGGATAGGCCGGCACCAGCACGCGCACGTCGTGGCCCAGCGCGCGCAATGCGGCCGGCAGCGCGCCGGCGACGTCGCCGAGGCCGCCGGTTTTGACCCAGGGCGCGATCTCGGACGTGGCGAAAAGGATCTTCACTTGCGGCAGTGTGCGATCAGCCCCGCGGTCGAGCTGTCGAGGCCGGCGGCGGGCGCCTCGCCTTCGATGATGGGCAGCAGGCGGCTGGCGAGCTGCTTGCCGTATTCGACGCCCCACTGGTCGAAGGGATTGATGTCCCAGATCACGCTTTCGGCGAAGACCTTGTGCTCGTAGAGCGCCAGCAGGGCGCCGAGGTTGAAGGGATCGAGGCGCGGCAGCAGCAGCGTGGTCGACGGCTGGTTGCCGGGGAAGCTGCGGAAGGGGGCGAGGCGCGCCGCCTCGTCGGCCGCCATGCCGCCGGCCCGCAGCTCGGCGAAGGCCTCGTCCGGCGTCTTGCCGCGCATCAGCGCTTCGCTCTGGGCGAAGCAGTTGGCCAGCAGCTTCTCGTGGTGGCCGGGCAGGGCGAAATCCGCTTCACGGCAGGCGATGAATTCGCAGGGGATCAGGCGGCGGCCCTGGTGGATCAGCTGGTAGAAGGCGTGCTGGCCGTTGGTGCCGGCCTCGCCCCAGAGGATGGGGGCGACGGCGCAGGCCAGCGGCTCGCCCTGGCGATCCACCGGCTTGCCGTTGGATTCCATTTCCAGTTGCTGCAGGTAGCGCGGCAAGAGGCCCAGCGACTGGCTGTAGGGCAGCAGGGCACGGTTGTCGGCGCCGAGGAAGTTGCTGTTCCAGATTTCGAGCAGCGCCAGCAGGCCGGGCAGGTTCTCCTGCGGCGGCGCGCTGAAGAAATGCTCGTCCATGGCGTGCGCCCCGGCCAGCAGCTTTTCGAAGTTGTCATAGCCGACCGCCAGCGCCAGCGGCAGGCCGATCGCCGACCACAGGGAGTAGCGGCCGCCGACCCAGTCCCAGAAGGCGAAGGCGTTGGCCGGGTCGATGCCGAAACGCGCGACTTCGCCGAGGTTGGTCGATACCGCGACGAAATGCCGGGCGACCGCGGCCTCGCCCAGCGCGCCGACCAGCCAGGCGCGCGCCGAGGCGGCGTTCTGCATGGTCTCTTGCGTGGTGAAGGTCTTGCTGGCGATGACGAACAGGGTGTTGCGCGGCTGCAGCGTGGCCAGTGTCGTGGCGAGGTCGGCCGCGTCGAGGTTGGCGACGTAATGCACGCGCAACTCGGGGTGGCGAAAAGCCATCAGCGCCTGGGTGGCCATGCGCGGGCCGAGGTCGGAGCCGCCGATGCCGATGTTGACGATGTCGCTGATCGGTTCGCCGGTGGCGCCGCGCCAGTGGCGGCCGTGGATTCCGGCGACGAACCGCTGCATCTTCGCCAGTTCGTGATGGACCGCCGGCATCACGTCCTGGCCGGCATGCATGATCGGGCCCTTGTCGGCGGGATGGCGCAGCGCGATGTGCAGCGCGGCGCGGCCTTCCGTGTGGTTGATGGCTTCGCCGGCGCGCATGCGCGCGATCCAGCCCGGCAAATCCGCAACCTGCCAGAGCGCCTGCAGCAGGCCCATGGTTTCCGGCGTGACGCGCTGCTTGGAGTAGTCGAGCAGCCAGTGATTCCACGAGGTGGAGAGCCTGGCGAAGCGTTGCGCGTCGGCGGCGAACAGGTCGCGCAAACGGGCGCCGGAACCCGCCGCCGCGTGGCGCGCCAGTCCGTCCCAGGCGACGCGTGTTGCCGGCTTCATGACGGCGTGCTCACAACCAGAGCATCTTGCCCATCTCGAAGGGATGGGTCAGCAGCGGATGGGTCGGAAACACGCGGAACCGGTATTCCATCTTGCCGCACTGGTCGGGCGTCAGTTCGCGCGAAAAAAGGTGCTCGCCGCTTTCCAGCCGGCGCTCGTGCTGCAGCTGGTAACGCCGGGCGTGGACCGTGGTCGGCGCGCCGGGACGGGTGAACACCATTTCCACGGTCAGGTCCTCCGGCGTCAGGCCATCGAGCTGCACCGCCACCTGGAAGAGCATGGTCTCGCCGTAGCCGATGCGCGTCACCGACTTGTCGATGCGGCGCAGCCCGATGCGCGGCCAGGCGGCGTGGATCCGCGCCTTCCATTCGGCCACCTCGCGGGCGCCGGAAAAGCCCGTGGCGGAATACTTGCGCCACTGCTCGGCCGCCGGCGAGTAGAACTTCTCGGCATAGTCGGTCAGCATGCGCTGCATGTTGAAGCGCGGCATGATCGAAGCGATCGACGCCTTGGCCATCGCCACCCATTCCGGCGAGTAGCCGAGCGATGTGCTGCGGTAGTACATCGGGATCACGCTGTCCTGCAGCAGTTCATACAGCGTGCGCGCTTCATCGATGTCGCGCTGCGCGGGGTCGAGGCCCTCGGCGGCCGGCTTGATCGCCCAGCCGTTCTTGCCGTCGTAGCCTTCACCCCACCATCCGTCGAGCACCGACAGGTTGATGGCGCCGTTGATCGCGGCTTTCATGCCCGAGGTGCCCGAGGCCTCCAGCGGATAGATCGGGTTGTTGAGCCAGACATCGACGCCGGCCACCATGCGCCGCGCCAGGTGCAGGTCGTAGCCCTCGACCAGCAGGATGCGGCCTTCGAATTCGCGCTGGCGGGCGAGCTCGGCGATCTGGCGGATCAGTTGCCGCCCGGGTTCGTCGGCCGGGTGCGCCTTGCCGGCAAAGATGAACAGCACCGGACGCTGCGCGTCGGAAATGATCTCGCGCAGCCAGTCCAGGTTGTTGAACAGCAGCGCGGCGCGCTTGTAGGTGGCGAAGCGCCGGGCGAAGCCGATGGTCAGCACGGTCGGATTGGCCGGATCGGCGCAGCGCAGGACGCGGTCAAGGTGGGCCTCCGAGCCCTGGTTGCGCAGGTGCTGCTGGCGCACCCGGCTGTGCACCAGGTGCAGCAGCTGGGCTTTCAGCGACTGGCGGATGCTCCAGAAGATCTGGTCCGGAATGCGCTGCACGTTGTTCCAGCAGCTCTGGTCGGTGAGGCGGTGCTGCCAGCCGAGCCCGAGGTGGCGGTCGAAGGTCTCGTACCAGTCGGTGGCGAGGAAGGTCGGCACGTGCACCGCGTTGGTGACGTAGTCCATCGGGTTTTCGGCGGCGGTAAGCTGCGGCCACATGTCGCTGCAGATGCGCGAGGACACTTCGCCGTGGATGCGCGAGACGCCGTTGTGGAAGCGCGAGCCGCGCAGGGCCAGCGCCGTCATGTTGAATTCGCTGCCGCCCACGCCGCCGCCGACGCGACCCATGCCGAGCAGGCCGTCACGGTCGAGGCCGGCCGCCTTGCAGAACTCGGCGAAATAATGCATGACCATGTCGTCGGCAAAGTGGTCATGGCCGGCGGGCACCGGGGTGTGGGTGGTGAACACCGTGTTGGCTGCCGCGGCTTCGAGGGCGGCCGCGAAAGGCATGCCCTGGTCTGCCATCAGCCGGCGAATCCTTTCCAGCACCAGGAAGGCGGCATGGCCCTCGTTGATGTGCCAGACGGTGGGCTGCAGCCCGAGCGCGGCCAGCGCGCGCACGCCGCCGACGCCGAGCAGGATTTCCTGCTCGATGCGGGTGCGCCGGTCGCCGCCATACAACTGGTGCGCGATCTCGCGGTCGGCCTCGTTGTTCTCCTCCAGCTCCGTGTCGAGCAGATACAGGCTGTTGATGCCGACGCGAGCGCGCCAGATCTTGGCCCATACGGTGCGGCCGGGGAAATCCACGCCGACCCGCAGTTCGCGGCCATCTTCGCCAAGGATGGCCTCGATCGGCATGTCGTCGAAATCGTTGTCGCCGTAATGCGCGGTCTGGTTGCCGTCGCGATCGATGGTCTGGTGGAAATAGCCCTGCCGGTAGAGCAGGCCGACGGCGACGAAAGGCAGGCGCAGATCCGAGGCGCCCTTGCAATGGTCGCCGGCGAGGATGCCCAGGCCGCCGGAGTAGATCGGCAGGCTTTCATGGAAGCCGAACTCGGCGCAAAAATAGGCGATCAGGTCGGTGGCCTGCAGCGGCGGCTTGCCCGGCAGTTGCAGGCGGGGTTCCGCGTGATAGGAATCGAAGGCCGACAGCACGCGGTTCATGGTGCCGAGGAAGACCGGGTCGTCGGCGGCCTCGTTGATGCGCTTCTGGTCCATGCGCTTGAGGAAGGCCTTCGGGCTGTGATGCACCGCCTTCCACAGCCCCAGGCCAAGACGCGCGAACAGGGAGCGGGTCGGCCGGTCCCAGCTGTACCAGAGGTTGTTGGCGAGTTCGTTGAGGCGCACCAGGCGCGCCGGGATCTCGGGATTGACTTCGAGCTTGTAGCGGGTTCCGGGCATGATGATTACCGTAATGAAATCGGGATGCTGTACTTACCAATCGTCTCGCCCCCCCGGCACCCCCCCGCCCCCCCCCCCCGGGGGGGGGGGTGTGTTTTCCCCCCCCCGGGGGGGCCCCCCCCCCCCCCCCCGGGGGGGGGGGCGTCATTGCTGCGTTTTTCGCCTCATTCTACGATGCGGGCACGACCCTGAGCGCGATGCGCTGCTCGATGCCGGCCACGGGCGACCAGGCCAGCGTGATGCAGACGGCCTGCATGATCTTCTCGAAGCCGGCCTCGGACTGGGAGACGGTGCGATGCGGCCGTGCCTCGAGCCGCACCGGCTGGCTGGCCTCGATCAGCAATGCGCCGTGCAGCTCGCTGTCGTCGAGCGTGATCCGTTGCACGCCGGAGAGTTCGAGCGCCTCGCCGAAGCCGCCGGGAACGCTGCCGTCGGCGAGCACATAGCGTCCGCCAAAGCCGTCGCAGCTCGGCAGCGCGAGGTTAAGCTCGGTTTCGATCAGCTTGGGCAGCGCCGCGCCTTCGGCGCGGAAAACGACGTTCAGCGTGTCGCCGTCGAGCCGGTAGCTCTTCCCGATGCGCCAGCCTTCGCCGGCGGCGGTCCACACGCCGGGGATCTCGCCGGGCGCGTAGAAGGCGATGGGGCGCAGCATGTCGTTGCGGCCGACCAGGCTGTCGATGAAAATGCCGCGCGGCCGCTCGTCCGGATCGGCATCGCCGGGCAGGATGGTATGGAGGAAGGCGACGCGGTCGTGGGCCGAGGAGATGCCTTCGGTTGCCGCCGGCGCCGCATGGCTTGCGTCCGCCAGGTGGATCTTGGCGTGGTAGGCCTCCTCGTAGGCACGCAGCGTGTCGCCGAAGTTGTGCGCCACGGCCAGGCTGGAGAATTCCACCAGGGAAGCGTGGCCGTCGTCGCGTACGTAGGCGTGGATGAACGGGTTGCGCAATGCGGTTTCGACATGGCCGTCATGGTCGAGGTCGCCCTGCTGCTGGCGCGGCCAGGGCGCCAGGCGTTCCAGTTCGGCCTCCAGCTTGAGCAGGTTGTTCCAGATGGCGCGGCGCAGGTGGGGCAGGTAGAGGCCGCCGAACAGGCCGTGCCAGTAGGCGTCGTTGGCCTGGGCGCGGTGCAGGTACTCCTGCAACTCCGCGCTGCGCTGCTCGGGCGGCAGCGCGGCAAGGCGTCGCGAGGCGCCGAGCATGCGCTTGTGCATCCAGTTGGCTTCCGGGTAGCGCGACATGAAGTTGCGCCAGATGCCCCCGCGCAGGAAGGGCTTGTGCGCCTCGAAGCGGCCGGCGGCCTTTTCCTGTTCGAGCAGGGCATGGTAGGTCGCCGCGCGTGGCGCCGGCAGCGTCCATTCGTTCATCTCGATGTAGGACGTGGTCGGCAGGTAGACGATGCCGCGCGTGCGCTCGCGGGCGTGGTACTCGGCATAGGTCTCGGTGCGGATCAGGGGCGAGCTCAGCACGCCCTCGACGAACTGCGTCAGCCAGCCCTTCTCGAACACCCACTCGTAGGTTTCGGGCCAGATGCCGAATTTCTCGATGTCGTCGAAGTAGATCGCCGCGCGCCGCCCCTGGCGCGCCAGGTCTTCGAGCCAGGCCACGGCTTCGCCCGCCGGCGAGAAGGGCAGGCGGTAGCGCGCGGCCTCGGAGATCGGGAACAGGTCGAGGCGGCGGCCGTCCTCGTCGGTGGAGAAGAAGCTGTCGAGGCGATCCTGGCTTTCGCCGGCGCAAAGGAAATGGTAGTCGTCCACCGCCACGTAGCGGATGCCGGTGGCGACCAGCGAGGTCACTACCGAGGACTCCCAGACCCGTTCGGTGAGCCAGGCGCCGGAAGGGCGCATGCCGAAGCGGCGCTCGATCTTGTCGGAGAGCGTGGCGATCTGTGTGACGCGATCGCGATGCGGGATCGCCGCCAGCACCGGCTCGCAATCGCCGGAGCCGAACCACTCGACCTGGCCGCGACGGGTCATCGCCGCCAGGCGCGCCATGTCTTCCGGAAAGCGCTCGAACAGGACGTCGAGCAGCCAGCCGGAAAAATGCACGCTGAAGCGGAACTCCGGATAGCGCTCCATGACCCGCAGGAACATGCCGTAACTGCGGACATGGGCGTCGTCGATCACGGCGGGAAAGTTGCCGACGGGCTGGTGGGCGTGAACCCCGAACAGGAGGCTGATGGGCATAGGTGGAGTCAGGATTGTGAAACGGTGACGCGGCGCATCGAGCCGCCGCTGGCGGTCGCCGATCCGGCGCAAATGGGAATTTCGAGGGCGGCCGGCGGTTCCAGCTGCAGCAGGCGATAGAGCCGCGCCAGGTTGCGCCGGTAGAGGCTGTCGAAACTGGCGACGGCGGCCGACGGGTTGTAGTCGCCGAACCACCAGAACCAGTCGGAACTTTCGCAGATCGCCAGCTGCGCATTGACCGCGCTGACCTGCGCGCTGTCCAGGCGGCCGCTGGCCAGCACCCGGTCGCAGCTCTGCTTGGCTTCGCACAGCAGGTCCCAGCCCCGGTTCTTGGCCTCGTCGCCGATCCAGGTGGATAGGGTGCCATACACCCAGCTGCCCGCGGTCAGGTGCGGCAGGACGGTCGCGGCGGGTGGGCCGGGCCGTGCCAGCAGTTCGGCGTAGGTCGTGGTGCGGATGCGCGGATGCTCGGCGAGCAGGCCGTAAAGGTCCTCGAAGAAGTAATAGCCGTTGTAGGGGTAGTGCTCCCAGGCGTTTTCGCCGTCGAGGATGATGCTGACCACCGGATTTTCGTCGCCGGTTGCGGCATCGAGGATGGCTTCCAGCTGCCCTACAAGATGCTTGGCAGCATCGCGGCCGTGCCATTTGGCATAGTCGAAACCGATCAGGTCCGAGAGGCGCTCGTCGCGGAAAAACAGGGTCAAACCGGGGGCCTGCTCCAGCTTCCAGGGATGGTAGGCGGCACCCGGGTCGATGATCTTGCTCGCGGCAAGGCTGTTGTTCAGCACGCCTTCACCGCTGGCGATCCAGCGACAGTCGGCGGCGGCGAGGTGCCTGACGAAGTCCCCGGAAACGGCACCTTCCGCCGGCCACATGCCGACCGGCGGTGCGCCGAAACGACGGGCATGGCTGATGCGCGCGGCATCGATATGGGCGACGACGCGGCTGCGTCCGCCGGGATAGGCGGCGCTGAAGGGCAGCGGCGCCTCGGGCAGGCTTTCGCGCGCGGCCTTGAAGTCGAGCAGCAGCGGCGACAGCGGATGCGTGTTCGGCGTGGACGAGATTTCGACCTGGCCGCGCGCGGAAAGCGCGCGCCAGCGCGGAATCAGGCCGGTGATCAGCTCGCCGATGCTGTCCAGCAACTGCCGGCGGTCCCCGACGTCATAGCCTTCGCCCTGGCTCATCAGCTTCGCCAGCAGCGGGTTGCGGCGACGCTCGGTCTCGCCGGTCCACGCCAGGTGGTACCAGGTCACGAGGTCGGAGAAGTAGGCGCCGGACAGGTAGCAGTAGGTCGCTTCGCTGTCGTTGGCGAGCAGCAGGTAGATCTCGTGCAGGCGCTTGTATTGCGGGAAGGGCGCCAGCATGGTGGTGTGGTTGCTGCGGAAGCAGGTCGCCAGCAGCAGCTTCCGGTCGGCCACGCCGAGGCTTTCGAGGTCGGGTGTCGCCAGCATGCGCAGCAGGGGGTCGCGAAACTGCCCGCTGGCGAACTGCTGCGCGTAGTCCTCGATCTGGTCGAGCAGAACCGGGACGAAATTGACGACGCAATGGATCTGCGGATGGCGTTCCAGATGCGCCGCCATGTCGACATAGTCCTTCATGGCATGCAGGTACACCCAGGGCAGGACGAACTCGCCGCTTGCCGTGCCGTCAGCGCCGACTTCTGTTCCAGTGCCGGCCGCGCCGTGGTCCCGATAGTCCGGCTGGTGCATGTGCCAGAGGAAGACGAGATCGATCTGTTTCATGATCAGGGGCGGCACCGAGGGCTGCGGCTATCGTTCAAGATTTCGAGCGCAGCGAGCATCCTTCGCCCCCGCCCGCCCCCCCCCGGGTGGGGCCTTGATGGTGAATGCCATGATCGGAAGTTCGATCATGGCATTCACCTTATGTAATGTGCCTGCTGGCCAAGCATCTCCGGCGTCACCAGGGCTATGCCGTTTTCGCTGACATGGAAGCGCTTGCGGTCGGCTTCGATGTCATAGCCGATGGTCACGCCGTCGGGGACGCGGCAGTGCTTGTCCATCACCACCCGGCGCAGCCTGGCGCGGCGACCGATATGCACGTCGGGCAGGATCACCGAGTCCTCGATCTCGGCGTAGCTGTGCACGTGCACCCGCGAGAACAGCAGGGAGTGGCGCACCAGCGCACCGCTGATGATGTCGCCGCCGGAGACCAGCGAATCGACCGCCATGCCGCGACGGCCGTCGTCGTCGAAGACGAACTTGGCAGGCGGCAGTTGCTCCTGGTGGGTCCAGATCGGCCAGTCGTCGTCGTAGAGGTTCAGCTCCGGGGTCACCTTGGTCAGTTCCATGTTGGCTTCCCAGTAGGCGTCGATGGTGCCGGCGTCGCGCCAGTAGGGAATCCTGGATTCGTCCATGCCGACGCAGGAATCGGCGAAGTTGTGGGCGAACACCCGGTAGCGGTCGACGCAATGCGGGATCAGGTCCTTGCCGAAGTCGTGCGAGGACTTCGGATCGTCGTGGTCGCGGATCAGTTGTTCGTAGAGGAAGTCGGCATTGAAGACATACACGCCCATGCTGGCCAGGGCGCGGTCCGGGCGTCCGGGGATCGCCGGTGGATCCTTGGGTTTCTCGACGAAGGCCGCCACGCGCTGCCGGTCGTCGACTTGCATGACGCCGAATTCCGTGGCCTCGAGCCGCGGCACATCGATGCAGGCAACGCTGAAATCCGCCTGGCGTTCGGCATGCTCGGCCAGCATGCGCGCGTAGTTCATCTTGTAGATGTGATCGCCGGAAAGCACCAGCACGTGCTTGGGCCGGTTGCGCCGGATCAGGTCGAGGTTCTGGAACACCGCATCGGCGGTCCCCCGGTACCAGTCTTCGCCGAGCTGCTGCTGCGCCGGCAGGATGTCGATGAACTCGTGGAAGCGGCCGTCGAGGAAGCTCCAGCCGCGCTGCAGGTGCTGGATCAGGCTCTGCGCCTTGTACTGGGTGGCGACGCCGATGCGCCGGATGCCGGAGTTCACGCAATTCGACAGCGTGAAATCGATGATGCGGAACTTGCCGCCGAAGGGCACGGCGGGCTTCGAACGCCAGTCGGTGAGCTGCATCAGGCGGCTGCCGCGGCCGCCGGCGAGTACGATGCCGAAGGTATTGCGGGCGATTTCACTGTTTCTCACGACGCTGCCTCCTCGCGGCCGATCCCCTGCTCGGATCCGATGCCGCATTGTCCGGGAATTGATTGCATGGTGAATTCTCCATTGCGGCTACAATCAATACGATAGCAAAAACTGATCTGAGTATATAACCATGCCCGCCTCCGTCTGCGCCGCATTGCTCGAAGCGCGCGAACATGACCCCTTTTCCGTCCTCGGCCTTCATGCCGAAGGCGCCGGCTGGCGGCTGCGCGTGTTCCGTCCGCACGCAAAAGCGGTCGCGGTGGAATTTGCCGATGGCCGGTGGGCGCCGCTGGCGCGGCGCAAGGGGACCGACCTGTTCGAGTGGCAGGGCGCGACGGCGCCGTCCCGGCCGTGGCGCCTCGATGTCGACGGCGTGAAGCAATACGATACCTACGCCTTTGCGCCGCAGCCGCCGGCCGACGACCTGTTCCTGTTCAATGCCGGGCGTTTGCGCCAGGCCTGGCGCACATTCGGTGCCGTGCCGCAAGTTCGCGACGGCATTGCCGGCGTCTGCTTCCGGGTCTGGGCGCCGAATGCCGAACGCGTTTCCGTGGTGGGCGGCTTCAATGGCTGGGACGGTCGCGTACATCCGATGGCCACCCTGGGCGGCTCCGGCGTCTGGGAACTGTTCGTGCCGGAACTGGCGGCAGGCGCACTGTATCGCTTCGAGCTGCGTCTGCGCGGCAGCGGGGCGGTGAAGCTGAAGAGCGACCCCTGCGCGCGCGCCTTCGAACGGCGTCCGGCCTCCGCCTGTTGCGTGACACCCGATCCGGCGCACGAATGGAACGACGGCGCGTGGATGCAGGCAAGAGCCCGCAGCGGCCAGACCGGCGACTGGCTTTCGGCGCCGATGAGCGTGTACGAGATGCACCTGGGCAGCTGGATGCGCCATCCGGACCGCAGCTTCTACGGCTACCGCGAGCTGGCCGTTCGGCTGGTGCCGTATCTCGTCGAGCTCGGCTATACCCACGTCGAATTCCTGCCCCTGATGGAACACCCGCTCGACGAATCCTGGGGCTACCAATGCACCGGATTTTTCGCGCCGAGTTCCCGTTTCGGCAGCGCCGACGACCTGCGCTTCCTGATCGACAGCCTGCACCAGGCCGGCATCGGCGTCATCCTCGACTGGGTGCCGGGGCATTTCCCGGCCGACGACTGGGCGCTGGCGCATTACGACGGCACCGCGCTCTACGAGCACGAGGATCCGAAGCAGAAGATGCATCCCGACTGGGGCACGCATGTCTTCAACTACGGGCGCAACGAGGTCAGGAGCTTCCTGCTGTCTTCGGCGGCCTACTGGCTGTCCGAGTTCCATGTCGACGCGCTGCGTGTCGATGCCGTGGCCTCGATGATCTACCTCGACTACTCGCGCCGCCCCGGCGAGTGGACGCCGAACGCCCACGGCGGACGCGAGAACCTGGAAGCCATCGCTTTCCTGCGCGAAATGAACGAAATGGTGCATGCCGACTACCCCGGCGCGCTGACCATCGCCGAGGAATCGACGGCCTGGCCGATGGTGTCGCGCCCGACCTGGCTGGGCGGCCTCGGCTTTTCGATGAAGTGGAACATGGGCTGGATGAACGACACGCTGGACTACATGGCGCATGACCCCGTGTACCGGCGCTACAACCACGAGCGGCTGACCTTCGGCCAGCTTTACGCCTACAGCGAGAATTTCGTCCTGCCGCTGTCGCATGACGAAGTGGTGCACGGCAAGTCTTCGCTGCTGGGCAAGATGCCCGGCGACGAATGGCAGCGCTTCGCCAACCTGCGCCTGCTGCTGGCCTACCAGATGACGGCGCCGGGCAAGAAGCTGCAGTTCATGGGCGCGGAGCTCGGGCAGTCCTCGGAATGGCGCGCTGCCGAGGAACTGCCCTGGTACCTGTTGCAATACCCCCTCCACGCCGGCATGAAGAGCCTGGTGCGCGACCTCAACCGGCTGTATGTGAACGAAGCGGCATTGCATGAACTGGATTTTTCACCTCAAGGTTTTCAATGGATCGACTGCCACGATGCCGACCAGTCGGTGGTGAGCTGGCTGCGCCGCGGGCGTGACGGACGCCATGCCGTGATCGTGCTGAACTTCACTCCGGTGCCGCGCCACGGCTACCGCCTCGGCGTGCCTCTGGCGCAAAATTATGTCGAGCGACTCAATACCGACTCGGCGCATTACGGTGGCAGCGATCTGGGCAACGGCGGCTGCATCACGGCCGAGGCGAAAGCCTGGATGGGCTTTCCCGCCTCGGTCGCGTTGACCCTGCCGCCGCTGGCGGCGCTGGTGTTGCTGCCCGCCTGAGTGCGGCCGGCTTTAACCGCCGAGCAGCCCTTCCGCAATCAGCCGGTCGATTTCGGCCTCGGCCTGAACCCAGTCCTGCAGCGGATCGCCCGGGGCGAAGCCGCGCCGCTCGGCAATGTGATAGGCCGCCACCTCGACGTAATACCGGCGCTGTTCCGCCGCGACCGCTGGCGGCTTCTTCGCGCGCGAACGCGCCGGCTTTGCAGCGGCCGGCTTTGGCGCGACTTTCGGCGCCGCCCTGGTTTTCGTCGCAGGTTTTGCCCCGGGCGCGGGCTTGGCCCTGGCGACACTTGTCACCGCCGACGTTACCGCCCGTTTGGCGGGCGCCGTCTTCGTAACGCTCTTTGTGGTTGCCATGGTCTTTTCCTCCTGATTGCGAAAAGCTTATGGCTACATGCTGCGCTCACTGCGTGACAGGATGTTGACAGGGGTCAAGAGTTGTTTCGTGCCAGCCGCAGCGCGCCGCGCAGGCCCAGCAGCGGATCGGTGGCGACGTGGATCGGCATGCGCGCGGCGATTGCGGCGTGTTCGGCCTTGGCCTTGAAGGCGGCCAGAAATCCGCTTTGCCGCAGCACCGGCAGCAGCTTGGCGGCGATGCCGCCGGCAAGGAAGACGCCGCCGCGCGCCAGGCACGCCAGCGCCATGTCGCCGGCAAAGGCGCCATAGGCGGCGAGGAACATGTCCAGCGAGCGGCGCTCGGCGCCGGTCGGATCAGCCAGGGCGCGGTCGGCGATCTGCTCCGGGGACAGGCTGATGCCCGCGACAAGCTCGTTGATGGCCGTCAAGCCCGGCCCCGAAACCACCCGTTCCCAGGTAACCCGGCCGTGCCGCGCATGGAGAAAAGTCCACAGGGCCAGTTGCTGCTCGTCGGCCGGGGCGAAGGCAACATGACCGCCTTCGCCGGCCACGATGCGCCACGCGCCGTGCTCCGGCAGGACGATGGCCATGCCCAGGCCCGTGCCGGCGCCGACGACGAGGCAGGGCGCCGTGGCCAGCGGATCGCCCTGCTGCAGCGCGAACCGCTGCGCCGGAGACGAGGTGACGGCACCCATCGCGGCGCCCGCGAAGTCGTTCACCAGGCGCAGGGTCGGCAGGCCGAAGCGGGACGACAGGACCGCGCTGTCGATTTCCCACGGCAGGTTGGTCAGATGTGCCGAGCGGCCGTCATCGGCAATCGGGCCGGCCAGGGCGAGGCAACCGCCACGGACCTGCCGGGTATCGGTTCGGGTTTCG
Source organism: Sulfuritalea sp. (assembly GCA_016708585.1). Lineage (GTDB taxonomy): Bacteria > Pseudomonadota > Gammaproteobacteria > Burkholderiales > Rhodocyclaceae > Sulfuritalea. Next base: position 13,456 of record JADJFK010000010.1, on the reverse strand, counting down.
GCGAGGAAGGCGGCAAGGACGGCGGCGAAGTCTGGAAAGTCGGCGTTGGCGTAACGGCGATGGTCCAGCGATTCGCCATCCGGCGACAGCCCGAGCAGCGTCTTGGTGCCGCCGATGTCTCCGATGAGAATCACACCGCCACCGGCGCCGCGATGTGCGGATGGGGGTCGTAGCCTTGCAGCGTGAAGTCCTCGTAGCGAAAGCCGAAGATGTCCTTCACCGCCGGGTTCAAAACCATGGTCGGGTGCGGCCGCGGTTCGCGCGAGAGTTGCAGGCGGGCTTGTTCGAGGTGGTTCGAATACAGGTGGCAGTCGCCGCCGGTCCACACGAAATCGCCGGGCTCCAGGTCGCAGACCTGGGCCACCATCTGCAGGAGCAGGGCGTAGGAGGCGATGTTGAAAGGCACGCCGAGGAAGATGTCGGCGCTGCGCTGGTAGAGCTGGCAACTCAGCCGGCCACCGGCCACGTAGAACTGGAACAGGGCGTGGCAGGGCGGCAGCTTCATCTGCGGGATGTCGGCCGGATTCCAGGCCGAAACGATGTGGCGGCGCGAATCCGGGTTCTTCCTGATGCCGTCGATGAGCTGCGTGACCTGGTCGATTTCGCCGCCCTTGCCATCCGGCCAGTGCCGCCACTGATGGCCGTAGACCGGGCCGAGGTTGCCGTCGGCGTCGGCCCAGTCGTCCCAGATCGAGACGCCGTTGTCCTTCAGGTAGCGGATGTTGGTGTCGCCCTGGAGGAACCACAGCAGTTCGTGGATGATCGAGCGCAGGTGCAGCTTCTTGGTCGTCAGCAGCGGAAATCCCGCGGCCAGGTCGAAGCGCATCTGCCAGCCGAACACCGAGCGCGTACCCGTGCCGGTGCGGTCGGCCTTGACGTGGCCGTGCTCGAGTACGTGGTGCATCAGGTCGAGGTAGGGGCGCATGGCGGATCGCGGCTGAGTCGGGTCGGGCCGGACATTCTAGTGGCTATTCCGGCCGGAATCAGCGGCGGCGCGCCGATGCGGGAAGCCCCCGGCGGGCCGCGATCGCCCGAATCCTCAAGCCGGACGGGGGATGCGGCCGGCGCCGGGTCCGGATCGGGCATGACAGCGCGCCGCAGACCGGCTATGCTTAGGGCCATCGCGGCCCGTGCCACCAGACTTTTGGACGACGCATGCTCGGATTATTTTCCAAGAATCCCTCCCACCCCCTGGCGGACGCGCGCGAGGCCAAGCGCATCCTGGGCGAGATCGCCGGCCGCGAGCCCTTGGGCGCGGTGGAGGATGCCAGCGCATGGATGGAATCCCTGGCCGGCGATGACAGTTTCAAGCTGGCGCAGCGCCTCGACCTGATATTCCGGCTCGACGAGGCCGCCGTCGTGCCGGCGCGACGCCTGGGCCGCGACTATCCGGCCCTGGGCAACGCCAGTCGCGCACAGGAGTCGCGACACTGGCAGGTCGGCCACGGTTATTGGCAGCAGCTTGCCACCGCCTACCTCGACTGCATCGACAGGCATCGCGCGGCAGGGAAGGAAGGCATCGACCCGCAACTGCACCTGCTATACGGCCGGCTGGTGAACGCCCTGGCGGCCCAGCTCAAGTGGGACCAGTTTCACTACGGACCCGTCGAGCGCGAATACTGGAAGACGCTGGGCGGCATCTACCTGGCTGCCGTCGAGGCCAGGCTCGCACAGAAGCCCTTGCAGCTTTATGCCGGGGCCGCCGAAACGACGGTCGAGGCCGAGTACCTGAAGGTGCTGGTTTTTCACGCCGCATCGATGGACAACCTGCGTCCGCTGGAGATCGAGATCGCCGAGCGCCTGATCGCCTATTTCCTGCCGTATTTTTCCCTGATCCGGGAGGTGCGCAAGGAGAACGTGTACTGGGTCGATGTCGCCAAGGCGCTGCCGCCGACGCGCCTGGCCAGGGTTCCCGAGATCACGCCGACGCTGCGTTTCTTCAACGGCACCCGCGCGGTCGACGCGGTGCAGAAGACCATCGAGCAGATTCGCGGCGAGGGGCGCGTGCCGGCGGGCATCAACCTCGGCGCGCAATACGCGGTCGAAACGGTGATTCCGGTCCTGCAGCACCTGGCGATGTGCTGGGCGCCCAAGCCGCCGATGCGCAGCGATGTCCGGCGCCGGATCAACGCGCCGCTGCGGGTGGTGAATGGGCTGGCCAAGGTGCACCAACGGCTTTCGGCGCGCAGCGACGGCGCCGACGGAGTCGATTCCTGGGTAATCGAGGATGTCAGCCTGGGCGGGCTCGGCGCGCAGGCGACCATTTCCAATCCCGACTGGATCCGCATCGGCGGCCTGATCGGCGTGCAGCCGGACGGCGGCGAGAACTGGTTGATCGGCGTGGTTCGTCGCTATGTCCGCACCGGGGCGAAGCAGGCCGCGGTCGGCATCCAGACCCTGTCGAAGGTGCCGCGCGCCGTGTTTGCCGAGGCCGGCGGCCTGCATACCGAGGCCCTGCTGCTCGATGTGCCGGAAGTGGGCGAGTACGCGCGCATGGCGCTGCCCGCCAATGCGCTCGAAGACAAGGTGGCGCTGTTGTTTCCCCTTGACGACAAGAATGCCCGCCTGCATCCGCGCGAGATCCTGGTCACGGGCCCCGATTTTGTCATCGCGAACTTCTTCGTGCAGTCGTTCAGCTGAGCGTCCGCTTCAGCCGGTCGGCCGGATCGCCGACTTCGGCCGGAAGGCCTTGACCACCGATTCCCTGGTTTCGACCCAAGGCCCGCCGATCAGGTCGAGGCAGTAGGGCACCGCGGCGAAAATGCCGGGTACGCGTTGCGTGCCGTCGGCATCCTTGACGCCTTCGAGCGTTTCCCTGATCGACTTCGGCTGCCCGGGCAGGTTGAGGATCAGCGACTGGCCCCGCGCATGTTGTCTGATGGCGCCGACCTGGCGCGACAGGATCGCGGTGGGCACGAAGGCCAGCGAAATCTGCCGCATCTGCTCGCCGAAGCCGGGCATGACTTTGTGCGCCACGGCCAGCGTGGCTTCCGGCGTCACGTCGCGCGGCGCCGGGCCGGTGCCGCCGGTGGTCAGCACCAGGTGGCAGCCGGCGACGTCGCAGAGTTCGATCAGGGTTTGCTCGATCCGTGCCTGCTCGTCGGGAATCAGCCGCGTCTCCATGCGCCAGGGTGAGGCCAGTGCGGCGCCGAACCACTCCTGCAGCGCTGGAATGCCCTTGTCTTCATAGACGCCGCCGGAAGCGCGGTCGGAGATCGAGACGAGGCCGATCAGGAGTTCTTCTTGCATCACCATTCCTTCAGGAAGTTGTAGAGTCGGCCCAGATATTCCCGCAGCGCCAGGCGGCTGGTAACCAGTCCGCCGGGCAGCAGGTCTTCCAGCAGCGAGGGCGATCCGGTGCTGAAGGCCGTCGGCGCCGGCGTCACTTCGATTCCCTGCTTCTCGAACAATTCGATCGCCCGCGGCAGGTGCCAGCCGTGGCTGACCAGCGCGATGCGGGTGACCCCGGCCGCCTTCAGCAGCGGCGCCGAGAGGCGGGCGTTTTCCGCCGTGTCGCGCGAAGCGGTTTCGACCCAGCGCACCTTGATCCCGAAATCGCGCTCCAGCGCCTCGCGCATGGATTCAGCCTCGGCGCGGCCGCCGAAAGGCGCGCCGCCCGTCACCAGCACGGGCAGGCTCGATTCGCGTCCCAGCCGGGCGCCGTAGCGCAGGCGTTCCAGGGTGTAATGGCTCACGGTGTCGCCGCCGTATTCCGGCGCGGCAAAGTAGGAACCGCCGCCGAGGATGACAATGGCCTGGACGCGCCGCAGTTGCTCCGGCGCGATCGGCGGGTGCGGTTCCAGCGGTGCCATCAGCGCATTGCCGACCACGGGCAGCGACAGGACCAGCAGGCCGAGCAGCGACAGCGTCGCCAGTGCCGCACCGCCGTGTTGCCAGCGCCGACTTTTTGCCCGCAGCAGCCACAGCCCGAACAGCGCCAGCAGGATGGGTCCGGCGGGCGGCAGGATCAGCGCGGCGAGGATCTTCTTCAGCAGGAACATGGCTCGGGCAGCGGATTGATCGCGTATTATTCGCAAGGGCAGGGGCCGCCATTATCGGCCCAAATCGACCTGACCAAGACCATGACGGATCGCCAATACGGAATCGAAACGCTCTGCCTGCATGCCGGCGCCCAGCCGGATGCGGCGACCGGCGCGCGCGCGCTGCCGATCCACCAGACCACCTCTTTCGTCTTCGATTCGGCGGAACACGCGGCCAGCCTGTTCAACCTGCAAACCTTCGGCAACGTCTATTCGCGCATCGGCAACCCCACCGTCGCCGCCTTCGAGGAGCGCATGGCGGCGCTCGAAGGTGGTCGCGCCGCGGTCGCTGCCGCCACCGGCCTCGCGGCGCAGATCGTCGCGCTGCTGACGCTGTGCCAGGCCGGCGACCGCATCGTCGCCGCGCGTTCGCTGTATGGCGGCACGTTTTCCCAGCTCGACGTCTCACTGCGCAAGCTCGGCATCGAAACCGTCTTCGTCGATTCCGACGATCCCGAAAATTTCCGCGCCGCGCTGTCCGACAACACCCGTTGCATCTTCGCCGAGACCGTCGCCAACCCGCGCCTCAACGTGCTCGACATCGCCGCCGTGGCCAAGGTCGCGCACGACCATCGCGTGCCGCTGATCATCGACAACACCGTGCCCTCGCCCTGGCTGTGCCGGCCCTTCGAGCATGGCGCCGACATCGTGGTGCATTCGGCGACCAAGTTCCTCGGCGGCCACGGCACCACGCTGGGCGGCGTGGTCATCGAGTCCGGAAAGTTCGACTGGGGCAACGGCAAGTTCCCCGGCATGACCGAGCCCTCGGCCGGCTACCACGGCGTCAAGTTCTTTGAAACCTTCGGCGACTTCGGCTTCACCATGAAGGCGCGCATGGAAACCCTGCGCACCTTCGGCCCGGCGCTGTCGCCCTTCTCGGCCTGGCAACTGATGCAGGGCATCGAGACCCTGCCGCTGCGCATGCAGCGCCATTGCGAAAACGCGCTGGCCGTGGCGCGGCACCTGCAAAAGCATCCGCGCGTGGCCTGGGTCAACTATCCGGGCTTGCCCGAGAGCCCCGGCCATGCGCTGGCGCAGCGCTACCTGGGCAGCGCGCGCCATCCGGGCGCCGGCGCGCTGCTCTGCTTCGGTGTTCAGGGTGGGCAGGCGGCGGGCGAGCGCTTCATCGACGCCCTGCAGTTCTGCTCGCACCTGGCCAACATCGGCGACGCCAAGACCCTGGTGATCCATCCGGCATCGACCACCCACCGCCAGTTGAACGAGGCCGACCAGCAGGCTTCCGGCGTGACGCCGGACCTGGTGCGCCTGTCGGTCGGGCTGGAGACCATCGACGACATCCTTTGGGACCTGGACCAGGCCCTCGAGCGCGCAGCCTGACGGCCCGCGCTGCCGGCCGCACACTTGAAAGGAAAGCACGCCATGAGCCGCAAGATCATTTCCACCGCCGCCGCACCCGCCGCCATCGGCACCTACTCGCAGGCCGTGCAGGTCGGCGACACCGTTTACATGTCGGGCCAGATCGGCCTCGATCCGGCGACCATGCAGATGGTCGAGGGCTTCGAGGCCCAGACGGTGCGCGTGTTCGAGAACCTCAAGGCGGTTGCCGAAGCCGCTGGCGGCTCGCTGGCCGACGCGGTCAAGCTCAACATCTACCTCACCGACCTGGCCAACTTCGCCAAGGTGAATGAAACCATGGCGAAGTATTTCAGCCAGCCCTTCCCGGCGCGCGCCGCGGTCGGCGTCAAGGAACTGCCGCGCGGCGCCCTGGTCGAGGCGGACGCCGTGCTCGTCCTTGGCTGAAAAGAAAGCGCAGTCGGGCAACACGCTCGCGGGGCGCCTGGCCAAGCTCGGCCTGAAGGGCGACAGCGACTTCGTCCTGCACCTGCCGCTGCGTTACGAGGATGAAACCCGCATCACCCCGCTATGCGACGCGCGCCCGGGCGTCGCCGCGCAGTTCGAGGTCGAGGTCACCGACTGTGACGTCGCCTACCGTCCGCACCGCCAACTGATCGCGCGGGTGCGCGACGCGAGCGGCGCACTTTCCTTGCGCTTCCTGAATTTTTATCCAAGCCAGCAGAAGGTGTTGCAGCCCGGCACGCGCCTGCGCGTCTTCGGCGAAGTGCACGAGGGCTACCTCGGCCCCGAGATCATCCATCCGCGCTTCCATGTGGCGGCGGCCGGCGAAGTCCTGCCGGAAGCGCTGACGCCGGTGTATCCGACCACGGCGGGGCTGGGCCAGGCCACGCTGCGCCGGCTGATCGAGAAGGCGCTGGCGCGTTTCGATTTCACCGATACGCTGCCGCCGGAACTGCTGCAGCGCCTTGGCCTGCCAAGCTTCGCCGAGGCCATCCGCTTCCTCCACAACCCGCCGCCCGACATGGCGCAGGCGGCGCTCGAAGCGCGCGACTATCCGGCCTGGCGCCGCATGCAGTTCGACGAACTGCTGGCCCAGCAGCTGAGCCTGCGCCGCGCCTACCTGAGCCGTCGCGCACGCGGCGCGCCGCGCCTGGCGCCGACCGCGAAGCTCACCGCTGCGCTGCTGCGGTCGCTGCCCTTCCGCCTGACCGGGGCGCAGAACCGCGCCTGGCGCGAGATCGCCGCCGACCTCGGCCAGCCGCATCCGATGCAGCGCCTGCTGCAGGGCGATGTCGGCAGCGGCAAGACCGTGGTCGCCGCGCTGGCCATGCTGCACGCGGTCGAAGCCGGCCACCAGGCGGCGCTGATGGCGCCCACCGAAATCCTCGCCGAGCAGCATTACCGCAAGCTCGCCGCCTGGCTGGAACCGCTGGGCATCGAAGTGGCCTGGCTCACCGGCAGCCTGAAAAAGCGCGACAAGGAAGCCGCGATCGCAAAAGTCGGCGCCGGCGAGACGCCGATCGCGATCGGCACCCATGCCCTGATCGAAGACAAGGTCGAATTCGCGCGCCTCGGCCTCGCCATCGTCGACGAGCAGCACCGCTTCGGCGTGCGCCAGCGCCTCGCGCTCAAGGACAAGGGCAGCTTCGCCCACCAGTTGGCGATGTCGGCGACGCCGATCCCGCGCACCCTGGCCATGAGCTACTACGCCGACCTCGACGTGTCGGTGCTCGACGAACTGCCGCCGGGGCGCAGCCCGGTCACCACCAAGCTGGTCGCCGAGGCGCGCCGCAATGAAGTCCTGAAGCGAGTGCACGACGCCTGCCGCAGCGGGCGCCAGGCCTACTGGGTCTGCCCGCTGATAGAGGAATCCGAAACCCTGCAATTGAAGACGGCGGAAGAGACCTACGCGCGCCTGGTCGCCGAGCTGCCGGACCTGAAGGTCGGCTGGTGCATGGCCGGCTCAAGACGGCGGACAAGGCGGCGGTGATGGCGGCCTTCGTGCGCAACGAAATCCATGTGCTGGTGGCGACCACCGTGATCGAGGTCGGCGTCGACGTGCCCAATGCCAGCCTGATGGTGATCGAACACGCCGAGCGCTTCGGCCTCGCCCAACTGCACCAGTTGCGCGGCCGCGTCGGCCGCGGCGTCGACGCGTCGGCCTGCATCCTGCTCTATGCGCAGCCGCTGGGCGAACTGGCGCGGGCGCGGCTGAAGGTGATTTTCGAAAGCACCGACGGCTTCGCCATCGCGCGCGAAGACCTGCGCCTGCGCGGCCCCGGCGAATTCATCGGCGCGCGGCAAAGCGGCCTGCCGCTGCTGCGCTATGCCGACCTCGAAGATGCGGCGCTGGTGGAACAGGCGCGCGCCGTCGCCGAGGACATGCTGGCCACCGACCCCGCGCGCGCCGAGGCGCACCTGCAACGCTGGCTGGGCGGCCGCGAGGAACTGCTCAAGGCCTGAACTCGCCTGATCGCAAGCTTGCCGGACGCGCTTGATTACCTTGCCGCTGATCCGCCGGCGCGCGGCCGCGCGTGCTTGCCGTCGCCTTGTGCGGGCGTCGCGGGAGGCTCGCCGAACTCGAACGTGGCATTGAACATCGGCAAGGGATGCCGTTTCTGCGGCGCGACGCCATGGACTGCCAGCCATGCCGCGTAATAGGCGCGGGCCAGCACATGCAGTTCCAGCGTTTCCAGCGGCGCGCCGGTCTCAAGGTCCGACACGCGATAGTTGGTGAGGCGAGGGGTCATCTGCCGATCCGTCATGGTGGTGGACAGGCAGATCTGCATGCCGCCTGCGAAGGACTGCAGATTGCCAGTCCGCACCGGAATCCGCTTTACCCCGCGCGCCAATCGCTTGACCGCAGGCGCCAATCTTTCGGGGCCGCTCGAACAATGGCGCGCCGGGTCAAGCGATTGGCGCCGCAGGTCAAGCAGCCAGCTACCGGTCAACCTAAGCTGGGGCCTTCCAAATTCACCGGCCGTTCATCCAATGCCCACCATGACTTCACCCTACCGCAACAACCCGGAACCCCGACCAAAGCCGAAAAGCGCCGGCGGCATTCCCCTCTGGCAGCTGTCGTCGGCGGATTGTTCATATGCGTCGGCAGCATGCTCGCCGGCATCGCGATCGCCGAGACGATCATGGCGCTATGGATGCCGGAGGTATTGCGTTGAAGCGCCGGACCGGCGGCGCCGGGATCGCCGGCCCCGCCTCAGCCGGCCTTGCCTGAAGTACGGCTTGCCCGGTAGTCGGTCGGGCTGGATCCGGTCCAGCGCTTGAAGGCCCGCGTGAAGGCGCTCGGCTGGGAGAAGCCGAGCGAAAAGGTGATGTCGCTGAGCGACCGTGCGGCATCGTCGATATAGCGCAGCGCCAGATCCCGGCGCGTGGCGTCCACCAGTTGCGGGTAGGTGAGGCTGGCCTCGGCCAGCTTGCGCTGCAGGGTGCGCGGGCTCATGTGGAGCAGCTTCGCCGTTTCCTCTTCGGAAACCTCGCCGGAGGTCAGGTGCTCCAGCACCGCCGCCCGGCAGCGGGCGATGACGTCGGACTTGTCGAGCAGCGCCAGTTCGGCGCCGAGCATCGTGTCGAACACGGTGGCCAACTGCTTGTTGGACGACGGCAGCAGCGCGTCCGCATCTTCCCTGGCGAGCAGGAAGTAGTTCTCTGCGGCGCCAAAGCGGACCTGGCAGCCGAAAAAGCGCTCGTAGGGCGCGGTGGACTCGGGTGTCTTGCGCCGCAGGCTGACGGCCACCGGGCGCAATGCCGCCCCGGCGTTCATGCGGCACATGTCGAACAGCAGCGCGATGGCCATGTCCACGGCGACTGCGGCGACCGGCACGTGCGCCGGATCGCCGCGATTGGCCCAGAAGCGGACCTTGATGCCCTGGCGCACCTCCTCGATCTCCGTGGCACCGCGATCGCCGACGAGGCGGTGGTAGCGCTCCATCCGGCGCAGCCCGGTGCGCAGCGTCGAACTCGACAGCCAGGCATAGCCCAGTACCCGAGGTTGGCCGGGTGCCAGCAGCGGGCGACCTGCAGGCCGAAGGCGGGGTCGTCGATCAGCGGAATGGCGAGTTGCAGTACCGCATCGGCCTTGTCCGCCGCAATGCGATCCGCGGGACCGAGCACCTCGGGGAGAGCGATCCCGGCCCGCCGGGCCAGCGCTTCCGAATCCAGCCCGTACATCTCCAGCAGGCGCCGCAGGATCGGGCGCATGGAGGCCAGCAGGGTGTCTTGCGAATTGCCCAAGCTACTCCTTCAGGGATTCATGTTGGCGCCACAGGTCAAGTGATTGGCGCGCAGGGTAAAGCGATGTGGTTAACGGATTGGAATACTACACGTAGATCAAGGCGGATGCTCGCGATGAGTGACCGATTAACACGCCACTTGGCGTACAACATTTACGTTGGGGGTCTCGCTCCCCATTAACTACAGGAAGTTCACATGCCACAGCTATTGTTCGTCGTCGCAATGCCAACACCCGGCCTATCGTCCGAAGACCCGAATGCAGCATCACGATGGTTCGACTTTGCCAAGTCCGCCAAGTCCATCGCACTGCCGAAAGGAGCGATGAAACTGCCTTGCGAAAATGTGTGGTTGTTTCCTGTCGAAACAAGCGAGCCACAGCTTCGCGCCTTGGCAAATACTGCCGATGAGTATCAACTGAGTCATTCAACATTTCTGGTCTCCGGTGATGTAACCCCGACGAGTACAAAGGCCAAGAAGCCATGAGGCGAACGCGGCAGGAAGTGCTGCTTTCGATCATCGCTATTGCGCTCTGCTCCATTGCAATCAAGCTGATTTTCTTTGGCCCATCCACCAGGGGCGATATGGCCGCTATCGGGAAAATTCAGGATGCCGACGAAAAGAAGGTCGCCATCGAGCGGTTTATGAATCGAATGCCTGTTGTTTGGGTGCGTGGCGGAAACATCGACGTTTCTGGCTCTTCGGTAACTGTTTCCGGGTCGGTGGAGATTGAGCGCTAAAACGGCGGCTTCAAGTCCGAATTATTTGTATAAATCAAGGCTTAGGAAAAACTTGGCTCTGGCGCCATTTTCGCTGTAGAACTGCGGATTCGTCCCATGGGAAACGTAACCGCTTACGACATTGCGCTGATTGGCGGTGGCCGCATTTTTTCTTCCCAAGTACCCAAAGGAGAGGAAATGTTAGAAGTTGAAGTTGTAACAAGCAATGCAGCCCAGCGCATTGGGCAATTAGCAGCACAAGCCGATTGCGTTCGCGCGGCAGTCGCTTATTGGACATTACCACCGCAGTGCTTCGATCCGGCTTTTGTTCAAGCGTTGCGTCATCCAAAAGGCTTTTTGTGCGTCGACATCCACGACCCGACAAGTGTAGATGTATTGGATAAGTACAAGGCCGACCGCGCAAATGTCTTTCTATATCTATACGAGCTATCAGGTAGGGCTGAGGACGCCCGTGCGAAGTGGGCTCTTTCGCACCTCCTCCACTCGAAGGTCTTTTTGTTTGATTGTAAAAACGATCAAGCGTTTGCCTGGATCGGCAGCCATAACGGTACATTTCGGGCACTAAAGACATAAATATTGAATGTTCGGTCGTAGTCACCCTTAACAGGGGTTCGGCTCAGTACGCCCAGATTGAGTCTCATCTTGAGGCCATCAAGCGTACAAGTACGGCGTTCTGCCGTGGTGATTTGGACTACTACAAACTCCTACAAGGAAAAACCGAAGGCGAACCGACTATTGAAGTTGAGGATTCTGATTCCAATGACCTTAAGACAGGTTCGAGCATAACAATCTTCGGTTGTGATGATGGCGATTTCAAAGGGCTTCCTCGAGTTGGAGCTGATGTCCTTCTCGCTGTTTCCCGAACTAGCACTGGTACAGAAACGTTTTACAAGACATCGATTTTTCAATCCGGAAACTTGGATCGGCAGAATCGACTTGCTCTTGATCCCAGGCGGATTGCAATGCGTGAGGCGACGAGACTTCCAGAATTGCTCCCAAGTGGTGATGTTCCCGAACGCGTATATGAATGGGCCCGATATTATGTGACTCTGACGATAACCAGTCGTTTTCTGACTAATACGAAGGGTTTAGAGGCGGCACGCAGAAATGCCACTTGGGAGCAAGTTTCGCAAGAGGAGTATCGGAAAAGAGTTGATTACGGAGATTGCCTACCCAAAGAATTGGCTTCGGTAACCAACAAGCACCTAAGAATCATGCAGCCAGCCAGTAAGGCGAAACTACTAAGTCTTATGGAGATGAAGCTGGATGAACGCAAGAAACTCTCGAAACATGCGTTGATCCGTAGACGCATCATCGTGCATGAATAGCGGGATCAAAGGGGCCGAATTGAATTCTCATAGTTGTCAATAGTCGGCGCCGGCGACACGGCGATAGTCTGTAGGTAGCTCAGCCTTGAAAGATGCTGCGAAGAATTCAATGCGCGGTAGCAACGGTTGGGACGAAATTACTTGCCCCGCACCTCTGACTGTCTCATCCCCTGAGACACCCCCCGGCGCATCCTGTGAGTTCTAACCCACCCACAGGAGAACAGCGCCATGAACGACAAAATCTATCTCACCCGGCAGGACGACACCCTGCGTTACCGCGCCATTGCCCAACGCACCTGGCCCGGGACATCGTTCGCGTCAGCGTTCAGGTCCGCGCTTTTGGCCAGCGCTGCCCAGAAGGATCAGTCGGTACTGATCCGTCAAATACAGGCGGCACTCGACCGATTCATCCCAAATGTCGAGTGGGGCATCTCCACCCTGAACCGAGGCGGCAACCAGACCGTGGGCTATGAGCAGATCAACGTCACGGCAGTCGCTCGGATTCCCGGTACTCAAAACTTCAACCTCAATGAACGTGCGCACTTGGCCAGCCGGGAAGGGCTGACTCTCAATAATGCGTTTGCTGATTGCAGCCTGCCGGTCAGCGTGGTGGACAGGGTAGTTCAGGAGCTGCGTGAGGAGATCGTCAAAAAGGTCATGTTCGATCTGGCCGAGTTCGAGCGGCAGACCGGGCGCAAATGGCGTATCGGCGACGTCGAGTTCGGCGTTGGCGGCCACAGTGGCTCACGCACAGCCAAGGGTGCCAGTCGCAGCGAGGGGTACGGAGACCTGTTTGATTCCGAGGGAGAAGGCTTGAGCGGGGCCGAACGGATTTCCCTGGTAGCGGAGATCACGCTGCGTTCCCTTCCCGAAAACGGCAAATGAAATTCCGGGGTGTCTCACGTGGTGAGACACCGCCCTCCGCATACTGCATGCACCAACCCAACAACGGAGGACTCGAATGAAACTTTCAATTCACTACACGCCAAAAATGGTGGCCAATGCCGACAGCTATTCCCCCAGTGCCGGCAAGCCGGCCCAAGTGATGGCTTCATGGGCGAACCTGGGGCTGCCGCTGGATATCGTGGCGCCGCTGCCCGTCAGCATCGATCAGTTTTGCCGGGCGCACGACCGGGCCTTTGTCGAAGGCGTCCTGTCGGGGGAAATCAACAACGGCTTCGGCAACAAGCTGCCCAGCGTAGCCGCATCGCTGCCCTATACCAGCGGCGTCATGCTGTCCGCCGCACGGGCGGCACTGGCGAATCAATGGGGCGCGATCGCACCCTGCTCGGGCTTCCACCATGCCGGCTATGACTTTGCCGGCGGCTACTGCACTTTCAACGGCTTGATGGTCACGGCGACAGTGCTCCTGGCCGAGGGCGTGGTGCGCAAGGTCGGCATACTCGACATCGACCAGCACTGGGGTAACGGCACGGACGACATCATCGAGCGCCTGCAACTTGGCGACCGGGTGGTGCATTACAGTCCCTGCCATGCCTTTGGTCGTGCGCATCGGGCCGAAGCGTTTCTGGCGCAGTTGCCGCAACTGTTAGCCCAGTTTGCCGACTGTGATCTGGTGCTGTATCAGGCTGGAGCCGATCCCCACATCGACGATCCGCTGGGTGGCTGGCTGACGACCGAGCAGCTTTTTCGGCGCGATGCGGCTGTGTTCGCCGGGTTACGCAAAATGGACATTCCGGTTGCCTGGAACCTGGCAGGGGGCTACCAGCGCGACGCCGCCGGCAGCATTCGCCCGGTTCTCGATATTCACGACAACACCTTGCGT
>JADJFK010000009.1 GCA_016708585.1 Sulfuritalea sp. | reverse complement strand
AAGAAAATTGCCGCCGGCCTGGTAGTGGATGCTGCGCCGCTGTTCACCCGGGAAATGCCAGCGCCCGTTGGAAAACGCCTCCGGATCGGCCCAGGCGGCGACCACTTCGGCCAGGAACAGGTCGTAGGTCTTCTGGATGTGCGGCTCGGGAATCACGCGGCACTCCAGCCAGGCCAGGCAGCCCTCGATCAGCGGCGCGCCGACCACGTTTGCCGCCGTCTCGCCAACGCCGTCCCCGGGGATACCGCTGCGCATAACTTTTTGAAACTTGTCGATCTCGCGCCCCGATTGCGTGCCGATGGCCAGCGTCATTGCCGCCTGTTGCCGCGCCGGCACATTGAGTACGAACTCGCCCGAGGCGGCGACCAGCTCGCGCGTCAGCGTGGCCTTGTCGATCACCACGGCCACCTTGGGCGGATCGAAGTCGAGCGCCATGTTCCAGGCCGCAGCCATCACGTTGCGCCTGCCGCCGTGGGCGCTGGAAACCAGCACCGTGGGGCCGTGGTTCAGCAGCAGGTAGGCCTTGGGCAGCGGCACCGCGATGCGCGTGGTCATGTCTTCTCTCCTCTGCGCCGATTCTATAAGATCGGGCCCATGCGAAAACTGCTGCCCGCTCTCTGCTGCGCGTGTGCCCTCCACCTCCCGGCCGCGCACGCCGCCGACTACCCCGCGCCGGTGGCGCAGGCGCTCAAGCACGCCGGCATTCCGCAGGCGGCGACGGCCGTCTGGGTTGCCGAAGTCGACGCGACGAGGCCGCGCCTCGCGGTCAATGCGCGCGCCGCACTGAACCCGGCCTCGACCATGAAACTGGTCACCACCTATGCCGCGCTCGACCTGCTGGGGCCGGCCTATGCCTGGAAGACCGAAGCCTTCGCCGCCGGCACGCTCAATGACGGCGTGCTGACCGGCGACCTGCACCTCAAGGGCGGCGGCGACCCCAAGCTGACCTACGACCAGTTCGGCCGCCTGCTGCGCCAGATCCGCGCGCGCGGCATCCGCGAGATTCGCGGCGACCTGGTGCTCGACCGCAGCGCGTTTGCCGGTAATGGAAATGATCCCGGACGCTTCGACGCGCAGCCGATGCGCCCCTACAACGTCGCCCCGGATGCCCTGCTGCTGAATTTCAAGGCGGTTACGCTGCAACTGGTTCCCGATCCGGCGAACCGGAAACTGCTGGAAAAGTTGCGAGGAGCAGCGCTGGAACATCGCGGTGCAGGACCATCCGCAATTCGTCTTCGGCGTGTTCCGCCAGTTGTGGACAGAACTTGGCGGCACGTTCACCGGCGACGTGCGCGACGGCCCGGTGCCGGCCGAGGCGCGCGCGGTCGGCGTGCTGCCGTCGCCGACTTTGGCCGAGGTGGTGCGCGACATCAACAAGTTCTCCAACAACGTCATGGCGCGCCAGCTGTTCCTGACGCTGGGCATGGAGAGCGGCAAGCGTCCGGCCGGCGCCGCCGATGCCGACGCGGCGCTCCGCGCCTGGCTCGATGCGCGCGGTTTGGCCATGCCGGAACTGGTGCTGGAAAACGGCTCCGGCCTGTCGCGCCGCGAGCGGATTTCCGCCGAAGGCCTCGGCCGCGTGCTGCAGGCGGCGTGGCGCAGCGCGGTGATGCCGGAACTGATCGCCTCGTTGCCGGTGACCGCGACCGACGGCACCATGAGAAAGCGCCTCAAGCAGAACGGCGTCGCCGGCCAGGCCCACATCAAGACCGGCTCGCTGGAGGGTGCGCAGCATCGCCGGCTATGTGCTGGATAAAACCGGGCGGCGCTGGATCGTGGTCTTCTTCGTCAATCACGCCCATGCCGGCGGCGCGCAGGCGGCACAGGACGCGCTGCTGCAATGGGTGTATGAGCGGGGCGCGGGATGAAGCGCATCGTGTTTCTTGGCGCCGGCTTCGCCTACATGGTGCTGCTGATCGAGGCCATCCGCGCCGCCGTGGCCTGGTGGCAGGGCGAGCTGGCGCAGCCGGGCTGGGACGACATCGCGCTGATCGCCCTGCTGCCGCTGCTGGCCTGGATCTGGTGGCGCTACATCTCGCCCTTCGGCCGCACCGACTGCGCCAAATGCGTACCACCGCCCGAACCCGGCCAGCACCCGCAATAGCGCCGCCCTGTCCCTGCGGCCGCCCGCTGGCTTACGCGGATTGCTGCGGCCGCCTCCATGCCGGCAGCCCCGCCGCGGATGCCGAGTCGCTGATGCGCTCGCGCTACAGCGCCTACGTGCTCGGGCTGGAGGATTACCTGCTCGCCACCTGGCACGCCTCGACGCGCCCCGTCGCGCTGAATCTTGACCGCGAGGCACCATCGAAATGGCTGGGGCTGGAGGTCAGGGCGCATGCCGCAAGCGACGACACCGCGACCGTGGAATTCGTCGCCCGCTGCCGCGTCGGCGGTCGCGCGCAGCGGATGCACGAGACCAGCCGCTTCGTGCGCGAGGACGGCTGCTGGTTCTACGTGGATGGCGTGATCGACTGAACCGGTTGGTCGAACTGCCGCAGCCTTGCCGACGGAGGAGGCAACAGAAAAGTCGGCGCTGGCGCGACGGCGGTTCGGGGCGGGCAAAAGCCGCCCGGGTGTCGACCCTACCCGACGCTATCCCGCGTTGTCCGGCGTGGTTTGCCAGCCGCCGCCGAGCGCCTTGAACAGATCGACCGACGCGCCCAGCCGGTTCTTGCGGCTGGCCAGGTAAAGCAGTTGGGCGGCATTGAAGGTGCGCTGGGTGTCGAGCAGGTCGTTGTATCCGGAATAGCCGCTTTCGTAGCGTTTCTGCGCCAGGTCGTAGGCCTTCTTCGAGGCCTCGACCTGGGCG
The DNA here is from genome assembly GCA_016708585.1 of Sulfuritalea sp. Classification (GTDB taxonomy): domain Bacteria; phylum Pseudomonadota; class Gammaproteobacteria; order Burkholderiales; family Rhodocyclaceae; genus Sulfuritalea. Next base: position 30,387 of record JADJFK010000009.1, on the reverse strand, counting down.
GCAAAGGCCGCTTCCTCGTTGGCGAATTCGTGCAGATTGACGATGGCGTCGTTCACCTCGCGGAAGGCGGTTTGCAGCGTCTTGCGGTAGTTGGCCAGGTTCTCGGCCTGCGCCGCGCTGGCCTGGTCGACACGCGCCTCTGTCTTGCCGGCATCGAAGATCACCATCGACAGGCCGATGGCGGCGGTCCAGATGCCGGCGCTGCCGCTGAACAGGTTGGCCAGCGCGGCACTTTCGCTGCCATACATGCCGGTCAGGCCGATGGCCGGGAAATAGGCGGCCCTGGCGACGCCGATGCGGGCGTTGGCGGCGATCAGTCTTTCCTCTGCCTGGCGCACATCCGGGCGTGCTTCGAGCAGCGTGGAGGGCAGGCCGACCGGCGGTGTTGGCGGCACCGGCAATTGCTCCAGGCCGGCCGCGGCGATCTTCAGGCCGGGCTGCCCGGTGAGCAGGCCGATCTGGTTTTCGGACAGGGCGCGCTGGCGTTTTACCTGGCTCCACTGGCCTTGCGCGGCGCTCAGGGCGCTTTCGGCCTGGGCCAGATCGAGGCCCGAGGCGGTGCCGCCATCGACGCGGGCCTGGACGATTTTCAGCGATTGCTGTCGTGATTCCAGCGCCTGCCGGGTCACTTCCAGTTGCGCTTCATGGCTGCGCAGGGCCAGGTATTCGTTGGCCAGTTGCCCGATCAGCGCGAGCCGGACGCTGTCGCGGCCGTAGCGGCTGGCCAGTGCCTCGGCGCCGGCGGCTTCGGTGCCGCGCCGGATACGGCCCCAGAGATCGACTTCGTAGCTCAGCGACAGCGCGGCGCGGCGATTGTCGTAGAGCGCCCGGCCGCTTTGCCGGCCGTTGAAGGTCTCGCCGCTGGTCTGGTTGCGGCTGCCGCCGGCGCCGAGGCCGACCGCCGGATAAAGCTCGGCCCCGGCTTCGCGGGCGGCGGCCTCGCTGGCGGCGAGGCGGGCGATGGCGGCTTGCAGATCCTGGTTGGCGACCAGCGCCTGCTGCACCAGCTGGTTCAGCATGGCATCGTTGAACAGGGTCCACCATTCCGGATTGACCAGCGCCTTTGCGTCAGCCGGGGCACCGCTTTCGGCAGTGGTTTCCTTGTACTGTTCCGGCAGCGTTGACGTCGGGCGGACGTAGTCGGGGCCTACCATGCAGCCGGCGAGCAGCAGGCTTGCGCCCAGGGCCGGCAACAGTCCGGTTTTCAAACGGGTTTGCTTGCGGGCGGACATGTCAGTGTTCCTCCGTCGGCGGGGTGTGCGGGTCACCGGCCGGCGCCATTTGCTTGCCGCGTTCCAGCCAGGTGAAGAAGAGCGGAATGAAAATGGTGGCGATGAAGGTGGCGGCGATCATGCCGGCAAATACCCCGGTGCCCATCGACTGGCGGGCGGCGGCGCCGGCACCGCTGGCCTTGACCAGCGGGAAGACGCCGAGCACGAAGGCCAGCGAGGTCATCACGATCGGCCGGAAGCGCATGCGTGCGGCTTCCAGCGCGGCATCTACCACATTCATTCCTTCGGCGTATTTCTGGGCGGCGAACTCGACGATCAGGATGGCATTTTTGGAGGCCAGGCCGATCAGCACGACAAGCCCGATCTGGAAGTAGATGTCGTTGGGCATGCCGCGCAGCCAGATCGCGGTCAGCGCGCCCATCAGCGCAAAGGGCACCGCCATGACGACGGCCAGCGGCAGCGACCATTTCTCATACTGCGCCGCGAGGATCAGGAAGACCATGATGATGGCGAAGACAAAGGCCTGCATGGAGGAGCCGGAGCTGCGTTTTTCCTGGAAGGCCTGGCCGGTCCAGGCGATTTCGTAGCCGGCGGGCAGCGTGGCGGCCACTTGCTCGACGATCTTGATGGCGTCGCCCGAACTGATGCCCGGCTTGCTGTCGCCCATGATCTTGGCGGCGACGAAGCCGTTGAAGCGTTCCACCTGTTCCGGGCCGACGATGCGCTTGATGCTGCTGACGGCGGACAGCGGAATCATCGCGTTGCTGGTCGCGCTGCGCACATAAACCCTGGTCAGGTCGTCCGGCTTCATGCGGTAGCCGGCCTCGGCCTGCAACTGCACGCGATAGACGCGGCCGGCCTTGTTGAAGTCGTTGACGTACAGCGCGCCCATGGTGCTTTGCAGCGACTCGTAGATGCTGGCCAGCGGAATGCCGAGCGCCAGCGCCTTCGGCTCGTCGATCTCGACGAACAGTTGCGGCACGGTGGGGCGGAAGAAGGTGCTGATGCGGGTGAATTCCGGGTGCTTCTGCAGATCGGCGATGAACTGCTGGGCGACCTCGTTCAGCTTCCTGGAGTCGCCATCGACGCGGTTCTGCAAATACACCTCGAAACCGCCGGCGGTACCCAGTCCCATGATCGGCGGCGGGTTGAAGACCAGCGCCATGCCGTCCGCCTGCATCATGCCGATACCCATGAATTTGCCGGCCAGGTCCTGCGCCTTGGCCTGGCGTTGGCTCCAGTCCTTGAGCGGGATGAAGATGGTGCCGGCATTGGGCTTGTTGCCGCCGCCGATCAGGTCGAAGCCGGAGACGACGAAGGTGTGCTTGACGGCGGGATCCTGCGCCAACGCGGCGCGCATGCTTGCGCCGGTACGCTGCGTGCGCTTCAGGGTGGCGCCGTCGGGCAGCATCAGCGCCGAGATCAGGTAGCCCTGGTCTTCGGAGGGCACGAAGCTGCCCGGGATGACGCGGAAGAAAACGAAGGTCGTTCCGATCACCAGCGCAAAGATCAAGCCGCCGATGATGCCGTGCTTCAGGGTAAGCCCGACCGTGCCGGTGTAAGCGCGGGTGATGCGCGCGAACAGCCGGTTGAAGGGGCGGAACAGCTTGTGCTCGGTGTGCTGGGCCTTGAGCAGCAGGGCGCAGAGGGCCGGCGTCAGCGTTAGCGCAACGACGCCGGACAGCACCACGGCGACCGCCACGGTGACCGCAAACTGCTTGTAGAGCTGGCCGGCGATGCCGCCGAGGAAGGCGACCGGCACGAACACCGCGCACAGCACCAGCACGATGGCGACCAGCGCTCCCTGCACCTGCTGCATGGCCTTGATCGCGGCGTCGCGCGGCGAGAGTTTTTCCTCGGCCATCAGGCGCTCGACGTTTTCCAGCACCACGATCGCATCGTCGACGACGATGCCGATTGCCAGCACCATGGCGAACAGCGTCAGCGTGTTGATCGAGAAGCCGAACAGCCACAGCCCGGCAAAGGTGCCGATCAGCGAAATCGGCACGGCCACCATCGGGATCAGCGTGGCGCGCCAGCTTTGCAGGAAGATGTAGACGACGGCGAGGACCAGGATCATCGCTTCGACCAGGGCCTTGACCACTTCGGTGATCGAGGCGGACACGAAGAGCGTGGTGTCGAAGGGGATGACGTAATTCATGCCCTCGGGAAATTTCTTCTTCAGCGTATCCATCCGGTCGCGCACCAGCCCGGCGACTTCCAGCGCATTGGCGCCGGTTTGCAGGAAGACGCCCATGGCGATGGTCGGCTGGCCGTCCAGCGTCACGCTCTGGTCGTAGCTGTAGGCGCCGAGTTCGAGTCGCGCGACATCCTTCAGGCGCAGCACGCCGCCGGGGCCGCTGGCACGGATGACGATGTTGCCGAACTCCTCCGGCGTCAGCAGGCGGCCCTTGGCGGTGACGGTGTAGGCCAGCATCTGGTCGTCCGGCGCCGGTTCCTGGCCGATCTTGCCGGCCGCATTCTGGGCATTCTGGGCCTTGATGGCGGTGGCAATGTCGCTGGCGGTGAGGCCGAGCTGCGCCATGCGGTCTGGCTTCAGCCAGACGCGCATCGAGTAATCTTGGGCGCCGAAAATGGTGACATCGCCGACGCCCTTGACCCGCTTCAATTCGTCGACGATGTTCAGGCTGGCATAGTTGGACAGGAACAGCGTGTTGTAACGGCCCTTGCCGGATTCCAGGGCGACGACCTGCAGGATGTCGTTCGAGCGCTTCTGGACGATCACGCCATTGCGCCGCACCTCTTCGGGCAGCCGGGGTTCGGCGGCCTTGACGCGGTTATTGACGTTGACCGCGGCCATGTCGACATTGCTGCCGACATCGAAGGTGGCGGTGATGGTGACGCTGCCGTTGGCCGAGGCCGACGAGGTGAAATAGGACAGGCCCTCGACCCCGTTCAGTTGTTCCTCGATCGGCGCCGCCACCGTCTTGGCCAGGGTTTCGGCGGAAGCGCCGGGATAGGAGGCGGTGATCAGCACGGTCGGCGGGGCGATTTGCGGGTATTGCGCGATCGGCAGCACCTGCGAGGCGACCAGCCCGGCAATGACGATGATGATCGAGATGACCGACGCGAAGATCGGCCGGTTGATGAAGAACTTCGGCATGGCCGCTCCTTAACCTTGCTTCGCCGGCGCCGGCGCCGGGGCTGGTGGCGGGGCAACCGGCGCACCGGGCGGATGCGGGGCAACCGGCGCACCGGGGCGCAATTTCATCAGGTTGTCGACAATCACTTTGTCGCCGGCCTTCAGGCCACCGAGGATGACCCAGTCCCTGCCCAGCCATTCACCGGCCTGGACCGGGCGCGGCGCCACCTTGTTGTCGGCATCGGCCAGCATCACCATGGCGCCCTGCTCGGTCTGCACCACGGCGGATTGCGGTACCAGGAACACGCCGTCGCGCTCGCCGGTAAGCAGGCGGATGCGCACGAACTGGCCGGGCAGCAACTGGCTGTCCGGGTTGGCGAATTCGGCGCGCAAGGCCTGCGTGCCGAGGGTGGTGTCGATGTTGGAGGCGAGGAAATTCAGCTTGCCTGGTTTGCCGTAAATCGCGCCATTGGCCTGCACCAGTTTTACGCCGCTGACATCTTTGGCGGAAACGCGGCCGTTGGGAAATTTGGCGAGGTCGCTTTCGCCCAGGCTGAAGCGCACCCACATCGGGTTCAATTGGTAAATGGAGGTCAGCAGGCTGTCGCCGCCGACCGTGACCAGGTTGCCTTCCGACTTGGCGGCGCGGCCGGTGGTGCCGGCGACCGGCGCGGTGACCGTGGTCCACGCCAGGTTAAGTTCGGCCTGGCGCAAAGCCGCTTGTGCGATGGCGTTGTTCGAGGAAGCGTCGTCGTATTCCTTCTGGCTGATCGCCTTCGATTCGATCAGGCCTTTCAGGCGCTTCGTCTCGCGGCTGGCTTGCTCGGCCTTGGCGCGGGCTTCGCTGAGGGCGATTTCATAACTTGAATGGTCGATCTGGAACAGGGCCTGGCCGGCCTTGACCGTTTCGCCCTCCTGGTAAAGCCGTTTGACCAGAATGCCGCCGACCCTGGCGCGGACTTCGGTTTCGCGCGCGCCTTCGGTTTGCGCCATGACTTCGATGGATGTCGGAATCTTCTGCGGCTGGACTTCCAGCACCGTCACCGGCAGCGGCCCCATGGCCGGTGGTGCGGCGGGTTTGCCGTCGGAGCAGGCACCGAGCGCGAGAACGCTGGCAACGACGATGAAGAGGGAGAGGTCGCGGGACCGCAACAGGGGGCGGGAAGTCATAGTGTTTGCTCCTTCGAAGGATACTTGCGCTATTATAAACAAACATGGATGTATGTAAAAGGCGTCGATCTTTCTTTTTTTGATCGTTTGCCGTTAGTGAAAATTCGGTGCCGGTTCGCGACCGGGAGAGATGAAATGGTCAGAAAAACCAAGGAAGAGGCGGAAAAAACCCGCAAGGACCTGATTGCAGCGGCGCGCACGGTGTTCCACGAGTGCGGCGTCAGTCGATCCACGCTCGAAAAGATCGCCAAGAAAGCCGGCGTCACGCGCGGCGCCCTGTATTGGCATTTCAAGGACAAGGCCGAACTGTTTTTCGCCATGCGCGAGGATGTGTTCGCGCCGATGATCGAGCGTACCGATGCCTTGCTTTTCTCGGAATCCCATGAGAATCCGCTGGACGCCATCGAAGCCTCGCTGAAGGAATTTTTCCGCGTGCTGGACGATTGTCCGCTGGTCCGGGAGGTCTTCGAGATCATGATTTCGCGCTGCGAGTATGTCGATGAGTTTGCCGGCGTGCAGGAGGAGGCAGGACGCCCGGCGCGGGATTTCCTGGAAAAGATCGAACGGATTTACCGGCGGGCCGCCGACAAGGGCATGTTGCGCGAAGGGCTGGGACCGCAGGAAGCCGCCCGCGACACCTGGGCGTTTACCAGCGGCATCCTGCATTTGTTGCTTGGCTGCCAGATGGATGGCGCGGTCCGGCAGCACATCCCCCGGATGGTTTCAACCCACATGGCGCTGCGTCACCGATAGGCTGCCGTTCAACCGGTTTCATTCGCGGACCACCGGGAATCCCGCATCGCTGCCTGCGAGCTTGTGCAAGGTGGCGGTCACTGCGCAGCGGCTGCACGAGACCACCCGCTTCGTGCGCGAGGACGACCGCTGGATTTATGCGGAAGGGATGATCGACTGAAGCGGTGGCGGCATGGACGGCAGGGGAAGAAACAGAAAAGTCGGCGCTGGCGGGACGGCGGCTACGGTTTAGGTTTGTTCTTGGACTGTCGACGGCCACTCAGATTCTGACGCTGTCGGGCAGGCCAGTGCCAAGCGGAAGTTCGCTGCCTGAGAAAGCGGACATTCAATGTTGAGCATTGGCAGTGATGCGCAGTCCGCTACTGTGCGTCTGTTCGGCGTTCCTTTGGCCCTACGCGTTTTAGCGAGCCGACGAAAAGCACTTGGGTAACTTCGGCACCGTTGCAGTAGGCCGCCCCGAAGTCAGCAATCTTTATCGCGTTGTTTTCGCCCAGCAGGATGCCTTCCGGTGTGATGTCACGGCGCAGCACGCCCATCTTGTTGGCATAGTCCAGCGCGTTGCACACCTTGTAGAGAATGTCGATCATGCGGTCGGGCGGCAACAGCTTGCCGGGGACGGAGAACTGTTTCAGGGTGCCGCCGGCGAGGTGCTCCATGATCGGGTAATCGAAGTCGTCGGTCCCGCCGGCTTCCGTGACCTGGACGATGAACGGATGCATCAGCTTCGCCAGGCGCGTTTCATTGAGCCACAGGCTGCGGGTCTGCCGCTTGGTTTCCGCATCGTCGGCTGCCTTCCTGCGGATGATCTTGATCGCAACCTGCCGCTGCAGGAAATTGTCGAAGGCCAGATGCACCTCGCCATTCGCGCCTTTGCCCAATTCCCGGAGCATCACGAAGCGGGTGCCGAAGTTTTTGGTATTGGCGGTCATTGCAGGCATTCGATGGTGCGCAGCTTCGCCGTCACGCCAGCGCCGACCTCAGCGCCGCGACCTGGTCGCTGCGTTCCCAGGTGAGGTCGATGTCGTCGCGGCCGAAGTGGCCGTAGGCGGCCGTCTGCCGGTAGATCGGCCGAGCCAGGTCGAGCATGGCGATGATACCGGAAGGCGTCAGGCGGAACACCTTGCGCACCGCCGCCTCCAGCGCGTCATGGGGCACGCTGCCGGTGCCCTGCGTGTCGATCATCACCGACACCGGCTCGGCCACGCCGATGGCATAGGCGAGCTGCACCAGGCAGCGCCGCGCGAGGCCGGCGGTGACAATGTTCCTGGCGATGTAGCGGGCCATGTAGGTGGCGGAGCGGTCGACCTTGCTCGGGTCCTTGCCGGAGAAGGCGCCGCCGCCGTGCGGTGCGGCGCCGCCGTAGGTGTCGACGATGATCTTGCGTCCGGTGAGGCCCGTGTCGCCGTTGGGGCCGCCGATCTCGAAGGGGCCGGCGGGGTTCACGAAAATGCGGAAATCGGGCGTGCGCAATTTGGCCGGAACCAGCGGATCGATGATCTCGCGCGTGACTTCGCGCGTCACCCAGGCCGGGTCGAGATCGCGCGCTATCTGCGTCGAGATCACCACGTCGGCGATGCCGGCCACCTTGTGGCCCTCGTAATGCACCGTGACCTGGCTCTTGGCGTCGGGCCGCAGCCAGGGCAGCGCCCCGGATTTGCGCAGTTCGGCCCGGCGCCGCACCAGCCGGTGCGCCAGCCAGATCGGGTAGGGCATCAGCTCCGGCGTCTCGTTGCAGGCGAAGCCGAACATCAGGCCCTGGTCGCCGGCGCCGAGCGTGCCATCGGCATGCACCACGCCCTTGTTGATCTGGATCGACTGGTGGTTGAAGCGTACCTGGACTTCGCAGCGATCGGGGTCGATGCCGGTCGCGGCATCCTTGTAGCCCGCATCGCGCAGCACCTGGCGGGCGATGCTTTCGGCGCGGTCATGGATCGCGTCGAACGCGGCTTCGTCGGCGGTGCGGAATTCGCCGGCGATGACGATCAGGTTGTCGGCGACCAGGGTTTCGCAGGCCACCTTGGCGCTCGGTTCCCGTTCCAGGGAAGCGTCGAGGATGGCGTCCGAAATCTGGTCGGCGAGCTTGTCCGGGTGGCCTTCCGAAACGGATTCGGAAGTGAATAGGTAGGTTCGTACGTTCATCGTGATCGATAAAAGCGCTGCTCAGCGCGCGATTTTCGGGCAGCGAGCCGGGTAGCCCCCCCCGGGGGGGGGCGGCCATTGCCAGCCTGGGACATTACAACGTTACGGTATTTCGTGATGCGGGGGGGGCATCGAAGCCATGCGTCAAAACAGGATCACCTGTCGCACGGCCTCGCCCGAATCCAGCCGGTCGAAGCCCTCGTTGATCTGGTCCAGTGTCAGGCGATGCGTGATCAGCTTGTCTACGGGCAGGCGCCCGGCCTGGAACAGCGCGATGTAATGCGGGATGTCGCGCGCCGGCACGGAGGAGCCGAGGTAGCTGCCCTTCAGCGTGCGCTCTTCGGCGACCAGGTTCACCGCCGGCACGTTGAAGGTGTGCGAGGGCGGCGGCAGGCTGCAGGTCACCGTGGTGCCGCCGCGCCGCGTGATCCTGTAGGCGGCGTCGAGCGCCTTGACCGAACTGGCGGCTTCGATCGCGATATCGACGCCGCCGCCGGTGGCGGCCTTGACCTGCGCCACGAGGTCGGGATCGTCGGCACGGAAGGCGCGGGTCGCGCCCAGCGCCAGCGCGGTTTCGAGCTTGGCCGGCAGGCTGTCGATGGCGATCACCTCGCGCGCACCGGCGGCCAGCGCCCCCAGCACGGCGGAAAGGCCGACGCCGCCCAGGCCGACCACGGCCACGGTCTGGCCGAGCCTTACTTGCGCCGAATTGATCGCGGCGCCGACGCCGGTCAGCACGGCGCAGCCGAACACGGCGGCGACGTCCTGCGGCAGGTCGGGCGTGACCTTGACCAGCGAGCCGCGATTGCACACGGCGTATTCGGCGAAGCAGGAAACGCCGACCTGGTGGTTCAGCGGCGTGCCGTCGGCGCGCGACAGGTGGCGATGGCCGCCGACCATGGTGCCGGCGGTGTTGGCCGTGGCGCCGGGTTCGCACAGCGCCGGGCGGCCTTCGAGGCAGGGCAGGCAGTGGCCGCAACTGGGGACGAAGACCAGCGCGACGCTATCGCCACGCTTGAGGTCGGTGATGCCGGGGCCGGTTTCCTCGACCACGCCGGCGGCCTCGTGGCCCAGCGCCATCGGCATCGGCCGCGGCCGGTCGCCGTTGACGATCGACAGGTCGGAATGGCACAGGCCGGCGGCGGTGATCTTCACCAGCACCTCGTTGGGGCCGGGCCCGGCGAGGTTCACGGTCTCGATCGCGATCGGCCGGGTTTGCGCGTAGGGGCGAGGTTGTTCCATCTGGCTGAGGACGGCGGCGCGGATTTGCATGGGATTTTCTGCCTTGCTCGGGATTAACAGGCGCAGTCTAGCGGAATACATTTGTCCGCATGTCGGCCCGACGCCATTCGCTCGCCACGCTGCTTGCCGGTTCCACCCTGGTGCTGGGGGCCTGCAGCGCCGTGCCCTATGCCCTGCAGTCGCCGGCGCCGGTGGCAGCGAGAGTTCTCCCGGGCCGCAAGGCGCCGGCGGCGAAGGCTCCCGGCGGGGGTGACGACCGCCCAGGACAAGGCCAGCGATGTCGTGCTGTTTGCGCTGGGGCTGCTCGAAACCGACTACCGCTTCGGCGGCAAGAACCCCGAAGCCGGGCTCGATTGCAGCGGCATGGTCAGTTATGTCTTCGAGAAATCCGTCGACCTGCGGCTCGCCGGTTCGGCGGCCGACCTGGCCCGCCAAGGCAAGCCGGTGCCGCTGGAACAACTCAAGCCCGGCGACCTGGTCTTCTTCAACACCCGCAACCGGCCGCGCTCCCATGTCGGCATTTACATCGGCGACGACCGCTTCGTGCACGCCCCCAACAGCCGCGGCAAGGTGCGCACCGAAAGCCTGAAGCAGGGCTGGTTCGCCGCGCGCTTCGAAGAAGGCCGCACCTACTTCGACTGAGCCATCCCGCGTCCCCGACCCTTCGGGCCGCGCGGATTCGCAGGCTGCGCCTCACCTGCAGCGGGCGATCTCGGCGTCAGTCATGACCGGCTTGATGGTGCAGCGCCGCTCGAGCTCCAGCTGCGCGCGCAACTGCTCCTTCTTTTTCTTCTCCTGGGCGAGGCGAATCGCTTCCTGCTTGCGATCCTCCTCCGCCTGCTGGGCCAGGCGATGCATTTCCTCCTGCTTGCCGGCCTCCTCCGCCTTGCGCTTGTCGTCGGCGAGTTTCGCCGCTTCGAGCTGCTGCTTCTGCTTTTCCGCCTGCTGCCGCTGCTCTTCCGCCGACATCGTGCTGGCCGCCGCCGCACCGGACGCGGCGCCGGCGGCCACGCCGACGGCGACACCCGCTGCCGTCGGCGCGGCCGTCGAACCGCTGCCGCCCGGGGATGACCTGCCGCCCGAGGAATAATTGACGCTGATGCCCTTGCCCGAATCCGGGCCGGCCTCTTCCTTGTCGGTTTTCTTGCTTGTCGTCGATGAGGAACTCGAGCTCGATTTCGACGACGACGATGACTTGCTGCCGGCGCGACCGGCCTCGCTGGCGCCGGAAAAAGCGATCAGCATCGCGGCGATCAGGGTATATGTTCCGGATCTGGTTTTCATGGTTTCTCCTCCCGCGTCTGGTTACGGGCGAAGCGTAGCGGGAACCGGGGGCCGATTCAAGTCGGGATGCCCATGGCGCATACCCCTTGTGCCCTTGTGCGGGCTTCCCCGCGCATTGCCTGCATCCGGCAGGTTCGGCCGAGGCCTGCATTCGCGGGATAGCGGATAAACTGCGGACCGGTTTTTCCCCAAAACGGAACAAGGAAATCATGGCCGGCGCCAGTTTGCTTGCACTGCTCGACGACATTGCCACCATCCTCGACGATGTCGCGGTGATGACCAAGGTCGCGGCGAAGAAAACCGCCGGCGTGCTGGGCGACGACCTCGCCCTGAACGCCCAGCAGGTGGCCGGCGTGCGCGCCGAGCGCGAGCTGCCGGTGGTCTGGGCGGTGGGCGTCGGCTCGCTGAAGAACAAGGCGATCCTGGTGCCCGCGGCGCTGGCGATCAGCGCCCTGCTGCCGGCGGCGATCACGCCGCTGCTGATGCTGGGCGGCGTGTTCCTCTGCTTCGAGGGCGTCGAAAAGCTGGCCCACAAGTGGCTGCACCCGGCCGCGGAGGATGCCGCCCATCACGCCGAGCAGATCGCCCTGCTGGCCGATCCGGCAATCGACCTGGTGGCCATGGAGGCCGACAAGATCAAGGGCGCGATCCGCACCGACTTCATCCTCTCGGCCGAGATCATCGTCATTACCCTGGGCACCGTCGCCGACAAGCCCTTTGCGTTCCAGGTCGCCGTGCTGTCAGGCATCGGCGTGCTGATGACGATCGGCGTCTATGGCCTGGTTGCGGGGATAGTCAAGCTGGACGATGCCGGCGCCTGGCTGCTGGAGCGTGGCGGCCGCACACAGGCCGCGGTCGGCCGCGCCCTGCTGCTCGCGGCGCCGAAGTTGATGAAGGCGCTGACCGTGATCGGCACCGCGGCGATGTTCATGGTCGGCGGCGGCATCCTGATGCACGGCCTGCCCGGCAGCCACGATGTCCTGCATCACCTCGATGCCGTGTTGCGCGCTGTCCCCGGCATCGGCGGTCTGCTCGCCGCCGTGGTGCCGACCCTGCTCGACATCCTGCTCGGCGTGGTGGCCGGTGCGCTGGCGCTGGCGGCGGTGACGCTGGTCGCGCGCCTGCGCGGCGCCGGTGCGCACTGAGCACGCGGCGGGCCGCCATCCTCAGTCGCGTTTGCGGCCCCGGACCACGAACAGCGGATCGGCGAAATCACGCACCGTGATGTAGCGATCGTCGGCCGGGCGCGCCGCGCCGCGCAGCGACTCGGTATGCAGGTCGGTGAAGCCGGCCTGGTAAAGCAGGCTCAGCACCAGGCCCATGCGCTCGAAGGCGTGCAGCCGGGACCAGACCGCGATGGCCCGGGTCGGAAACCAGCGGTCGGAAAAGGCCACGGCAAACACGCCGCCGGGACGCAACACGCGCAGCACATCGGCGACCACCGCAGCCGGTCGCAGTAGGTACTCGATCGATGCGTTATTGAGCACGGCGTCAAAGCCGGCGTCGGGCCAGGGCAGGACGGCGCTGGCGTTCAGGTCCTGCACCACGCGTTCCGTCAGGCGCGGGTTGGCGGCGAGTTCTTCCGCGTTCATGCCGAGCCCGGCCACTTCCAGCCCGGCCGGCGCCGGCGGCAGGTGGCTGTCGACGCTGGCCATCAGGTCGAGCACGCGCATGCCGGGCTGCAGCAGGTGGCCGTAGAGGGTCGCGAGCTCGGCGCGGCAGCGGGCGTCGAGGTGTTGCGTCAGGCGTGGCCGGGTGTAGAAGGCGATGTCGCTTGCCGCGTCGGACCGATCGAAGGCTCCGGGCGTGAAGTAGGCGAGGGCGGGCGCCGCGGGCAGACCCTGCATGCCGGGTCCGGCAAACAGTTCTTCGAGCCGCAGCGCGGGTGCCGCCGGCGCCGATGCGGGCGCGAGGATCATGCGGGCTTGGGCGGCGGCCAGCGGATGGTTGGGGTCAAGCTGCAGCGTGCCGTTATCCGAAAGCTCCGCCATCCGCACCGGGCTCATGTCGCGCGGGCTGCCCGGCGCCAGGCCGAAGATTCCGCGCGGGTAATGGCGGCCGACGGCAAGCTCGGCCGGCAGCCGCAAGCCGGCCCGCTCCAGCGCGAGATTCGGCTGCCCGCAGGGCTGGCACCAAGGCGCCGGGTCAAGCGCGGCGGTGTCGCCGCGCAGCACGTCTTCGCCCGCCGCCAGCCAGCGGTCATCGGCCTGCAGCGCCGGGGGCCTTACCAACAGGCGATCGACATGGGCCGCCTGATCGCTGTGCCATTCCAGGCGTGCCTCGATGGCGACGACGGCGGTTGCGTGCACCGTCGGGCTCAGCCAAAAGTCGGCGCCTGCGACACGGCGCGGCACCGCGTGTCAGGCACGCCCCATGCGTTGCAGGTAGCGCATCAGCCCGCCCAGCACGGGCAGCTTGGCATACAGCTCCTCGGCCGCGTCCCAGTAGTCGCGATGCAGCACCACCTTGCCGGCGGCGTCGAAGCGCAGGTGGCTGGCGCCGCGCACGCGGATCGCCTGCGGCCGCCGGCCGCGGGTGCGGAAGTGGAAGTCCCACAGCAGCATCACGTCGCCTTCGTCACCTTCGCCGCCGAAGCGGCTGCCGATCTTGAAGCGTGGTTCATCGACCTGGGTGAACATGTGGCGGAAGATGCGGGCGATGGCCTCGGTGCCGCGCACCTCGTTGAACGGGTCCTTGAATTCGGCGTTCGCGGCGTAGAAGTCCGGCACGCGGTCGACCGTTGCCGGGCTCAGGTGCTCGAACCAGTCGATCAGGGCTTGTGTCTCGTTCATGGCCGTCATAATCGGGTGAAGCGCCTTACCAGCGCGAAGTAAAGACCGTAGGGCAGCAGGCGCAGCAGTTTCAGCCAGTGCGTGAAGCGGCGCGGAAAATGGATCTCGAAACTGCCGCGGCCGAAGCCGGCGATGATTTCTTCCGCTGCCTGTTGCGGGCTGATCAGCGCCGGCATTTCGAAATCGTTGGCCGCCGTCATCGGCGTCGCGACGAAGCCGGGATTGATGAGGAAGACCGAGAGGCCGCGCGGGGCGAGGTCGAGATACAGGGTTTCGGCGAAGTTGATCAGCGCCGCCTTGGTCGGGCCGTAGGCCGCCGCCTTGGGCAGGCCGCGGAAACCGGCGACGCTGGAAACGAAGGCCAGCGCGCCGCTGCCCTGCTTCAGCAGGCGCGGAATCAGCCGCGCCGCGGCGGCCATCGGCGCGCGCAGGTTGATGTCGAGCATCCGGTCGATGTCGTTGGCGTCGAGCTGCCAGGCGCGCATCGGCGCATAGGCGCCGGCGCAGAACACCACCAGGTCGATGCCGCCCCAGTTCCGGAACAGCTCGTCGCAGGCAGCAGCAAAGGCGGTCTGGTCGGTGAAGTCGAAGGGCAGCGCGCGCGCGTCCACGTGGTCCGCGACCACCGCCTGCAAGGCCTCGGCGCGGCGCGCCGAAACGGCGACATGTGCGCCCCGCTGCAACAGTTGCGTCGCCAGCGCGGCGCCGATGCCCGACGAGGCGCCGATGATCCAGACGCGCTGCGCGGACCAGTCGCGGATGGGCGGGTTCATGGTGTCCTGCGCTGGAGCGAGAGGGTGACTTCGCCGAGCCGGAAGCCGTACTTGCTCATCAGCGAACGGTTGAGCATGACCCGGTCATCGACCAGGAACATCCAGTCATCGAAATCGACGTGGATGACCTTGCCGTCGACGTCGAGCGCCAGCACGTAGCGCCAGCGCAGTGCGTTGCCGGCCGTTTCGCCCAGCGCCTCGCCGACCACGTCGCCGGCGGTGCCGATGAAGCGTCCGTTGCCCGTGTCGCGCAGGGTCCACACGCGGCGCGGCGGATTGCCGCCGCCTTCGCCGTCCGACCAGGTGAAGCGCTCGTCCAGCGTGCCGGTGTCGCCCTCCCACTTGGCTTCGATCACGACATGGAAGCGCTTGATCACCTTGCCCGAGCGGTCCTGGAACATGCCCCAGCCCTCCACCGTGCCGGAGAAGAATTTGCGCATATCGAGTTGCGGCTTTTCGGCGCGGTACTGCTCGACGTCGATGCCGGCGCAGCCGCCGAGGAAGACGGCGGCGAGCAGCACGCTGCCGAGCCTGCGCAATGTTTCCATCATGATGCACTTCCTTCGAAATGATGCCGCCAGCGCCACAGCAGCAGCAGGGAAACCACCTTGATCGCGGCCGGCAGCAGGGCGTAGGTGGCCGCCAGCGCCAGCAGCCCCTGGCTCGCCGTATCGCCGGCGCCGACTTTGTAGCCGAACAGGGCGACCAGCGGCAGGGCGATGCCGGCGGCCAGCGCGAGGTTGAATTTGTTGACGAAATTCCAGACGCCGAAGTAGGCGCCGGCCCCCGCGGCCGCGCGTCCGGCGCGGCGACCGTCCGCCAGCAGGTCGGCCAGCAGGGCCGGCGGCAGCGCCAGTTCGGCGCCCAGCGCGGCGCCGCTGGCGGCGCAGATCAGGGCGAAGGCGAGGCCGTCGCCGGGTCCGAGCAGGAAGGCCCAGACGAAGCTGGCGATCGCCAGCACCATGCTCGCCAGCCAGGTGTGCACCTTGCCGTAACGGCGGGCGAGCGCCACCCAGCCCGGCAGGGCGAGGCCGCCGCAGACGAAGTAGATGACGAGGAACAGTCCCTGCCATTCCTGCAGGCGCAGCACGTCAGCGATGAAGAACAGCACCAGCGTGGCAGGAATCGCCGAGGCGATGCCGCCGGCGGCGAGCACTACCAGCAGGCGGCGGAAGCGCGGGTCGGCGAACACCGCCGAGAGCGGCAGGCCCGGCGGCGCATCGCGTGCCGGCGCAGCCGCCGCCGGCGCGCCGGCAAAGGTGGCCAGCGCGGCCAGCGCCAGGACGGGAACGAAGACCCAGCCCAGATGCTGCATCGCCGTGGCGACATCCTTTGCCAGCAGGGATGGCAGGGCGGCGGCCACCACTACGCCGCCCAGCGCGAACATCTCGCGCGCGGCGGTAACGCGTACCCGCTCCTGCGGCGTTTCGCCGATCTCGGCGCCCCAGGCGTGGTAGTTGATGGTGGCCAGGCTGAAGCCGATGAAGGTCAGCGCCAGGGTCAGTACCAGCCAGGCGAGGCCACCCACTTCGCCGTCGGCGGGCGGCGCCAGCAGCGCCGCGAGGCCGAGGCCGAGCAGCGGCAGGGCGAATGCAATCAGCTGCCGCCGGTTGCCGCGGCGATCGCTCCACCGTCCCAGCAGCGGATCGATCAGCGCATCGGCGAAGCGCGTCAGCAGCAGCACGGCGCCGACCAGCGCCAGCGGCAGGCCGACGCTGTCGGCATACAGCTTGGGAACATGCACGTAGAGCGGCAGCGCGGCGAAGGCCAGCGGAAAGCCGAGCGCGCCGTAGGCCAGCATCTGCCGCGTCGGCATCGCGCCGGCGGACATCATCCGGCTCCCAGCAGGCTGGCGCGCAGCCCCGGTTCGCGGGTGCGCGGGTCGAGCCAGATGGCGAAGAAGGCGCGGGCGAAGTCGACGTCCTCGATGCGCCCGGTGAGCCTGCCCTGGTGGTAGAACTCGGCGCCGCGCTGCGGCAGGTGCAGGCCGTGGATCACCTCGCCCTCGCGCACATCCGGGAAGACGCGCTCCAGCTCGAGCTTCCAGCGCGCCAGGCGCGCATCGTCGGCGCTGCCCAGGCGCTGCATTTCCTCGATGCTGGCCTGCACCAGGCGCGCCGAGGGAATGTCGCGCGCATAGCGCAGTTCCAGCGCATAGGGCTGGCCCGCCTGCCAGCGTCCGTCCGGCGCCCAGAGGCTGGCCTGGTAAAGGCGGAAGCCGAACCAGCGCATTTCGCCCTGGCCCTGGATGCGCCAGTCCGGCGGCAACACCGCCGCCGCGCCGCCGGCAATCAGCAGCAGGCCGAGGCCGAGGATGACGTGGCGCAGGGCAGTGTTCATGCGCGCGGCTTTTGCAGCAGGAAGTGATAAACGTCGGTGGCGCCGGAACGGAAGCCGGCTTCGCAGTAGGCGAGGTAGAAGCGCCACAGACGGCGGAAGCGCTCGTCGAAACCCTGCGTGGCGATCAGCGGCCAGGCGGCCTCGAAATCCCGGTGCCAGTGCGCCAGGGTGCGCGCGTAGTCGATGCCGAAGGCGTGGCGGTCGAGCACCGAAAAGTCGGCGCCGGCGGCACGGCGTTCGAAGACCTCGGGCGAAGGCAGCATGCCGCCGGGGAAGATGTGGCGCTGGATGAAGTCGGTGCCGCGGCGGTAGGCGGCGAAGCGCTCATTGGCGATGGTGATGGTCTGCACCGCGGCGCGCCCGCCCGGCTTCAGGCACTTGTGCAACTGCGCGAAATAGCCCGGCCAGAAGCGCTCGCCGACCGCCTCGAACATTTCGATGGAGACGATGTGGTCGTACTGGCCGCGCACGTCGCGGTAGTCGGTCAGCGAGAAGTCCGCCAGGTCGGCAAAGCCCTTCTGCTGCGCGCGCGCCCGCGACCACTCCAGCTGCGAAGGCGACAGCGTGATGCCATGCACGCGGCAGCCGAACTCGGTGGCGGCGATCTCCGCCAGCCCGCCCCAGCCGCAGCCGACTTCGAGGATCGTGTCGCCCGGTTTCGGGTCGAGCATCTCCAGCAGGCGCAGGTACTTCTGGCGTTGCGCCTGTTGCAGCGACTGCTGCGGATCGGTGCCGAACAGCGCCGACGAATAGCTCATCGACGGATCGAGCCAGAGCTTGTAGAAGTCGTTGCCGAGGTCGTAGTGGGC
The DNA here is from genome assembly GCA_016708585.1 of Sulfuritalea sp. Classification (GTDB taxonomy): domain Bacteria; phylum Pseudomonadota; class Gammaproteobacteria; order Burkholderiales; family Rhodocyclaceae; genus Sulfuritalea. The sequence continues at coordinate 12,750 of JADJFK010000009.1, read as the reverse complement.
GAGGATGTTGCGCTTAGAGCCGGCGCGGGTGTTGCTGCGCAGCAGGTGGCGCAGGCGGTGGCCCAGCACCGGCAGCCAGCTGCCATGCACCGCGCGCGCGAGTTGCTGACGGTTCTCGGCGAGCAGGGTCAGCAGTTCGGCCGGCTGCTCGCTGTGCCAGTCGCCGGCTATCCAGCTTTCGCCGAAGCCGATGTCGCCTTCGGCCAGCACGCGGCGGAACACGCGTTCGTCATGGACGTGCAATGTGGCGCGCTCGGCGCCGTGGCCGAGCATGATGTGCTGGCCATCGGGCAGGACCAGGCGCAGGCTGCCGCCTTCGATGTTCTGCAGCAGCTTGATCGCGGTGCGCGTCGCGGGCGCCAGCGTGGCAGGCAGGGCGGCAGGGCGTTGCCGCGTCAAGGGAAGGGAGTTCGATACCAGGGTGTTCATCGGGTGGTCTCCTGCAGCGGAGGTTGCGGACGGGAATGGAACACGGCGCGTTTCAGCCACAGCTGCACGGCCTGCCAGTGGATGCGCCAGACCACGGCGAAGGTCAGCAGCGGCTGGCGCAGCAGCGCGCTGCGCGCGGTGGCGCCGGTGAGTGCCTGCGGCGCGCCTTGCAGCGCGGTGGTCAGCACGCGTTCGCCGTCGAGCCAGTAGTCGAGCTCGACGCGGCGGCGCTGCGGGCGCGAGGTCGAAGCGGAAGCGGTATTCGCCGGCGACCGGGAAGAAGGGCGAGACATGGAAGATCTTGCGCGCCGTCAGCGTGTCGGCGGCCGTGATCGGGCGCTGGTCGGCATGGGCGACGAGGTAGTTGTGGTGGTCGCCGAAGGTGTTGCGGACTTCCGCCAGCACGGCGCGCAAGGCGCCTTCGCGGTCATGGCAGAACCAGAAGCTGACGGGATTGAAGACGAAGCCGAAAATGCGCGGAAAGGTCTGCAGCACCACTTCGCCGTCGGCCGCGGTGATGCCTTCGGCAGCCAGCAGGCCGCGGATCCACGGCTCCGGCGGCGAGCCATCGCGCGCGCCGTGGTCGCGGAAGCGCAAGCTGAGCGGGCGCGCACGCTCGACGCCGAACCAGCGGTTGCCGGCGTCCTGCAGCTGCGACAGCGGCAGGGCGAGGAAGAACAGCGGATAGACGAAGCGGTGCGCGGCCGGACTCTGCCCGGCTGCAAAGCGCGCGTGCATCACCGTGCCGGTGCACAGCTCGGGTTTCATGCCGCGCTTTCGAGCCCGGCCGGCGCGGCCTGCCAGGGCGCGCGGCAGCCGAGGCGGTTGGCCACCGCCAGCGCGGAGTTCAGGCCGTCTTCGTGGAAGCCGTAGCCGCCCCAGGCGCCGCAGAACCACAGGCGCTCGACGCCCTGGATGGCATCCAGCTGCGCCTGGGCGCCGATCGCCGCCTGGTCGAACAGCGGATGGTCGTAGTCCCAGTCGCCGATCACTTTGGCCGGGTCGGGCTCGACATGCGGATTGAGCGAGACGATGACCGGCGTTTGCGTCGGCAGCGGCTGCAGCTGGTTGATCAGGTAGGAGACGCTGACCGGCTGTTCGCCGCCGCTGCGTTCACCGGCCATGTAGTTCCACGCCGACCAGACGCGCTCGTCGCGCGGCAGCAGGCGGGCATCGGTATGCAGCACGGCGCGGTTGGGCTGGTAGCGGATGGCGCCGAGGATGCGGCGCTCGGCCGCGGTGGCCGCGCTGCCGAGCAGGGCCAGCGCCTGGTCGCTGTGGCAGGCGAGTACGACCTCGTCGAAGCGTTCGCATTCGCCGCCGGGCAGGCCCAGCCAGACGCCGTCGGCATCGCGCAGCACCGATTTGACGGGAGTCGCCAGGCGCACGTCGGTCAGCGGCGCAGTGATCCGCTTGACATACTGGCGGCCGCCGCCCTTCACCGTCTGCCATTGCGGCCGGTCGAAGACCTGCAGCAGGCCGTGGTTGCGGGCGAAGCGGACGAAGGTGGTGAGCGGGTAGCCGAGCATGGCCTGTGTCGGGCAGGACCAGATCGCCGCCGCCATCGGCAGCAGGTACCAGTCGCGGAATTCGGCGCTGTAGCCATGCCGTGCGAGGTAGTCGCCCAGCGTCAAGTCAGGCAGCGCGCCGGCGGTCTCGCGGTTGAAGCGCAGCGTGTCCTGCAGCATGCGCCAGAAGCCGGGACGCGCCAGGTTGCGCTTCTGCGCGAACAGCGTGGCGAGGTTCGACCCGGCCCATTCGAGGTCGGGATCGACCATGCTGACGGCGAAGGACATGTCGCTGGCGACGGTGTCGACCTCCAGTTCGCGGAACAGCGCGGTCAGGTGCGGGTAGGTACGGTGGTTGAACACCAGGAAGCCGGTATCCACCGGGAAATGCGTGTCTTGCAGCTTCACTTCCACCGTGTGAGTGTGCCCACCTAGGTAGTCGCCGGCCTCGAACAGGGTGACCTCATGGTGCTGATCGAGCAGCCAGGCGCTGGCGAGGCCGGAAATCCCGGCGCCGACGACGGCGATTTTCATTTCTTGCTCCTCGTGTTGGCGGGTCGGGCGGCACGGGCGCGCGCCCGCTCGGGCAGGCGCGCCGCGGCGCGCAGCAGCAGGGCGGTGAGGGCGAGGCCGATCAGCAGGTCAAACATTGCGTCCCTCGATCAGCGCGTAGGCGGAATGGTTGTGGATCGACTCGAAGTTTTCCGATTCCACGGTCCAGTCGGCGATGCGTTTATCACCGCGCAGGCGCAGGGCGATGTCGCGCACCAGGTCCTCGACGAACTTGGGGTTGTCGTAGGCGCGTTCGGTGACCCACTTTTCGTCGGGGCGCTTCAACAGGCCGAAGACTTCGCAGGAGGCCTCGTCCTCGGCGATGCGCACCAGTTGCTCCAGGCTCATGTCCTCCAGCAGGCGCACGCGCAGCGTCAGGTGCGAGCGCTGGTTGTGCGCGCCGTAATCGGAGATTTCCTTGGAGCAGGGGCACAGGCTGGTCGCCGCGACGGTGACCTCGAGTTCGGTTTCGATCGGGCCGCCCGCGTCGCGCCACACCGTGATCGCGGCATCGAGGTCGAGCAGGCTGGCAACCTTCGAGACCGGCGCCTCTTTGCGGATGAAATAGGGAAACTTCATTTCGATGCGGCCGGCATTGGCCTGCAGGTGCAGCAGGGTTTCCTGCAGCAGGCGGCGTAGGTCGACGAGGCCCAGCGCCGCGCGGGGGCGCTCGAGGATCTCGACGAAGCGCGACATGTGGGTGCCCTTGACCTCGGGCGGCAGGCCGACGGTCATCGCCAGGGTCGCCACGGTCGGGTGCGCCTCGCCGGCGGCATCGAGCAGGGTCAGCGGATAGCGCAGGCCCTTGACGCCGACCTGCTGGATCGCCAGTTGGCGGTGGTCGCGGCTGGACTGGATGTCGGGCATGAAAAATCGTTCGGGTGCATTCACGGCGTTCTCCTTGGATGGACGTACTCGGGGTTCAGGGTTTTTCGGCCAGGCGGCGCTCGATCTGCGCGATCAGGCGGCGGTCGTCGGGTGCGGTGCGGGTGTCGAAGCTCTCGACCGTTGTGCCGTTGCGGTCGATCAGGTACTTGTGGAAATTCCACTTCGGCGCGGCCCCGCTTTTGGCGATCAGCTGCTTGTAGAAGGCGTGGGTCTTCGGCGCGGCGATGTCGGTCTTGGCCATCATCGGAAACTTGATGCCGTAGGTCATGCGGCAGAAGTCGGCGATCTCCTTGTTGCTGCCCGGCTCCTGTTCACCAAAATCGTTGGACGGGAAGCCGACGACCACCAGGCCGCGACTCTTGTATTTGTCGTAGACATTCTCAAGACCTTCATACTGGCCGGTGAAACCGCAGAAGCTCGCCGTGTTCACCACCAGGAGCACCTTGCCCTGGTACTGGCAAAGCGACTGCGGGGCGCTGTCCTGCAGGCGCTGGAAGCGGTGGTCGAGCAGGGTCGGGCAGTTCGCGGCGGCGGCAGGCAGCGCGGCGGCGAGTCCGGCAGCGGTCAGGAGCAGCATGGTCAAGCTTTTCAGGTTCATTATTTTGTCCTGGACAAATTAAGAATTCGGACGTAAGATACGGCCTGAAATTTCTCTTGTCAACCGTTTTGTCTTGGACATAAAATAATTTCATGAACAACACCCCGCCTGCAGTCACGGACTCCCCGGTGCATGGAATCGGCATCGCCGCCGTCGAGCGCGACACCGGACTCGGCAAGGACACCCTGCGCGTCTGGGAGCGGCGCTACGGCTTCCCGCAGCCCTTGCGCGATGCCTTCGGCGAACGCGTCTATCCGGCCGAGCAGGTCGAGCACCTGCGCCTGATCAAGCGCCTGATGGATCAGGGCCAGCGCCCCGGCGCGCTGCTGCGCCAGCCGATGGCGGCATTGACCGAGAGGCTGGCGGCATCCCCCGAAAAAGTCGGCGCCGACGACACGGCGGACTGGATCGTGCCCAAGCTCAAGGCGCGCGACATCGATTCCTTGCGTGCCGAGCTGGCGCAGCGCCTGGCGCGCGACGGCCTCGAGCGCTTCGTCATCGAGACCGTGCCGGCGCTCAACCGGCGCATCGGCGACGGCTGGATGAGCGGGGAAATCGCGATTTTCGAGGAACACCTGTACACGGAACTGGTGCAGAACCTGCTGCGCTCGGCGACCCATGCGCTGGGCGGCCGCGGCACGCGACCGCAGGTGCTGCTGACCACGGTCAAGGACGAGGAGCACCTGCTCGGCCTGCTGATGGTCGAGGCCCTGCTCGCCGCCAACGGTGCCTTTGCCGTGTCGCTCGGCGCGCAAACCCCGATTGCCGATATCGTCGGCGCGGCGCGGGGAACCCATGCCGACATCGTCGCCCTTTCGTTTTCCGGCGCCTATCCCTGGCGCAAGGCGCGCGATGCCCTGATCGAACTGCGTGCCGCGCTGCCGGCCGCCACCGGGCTTTGGGCCGGCGGCGCCGGCCTCGCCGGCCGCGGCCGCGGCGTAGAAGGCGTGCACATCATCGGCGCCCTGCGCGACCTAGCACCGGCACTGGCCGAGTGGCATGCCGCGCACCCGCAGCGGGGCAGGCATTGATGCGGCCGGCCCGGCGGTGGTGAGCAGGCGCATGGGTGCGGGCTTTCAATCGCCCAAAAAGTAGTTGACTGTTTTTATCAAGTTAAGTAAATTTCGCCCGTCCCAAGGGGGAGTAGCTCTCCGCCGCGGCGTCGTCAATACGGAAACTCTTGTCGCTGAAGGGTTCCCCGGCGCCCCGGGTGCTTGTCGCAAGGCAGGCACGAGCAAGACCTTTGCCGCGATGGCGGAGGTGCCCTTGTCGAAACCACGGCCCTTCGTCCTCGCTGGATAAAGGGCCGTTTCGTTTGCAGCCTGAAGTGTTCAGAAGCTGCGGGGGGAACGGCGAACCGGGTCTGACAAGGAGAGCATGCAATGGAAACAATCGGTACGTGGTGGATGTGGGCGGGATTCCTCGCCATCGTCCTGGTGATGCTGGCGATCGACCTGTTCGTGGTCGGCGGCGGCAAGCAGCACAAGGTGTCGTTCAAGGAGGCCGCCACCTGGTCGGTGGTCTGGGTCTCCGTATCCTTCCTCTTCGCCGCGGCGCTCTGGTGGCACCTCGACGGCAGCGCCGGGCGCGAGGTGGCCAACCAGAAGTCGCTCGAATTCGTCACCGGCTACCTGATCGAAAAATCGCTGGCGATCGACAACGTCTTCGTCTGGCTGATGCTGTTCTCGTTTTTCGGCATCCCGCTGGAATTGCAGAAGCGCGTGCTGGTGCTCGGCGTGCTCGGCGCCATCGTATTGCGCACGGTGATGATCTTCGCCGGCGCCTGGCTGATCACCCAGTTCCACTGGATGCTCTACCTCTTCGGCGCCTTCCTGCTGGTCACCGGCATCAAGATGTGGTGGTTCGCCGAAGAAAAGCCCGACATGGCGAACAACCCGCTGATCCTCTGGCTGCGCGGCCACATGAAGATCACCGACGAACTCCACGGCGAGAAGTTCTTCGTCTGGAAGGACGGCGCAGCTACGCGACGCCCCTGTTCCTGACCCTGATCCTGGTCGAAATCTCGGACCTGATCTTCGCCGTCGATTCGATCCCGGCCATTTTCGCCATCACCGCGGATCCCTTCATCGTCCTGACCTCGAACGTCTTCGCCATCCTCGGCCTGCGCGCGATGTACTTCCTGCTGGCCGACATGGCCGACCGCTTCTCGCTGCTCAAATACGGCCTGGCCGCGGTGCTGGTGTTCATCGGCGTCAAGATGCTGCTGATCGACCTTTACAAAATCCCGATCGGCTTCTCGCTGGCCGTGGTCGCCACCTTCATCGGCATTTCGATCGGGATGTCGCTGCGCAAGGAAAAGCTGGAGCACGCCGCGGCTGCGGACCGCGCCGGCGAGTGAGGGGCTGACATGGAAACCGTCATGCACGCCCCTGCAGGGTGGCGCCCGCGGCTGGACCGCTGGCTGGAGTCCGCACCGATCCATAACGGCCTGATCGCGCTGATCCTGCTCAATGCCGTGATACTCGGCCTGGAAACCAGCCCGGCGCTGATGGCGGCGTGGGGCTCCTGGCTGAGCGCGGCCGACCGTGCGATCCTTGCTGTTTTCGTGGTCGAAATCGCGCTGCGGCTTTATGTGCATCGCCTGGCCTACTTTCGCGATCCGTGGAACGTCTTCGACTTCGTCGTGGTGGCGATCGCGCTGGTGCCCGCCTCCGGCCCGCTGGCGGTGCTGCGCGCGCTGCGCATCCTGCGCGTGCTGCGCCTGATCACCCTGGTGCCGAGCATGAAGCGCGTGGTGGGCGGCCTGCTCGCGGCCCTGCCCGGGCTGGGCTCGGTGATGGGCATCATCTGCATCATCTTCTACGTCGCCGCCGTGATCGCCACGAAGCTGTTCGCCGCCGATTTTCCCGCGCTGTTCGGCGACCTCGGCAGCAGCGCCTTCACGCTGTTCCAGGTGATGACCCTCGAAGGCTGGGCGATGGAAGTGGTGCGCCCGGTGATGGCGGTCTCCCGCATCCTGGATCTTCTTCCTGATCTTCATCCTGGCGTCCACCTTCACCCTGCTCAACCTGTTCATCGCGGTCATCGTGAATGCCATCCACCAGGAAGGCGCCGGCGACCGCCCCGACCCGACCGCCGCCGAAATCGCTCGCCTGCGCGAAGAAGTTGCCGCCTTGCGCAACCATCTTGGTGGCGTGCGCAAGCCTTCGCCCTACGGCACAGGGAGGCGTTGAGCGATGGCCCCGACGCAATTGCCGGCATGGGACCAGGCCGGCCTCGCGCTCGCCCATGCGGCGCGGGCCCCGTGGCTAGACAGCGTGTTCGCCGCCGTCACCTGGCTCGGTTCGCTGGCAGTGCTGCTGCCGCTGGCGCTGCTGCTCTGGTGGCGGCGCCGCGGCGAAAGGAACGCTGCCTTTGTCGCGTTGGCCCTGATCGGCGCCTCCGCGTTCGGGCACCTGGCCAAACTGGTCGCGGCGCGGCCGCGGCCCGACCTGTTTCCGCCGCTGATCGCCATGCCCGAGGACTGGAGTTTTCCCAGCGCCCATGCGGCGCAGGTCACCGCCTTCGCCCTGGCCTGGCTGCTGCGGCCGGGAGCGGCCCCGGGCCGGACCGAGATCACCGTCCTTTTCTCCGCCGTGACGGCGGTCTTCGCCTCACGGCTCTACCTGCAAGTCCACTTTCCGAGCGATGTCATCGCCGGCGCCCTGTTGGCAACCCTTTGGGTCCTGCTGCTGCGTCGTCTGCCGGCATGGCGGGAGACAACACGATGAGACACAAGTTTCTCGGCACCGGCGACGCCGGCTACCATCCGCTGCGCAAGATCCGCACCGTTTTTTCCGGTCTGCGCTACGCCGTGCTCTACGACTGGTCGGTGATCTACAAGCTGATCGCTTCGGTGGTGGTGCTGGCGATCGCCTTCGGCGCGCGCGCCTGGGTCGATTTCCTGCTGATCCTCGTCGTCACCGCCTTCGTGCTGGTCGCCGAAATCTTCAACAGCGCGATCGAGGCGCTGTGCGACTTCGTCGAGACGCGCCACAACGAGAAGATCAAGGTCATCAAGGACATCGCCGCCGCCGGCGTCGGCATTGCGATCTTCGTCTGGATCATCGTGCTCGGCGTCGAGCTGAGCCGCCTGCTCGATCTTGCGCTGCCGTGATGTCCGCGTTCATTCCAGCAGCGAGGCTATGCCGCCGGCCTGGATCGCCTCGACGGCCGGGTGCTGGATTCGCCGCTGGGTGACAATGGCATACCAGTTCTCGCGCACGTCGGCCAGCGTGCCGAGCGGGCGGGCGCCGAACTGCGCCAGGATGTCGGCATGCATCCCGGAGGGCGCCGGAAACAGGCCGAGCCCGGCGCGGCCGAAGGTCTTCAGCAGGGCGCTGTCGGAAAACTCGCCGACGATTTCCGGCTTCAGATTGTGCCGGCCGAACCAGGCATCGATGGCGCCGCGCAACGGATTGCTGCGCACCGGCAGCAGGACCGGCGCACCGTTCAATTGCCGCGGAAAGTCGGCCGCATAGCGCCCATGCAGCCGGTCGGCGCCGTACAGGTCGATGTCGACCGTGCCGAGCAGCCTCGACTGCAGCTTGAGATGGGCGTCGGTCGGCGCGGAGCGATCGGTCAGACCACCAGGTCGAGCCGGTTCAGCGCCAGTTCGGCCAGCGGGTGCTCGACATTGCCTTCGATGCGTTCCAGGCGCATCGACAGCGGCGCCTCAGCACCGGCTGCAGCAGGCGAAAGGCGACCAGCTTGGGTACCGCCTCGCTGCGCCCCACGGCAAAGCGGCGGCGTCCCGACGCGTGGTCGGCCACCGCGTGGCGCAGCCGCTCGCCGAGCAGGAATATCTGGTCGGCATAGTCCAGCGCCGCGCGCCCGGCTTCGGTCAGCACCAGCGAGCGGCCCTGCGGCGCGAACAGCGCCTGCCCCAGCTGCTGCTCGAGCATGCCGAGCTGGGTGCTGATGGTCTGCACCGAGAGATTCAGGCGTTCCGCCGCACGGGTGATGCTGCCTTCCTTGGCGACGGCCCAAAAATAGAGCAGGTGGCGGAAATTGAGGTCGTCCGGGGTCATCGACTATTCCAATAAATGGGAGCATGTTATCCATAAACATCCATTTATTGGAAGCAAGGCTTTCTCTGCAGTGTGCTCCATACGCAGCAAGCCTGCTGCGGCGGATCAACCCACCAAGGAGACGGCACATTATAACCCTCAACGATTGCAAGGCATTTTGCGATGCCGATCCGGAGACCGTGACGCGCGTGGCGCGGCATGAGCGGCTGCCGGAAATATTGGCGATCGCCTGCGCCCAGAGTCGCGTCTCGAAAGCCCGGCGCCTGAATGCCCGCCAGCCGATTCTTCCCGTGTCCGTTGCCGCGCTGACGCAGCGTCTGGCCGCCTGAGGAGAGAAACACCATGATGACCCTACAAGCCAGGGAAAGCTTCTCCCCGATCAACTATCCGGGCCGCCCCTTGCGCGCCTACCCGACCGACAGCCGCGCTCCAAGGCGCGCCTGGTGGTCCTGGCACTGCTGGCCGACGGCCGGATGGATGCTGCCGAGCTGGACGGCCTGGCGAAAAACCGGGCCTTTGCCGAACTGGGTGTTACGCGCGAAGACTTCTTCGAGGTGCTCTACGATTTCTGCGCCGACGCAACGCGGTTGCCCGACGGCCGGGGCAACTACCTGCTGTCGCCGGCGCTCCTGGAAACCCTGTTCGCCGAGGTCGGCAGCGTCGCGGAGCGCCAGAAGCTGGTGCGCCTGATCTTCGACGTCATCCGCAGTGACGGCCACCTGGCCGACGGCGAGGCGCGTCTGATCTGGCATGCGCTCGACACCTGGCGCCTGCGGCTGGACGACGGCATCGAATACCGCCCCGCGCGGCGGCTTAGGCAGCGGGCGCAACCGCGGATGGTAGCGCCCAGTTCTTGAACTGCGGCAGGCCGCCACCGCCATGGGCCGGCCCGTTCAGGGACGGATCAGGCAGTGGCGCTCTGCCGCGGCGAGCGGCTCGAACCATCGAGCTGCCTTTCGAGTATGGCCACGGTCGCTTCCGAGGCATCGCCAGGCGCGCCAGCAGGCGCCCGTCGCAGTTCTGGGCGGCGCCTCGGCGGCGAGGATGCCGAAACCGACCCCCAGTTCGCCGGCCAGCGCCGCAGTGCTGTCGCTCGGCGCGCTTTGAGGAAGGCGGGCATCGACGATCACCGGCCAGCCGGCGCGAAGCAGCGCTCGCCGGCCAGCACCAGCAGCCGTGCATAGGTGCGCCGGGTCGCCGCGGCGGTGTGGATGCCGCCGTCCGGCGCCGAGTTGCTGTTGTCATGCGGGGCGAGGTCGAACAGGCGCTTGCGCTCGACGTCGGAGCGCAGGCGGACGATGCTGCCGGCGGCATCGAGCGTCGCATCCAGCAGCCGCGCCGAACTCGCCGTGGTCTTGCCCGAACCCGACAGGCCGCAGGTGATCACCAAAGTCGGCGCTGGCGGTACGGCGATTTTCCACGCCAGTTGCAGATAGGCGATCGCCGCGTCGAGATCGGCTTGTGCCGGCTGGCCATCTTCCTGCCGCGAACGCAAGGCGGCGATCTTGGCCCGCACCACGGCGCGGTACACGGCATAGAAGCGCAGCACCCGCAGCGCATCGAAGTCGCCGCCAGTCTCCAGCCAGGCATTCAGCAACCAGGCGGCCAGGTCCGGCCGGCCATGGTCGAGCAGGTCGATCCAGACGAAGGCGATCTCGCTGGCCGGATCGTTCCCAGCGGAAGTCCTCGTTGAACTCGATGCAGTCGAAGGGCGTGACGCGGCCGGCGATCAGCACAGGTTGCCCAGGCAGGTCGCCATGGCCCTCGCGGATGAAACGCCCTTCGGCCGCGCGGCGAAATCGCCGGCGCGACGGGCGAACTCGGCTCTGTCCAGTTCGCCAGTTGTTCGACGGGCTTGCGCCCCGGCGGCAGTTGGCGCAGTTCGACAAAGTTTTCCCGTGCCGCCGCCAGCACCTGTTGCGGGGCGCCGAAGCTCGTTCCGGTTGCGGCGCGGGGGGCGGCCTGCTGGAAGGCGCAGAGGGTGGCGGCCAGTTGTTCGAGATGCGCGGGCTGCAACTCGCCGCGTGCCGCCATATGGTCAAGCCGGCCGTTCTCGTCGAAACGCTGCATGCGCACCGCCCATCGATGGCGGGCGATTCTCCGATCACCGGCTGTTTGGGCGTACCGATCGGCACCGCGTCGAGATACAGGTCCGGTGCGAGACGCCGGTTCAGCACCAGCTCGGCGCGGCAAAATGCCTCGCGCCGCGCCAGCGTGCCGTAATCGAGGAAGGGCAGGATGACGGGCTCTTGATCTTGTAGGCGAACTCGCCAGCCAGCAACAGCCAGGGCGCATGGGTTTCGACCAGTTCCACGCGGTCGGCGCCATGCGGATACCGGCGCGGGTCGAGCAGGGGCGGCAATCAGGGGCGGCAGGGCGGCGGACATGGCTGCATTATGCGGCTGCGCGCAGGTCCGACTTGCCCGCTGCGTCGGGCCGGCGCCGTCCGGGCGCAACCCGGCGGCGTCGGGTATACTGCCCATCCTATTGCGGACCCGCCAGGCCCAACGTATGATCCCAGGCCATTACCCTGCTGCTGGAGTTCCAGCTTCTCGGCGAAGTGATCGCGCGCACGCTCGCGCTGCCGATTCCGGCCCGGTGATCGGCATGGCGCTCCTGTTCGCGGCGCGCGCTGCGCGGCGGCCCGGTCCGGGGATGTGACCTGTGACCGCGCAAGGTTTGCTGCGGCATTTATCGTTGCGCTCTTTGTACCGGCCGGCGCCGGCGTCATGCTGCATTACCAGCGCCTGTCCGATGAATTGGCTGGCAGCTGGCGGTTTCGCTGCTGAGTGCCGCGCTCGCCATCGGCTGACCGCGCTGGTGTTGCGCCTCCTGATCAGGCGCAGCGCAGGACCAAAGGATGCATCGGTGAAACGCCGCAACTGGGCGAAGCCTGGGGTCACCTGGCCGCCTCGCCGTTGCTCCCGCCGGCCTTGACCCTGGCCGCCTACCTGGGGGGCGACCTGGCTGCACCGGCGCAGCGCCGGGCATCCGCTGGCGAATCCGGTGCTGCTCGCCGTCGACCTGCTGGTGGCCCTGCCTGCGGTGACCGGCACCTCCTACCAGACCCTTCCTGCCGGCGCCCAGTTTGTCCATTTCCTGCTGGGCCCGGCGACAGTGGCGCTGGCGATTCCGCTCTATCGCCCAGTTCGACCGCGTCCGGCAAGCTGGGCCGGCCGTCCTCGCGCGCTGCTGGTCGGATCCTTGACCGCGGCGCGCGCCGCGGTCGCCATCGGCGGCCTGCTTTGGCGCAAGGTGAAGCGACACAGATTCCGGCCCAGGTCCGGTGACGACGCCGATCGCCATGGGCATCGCCGAGCGCATCGGCGGCCTGCCCTCGCTGACCGCGATCTCGGTGATCGCCACCGGCATCCTCGGCGCCATGGGCGCAAGCTCATCTACCGCGCATCGGAGATCGAAGACGACGCCGTACGCGGCTTCGCACTGGGCATCGCCGCACGGCATCGGCACGCGCGCGCTCCTTCAGGAGCGAGCAGGCCGCGCCTTGCCGCGCTGGCGATGGGGCTCAACGGCCTGATGACGGCGCTGCTGGTGCCGGTGGTGATACCCTGGGTGACGCGGATAGGCGGGGATTGCGAGACGGGGTGTCCGCTGCCGGGCGGGCCACCCGGAAAACGCAGGGCGCTACTAAATGGGCCGGATCGGCATACGATCCCCGCTATCGCCCATGGCCCTGACCGAACTCCGCTTCATCGCGTCGCCCTCGCCCGCGAGGCGCCATTTC
>JADJFK010000008.1 GCA_016708585.1 Sulfuritalea sp. | reverse complement strand
CGCGCCGAGCACATCACCGGCGGCAATGCCGGGCGCCAGCTCGGCAAGCTGGTCATTGCCGGTGTCGACTTCGACGACGGCACCAATTTCTACTATCTGGTCACCACGATTGCCGTGCTCTGCGTGCTGGGCGTGCTCAACCTGCTGCGCAGCCCGACCGGCCGCGCCTTCGTCGCCATCCGCGATTCCGAGGTTTCGGCACAGAGCATGGGCATCAACCTGGCGCACTACAAGACCGTGGCCTTTGCCCTGTCGGCCGCACTGGCCGGCATCGCCGGCGCGCTCTACGCGCACAAGATCCGCTTCATCACCCCCGACCAGTTCGGCTTCCTGCAGTCGATCGAGCTGCTGATGATGGTGGTGATCGGCGGCCTCGGCGCGATCCAGGGCGCGATCTTCGGTCCGGCCTTCTGGTTCGTCGTGCAGCAGGTGATCGTGGTCGGCAAGGACTGGCTGCCGCCGGCGCTGGGCCAGCAGACCGGCCTGCAGCCCACCATCTTCGGCATCATCCTGATCGCCATCGTGCTGTTCGAACCCATGGGCCTCTACGGACGCTGGCTCAAGTTCCGCACCTTCCTCGAGATCTTCCCCTTCTATCGCAAGGGCATGTTCAAGCGGCAGAAGAGCTACATGAAATCGGAGAGAATGAAATGACGACTCCGCTGCTCGAAGCCGTCAATCTCTCGGTGCGTTTCGGCGGCCTGATGGCGGTGAACAACGTGTCCTTCGACGTCTGGCCGAACGAGGTGTTCTCGCTGATCGGGCCCAACGGCGCCGGCAAGACGACGATCTTCAACCTGATCTCGGCGCTCTACCGGCCGACCTCGGGCGAGGTGCGCTTCGAGGGCGAGGTGATTTCCCGCATGCCGCCGCACGTCGTGGCGCGCCACGGCATCGCCCGCACCTTCCAGAACATCGAGCTGTTCGAGCACGCCACGGTGCTGCAGAACCTGCTGGTCGGCAGGCACTGCCACCGCCATACCGGCTGGTTCCAGGACATGCTGTTCACCGGTTCGGTGCACCGCGCCGAACTGGAGTTCCGCCGCCAGGTCGAAGAGGTCATCGATTTCCTCGACCTCCAGCACTACCGCGACAGCATGGTCGCCGGCCTGCCCTACGGCGTGCGCAAGGTGGTCGAACTGGCCCGCGCCCTGTCCATGCGGCCGCGCCTGCTGCTGCTCGACGAACCTTCCTCGGGCCTCAACACCGAGGAAACCGAGGACATGGGTTTCTGGATCGAGGACATCAAGCACGACCTCGGCATCACCGTGATCATGGTCGAGCACGACATGGGCCTGGTCTCGCGCGTTTCCGACCGCGTGCTGGCGCTGAACCTCGGCGAAGTGCTGACGCTGGGCACGCCGGAAGAAGTACAAGCGCATCCGGGCGTGATCGAAGCCTAAGGCGAAACCCTGGTTACAGGGAGTCGAAGATGACCCTCTTTGAATCTCTGTGCCCTCGTGTCGCCCGATCCCATCCTCCAGCTCAACAACGTCGAGGCCGCCTACGGCGCGGTCAAGGCCATCCGTGGCGTCTCGCTCGATGTTGCGCCGGGCTCCATCGTGACCGTGCTCGGTTCCAACGGTGCCGGAAAAACCACGATCCTCAAAACCATCTCCGGCATCCTCGATCCGCAAAAGGGCAGCATCCGCTTCCGCGAAGACAAGCTCGAGGGCCGCGACCCGGCCTGGATCGTCCGGCAGGGCCTGGTGCATGTGCCCGAAGGGCGCGAGATCTTCCCTGCTCACGGTGCGCGAGAACCTGCTGATGGGCGCCTACACGCGGCCGGCGTCGGACCGTGACGCGGTCGCGAAGGACATCGAGGACGTCTACGCCTACTTCCCCATCCTCAAGGAACGCCGCGACCAGGCGGCCGGCCTGCTTTCCGGCGGCCAGCAGCAGATGCTGGCGATCAGCCGCGCCCTGCTGGCCAAGCCGGCCATGATGCTGCTCGACGAACCGAGCCTGGGCCTCTCGCCCAAGCTGACCAAGGAAATTTTCGAGATCATCGTCCGCATCAACCGCGAGCGCGGCGTGACCCTGCTGGTGGTCGAACAGAACGCGCACATCGCCCTGAAGTATTCGGATTACGGCTATGTGCTGGAAATCGGCCGCATCGTGATGCACGACACCTGTGCCGCCCTGCGCGAGAAGGACGACATCAAGGAGTTCTACCTCGGCGTCAAGGAAGCCGGCGTGCGCGAGGGGCGCCGGTGGAAGAAGAAAAAGCAATGGAGATAGACCGTGTGGCAGCTTGACGGCAAAACCTACTGGGCCGAACACGAGGTCGTCGTCCCCGGGGACAACCTGCCCGGGATGTTCTGGAACGCGGTGGCGAAGCGCGGCGAGCGGACCCTGTTCCGCCAGAAGAAGTACGGCCTGTGGCAGAGCCTGTCGTGGAACGAAGTGGCGGCCATCGTGCGCGAGGCCGGCATGGGCCTGCTCGAACTCGGCTTCGAGGTCGGCGAGACCACCTCCATCCTCGGCAACACGCGCCAGGAGTGGCTGTTCTCCGACCTCGCCGTGCTCTCCTGCGGCGGCATCAGTTCCGGCATCTACCCGACCGACGCCGCGAGCCAGGTCGAGTACCTGATGCAGGACTCGAATTCGGTGGTCATCTTCGTCGAGGACGACGAACAGCTCGACAAGGCGCTCGAAGTGCGCGAGCGCCTGCCGTCTCTGCGGAAGATCGTGGTCTGGGACATGGGCGGTCTGCGCGACCTGCACGACGAGCAGGTAGTCAGCTTCGAGCAGTTGCGCGAACTGGGCCGCGCCCGCCTCGCACGAATCGGTGCCGAAGCGGCCGCCGCCGAATGGCAGGCCCGCATCGTTTCACGCCGGGCGGAAGACCTCGCGATCCTGATCTACACCTCGGGCACCACCGGCAAGCCCAAGGGCGCCATGCTCTCGCATCGCAACATCCTGCAGTCGGTGCGCAGCTTCAACATGGTCATCGCCCAGGGCGAGGACGACGAGCGCATGTGCTTCCTGCCCCTGTGCCACGTCGCCGAGCGCAACGGCGGCGCCTACTTCGCGCTCTACACCGGGACCACGCTGAATTTCGTCGAGAACCCGGAGACCATTCCCGAGAACGTGCGCGAGATCGCGCCGACGGTGTTCGGCGCCGTGCCGCGGGTCTGGGAAAAGTTCTACTCGGGCGTCAGCATCGCGCTCAAGGAATCCAACGCCTTCGAACAATGGGCCTACAAGCTGGCGATCGGCATCGACCTGGAGAAGGTCAGGCGCTACGAGGCACGCCAGGCCATCGGCGGCGGACTGAACTTCGCCCACTGGCTGGCCCGGCTGCTGGTGCTGAACAACGTCAGGAAGATGATCGGCATCCACCGCAGCCGCATGCTGATCACCGGCGCGGCGCCGATCTCGCCCGACCTGGTGCGCTGGTACCTGGCGCTGGGCGTGCCGATGCTGGAGGTCTGGGGCATGACCGAGACCGGCGGCGGCTCGACCGCAATGCCGCTCGAGCGCATCAAGCCCGGCTCGATAGGGGTGCCGGGGACGATGAACGAGCTCAAGCTGTCGGCCGAGGGCGAACTCATGGTGCGCGGCCCCAATGTCTTCATGGGTTACCTGAACCAGCCGGAAAAGACCGCCGAGACCATAGACGCCGACGGCTGGCTGCGCACCGGCGACGTCGGCACGGTCGACGAGGACGGCTTCTACCGCATCTCGGACCGGCTCAAGGACATCATCATCACCGCCGGCGGCAAGAACATCACGCCCTCCGAGCTGGAGAACCAGATCAAGTTCTCGCCCTATGTCACCGACGCCGTGGTGATCGGCGACAAGCGGCCCTACCTGGTCTGCCTGATCATGATCGACCAGGAGAACGTCGAGAAATTCGCCCAGGACCACGACGTGCCCTTCTCCAACTACGTCAGCCTGACACGCGCGGCGGAGGTGCAGAAGCTGATCGGGGAAGAGATCGAGCGGGTCAATCGGCAGTTCGCCCGCGTCGAGCAGATCAAGAAGTTCCGCCTGATCGAAAAGAAGCTCGGCGCCGAGGACGAGGAGTTGACCCCGACCATGAAATTGAAGCGTAAGCTAGTCAGCCAGAAATATGCCGAACTGATCGAGTCCATGTATCGCGACTAGGTCCGTGACGGTATTCGTTTTAACCGGTAAACCAGAGGAGAGAGCAATGAAGGCATACAGCAAACTGGCAGTGGCGCTGCTGGCAACTGCGGGAGTCGGCGCCGCCACCACGGCGATCGCCGCGGAGCAGATGGGCGTCAGCAAGAACGAAATCGTGATCGGCACCATCCAGGACCTGTCGGGCCCGCTCGCCGGCTTCGGCAAGGCCCTGCGCTACGGCATGCAGATGCGCGTCGACGAGGTCAACGAGCAGGGCGGCATCAACGGCCGCAAGCTCAAGTTCATCGCCGAGGATTCCGGCTACGATCCGAAGAAGGGCCTGCTCGCGGCACAGAAGATGGTGCAGCAGGACAAGCTGTTCGCCATGGTCGGCACCATCGGCACGGCGGTGAACCTCGCCACCTTCCCGACCCTGTTCGACAAGGGCGTGATGAACCTCTTCCCGCTCACCGCGGCGCGCGAAATGTACGAGCCGCTGCACAAGCTGAAGTTCTCCTTCGCCGCGCCCTACTACAACCAGATGCGCATGGGCGTGAAATGGATGGTCAAGGAGCGCGGCGCGAAGAAATTCTGCGCCATCTACCAGGATGACGACTTCGGCACCGAAGTCCTGAAGGGTGCCGAGGACGGCCTCAAGGACATCAACATGAGCTTCGCCGAAGTGACTTCCTTCAAGCGCGGCGCCACCGATTTCTCGGCCCAGGTGTCGAAGATGAAGGCGGCGGATTGCGACACGGTCGTGCTCGGCACCATCATCCGCGAGACCATCGGCACCATCGGCACGGCACGCAAGATGGGCTGGAACCCGAACTTCGTCGGTTCCTCGGCGGCCTATACCGACCTGATCCACAAACTCGGCGGCAAGGCGATGGACGGCCTCTACGCCTTCCACCAGGTGGCCGTGCCCTATGCCGACGATTCGTCGAAGAACGTGCGCGACTGGTTCGCCGCCTACAAGGCCAAGTTCAACGAAGATCCGGGCCTGTTCTCCGCCTACGGCTACGTGGCGATGGACATGTTCGTGCAGACGGCGAAGAAGACCGGCGCCAACCTGACCACCGACAACTTCATCAAGACCCTGGAAAGTACCACCTTCGCCCGCGACATGTTCGGCAGCCCCGAATACAAGTTCACGCCCAAGCAGCACCTGGGCAACGACAAGTCCAAGGTCGGCCAGATCCAGAACGGCCGCTGGGTGGCGGTGACCGACTACCTGAGCCAGTAAGCCTCGGCCCCTTCGGGGGCATAATGCGGGTCCGTGACGGGCGTCCTGATCAGGACGCCCGTTGTTCTTTGGAGCCGTCCAATGGGTTTTCTGGTCCGTACGTTTTTCCTGCTGGCGCTTGCCGGCGTCGCCCAGGCGGGCGAAATCGCGGTCGGTACGCTGCAGGACCTTTCCGGGCCGATTTCCGCGCTCGGCACGCATTTCCGCAACGGCACCCAGATGCGTTTCGACGAGGAAAACGCGAAGGGTGGCATACATGGCCGGCGCCTCAGGCTGATCGTCGAGGACACCGCTTATGACCCCAAGAAGGCCGTGCTCGCTGCGCAGAAGCTGATCCAGCGCGACAAGGTTTTTGCCGTAATCCACAACCTCGGCTCGCCGGTGGTGATGAGCACCCTGCCGCTGTTCCTCGATGCCGGTGTGCTGCACCTTTTCCCCGCCGCGCCGCTCAAGGAGGTCTACGAACCCTTACATCCGCTCAAGTTCGCCATGAGCCCGTCCTACACGCTGTCGGTGCCGCCCGCGGCGCGCCACCTGATCCAGACCAACGGCTACCGTCGGGTCGGCATCCTCTACCAGGACGACGACATGGGGCTCGAAGTGCTGCGCGGGCTCGACGCGATGATGCTCGACCTGAAGCTCGACTGGTGCGAAAAGGTCTCCTACAAGCGCGGCGCCACCGACTTTTCATCGCAGGTGGCGAAGCTCAAGGCAGCGGGTTGCGACTTCGTGGTCCTGGCCACCGTGGTGCGCGAAACCATAGGCGCATACAAGGAAGCAAAGCGCATCGGCTGGACGGTGCCGATGCTGGTCACGGCCTCTGGCTATACGGCCCAGATCCATCAGCTCGGCGGGCGCGAGATGGATGGCCTGTTCGGTGTGGTGCTGACCCCGCATCCCTATCCCGAGCAGGCCAACACGGCGCTTGCGGACTGGATAGCGCGCTACAAGGCGCGGTTTACGGTCGAACCCAATACCTGGAGCGTGATGGCCTACGCCGGGGCCGACCTCTTCATTCGTGCGCTGCGTAGCGCCGGGCCGGCGGCCGACGCCGCCGCCGTGTCGAAGGCGCTGGAGGGAACGCGGACGACGCGCGACTTCTTCGGCAATCCCGACTTCAATTTGAGTGCCGCAGACCACCTGGCCAACCGGCGGGTGCGCGTGGCCCAGATCCGCAACGGGCGCTGGGAAAACCTGACCGATTATCTGCCGCCGCAGCGCTGACGGTCTCGCAGCTTGCGCGAGTCGAAGCAGCGACTGCCGAGAGGATTAGAGATGCCGAATACCATCGAGGAACTGCTGGCGCGCATTCGGGCCCTGCAGGACGAAGTTGAGGACGAATACCGCAAGGCGCGTGACGACTTCGACTTGAAGCGGGCGCAACTCGCGGAAGAATTCCTGCGCCAGCAGCGGCGTTACAAGGTCGGCCTGCTCGGTTTCCTCGGGCGCACGCGACCGCTGGTGGCGCTGACCGCGCCGCTCATCTACGCGGGATGGATACCCTTCCTGTTGATGGACCTGTTCGTCACGCTCTACCAGACCGTCTGCTTCCCGGTCTACCGGATTCCCAGGGTGCGCCGCGCCGACTACATGGTGTTCGACCGGGCCGACCTGCCCTATCTCAACGCGATCGAGAAATTCAACTGCTTCTATTGCTCATATGGCAACGGCGTTGCCGCCTACACCCGCGAAGTCGCGGCAAGGACGGAACAGTACTGGTGCCCGATCAAGCATGCGCGAAGGATCCAGGCGGCACATGGGCGCTACCCCGGCTTCTTCGAGTACGGCGATGCCGAGGCTTTCCGCCTCGGCCTGGAAAGGCTGCGCGAACAGTATCGGGATACGGACAGCTAGCGACGGAAAACTCTGCCGGGGTTCCGGCGTGGTCAGTTGTTCCGGCAGCGGGCGATCTCGGTGTCGGTCATCACCGGCTTGAGTTTGCAACGCTGCTCGATCTGCGCCTGCTGGCGGGCCAGTTCTTCGCGCCGCTTCTTTTCCAGGGCGACGCGCGCCGCTTCGGCCTGACGTTCCTCGTCGGCCTGGTTCGCCAGGCGATCGATTTCCTCTTTCTTGCGCTTCTGGTCGGCCTTGCGCTTTTCGTCGGCAATCCTGCTTTGCTCGAGCTGCCGGTCCTGCTTGGCGGCCCGCTGCTCGTCTTCCTCTTCGGCCGAAAGCTTGGCTTCGGCCGGGGCGGCGGCCGCCGCTGCGGCTCCCGCCACTGCACCGGCAGTTGCCGCTCCGCCCACGTAGGTTCCCGACGAAGAAGCGCTGCCCGACGGAAGCTTGACGGTGATGTTGGTGCCGCTCGTCGTCTCGTCGGCTTTCCTAGTCGGCGCCGACCCGGATCCGGACTTCGAGGCCGATGAAGACGACGAGCGACTGCCGCCCTTGGCCGCTTCGCCAAGACTGGCAAAGCTGAGCAGCAGCGCTGCGATGAGGACCTGGATTCCTGGTCTTGCCTTCATTTGCGTTCCGTCAACAATCGTTCAGGACGCAAGACTAGCCCGAACAGCGGTTCGATTCAAGCCGTTGGCAAACCCTGCAGGGCAAGCGGTAGGCCGGCAGAATGCCCGCCCAGGCGGTATGCTTGCCTCGGGTACCGGCAAAAACAGGAGGCGCGGGAAATGACAAACGGGCAGGCGGCACCGCTTTTCCACTACGCATTTGCTATATCGGACATCGGTCGTTCGCGGGATTTCTATGTCGGAAAACTGGGTTGCCGCGAGGGGCGCAGCACCGATCACTGGATCGACTTCGACCTGTTCGGCCACCAACTCTCCGCACACCTCGGCCAGCCGCCCGGCGCCGCCTGTGAAGGACAGGTCGACGGCCATGCAGTGCCCATTCCGCATTTCGGTGCGATTCTTGAATTGGCCCAGTTCTGGACCTTTGCCGAACGCTTGCGCCGGGCAGGAATCGCCTTCCTGATGGAACCGGGCCTGCGCTTCGAGGGCAAGCCCGGCGAACAGGCGACGATGTTCTTTCTCGATCCCGACGGCAATGCGCTGGAATTCAAGGCCTTTGTCCGCCCCGGTGAGGTCTTTACCAAACAGGACGATGCCGGCATGGCACCGGCCGGTCCAGTTTTCTCAGCGACATCCATCAAGGTTTGCCCGATGACACAACCCGCACTGCATGCACTTGCCCCCGAGCTGGAAAGCTTCGACAGCGAGCCCTATTACCAGGTCATCGGCCACGAGCTCGAACTGTTCGCCGCCGCCGCCCGCAAGAAGCTCCCGGTCCTGCTCAAGGGGCCGACCGGCTGCGGCAAGACGCGCTTCGTCGAGTACATGGCCTGGAAGCTCGGACGCCCGCTGGTCACGGTCGCCTGCCACGACGACCTGACCAGCGCCGACCTGGTCGGCCGCTACCTGCTGGCCGGCGAAGAAACCGTCTGGCTCGACGGGCCGCTGACCGCCGCCGTGCGCGCCGGCGCCATCTGCTACCTCGACGAAGTGGTCGAAGCGCGCAAGGACACGACCGTGGTGATCCACCCGCTGACCGACACGCGCCGCGTGCTGCCGGTGGAGAAGCGCGGCGAACTGGTGCGCGCGCCGGACGACTTCCTGCTGGTGGTGTCCTACAACCCCGGCTACCAGAGCGTGCTCAAGGAACTCAAGCAGAGCACGCGACAGCGCTTCGTCGCCCTCGACTTCGACTATCCGCCGCCCGAACTCGAGGCCGGCATCGTGGCGCGCGAAACCGGCATCGCGCTTACGGTCGCCGCGCAACTGGTACAGGTGGCCGGACTGACCCGCAACCTCAAGGGCCAGGGCCTCGACGAAGGCGCCAGCACGCGCCTGCTGGTGCACGCCGGGCACCTGATCGCCGCCGGCGTGTCGCCGCGCCTGGCCTGCGAAGCCGCCATCGGACGGGCCTTGAGCGACGACGACGAGGCCGTGGCCTCGGTCGATGACCTGATCCGTGCCGTCTTCTGAATCCGCCCGCCCGGCGGGCGATGACCTGCGCGGGCAACTCGACCGGATCTTCAGCTTCGACGTTTCTTCGGGGCGCAGCTACGAGGAGCTGATCGAGGCGCTGGCGACCCTGGCCCCGGCAGAGCAGGACTTCGCGCTGCACTGGGCGACGGTCGCCGCGCGCACCCACCTGGAGATCGCCTACCTGGCGATCCTGCTGCTGCCGCGGGCTCTACGCCGGCTCAGCACAAGGCAGGCGGAGGCATGGATGGTTGCCGCCCTGGGAAGCATTCGACCGCACCGGGCTGCGCGCCGCAGTGCTCTGCATGCGCGACGTGGATGGCTTCGCCCGCGGCGCCCTCGGCCAAAGCCTCGCGCTGGAGTCCATCGAAGCGCGCCTGGTGCGCTTCCTCCAGGGCCTTTCGGGCCGCAGCCTGAGGGTGATGCCGGCGGCGACGGCGTGGACCGATACCGAGTCGGTGTATCTGCCGCCGGCCATGGAGGCCGCCAGTCGCGAGGCCGGCACCGAGCGCTACAAGGCCATGGCGGCCTTGCTCTGGGCCCAGGCGCGCCATGGCACCTTCAAGATCGACCTCGACGCGGCGCTGGCCGCCTTTTCCGACCGCAGCATCGCTCTCGCCTGGCTGACGCAACTCGAAGCCCTGCGCCTGACGGCCAGGCTGGGTCGCGACTTGCCGGGGATGCGCGACGAACTCGACGCCCTGCTGCAGGGCCTGCCGCCGGTGCTGGATTCCGCGCGCGGCCCCGCTTGCCGCCCCCGCGGCCGGCGTCACCGACAGCCTGGCCTGGCTGCGGGCCAGGCAGGAGTTACTGGCCGCCGCGCCGCCCGCCCTGCCCTGGCTCGGCGAACTGCGGCCGGAAGAGGCGCAGCGCGCACGCGAGGCGCGCATCCGGCAGCAGGCCGAGGTGTTGCGCCTGTCGGTGGCGGACCTCGTAGCCACGCTGCGGGACGAGCGCGATGCGCGCGATCTCTCGCTAGAAGTCGATTCCGAAGGGCTGCCAACGCGGGTGATCGTCGATGGCCAGGAACTGGCCCTGCCGCCCGAAGGCCTGGCGGCGGCGCAATCGCTGATCCAGGACCTCGGCGAGATCCCGCCCGAACTGCTGGTGCCGGCCGGACCCGGCGACTGGAGGCCGAACGCCAGGCCGGGTGACGGCCGCGGCACGACCATGGAAACCCGCGCCGACCTGTTGCTCGACGAATGGGATTACCGGCGCCAGGCCTACCGCCACGGCTGGTGCCACGTGTATCTGCAGACGGTGGGCGGTACCGATACCGCCTACGTGCCGGCGGTGCGTGCCCGCTATGCGCCGCTGGTGCGCCAGTTGCGGCGGCGCTTCGAAGCCATGCGCGGCGAAGACCGCATCCTGCGGCGCCAGGCCGACGGCCCGGAAGTCGACATGGATGCGCTGGTGTCGGCCATCGCCGACCGGCGCGGCGGCGCCGAGCCCGGCACCCGGCTGTTCTGCCGCCGCCAGCGCGACGAGCGCTCGCTGGCCGCCGCCTTCCTGGTCGACATGAGCGGCAGCACCGAAGGCTGGATCAACGACGCCGAGCGCGAAGCACTCGTCATGCTGTGCGAGGCGCTGGAAATGCTCGACGACCGCTACGCCATCTGGGGCTTCTCGGGCTGGACGCGGACGCGTTGCGACCTCTACCGCATCAAGGAATTCGACGAGCCCTACGGCACCGACGTACAGGCGCGCATCGCCGCCATCAAGCCGCGCGACTACACGCGCATGGGGCCGCCGATTCGCTACCTGACCCGGCGCCTGCTTGCCGAGCCGGCAAAACACCGCTTGCTGATCAGCCTTTCCGACGGCCGCCCCGACGATTTCGGTGACGATTACCGCAGCCAGTACGGCATCGAGGACACCCGCCAGGCCTTGCTGGAAGCGCGCCAGGCCGGCGTGCGCTCATTCTGCGTGACCATCGACCGGAATGGCGCAGACTACCTCAAGCACATGTACGGCCCGGCCGCCTTCACCGTGCTCGACGACGTAAAAAAGCTGCCGCTCAGGATCGCCGACATCTACCGCAAGCTGACGTTCTGAGCGGGCAGGCACTCACGGTGCGACCCGCATAGCCGTTTCAGTACGGGGCAGCATCGTCTCCGGCAAGAAACCCGGCGAGATCCGCGGCGAAACGCGCCGCCTGCTGCAACTGGGGACTGTGGTCCGCGCCCTCGTAGGTTTTCAACTGCGCCAGGCGTATGTGCCCAAGCAGGTAAGCCGCGGTTTCCATCGTGTAGAAATTGCTTTCGGCGCCCCACACCAGCAGGGTCGGGACATCGATCCGCGGCAGCACGTCGCGGAAATCGGCCTTCACCAGGGATTCCCAGATGGCGATCAGCGGCTCCGGATCGAGGTTGCGCAGGTTGCGCCGCGACTGCTGCCAGCCACGGCTGTCCCGCTCGTAGGTCTCGCGCGACCTGGCATTCAGGCTGTAGGCGCTCAGGCGCAGCACGGCCTCGGCAAAATCCGCCTTCAGGTCGTCGAGCATGCGCTGCGAGCGCGCCGCATCGAAATCGCCGTAGATGCCGTTCGCCCACCCGGCGTCCGTAACCAACCGGGGCGACTGGTCGATGATGCAAAGACGCGAGATCCGGTCGCAGCCGAAATCGCGGATGAACTGCCAGAGCGTCAATGCGCCCATGGAGTGGCCGGCGACCGCCGCTTGTTCCAGTCCGAAATGATCCATCAGGTTGAGGACATCGCGGGCGAGGCGGCCGATGTCCGGCCTCCGGTTGACCTGCAGGGCGTGGCCGCCATGACCCCGCGCATCGGGACAGATCATCCGGTGCTGCCGCTGGAAACTTTCCGGCAGGACGTTCCAGATCGCATGGCTGGAGGTCCAGCCATGCAGGAGTATCAGCGGCGATCCTTCGCCCCTGACGCGCAGGTGGAGTCGTTCGCCATCGTCGGCTATCAGGGTCTGCATGAAAAATCGTTAGCGCCGCTTTTGATCGTGCCCGTCGCCGCAGTGAATTGCCGGCCCGACCACAGGAAGCCGCAGTGTAGAGCTTTCAGGGTGAACCGGCACCGAGAGCGCTCCGGTTTGATCGGCCGGCAGGAAAGATTGGGCATCGAAATTCAGGTAGGCTTCGCATTGGACGGCTCCCCCTGCCGGGCTGCCGGTTGTTCGGCGAAAGGAAAGCAAATGAATTTCAAACCCGCCACTCTCTTTGCGCATGGTTGCACGTCCGCGACCAAGGCCAACCCGCTTCCGGCGAACAGCTAGGCCCACCATGGATTACCGCACCATAGCTTTCTATCTGGCAATCCTTTTCATCATCGGCAGCATTGCCGAGATTCATGTGCGCATGAAGGGGATCGGCGAACGCATCGAGAAGATCAAGGGCGTCGTAGTAACCAAGAAGCCCAAGCTCGGCCCGCCCATCGTGTTCCTTGTCTTTTCCATCGTGCTCGCTGCAATGACATTTCCGCGCTGAGCGGCACGGCCGGCATGCACTCCGAGGATGCCTGCACTCCCGGAAGCGCTACGCGACTAGTGGCCATCCCTTCAACCGTGGGTTGCCCCTGCGCCCCCAAACCGCAAAAAGCGGATCGGCGAAGCTGCGCCGGCCGATGTACTTGTCGTCGGCGGGCCGCCTGGTCCCGCGCAGGGACTCCGTGTTCAAGTCAGCGAAACCGGCCTGGCGCAGGAGCGATAGCACCAGACCCATGCGTTCGAAGGGATGGATCTCGCTCCAGACGCGGATCGCCTTGGTCGGAAACCATCGGTCCGAAAAGCTGATCGCGAGGACACCGCCGGGTCGCAGTACTCGCTTCACTTCATCGAGCACCGCAGCCGGCCGCACCAGGTACTCGATGGAGGCCGTGCATAGGACGCAATCGAAACTCCCGTCCGGCCAGGGCAGCGCGGCCGCGGCGTTCAGGTCCTGCACGCGCCGCTCGGCCAGGTGCGGATTGGCGTCCAGTTCCGCGGCATTCATGCCGAGGCCGGAAACCCGCAGCCCGCCGACTTCCGCCGGCAGGTGGCTGTCGCCGCTGGACATCAGGTCGAGCACCTTCATGCCGGGTTGCAGCAGGCGGCCGTAAAGCGTGGCGATGTCGGCGCGGCACTGTGCGTCGAGGTGTTGCGTGAATCGCGGCGCGGCATAGAAGCCGGCATCGTCGGCGGGGTCCTGCCGGGCGAAACCCGGGGCGGAAAATAGGCACCCGCCGGATCGGCAGGCGGGACCTGCATGCCCGGACCGTCGAACAATTCGTCGAGCCGGATGCCCGGCGCGGCCGCCTGTTGCGCACGGCGCAGCCTCAGGCGTGCGCCGGCGACGGCCAGCGGATGGTTCGGATCAAGGCGCCAGCAGCCGTGCGCCGAGCCTGCCGTCAGCAGTCGCAGCGGCCTCAGGTCGCGGGCATTGCCGAGCAGTCCGCCGAATATCTGGCGTGGATAGAAACGCCCGGCGACCATTTCAACGCGCGGACGGAAGGTATCCGGTGCCAGTTCGACCGGCGCCTGCCCGGCCGGCTGGCACCAGGCAGAGGCGTCGAGCATGACCTCGTCAGCTTCGGCCAGCGCCCTCCTCGCGTCCAGCCAGCGGCCGTCCGCCAGCAGGGCGGAGGGGGTGACCCGCAGCCGGTCTACGTGCGTGGCAAGCTCGCTGCGCCATTCGAGGCGGGCCTCCAGTGCCGTACCGGCCTCGATCGCCGCCATGTTCAGGCCCGCGCCTGGCGCTGCAGGCCGCGCATCAGCCAGCCGACGAGCGGCAGCTTGGCATACAGCTCTTCTGCGGCGTCCCAGTAGTCACGGTGCAGAATGACCCAGCCCTGGTCGTCGAAGCGCAGATGCGTGGCGCCACGCACCGACATGGCCTGTGGCGCGAGCGGACCGCGACTGCGGAAGTGGAAGTCCCACAGCAGCATCACGCCGCCCTCGTCACCTTGGCCGCTGAAGCGGCTGCCGATGACGAAGCGCGGTTCATCGACCTGGGTGAACATGTGGCGGAAGATGTGTGCGATGGCGTCCGTGCCGCGCACCTCGTTGAAGGGATCCTTGAATTCGGCATCTGCTGCGTAGAAGCGCGGAACCTGGTCTAGCGTTTGCGGGCTCAGGTGCTCGAACCAGCGGATCAGGGCTTCGGGATCATGCATGGCGGTCAGAGTCGGGTGAAGCGCCGAACCAGCGCAAAGTAGGCGCGGTAAGGCAGGATGCGCAGCAGCCTGAGCCAGCGGGTGAAACGACGCGGAAAGTGTATTTCGAAAACGCCGCCGGCGAAGCCGGCGATGATTTCCGTGGCCGCCTGTTGCGGGCTGATCAGGGCCGGCATCGCAAAGTCGTTGGCGGCGGTCATCGGCGTCGCGACGAAGCCGGGATTGATCAGGAACACCGACAGGCCGCGCGGGGCCAGGTCGAGGTACAGGGTTTCGGCGAAATTGATCAGCGCCGCCTTGGTCGGGCCATAGGCAGCCGCCTTCGGCAGGCCGCGATAGCCGGCGACGCTGGAGACGAAGGCCAGCGCGCCGCCCCCCTGCTTCAGCAGGCGGGGTATCAGGCGCGCCGCCAGCCCCATCGGCGCGCGCAGGTTGATGTCGATCATCAGGTCGATGCCGTCGCGGTCCAGTTCCCAGGCGCGCATCGGCACATAGGCCCCGGCGCAAAAAACCACCAGGTCGATGCCGCCCCAGGCAGTGAACAGCTCGTCCCCGGCACGGTCGCAGGCACCGCGTTCGGTGACGTCGAAGGTCAGCACCCTCGCCTGCGGGTGTCCGGCGGTGAGCGCATTCAAGGCATCAGCCCGCCTTGCCGACACGGCGACACGGGCGCCGCGTTCGAGCAGTGCGAGCGCCAGCGCCGCACCGATGCCGGACGAAGCGCCGATGATCCAGACCCGCTGCGCCGCCCAGTCGCGGATCGGCTTGTTCATGGCGTCCTACGCCGGAGCTCAGTTCCGCCCCCCCCCCCCCCCCCCCCCCCCCCCCCCCCCCCCCCCCCCCCCCCCCCCCCCCCCCCCCCCCCCCCCCCCCCCCCCCCCCCCCCCCCCCCCCCCCCCCCCCCCCCCCCCCCCCCCCCCCCCCCCCCCCCCCCCCGCCCCCCCCCCCCCCCCCCCCCCCCCGGCCCCCCCCCCCCCCCCCCCCCCCCCCCCCCCCCCCCCCCCCCCCCCCCCCCCCCCCCCCCCCCCCCCCCCCCCCCCCCCCCGCCCCCCCCCCCCCCCCCCCCCCCCCCCCCCCCCCCCCCCCCCCCCCCCCCCCCCCCCCCCCCCCCCCCCCCCCCCCCCCCCCCCCCCCCCCCCCCCCCCCCCCCCCCCCCCCCCCCCCCCCCCCCCCCCCCCCCCCCCCCCCCCCCCCCCCCCCCCCCCCCCCCCCCCCCCCCCCCCCCCCCCCCCCCCCCCCCCCCCCCCCCCCCCCCCCCCCCGCCCCCCCCCCCCCCCCCCCCCCCCCCCCCCCCCCCCCCCCCCCCCCCCCCCCCCCCCCCCCCCCCCCCCCCCCCCCCCCCCCCCCCCCCCCCCCCCCCCCCCCCCCCCCCCCCCCCCCCCCCCCCCCCCCCCCCCCCCCCCCCCCCCCCCCCCGGGCCGGCCCCCCCCCCCCCGGCGCGCCCCCCCCCCCGCCCCCCCCCCCCCCCCCCCCCCCCCCCCCCCCCCCCCCCCCCCCCCCCCCCCCCCCCCCCCCCCCCCCCCCCCCCCCCCCCCCCCCCCCCCCCCCCCCCCCCCCCCCCCCCCCCCCCCCCCCCCCCCTCCCCCCCGCCCCCCCCCCCCCCCCCCCCCGGCCCCCCCCCCCCCCCCCCCCCCGCCGGCCCCCCCCCCCCCCCCCCCCCCCCGCCCCCCCCCCCCCCCCCGCACCCCCGCCCCCCCCCCCCCCCGCCCCCCCGGCCCCCCCCCCCCCCCGCACCCCCCCCCCCCCCCCCCCCCCCCCCCCCCCCCCCCCCCCCCCCCCCCCCCCCCCCCCCCCCCCCCCCCCCGGCCCCCCCCCCGCCCCCCCCGCCCCCCCCCCCCCGCCCCCCCCCCCCCCCACCCCCCCCCCGCCCCCCGGGCCCCCCCCCGCCCCCCCCCCCCCCCCCCCCCCCCCCCCCCCCCCCCCGTCACCCCCCCCCCCCCCCCCCCCCCCCCCCCGGGCCCCCCCCCCCCCCCCCCCCCCCCCCCCCCCCCCCCCCCCCCCCCCCCCCCCCCCCCCCCCGCCCCCCCCCCCCCCGCCCCACCCCCCCCCCCCCCCCGCCCCCCCCCCCCCCCCCCGGCGCCCCCCCCCCCCCCCCCCCCCCGCCCCCCCCCCCCCCCCCCCCCCCCCCCGCCCCCCCCCCCCCCCCCCCCCGGGGCCCCCCGGCGCCCCCCCGGGGGCCCCCCCCCCCCCCCCCCCCCCCCCCCCCCCCCCCCCCCCCCCCCGCCCCCCCCCCCCCCCCCCCCCCCCCCCCCCCCCCCCCGGCGCCGCCCCCCCCCCCCCCCCCCCCGGCGCCCCCCCCCCCCCCCCCCCCCCCCCCCCCCCCGCCGGGCCCCCCCCCCCCCCCCCCCCCCCCCCCCCCCCCCCCCCCCCCCCCCCCCCCCCCCCCCGCCGCCCCCCCCCCCCCCCCCCCCCCCCCCCCCCCCCCCCCCGGGCCCCCGCCCCCCCGGCCCCCCCGCCCCCCCCCCCCCGCCCCCCCCCCCCCCCCCCCCCCCCCCCCCCCCCCCCCCCCCCCCCCCCCCCGGCCCCCCCCCCCCCCCCCCCCCGGCCCCCCCCCCCCGGCCGGCCCCGCCCCCCCCCCCCCCCCCCCCCCCCCCCCCCCCCCCCCCCCCCCCCCCCCCCCCCCGGCCCCCCCCCCCCCCCCGCCCCCCCCCCCCCCCCCCCCCCCCCCCCCCCCCCCCCCCCCCCCCCCCCCCCCCCCCCCCCCCCCCCCCCCCCCCCCCCCCCCCCCCCCCCCCCCCCCCCCCCCCCCCCCCCCCCGCCCCCCCCCCCGGCCCCCCCGGCGCCCCCCCCCCCCGCCCCCCCCCCCCCCCCCCCCCCCCCCCCCCCCCCCCCGGCCCCCCCCCCCCCCCCCCCCCCCCCCCCCCCCCCCCCCCCCCCCCCCCCCCCCCCCCCCCCCCCCCCCCCCCCCCCCCCCCCCCCCCCCCCCCCCCCCCCCCGCCCCCCCCCCGCCCCCCGGGGCTTTTCCAGCAGAAACTGGTAGACGTCGGTGGCGCCGCTGCGGAAGCCGGCTTCGCAATAGGCCAGGTAGAAGCGCCACAGGCGGCGGAAGCGCGCATCGAACCCCTGCGCGGCAATTTCCGGCCAGGCGGCATCGAAGCTGCGATGCCAGTGAGCCAGGGTGAGCGCGTAGTCGCCGCCGAAGGCGTGGCGGTCGATTACCGAAAAGTCGGCGCCGGCGGCACGGCGTGCGAACACTTCGGGCGAGGGCAGCATGCCGCCGGGGAAGATATGGCGCTGGATGAAGTCGGTACCGCGCCGGTAGGCGCCGAAGCGTTCGTCGGCGATGGTGATGGTCTGGATCGCGGCGCGCCCGCCCGGCTTCAGGCAATTGTGTAACTGCGCGAAGTAGCTTGGCCAGAAGCGCTCGCCGACCGCCTCGAACATCTCGATCGAGACGATGTGGTCGTAGCGGCCGCGAATGTCGCGGTAGTCGGTGAGCGAAAAATCGGCCAGGTCGGCAAAGCCCTTGCGCTGTGCCCGCGCCTGCGACCATGCGAGTTGCGCGGGTGACAGGGTGACGCCATGCACCCGGCAGCCGAACTCGGTGGTGGCGATTTCGGCCAGCCCGCCCCAGCCGCAACCGATTTCGAGGATCGTCTCGCCGGGTTTCGGATCCAGCTGGCCGAGCAGGCGCAGGTATTTCTGGCGCTGCGCCTGTGCCAGCGACTGTTGCGGATCGGCGCCGAACAGCGCCGCCGAATAGCTCATCGACGGATCCAGCCAGAGCTTGTAGAAGTCGTTGCCCAGGTCGTAATGGGCGAGGATGTTGCGCTTCGAGCCGGAGCGCGTGTTGCTGCGCAGGAGATGGCGCAGGCGGTGGCCCAGCAGCGGCAGCCAGCTGCCATGCACGGCGCGGGCGAGCTGGCGGCGGTTTTCCGCTAGCAGGGTGAGCAGTTCGGCCGGCTGCTCGCTGTGCCAGTCGCCATCGATCCAGCTTTCGCCGAAGCCGATGTCGCCTTCGGCCAGCACGCGGCGGAACACGCGCTCGTCATTGACTTCCAGCGTCGCCCGTTCCGGGCCGTGGCCCAGGTGCAGGGCCTGTCCGTCGGGCAGCACCAGGCGCAGACTGCCGCCTTCGATGTTCTGCAGCAGCTTGATCGCGGTGCGCGTCGCGGGCGCCGCGGACGACGGGGCGGCGGCACGGTGGCCGGGCAGCGGAAAGGAGTTCGAAGCCAGGGTGTTCATCGGGTGGTCTCCTGTAGCGGAGCTTGCGGATGGGAATGGAAGACGGCGCGCTTCAGCCAGAGCTGCAGGGCCTGCCAGTGGATGCGCCAGACCACGGCGAGGGTCATCAGCGGCTGGCGCAGCAGCGCACGGCGCGCGGCGGCGGCATCGAGGGTTTGCGGCACGCCTTCCAGCGCGGTGGCCAGCACGCGTTCGCCATCGAGCCAGTAGTCGAGCTCGACGCGGCGGTGCTGCGCACTCAGGTCGAAGCGGAAGCGGTATTCGCCGCGACCGGGAAGAAGGGCGAAACATGGAAGACCTTGCGCGCAGGCAGGGTGTCGGCGGCCGTGATGGGGCGCTGGTCGGGGTGGGCGACGAGGTAGTTGTGGCGGTCGCCGAAGGTGTTGCGGACCTCCGCCAGCACGGCGCGCAGGGCACCGTCGCAGTCAAGGCAGAA
Organism: Sulfuritalea sp.; assembly: GCA_016708585.1. Classification (GTDB taxonomy): domain Bacteria; phylum Pseudomonadota; class Gammaproteobacteria; order Burkholderiales; family Rhodocyclaceae; genus Sulfuritalea. The sequence goes on along the minus strand of JADJFK010000008.1, from coordinate 171,162 downwards.
CCAGAAGCTGACAGGATTGAAGACGAAGCCGAACAGACGGGGGAAGGTCTGCAGCACCACTTCGCCGTCTGCAGTGGTGATGCCTTCGGCGGCCAGCAGTCGGCGTATCCATGGCAGGAGCGGCGAGCCGTCGCGCGCGCCGTGGTCGCGCAGGCGCAGCGAAAGGGGCCGCATGCGCTCGATGCCGAACCAGCGATTGCCGGCCTCGGCAAGCGCGGACAGCGGCAGCGCGAGGAAGAACAGCGGATAGACGAAGCGGTGAGCGGCCGGGCTCTGTCCCGCGGCAAAGCGGGCGTGCATCACCGTGCCGGTGCACAAGCAGGGTTTCATGCGGCGCTTTCGATCCGGTCAGCCGCATCCTGCCACGGGGCGAAGCAGCCGAGCCGGTTCGCCACCGCCAGTGCCGAGGCCAGCCCGTCTTCGTGGAAACCGTAACCGGCCCAGGCGCCGCAGAACCAGAGGTGCTCGACACCTTGTATCGCGCCCAGTTGTGCCTGCGCGCCGATCGCCGCCTGGTCGAACAGCGGATGGTCGTAGTCGTAGTCGCCGAGTACTTTCGCCGGGTCGGGTTCGATATGCGGATTCAGCGTAACGATGACCGGGGAATCGACCGGCAGCGGCTGCAGGTGATTGAGCAGGTAGGACACGCTGACCGGCCGCTGGTCGAGCTTGCCCGGCCCCGCCATGTAGTTCCACGCCGACCAGACGCGCGGGTCGCGCGGCAGCAGGCGTGCGTCGGTGTGCAGCACGGCGCGGTTGGGCTGGTAGCGGATGGCGCCGAGGATGTTTCGCTCGGCGGGTGTGGCGGCGGCCCCGAGCAGGGCCAGCGCCTGGTCGCTGTGGCAGGCCAGCACGACCTGGTCGAAGCGCTCGCATTCGCCGCCGGGCAGTCCCAGCCAGACGCCGTCGGCTTCGCGCAGGATGGAGCGCACCGGCGTCGCCAGGCGTACGTCTTCAAGCTGGGCCACGATGCGTTCGACATAGCGCCGGGCGCCGCCCCGCACCGTATGCCACTGCGGCCGGTCGGTGATCTGCAGCAGGCCGTGGTTGCGGGCGAAGCGGACGAAGGTGGTGAGCGGGTAGCCGAGCATGGCCTGCGTCGGGCATGACCAGATTGCCGCCGCCATCGGCAGCAGATACCAGTCGCGGAACTCCGCGCTGTAGCGCCCCTGTTCCAGGTAATCGCCCAGCGTCAGCTCGGGGAGAGCGCCGGCGGTGGCACGGTTGAAGCGCAGCGTGTCCTGCAGCATGCGCCAGAAACCGGGCCGGCCCAGGTTGCGTTTCTGCGCGAACAGGGTCGCCAGCGTCGCCCCCGCCCACTCGAGCGACGGCTCGGCCAGGCTGACGGCGAAGGACATGTCGCTCGCGGCGGTTTCCACTCCGAGGTTGTGGAACAGTGCCGTGAGGTTCGGATAGGTACGGTGGTTGAAGACCAGGAAGCCGGTGTCGACGGCGAAACGCTCGCCCTGCACCTCGACGTCGACGGTATGGGTGTGGCCGCCGATGTAGTCGCCCGCCTCGAACAGCGTGACTTGATTGCGGCTCGCCAGCAACCAGGCCGAGGCGAGGCCGGAAATGCCGGCGCCGATGACCGCGATTTTCATTTCCGGCTCCGTTCGCGGGCGATGCGCACCGGTATCCGTGCCGGCATGCGCTCGGCGATGCGCAGCAGGAGGATGGCGAGGGCGAGGCCGATCAGCAGGTCAAACATTGCGACCCTCGATCAGGGCGTAGGCCGAATGGTTGTGGATCGACTCGAAGTTTTCCGAGGCCACCGACCAGCGGCCGATGCGCGGTTCGGCCTGCAGGCGCAGGGCGATGTCGCGCACCAGGTCCTCGACGAATTTCGGATTGTCGTAGGCGCGCTCGGTCACCCACTTCTCGTCGGGGCGCTTGAGCAGGCCGAACACTTCGCAGGAAGCTTCCTCTTCGGCGATGCGCACCAGTTCTTCCAGCGCCATGTCGGCCTTGAGCTGCACGCGCAGCGTGAGGTGCGAGCGCTGGTTGTGGGCGCCGTAGTCGGAGATCTCCTTGGAGCAGGGACACAGGCTGGTGACCGGCACCGTCACCGCCAGCGTCGTTTCCACCGCACCGCCCGGCAGCGACCAGACATCGATGCCGGCATCGACATCGAGCAGGCTGGCGACGCCGGATACCGGCGCCTGCTTGCGGATGAAATACGGGAAGCGCATTTCGATGCGGCCGGACCCGGCCTGCAGGTGCAGCAGCATTTCGCCGAACATGCGGCGCAGGTCGCCCAATGCCAGCGCGGAACGCGGCCGTTCGAGCAGCTCCACGAAGCGCGACATGTGGGTGCCCTTGACCTCGGGCGGCAGGCCGACGGTCATCGCCAGCGTGGCCACGGTGGGATGCGCCCCGCCGGCGGCATCGAGCAGGGTCAGGGGGTAGCGCAGGCCCTTGACGCCGACCTGCTGGATGGCGAGCTGGCGGTGGTCGGGGCTGGCCTGCATGTCAGGCAGAAAGAAGCGTTCGGGTGCATTCACTGCGTTCTCCTCGGGGTTTGGGCATGGCGGATCAGGGGTTTTCAGCCAGCACGCTGGATCTGTGCAACCAGGCCGCGTGCCATGTATTTGTCGTGGACAGACTCAAGGCGCTGGTACGGAGCGCGAAAGCTCGCCGTGCTTATCTCCGGGATCACCTCGCCAAGGGTCCGGTAAAGCGACAGCGGAGCGGAATCCTGCAGGCGGGGACAGGTATGATTCAGCAGGGCCGGGCAGCCGGCGGCAGCCGACGACGTTCCGGCCAGGAGTGCGAGGCTGGCCAGTAAGGCATGAACAAATTTTCTTGAAGCAGTCATTTTGTCTTGGACAAATGAATAGATTGATCGTAAGATATGGGTAGAGATTCAATTTGTCAACTGCTTTGTCCTGGACAAACAGAATTTAAATGAACGATTCGATCACTGAAGCCACTTACCCCGCCGCTGGCCTCGGCATCGCGGCGGTGGAGCGTGACACCGGGCTCGGCAAGGACACCCTGCGCGTCTGGGAACGTCGTTACGGTTTTCCGCAGCCGCTGCGCGATGCCTGCGGCGAGCGGGTGTATCCGGCCGAGCAGGTCGACCAGTTGCGCCTGATCAAGCGCCTGATCGACCAGGGCCGGCGGCCGGGAGCGCTGTTGCGCCAGTCGATGGCCAGCCTGAGCGAACAGCTTTCCGGCAGCGTGGCCAAGGCCGACGCCGACGACACGGCGGAGTGGATCATTCCCCTGCTCAAGGGGCGCGACCTCGACCACCTGCGCGGCGAACTGGCCCAGCGCCTGGCGCGCGACGGACTGGAGCGCTTCGTCGTCGAAACCGTGCCCGCCCTCAACCGGCGCATTGGCGACGGCTGGATGAGCGGGGAACTGGAGATCTTCGAGGAGCATCTCTACACGGAAATGCTGCAGAACCAGTTGCGTTCCTCGATCCATGCGCTGGGCAACCGGGGCACCGCGCCGCAGGTCCTGCTGACCACCGTGAAGGACGAGGAACACCTGTTGGGGCTGCTGATGGCCGAGGCCCTGCTGGCCGCCAACGGCGCGTCCTGCCTGTCACTCGGCGCGCAGACGCCGGTTGCCGATATTGCCGGCGCGGCGCGCGGCACCCTGACCGACATCGTCGCCCTGTCGTTTTCCGCGGCCTATCCCTGGCGCAAGGCGCGCGATACGCTGATCGAACTGCGCGCGGCGCTGCCGTCGCGCGTCGAGCTGTGGGCCGGCGGCGGCGGGCTGGCCGGGCGCGGTCGCAGTGTTGCCGGCGTGCGGGTAATCGGTGAGCTGCGGGCGATTTCAGTCGCGCTCGACGACTGGCGTGCGACCAACCCGCCGCGCAACCGCCGCTAGGGAATGCGCGATGGCCTATCGCCGTTGCCCGGGTAGCCACCTGCGAAATATCCGCCAAAGTAGTTGACTGTTTTTATCAGGTTAAGTAAATTGCACCCGTCCCAAGGGGGAGTAGCTCTCCGCCGCGGCGTCGTCAATACGGAAGTCCCGTTCGCTGAAGGGCTTCCCGGCGCCCCGGGTGCTTGTCGCAAGGCAGGTACGAGCAAGACCTTTGCCGCGATGGCGGAGGTCCCCTTGTCGGAAACACGGCCCTTCGTCCTCGCTGGACAAAGGGCCGTTCCGTTTGCAGCCTGACCGCTGCGACGGAATGGCAAACCGGGTCTGACGAGGAGCGCATTCAATGGAAACAATCGGTACGTGGTGGATGTGGGCGGGGTTCCTCGCCATCGTCCTGGTGATGCTGGCCATCGACCTGTTCCTGGTCGGCGGCGGCAAGCAGCACAAGGTGTCGTTCCGCGAGGCCGCGACCTGGTCGCTGATCTGGGTGTCCGTGTCCTTCCTGTTCGCCGCAGTGCTGTGGTGGCACCTCGACGGCAGCGTCGGCCGCGCGGTCGCCAACCAGAAGTCGCTCGAATTCGTCACCGGCTACCTGATCGAGAAATCGCTGGCGGTCGACAACGTCTTCGTCTGGCTGATGCTGTTCTCCTTCTTCGGCATCCCGCCGGAACTGCAGCGGCGCGTGCTGGCGCTCGGCGTGCTCGGCGCGATCGTCATGCGCACGGTGATGATCTTTGCCGGCGTGTGGCTGATCACCCAGTTCCACTGGCTGCTATACGTCTTCGGCGCCTTCCTGCTGGTCACCGGCATCAAGATGTGGTGGTTCGCCGAGGAAAAGCCCGACATGGCGAACAACCCGCTGATCCGCTGGCTGCGCGGCCACATGAAGATCAGCGACGAACTCCACGGCGAGAAATTCTTCGTCTGGAAGGACGGCGTGCGCTACGCGACGCCCCTGTTCCTGACGCTGATCCTGGTCGAGATCTCGGACCTGATCTTCGCCGTCGATTCGATCCCGGCCATCTTCGCCATCACCGCCGATCCCTTCATCGTGCTGACCTCGAACGTCTTCGCCATCCTCGGCCTGCGCGCGATGTACTTCCTGCTGGCCGACATGGCCGACCGCTTCTCGCTGCTCAAGTACGGCCTGGCGGCGGTGCTGGTGTTCATCGGCGTCAAGATGCTGCTGATCGACCTCTACAAGATCCCGATCGGCTTCTCGCTGGCCGTGGTCGCCACCTTCATCGGCATTTCGATCTGGATGTCGCTGCGCAAGGAAAAGCTGGAGCGCGCGGCGGCGGCGGACCGCGCCGGCGAGTGAGGGGCCGCCATGGAAACCGTCATGCCCGCCCTGCCTGGGTGGCGCCCGCGGCTGGACCGCTGGCTGGAGTCCGCGCCGATCCATAACGGCCTGATCGCGCTGATCCCTGGTCAATGCCGTGATACTCGGCCGGAAACCAGCCCGGCGCTGATGGCGGCGTGGGGCTCTGGCTGAGCGCGCCCGACCAAAGCGATCCTTGCTGTTTTCGTGGTCGAAATCGCGCTGCGGCTTTATGTGCATCGCTTGCCTACTTTCGCGATCCGTGGAACGTCTTCGACTTCGTCGTGGTGGCGATCGCGCTGGTGCCCCGCCTCCGGGCCCGCTGGCGGTGCTGCGCGCGCTGCGCATCCTGCGCGTGCTGCGCCTGATCACCCTGGTGCCGAGCATGAAGCGCGCTGGTGGGCGGCCTGCTCGCGGCCCTGCCCGGCTGGGCTCGGTGATGGGCATCATCTGCATCATCTTCTACGTTGCCGCCGTGCTCGCCACGAAGCTGTTCGCCGCCGATTTTCCCGCGCTGTTCGGCGACCTCGGCAGCAGCGCCTTCACGCTGTTCCAGGTGATGACCCTCGAAGGCTGGGCGATGGAAGTCGTGCGTCCGGTGATGGCGGTGTACCCCGCATCCTGGATCTTCTTCCTGATCTTCATCCTGGCGTCCACCTTCACCCTGCTCAACCTGTTCATCGCGGTCATCGTGAATGCCATCCACCAGGAAGGCGCCGGCGACCGCCCCGACCCGACCGCCGCCGAAATCGCTCGCCTGCGCGAAGAAGTTGCCGCCTTGCGCAACCATCTTGGTGGCGTGCGCAAGCCTTCGCCCTACGTCACACGCAGGCGTTGAGTGATGGACCTGACGCAACTCTCGGCATGGGACCAGGCCGGCCTCGCGCTGGCCCATGCGGCGCGGGCCCCGTGGCTCGACGCCGTGTTCGCCGCCATCACCTGGCTCGGTTCGCTGGCAGTGCTGCTGCCGCTGGCGCTGCTGCTCTGGTGGCGGCGCCGCGGCGAAAGGAACGCTGCCTTTGTCGCGTTGGCCCTGATCGGCGCTTCCGCGCTCGGGCATCTGGCGAAAGCTGGTCGCGGCGCGGCCGCGGCCCGACCTGTTTCCGCCGCTGATCGACATGCCCGCGGACTGGAGTTTTCCCAGCGCCCATGCGGCACAGGCCACCGCCTTCGCCCTGGCCTGGCTGCTGCGGCCGGGAGCGGCGCCGGGCCGGATCGAGATCGTCGTCCTTTTCTCGGCCGTGGCGGCGGTCTTCGCCCTCGCCGCTCTACCTGCAAGTCCACTTTCCGAGCGATGTCGTCGCCGGCGCCCTGTTGGCGACCCTTTGGGTCCTGCTGCTGCGTCGTCTGCCGGCATGGCGGGAGACAACACGATGAGACACAAGTTTCTCGGCACCGGCGACGCCGGCTACCATCCGCTGCGCAAGATCCGCACCGTTTTTTCCGGTCTGCGCTACGCCGTGCTCTACGACTGGTCGGTGACCTACAAGCTGATCGCGTCGGTGGTGGTGCTGGCGATCGCCTTCGGCGCACGTGCCTGGGTCGATTTCCTGCTGATCCTCGTCGTCACCGCCTTCGTGCTGGTCGCCGAAATCTTCAACAGCGCGATCGAGGCGCTGTGCGACTTCGTCGAGACGCGCCACAACGAGAAGATCAAGGTCATCAAGGACATCGCCGCCGCCGGCGTCGGCATTGCGATCTTCGTCTGGATCATCGTGCTCGGCGTCGAGCTGAGTCGCCTGCTCGATCTTGCGCTGCCGTGATGTCCGTTCTCATTCCAGCAGCGAGGCAATGCCTCCGGCCTGGATCGCCTCGACGGCCGGGTGCTGGATTCGCCGCTGGGTGACGATGGCATACCAGTTCTCGCGCACGTCGGCCAGCGTGCCGAGCGGGCGGGCGCCGAACTGCGCCAGGATGTCGGCATGCATCCCGGAGGGCGCCGGAAACAGGCCGAGCCCGGCGCGGCCGAAGGTCTTGAGCAGGGCGCTGTCGGAAAACTCGCCGACGACCTCGGGCTTCAGGTTGTGCCGCGCGAACCAGGCATCGATGGCGCCGCGCAGCGGATTGCTGCGCACCGGCAGCAGCACCGGCGCCCCGTTCAATCGCTGCGGAAAGTCGGCGGCATGGCGCGCGTGCAGGCCATCGGCGGCGTACAGGTCGATGCCGACCGTGCCGAGCAGCCTCGACTGCAGCTTGAGATGGGCGTCGGTCGGCGCGGAGCGATCGGTCAGCACCAGGTCGAGCCGGTTCAGCGCCAGTTCGGCCAGCAGGTGCTCGACATTGCCTTCGATGCATTCCAGGCGCATCGACAGCGGCGCCTGCAGCACCGGCTGCAGCAGGCGAAAGGCGACCAGCTTGGGTACCGCCTCGCTGAGACCCACGGCGAAGCGCCGGCGTCCCGACGCGTGGTCGGCCACCGCATGGCGCAACCGCTCGCCGAGCAGAAATATCTGGTCGGCATAGTCGAGCGCGGCGCGGCCGGCCTCGGTCAGCGCCAGCGAGCGGCCCTGCGGCGCGAACAGCGCCTGCCCCAGCTGCTGCTCGAGCATGCCGAGCTGGGTGCTGATGGTCTGCACCGAGAGATTCAGGCGTTCCGCCGCACGGGTGATGCTGCCTTCCTTGGCGACGGCCCAAAAATAGAGCAGGTGGCGGAAATTGAGGTCGTCCGGGGTCATCGACTATTCCAATAAATGGGAGCATATTATCCATAAACATCCATTTATTGGAAGCAAAGCTTTCTCTACAGTGCGCTCCATACGCAGCAAACCTGCTGCGGCGGATCAACCCACCAAGGAGGCGGCACATGATTACCCTCAACGATTGCAAGGCATTTTGCACTGTCGATCCGGCGACCGTGGCGCGCGTGGCGCGGCATGAGCGGCTGCCGGAAATATTGGCGATCGCCTGCGCCCAGAGTCGCGTCTCGAAAGCCCGGCGCCTGAATGCCCGCCAGCCGATTCTTCCCGTGTCCGTTGCCGCGCTGACGCAGCGTCTGGCCGCCTGAGGAGAGAAACACCATGATGACCCTACAAGCCAGGGAAAGCTTCTCCCCGATCAACTATCCGGGCCGCCCCTTGCGCGCCTACCCGACCGACAGCCCGCGCGCCAAGGCGCGCCTGGTGGTCCTGGCACTGCTGGCCGACGGCCGGATGGATGCTGCCGAGCTGGACGGCCTGGCGAAAAACCGGGCCTTTGCCGAACTGGGTGTTACGCGCGAAGACTTCTTCGAGGTGCTCTACGATTTCTGCGCCGACGCAACGGGGTTGCCCGACGGCCGGGGCAGCTACCTGCTGTCGCCGGCGCTCCTGGAAACCCTGTTCGCCGAGGTCGGCAGCGTCGCGGAGCGCCAGAAGCTGGTGCGCCTGATCTTCGACGTCATCCGCAGTGACGGCCACCTGGCCGACGGCGAGGCGCGTCTGATCTGGCATGCGCTCGACACCTGGCGCCTGCGGCTGGACGACGGCATCGACTATCGCCCTCGCGCGGCGGCTTTCAGGCAGCGGGCGCAACCGCGGATGGGCAGCGCCTGGTCCTGAACCGCGGCAGACCACCGCCATGGGCCGGCCCGTTCAGGGACCGATCAGGCAGTGGCGCTCTGCCGCGGCGAGCGGCTCGAACCATTCGAGCTGCCTTTCGAGTATGGCCACGGTCGCTTCCGAGGCATCGCCACGGCGCGCCAGCAGGCGCCGTCGCAGTTCCTCGGGCGGCGCCTCGGCGGCGAGGATGCCGAAACCGACCCCCAGTTCGCCGGCCAGCGCCGCAAAGCTGTCGCGCTCGGCGCGCTTGAGGAAGGCGGCATCGACGATCACCGGCCAGCCGGCGCGAAGCAGCTCGCCGGCCAGCACCAGCAGCCGTGCATAGGTGCGCCGGGTCGCCGCGGCGGTGTAGATGCCGCCGTCCGGCGCCGAGTTGCTGTTGTCATGCGGGGCGAGGCCGAACAGGCGCTTGCGCTCGACGTCGGAGCGCAGGCGGACGATGCTGCCGGCGGCATCGAGCGTCGCATCCAGCAGCCGCGCCGAACTCGCCGTGGTCTTGCCCGAACCCGACAGGCCGCAGGTGATCACCAAAGTCGGCGCTGGCGGTACGGCGATTTTCCACGCCAGTTGCAGATAGGCGATCGCCGCGTCGAGATCGGCTTGTGCCGGCTGGCCATCTTCCTGCCGCGAACGCAAGGCGGCGATCTTGGCCCGCACCACGGCGCGGTACACGGCATAGAAGCGCAGCACCCGCAGCGCATCGAAGTCGCCGCCAGTCTCCAGCCAGGCATTCAGCAACCAGGCGGCCAGGTCCGGCCGGCCATGGTCGAGCAGGTCGATCCAGACGAAGGCGATCTCGCTGGCCGGATCGTTCCAGCGGAAGTCCTCGTTGAACTCGATGCAGTCGAAGGGCGTGACGCGGCCGTCGATCAGCACCAGGTTGCCCAGGTGCAGGTCGCCATGGCCCTCGCGGATGAAACCGCCGGCTTTGCGCGCGGCGAAATCGCCGGCGCGACGCGCGAACTCGGCTTCGGTCCAGTTCGCCAGTTGTTCGACCCGGGCTTGCGCCCCCGGCGGCAGCAGTTGGCGCAGTTCGACAAAGTTTTCCTGCGCCGCCGCCAGCACCTGTTGCGGGGCGCCGAAGCGGGTTCCGGTTGCGGCGCGGGGGGCGGCCTGCTGGAAGGCGTGGAGGGTGGCGGCAAGTTGGTCGAGATGTGCGGGCTGCAACTCGCCGCGTGCCGCCATATGGTCAAGCCGGCCGTTCTCGTCGAAACGCTGCATGCGCACCGCCCATTCGATGGCGGGCGATTCTCCGATCACCGGCTGTTTGGGCGTACCGCCGATCGGCACCGCGTCGAGATACAGGTCCGGTGCGAGACGCCGGTTCAGCACCAGCTCGGCGCGGCAGCATGCCTCGCGCCGCGCCAGCGTGCCGTAATCGAGGAAGGGCAGGATGATGGGCTTCTTGATCTTGTAGGCGAACTCGCCGGCCAGCAACAGCCAGGACGCATGGGTTTCGACCAGTTCCACGCGGTCGGCGCCATGCGGATACGGGCGCGGGTCGAGCAGGGCGGCAATCAGGGGCGGCAGGGCGGCGGACATGGCTGCATTATGCGGCTGCGCGCAGGGTCCGGCTTGCCCGCTGCGCCGGGCCGGCGCCGTCCGCGCAACCCGGCGGCGTCGGGTATATTGGCCCATCCTATTGCGGACCCGCCAGGCCCAACGATGATCGGCGCCATTACCCTGCTGCTGGTGTTCCAGCTTCTCGGCGAAGTGATCGCGCGCACGCTCGCGCTGCCGATTCCCGGCCCGGTGATCGGCATGGCGCTGCTGTTCGCGGCGCTCGCGTTGCGCGGCGGCCCGTCCGCCGACCTGCGCGATACCGCGCAAGGTTTGTTGCAGCATTTGTCGCTGCTTTTCGTGCCGGCCGGCACCGGGGTCATGCTGCATTACCAGCGCCTGTCCGATGAATGGCTGCCGCTGGCGGTTTCGCTGCTGCTGAGTACCGCGCTCACCATCGGCTTGAGCGCGCTGGTGTTGCGCCTCCTGATCAGGCGCAGCGCAGGGCCAAAGGATGCATCGTGACGCCGCAACTGGGCGAAGCCTGGGTCTACCTTGCCGCCTCGCCATTGCTCGGCCTGACCATGACGCTGCTCGCCTACCAGGGCGCGACCTGGCTGCACCGGCGCAGCGGCGGGCATCCGCTGGCGAATCCGGTGCTGCTCGCCGTCGCCGTGCTGGTGGCCCTGCTCGCGCTGACCGGCACCTCCTACCAGACCTATTTCGACGGCGCCCAGTTCGTCCATTTCCTGCTCGGCCCGGCCACGGTGGCGCTGGCGATTCCGCTCTACGCCCAGTTCGACCGCCTCAGGCGCATGGCGCTGCCGCTCCTCGGCGCGCTGCTGGTCGGATCCTTGACCGCGGCGCTTTCGGCGGTCGCCATCGGCGGCCTGCTTGGCGCAAGTGAAGCGACACAGCTTTCCCTGGCACCGAAATCGGTGACGACGCCGATCGCCATGGGCATCGCCGAGCGCATCGGCGGCCTGCCCTCGCTGACCGCGATACTGGTGATCGCCACCGGCATCCTCGGCGCCATGGGCGCAAGCTTCATCTACCGCGCACTGAAGATCGAAGACGACGCCGTACGCGGCTTCGCACTGGGCATCGCCTCGCACGGCATCGGCACGGCGCGCGCCTTCCAGGAAAGCGAGCAGGCCGGCGCCTTTGCCGCCCTGGCGATGGGGCTCAACGGCCTGATGACCGCCCTGCTGCTGCCGGTGGTGATGCCCTGGGTGACGGGATAGGCAGGGGATTGCGAGACGGGGTGTCCGCTGCCGGGCGGGCCACCCGGAAAACGCAGGCGCTACAATGGGCCGGATCGGCATACGATCCCCGCTATCGCCCATGACCCTGACCGAACTCCGCTACATCGTCGCCCTCGCCCGCGAGCGCCATTTCGGCCGCGCCGCGGACAAGTGCAACGTGTCGCAGCCGACGCTGTCGGTGGCGGTCAAGAAACTCGAGGACGAACTCGGCGTCGCCCTGTTCGAGCGCAGTTCCGGTGACGTGCGCACCACGCCGGTCGGTGCCGGGGTGGTCGCCCAGGCCGAACGGGCGCTGGCCGAAGCGGCGCGCGTGACGGAGGTCGCCGCCGCCGGCAAGGACCCGCTGGCCGGCCCTCTGCGCCTCGGCGTGATCTATACCATCGGCCCCTGGCTGCTGCCGGCGCTGGTGCCGCGGGTCAAGAAACGCGCGCCGAACATGCCGCTGTTCATCGCCGAGGGCTACACCGAAAACCTGCTGGAACGCCTCAAATCCTCCGAGCTCGACGTGCTGGTGCTGGCGCTGCCGATCGACGAACCGGGCCTCGTCGCCCAGCCGGTATATGAAGAAGCCTTTCGTACCCTGGTGCCGGTGGCCCATCCCTGGGCCAAACTGAAGTCGCTGCGACCGGAACAACTGCTCGACGAACCGCTGCTGATGCTGGGTGCCGGCAACTGCTTCCGCGACCAGGTGCTCGACCTGTGCACCCGCGCCAGCCGCGGCGATTCGCCGCAGGTGCTGGAGGGCAGTTCGCTGGAGACCATCCGCCACATGGTGTCTTCCGGCGTCGGCGTCACGGTGATGCCGGCCAGCAGCGTCGACGGCATCCCGGGCAACGACCCGCTGCTGCGGGTGAAGCCCTTCGTCGAGCCGAGCCCGACGCGCCGCGTCGGTTTGGTCTGGCGCTCCAGCTTTCCGCGGCACAAGGCGATCGACGTGATCCGTCAGGCGGTGCTCGACTGCCATCTGCCGGGTACCTTCACGACGAAATGACCTGATAGACGGCAGCTATCGGCCCGGTCAAAAAATACAATTAGAACTTGTGGGCTTGCTCGGCTAAAGTCTTCCCAGGTCCGCGAGCCGTCCGGCTCAGTGACTTGGCATCGTGCGCAGGCACGGCGCCTTCCCATCCAACGCAGAGGAGCACAACCATGGAACTCAAGGGATCGAAGACAGAAGGCAACCTTAAAGACGCTTTCGCCGGCGAATCGCAAGCCAATCGCCGCTACCTGTATTTCGCGAACAAGGCCGACGTCGAGGGCTATGCCGACGTTGCCGGCGTGTTCCGCAACACTGCCGAAGGCGAAACCGGCCACGCCCACGGCCACCTCGAGTATCTCGAAAAGTGCGGCGACCCGGCCACCGGCCTGCCTTTCGGTGACACCGCGCTGAACCTGAAGTCGGCCATCGCCGGCGAGACCCACGAATACACCGACATGTATCCGGGCATGGCCAAGACCGCGCGCGAGGAAGGTTTCGATGAAATCGCCGACTGGTTCGAGACGCTGGCCAAGGCCGAGCGCTCGCACGCCAACAAGTACCAGAAGACGCTGGACAGCCTGAACAGCTGACAAAGGCCCGCGGACGGCGCGCGCAAGCCGCGCGCCGTACCGCCAGCGCCGACCCCCGACCCCGACGCCCTGTTCCCACGTGCAACACAAGGAAGGACGCCATGCGCGAAGGCAATCTCGAAGCACCCACCCGCCATCCGATCGACTGGAAGAACCCCGAGTTCTATAACGAGCAGGCCTGCGAAAAGGAACTGGAGCGCATCTTCGACATCTGTCATGGCTGTCGCCGCTGCGTCTCGCTGTGCAATGCCTTCCCGCTGCTGTTCGACCTGATCGATGAGGCCGGCGACCTCGAGACCGCCGGCGTGCCCAAGGAAAAGTTCTGGAAGGTCGTCGACCAGTGCTACCTGTGCGATGTCTGCTACATGACCAAGTGCCCGTATGTGCCGCCGCACCAGTGGAACCTCGATTTCCCGCACACCATGCTGCGCGCCAAGGCGATCCAGTACAAGACCGGCAAGATGAAATTCCGCGACAAGCTGCTGACCTCGACCGAACTGGTCGGCACCCTGTCGTCGATTCCCGTGGTGGCGCAGGCGGTGAATGCCGCCAACAAGTTCGGCCCGGCGCGTACCGTGCTGCAGCAGGCGCTGGGCGTCGATGCGCGCCGCCAACTGCCCGAGTTCGACTCTGCCAACTTCCGCGCCGAAGCCGTGGCCAGTCACAACCATCCGGTTCGCGACGGCGCCAAAAGTCCCGGCAAGGTCGCCGTGTTCTCCACCTGCTACGTCAATTACAACGAGCCGGGCATCGGCCACGACCTGTTGAAACTCCTCGACCACAACGAGATTCCCTACCGCATCGTGCAGGGCGAAACCTGCTGCGGCATGCCCAAGCTGGAGCTGGGCGACCTGCAAACCGTAGAGAAGTACAAGGAGCGCAACATCCCGCTGATGCATCAACTCGCGCAACAGGGGTACGCCATCGTCACGCCGGTACCGTCCTGCACGCTGATGTTCAAGAGCGAGATCCCGTTGCTGTTCCCCGAAGATTCGCGCTGCAAGGAGGTGTCGCTGGCAATGTACGACCCCTTCGAATACTTCGTGCTGCGCCAGAAGGACGGCCTGCTGAAGACCGACTTCAAGGTGCCGCTGGGCAAGATCTCGTATCACATCCCCTGCCATTCACGGGTGCAGAACGTCGGCCGCAAGACCGAGGAAATGCTCAAGCTGACCGGCGCCACGGTGAATACCGTGGAGCGCTGCGCCGGCCACGACGGCACCTGGGGCGTCAAGGAGGAGTATTACGAACTGTCGATGAAAATCGGCAAGCCGGTGTTCAAGGCCATGGCCAAGGACGAGCCCGACTACGTCAGCTCGGATTGCGCCATCGCCGGGCGCCACATCCTGCAAGGCATGAACGAGGCCGGCGCTGCCGGCAAGAAGGAAAAGCAGCATCCGCTGACGCTGCTCAGAATTGCTTACGGACTCGAATAGGCGACCCGACTGATCCCACAAGGGGATACCGTCTCCGCGTCCCGCGGAGACATAAATGGAAACCGCAATGACCATCACCCGTGATTCCCTGATGACCCTCGAAGCCTATGCCAAGGCCCGCTCCGCCATGCGCGACGAAGTCATGGCGCAGAAGAAGCTGCGCCGCATCGCGCTGGGCGAGCACATCCTGCTGATTTTCGAGAACGAGCTGCTGATCCGCTACCAGATCCAGGAAATGCTGCGCGTCGAAAAGATCTTCGAGGAAGACGGCATACAGCACGAGCTGGAATCCTACGTGCCGCTGGTGCCGACCGGCAGCAACTTCAAGGTGACGATGCAGATCGAATACGCCGACGAGCCCGAGCGGCGGCGCATGCTGGGCCTGCTCAAGGGCGTCGAGGATCGCGTCTGGGTCCGCGTCGACGGCTTCGACCCGGTGTTCGCGATTGCCGACGAAGACCTCGAACGCGAGAACGAGGAAAAGACCTCGGCCGTGCATTTCCTGCGCTTCGAGCTGAGTCCCTCGATGGTGGCCGCTGCCAAGGGCGGTGCCGCGCTTTCCGTCGGCGTCGATCATCCTGAATACACCGCGAACACCGGCGCCCTGCCGGAAGCCGTCAGGGCGTCGCTGGCCGCCGACCTGCGCTGACGGAAAAGTTATGTCTTCGGCTCAGCCGAAGACGGTATCCCTTGCGGACGGCGCCGGCGGGACGGCGTCTTCTGCTGATCCCCGGCGGGCCAAGGCTTACGGCGCTGCCACCGCGCAGGGCGCGTGCCTGTATCCCTCTCTTTTGACCCGGATCAACTGATTTTTCAGGGATTTCGACTACACTCGCGCCCTCTTCAAGGGGTCGCAGGAATGGCAAAACCGCAACTCGTTTGTCCGGCCGGCAGCCTGGCGGCGCTCAAGGCGGCCGTCGATAACGGCGCCGACGACGTTTATCTCGGCTTTCGCAACGATACCAATGCGCGCAACTTCGCCGGGCTCAACTTCGACGACAAGAGCCTCGCCGAAGGCGTCCGCTACGCCCACCAGCGCGGGCGCAAGGTGCTGGCGGCGATCAACACCTATGCCCAGGCCGGGCGCTTCGCCGACTGGACGCGATCGGTCGACCGCGCTTCAGCGCTGGGCATCGACGCGGTGATCATCGCCGATCCCGCGGTGCTCGACTACGCCGCGCAGACGCACCCCGGCTTGCGCCGCCACCTGTCGGTGCAGGCTTCCGCAACCAGTTACGAGGCCATCAATTTCTGTCGCGAGAAGTTCGGCATCCAGCGCGCCGTGCTGCCGCGCGTATTGACGCTGGCCCAGGTCGAGAACGTGATCCGCAACACCGAAGTCGAGATCGAGGTGTTCGGCTTCGGCAGCCTGTGCGTGATGAACGAGGGACGTTGCTGGCTGTCCTCCTACGCCACCGGCGAATCGCCCAATACCGTCGGCGCCTGCTCGCCGGCCAAGTTCGTGCAGTGGGAAAAGAAGCCGACCGAAATGGACGTGCGCCTCAACGGCATCCTCATCGACCGCTACGGCAACGACGAGAACGCCGGCTATCCGACCATCTGCAAGGGACGCTTCGAAGTCGCCGGCGAGACCTACTACGCGATGGAGGAACCGGCCAGCCTCAACGTGCTGGAAATGCTGCCGGAGATCATTCGCATCGGCGTCGCCGCGATCAAGGTCGAGGGCCGCCAGCGCAGCCCGACCTATGTCGCGCAGGTCACCCGTAACCTGCGCCAGGCGCTCGATGCCGCATTCGCCGCACCGGAGAAATTCAGTGTCAAGCCGGCCTGGGCGGCGGAACTGGGCAAGGTCGCCGAAGGTTCGCAAATAACCCTGGGCGCCTACAACAGGCCGTGGCGCTGAAGCGCATGCAGATCACGCTCGGCCCCCTGTTGTTCTTCTGGCCCAAGGCCGAGGTCATGGAGTTCTACGCCCAGGCCGCGCAGCATCCGGCGATCGACCGTATTTACATCGGCGAAGCGGTCTGTTCGCGCCGCCAGCAATTGCGCACGGCGGACTGGATCGGGCTGGCGAAGGATCTGCGCGAGGCGGGCAAGGAAGTCGTGCTCACGGCGCAGGCCCTGCTTGAATCCGAAAGCGACCTCAAGGCCCTGCGCCGCCTGCTTGCCGATGCCGGCGGCATGATCGAGGCCAACGACCTGGGCGCGGTCAAGGTGGCCTGCGACCAGGGTATCGGCTTCGTCGCCGGCCCGCACCTCAACATCTACAACGAACACACGCTGGCATTCTTCGCCGCGCAGGGCGCGAAACGCTGGCTGCCGCCGCTGGAAGTTGCCGGCAGCGTGATCGAAACGCTGCACAAGGCCCGTCCGCCCGGCATGGAAACCGAGGTGTTCGCCTTCGGCAAGCTGCCGCTGGCCTTCTCGGCGCGCTGCTTCACCGCGCGCCACTACGGCCTGAACAAGGACGACTGCCAGTTCAAGTGCCTCGACCATCCGGACGGCATGTTGGTGAATACGCGCGAGGCACAGGCCTTCCTCACGCTCAACGGCATCCAGACCATGTCGGCACAGACCGGGAGCCTGCTGGCGCAGATGCCCGAACTGCTCGCGCTGGGCATCGATGCCGTGCGCATCAGCCCGCAATCGGCGCATACTTTCGCCATCGTCGAAGCCTTCGACCGCGCCCGCAAGGGCGAAGCCGTGACCGACGACCCGGCCTGGGCGCCGGTCGGCACGGTCAACGGTTTCTGGTTCGGCAAGGCCGGCACGGCGCAGGTCGCCGCCTGACTTGGAGCAGACATGATCGACAGTTCGCGCATCCCGAAGATCCCGAGCTTCTCCCTGCCGGCGCTGATCGCGCGCATCGGCACGCGCCTGCCGCAGTTTCCGCATTCGGTGAACCTGGCGCTGGCGCTCAATGCGGCGAAGCGGCTCGGCGTGCTGCCCGAGGAAACGCTGGAGCAGATCGAAGACAAGCGCTTTCGCGTCACCGTGCTCGATACCGGCATGGTCGCCGATTTCACCTATCGTGGTGGCGCCTTCCGTCCGCTGTGGAACACGGCCGGCATGCCCGACCTGCAATTTGCCGCACCGCTTGCGGCCTACCTGCAGATGGTCAGCCGCCAGGAAGACCCGGACACCCTGTTCTTCAATCGCACCCTGTCCATCGAGGGCGATACCGAGCTTGGCCTGCGCGTAAAGAACATGCTCGATGCCCTGGAATGGCCTCAACTGTCATGGCAGGGGCTGCGTCCGACCTTCCTCGCGAAGGGGTAATTTTCCTTCTCCGCTTGCGGTAGCATGCGGCTTTTTCGCGGGGGTCGGCAATGAAGAAATGGCAATGCATCGTCTGCGGCTGGGTCTACGACGAAGCCCTGGGTGACGAGGAGCACGGCATCGCGCCGGGTACCCGCTGGGCCGATGTGCCCGACGACTTCGTCTGCCCCGAGTGCGGCGTGGCGAAGCACGACTTTGTCATGATGGAAGCCTGAAAGCCGGTCGCGGCCCCTTCACCAGCTTTGAATAGTCGGCGGCAGCGCTACGGCGCGAAGAATTAAATCGGGGGTTTTGTGCGGCCTGTGTTACAGTCCGCCCCGCTTCACCTCCTTAGCGACCGCGCCCCAGTCTGCCGGTCGTGCCTTAACGGCGACATTAAGTCCCTCGAAGGTTTACACCCCATAGAAGTTTCCGCCCAGATTGGCCTGCAGGATTGCGGGGGTCGGCTTCAGAGGTAATCATCATGCAGTTCACCGAACTCGGCCTGTCGGCCGAGCTCCTGCGCGCCATTGGCGAGCAGGGCTACACCACGCCCACCCCGGTCCAGCAACAGGCCATCCCCCACATCCTTGCCGGCCGCGATCTCGAAGCGCTGGCCCAGACCGGCACCGGCAAGACCGCGGCCTTCGTGCTGCCCATCCTGCAGCGACTCACCGCAGCGCAAAACACCCCGTTGCAAAAAGTCACCCACACCGCGCCGCGCGTGCTGGTGCTGGTGCCGACGCGCGAACTCGCCGCCCAGGTGCTGGAAAGCGTCCGCGTCTATGGCGCCCACACCGGCCTGCGCAGCCTCGCCGTGTTCGGCGGCGTCGGCATCAACCCGCAGATCCAGACCCTGCGCCGCGGCATCGACATCCTGGTCGCCACGCCCGGCCGCCTGCTCGACCACCTCGGCCAGCGCACCGTCGATCTGTCCAAGGTGCAGACCCTGGTGCTCGACGAAGCCGACCGCATGTTCGACATGGGCTTCATCCGCGACATCCGCCGCATCATCGAGCGCCTGCCGAAAGTGCGGCAGAACCTGATGTTCTCCGCCACCTTCGCCGCCGAAGTGCGCGAACTGGCCCACACCGTGCTGAAGGATCCGGCCATGGTCGAAGTCGCGCGCCGCAATGCGCCGGCCGAACTGGTGACGCACACGGTAATCAAGGTCGACCAGGACAGGAAGCGCGACCTGCTGCTGCATCTCTTCGCCGCCCACGGCTGGCACCAGGTGCTGGTGTTCTGCCGCACCAAGCACGGCTCCGACGCGCTGGCGAGGAAGCTCGAGCAGTCCGGCGTGCGCACCGCGGCGCTGCATGGCAACAAGTCGCAGAACGCCCGCACCCGCGCCCTGGCCGACTTCAAGGCCGGCAAGCTGGCGGCGCTGGTCGCCACCGACATCGCGGCGCGCGGACTCGACATCGATTCGCTGCCGCGCGTGGTGAATTTCGAGCTGCCCAATGTGCCGGAGGACTACATCCACCGCATCGGCCGCACCGGCCGTGCCGGCGCCAGCGGCGAAGCGCTTTCGCTGGTCAGCAGCGACGAGCGCATTCAACTTCGCGACATCGAGCGCCTGTTGAAGCGCGAGATCGAAACCTCGGTCATGCCCGGTTTCGAGCCGCAACACAATCATTCGGTGCCGCGTCCCGCCGCCGGCCGTCCGCCGGCGCAGAAGCCGGCCCAGGCGCGTACGCGCAGCGGCAGCGGAACTCGCAGCGGCGCCCCGCGTCCCGCCCGTTCAGGGGGTGGCGGCGCCGCCAAGCCGGCCAGCCATCACAGCGGACAGCGGCATCGCTGACGCGGTTTTCCGTCGCCCGGCCGGGGGCCGGGGGCTTCGCAAGCCTCGCCTTTTGCCGCGACGCGGGTAAACTCGGCCAAGGACAAAGCTGACATGCGATTGGCGCTCGTTTCGGACATTCACGGCAATCTCGCGGCCCTCGAAGCGGTCGCCGCCGACATTCGGCGGCGCGGCGCCGATGCCGTCGTAAACCTCGGCGACAATCTTTCCGGACCGCTGCTGCCACTTGAAACGGCGCATTTCCTGATGGCCTCGGGCTGGCTTTCGCTGGCGGGCAACCACGAACGCCAGCTGCTGGCCTGCGATCCCGGCCAGGAGGAGAACACGCCGGACGGCCATGCCCGCGCGCAACTGGGCCAACCGGAACTCGATTGGCTGCGTTCATTGCGCCCGCGGCACCCGCTGACGGACGAGATCCTGCTCTGCCACGGCACGCCGGACAGCGATTGCAGCTATCTCATGGAAACCAACCACCACGGCGTCCTCAGCCTGGCGAGCGGCGGGGAGATTGCCGGCCGCCTGGGTGGCGCCGATGCACGCGTCATTGCCTGCGGCCACACCCATGTGCCGCGCTCGGTGCGGCTGGCGACCGGACAGCTGGTGGTCAATCCCGGCAGCGTCGGCTTGCAGGCATTTACCGACGACTACACTGGCTTCCACATCATGGAGACCGGCTCGCCCGATGCCCGCTATGCCATCCTCGAACAGACCGCGTCGGGCTGGCTTGTCGAACAGCGCTGCGTCCCCTACGATCACGGATCGATGGCGGCGCTGGCGAAACTGCGCGCCTGCCCGGATTGGGAGGTCGCCCTGCTTTACGGGCGTGCGCAATGATGCAAGAAACGGAGGAACCCCGATGAAGATGTGGACGACCGCGCTCCTGCTGTTCCTGTGTGCCGTGCCGGCCGGCCTCGCGGCCGACAACATGAAGGCCTTCCCGCCCGCCGGCGCGGGCATGGTGCGCCATGTCCTGCACCTGCCGCCGCAGGCCGACGAAGCGGGCTTCAAGGTCGAACTGATCGTCGGCAGGACGGTCGAGATTGACGCGGGCAACCGCTATTTCTTCGGCGGCAGGATCGAGGAGGAAACCATCAAGGGCTGGGGTTTCCCCCGCTTTGTGGTGAGCAAGCTGGGACCGATGGCGGGTACGCTGATGGCCGTCGATCCGAATGCGCCCAAGGTGGTCCGCTTCATCACGCTGGGCGGCGAACCCTACCTCATCCGTTACAACAGCCGCCTGCCGGTCGTGGTCTATGTGCCCGAAGGCGTCGAGGTGCGCTACCGGATCTGGACCGCGGGCGCGGAGTCAATGCCGATCGGAAAGGGTTGAAAGGGGCGTTTTCCAACACAGGGATGGATCGATGGCCTTGACCGACCGCGACTACGCACCACCGCAAACCGCCGACGAAGCGCTGGCCCGCCTGGAGGCCGGCAACCTGCGCTTCGTTCGCGGCGAGGCGCGCTTTCCTACCGTGCAGAAGGAAGTTCTGGCGGAACTGACCAGGGGCCAGCAGCCCTACGCCACCATCCTCGGCTGCAGCGACAGCCGGGTGCCGCCGGAACTGGTATTCGATGCCGGCTTCGGCGAACTGTTCGTGATCCGGGTCGCCGGCAACGTGCTGGGTCCCTCGATCATGGGTACCTTGCAATACGCCTCGCTGCACTTGCGTACCCCGCTCTTCGTCGTGCTCGGCCACGAGGGCTGCGGCGCGGTCAAGGCAGCCATCGCTTCCCGCTTCGACGGCTCGCAACAGGCGGGACGGATCGAAATCCTGCTGGAACAGATCATTCCCGCACTGGACGGCCTCGATCCGCAGGCGCCGCCGGCCGAACTGCTCAGCGCCGGGGTCGAGGCCAATGTACGCCGGGTCGTGCGCGAATTGCTTGAAACCCCGGAAGCGAAGGCCCGCATGGCCGACAGTGGCATGCGGCTGGTCGGCGCCGTGTATGAACTCGAAACGGGTCGCGTCCGCTTTCTGGATTGAGGCCTACGGCCAAGGAGAAACAGCATGTCCCTCGAACTCTGGCTGGCCTTTGTCGCGGCGTCGGCGCTGCTGCTGGTGATACCCGGCCCGACCATCCTGACCGTGATCAGCTACTCGCTGGCGCATGGCCGGCGCGCGAATGTGCCGCTGGTGGCGGCCGTGGCGCTGGGCGATTCGACGGCGCTCGCGCTCTCGCTGCTGGGCCTGGGCGCCGTGCTGGCAAGCTCCGCGTTCTGGTTTGCGGTGCTGAAGTCGGCGGGCGGCCTGTATCTGATCTACCTCGGCGTCAGGCTCTTGCGCCGCGGCGTCGCGTCCGCGGAAATTGCCGCGCCTGCCGCGCCGGGCTCGCGCTGGCGGCTCTTCGCCAACACCTGGCTGGTGACCGCCCTCAACCCGAAGGGCATCGTGTTTTTCGTCGCCTTCCTGCCGCAGTTCGTCACTCCCGGCGCCGATGCCGCGCGCCAGCTGTGGATCCTGGCGGCCACTTTCGTGCTCATGGCGATCGTCAATGCGACGCTTTACGCCGTGTTCGCGGCGGCGGCACACAGGATGCTGACCGCGCCGCGCGCACAGCGCGGCTTCAATCTCGCCGGCGGCACGCTGCTCGCCGTGGCCGGTGTCTGGGCGCTGCTGGCCCGCCGGCCGGCGTGACATCCGCCATGGCTGCGCGCTGATTTTCCTTTTCCGGGAGTTCGACAGCATGGGCAATGCTTACGTCATCGGGCACATCACGGTGAAGGACGCCGCGAAATGGGATGCCTACCGCGGCGCGGTTCCCGCCACCCTGGCGCCCTGGGGTGCCGAGCTGGTGTTCCGCGGCAGCAATGCGAGGGTGCTGGCCGGCGAGCATGCGCAGGCCGACGTCGTCGTGATCCGCTTTCCCGATCGCAAGGCGGCCGATGGCTGGCATTCGTCGGCGGCCTATCAGGCGCTGGTGCCGCTGCGGCGGCAGGCGGCCGACGTGGTGCTGCTCGCCTACGACGAATAGCGGGCCGGGCGCCGGCTCCCGCTGCCGGCGGCCGCGATGGAGAATCGCGCGAGGACTGCCGTACAATTGCGCCATTGCTTCCTTTTTCCGTTTCCTGACCGAGGTCCCCGATGGCAAAACCCAATTATTCGTTCGAAAAGCGCCAGAGAGATCTCGCCAAGAAAGCCAAGAAAGAGGAAAAGCGCCTGCGCAAGGCCGCCGGCCAGGCAAATCCCGAGGGCACGGAAAACCCCGAGCCGGCCGCGCCGCCGCCGGCGACAGAGGTAAAAACCCAGGATTGAGTCGCGCCGCGTCCGGCGTCAGCGGCCGAGCCGGTAAACCGCCAGGCTGCCGAGGAAGTTGGGCTCTTCCGTAACCAGGCGGCCGGCCTCGTCGAGCACCTGGCGCTCGCGGATCACCAGACCCATCTTGTCGCACAGCGACTCGAAGTCGAGGATGGTGAAGAAGCGCAGGTTGGGCGTGTCGAACCATTCGTAGGGCAGGTCCTCGGATACCGGCATGCGCCCCGCCATCACCGCCATGCGGTTCTTCCAGTAGGCGAAGTTCGGGAAACTGACCACCGCCTCGCGCCCGACGCGCAGCATCTCGCTGAGGATGCGTTCGGTGTGGCGCACGGTCTGCAGCGTGCGCGAGAGCACGACATGGTTGAAGGTGCCGTCGTCAAAACCGGCCAGGCCCTGCTCCAGGTTGCCCTGGATCACGTTGATGCCGTTGCCGATCGCCGCCAGGACCTCGGCGTCTTCGAGTTCGACGCCGTAGCCCCTGGCGCCGCGCTCCTCGATCAGGCGCCTGAGCAGGGAACCATCGCCGCAACCGAGGTCGAGCACGCGCTCGCCCGGCTGCACCCAGCTGGCGATCAGGTCGAAATCGGCTCTTTCCGGGGCGGCGCTCACAACTCGATTCGCTTCAGGTAGGTGTCGACTATGGCATGGTAGTGCGGCTCGTCCATCAGGAAGGAGTCGTGGCCATGTTCGCTTTCGATCTCCGCGTAGGCGACGTCCTGGCCGTTATGCACCAGGGCGTTGACGATCTCGCGCGAACGGTCCGGCGAGAAGCGCCAGTCGCTGGAGAATGCGACGACGAGGAATTTCGCGCGCGCCGCGGCCAGCGCCGCGGCGAGGTCGCCGCCGGCGACGCGCGCCGGATCGAAGTAGTCGAGCGCGCGCGTCATCAGCAGGTAGGTATTGGCGTCGAAGTAGCCGGCGAACTTGTCGCCCTGGTAGTGCAGGTAGGACTCGACCTCGAATTCGACGTCGAAGCCGTAGCTGCCGGCCTCGGGACGGCGCTTGCGGCCGAACTTCTCGGCCATCTGGTCCTCGGCGAGGTAGGTGATGTGGCCCAGCATGCGCGCCAGGCGCAGGCCGCGCCAGGGGTGGGTGCCGTGTTCGTAGTAGTGGCCGCCGTGGAAGTCGGGGTCGGTCAGGATGGCCTGGCGCGCGACGTCGTTGAAGGCGATGTTTTCCGCCGTGAGGTTGGGCGCCGCGGCGATGACGATGGCGTGGCGCACGCGCTCGGGGAAGGTGATGGTCCAGCGCAGGGCCTGCATGCCGCCCAGCGACCCGCCCATGACCGCGGCCCACTGGCGGATGCCGAGGTGGTCGGCGAGCTTCGCCTGGGCATGCACCCAGTCCACCACCGCCACCATCGGGAAGTCCGCACCCCAGGGCTTGCCGGTGGCCGGGTTGATCGACTTCGGGCCGGTGGAGCCATGGCAGCCGCCGAGGTTGTTCAGGCCGACGATGAAGAAGCGCCCGGTGTCGAGCGGCCGGCCCGGGCCGACGATGTTGTCCCACCAGCCCAGCGTGCGCTCGACGTTGTCGGCATCGGTGTAGCCGGCGACATGATGGTGGCCGGACAGCGCATGGCAGACCAGGATGGCGTTCGAGGCGTCGGCATTGAGCGTGCCGTAGGTCTCGTAGACCAGGTCGAAACCGGGCAGCACCGCGCCGCTGCGCAGTTCCAGCGGCTGGTCGAATCGCGCGCGCTGCGCGGAAACCAGGCCGACGCCTTGTGCGGATACCTTGCTCATGCCGCGATTATAGTTTTTCCAGTTGGTCGCCGATCTTGTCGGGCTCGTCGGACTTCAGCAGCTTGCCGACGCGCACCGCGAGTTGCGCGGTGTCGGACATCATGACCTGCTGCTTGACTTCGAGCAGCTGCGCCGGATGCATGGAAAACTCGCGCAGGCCCATGCCGACCAGCAGCCGGGTCAGCTTCGGGTCGCCGGCCATTTCGCCGCAGACCGCCACCGGCATGCCGACCCGCTGCGCGCTCTGGATGGTCTGCGCAATCAGCCTGAGCACGGCCGGATGCACGGGATCGTAGAGGTGGGCCACCGCATCGTCGCTGCGGTCGATCGCCAGGGTGTATTGGATCAGGTCGTTGGTGCCGATCGAGAGGAAATCCAGGCGGCGCAGGAAGGGGCCGAGTGCCAGCGCCGCGGCGGGAATCTCGATCATGCCGCCGACCTCGATTGCGTCGAACTTCTGCCGCGCCTCGCGCAACTGGAAGCGGGCCAGCTCGATCAGGCTCAGCGCCTGTTCGATTTCCTGGGCATGGGCCAGCATCGGGATCAGCAGGCGCACCCTGCCGTGGTGCGAGGCGCGCAGGATCGCGCGCAGCTGCACCAGGAAGAGCTGCGGCTCGGCCAGGCAGAAGCGGATCGCGCGCAGGCCGAGGGCCGGGTTCGGCGCGGCACGGTTGCCGGTGCGATTGCGCAGGGCCCGCGCCTCCTTGTCGGCGCCGATGTCCAGCGTGCGGATGGTGACCGGCTTGCCGGCCAGCGCCTTGACCACGCTGCGGTAGGCCTCGAATTGCTCGTCCTCTCCGGGCAGTTCGTCGCGATTCATGAAGAGGAACTCGGTGCGGAACAGGCCGACGCCGTCGGCGCCGACTTCGGTCGCCCGCTCGGCGTCCTGCGGCAGTTCGATGTTGGCGAGCAGCGCGACATCCTCGCCGTCGAGCGTGCGCGCCCGGCCCGTCACCAGGCGCTTGAGCTTGGCGCGTTCGAGCTGGAGCTCGGTCTTTCTGAGCCGGTACTCGGCCAGCACGTTCGGGGTGGGGTCGACGATCAGCACGCCGCGCGTGCCGTCGACGATGAGCAGGTCGTCGTCCTGGATCAGCGGGCGTGCGTGCTGCATGCCGACCACCGCCGGGATCGCCAGGCTGCGCGCGACGATGGCGGTGTGCGAGGTGCTGCCGCCCATGTCGGTGACGAAACCGCCGATCCTGAGGGTCTTGAACTGGAGGGTGTCGGCCGGCGAAAGGTCGTTGGCCACCACGATCAGGTCGTCCTCGGTGGCGCTCGCCTTGCGTTTCATCAGCTTGCGCTGCCTGCCCTGCAGCACCTTGAGCACGCGCTCGACCACCTGCACGATGTCCTGCTTGCGCTCGCGCAGGTAGGCATCCTCGAATTCGTCGAACTGGTCGACCACCAGCTGCATCTGCTGCACCATGGCCCACTCGGCATTGCAGCGGCGTTCGCGGATCAGCTCGCGCACGCCGTCGGTCAGCGCCGGATCGGCCAGGATCATGGCATGGACATCGACGAAGGCGGACAGCTCGGCCGGCGCCCCGGGCACGCTGGCGTCCGCGCGCAGGGCGTCGAGCTCGGCGCCGGCGGTGCCCACGGCGCTGTCGAAGCGCTCCAGCTCGCCCGCCACGTCGCGTTCGCGCAGCTGGTAGTGCGCGACCTCCAGCGCCGCGTGCGAAACCAGGTGCGCCCGCCCGATCGCGATGCCGCCCGAGACCGCCTGGCCGTGGAGGCTGAAGGTCACGGTTTCGCCCCCCCCCCCCCCCCCCCCCCCCCCGCCCGCCCCCCCCCCCCCGCCCCCCCCCCCCCCCCCCCCCCCCCCCCCCCCCCCCCCCCCCCCCCCCCCGGCGCCCCCCCCCCCCCCCCCCCCCCCGCCCCCCCCCCCCCCCCGCCCAAACCCCCCCCCGAACGGGGGCCCATTCGTCTTCGCCGAATTTGCCGGCGATCAGCGCCTGCAGGGCTGCCGCGGCTTCCTCGGCGCGCTCGCCCGCGGTGTCGATGATCACGGTCGAGCCCTTGCCGGCCGCCAGCATCATCACCCCCATGATGCTTTTGGCATTGATGCGGCGGCTGCCGCGCTCCATCCAGACCTCGCACGGGAAGGAGCCGGCGAGCTGGGTCAGCTTGGCCGAGGCGCGGGCATGCAGGCCCAGCTTGTTGGTGATTTCGGCTTCGATGCGCGGCATCAGTGTTTCAGCATGTTGAGTACGCCGTCACGACCGCCGGCGACGCTGCGGGTAATCAGGGTTTCCATGTCCTTGTCGCGGTAGGCGATGGCGCGCAGCAGCATCGGCAGATTGACGCCGGCGATGCCTTCGATGCGCCCCGGCTCGAGCAGCTTCATGGCCAGGTTGGACGGCGTTGCGCCGTAGATGTCGGTCAGGACCAGCACGCCACGCCCGCCATCGACCAGCTGCAGCATGTCGCGCGCCAGCGGCAGGGAATCCAGCGGATCGTCCTGCGCCGCGATGCCGAGCTGCGCGATCTGCAGCGGCCGCTTGTTGAGCACGTGGCAGGCGCACTGGATCAGCGCTTCGCCGTAGGTGCTGTGCGTAAGGAGGAAGATCCCGATCATGGCGCCATTCTATCGGATCAGCATCCAGGCCAGAACCAGCGCGGCGGCCAGCGCGAAGGCGATGCCGAAGCGGCGGGCCCAGCGCCGCTTGTCGGCTTCGAGCGCATTTTCGGCATCGACGATGCGACGTATCCGCTTCAGGGCCGCAATGCCTACGGTGCGCCGCACGGCGCGCCGGATTGCGGGATCTTCGCTCACGGCACCACCTCCAGCTTGAGGTCGGGAACCTCGATTTTCAGGCGCGCCTGCATCGCCGGCGTCGCGCTTGCCGTGCCGTCGGCGCCGACTTTCAGCACCGATGTGACGCCAAGCTTGGCTGCCATGCTGCGCCATTCACGACCGGCGATGAAGATGGGCTTGGACAGTGCGTCGGAACGCATGCCGGCCGACGGTCCCGGCGCGATCAGTACCGTCACCGCCTGCGTGCCGGTGGCCGGATAACCCGTGCGCGGGTCGAGCAGGTGGCAGTACCGCTGCCCGGCCACCTCGAAATAGCGGTGGTAGTCGCCGGAAGTGCCGATCGCCTCGCCGTCGCGCAGCTCCAGCGTCGCCAGCGGCGCGCCGCCGGCCGACTGCGGCCGCGGATGCTGGATGCCGACGCGCCAGGGCGTGCCGGCACCGTCGCGCGTGCCCAGCGCGAGGACGTTGCCGCCGATGTTCACCAGCGCACTGGCGATGCCGTCGGCCTTGAGCGAGGCGGCGGCGCGGTCGAGCGCGACGCCCTTCAAGTAGCCGCCGAAATCCAGCGCCACGGCCTTGTTGCGGCTGGTCACGCGCCTGCCGTCCAGTTTCAGGTCGGCAATCGAGGGCTTCGCCGCGATCAGCGCCTCGAGCGCCGCGCTTTCCGGCAACTGCGGCCGGATTTCGTCCGTGTGGAAGCCCCAGAGCGCGATCAGGCGGCCGATGCCGGGATCGAACAGGTGGTCGCCGGCGGCGGCGATAGCCTGTGCTTCACGGACGTAGGCGGCGAATTCGTCCGTGACTTCGTGCGTTCGCCCGGCGGCGATGGCCTCGTTCAGCGCCGACAGTTCGGAGGGCTGCCAGGCGTGGTAGCTGCGATGCAGGCGGTCGAACTCCTGCAGCACGCGGCTGCCGGCGGCGCGCGCCTGCGCCTCCGGCACGCCGGCGATCGCCAGCTCGACGCGGGTGCCGAAGACGTAGGCTTCCTGCCGCCACGGCTCGGGCGGCCCGCAGGCCGCGAGCAGCCAGGCCGCGGCGAGCAAGCTCAGGAGCCGGAACACTCCCGTTCCAGGGCATCCACCAGCATCGCGGCGACGTCGAAGCGCGTCTGCTGGGCGATCTCGACGAAACAGGTGGGGCTGGTGACGTTGATCTCGGTGAGGCTGTCGCCGATCACGTCGAGGCCGACGATCAGCAGGCCGCGCGCCCACAAAGTCGGCGCCAGCGCCTCGGCGATTTCGCGGTCGCGCCCCATCAGCGGGCGCGCCACGCCCTTGCCGCCGGCCGCGAGGTTGCCGCGCGATTCGCCGGCCTTGGGGATGCGCGCCAGGCAGTAGGGTACCGGCTCGCCGGCAATCAGCAGGATGCGCTTGTCGCCATGGCTGATGGCCGGCAGGTAGCGCTGCGCCATGATGCTGCGCGCGCCGAACGCCGTCAGGGTCTCGACGATGACATTGCGGTTGGGGTCTTCCTTCAGCACGCGGAAGATGCTGCTGCCGCCCATGCCGTCGAGCGGTTTCAGGATCGCATCGCCGAGTTCGTCGATGAAGGCATGGATCTCGGCCGGGTCGCGGGCGATCAGCGTGGTCGGCGTGAATTGCGGGAACTCGGTGATGGCGACTTTTTCGGAATGATCGCGGATCGAACGCGGCTTGTTCCAGATGCGCGCGCCTTCGGCCTCGGCACGTTCCAGCAGCCAGGTGGCGGCGACGTATTCGAAATCGAAGGGCGGGTCCTGGCGCATCAGTACCGCGTCGCAGGCGGTCAGCGGCAGCACGGCTTCTTCGATCACGGAGAACCACGCCGTATCGCCGGCGCCGACTTTCAGGCGCTGCGCGCGCGCCGCGACGACGCCGTCGCGCCAGACCAGGGCGGCGCGCTGGATCGCCCACACCTCGTGGTTGCGTTTCGCCGCGGTGCGCATCATGGCCACGGACGAATCCTTGTACGCCTTGAGCCCTTCCAGAGGGTCGAGGATGAATGCGAACTTCATACGGCCGGGTCCTGCGGCGCGGCGCGTTCGAGTTCGAGCGAAGCCGCCAGCATGGCCAGCCGCGCGATCACGCCGTAGGCATAGAAGCGGTTGGGCGGCGCGTCGGGGCCGAGCCGGGCATCGGGCAGGCTGCAGCCGGTGTCGAAGGCCAGCGGCTTGAAGGTCATGCCCGGCGCGTTGAGGTTCTCGTCGATGCCGCGCGCGGTGTTGACGCGGTAGAAGCCGCCGACCACGTAGCGGTCGATCATGTACACCACCGGCTCGGCCGTGCCTTCATCGACGCGCTCGAAGGTCGGCACGCCTTCCTGGATGATGACCTCGGTGACTTGCAGGCCCTCCTTGACCACCGCCATCTTGTTGCGCTGCTTGCGGTTGAGGTTCTTCACCTCGCTCGCGTCCTTCACCGTCATGATGCCCATGCCGTAAGTGCCGGCGTCGGCCTTGACGATGACGAAGGGTTCGGACTCGATGCCGTATTCCTTGTACTTGGCGCGCATGCGGTAGAGCAGCGTGTCGATGTTGGCGGCGAGGCATTCCTCGCCGGCGCGCTCGTGGAAGTTCACCTTGCCGCAGGTTTCGAATTCGGAATTGATCAGCCAGGGGTCGATGCCGATCTCGGCGGCGAAGGCGATCGCCACATCCTGGTAGGCGGCAAAATGCCGCGACTTGCGGCGCACGTGCCAGCCCGCCCACGGCGGCGGGATGAGGAATTGCTCGTTGATGTTCTGCAACAGTTCCGGCACGCCGCCGGAGAGGTCGTTGTTGAGCAGGATGGCGCAGGGATCGAAGTCTTCCAGCCCCAGGCGGCGGCCCTCGCTGCCGATGCGCTTCAAGGGTTCCAGCACCAGCTTCTGGCCGTCGGGCAGGTCGAGCGTGGTCGGTTCGGTGATCTCCGGCAGCAGGCTGCCGATGCGCACGTTCAAGCCGGTGTGGTGCAGGATGGTGGCCAGGCGCGCCACGTTCATCAGGTAGAACTGGTTGCGCGTGTGGTTCTCCGGCACCAGTAGGAGGTTCCTCGCCTCGGGGCAGATCTTCTCGATCGCCGACATGGCGGCCTGCACGCACAGCGGCAGGAAGGCCGGATTCAGGTTGTTGAAGCCGCCGGGGAACAGGTTGGTATCGACCGGCGCCAGCTTGAAGCCGGCATTGCGCAGGTCGACCGAACTGTAAAACGGAGGCGTGTGCTCCAGCCATTGCGTGCGCAGCCACCGCTCGACCGCGGTGTCCTTGTCGAGGATGCGCCGCTCGAGATCGAGCAGCGGGCCGGTCAGTGCGGTAGTGAGGTGTGGAACCATGAGTTTTGTTGCCTGGATACGCCGTTTGCGGTTGTTCCGGGCGATCTTACACCAGGCCCTTGACCGCGAATTCGGCGAAGGCCTCGGGCAGCAGGGTCTGCTCCAGGCTGCGCTGGGAGAAGAGGAAGCGGCCGTCGCAGACGAAGCCCAGTTCGTGCCAGTCGACGTCGTTGAGCATGCCCGTCAGGCGCTGCAGGTCGGCCATTTTCAGCTTCGCGCGATGCGGGAACAGCGCCATCACGGCGCCGTCATAGTCGTTGCAGGGATGCAGGAAGAAGGGCCGTGGATTGCGCGTCTTGTTGTTGACATAGATGCGCGGCGCGTCCGAGACGTGGTGGCGACGGCCCCACTTCCACCAGTTGCTTTCGTCGAAGCGCGTCACGCGACGCGCCAGCAGGCGCTTCTTGTGCTGTTCGAGCCAGGCGATCGGCCCCTCGCGGTCGAGCCAGATCATGCGCCGCGTGGCGCCGGTCTGCGCCGTTCTGGAACAGACGAACTCGGTATTGGCATGTTCCTCGTTGCTGAAGATCTCGTCGGCGCCGGAAACCGCGCCGACCTTGACGGCGAACACGCTGGCCAGCGGCAGGCTGTAGATGCCGCGGGTGAACATCAGCTGCCCGCCCGACAAGGCCATGCGCCGGCCGTCGTGCAGGCGCCGGCTGACATTGCCTTTTTCGAAGCGCCAGATGGCGCAGTTGGGCGCGGCGCCGGCGAAGATCCTCGCGTCGCCGAGATCCTCGAAGTCGGTGATCGTGCCCTGGTCGTAGAGCCAGGTGTTGAGCCGCCCGGCGCCGGTGGCCTTGAGGAAGTCGCGCGGCGTGATGAGGATCAGTTCGCCGCCCGGCTGCAGGTGGCGCACGCACTTCTCGATGAAATGCAGGTAGAGGTTGGCGTGGCCGTCGAGCAGGTCGGAGCGCAGGCGCACAGCGGTCTGCGGCAGGATGTCGCGCGCCTTGACGTAGGGCGGGTTGCCGATCACGGTGACGAACTTCTCGCTCTCCGGGTAGGTGAAGAAGTCGATGTTGAGTGCACCCGGCGGGCAATGGGCGTCATCCAGCTCGATCGCCACGCAATCGGGAATGCGGTTCGAAAACGCACCGTCGCCGCAGGCCGGATCGAGCATGCGGCCGCGGCCGGCGTTGCGGCACAGCGCCAGCATGCGCTCGACGATCGCGGGCGGCGTGAACACCTGTCCGTAGCGGGCGATGTCAAACGTCATGTGTCTCGGTAACCCCCGGGACGCCGCCGGTAAGGCGCATACCCTTGCTCCAAAAGAAATCCCGGCGCGGGGCCGGGATCGTCGTGTTCGGCGGTAGCGATCAGAACGTGCCGATCACCCACATCGGGACGCGGATGCCGGAGTCGAGGTTGTGGCGCATGAAGTTGCCGTCGCCGGCATTGTCGACCATGTAGTAGGGCACCCCGTACGGCGGGGTGACCTTGAGCATGTAGAGCCTGCCGTTCATGCGGTATTCCTCGACCTTGTCTTCGCCGCGCCGGATGATGGTGACCTGCGGCTCCAGCGGCTCGTCGAGGCTGGTCGGCGGCGGGGGCGGTTCGGGGATGGGCTCCAGCTTCGGCGGCTGGGTCTGCGCGGCAACATTCAGCGCAAGGGCGGAAAGCAACAGGATGATGGCGCGGCGCATGGCGTGTCCCTCTAGAGTTGCTGCCAGTTTATCAAAGGTTAAGCAGCAATTCGTGCTCTTCCGGCAGCGGGCCGAAGCCGCGCGTTTCGTAATGGTCGAAGATCGCCGCCACCACGCGCTCCGGCTCGTCGATGACCTGCAGCAGGTCGATGTCTTCGGCGTTGATCATTTTCTCCGCCACCAGCCGCTCGCGAAACCAGTCGAGCATGCCGGCCCAGAAGTCGGTGCCGACCAGGATCAGCGGGATGCGCGGGGTCTTGCCGGTCTGGATCAGGGTCAGGGCTTCGAGCAGTTCGTCGAGCGTGCCGAAGCCGCCGGGCATCACCACGTAGGCGGCCGCCACCTTGACGAACATGTACTTGCGGGCGAAGAAGTGGCGGAAGCTCTGCGAGATGTCCTGGTAGTGGTTGGCTTTCTGCTCGTGCGGCAGCTGGATGTTGAGCCCGATAGACATGCTCTTGCCTTCGAAGGCGCCCTTGTTGGCCGCCTCCATGACGCCGGGGCCGCCGCCGGAGACCACCGAGAAGCCCGCATCGGACAGCTGCCGGGCTATTTGCTCGGTGAGCCGGTAGTAAGGTGAATCGGGTGTGACGCGCGCGCTGCCGAAGATCGATACGGCCGGTCGCACCGCGGCCAGGCGCTCGGTCGCCTCGACGAACTCTGACATAATGCCGAACACCCGCCAGGCTTCGCGGGCGCTGGTGGCGGCCTGCCGCACGGGGGGCGCCTCGTAGCCGGCGACGCCCTTCGCGAGGCTCCTCGGCAGCTTTTCCTTCTCATTCATACAGCATCCTCCTCCATGCCCACGCTGCTTCTCGTCGACGGCTCGTCCTATCTTTACCGCGCGTTCCACGCCCTGCCCGACCTGCGCACTGCCGCCGGCCAACCGACGGGCGCGATCCGCGGCGTGCTGTCCATGCTGCGCGTGCTCGAGGCCGACTATAAGTCAGATTATCGCGCCGTGGTATTCGACGCCAAGGGCAAGACCTTCCGCGACGACTGGTATCCCGAGTACAAGGCGCACCGCCCGTCGATGCCGGAGGATCTGGCGGCGCAAATCGCGCCGCTGCACGAATGCATCCGCGCCGCCGGCTGGCCGCTGCTGATGGTAGACGGCGTCGAGGCCGACGACGTGATCGGCACACTGTCGCGGCAGGCGACGAATGCCGGCATCGACTGCGTGATTTCCACCGGCGACAAGGACCTCACCCAGCTGGTGAATCCGCGCGTCCGCCTGGTCAACACCATGAGCAACGAAGTGCTCGACGAGGCCGGCGTCAAGGCCAAGTTCGGCGTGCCGCCGCAACGCATCATCGATTACCTGGCACTGGTGGGCGACACCTCGGACGGCATTCCCGGCGTGCCCAAGGTGGGGCCGAAGACCGCCGTGAAATGGCTGGAGGCCTGGGGCTCGCTCGATGCCATCGTCGCCCATGCCAATGAAATCGGCGGTGCGGTGGGCGAAAACCTGCGGAAGCACCTCGACTTCCTGCCGCTGGGGATCAAGCTGGTGACGGTGGTCTGCGACCTGCCGCTGCCGCTGTCGGTCAGCGAGCTGGTGCCGCAGGCGCCGGACAAGGAGAAGTTGGCCGAGCTTTACGGGCGGCTGGAATTCAAGGGCTGGCTGCGTGAGCTGAACGGCGAGGCACCGCCGCCCGCCCGCCCGCGAATCGCCGTATCGGCAGCGCCGACTTTTCCGGCGGCGCCCACGATCGAGCTTGACCGCAGCGCTTACGAATGCATCCTCGACGCGGCGCAACTCGATGTCTGGCTGGCGCGGCTGGACGCCGCCGCACTGGTGTCGCTCGATACCGAGACCACCGACCTCGATCCGCTGCAGGCGCGACTGGTCGGCATCTCCTTCGCCGTCATGGAGGGCGCAAGTTCAGGTGCCAATGTGCGCGCCGCCTACCTGCCGCTGGGCCACAGCTATGCCGGCGCACCGGCGCAACTGCCGCTGACCGAGACCCTGGCGAAGCTGAAACCCTGGCTCGAATCGCCGCAGCACGGCAAGCTGGGGCAGCACCTCAAGTACGACCGCCACGTCTTCGCCAACCACGGCCTGCGCTTGCGCGGCATCGTCGAGGACACGCTGCTGCAATCCTATGTACTGGAATCCGACAAGACGCATGACCTCGGCGCCCTCGCGGCGCGCCACTGCGGTCTGGCCACGATCAGCTACGACGCCGTCACCGGCAAGGGTGCCTCGCGCATTTCCTTCGCCCAGGTCGATGTCGCGCGCGCCGCCGAATACGCCGCCGAGGATGCCGATGTCACGCTGCGCGTGCATCAGGTACTGCGGCCGCAGCTCGCGGCCGAACCGCAACTGGAAAGCCTCTACCGCGACCTGGAACTGCCGGTCGCCGAAGTGCTGTTCCGCATCGAACGCAACGGCGTACTGATCGACGCGGCGACCCTCGCGCAGCAAAGCGACGAACTCGGACGCAAGATCATGACCCTCGAAGCCGAGGCGCAAGCACTCGCCGGCCAGCCCTTCAACCTGAATTCACCGAAACAGCTGGCCGAGATACTGTTCAACCAGCAGGGCCTGCCGGTGGTGAAGAAGACGCCCTCGGGCGGCCCCTCGACCGACGAGGAAGTGCTGGAAAAACTGGCCGAGGATTACCCGCTGCCGAAGAAGATCCTCGAACATCGCAGTTTCGCCAAGCTGAAGAACACCTACACCGACAAGCTGCCGAAGATGATCGACCCGGCCACCGGCCGCGTGCATACCAGCTTCGGCCAGGCCACCGCCGTCACCGGCCGGCTGGCCTCGACCGACCCCAACCTGCAGAACATCCCGATCCGCACCGCCGAAGGTCGCCGTATCCGCTCCGCCTTCGTCGCACCGCCGAATCACCGTATCGTCAGCGCCGACTATTCGCAGGTCGAGCTGCGCATCATGGCCCACCTCTCCGACGACCCGCGCCTGCTGGAAGCCTTCGCCCAGGGCGAGGACGTGCATCGCGCCACCGCCGGCGAAGTCTTCGGCCTGACGCCGATCGAGGTGACCAGCGAGCAGCGCCGTGCCGCCAAGGCGATCAACTTCGGCCTGATCTACGGCATGAGCGCCTTCGGCCTGGCGAAACAGATCGGCGTCGACCGCACCGCGGCGCAGGCCTACATGGACCGCTACTTCGCGCGCTATCCGGGCGTCGCCCGCTACATGGAAGAGACCCGTGCCGGCGCGCGCGACAAGGGCTATGTCGAGACCGTATTCGGCCGCCGCCTCTGGCTGCCGGAAATCAGGTCGTCGAATGCCGGCCGCCGCCAGGGCGCCGAGCGCGCCGCAATCAACGCGCCGATGCAGGGCACCGCCGCCGACCTGATCAAGCGCGCCATGCTGGCCGTGCAGGACTGGCTCGATGCGCAGGAACTGCAGACCCTGCTGATCCTGCAGGTGCATGACGAACTGGTGCTGGAGGTGCCCGAACAGGAACTTGATCGAGTGCGCGAAGCATTGCCGAAGCTGATGGGCGGCGTCGCAAAACTCAAAGTGCCGCTGCTGGTGGAAGTTGGAGTGGGCGCCAACTGGGACGCTGCGCACTGAGCAACCTCGACGTGGCGGCCGCGCTTGCCAATACGCAGCATGGTTTCAGTGCAATCCGATACCCGCGACGGCGCCTGTTACGCTGTAACCAAAGTACATTCAGTTCGGAAGCTTGTTGCTTGACCTGATTACACTTTTCCCGGAAACTTGCCGCCATGAACGTTTCCCTCGATGCCCTCGAGCGCAAGGTCGACCAGATCGTCGCCGTATGCGCCAGCCTGCGTGGCGAGAATCAGGCCTTGCGCGCCCACGTCGCCGGCCTCGAGGCTGAAAAAGCAGCACTGGCGCAGAAGGTCGAGCTTGCGCGGGCGCGCCTTGAGAGCCTGATGGCGCGGTTACCCGAAGAATGAGCAAAACCATCGACGTCAGGCTGCTGGGCAAGGACTATCGGGTTGCCTGCGAACCCGCGGAACGCGAGGCGCTGCAGGCGGCGGTGGCTTTTCTGGAAGACAAGTTCAGGGAAGCCGGCGAAAAGGCGCCCAACAGCGCGCGGGCCGGTGGCGAGCGCGCTGCGGTGATGATGGCCCTGAACATCGCCCACGAATTGCTGGCCATGAAAAAATACACCGGCAAATGTTGCAATGGCTCTTGAAAGCGAATCGGTTCAGCGTAGAATAAATTCCATCGAAGCCAAGCTCGACGAATCGCTGGCGCAGCACGAGCAGTTGTTTTAAACCGCGCCGCTTCCGGTTCGCAAATGCGTTGCCTGGCTTTCCGGGGTTTCCCCTGCGGTGTTCGCCAAGGCCATACATTCCTTGAACCAATATCCATTGGCATCGGCCGCAGCCCAGAGACGCCGCTGTTGTGATCGCTCCCGGTGAGCGAACCTGATGCGGCAGGAACGCGGCCACTCTGAACGCAGGTTCAGGATGCCGGCCAAACGGCACTCGCGGGGGAATCGAATTGCAGGGCGCGGAAATCCGCGCCCTGTTTGTTTGTGTCCCCGCAGGACGTGGGGACGGTATCCCCTGTGGGATGGGACAAATGTCATGACGCGCTACTGGCTGATGAAGACGGAACCCGGCGTGGTCGGCATCGACGACGTGCTGGCCATGCCGCGGCAGACCGTGGACTGGTGGGGCGTGCGCAACTACCAGGCGCGCAACTTCATGCGCGACCAGATGCAGGTCGGCGACGGCGTGTTGTTCTACCATTCGTCCTGTCCCGAGCCGGGCGTCGCCGGATTGGCCGAAGTCGCCTCGACCGCCTACCCCGACCGCACCCAGTTCGACCGCAAAAGCCCCTATTACGACCCCAAGTCGACGCCGGAGGAACCACGCTGGGTCAACGTCGACGTCCGCGTCGTCAGGAAGACCCGATTGGTCGGACTCGACGAATTGCGCGCGCATGCCGAACTTGCCAACATGCGCGTCCTGCAGCGCGGCAACCGCCTGTCGATCACGCCGGTCGATCCGGCGGAATGGAAATTCATCACCGGAAAGCTGATCGGCAAGGTGAACAAATGACGCTCTGGTGGCTGGCCTACCCGCTGCTCGGCGTCTTTGCCGGCTTCGTCGCCGGCCTGTTCGGCGTCGGCGGCGGGCTGACCATCGTACCGCTGCTGTTCATGCTGTTCACGGCGCAGCAGTTTCCGCTCGAGCACACCATGCATCTGGCGCTGGGGACATCGATGGCGACCATCGTGTTCACCTCGATTTCCAGCATGCGCGCCCACCACGGCCACGGCGCCGTGCGCTGGGACATCGTCAAAAGCTTCGCGCCGGGGCTGGTGATCGGCACCCTCGGCGGCTCCTTCATCGCCACCTGGGTGCCGACACGTCCGCTGGCCATGGTGTTCACCGCCATCGTGTATTACGCCTCGATCCAGATGATGCTCGACTTCAAGCCCAAGCCGCACCGCCAGTTGCCGGGAACGCCCGGCATGGCCGTCGCCGGCACGCTGATCGGGATCGTGTCGAGCCTGGTGGCCGCCGGCGGCGGCTTCCTCTCGATTCCCTTCATGGTGTTCTGCAACGTGGTGATCCACCAGGCGGTCGGCACCTCGGCGGCGCTGGGCTTTCCGATCGCCGTGGCCGGCACCGTCGGTTACATTGTCAGCGGCATGAAAATCGGCGGCCTGCCCGAGTATTCGCTCGGCTATATCTACCTGCCCGCCTTTATCGGCGTGGTGGCGATGAGCATGCTGATCGCGCCGCTGGGCGCCAAAACGGCCCACAAGCTGCCGGTGAAACAGCTGAAGCGCGCCTTCGGCGGCTTCCTCGCACTGCTGGCGAGCAAAATGCTGCACGGATTGCTGACGTAGCGGCGCATCAGCTTTTCGGGCAAGCGTGTTCCCGGATTGAAGTCGTCCATGCCCGCCTTGTGCCTTGTGCGGGACCCTGCATCCGGGCACGAAGCCGCCGGCATCCGGGCTGCCGAACAATCGGCGGTTGGCCTGGGCCGACAGGCGCCGGGCACGTTCGCCGGCGGACATGGATGATGGGACTCGCAGCAGAAGTCGGCGCCGGCGGAACGGCGTACACTCGCCTCCTGTCTGCCCGGAAGAGGAGGTGCTGATGCCGCAGGCCCGCAGCTACCGCTACTACGACCTGGTCATGGCGGCCTTCGTCTGCGTGCTCCTGTGTTCCAACCTCATCGGTGCCGGCAAGGCTGCCATGGTTACGCTGCCGCTGCTGGGCGAGGTGACGTTTTCCGCCGGCGTGCTGTTCTTCCCGATTTCCTACATCTTCGGCGACATCCTGACCGAGGTCTATGGCTACGGCCGCGACCGGCGCGTGGTCTGGGCCGGTTTCGCCGCGCTGGCCTTCGCCAGCTTCATGGCCTGGGTGGCGCTCTCCCTGCCGGCCGCCCCCGGCGATTTCAACCAGGCCTACCAGCAGCACATGGAGGGCGTCTTCGGCAATACCTGGCGCATCGTCGCCGGCTCGATGATCGCCTTCTGGTGCGGCAGCTTCGCCAACAGCTACGTGATGGCGAAGATGAAGGTGTGGATGGAGGGGCGCCGGCTGTGGATGCGCACCATCGGCTCGACGGTGGTCGGTGAGGCGGTGGATTCCGGCCTGTTCTACGTCATCGCCTTCTACGGCATCTGGCCCGACGAGCAGGTGGCCAAGATCGCGCTGGCGCAGTACCTGCTGAAGACAGGCTGGGAGGTGGTGATGACGCCGGTGACCTATCGCGTGGTGGCCTTCCTCAAGCGCGCCGAAGCCGAAGACTGGTACGACAGGAATACCGATTTCAGCCCCTTCCACATCCGCGTGTGAATTGCGCCGGGCACTATAAACTGGCGGCAAGGTATGCCCGCACATGACGCAAACGCTCTCCATCGCCACCTGGAACATCCACAAGGGCTTCTCGCAGTTCAACCGCCGCATGATGGTGCACGAGCTGCGCGAGCGCCTGCGCGAACTGTCGGCCGACATCGTGTTCCTGCAGGAGGTGCAGGGCCTGCACCTGGGCCACGCCGAGCGACATGCGGATTGGCCGTCGCAGCCGCAGCACGAGTTCCTCGCCGAAGACGTCTGGGACAACCACGCCTACGGCCGCAACATGGTCTATGACCACGGCCATCACGGCAACGCGATCCTGTCGCGCTTCCCGATCCTGACCGAGCACAACCAGGACGTGACCCACCTGCGCTTCGAGAAGCGCGGCCTGCTGCATTGCGCGGTCGAACTGCCGGCGCTGGCGCAGCCGCTGCACTGCGTCTGCGTGCATCTG
This sequence comes from Sulfuritalea sp., assembly GCA_016708585.1. Classification (GTDB taxonomy): domain Bacteria; phylum Pseudomonadota; class Gammaproteobacteria; order Burkholderiales; family Rhodocyclaceae; genus Sulfuritalea. The sequence goes on along the minus strand of JADJFK010000008.1, from coordinate 131,747 downwards.
TCCCTGTTCGCGCGCTCGCGGCGGCGGCAGATGGATGCGCTGGCGCGGCGCATCGAGGAAGTGGTGCCGGCGCATGCGCCGCTGCTGATCGCGGGCGACTTCAACGACTGGCGCAACCACGCCGATGACCAGCTGGCGCAGCGCCTGGGCCTGGCCGAAGTCTTCGCCGGGGATGGCCGGCGGCCTTCGCGCAGCTATCCCGCGGCGCTGCCGATGTTCCGCCTCGACCGCATCTACCAGCGCGGCCTCGAAGTCGGCGCGGCGCGCGTGCATGCCGGTCCGCCCTGGTCCTCGATTTCCGACCATGCGGCGCTGAGCGCCGAGCTGCGGCCCGGTCGCGCCGTGCCGTGAGCGTCGACTTCCCCCAGCCGCTGCCGCGCGGCTACGTCGGTGGCAACGAGCTGCGCCTGCTGCACTCGGGGGTCGAGTATTTCCCGGCGCTGATCGCGGCAATCGACCGGGCGCGGCATGAAGTCCACCTCGAAACCTATATCTTCGCCGACGACGCCACGGGTCGCCGCATCGCCGCCGCGCTGGCGGCCGCGGCGCGCCGCGGCGTCGTGGTGCGGGTGCTGGTCGACGGTTTCGGCGCGCGCGACTTCGAATCCGGGCTCGGTCGGGAACTGGCGGAGGCCGGTGCCGAAGCCCTGGTCTATCGCCCCGAAGCGGGGCGCTTCACGTTCCGCCGCCATCGCCTGCGGCGCCTGCACCGCAAGCTGGCGGTGATCGACGGGGAACTGGGCTTTGCCGGCGGCATCAACGTGGTCGATGATTTCGACCAGGGCGCCGGCGACTCGCCGCGCCTCGACTTCGCCGTCCGCGTCGAGGGCCCGCTGGTGGCGCGCCTGCACCTGACGATGCGCCACGTCTGGCGCCTGGTGCGCTGGGCGCGGCTCGGCCGCCGCCCGCCGCCGCCGGCACCGCTGCCGCGCCTGCAGCCGCCGGCCGGGATGGAAGGCGTGCACGCGACGCTCCTGGTGCGCGACAACCTCGCCCACCGCCACGACATCGAGTACGCCTATCTCGATGCCATCCGCGGCGCGCAACGGGAAATCCTGATCGCCAATGCCTATTTCCTGCCGGGGCGGCGGTTCTGCAAATTCCTGCTGCTGGCCGCCGGGCGTGGCGTGCGGGTGACCCTGCTGCTGCAGGGTCGCTCCGATCATCGCCTGCTCCACTACGCGACGCAGTCCCTGTATGACCGCATGCTGGCCGCCGGGGTGCGTATCTTCGAGTACGACCGGGCCGAGCTGCACGCCAAGGTGGCGGTGGTCGACGACGACTGGGCGACCGTGGGTTCCTCCAACATCGACCCGTTCAGCCTGCTGCTGGCGCGCGAGGCCAACATCGTGGTGCGCGACCCGGGCTTTGCCGGCGAACTGCGCGCGAGCCTCGCCGCGGTGATTACCGGCGCCGCCCGCGAGATCCGGCCGGAGGACCAGCAAGCCTTGCCGTGGTTCGACCGGTTCGTGCGAACCGCGGCTTACTCGCTGGTGCGTTTCCTGCTCGGCGTCACGCGCTACGCCGGCAAGCAGTACGCCGACTAACGTGAAAACACCCATTGGGCATTGTGTCGGATGTCGGGCAAGCGCCAGCCCCCCGCATCCGCCCAGCCGGCTGGCTTCGCCAAGCATGACGACGGGTGCAGGGCTTTGATCAGTCCGCATCATCAAAATCAGCCGCTGTTGCGCAGTCCCGCGGCGACGCCGTTGATGGTCAGGTGGATGCCGCGCTGCACGCGCTCGTCGGTCTCGCCGGCGCGGTGGCGGCGCAGCAACTCGATCTGGATGTGGTTCACCGGATCGAGGTAGGGAAAGCGGTTGCGGATCGAGCGCTTCAGCAGCGGATTGAGGTCGAGCAGTTCCTTCTCGCCGGTGATCGCCAGCAGCGCGGCGATCGAGGACTGCCATTCGGCCTTGATGCGCGGGAAGATGGTCTGGCGCAATTCCTCGTCCTTCACCAGCCGCGAGTAGCGTTCGGCGATGGTGATGTCGCTCTTGCCCAGCACCATGTCCATGTTCGACAGCAGGGCGCGGAAGAAGCCCCACTCGCGGTACATCTCCGCCAGCAGCGCCATGCCGGCCGCGCCGTGCCTTTGCCGCCACACCGCGACTGCCGAGCCGAAGCCGAACCAGCCCGGCAGCATCAGGCGACACTGCGCCCAGGAGAACACCCAGGGGATCGCGCGCAGGTCTTCGATGGCGGTCGTCTTCTTGCGCGAGGCCGGCCGGCTGCCGATGTTGAGTGCGGCGATTTCGGCGATCACCGTCGATTCCCAGAAGTAAGCTTCGAAGCCGGGCGTCTCGTACACCATCGCCCGATAGGCGGCGAAGGCGCTGGCCGAAAGTTCTTCCATCGCGGTGAGGAATTCGGGGCGCGGCGCATCGTGCTCGTGCGCCAGCAGCGTGGCTTCCAATGTGGCGGCGGCGAGGATTTCCAGGTTACGGCGGCCCAGTTCGGGGTTGGCGTATTTCGAGGCGATCACCTCGCCCTGCTCGGTGATGCGGATCTGGCCCTGCACCGCGCCCTGCGGCTGGGCGAGGATGGCCTGGTAGCTGGGGCCGCCGCCGCGGCCGACCGAGCCGCCGCGGCCGTGGAACAGGCGCAGCGTGATGCCATGGCGGGCGAAGACGCGGGTGAGTTCAATCTCTGCGCGGTAAAGCGACCAGCCCGAGGTGAGGAAGCCGCCGTCCTTGTTGCTGTCGGAATAGCCGAGCATGCACTCCTGCAAGGTGCCCCGCGAACCCAGCAAGCGGTTGTAAAGCGGGATGGAGAGCAGCCGGTCCATGATAGTGCCGGCATTGGCGAGGTCGCCGATGGTTTCGAACAGCGGCACGATGTTCACGTCCAGGGCGTGTTCCAGCGGCCGCAACAGGCCGACTTCCTTCAACAGCACCGCGACTTCGAGCATGTCGGAAACGCCGTCGGTCTTGGAGATGATGACGTTCTCGATCGCCGCCTTGCCATAGCGGCGGTGGATGCTCTGCGCGGTGTGGAAGATCGCCAGTTCGCCGCGCGTTTCGTCCGAGTAAGCGACACCCGGGGCGGTGAGCGGACGTGGCGTCGCAAGTTCTTCCAGCAGCAGCGCGATGCGGCCGTCCTCGTCGAGCGCCAGGTAGTCGCTGCCGGGGCGGGCGATGGCCAGCAGTTCGGCCACGGTGCGCGCATGCACGTCGGAGTTCTGGCGCAGGTCGAGCGGCGCCAGGTGGAAGCCGAAGATGGCGACGGCATGGCGCAGGCGGCGCAGCCGCCCGCGCCCGAGCAGGCCGCAGTTGTGGCTGATCAGCGCGCGGTGCAGCACGTCGAGGTCGGCGCCGAATTCGGCCGCGCTGGCGTAGGGCTCGGCTTGCGCGACGGCATGGCGCGGCGCTTCCAGGTTGTCCAGCTGCAGCGCGGTGGCCGCCAGTCGCGCATAGAAGCCGGCGATGGCGCGGCGATAGGGCTCGTCGAGGCGGTGCGGGCTGCGGTCGGGCGACTGTTCGGCGAGGCGCATCAGCTCGACGTCGGGCACCTCGATCAGCGAGGTGGTGGTCGACAGCTCGGCACCGAGCTGGTGCAGCTGCTCGAGCAGGTAGGCCATGGCCTTGCGGCTTTGCGCGCGCATCGCCGACTCCAGCACTTCGGCGGTGACGAAAGGGTTGCCGTCGCGGTCGCCGCCGATCCATGAACCGGGCCGCAGGAAGGGCGGCAGTTCGGCCAGGCCCCGCGCATTCCATTCGGGTATGGCGCCGGCGAGATGGTCTTCGCAGGCGTTGTACAGGCGCGGCAGCTCGCGCAGGAAGGTCATGTCGTAGAACGAGAGCGCGTTGTTCACCTCGTCCATCACCGAGAGCTTGGCCCGCCGCAGCATGCGCGTTTGCCACAGGCGCAGCACGGCGCGGCGCAGGGCTTCGTCGTGCGCGGCCTGCTCTTCGGGCGAGAGCTCGGTGCGGTCGCGCTCGTCGAGCAGGCGCGCGATTTTCCACTGGCAGTCGAGGATGCTCTTGCGCTGCACTTCGGTCGGATGCGCGGTCAGCACCGGGCGCACCTGGGCGCCGGCGAAGAAGTCGCGCAGCTTGCCGGCATCGATGCCGGCGGCCAGTGCGCGCTGCAGGGACAGGGCCAGGCTGCCTTCGCGCGGCGCGGCGCCGGCGCGGGCATGGGCGCGCGCGCGGCGGATATGGTGCTGGTCCTCGGCGATGTTGGCCAGGTGGGAGAAATAGCTGAAGGCGCGCACCACCATGTTGGTGTCCTCGCGCGGCAGATTGCGCAGCACCGCGTCCATTTCCTCGCGCGCGGCGGGGTCGTCCTCGCGGTGCAGGCGCAGGGCGAGGCGGCGGATTTCCTCGACGCGCTCGAAGAGCTCGACCCCCTCCTGTTCGCGCACGGTGTCGCCGAGCAGGCGCCCGAGCAGGCGGATATCGTCGCGCAGGGGCTGGTCCTTGTCGGACACGGGAGGGTTTGCGTTCATGGCCGGCATCTCTTGGAAAAGTCGGCGCTGGCGGGACGGCGACCGGCGCCGTCCTCCGGCATCGCGCCCGGTCCCGCCGGAGACATGGGCAGATTCATGCCGGGCCTTACGGATCGCGGGAGTTCAGTGCGAGAGGATCTTGGAGAGGAACTGCTGGGCGCGTTCCGAGCGCGGCTTGCCGAAGAAGTCTTCCTTGGTGGCGTCTTCGACGATGCTGCCCTGGTCCATGAAGATCACCCGGTTCGATACCTTGCGCGCGAAGCCCATCTCGTGCGTCACCACCATCATGGTCATGCCTTCCTGCGCCAGCTGGACCATGACGTCGAGCACCTCGTTGACCATTTCCGGGTCGAGCGCCGAGGTCGGCTCGTCGAACAGCATGCAGATCGGGTCCATGGACAGCGCCCGGGCGATGGCCACGCGCTGCTGCTGGCCGCCGGAGAGCTGCCCCGGATGCTTGTGCGCGTGCTGCTTGAGGCCGACGCGGTCGAGCAGTTTCATGCCGCGTTCGTTGGCCTCGTCCCTGCTCCGTCCCAGCACCTTGACCTGGGCGATCGACAGGTTCTCGGTGATGGTCATGTGCGGGAACAGCTCGAAGTGCTGGAACACCATGCCGACGTGCGACCGCAGCTTCGGCAGGTTGGTCTTGGGGTCGCCGACGGAGGTGCCGTTGACGAAGATGTCGCCCTGCTGGAAGGCCTCGAGGCCGTTCACGCATTTGATCAGCGTCGATTTGCCGGAACCGGACGGGCCGCAGACGACGATGACCTCGCCCTTTTCCACTTGGGTCGTGCAGTCGGTCAGCACGCGGAAGGCGCCGTACCATTTGCTGATGTTCTTTATTTCGATCATGGACACGAGGAGTTCCCCTTCAGCGGACGATGGCGATGCGCTGTTGCAGTTTCCTGACCAGCATGGACAGGCTGAAGCTGATGATGAAGTACAGCACGGCGGCGACCAGGTAGGTCTCCACCGGGCGGTTGAAGTTCTTGCCGGCGATCTCGAAGCCCTTGAGCAGGTCGTAGGCGCCGATGGCATACACCAGCGAGGTGTCCTGGAACAGGATGATGGTCTGCGTCAGCAGCACCGGCAGCATGTTGCGGAAGGCCTGCGGCAGGACGATCAGGCCCATGGTCTGGCGGTAGGTCATGCCCAGTGCGTAGCCGGCGGCGACCTGTCCGCGCGAAACGCTCTGGATGCCGGCGCGCATGATCTCGGAGTAGTAGGCCGCCTCGAACAGGGTGAAGGTGATGAGGGCCGAGGTTTCCGCCCCGAGCGGGCGCCCGATCACCAGCGGGATGAGCAGGAAGAACCAGAGGATCACCATCACCAGCGGCACGCTGCGCATGGTGTTGACGTAGGCAGCCGCCGGCATCACCAGCCAGGTCTTGCCGGAAAGCCGCATCAGCGCCAGCAGGGTGCCGAGGACGATGCCGCCGATCATGGCGACCAGCGTCAGCTGCAGGGAGAAGATGAAACCCTTGACGATGTAGCCGGAGATCACATCCGGCGTGAAGAAGGCGAAGTCGAGGGCCAGCATCAGTGGCCTCCCCCGCCGATCATGCCGGGAACGCGCACGCGGTTTTCGATGAACAGTGCGGCGCGGTTGATGGCGAAGGCGGAGATGAAGTACAGCCCGCTCACCGCCAGGTAGACCTCGATGCCGCGCGAGGTCTCTTCCTGCGCCTGCAGGGCGAACAGGGTGAGCTCGGAAATGCTCACCGCGAACGCCACCGAGGAATTCTTGATGATGTTCATCGATTCGCTGGTCAGCGGCGGGATGATGATGCGGTAGGCCATCGGCAGCAGCACGTGGCGGTAGGTCTGCGGCAGGGTGAAACCCATCGCCAGGCCGGCCATGCGCTGTCCCCCGGCCAGCGACTGGATGCCGGCGCGCACCTGCTCGGAAATCCGCGCCGAGGTGAACAGGCCGAGGCCCATCACCACCAGGATGAAGCTCGGCACGCCGCGCAGGGGCGGGATCAAGGCCGGTACCACGTGGTACCAGAGAAAAATCTGCACCAGCAGGGGAATGTTGCGGAACAGCTCGGTCCAGGCATTGCCCAGCAATACCAGCCCGCGGTGCGGCGTGGTGCGCAGGATGCCCATCAGCGAGCCGAGCAGCAGGGCCACCAGCAGCGCCAGCACCGACACCGAAAGCGTCCAGCCCCAGGCCGAGAGCAGCCAGTCGAGGTAGGTGATGTCGCCGCCGCTGCCGAAGCAGGACGGCGCCACGTCGCCGCTCGTGGTTTCCTTGCAGAAGACCTGCCAGTCCCAGGTGCTCATGCTTCTACCTCGCGCCTTCGTTCGGGCGGAAAAGCAAGAAGGCGCGGGGCTGCCATGTCAGCACCGCGCCTTCACCGTCTTGTGCCTGATTTCGCCTTACTTCTTGGCGTAGTCTTCCATCGGCTTGTCGTTGGGGTTCGCCCAGGCCGCCTTGGTCGCCTCGGAAACCGCCAGGCCGATCTTTGTGTTGGTCGGCGGGATCGGCTGCATGAACCACTTGTCGTAGATCCTGGCCATTTCGCCGGACTTCATCAAGGCCGATAGGCTGTTGTCCACCGCCTTCTTGAAGGCCGGATCATCCTTGCGCACCATGATGGCGATCGGCTCGACCGAGAGCACCTCGCCGACGATCTTGAAATCCCCCGGGTTCTTCGACTTGGCGATGTTGCCGGCAAGGATCTGGCCGTCCATGACGAAGGCGTCGGCGCGGCCGGATTCCAGCAGCAGGAAGCTGTCGGCGTGGTCCTTGCCGAACACCTCGTTGAAGTTCACCCCGGTGCCGCGCTCGTGCTTGCGCAGGAGTTGCACGGAGGTGGTGCCGGTGGTGGTGGCGACGTTCTTTCCGTTGAGCTGGCCGATCGAGGTGATGCCGGAGTTCGCCTTGACCGCGATACGGACTTCCTCGACGTAGGTGGTGACGGCGAAGGAAACGTCCTTCTGGCGGGTCGCGTTGTTGGTGGTCGAACCGCACTCGATGTCGATGGTGCCGTTCTGCATCAGGGGGATGCGGTTTTGCGAGGTCACCGGCTGGTACTTGATGTCCAGCTTGGCCAGGCCGAGCTGCTTCTGCACGTCGGCCAGCGCGCGCTGGCAGAGCTCGACGTGGAAGCCGGCGAACTTGCCGTCACCGACGGTAAAGGAGAGGCCGCCGGAGGATTCGCGCACACCCATGGTGGCGGTGCCGCTGTCCTTGATTTTCTTCAGCGTGCCGCTGTCCTGGGCGAAGGCGGGCAGGGAGAGGGCGGTGAGGGTGACGGAAGCTACAAGGGCGGCGCGACGAATCATGGTGGTCTCCTGTAATTTAATTATTGAACGGACTTCGGTGGGGTCCTGCCTGCGAAGCCTGCGCTCACGCCGCAACGCGGACGGGCGGCCTCTAGATTACACCTAAATTTCATGTTCCTGCTGCTGCAGGGCCCACATTTGCGAGTAAAGCCCGCCGCGCTCGAGGAGTGTGCGATGGGCGCCGCGTTCGACGATGCGCCCGGCGTCGAGCACCAGGATCTCGTCGGCGTTCATCACCGTGGACAGCCGGTGGGCGATGATCAGCGTGGTGCGGCCGACGGCCGCCTGCTCCAGCTGGGCCTGGATGGCCTTTTCTGTCTTGGAGTCGAGCGCCGAGGTGGCTTCGTCGAAGATCAGGATCGGCGGGTTCTTCAGCAGGGCGCGGGCGATGGCCACGCGCTGCTTCTCGCCGCCCGAAAGCTTGAGGCCGCGTTCGCCGACCCGCGTCTGGTAAGCGTCCGGCAAGGCCATGATGAAGTCGTGGATATGCGCCGCCCGGGCCGCGGCGATGACGTCCTCGTGCGGTGCCGCCGGCCGGCCGTACTGGATGTTGTAGAAGATGGTGTCGTTGAACAGCACCGTGTCCTGCGGCACGATGCCGATCGCGGCGCGCACCGAGGCCTGCTGCAGCGCGCGCAGGTCGGAGCCGTTGATCTTCACCGAACCTGACGTGGTGTCGTAGAAGCGGAACAGGAGCCGCGCCAGGGTCGACTTGCCCGAGCCGCTGTGGCCGACCACGGCCACCGTCCTGCCGGCGCCGACTTTGAAATCGACATCGAACAGGATCTGCCGGTTGGCTTCATAGGCGAAGCCGACCTGCGCGAATTCGATCTCGCAGGGGCCGCTTTCGTTGGCCGGGAACAAGGGCCGCGCATCGGGGGCGTCCTGGATCTCGCGGTTCTTGCCCAGCAGCGAGAACATCCGTTCGATGTCGGTCAGCGACTGGCGGATCTCGCGGTAGAGCACGCCGAGGTGGTTGAGCGGCATGTAGAGCTGGATCAGGAAGGCGTTGACCAATACGATGTCGCCCACCGTCATCTGGCCGGCGGCGACCTCGACCGCGGCGCGCCACATCATCAGCGTCACCGCGGCGGCGATGATCAGCGACTGGCCGAGGTTGAGCCACGAGAGCGAGACCTGGCTCCTGATCTGCGCGGCCTCCCATTTCTGCATCTGCTCGTCGTAGCGGTCGCGTTCCCAGCGTTCGTTGTTGAAGTACTTGACCGTCTCGAAGTTGATCAGGCTGTCCACCGCGCGCACGTTGGCCGCCGAATCCAGTTCGTTCACCTCGCGCCGCAGCACCGTGCGCCAGTTGGTGACGACGATGGTGAATGTCACGTAAAGCACCAGCGTGACCAGCGTGATCAGCATGAAATCCTTGTCGTAGCGGAAGCCGAGGATGCCCAGCACCAGCAGGATCTCGACCAGGGTCGGCAGGATGGAGTACAGCGTGTAGCTGATCAGCGAGCCGATCGAACGCGTGCCGCGTTCGATGTCGCGCGTGAGGCCGCCGGTCTGGCGATCGAGGTGGAAGCGCAAGCTGAGCGCATGCAGGTGCTCGAACACCTGCAGCGTGATGGTGCGCACCGCGCGCTGGGTGACGCGGGCGAAGAAGATCTCGCGCAGCTCGGTGAACAGCACGGTGGAAAAGCGCAGCGCACCGTAGGCCGCCAGCAGGCCCAGCGGTACCAGCAGGGCGGCCTGTTGCAGCTTGCCGACGCCGGGCTGGGTGAAGGTATCGATGATGTCCTTGAACACCAACGGCACGCCGACGCTGGTCAGCTTGGCCAGCAGCAGGCAGCTCAGCGCGATGACGACCCGCCCCTTCCACGCCCACAGGTAGGGCAGCAGCGTCTTGATGGTTTCCCAGTCGTGGCGGGTTTCCGGGATCGGCCCGGGCAGGGCCATGGCGGGTGGGGCGCGGCGCATCATGCCTGGATTCTAACAACTTGAAGCGACGCAAATTTCCGGTGGCACAACCCTCATTGCAAGAGGGTAAATGGGGTGGCGCCGCAGGACGGCAATCCCTAGCCCGGGGGGTCCCCCTTGCCATCGTTTTTTGTGTGTGGTGTCGTGCCGATCGCCGTCCATTCAGTGGCGAGGCGGTAGCCGACCGCCAGCAGCGTCGGGCCGAGGAAGGCGCCGATCACGCCGAAGGCCAGCAGCCCGCCGAGGACGCCGAGGAAGACCACGGCGAAGGGCAGGTTGGCGCCGCGACTGATGATGAAGGGCTTGATCACGTTGTCCACCGTGCTGACCACGAAGAAGCCCCAGGCGGCGACGAACAGCGCCCATTCGGGTTGCCCCTCGCGGAACAGCCAGATCGCCGCGCCGCCCCAGACCAGCGGCGGTCCCACCGGCACCACGGAGAGGAAGAAGGTGGCCACGCCCAGCAGCACGGCGCCGGGCACGCCGGCCACCGCAAAGCCGATGGTGGCCAGCACCCCTTGGGCGAGCCCCGTGCCGAGGATGCCGTAAATCACGCCGGTCACGGTGCTGCGCGCGATCCCGAGCAGATAGGCGGCACGCACGCCCGTCACGCGCTTGAGCAGGACGCGCAAGCGACCGGCGAGGGCTTCGCCGTGGAGGAAAAAGAAGAAGGCAAGAAATACGGAAAGACCCATGTCCAGCACACCCGCGCCGACCACGCGGCCGGCGGCAAGCGCCGCCCCCTGCGCGGGCTTGGCGAGTTTTTCCAGTTCGGCCGTGAGCCGTTGGCCATCGTGCGCGAACTGTTGCCAGTAGTCGTGGATCGGCTGCCCCACCAGCGGCAGCCTGGCCAGCCACGAAGGCGCCTCGGGCAGTCCCTCCCTGACCAGCGCTGACACGGCGCTGCCAAGTTCGGCAGCGTTGTCCGCCATGGCCAGGGCGACAGCGGCGATCGGTCCCAGCAAGGCCACGGTGACCAGCAGCGTCATCAGGGATGCCGCGAGGGCCCGTCGCCCTCCCGCGACCCGGTCCAGCCGGAGAAAGACCGGCCAGCTGGTCGAGACCAGGATGGCCGCCCAGATCAGCGAGGTCAGGAACGGCCACAGCACCAGCATGCACCCGGCCGCCAGGGCGCCGAGGGCTAGCGTGTGCAACAGGCGATCGGAAGCAGGAGTCGACATGGCGGGTAGCGGTTTGCCCATTATGCGGGTTCCGGGCCTGCCTGACGCCGGACGCAAACAGTGCCACTAAATTGGTAAAGTAACAGGTGTTCCGGATTTGCCATGAAAACCATCCTTTCCCTGCTGCTGTTGTGCACCCTGTCGCCGGTCGCCCTGGCCCAGGGTGGGGGTATTTCCGACCTCCTGCGCTCGGTGACCGGCGCCATCAGCGGCAAGGAGTCAGCGGCCCCGGCCCAGAAAGGCGAGACCGCCGTACTCGGCGTGCGCGGAATGGACGAGGGTGATGCCAAGACCACGGCGCCGGCGGCGGGCGACTCCAGGCTGCTTGAAAGCTGGGCAGTCGGGCGCAAGGAAGCCGAAGCCGCCGCGGCGCGGCGCGGATTGACGGCCCGGCCGGTGACTTACGAATAGGCCGGCGCGGCCTGAACACACGAGGATCGCCATGAGACTCCATCTGCTCCGTTCATGCCTTGCTGCAGCCACCCTGGCGCTGGCAGCGCCCGGTATCCAGGCGCAATCGCGCAGCCTCGACCTGGGCTCGATCTTCGATACGGCGAAGAACCTGGCCAAGAGCCAGTCGGTCGGTTCGATGAGCGAAGAAGAGGAACTTGCCATCGGCAAGGAAGTCGTCGCGGCGACGCTGGGCAGCTATCCCCCGATCAGGGATTCGGGCCTGCAGCACCGCCTGAACCAGATCGGCGTCTGGATCGCGCTGCAGTCGTCGCGCCCGGACCTGCCCTGGCGCTTCGCCGCCGTGGAGTCGGACGCCATCAACGCCTTTGCCGCGCCGGGGGGTACCATCCTCGTCACCCGCGGCATGCTGGGCCACGTCACGAACGAAGCCGAGCTGGCCTGCGTGCTGGGCCATGAGATCGGCCACGTGACCCGTCGCCACCACATCGCCGTGCTGCAGAAGAGCCTGCTTGTTTCCGCCGGTGCCAGTGCGCTGTCCGCTGCTTCGAAGACGGGTGGTTCTCAGGAGTACCGCAAACTGCTGATCGGTGAAAGCAAGGAAATATTCAACCGCCGGCTCGACCGCAGTTCGGAACGCGAGGCGGATGAAGACGGCATCCTGCTGGCGGCGCGCGCCGGATACGATCCGGCGGCCTGCCTGAATTTCATGCAACGCCTGGCCGCGCTCAAGGTCGACACCAATGCCCTGGCCGCGCTTTACAAGACCCACCCGACGGCCGGGGAAAGGGTGGTCGATGTCGACAACTCGCTCGGTCGGCTCAAGGGCGCCGCTGCCGGCGATGGCGCGCGTCCCGAATTGACGCTGAATGCGGCAGCAGCCGGCGGGCAAAAAAACCAGGCCCGGTGACGTTCGCGTAAGGCTTCCTGAAATTCCGCATGGATTACTTGCGGGGCCGGCCCGGGTCCGGTCTTGGCGGAGCGCGGGTTTCTCTCTTTCGATCACCCCGATTTCAGAACCGTGCCGTCGGCACGCCTACTCGCTTTCGGCCCCGATGCGCTTGCCATCCCTGAACTCGCCGGCGAATTCGGTGCCATTGGGAGAGACCAGGGTGCCCTTGCCGTGGTATTCGCCATCCTTGAATTCACCGACATACCTGGGACCGTTGGGGAATGTCAGGGTGCCCCGGCCGTTGTATTTGCCATCCCTGAACTCGCCGACGTACTCGATGCCATTGGGCCGGCTGTGGGTGCCTTGTCCGTTGCGCAGCCCGTCCCTGAATTCGCCGATGTATTTGCTGCCATCGGCAAAGGTGTAGGTGCCTTTGCCGTGAAACTTGTCGTCCTTGAACTCGCCGACGTAGGTTTCGCCGTTGGCGAAGCTGAGGGTGCCCTGGCCGTTGAACTTGTCATCCCTGAATTCACCGACGTACTTGTCGCCGGTGGTGGCGGTGAGGGTACCCTTGCCCTGGAACTTCTGGTTCACGAATTCACCGACGTACTTGTCGCCCTTGGCAGAGGTAAAACTGCCTTTTCCGTGGAACTGGTCATCCTTGAATTCGCCGGCGTACCTGTCGCCATTGGCAAAAGCGAAGGCGCCCTGGCCGTGGAACTTCTGGTTCCTGAATTCGCCGACGTACCTGTCGCCGCCGGGCCAGGTGTAGCTGCCCTGGCCGTGGCGTTCACCGTTCAGGAAGTCGCCGAAGTATTTCTCGCCGCCAGGAGCGATTTGTTCTCCGGAGCAGCCGCTCCAGGGCCTTTCGGTCGACGCCGGACATGGCGGCAGGCGGCCCTGGGCCATGGCGCCTTGCGACACCAGCAGCATCAGCATGATCAATGACTTGTTCATTCTCTCGGCCTTTGTCGGTCCAGGGTCGCGTCGATCCGGCCATGCAGCCAACGCTCCGCGGGTCAGGCAGGAAGATTCTACGCCAGCCGTCCGCCGCCGGTTGCCGGCAAGGATGCGGCCGGCCGACCATGAAGGCGGGGGGAGTGAAACAATGGAGCCCGGATCATCAAGGCCCCGAGTTGCCATGATCGAGCGAATCCTTGCCGACGGCGTTGTCCTGCTGCATTTCGGCTTCATCCTGTTCGTCGTCTTCGGCGGCTTTCTGCTGTTGCGCCGGAAATGGATTGCCGGCCTGCACCTGCCGGCCGTCCTGTGGGCGGCGGCCATCGAGTTTCGCCACGGCGTCTGTCCGCTGACGCCGCTGGAACAGGAACTGCGCCTGGCCGCGGGCGAGGCGGGTTACTCCGGCAGCTTCATCGAGCACTATCTGATCCCGATCATTTATCCTGCCGGGCTCGACGAGCGCTTGCAGTACATTCTCGGCACGCTGGTCATCGCCATCAATCTTGTGATCTATGGATGGGTGCTGTTCCGGCGCAGCCATGGTTCCGCGCAGAAATTTTCCGATACCCGATCCTGAGGGTCCTGCCATGCCCCACGACAAGCAGCACAATTACGCCACCCGCACCGTATGGACCGGCAACCTGGGCGAAGGCACCGCCGGCTATCGGGCCTACTCGCGCGACCATGTGATTTCCGCCGCAGGCCGGCCGGACCTGGCGGGTTCCTCCGACCCGGCGTTTCGCGGCGACGCAGCGCGCTGGAATCCGGAGGACCTGCTGGTCGCTTCGCTGTCGTCCTGCCACATGCTGTGGTACCTCCACCTGTGCGCCCGGGAGGGGATCACGGTGCTGGCCTACCAGGACGATGCGACGGGGACGATGGTGGAGGATGCCGACGGTGGTGGACGTTTCACCCAGGCCGCGCTGCGTCCGATAGCGACGCTCGCGGCGGGCGGCGACGCGGCACTGGCAATGGCGTTGCACGAGGAAGCGCATCGCCTGTGCTTCATCGCCAACTCGGTGAACTTCCCGGTGTCGATCGAGCCGAGGGTGCTCTTGGCGGCCTGAACGGCTTACCCGAATACTACCCGCCGCCCCGCGCCGCAACATTTCCCGGGCCGGCCATGCCCATGCCTTTTGCGGGCCCGGGCCACTCCGCCGGGTAATTATTAGAGTGTTTCCTCTCTTGACAGGTTTCGCCGGCAGGTGCCACTATTCAAACGTTCGTTTGAAACCAACGTTTGTCAGAGGCCTGCCATCCCGTGGAAACCGACACTCGCACCCGCATCCTCGACGCCGCCGAAAGCCTGTTCGTCAGCCACGGCCTCGACGCGACCACCCTGCGCATGATTACCGCCGAGGCGCAGGCCAACCTGGCCGCGGTGAATTACCACTTCGGCTCCAAGGAGGCGCTGGTCGAGGCGGTGTTCCGCCGCCGCCTGACCTGGCTCAACGAGCAGCGCATCGGCGCCCTGACCGCTTTTGAAGCAGAGGCCCGGGGGGCGCCGCTCAAGCCGCGGCAGATCGTCGAAGCCTTCTTCGGCGTCGCGATCCGCATGGCCGCCGACCATAACGGCGGCCAGACCTTCATGCGCCTGCTGGGCCGCAGCTATACCGAGCCCACCGAGTTCGTGCGCAAGTTCCTCGCCGAGGAATACGCCGAGGTGATCGATCGCTTCAAGAGCGCCTTCTTCAAGGCCCTGCCCGACGTGCCGCAGGAAGAGTTCCTCTGGCGCTTCCATTTCATGATGGGCGCGCTGTCCTACGCGATATCCGGCACCGATGCCCTGCGCATGCTGGGCCCGATCGACGATTCCGATCCCGAGGCGCTGTATGCGCGGCTGATGAGCTTCCTCATCGGCGGCCTGCGCGCGCCGCTCCCCGAAGTTGTTGCCAAACCGGCCAAAAAACCGCGCGCCCGGCGCGCGGCCTGACCCTAGGAGAATGCCATGACCTGGTTCCTGATCCTCATCGCCGCATTTGCCGCCGCCGTTGCCGTGCTGCTGCTGCCGCCCTTGCGCCGCGCCGTCTTCACCGGCCCGATCTTCGCCATCTACAAGAAGATCTTGCCCGCCATGTCGCAGACCGAAAGGGAAGCGCTGGAAGCCGGCACCGTCTGGTGGGAAGGCGAGCTCTTTTCCGGCAAGCCGGCCTGGGGGAAGCTGCTGTCCTATCCGCAGCCGAAGCTGGCGCCGGCCGAGCAATCCTTCCTCGACAACGAGTGCGAGGCGCTGTGCGCCATGTCGCGGGATTGGGACACGACCCAGATCCATCACGACCTGCCGCCCGAGGTCTGGGCCTACGTCAAGGAAAAGGGCTTCCTCGGCATGATCATCCCGAAGCGCTATGGCGGCCTCGAATTTTCGGCATACGCGCACTCGATGGTGGTGCAGAAGCTGTCCACGCGCTGCTCGGCGGTGGCAGTGTCCGTGATGGTGCCGAACTCGCTGGGCCCGGCCGAGCTGCTGCTGCATTACGGCACCGAGGAACAGAAGGATTACTACCTGCCGCGCCTGGCCAGGGGGCAGGAGATTCCCGCCTTCGCGCTGACCAGCCCGCAGGCCGGCTCCGACGCGGCCTCGATTCCCGACCTCGGCATCGTGTGCAAGGGCCAGTGGCAGGGCAGAGAAGTCATCGGCATGCGCGTCACCTGGGACAAGCGCTACATCACGCTGGGCCCGATCTGCACGCTGCTGGGCCTGGCCTTCCGCCTGCAGGACCCCGACCATCTGCTGGGCAAGGTCAATGACCTCGGCATTACCTGCGCGCTGGTGCCGACCGATCATCCCGGCGTGAACATCGGCCGCCGCCATTTCCCGCTCAATGCCGTGTTCCAGAACGGCCCGAATTCGGGCAAGGACGTCTTCATGCCGCTGGACTGGATCATCGGCGGTCCGGCGATGGCCGGCCAGGGCTGGCGCATGCTGATGGAGTGCCTGGCGGCGGGGCGCTCGATTTCGCTGCCCTCGTCCAACACCGGCATGTCCAAGCTCGCGGTGCGCGCCACCGGCGCCTACGCCCGCGTCCGCAGCCAGTTCAAGACCGCCATCGGCCGCTTCGAGGGCATCGAGGAGCCGCTGGCACGCATGGGCGGCAACCTTTACGCGATGGACGCGGCGCGCACCATGACGGCCGGCGCCATCGACCTCGGCGAGAAACCCTCGGTGGTCTCCGCCATCGTCAAGTACCACGTCACCGAGCGTACGCGCCAGGTGGTCAACGACGCCATGGACATCCTCGGCGGCAAGGGCATCTGCCTCGGCCCCAACAACTTCATGGGCCGCGCCTACCAGCAGATGCCGGTGGCGATCACGGTCGAGGGCGCCAACATCCTGACGCGCAGCCTGATCATCTTCGGCCAGGGCGCGATCCGCTGCCACCCTTACGTGCTGAAGGAAATGGCGGCGGCGAGGAATCCGGATGCGGTAGAAGGCCTGCGCGATTTCGATGCCGCTTTCGCCGCCCACCTCGGCTTCATCTGGACGCGCGGCTTCCGCGCCTGGAGCATGGGCCTCACCGGATCCAATTTCGCCGCGGTGCCATCGAACGTGGCGCCGGAGACGCGGCGCTACTACCAGCAGCTGTCGCGCTTCTCGGCGGCCTTCGCCTTCCTCGCCGACGTTTCGATGTTCGTCATGGGCGGCGACCTCAAGCGCAAGGAGAAGCTCTCCGCGCGCCTGGGCGACATCCTTTCGCTGATGTATCTCGCTTCGGCCACGCTCAAGCGCTACGAGGCCGAAGGCCGCCAGGCTGAAGACGCGCCGCTGATGCACTGGGCGATCTGGGACGCCATGTTCAGGATGCAGAACGCCTTCGAGGGCGTGATTTCCAACTACCCGAACCGCTTCATCGCCGCCCTGCTGCACTGGTACATCTTCCCGCTCGGCCGGCCTTACGAGGTGCCCTCGGACAAGCTCGGCCACGAGGTGGCGCGCTTGCTGATCGAACCCTCGGCCACGCGCGACCGCCTCACCGCCGGCATGTTCGTGCCGAGGGACGAAGCGGATGCCGTCGGTGTCATCGAGCTCGCGCTGGAAGCCACGGTGGCCGCCGAGCCGGTCGAGCTGCGCATCCGCAAGGCGGTGAAGGAAGGAAAAGTCGGCGCCGGCGACACGGCGACCATGGCGGCCCACGCCCTCGAAGCCGGCATCATCACCGCCGAGGAGCACGCGCTGCTGCAACGTCGGGCGCGCTTGCGCGATCGCGCCATTGCGGTCGACGATTTCCCCCAGGATTTCGGCCACGAGGCCAGCACACAGCCGCCAGCGACCGGCGGGCTGCGCAAGGCTGCATAAAGGACTTCCATGAAATTCGAACCTGTCTACATCGTCGACGGCGCGCGCTCGCCCTTCCTCAAGTCGCGCAACGTCCCCGGCCCCTTCTCGGCTTCCGATCTCGCCACGATTTCCGGGCGCGCGCTGCTGGCGCGGCAGCCCTTTGCGGCGGAAGACCTCGACGAGGTCATCGTCGGCTGCGCCAGCCCCAGCGTCGATGAAGTGAATATCGGCCGCGTCATCGCCCTGCGCCTCGGCTGCGGCAACAAGGTGCCGGGCTGGACGGTGATGCGCAACTGCGCTTCGGGCATGCAGGCCATCGACTCGGCCATCGCCAACATCCACAGCGGACGCTCGCAACTGGTGCTGGCCGGCGGCGTCGATGCGCTCTCGCGCGCCCCGCTGCTCTACTCCGACAAGATGGTGCTGTGGTTCTCGCACATGGCACAGGCGCGCACGCTGGGCGCCAGGCTCGGCATGTTTGCCAAACTGCGCCCGGGCGCCGTGCTGGCGCCGGTGATCGGCATCGTCAAGGGGCTCACCGACCCGGTAGTCAACCTGATGATGGGCCAGACCGCCGAGAACCTGGCCTGGAAGTTCGGCATTTCGCGCCAGCAGATGGATGGCTTCTCGGTCGGCAGCCACCAGAAGGTATCGGCGGCGCAGAAGGCCGGGCACTTCGACGAAATCGTGCCGCTGATCGATACCAACGGCAAGGTCTATGCCGAAGACGACGGCGTGCGCCACGATTCGAACATTGCCGGGCTGGCCAAGCTCAAGCCCTTCTTCGACCGTACCTACGGCAAGATCACGCCGGGCAACAGCTCGCAGATCACCGACGGCGCCGCCTGGCTGCTGCTGGCCTCCGCCGCGGCGGTCGAGAAGTACCAGCTGACGCCCATCGGCAAGATCACCGACACGCAATGGGCCGGCCTCGACCCGGCGCAGATGGGCCTGGGCCCGGTGCATGCCGCGACGCCCATCCTGCAGCGCCACGGACTGGGCTTGAACGACCTCGATGCCTGGGAGATCAACGAAGCCTTCGCCGCCCAGGTCATGGGCTGCGTCAAGGCCTGGGAAGATCCCGCTTACTGCCAGGAGCAGCTCGGCCTCGATGCACCGCTGGGCAAGCTTGATGAAACCAGGCTCAACATCGACGGCGGCGCCATCGCGCTCGGCCATCCGGTTGGCGCTTCGGGCGCGCGCATCGTGCTGCACCTGCTGCATGTCCTGCGTCGGGAAAACAAGAAGCGCGGCATCGCCACGATCTGCATCGGTGGCGGTCAGGGCGGCGCTGTTTTGGTGGAGGCAGTTTGATGACTTACAAGCACTGGAAGCTCGAACGCGAGACAGGTGACCAAAATGCGGGCCTGGCCTGGGCCATCCTCGATACCGCGAATTCCTCGACCAATACCCTCGGCGCGGAGGTCATGGCCGAACTGGGCCTGATCCTCGACGAGTGCGAAAGGACGCCGCCCAGGGGGCTGGTGTTCAAGTCGGCCAAGGACGCCGGCTTCATCGCCGGCGCCAACATCGAGGAATTCACTACCGCCGATACGCCGGAAAAGGCCCGCGCCCTGATCCAGCGCGGCTGGGATGCCTACAACCGGCTGGCCGCCGTCAGCTACCCGACGCTGGCGCTGGTGCGCGGCCATTGCATGGGCGGCGGCACCGAGCTGGCGCTGGCCTGCCGCTACCGCATCGCGGTCGACGAGCCCGGCACCAAGTTCGCGCTGCCGGAAGTGATGCTCGGCATCGTCCCCGGCTGGGGCGGCATGCTGCGCCTGCCGCAGATCGTCGGCCCGGCCGCGGCGCTGGACATGATGCTGACCGGCAAGAACATCGACGCCAAGCGGGCGAAGAAAATGGGCCTGGCCGACGCCTGCGTGCCGCCGCGCGTCATGGAAAACGCCGCGCGCATGCTGGTATTGTCCGGCAAGCCGCCGCGCCAGGCGCAACTGCCGTTCATGCAGAAGCTGATGAACGGTCCGCTCAAGGGCATGGTCGCCAAGGGTGCGAAGAAGCAGGTGGCGAAGCGCGCGCGCCAGGAACATTACCCGGCGCCTTACGCGATCATCGACCAGTGGCAGAACTACGGCGGCAACACGCTGGCCGTGCCGGCCGACCAGCCGACCTCGCTCGATGCGCTGATCCGGCACTCGACCACGCGCAACCTGATCAAGGTCTTCTTCCTGCAGGACCGGCTCAAGGGTTTCGGCAAGGACGCCAAGTCGTTCGCGCCGCGCCACGTGCATGTGGTCGGCGCCGGCGTCATGGGTGGCGACATCGCCGCCTGGTGCGCGCTGCGCGGCATGACCGTGACGCTGCAGGACCAGAGCGTCGAGCGCATTGCCCCGGCGGTGGGGCGCGCGGCGAAATTCTTCGAGAAGAAACTGCGCGACAGGAAGCTGGCCCGCTTCGCGCTCGATCGCCTGATCGCAGATCCGAAAGGCGATGGCGTGCGCCAGGCCGATGTCATCATCGAGGCGATTTTCGAGAACCTCGACGCCAAGCAGAAGCTGTTCGCCGACATCGAGGCACGCGCCAGGCCGGATGCCGTGATCGCATCGAACACCTCTTCGCTCAAGCTGGCCGACATCGCGGCGACCTTCAAGGATCCCTCGCGCCTGGTCGGCATCCACTTCTTCAACCCGGTGGCGATGATGCCGCTGGTCGAGGTGGTGGCCGGCGAGAAGACCGCGCCCGAGGCGGCGCAGAAGGCGGCCGCCTTCGTGCGCAGGATCGACAAGCTGCCGCTGCCGGTCAAGGACGCGCCGGGCTTCCTGGTCAATGCCGTGCTCGGCCCCTACATGAACGAGGCCATGAAGTGCGTGGACGAGGGCATCGCACCGGAAACCATCGATGCCGCGCTGGTCGCCTTCGGCATGCCGATGGGCCCGATCGAACTGGCCGACACCGTCGGCCTCGACGTCGCCGTGCACGCCGGCAAGCAACTGGTGGCCGACGCCGTGCCGCCGAAGAAGCTGGTCGAATTGTTCGAGGCCGGCAAGCTCGGCAAGAAATCCGGCCAGGGCTTCTACACCTGGGTCGATGGCAAGGCGCAGAAAGTCGGTGGTGGCGACACGGCGAATCCGGAGCTGGCGCAGCGCATGCTGAAGCCCCTGCTCGATGCCACCCAGCGCCTGGTGAAGGAAGGGGTGGTCGCCGACGCGGAACTGGCCGACGCAGGCGTGATTTTCGGCACCGGCTTCGCGCCCTATACAGGCGGGCCGATGAACTACCTGGCGAACCGTTAAGCGGACCGCCCCAGCTCCCAGGCGTGGAGCGCCAGCTTGCGCTCCACGCCCCAGCGGTAGTTGCTGCAGTTGCCGTCGTCGCGGATCACGCGGTGGCAGGGAATCAGCCAGGCGATGTGGTTGGCGGCGACCGCCGCGCCCACGGCGCGCGCCGCGCGCGGCATGCCCAGGCGGCCGGCAAGCTGCCCGTAGGACACCAGCGCGGCCGGCGGGATTTTCAGCAGCGCTTCCCAGACCTTGATCTGGAAGTTGGTGCCCTTCAGCAGCAGGTGCAGGCGGCCGGGCTCGGGCGAGGCGGGAAAGACGCGCCGCGCCAGTCCGGCGGCGCCGTCGGCGTCGGGCATCAGGCGCGCTGCCGGCCAGTCCGCACGCAGGATCGCCAGCTTCGCATCGGCGTCGGCGTCGACGAAGGCAAGATGACAGAGGCCGCGCGGTGTCCAGCCGAACAGCGCCTCGCCCAGCGGCGTGGCGGCGAAACCGTGGCGCAGTTCGACGCCCTCGCCGCCGGCGCGGATCTCGCCCGGCGTCAGCGCCTCGCAGCTCACCATCAGGTCGTGCAGGCGCCCCGGCCCGGACAGCCCGGCGTCCAGCGCGGCGTCGAGCACCCCGGCCGAGGCGCGCAGCGCCGCGCGCGCATGCTCCTTGGTCAGGTATTGCAGGAAGCGCTTGGGCGAAAGCCCGGCCCAGGCCGAGAACAGTCGCTGCAGGTGGAACTCGCTCAGCTGTGCGGCGGCGGCGACCTCGGCCAGCTCCGGTTGGCGCGCGGCGTTGGCGCGGATGAAGGCGATGGCCCGCGCCACCGCATCGTATCGGCGCTGCCATTCCCCGTCGCGTTCCACGCGCATGGTTTCAGGCATTGGCGGCTTCCTTGCGCAAGGCCAGCATTCGCGGCGAAAAGCCGGTGACCAGCGCGGTCCCGGCGATCACCACGGCGCCGCCGGCCAGGGTGTGCCAGCCGACCGCCTCGTCGAGGAAGAGCCAGCCGAAGAAGGTGCCGAACA
Source organism: Sulfuritalea sp. (assembly GCA_016708585.1). Lineage (GTDB taxonomy): Bacteria > Pseudomonadota > Gammaproteobacteria > Burkholderiales > Rhodocyclaceae > Sulfuritalea. The sequence continues at coordinate 110,102 of JADJFK010000008.1, read as the reverse complement.
GCGGAATCAGGAAGGTCACGGTCAGCGCCGGCGCGGCGCCGATATCGTCGATCAGGCGGAAGTAGAGCAGGTAGGCCACGCCGGTGCAGACCACGCCGAGCGCCGCGACGATGGCGACGATGCCCGCCGCCGGTGTCGCCGCAGGCGGAAAGGCGAGCAGTGCCGGGAGCAGCAGCAGGCTGGCGGCCCACATGCTGCCGTGGGCGTTGGCGAAGGGTTCTACCGTCTTTGCGGCCTTCGTGTAGTTGCTGGCCACGGCATAACACAGCGCCGCCGCCAGCGAGGCGGCAATCGCGGCGCCGGCGCCGGGCTGCAGCGCGACGCGGTCGAAGCCGACCAGCAGGCCGACGCCGGCCACGCCCAGCGCCAGTCCGGCCAGCGTGCGTCGGCCGAGCGGCGCGCGCTGCCAGGCGGCGCCGATCAGCGCGCCCCACAGCGGCGAGGTGGCGTTGAGTATCGACAGCATCGCCGCCGAGAGCGTCAGCGCGGCGTAACCGAAGAGCAGGAAGGGCAGGGCGGAATTGAAGAATCCGACCAGCAGGTAGTGGCGCCAGTGCGTCCGCCAGGCCAGCGGCCGCCGCAGCACCAAGGCGACCGCGGCGAGGAACAGGGCTGCCAGCAGCACGCGCGCCTCCATTAGGGGCACCGGGCCGAGCGCCGGAGCGCCGATGCGGATCAGCAGGAAGGAGCCGCCCCAGATGGCGGAGAGCAACAGCAGGCGGAGGAGGCTGGCGGCAGTCATGCGTGGATTCCGGACGAGGCGCCCAGTATCGGGGATGCCGGCGCGCTTCGCCACCCGATTCTTGCGCTGCAAAAAGCGATGTCGCCGGCTCGGCCGGAGCGGTGGTTGCGCGGGGCACCGCTCCGCGCCCGCGCAGCCGGCCGGCCATGCAGAGCCGGCCGTGGAGTACACCGCACGCTCTATACTGGCAGCCTGATCGACGAGGGAGAGCGGCCATGGGCCATGAAGGCGTAAAGATACCGGGACGCGAGCCGGTGCTGCGGGTGGTGCCGATGCCGGCCGACATGAATCCGAATGGCGACATCTTCGGCGGCTGGGTCATGGCGCAGGCCGACGTCGCCGGTGCAATCCCCGCCATCCGCCTGGCGCGCGGCCGCATCGCCACCGTGGCGGTCAATTCCTTTCTGTTCAAGCAGCCGATCTCGGTGGGCGACATCGTCAGCTTTTACGCCGAGGTGGTGAAGGTGGGCCGGACCTCGATCACCGTCGATGTTCAGGTCTTCGCCGAGCGCCATCCGGCCAATCCCGTGGTGGTCAAGGTGACCGAGGCCCGGCTGACGTATGTCGCGATCAACGAGGACGGCAGCAAGCGCGAAGTGCCTCCGGCCGCCTAGGGAAGTTTTTCGCGGTCCCGGGCGTGTCCCGACCCAGGGGAAGCCGATAAATTTCCAGCGCCCCTCTTGAAGAACGGGCCTTTTGGCCCTATTATTAGCACTCGTTTGAGGTGAGTGCTAATAATTTCGCCTTGCCCGACTTATCCTTGCGGCCCGTCCGCACCGGCTTTTTCTGTCCCAACCCAGTTTAGAGGAGAGCAACCCCATGAAAATTCGTCCTTTGCATGACCGCGTAATCGTCAAGCGCCTCGAAGAAGAGAAGCGCACCGCCTCCGGCATCGTCATTCCCGACAACGCTGCCGAGAAGCCCGACCAGGGTGAAGTCAAGGCAGTCGGCTCCGGCAAGATCCAGGACGACGGCAAGGTTCGTCCGATGGCGCTCAAGGTTGGCGACCGCGTGCTGTTCGGCAAGTACTCCGGCCAGACCGTCAAGGTCGACGGCGACGAGCTGCTGGTAATGCGCGAAGAAGACATCATGGGCGTGGTTGAGCTCTAATCGATACAGAATTACAGGAGATACATACAAATGGCAGCTAAAGAAGTTCGTTTCGGCGATTCCGCGCGTCAGCGCATGGTCAATGGCGTCAACATTCTCGCCGACGCAGTCAAGGTTACCCTCGGCCCCAAAGGGCGCAACGTGGTTCTGGAGCGCTCCTTCGGCGCCCCGACCGTCACCAAGGACGGTGTTTCCGTCGCCAAGGAAATCGAACTCAAGGACAAGTTCGAGAACATGGGCGCCCAGATGGTCAAGGAAGTCGCTTCCAAGACATCCGACGTCGCCGGTGACGGCACCACCACCGCGACCGTGCTGGCGCAGTCGATCGTCCGCGAAGGCATGAAGTTCGTCGCCGCCGGCATGAACCCGATGGATCTCAAGCGCGGCATCGACAAGGCCGTGCTGGCCGTGACCGACGAGCTGAAGAAGATCTCCAAGCCCTGCACCACGACCCAGGAAATCGCCCAGGTCGGCTCCATCTCCGCCAACTCCGACGCCGATGTCGGCAAGATCATCGCCGATGCGATGGACAAGGTCGGCAAGGAAGGCGTGATCACCGTCGAAGACGGCAAGTCGCTGCAGAACGAACTGGAAGTCGTCGAAGGCATGCAGTTCGACCGCGGCTACCTCTCGCCCTACTTCATCAACAATCCGGACAAGCAGATCGCCATCCTGGACAATCCCTTCGTCCTGCTGCACGACAAGAAGATCTCCAACATCCGCGACCTGCTGCCCGTGCTGGAACAAGTCGCCAAGGCCGGCCGTCCGCTGCTGATCGTCGCCGAAGACGTCGATGGCGAAGCGCTGGCCACCCTGGTGGTGAACAATATCCGCGGCATCCTGAAGACCGTCGCGGTCAAGGCCCCGGGCTTCGGCGACCGCCGCAAGGCCATGCTGGAAGACATCGCCATCCTGACCGGCGGCACGGTGATCGCCGAGGAAGTCGGTCTCACGCTGGAGAAGGCCACGCTGAAGGATCTGGGCCAGGCCAAGCGCGTCGAAGTCGCCAAGGAAAACACCACCCTGATCGACGGTGCCGGTGCCGAAGACACGATCAAGGGCCGCGTCACCCAAATCCGCGCCCAGATCGAGGAAGCCACCAGCGACTACGACAAGGAGAAGCTGCAGGAGCGCGTGGCCAAGCTGGCCGGCGGCGTGGCGCTGATCAAGGTAGGCGCCGCCACCGAAATGGAAATGAAGGAAAAGAAGGCCCGCGTCGAAGACGCGCTGCACGCCACGCGTGCCGCCGTTGAAGAAGGCATCGTCGCCGGCGGCGGCGTGGCCCTGCTGCGCGCCCGCTCCGCGATTTCGCTGAAGGGCGACAACCACGAGCAGGAAGCCGGCATCAAGATCGTGCTGCGCGCCCTCGAGCAGCCGCTGCGCGAAATCGCCGCGAATGCCGGCGACGAGCCCTCCGTGGTGGTCAACAAGGTGCTCGAAGGCAAGGGCAACTTCGGCTACAACGCCGCCACCGGCGAGTACGGCGACATGGTGGCCATGGGCGTGCTGGACCCGACCAAGGTGACCCGCACCGCGCTGCAGAACGCCGCTTCCGTGGCCGGCCTGATGCTGACCACCGATGCCATGGTGGCCGAACTGGTCGACGACAAGCCGGCCGGCGGCATGCCCGGCGGCATGGGCGGCATGGGCGGCATGGGCGGCATGGGGATGGATATGTAATCGGTTTCACCGATTTACATATCCAGTGGAAGGAACAGGAGGAAACCCAGGTTTTCTCTCGGGCTGCGCCCAAGAGCGCAGATTTGGAACAGGAGGAAACCCAGGTTTCCTCCCGTTACCCTCCTTCCTGCCGGCGCTCTGCTTTACCGAAACCTCCGACCCTGGAAACAGGGTCGGAGGTTTTGCTTTACGGTTGCGAAAAGTCGGCGCCGGCGGGACGGCGGGGCCGCGCGGCGGATCGCCATGCGGCTTTGCTGCATCGTGCCACTGCCGAAAAAAAGCCTTGCAGGGACTGGGCTTTCTGTTTTTGTCGGCGCTATACTGAAAAAGCTTGATTCTGAAAACAGGGCAACCCTGCCGAAAGGCAGGGGCGCAAAGTTGCCTGCCTAAAGGACGCAGCATGCGCGTCGTATGGCAGCGGAACCACCAGGAGATCAACATGGACAGGACCCTCGGCTACCATTCCTTCGGTAAATCGAACCCGACTTGCGCGGCAGACGCCACGTCAAGGAAGCGTGCAGTTCTTCCAGCGGAGGTGTTCCATGGCTGAGCAAGGCATTTATCGCAAGACCGACAAGGGCCGCGACGAGATCGCGACCCGCGCCAACAAGCTCGGCCTGCGCGAGCGCACGATGCTGATCATGGTCGACGACAAGACATCGCGTGCCGGACTTCTGGCGAAAAATTCCCACCCCACCAGCGAAGGCATCCTCGACGATCTGCTGGCAGGCGGCTACATCGAGATCGTTGGCGGCACGGTGACGGCCGCTTCGGCTCCGCCCCCCTCCGCTCCCGCCCCGGTCCAGGCCGCCCCCGCCCCCGCCCCGGTCCAGGCGCCTGCCGCCCCCGCCCCGGTTCAGGCCGCCCCCGCCGCAGCCGCTGCTCCGGCCGCCCCGCCGGTCGAAGTATCGATGCAATCGGCCTCGCGCTACGCCTGCCGCGCCCTCGTTACGCTGCTCGGTCCGGGGGCGGATGACCTGACGGCATTGATAGAAAAGTGCAAGACGGTCGAAGAACTTACGGCCCGGCTCGAAAAGTGCCGCGACGTGGTCCAGGGAATGAGCGGGCGCAGGAAGGCCGAAGAATTCTGGGCGGGGGCCAGCGCGCGCTTGCCCAAAGCCTGATCTGTGGCAAGCTTGCAGACGATCCGGGAATCGCCCGGAGTCCCACCAGGCGAGTACCCCCATGAGAATACTGCTGGCAGAAGATGACCGCATCATTTCCCAGGGCCTGATCGCCGCCCTGCGCAAAGCCGGATACGGCGTCGATCACGTCAATAACGGCGCCGACGCGGACACGGCGCTGCTCTCCCAGCCCTACGACCTGCTGATACTCGATCTCGGCCTGCCGCGCCTGTCGGGCATCGACGTGCTCAAGCGCTTGCGCGGCCGCAAAGTGACCATGCCGGTGCTGGTGCTGACGGCGCAGGATGGCGTCGAGGACCGGGTGCGCGGGCTGGATGCCGGCGCCGACGATTACCTGACCAAGCCTTTCGCCCTGCCCGAACTGTTCGCCAGGGCGCGCGCGCTGACGCGGCGCGGCACCGGCAATCCGACCCGGATCGAGGTCGGCGCCCTGTCCTACGACCAGTCCGAACGCATTGCGCGCCTGAACGGTGAAATCGTCGAGCTTTCGGCGCGCGAACTCGGGCTGCTCGAAATCCTGCTGCTGCGCGCCGGGCGCCTGGTCGGCAAGGATCAGCTGGTAGACCAGTTGTGCAGCTGGGGCGAGGAAGTCAGCAACAACGCGATCGAGGTGTATATCCATCGTCTGCGCAAGAAGCTGGAACCCGGCGGTGCGCGCATCACGACCGTGCGCGGGCTCGGCTATTGCCTCGAGAAGCCCGCAGATCCGGCAGATGTCAAAGCCTGACCCCGGCCCGCCGGACGCAAGCCCGGGCGCACAGGGCAAGGGGAGGTTCGCGGCGTTTGCGGCAAGACGCCGGGCCGGCAATCCCTTCGTCAATTTCGAGTATCCGAATTCGCTGTTCGGCGAAATCCTCGACTGGATGCTGGCGCCGCTGCTGCTGCTGTGGCCGATTTCGATCGCGGCCACCAATCACGTCGCGGGTTTCATCGCCAACCTGCCCTATGACCAGCATCTGGCCGACAATGTCACCGCCATCGTGCAGCTGGTGAAAATCGAGGGTGGCCGGGTTGCGGTGAACCTGCCGGCATCGGCCCGCAGCCTGCTGCGCGCCGACGATACCGATGCGCTCTACTACCAGGTGGTCGGCCCCAACAGCCGTGTCATCCAGGGCGACCGGGAGATTCCGCCGCCACCCTTGCCGGACAAGATCGACGCGGGCAAGGTTCTGCTCCGCGACGGCCGCATCGATGCCGACAGCGTGCGCATTGCCTACGCCTTCCTGCCGGTACGACAGGGCGTGCCGCCGGTCGTGGTGCAGGTTGCGGAAACCCTGAAAAAACGCGAGGCCCTGTCGGCCAGCATCATTTCCGGCGTCCTGCTGCCCCAGTTCGCCATCATTCCGCTGGCGGTGATCCTGGTTTACATGGGCTTGATGCGCGGCATCGCCCCCTTGCGCCTGCTGCAGGACCGCATCCACCGGCGCCGTCCGTCCGACTTGTCGCCGATACCGGTAACCCGTGTGCCGGAAGAGGTGCGTCCGCTGGTGGTGGCCTTCAACCAGATGATGGGGCGCCTGGAAGAGAACCTGCAGGCGCAGCAGCGCTTCATCGCCCAGGCCGCGCACCAGATGCGCACGCCGCTGACCGGGCTCAAGACCCAGACCGAGATCGCGCTGTCGGAGACCGATCCGGCGCAGATGCGCAACGCGCTGCAATTGATCGCCGAAAGCACCGACCGCGCTTCGCACATGATCAACCAGCTGCTGATCCTGGCCCGCGCCGAGGCCAGCCATGAAAAACTGCACCAGGTCGTGCCGCTGGATCTGGATGCGCTGGCGCGCGGCGTCACCGAAGAATGGGTGGTGCGCGCCATGGCGAAGAACATCGACCTCGGCTACGAGGAATGCGGCTGCCGGCTGATGATCAACGGCGTGCCACTGCTGTTGCGCGAACTGCTCACCAACCTGGTGGACAACGCCATCAAGTACACGCCCTCGGGCGGCCATGTCACGGTGCGTGCCTGCGCCGACCGTCTCGCCATCATCGAGGTCGAGGATGATGGCATCGGCATCCCCGTCGAAGAACGCGAAAGCATCTTCGAACGCTTCTATCGGGTACTGGGCACCGATGCCGAAGGCAGCGGACTGGGCTTGCCGATCGCCGCCGAGATTGCCGAATTGCATCAGGCCAGGATAGATCTGCTGGAAGGCAGCGGCGGCCGGGGCAGCTTGTTTCGGGTCAGTTTTCCCCGGCACCGTGACCCCAAGGAAAATGTTGCACCGCCCATCAAACCCGGTGCCAGTGACTTTCCGATAGGTCTGTAAGCTTCGCGTCAGGATCGCTGGCAGACAATGCCGTCCATCTTGGGGCAATTGGCGCTGTGACAGGCTGGCGGTACTGCTCCGGGAACACGGAAGATGCACAACACAGGGGAAGCCCGGGGTGCATCTCAGGAACGGCGGACTTTTCCGGTTCGCCGCGACACCACAAGGAGGAGTGCTAAATGCAGCTCACGGAGAAGCACAAGCAGTACTGGAACATCAACCTGAAGATAAGCACGGTATTGCTTGTCCTCTGGTTCGTGGTCACGTTCGTCATGGGCTGGTTCGCCCGCGAACTCAACGAGATCATCATCATCGGTCCGTTGGGCTTCTACATGTCGGCACAGGGTTCGCTGATCATCTACGTCGCGATCATCTGGTATTACGCCCACTACATGAACAACCTGGACAAGGAATACGGTGTCCACGAAGGGGAGCTCGACTGATGACTGCCGTTACCCAATCCCAATTTGCCGCCAACCTGAAGCGCTACTACAGCTTCTATACCGGCGGCTTCGTTGCCTTCGTCATCCTGGTCGGCATCCTCGAGCAGATGGGCGTGCCGAACAAGATCCTCGGCTACATCTTCCTGTTCGCCACCATCGCCCTGTATGCCGGCATCGGCTTCATGTCGAAGACGGCGGACGTCGGCGAGTACTACGTCGCCGGCCGGCGCGTGCCTGCCTTGTTCAACGGCATGGCGACCGGCGCCGACTGGATGTCCGCCGCCAGCTTCATCGGCATGGCCGGCACCCTGTACCTGACCGGTTATGACGGCCTCGCCTTCGTGCTGGGCTGGACCGGCGGCTACTGCCTGGTGGCGATCCTGCTGGCGCCCTACCTGCGCAAGTTCGGTCAGTTCACGATTCCGGACTTCCTCGGCGCGCGCTTCGGCGGCCACCTGCCGCGCCTGATCGGCGTGATTGCGGCCATCACCTGTTCCTTCACCTACGTGATCGCGCAGATCTACGGCGTCGGCATCATCACCTCGCGCTTCACCGGCCTCGAGTTCCAGGTCGGCGTGTTCGTGGGTCTGGCCGGCATCCTGGTCTGCTCCTTCCTCGGCGGCATGAAGGCGGTGACGTGGACCCAGGTGGCGCAGTACATCATCCTGATCGTGGCCTACATGATCCCGGTGGTCTGGCTGTCGGTGAAGCATACCGGCGTGCCGATTCCGCAGATCTCCGCCTACACCTCGGCCCTGCCCAAGATCACGGCGCTGGAAAAGGAGTTCAACGACAAGGCCTCGCCCAAGGGCGCCAAGGAAGAGTCGGTGCGCGCCATATTCCGTGAGCGTGCCGCCGCTGCCGATGCCAAGCTGAAAGGCCTGGAAGCAGGTGGCCCGGCTTTCCTTGCTGCCGAGAAGCAGAAACTGGCGGACAAGGTCGCGGCGCTCAAGGCCGAGGCTGCGCCTGATGCCAAGGCGATCGAAGCCGCGGAGAAGTCGGTCAAGGACTTCCCGGCCGATGCTGCTGCCGCCAAGAAGGCCTGGACTGCCGAGAAGGGTGTCGGCGCCCGCGCCGCGCCGGTCAAGGCCCACGCCGAAGCCTTTGCGGTCGGTGGCAAGACGCCGGAAGAGATCGAGAAGAACCGCGGCATCGCGAAGAAGAACTTCCTCGCCCTGATCGCGTGCCTGATGATCGGCACCGCCGCGCTGCCGCACATCCTGATGCGCTACTACACCACGCCTTCGGTGCATGAGGCGCGCGTTTCGGTGTTCTGGGGCCTGTTCTTCATCTTCCTGCTCTACTTCACGGCGCCGGCCCTGGCCATCCTGGCCAAGTACGAGGTGTACAGCAACCTGGTGGGGTCGAGTTTCTCGGCACTGCCGGCCTGGGTCAGCAACTGGTCCACGGTGGACAAGACGCTGATGAACATCGCCGACATCAACAAGGACGGCATCGTGCAGCTGGCGGAAATCGTCCTTGGCGGCGACCTGATCGTGCTGGCAACCCCGGAAATTGCGGGCCTGCCTTACGTGATCTCGGGCCTTGTGGCGGCCGGCGGTCTGGCTGCCGCGCTGTCCACCGCCGACGGCCTGCTGCTGACCATCGCCAACGCCATGTCGCACGACCTGTACTACAAGATGATCGACCCGAACGCCTCGACGGTTCGCCGTCTGGCGGTGTCCAAGGGCCTGTTGCTCGTGGTGGCGCTGTTGGCCGCCTACGTCACCAGCCTGAAGCCGGGCGACATCCTGTTCCTGGTCGGCGCGGCCTTCTCGCTGGCGGCCTCGGGCTTCTTCCCGGCGCTGGTCTGCGGGGTGTTCTGGAAACGCGCCAACTACCTCGGCGCGGTGCTGGGCATGACCTTGGGTCTGGGCATCTGCGCCTACTACATGTACCTGACCTATCCCTTCTTCGGCGTCAATGCGCCGAAGTGGTGGGACATCAACCCGATCTCGGCCGGCACCTTCGGCATTCCCGCCGGTTTCCTGGGCATCATCATCGGCAGCCTGATTTCCCCGGCGCCGAACAAGGAAATCCAGGAACTGGTCGACCATGTGCGCTATCCGAACCTGGAAGGCGACATCGACACCAAGGGCGTTTGATAAGTCTTATGGAGGAGGAGGAGGGCTAGGGAGCATACCCACCCTCATTCAACCGGCCCCCGGGAAACCGCGGGCCGGTTTTTTTATGTCTGGCTCGGAGAGCCAGACGGTACCCCTGGGGGTCGTGCCTGGTTTTTCGCCGTACCGCCAGCGCCGACTTTTATGTCTCCGCTGGAAGCGGAGACGGTATCCCCTTGCGGGATAAGGCTACGGACAGTACAAAATCAGAAAGGAAGTTCGGGAATGAGTTTCATCAGGTCCGCACGCTCGGTGTCATGCGCCAGTTTCTTCGCCCGCTTGGGCTCGAAGGTGACCAGGCGCTTGAGGATCTTCGTCACGTCATCGGGGCGGTTGGCGTGATGGTAAGCCATGCCCAGCTGGTAGAAGCCTGCCCCGCTCATCGGCTGCAGCTCGATCACCTTTTCCAGGGCCTTGACTGCTTCATCGTGCTGCCCCAGGCGCGCATGGGCCAGGCCCATGCCGTACCAGGCCATGTCCTGCTGCGGCACCAGGCGCACCGCTTCGGCAAAGGCGGCGATGGCTTCCTTCGGTTTTCCCGCGTGTTCGCAGACATAGCCGAGGTTGAACCAGTTGGCGCCGTCGTCCGGCGTCAGCGCCAGCGCCGCCTCGAACCACTTGATGGCGACATCGTAGTTTTTCCGCTTGGCGGCGATCGCCGCCAGGTGGCGCGCCGACTGCACGTCCTGCGGATTGATGCGAAACGCCGTCAGGTAGGCCTCGAAGGCGGTATCTTCGCGACCGAAGAAATGAAACAGCCAGCCGCGTGCATAATGCCGCCAGTGATCGTAATTCATGGGGTTGACCCGACAAAAAATGGAGACCGAAACATACCATGAGCCACCCTGAACTGCTTATCCTCGGCGTGCTGCGCGCACTGGTCGAGGTCGCGATGCTGTTTCTGCTGGGGCAGGGCTTGCTGGGCCTGCTGGCGGGCAGGGGCCGCGACAACAACACCATGTACAAACTGTTCCTGATCGTCACCGGCCCGGTGGTAAAGACCATGCGCCGGGTCACGCCGCGGCAGATCATCGACAAGCACATCCCCTACGTCGCCTTCGGCGTGTTGTTCTGGCTCTGGATCGCGCTGGCCTGGCTCAAGCGGCTGTATTGCGACACCCACATGCTGCAGTGTTTCTGATCCAGCATGAACGCGCCAGGAAATTTTTTCTTGTCGTCACCAGGCCTCGGTCTTGCGGGTTTGCTTGCCGTCGGGCTGCTTGCGGCCTGCGGCAAACCCGACCCGGCGGCAACGCCGGCGGCAGCTTCGCAGCAGGGGCGAAGCCCGTGTGCGATGCCGCGAGCGGATGTTCAGGGGACACTGAGCGCGAGCGACGGCGAGCTGTTTTCCGCCGCGGCAGCCGGCGATACGGGCCGGGCCGGGAGGTCGATTGACGAGGGCGCAAACGTCAATGCCAGCGGTGCGCTGAAACGCACGCCGCTATTCACCGCTGCATTCTGCGATCGACCGGAAGTGGTGAAGCTGCTGCTGGACAAGGGCGCAACGCAAAACAGCGTCGATTCGAATGGCATGGCTCCACTGCATGCCGCGGTGATCATGGGCGGCGTGGAAACGGCAAAAGTCCTGCTTGCGAACGGAGCCGACGTCAATGTCCGTGACGCCACCGGCCGCACGCCCTTGCATCTCGCCGCTGCCACCAACCAGATTCCCCTGCTCGAACTGCTGCTGGAATGGAAGGCCAATGCCGCGTTGCGTGACAAGCACGGAATGACCGCGGCATCCCTGGCTGCCAACAACGGCCACTCGATGCCGGGAACCGTGATCGGGAAGTGGCAGGAGAAGCGGAAGACCGCACGCTAGCGGCGCAGAAATCCGCGCTGCGATCCCGCATCATGAATCCAAGGCGACGGCATGGGGCAGACTGCTCTACACTGCCGAGCCATGAATCCCGGATTCGACCGCGCCCGCCTCGCCCTGCTGCTGTTGCTGGTCGCCCTGCTCGGCGTCGGCCTGTGGGCCTATCGCGGCGTCGGCGACTCGCTGCGCGAGATTCGCGGCACCGGCCTGCGGACCCTGCTCAACACCCAGGTCGGCACGCTGGAGCTGTGGATCGCGGAACGGCGCCACGAGGCGGAGCAGCTGGCCGCCGACCCCGGATTGCGCGGTGCCGTGGTCCGGCTGGCGGGTGCCCGCGACCAAGCGGCCGAGGGCGGGCGCATCGTGCGCGAGATCCTCGAGGCAGCGGGTGGCATCGGCATCACCGCTACCCTGGTGGTCGATCCACGGGGCCGGATTCTCGCCGCGAGCGAGGCCGATCGGGTCGGCGGCAAGGTCACCCCCGATTTCCTTGCCCACCTGGCCCCGGTGCTCAAGGGCCAGTCCGCCTTCGTGCGTCCCTACCGGGTCGCCGGGGCGCCGACGATCGGCCGCGCCTGGGTCGTGGCGCCGGTCCGTGCCGGCGACGGCAAGGTGGTCGCCGCGATTGCCCTGGGGTCGCCGGCAGACAAGGGTTTCGCCGCACTGTTCGGCGCGGCGCGCCCGGGCGAGAGCGGCGAAGCGCTGGCCTTCGACGCCGAGGGCTGGCTGCTGTCGCCCAGCCGCCATGACGAGGAACTGAGCCGGCGCCAGCTGCCGTCGCGGCTGAGCCTGCCGGTCGGCGACGCCGAAACACCGACGCGGCTGGCGGCGGAGGCGGTGGCAATGCGCGGCGGGGATGGTGCCGGATTGCTGTTGCAGCCTTATCCGGGCTACCTCGGACGCGACGTGATCGGCGCCTGGCGCTGGCTGCGCGAGCATGACATCGGCGTCGCGATCGAACTCGAGGCGAGCGAGGCCTATGCGCCGCTGACTTACCTGCAGATCGGCTTCGGCGTCGTCCTGGTGCTGATCTTTGCGGTCTGGCTGTCCGGATTCCTCTCGCCCAAAGCGCTTGCGGCGATGCTGCGGCGGGACGGCCGGGCGCGGCAGATGGGCCCGTACAAGCTGCTGCGGCAGATCGGCGAGGGCGCCATCAGCAACGTGTATCTGGCGCAGCACCGCATGCTCAAGCGCCCGGCGGCGGTCAAGGTGCTCAAGACGCAGAGCACCACGGAGGAATGGACCGCCCGCTTCCAGCGCGAAGTCCAGCTCACCAGCGGGCTGCACCACCCCAACACCATCACCATCTACGACTACGGCAGCGGGCCGGGCGGCGAGTTTTATTACGCCATGGAGTACCTGGAGGGCCTCTCGCTGGCCGACCTGGTCGAGCGCTACGGGCCGGTGCCGCCCGCGCGCACCGCGTTCATCCTGCGCCAGGCCTGCGCCTCGTTGTGGGAAGCGCATTCCTGCGGCCTGGTGCATCGCGACATCAAGCCGCAGAACATCATGCTGTGCGACATCCGCGGCGAGCGCGACTTCGTCAAGGTGCTGGATTTCGGCCTGGTCAAGCAAATCGGCGGCAGCCAGACGCGCGACCTGACCGCGCACATGCGCATCCTCGGCACGCCGCTCTACATGTCGCCGGAACGCATCCGCAATCCCGGCGACGCCGACGGGCGGGCCGACATCTATGCGCTGGGCGCGGTCGGCTTTTTCCTGCTCACCGGCCAGCGCCTGTTCGAGACGGAAACCGAGCACGACCTGACCTACCAGGTGTTGCATACCGTGCCCCGCCTCGCCTCGGCGTGCTCCCCCTTCGCGGTACCGGCGGAGCTCGACGTATTGATCGGACGCTGTGTCGAAAAGGATCCGGCGGCGCGGCCGCAGAGCATCGCGGAAGTCGCCAGCATCCTCGACGGGGTGCTGGTGCATATGCCCTGGACGCGCGGCCAGATCGACGCCTGGTGGAAGCAGAACTGGGTCGGCGAAAGCGATCCGGGGCGCAGGTTCACCGCACCCGTGCCCTGAAAAGACAAAAGGCCAGCCCGAAGGCTGGCCTTTTGCTTGGTGCAGTACTGCTTAGTGGCCGGAGGCGCTGGAACTGCCGACGCCGGTTTCCGAGCGGATCAGCTGCGCCGGGAACAGGGCGCGTTCCTTGGCTGCCTGGGCGCTCCTGTCGAGCAGGGAGACGATCCAGATCACCGCGAAGGCCGCCGTCATCGAGAAAATGGCCGACGAGGCGTAGGGGAACAGCGCCGAACCCTTGGGGTTGCCCAGCGAGGCTTCCCACACCGCCGGCGACATGATGGTCAGCGCCACGGAGGAGATCAGGCCGACCGTGCCGCCCGCGACCGCACCCTTGGTGGTGCAATCCTTCCACAGCACGGACATGAACAGCACCGGGAAGTTGGCCGAACAGGCCACGGCGAAGGCCAGCATCACCATGAAGGCGACGTTCTGCTTCTCGAACACGATGCCGAGCAGCACGGCGAAGATGCCGAGGCACACCGTGGTGATCTTCGACACGCGCAGTTCGGTCGCGGAATCGACATTGCCATGACGCCACACCGAAGCGTACAGGTCGTGCGACACGGCGGAAGCGCCGGACAGCGTCAGACCCGCCACCACCGCCAGGATCGTGGCGAAGGCCACGGCGGAGATGAAGCCCATGAACAGGTCGCCACCGACGGCCTTCGACAGATGCACCGCCGCCATGTTGCCGCCGCCCTTGAGGCCCTTGGCGAGTTCGCCATTGACGAAGTAGTCCGCCGGGTTGGGGATCAGGTTGGTGATGGCGCCGAAGCCGATGATGAAGGTCAGGATGTAGAAGTAGCCGATCCAGGTCGTCGCCCAGGCCACCGACTTGCGGGCTTCCTTGGCGCTGGGCACCGTGAAGAAGCGCATCAGGATGTGGGGCAGGCCGGCGGTACCGAACATCAGTGCCATGCCGACGGAGATCGCCGAAATCGGATCGTTGATCAGTGCCCCCGGACCCATGATGGCATCATGCTTGGCATGCACTTCGACCGCCTTGCTGAACATCGCCTCGGGGCTGAAGCCGAACTGGAGCATCACCATGATGGCCATGAAGGTCGCGCCGGTGAGCAGCATTACCGCCTTGATGATCTGCACCCAGGTGGTTGCCGTCATGCCGCCGAACAGCACGTAGGTCATCATGATCACGCCCACCATGCAGACCGCCACGATGTAATCGAGGCCGAACAGCAGCTTGATCAGCTGGCCGGCACCGACCATCTGGGCGATCAGGTAGAAGGCCACCACCACCAGCGAGCCGCAGGCCGCGAAAGTGCGGATCGGACCCGCATCGAAGCGGTAACCCGCCACGTCGGCGAAGGTGAACTTGCCGAGGTTGCGCAGGCGTTCCGCCATCAGGAAGGTGATCACCGGCCAGCCGACCAGCCAGCCGATCGAGAAGATCAGGCCGTCGAAGCCGGAACCGAACACCAGGCCGGAAATGCCCAGGAAGGACGCCGCCGACATGTAGTCGCCGGCGATCGCCAGGCCGTTCTGGAAGCCGGTGATGCCGCCGCCCGCGGTGTAGAAGTCGGCCGCGGTCTTGGTCTTCGCCGCCGCCCACTTGGTGATCCACAGCGTGATGCCGACGAAGATGGCGAACATGACGATCGCGGTCCAGTTGGTCGCCTGCTTTTGCGCCTGGCCGAGGTCGGCACCGGCGGCGAGAACGGCACCGGCGGCCAACAGGGCGGCTGCGCCGCCGAAAATATGCTTGAGCTTGATCACTTGGAGGCCTCCTTGACGATTTCGTCCTTCATGGCGTCGAACTCGGTGTTGGCGCGACGGACATAGATCGCGGTGATGACGATGGTGAATACCAGCACGCCGACGCCGAGCGGAATGCCGATCGAGGTGACCGCGCCGGCGCTGATCTTGGTGGCGAGGAACTGCTTGTTGAAGGCGACCAGCAGGATGTAGCCGAAGTACACGACCATCATCAGGATGGTCATGATGATCGAGTAGTTGTTGCGGGTGCTGACGAACTTCAGGAACTTCGGATTGCTTTCAATCCGCGCGACGATGTCTTCGTCTTTCATGGTGTCCTCCGGAGGATGGAAGGGATTGTTTAAACAACAATTGCTTGTTTTGCAGCACAACATGTTAGGGATACGCTCTTACGCGGGTCTTACGCAGGGCGTAAGCAGGCAGTCAGCCACGGTTGCGGACGCAAGATGCCCAACGGCCTTTGACGGCGCAGACCCGAGCGCCTATAATTCGCCGCCTTTCCGGCCAGGTAGCTCAGTTGGTAGAGCAACGGACTGAAAATCCGTGTGTCGGCAGTTCGATTCTGCCCCTGGCCACCAGACACAAAGCAAGGCCCCTGCAGGTTTCACGACTTGCGGGGGCTTTGTCTTTTGCGGGGGCGGCGCACACTTGGGGCGGTATGGGGTGATCCGCAAGGGGCGACGACTCCTCCAATCATAGGCACGTCGCACTCTCAAACGAGCACGGGCACCTGAAGGAGAATCATAAGAGGCTGGTAACGAATCATAACGGCTTGAAAACTCGGTCTGCCAATCAAGCCGCTGTCGCAAGATCAACCTCGCAGCGAATTGGATCCAGGGTTGTTACCGTCGGTAATTATCCTGGTCAATTTTCAACGCGCACAACGGGGTCTAAATGGTCAAATTTCAGTGAGTACCAACAGCGTTGACCGCTGCGGCGAATAAATACCTCATTCACCGCGCAATTTGCGGAGAATAGCTTGCTCTTGCCGCGAATTGGGTGTTTAATCTCCGCATGAATAGCGGAGAAAACCTATACATCTGGCAGGCTGGCGATTGGCCCAACTGGCGCTACGACCTCTCGGCGCTTACTGGCCTCTTGACCGAGGTCAGTCGCACCCAGGGCGTGCTGCTGGGCCG
Organism: Sulfuritalea sp.; assembly: GCA_016708585.1. GTDB lineage: Bacteria > Pseudomonadota > Gammaproteobacteria > Burkholderiales > Rhodocyclaceae > Sulfuritalea. Next base: position 93,869 of record JADJFK010000008.1, on the reverse strand, counting down.
TCTGGCCGACGTGGGGCTGGCGCTACGCGATCGGGCCAGCCTCGCTGCATTGACCGAGGACGTGGTCAAGACCAGCGAACTTGAAGGCGAGGTGCTGAACCTTGAATCGGTGCGCTCGTCCATCGCCCGCCGCCTGGGCGTGGAGATCGGCGCGGTGGCCGCGGTGGATCGGGACGTCGAAGGCGTGGTTGAAATGGTGTTTGACGCGACATCCCGCAGCGTCGAAGCGCTGACTGCCGAACGGCTGTTCGGCTGGCACGCGGCCCTGTTTCCCACCGGTTATTCCGGCATGAGCAAGCTCGCGGTGGGCCAGTGGCGTAACGATGCGGTCGGGCCGATGCAGGTGATTTCTGGCCCGATGGAGCGGCGCAAAGTGCATTTTCAGGCACCGCCCGCTGCCATGCTGCCTGCCGAAACGTCGCGATTCTTGGCATGGGCCAATGAGCAAGCCAGCGAGCCGATGCTCATCAAGGCCGGGTTGGCGCACCTCTGGTTTGTGACGCTGCATCCCTTCGACGATGGTAACGGGCGCATCGCCCGCGCCGTGGGCGATTTGTTCCTTGCGCGCGCCGATGGGAGCACGCAGCGTTTCTACAGTCTGTCGGCGCAGATCCAGCGCGAACGCCGCGACTACTACGATGTGCTGGAACGCACGCAAAAGGGTACGCTCGATGTGACCGGCTGGCTGGAGTGGTTCCTTGGCACGCTGGGCCGTGCCATCGCCAGTGCGCAGACCACGCTGGATGCCGTGCTGATCAAGGCACGCTTCTGGCAACGTTGGGCAGGCGCTGGACAAGGGCAGCCGTTGAACGAGCGGCAAGTAAAGCTGCTCAACCGCCTGCTCGATGGCTTCGAAGGCAGGCTCACCAGCAGCAAGTGGGGGTCAATAGCCAAGTGCTCACCGGATACCGCCCTGCGTGACATCAAACAGCTACTGGAACTGGGCGTGCTGAAGAAATCGCCCGGCGGCGGACGCAGCACGGGCTACGAGTTGGCGGATTGATCCGGCCAAATCACCGAATCCGTACTCGCGAGGCAACGTGTTACTACTATTCAGCCCTGAACGCGGTCGCAGGTCCGGTTCCGTGTTCCGCCACCAGAATCAAAGCAAGGCTCCGTTCGTCTGATGGCCGACGGGGCCTTGTTCTTTCCAGCGCCGGTAGTGAGGTGCCTATCGTGAACTCGGTATTGACAAGCTGCCGGAGCAGGAATGGGCCGCTACGTGTTGCGGCGCAGGGTTGCCATGGCCTTGCCGGGTGTCTATGATGGCTTCATGGCAGCCGCCGGGCCGGCCGGCCCGTGCCAGGCAACGATTTCGCGACCAACCCCGAGGAGACCGAAATGCCGCGCACCGACACCTGTTGCAGCCTTGCCCCGTACTTCGACGTGGCGGAAGGCAAGCTCGATGAATTCAAGGCGCTCGGGAAGACATTTGTCGAGCTCACCATGACCGAGCCCGGTTGCCTCTTCTACGCGTTTTCCTTCAGCGGGCAGACAGCCCATTGCCGGGAAGGCTACGACGACGCCGCGGCGCTTCTGGCGCATCTGGCCAACGTCGATGCGCCCCTGCAGGAGGCGCTGAAGATAGCCAGGCTTGTGCGCCTCGAAGTCCATGGCCCGGCGGCGGAACTGGACAAGCTGCGCGGCCCGCTGGCCGGCCTCGACCCGCAATGGTTCGAGCTGGTCCCGGGCGGCATTCGTCGCTGATTTCCCGGCAGGGCCGCAAGCGAGGGGCCGTCCGCCGGCCGGTCGCCGATTAGAATCGCGGCATGGCTTCTTCCCCTGATTACGCACGCCGCTTCGGCGGCCTCGAGCGCCTCTATGGCGGCGGCGCCCTGGCGCGTGCCGCGGCCGCCCATGTGGTCGTGGTCGGCATCGGCGGCGTCGGTTCCTGGGCGGTGGAGGCGCTGGCGCGTTCGGGCATCGGCCGGCTGACGCTGGTCGATCTCGACCATGTTGCCGAATCCAACATCAACCGGCAGGTCCAGGCGCTCGGTTCGACCCTGGGCGCGGCCAAGGTGCTGGCGATGCAGGAGCGCATCCTGGCGATCAATCCGTCTTGCGTGGTCACCCCGATCGAGGAGTTCATCGACGAGCGCAATCCGCCCGCCCTGATTCCCGCCTGCGACGCGGTGATCGACGCGATCGACCACGTCCGCGCCAAGGCGGCGCTGATCGCGCACTGCCGGCGCGCCGGCATCCGCATCGTCACCACCGGCGCCGCCGGCGGCCGCACCGATCCGACGCGCATCGAGGTGATCGACCTGGCGCGCACCACGCAGGATGCGCTGGCTTCCAGGGTGAGGGCGCTGCTGCGCAAGGACTACGGTTTCCCGCGCGAGCCGAAGAAGAAGTTCGGCGTCGATTGCGTCTATTCGCCGGAGCAGCTTCGCCGTGGCGCCAGCGCCGACTTCTGCGATACGGATGGCGTAGCGGCCGGAATTCCGGTCGACCCGGCGGCAGGACTCAACTGCGCCGGCTACGGCTCTTCGGTCGCGGTCACCGCGGGTTTCGGTTTCGCCGCGGCGGCACGGGTTCTCGCCGGTATACTCCCCGCATGAACAATGCCGCGCATCCCCCCGTTGTCCTGGTGACCGGCGCCGGCCGCCGCGTCGGCGCGGAAATCGCGCGCACGCTGCAAGCGGCAGGGGCCAACGTCGCAATCCACTACCGCGCGTCGGGCGCCGACGCCGGAGCGCTGGCGGCGACCCTGAACGACGCGAGGGAGGGTGGTCCGCCGCGACCTTCGCTGCCGACCTGCTCGACATTGCCGCGCTGCCGTCGCTGGTAGACGCCGTCGTGGCCCATTTCGGCCGGCTCGACGCGTTGGTGAATAACGCCTCGTCCTTCTACGCCACAAAAGTCGGCGCTGTCGACACGGCGGCCTGGGACGACCTGATCGGTTCCAACCTCAAGGCGCCGCTGTTCCTCGCGCAGGCGGCGGCGCCGCATCTCGAGCGCAGCGGCGGCTGCATCGTGAACATCACCGACATCCATGCCGAGCGCCCGCTCAAGGGCTATCCCCTGTATTGCGCGGCGAAGGCCGGCCTGCTCGGGCTGACGCGCGCGCTGGCGCTGGAGCTGGGGCCGCGGGTGCGGGTCAACGCCGTGGCGCCGGGGCCGATCGAATGGCCCCAGGGTACGCATGACTTTCCGCCCGAGGCGCGCACGGCTATCATTGCCCACACCCTGCTCAAGCGCGTCGGCTCGCCGGCCGACATCGCGCAAGCCGTGAAATTCCTGATCTTCGATGCACCCTATGTCACCGGCCAGGTGATCAACGTCGACGGCGGCCGCACCGCCCATCTATGAACGCACCGCTTCCCGCACAGCCGAAACCGGCGCCGACCGCCCGCCAGGCTCAGAAGGCCGCCTTCGAGTCGAACAAATTGGCCAAGCGCCTGCGCCGCGAGGTCGGCCAGGCGATCGCCGACTTCGCCATGATCGGCGCCGGCGACAAGGTCATGGTCTGTCTTTCCGGCGGCAAGGATTCCTTCGCCCTGCTCGACATCCTGCTTTTCCTGCGCGAGCACGCGCCGGTGGCCTTCGACATCGTCGCGGTGAACCTCGACCAGAAGCAGCCCGGTTTCCCGGCTGACGTGCTGCCCGACTACCTGCGCTCGATCGACGTGCCCTTTCACATCGAGGACGAGGACACCTATTCCATCGTCAAGCGCGTGATCCCGGAAGGCAAGACCACCTGCTCGCTGTGTTCGCGCCTGCGCCGCGGCGTGCTCTACCGCGTCGCCGGCGAGCTGGGCGCGACCAGGATCGCGCTCGGCCACCACCGCGACGACATCCTGCAGACGCTGTTCCTCAACATGTTCTTCGGCGGCAAGCTGAAATCCATGCCGCCCAAGCTGGTCTCCGACGACGGCCGCAACATCGTGATCCGGCCGCTGGCCTACTGCCGCGAAAGCGACCTGGAAAAATGGGCGGCCGTGCGCGAGTTCCCCATCATTCCCTGCAACCTCTGCGGCTCGCAGCCCAACCTGCAGCGGCAGCAGGTCAAGCAGATGCTGAATGACTGGGAGAAGCGTTTCCCCGGGCGCATCGAGACCATGTTCAGGAGCCTCGCCAACGTCGTGCCCTCGCACCTGCTCGATGCCCGCCTGTTCGATTTCGCCGGGCTGCAGGCGACCGGGATGCCGGACCCGGAAGGCGACATCGCCTTCGATGCGCCGGCCCTGCCGCCCCTGGCGCCGCAGGCCATCGACTTCATGGCGCAGGACGACTGATGGACGCGCGCCGCCTTTCCGCCCGCCACGGCTTCCTCTGGCTGCTCGCCGGCCTGGCCCTGTTCCGCCGCAATCCGCCGCTGACCACGGTGCTGACCTTCGGCTACCTGCTGACGGTGATCGTGGTCAACCTGATCCCGACCATCGGCCCCATCCTGCTGCCCCTGTTGCTGCCGGCGCTGACGGTCATGCTGGGCAACGGCTGTCGCGCCATCGAGCGCGGCCAGCCCTTCACCGGCGACACCCTGATGGCCGGCCTCGGTCCGCAGCGCATCGGCCTGGTGCGCCTCGGCGGCCTGCATCTGGTCGGTTCCACCTTGCTGGTGCTGGTCGCCTCGCTGTTCGCCGCGCCGCTCGACCTCAAGGACGGCATGAGCCCGCAGGAAGCCGAGGCGCTGCTGGTCGACCTCGGCATCGTCATGCTGCTGGCCTCGCCGCTGCTGATGGCCTTCTGGTTCGCGCCGCTGCTGACCGCCTGGAATGGCGTCAGTGCCGGCAAATCGCTGTTCTTCAGTTTCGTCGCCAGCTGGCGCAACTGGCGCGCCTTCGCCATGTACGGGCTGACGCTGGCGGTGGTCGGCGCGGTGCTGCCGGGGCTGATCCTGATCGTCGCCGGTTTGCTCTCGCAGGTCCTGCTCGATATCCTTTCCCTCGCGCTGCGCATGCTGCTGATCTTCGTCCTCGCGCCGGTGCTGGTGGCCAGCGTGTACCTGTCCTATCGCGACGTGTTCGCGACGCCGGAAGCGGTCACGCCGGGCGAACCGGTCGAGCCGCCGCCGGCCCTGCCCGATGAGTGAGGCCGGCGCGGGCGTGCTCGGGCTGCTCGGCGGCACCTTCGATCCGCTGCACGTGGCGCACCTGCGCCTCGCCCTCGAGGCGCGCGAAGCCCTCGGCCTGTCCGCGCTGTGCCTGATCCCGGCCGGGTCCCCGCCATTGCGCGCCCTGCCGCACTGCGCCGCCACGCAGCGCCTGGGCATGGTTGAGTGCGCGCTCGCCGGCCTGCCCGGATTCAGCGTCGATTCGGGCGAAGTCCTGGCCGCGACAGACGGCGCGGCCCCGAGCTACACCGTCGCGACGCTGGAGCGTCTGCGCCGCCAGCACGGCGCGCAGCGCCCGCTGGTGTTGCTGCTGGGCGCCGATGCCTTCGCCCGGCTCGAGTCCTGGCAACGCTGGCGCGAGCTGTTCGGCCTCGCGCACATCGCCGTGGCGACGCGGCCGGGGCATGACATAAAAGTCGGCGCCGGCGATACGGCGCTCGATGGGGAGTTTCGCGCCCGCCGCGGGGGCGCCGCCGACCTCGCCGGCGCCCCGGCCGGCCGCATCGTCCCCTTCGCCATCACCGCACTGGAGATTTCCGCCACGGCGATCCGCGAGCGCCTGGCGCGCGGTCTTTCGGTGCGCTATCTGGTTCCCGATCCCGTTCTCGACTATATTGAAACCCGTCAGCTCTACCGGACCCCGCATGGACATTAGAAAACTGCAGAAAATCGCCGTCGCCGCGCTCGAGGACATCAAGGCCAAGGACATCGAGGTGATCAACACCTCGAAGATCTCCGCGATGTTCGACCGCGTCATCATCGCCACCGGCGATTCCAACCGCCACGTCAAGTCGCTGGCGAAGAACGTGCACGACAAGGTCCGGGAGGCCGGCGGCCAGGTGATCGGCATCGAGGGCGAGGAGGCCGGCGAATGGGTGCTGGTCGATCTGGGCGACATCGTGGTGCATGTGATGCAGCCCGCCGTGCGCAGCTACTACAACCTCGAAGAGCTGTGGAAGGTGGTGCCGAAGCGTCCGCGCAAGAAGGCCGGTAGCGACGCCTTGGGCGAATGAGGCTGATCGTCGCGGCGGTGTCGGCCAGGCCGCCCGAATGGGTGCTGGCCGGCTGGAGCCGACTACGCGAGGCGGATGCCGCGCGAGCTGCCGCTGGAACTGCTGGAGATCCGGCCCGAGCCGCGCAGCACGGGCAAGACGGCGCAGGCCATGATGGCGCTGGAAGCGGCGCGGATCGAAGCGCAGGTGCCGGCCGCCTGTCGCCGCGTCGTCCTCGACGAGCGCGGCGACGCGCCGACCACGCAGCAACTGGCCGAGCGTCTGGCCAAATGGATGGCGAGCGGCGGCGATGTCGCCTTCATCATCGGCGGCCCCGACGGGCTGGACCCCCGGATCAGGCAATCCGCCCACGAAACCCTGCGCCTTTCCAGCCTGACCCTGCCCCACGCCCTGGTCCGCGTGATCCTCGCCGAGGCGCTGTACCGTGCCGCGAGCGTGATAAAGGGCCACCCCTATCATCGCGCCTGACGCTATGCTCACGGAAACCGTCACCAAGGCTGCCCGACCATGATCGATCCACGCATCTACCTTGCCTCCAGAAGTCCGCGCCGCCGCGAACTGCTGTCACAGATCGGCATCCGCTTCGACCTGCTGCTGTTCCGCGCCGCGCCGCGCGAGGACGCGGAAGTCAGCGAGGCCTGGCTGCCGGGCGAGACGCCGGAGGCCTACGTGCAGCGCGTGGCGCGCATCAAGGCGGCATTCGGCGCGGACTTGCTGGCGTCGCGACGGGTGGTGCCGCGCCCGGTGCTGGCCGCCGACACCACGCTCGACCTCGATGGCGAGATCATCGGCAAGCCGAATGACGAGGCGGACGCCGCGGCGATCCTGGCGCGGCTCTCGGGCCGCAGCCACCGCGTGCTGACCGCGATCGCCCTGGCCCGCGACGGGCGCATCGAGCACCGCCTGTCGGTCAGCGAGGTGCGCTTTCGGCACTTGGGCGCGGACGAAATCCGCCGCTACGTGCAAAGCGGCGAGCCGATGGACAAGGCGGGCGCCTACGGCATCCAGGGCCGCGCCGCGATGTTCGTCGAGGAAATCCGCGGTTCCCATTCCGGCATCGTCGGCCTGCCGCTGTGCGAAACGGCGCTGCTGCTGCGCGACTTCGGTTACCCGCTGTGACGACACCGGCGCCGGGCCGCCCCAAGCCGGGGTCAGCGTTAAACATGGAGGCCGCTTGCGGCCGAACCACAGTCACCCCCTTCCATGGGAAGGGGGCGGGGGGATGGTAGTCAAATGACTGAACAATTCCTGATCAACTTCACGCCGCAGGAAACCCGCGTCGCCCTGCTGCAGCAGGGCGCGGTGCAGGAACTGCACATCGAGCGCACCAACGGCCGCGGCATCGTCGGCAACGTTTATCTGGGCCGCGTGGTGCGGGTGCTGCCCGGCATGCAGTCGGCCTTCATCGAGATCGGACTGGAACGCACCGCCTTCCTCCATGTTGCCGACATCTGGAGCGAACGCATCAACGGCAACGGCTACAACAGCCACGAAACGCGCCCGATCGAGCGCATCCTGAGCGAGGGGCAGTCGATCATGGTGCAGGTGCAGAAGGATCCGATCGGCACCAAGGGCGCGCGCCTGACGACCCAGGTTTCGATCGCCGGACGCCTGCTGGTGCACCTGCCGCAGGACACCCACATCGGCATCTCGCAACGCATCGACGACGAGGCCGAGCGCGAAAGGCTGCGCGACCGGATCATGGCGCTCCTGCCCGCCGACCAGCCCGGCGGCTATATCCTGCGCACCGTCGGGGCCGAGGCCGGCGACGAGGAACTGGCGGCCGACATCGCCTATCTGCGCCGCATCTGGAGCGAGATCAAGAGCCGCAGCGTCGGCGCGCTGCCGCCCGTGCTGCTGCACCACGACCTGACGCTGGCGCAGCGCGTGTTGCGCGACCTGGTGAGCAGCGAAACCACCGGCGTCATCATCGACTCGCGCGAGAACTTCCAGAAGCTGCAGCACTTCGCCCAGGAGTACGTGCCGCAGGTCGGCAGCCGCCTCGTGCACTACACCGGCGAGCGGCCCTTGTTCGACCTGCACGGCGTCGAGGAGGAAATCCAGAAGGCGCTGGCGCGCCGGGTCGACCTCAAATCGGGCGGCTACCTGATCTTCGACCAGACCGAGGCGATGACCACCATCGACGTCAACACCGGCGGCTACGTCGGGTCGCGCAATTTCGACGACACGATTTTCAAGACCAACCTCGAAGCGGCGCAGGCCATTGCCCGCCAGCTGCGCCTGCGCAACCTGGGCGGCATCATCATCGCCGACTTCATCGACATGGAAGACCCGCAGCACAAGGAAGCGGTGCTGGCGGAATTCAACAAGGCCCTGGTGAAGGACCACACGCGGATCACCGTGTCCGGCTTCACCCAGCTCGGCCTGATCGAGCTGACCAGGAAGCGCACCCGCGAGAGCCTTGCCCATGTCCTCTGCGAACCGTGCCCCACCTGCGGCGGGCGCGGCGAGGTGAAGACCGCGCAGACCGTCTGTTACGAGGTGCTGCGCGAACTGCTGCGCGAGGCGCGCCAGTTCACGGCGCGCGAAATGCGCGTGCTGGCCTCGCCGGCCGTGATCGACCTGTTCCTCGACGAGGAATCGCAGGCGCTGGCCATGCTCTCCGAGTTCATCGGCCTGCCGATTTCGCTGCACGCGGAGAGCGGCTATACCCAGGAGCAGTTCGACATCGTTTTGATGTAGCGCTAAAATTCGCTCCCGACGCGGGTGTCGTATAACGGCATTACCTCAGCTTCCCAAGCTGATGAAGAGGGTTCGACTCCCTTCACCCGCTCCAGTCCGCTGGATACCGTCCGTCCCTCCGGGCCGGACATAAACGAAAAAGGCCGGCGCATGCGCCGGCCTTTTCATTCGGGCGAACCCCTATTGCTGCGTGGTTTCCGCCTTGGTTGCGAGCCACTTCCCGCCGCGCAACTCGATCACATACTCTTCCAGTGCTTCGAAGCGGTAGGGCTTGCCGGATTGGCGGCCCTGCTCGATCGCCACCGATCTCACGCCGATGCGGTCGCAGGTGGCGCCCGCCGGCTTGCCTTCAATCCATACGCGGCGCTGTTTGTAGTCCGTGAGGCCTGCCATGGCAGCCAGCGTGCTGGCCGCCAGTTCGTCCCGGCTGAGATCGACGCTGGTCATCCTGCCTTCGTTGCCGCGCACCGTGGCGCGCACGGCGGCTTCTGGCGCGAACAGGGCAACGATGCCCGCGGCGTCACGCCTGACGATCGCAGCATCCAGCTGTTCCAGCCAGGATTTGGCGATCGCCGTCGGCTCGCAGCCGGCGATCGCTGCGGCGGGCGCGGGTGTGGGAGCAGCGGTGGCAATAGCGGTGGTTTTGGCGGCCGGCGCGGCAGGCGCCGCCGGCACAGAAGTCGGTGCCGGCGACACGGCGGCCGGCGCCTTGGTCGGGGCCGACCCTCGCACCGGCGGCGGGGGCGACTTGCGCCGCTGCTCCAGTTGCCGCTGGCTGTCTTCATCGGCCGTCTGCGAGTAGCGGTCGAGCTCGGCGTCGAACTCGCCGGGCACGTAAAAATTCGGCACCTTGTCGAGCAGGACCGGCAGCAGGATGGTCAGCAAGGCACGTTCCCGGAAGCCGCTCTTTTTTTCCGCATCCGGCTTGGCCGGTGCGCGCACGAAACCGACGCGGCCGGCATCGATGTCGAGCGTGTTTTCGCCGACCCGCATGGTGGTGCCGCCGCGATTGACCTTGTCGTAGGTGCCCTCCTTGTTGCCCGTGCTCGCGGCGAGTTCGGCCGACAGCACGTAGGGCTCGTGATCGGTGCCGCGAATGCCGATGGTGGACGTCGGCGTGACCACCGTGTGTCCGGCGCGGTTGGTGCGGGAAATCCAGCCGCTGATGACGCGCAGCGAACCGGTGAGCAGGCGCACGCTGAAACTGTCGGTCGGCTTGTCCTCGGCGGCGAAGCGTTCGGCGACGAATTCGGTGCCCGGGCGCACGGCGACCATGCCGGCGTCGTCGGTCTTGAGCACGGCCTCGGCCAGGGCGGGCGCCCGCACTTTTTCGCCGACCTGGACCACGTCGCCCTCGCGCAGTTTTCTCTCGCCGCCGCTGCCTGCTGCGGTGAGGTCGCCGCGGATGCGGAACACGGTGGCAAAGCGCTGGCCGCTGGCCGCTGGCGCGGCAGCCGGCGCCGTGGCCGCATGGACGGGCAGGAATCCCCCCATCAGGAACCACAACAACCCGAAGGCGATCCCGGCCGTCCACGGCCTTGCGTTGTTCAGCGATCCATCCATGCCTTGCTCCAGAGCGTTTTGCGAATAATCGGGGAATCGTTCATGGCGCTATTCAAGCACACTCGCGGCAAAACCGGCCAGGGCCTGCGTCACGAATCGCGCGATGGCGACGGTGGCGGCCGGCAGCCCGCGAGCTGTTCCGGCGTGTTGATGTTGGTGAAGGCGTCGAGCTCGTCATCGAAGTCGACTTCCGCCACGCTCAGCGAGGCGTGCCACAGGCCCACCCGGCGCTCGCCCGCGGCGAGGAAGGCGTCGAGCCCCGGCAGCAGTTCGCGCCGCGCCAGGCAGAATGCCCGGTGCACCCTGTCCCCGGCACGCGCCACGGCAAGTTCGGCCTTGTCGGCGACGAGCCGGGCATGCAGTCGCTGCACCAGGTCGGCCGGCAGGAAGGGCGAATCGCAGGGTACGGTCGCGACCAGCGGCGTCGCGGCCTGCGTCAGCGCGGCATGCAGTCCGGCCAGCGGACCGGCGAAACCGGGGGTCCGGTCGGGCAGCACGGGGCAGCCGAAAGCGGCGTAGCGCTGCAGGTTGCGGTTGGCGCTGATCAGCACCGTGCCCACCTGCGGTGCCAGGCGTTCCAGAACCCACTGCACCATGGGCCGGCCCCGCAGCTCCTGCAGGCCCTTGTCGACGCCGCCCAGGCGCCGCCCCTCGCCGCCGGCGAGGATCACGCCGGTGATGTCCTGCCGGGTCACGACAGCCTGTTCCATACCATGGCAACGCCGTCGAGCAGCAGGTCGCCGAGGTCGGCATCGAGTACGGTGCCGCGTTCGCGCTGGCGCCGGCTGCGTTCGCGTTCGGTGAGCAGGACCGCCTCGGCGAGCGCGGCCGGGTCGGTCGGCGCCGCCTGTTTCACCGCGGCACGGTGGTAGCCGGCCAGGGCCTGTTCCACCGCCTGCGGGTCGAGGATCGCGATCGGCGCGCGGCAGTGGCCGCAGGCGCTTTGCTTGCGGATGTCCACCGGCGCGCCGCAGCCGGTGCAACGCACCACGGCGATGCGGGCACTGATCTCCCTGATCTCGGCCCCGCTCAACTGGCGCACGAAGCCTTTTTCGATCATGAACTGGGCAAAGCTGATGAAGCGGCCGTGCTGGCCGCAGCGCTGGTAATTGAACAGCCCGCTCTTGACCCGATCCTGCGACTGGATCAGCTGCTCGTTGCAGCGCGGGCAGCGCAGGGGGCTGGCCAGCGGCAGGCGCTGGTCGTCGCGACGCTCGTGGATCAGCTTGAACAGGTCGATCACGCCGGCCGGCGCCAGGTGCAGGCTTTCGTAGTCGTCGAACCAGATGCCCTGGCAGGCAAAGCACAAGTCGAGCTCGACTTCGCCGGCGAGTTTGCGCGGGAAGCGATGCGCGCCCATCGGCGCGCGGCAGGAAGGACAGGCAGGTGGCGACATTGCGCTCAGAACACCAGCGTCGCCCATTCCGGGTCGAGCGCGCGATCGACGAAGGCGCTGGCGGCAATGCTGCCGCCAAATTCCGGGATCAGCGCCTCGTCCCCGCCGACCAGCGCGCCCATGGCCATGGCGCAGGCGCGCAGGCTGACCCCGAGGTTGGTCGCCTGGCGCAGCATCTGGTAGATCGAGGTCTCGACGCCGGGCCAGGGCCGCAGGCCGTCGGCGACACCGGCGACCAGCAGGCGCACGGTCGGGCCGGCGAAATGGATTTCCACTTCGCAGTCGAAGGCGGCGGCGGCGGCGGCATGGACGAAGGGCGTGGCGCACAGTTGCGGGCGCTCGGGTGTCGCCGACCAGAGCAGGATGGCGAGTTTTTTCCGATGCGCGCTCACAGGAACTCCGCGTCAGGTTCGATGCGCCGGATGTGGGCGCGATAACTCACGGCATCCACCAGCCGCGCGCGTTCCGTGTCCCAGGCCGTGGGCCGGCCGCGCACCATCCAGCCGGCGACGTAGGGGTCGCGGTTGAGCACGGCAGGACGCTCCTCGGCAGCCTCGTTGGCTGCGGTCAGCGCGAAGGAAAGCGGCGCATGCACGGCGAGCACGGTCTTGGCGCATTCGACGGTGCCCAGGCCGCGGCCGCGCTCGACCTCGGCGCCCTTCGGCTTGGCGGTGAAGGCGATGATTTCGCCGGCGAGGAAGATGCCGAAGGCGCTGGCGCCGATCACCACCTCTTCACCCTCGCGCCGTACCCACATGTCGTGATCCGGGTCGTAGAGCAGGCCGTCGGGCACGGCGCCGCGGAACGGAGCCCGGCTCATGGGCGTCCTCAGTAAGCGCTGCCGGCCGCGCGGATCACGCCCAGGCGCCCGCCCCCGTGGCCTGGCGACGGCTGACCCCCCGCCGGGCCGGCATCCATGCTGGCGCAGGCGGTGAGCAGGACGGGAATGGAAGCCAGGATCGCAAGCCGGCTGCCGCGGTAAATCATGGATTGGCTCTGCATGAGGTCTCTCCTTGGTCGGGGTGGCGGAAAAGAGCGGGAGTCGAACCCACCAGGGACCGCATGGCGACCCCTGCCGGTTTTGAAGACCGGCCGCCCCACCGGGGAACGTTCTTTTCCGTTGTTGCTTTAATTGTTATTCAGCCATGCATGGCTCGCACCGCTGCCGCGCAGTAGATGTTCGTCACGCACGCGGCGAGTGTAGCCGATGCGGTCGAAGAATTCGAGGATATGGATCGCCACCTTGCGTCCGCCGCCGCCATCGCGGTAAATGATGTCGCGCAGGTCGGCGGCGCGCGCCGATCCTTTTTCGGCATTGAGTTTGGCGACGATGGCGGCCAGCCCGGCGACGGCATCCGCCGTGAAGTAGTGGTCGTGCGCCACCGGATAGAGTTCGCCGGCGCGGGCGATGCGACGGAACAACTGGCGCACCGTGTCCTCGGCGGTGCCGGATGCCCTGGCGATGTCGCGCACGCGCGGCGGGCCATGGGGCTGGGCATCGAGCAGCGGCTTCAGCACCGCAAACAGGTCGCGGTCGCCGGCGGCGAGGCTGGCCTGGTGCTCGGGCAGGTGCAGCCAGGCGCGCGCGGCGGCGATGCGGCCGGCGGCCAGCAGTTCCGCCACCAGCGCATCGAAGGCGGCGCGCTCCAGCGTCGGCAGGGTCAGGCGGCGCAGGCGTTCGCGCTCGACGCCGACCATGTCCGGCGCGCGCGCGTGCTCGGCCGCCAGCGCCGCCAGCAGTTTTTCGCCCAGCGCCTGCCAGCCGCCGGCGGCGAAGCCGAGGTGCTGCTCGCCGGCGGCGATCACGCGCAGGCCGGCGACACTCCAGAGAGCGGCCGCCGCGCCGGCGGCGAGGTTCCAGTTGGCGGCGAAGCGGTCGAGGTCGACGCCGGCCACGGCTTGCCCGGCCAGCAGCTTCAGGCTGACGGCGGGATCGTCGTCCTTCAGTGCGGCGAGCAGCGCCAGCCGCGCCGGGCTGCGCTTGTGGCGCGAGGGCGGAAAGCAGTCGAGCACGCGGCCGCCGCCGATGCTGTGCCGGGCCGATGCATCGCGCAGCACGAAGCGGTCGCCGCGCACGGCGAGCGTCTCGCGGTCGAGCAGGATCTCCGCCAGCGCCGTGGTCTCCACGGCTGGCTTTGCACAGCCAGCCGGCTGCGCGGGCGCGGAGCCGCGCTCCGCGAAACCCCCGCTACGCCCCGCCGATTTCCGCGCAATCGAGCAGCGCGACGCGGCCGGTGATGTCGGCGGCGCCCAGATGCACATGCACCGGCGTCCAGTGCTTCAGTGCGGCCTGCGTTTCGGTTACCCGGATTTCGGCCTGGAATCGAATGAGCGGTCGTGCCGCCGCGGGATCGACCAGCCACATGCCGCGCTCGATGTCCTTCTTTTCGAAGTCGCCGGCCAGCGCCAGCGCGCAGCGGTCGCCGGCCTGGCCGTTTTGTGCCGCTCGGTCCTGCACGTGCAGGCTTTTTACGCGCGCCTTGTAGCCGGCGCCGCCGGCCGGGCAAATGATCGCCGTGTCGCCGGCGCCGACTTTTCCCGAGAAGGCCGTGCCGGTGACCACGGTGCCGATGCCGGAGAGCGTGAAGCAGCGGTCGATGGCGAGGCGGAAGCGGCCTGCGGCGTCGCGCCGGGTGTGCGCCGCCGCGACCGCTTCAAGATGGCTGCGCAGCGCGGCGACGCCGGCGCCGGTCGCCGCCGACAGTTCGAACAGCGGGCTGCCGGCGAGCGGCGTGCCGGCCAGCAGCATCTCGATTTCGTCGCGCGCGGCGGCAATGCGCGCCGCATCCACCGCATCGCACTTGGTCAGGGCCACGGCGCCGCGATCGAGGCCGAGCAGGCCCAGCAGTTCCAGGTGTTCGCGCGTCTGCGGCATCGGCCCGTCGTCGGCGGCCACCACCAGCAGCACGTAGTCGATGCCGGTGGCGCCGGCCAGCATGTTGTGGATCAGCTTTTCGTGGCCCGGCACGTCGACGAAGCCCAGCACGGATCCGTCGGCCAGCGGCGCGTAGGCGTAACCGAGGTCGAGCGTGATGCCGCGCGCCTTTTCTTCCGGCAGGCGGTCGGCATCGACGCCGGTCAGCGCCTTCACCAGCGTGGTCTTGCCGTGGTCGATGTGACCCGCGGTGCCAATGATCATTTGCCGACGATCATGGTTTGACGACGAGCGCGGCAAGCGTCGCCGCGAACGCCGCCTCGTCGCCCTCGTCGAGGCAGCGCAGGTCGAGCCGCAAGGCGCCGTCCTCGATGCGGCCGATCACCGGGCGCAGCGGATGCGCGATGCCGCGCAGGGCCGCTTCGATGCGGTTGAGCACGCCGCCGCGTCGCGCCTGCGGGCGGATGGCGAAGCCGGCCGAGGGCAGGCGGTCGACCGGCAGCGAACCGGAGCCGATCTGCGATTTCAGCGCGACGATTTCCGCCGTCACCGGCAGGCCGGCCAGCGCGTTTTGCAAGGCCGGCAGCAGGCGTTCGGCGGCGGCTCGAATCTCGGCTTCGGGCCGCGTCAATTGGCGCACGGCGGTAACGCGCAGGTGCAGCCGGTCGGGATCGCGGTAGAGCGCCAGCACGGCTTCCAGCGCGGCCAGCGTCAGCTTGCCGACGCGCAAGCAGCGCTTGAGCGGGTTCTTCTTGATTCTTGCGATCAGATCCTTGCGCCCCACCAGCAGGCCGGCCTGCGGCCCGCCCAGCAGTTTGTCGCCGGAGAAGGTAACCAGGTCGGCGCCGGCGGCAATGGCTTCCGCCGGCGTCGGCTCGTGCGGCAGGCCCCAGGCGGCGAGGTCGGCCAGCGTGCCGCTGCCGAGGTCGACGACGAAGGGCAGGGCATGCTGGTGCGCCAGCGCCGCGAGTTCGGCTTCGGGCACGGCATGGGTGAAGCCGCTGATGGCGTAGTTGCTGGCATGCACCTTCATCAGCATCGCCGTGCGCGGGGTGATGTTTTCCGCGAAATCCTTGAGGTGGGTGCGGTTGGTGGTGCCGACCTCGACCAGCTTCGCCCCGGCGCGGCTCATGATGTCCGGCACGCGGAAGGCGCCGCCGATTTCGATCAGTTCGCCGCGCGAGACGATGACCTGCTTCTTCTGCGCCAGGGTGTTGAGCAGCAGGAACACCGCGGCGGCGTTGTTGTTCACCACAGTGGCCGCTTCGGCACCGGTCAGCTCGCAGAGCAGCTCGTTGACGATGTCATCGCGATCGCCGCGGCCGCCGGAGGCTATGTCGTACTCCAGCGCACAGGGCGAGCGCGCGGCGGCAACCAGCGCCTGCACGGCCTCCTCGGGCAGCGGTGCACGGCCGAGGTTGGTGTGCAGCACGGTGCCGGTGAGGTTGAACACCGGGCGCAATCCGGGGCGCATTTTCGCCGTTACGCAGGCACCGACTTTTTCCAGCAGGCCTGCTTCGTCGGGCAGCGGCGCCCCATCCTTCATGGCGGCGCGTGTCGCGGCGAGCACGTCGCGCACCATGGCGGTGACCACGGCGCGGCCGTGCAGGTCGACCAGCGCGACAAGCGGCGCAGCGGACAGCAGGCGGTCGACGGAAGGAAGCTGGGAGAGTGGATTCATGATTTCACCCGGACCGGGCAGAAACGAGGTGGTTTATTCTATTGGCTCTACCCGCGTTTTGCACGTCGGAAATCGACGCAACGCGAGCTTCTCGAGGAAACCGAAATGACCAAGCAGAATCCGGCGACGCCAGCGTCGTGGCAGAAAATCCTGGGTATCGAATTGAGTCCGGTCAGCCATCGCGAGCGGCTGGTATCGGCGCTCGGCGGGCTGGTCGGGGTGCTGGCGGTCTATTTCGCCAGCCATGCCCTTGGCGGCCAGCCGGCGACGCCGCTGCTGATCTTTTCGATCGGAGCCTCGACGGTGCTGGTGTTCGCCGTGCCGCACGGCTCGCTCTCGCAACCCTGGCCGGTATTCGGCGGGCATCTGGTGTCGGCCCTGATCGGCGTCGCCTGCGCGCGCCTGGTGCCCGATGCGGCGCTCGCGGCCGCGGCCGCGGTGGGCCTTTCGATCGGTGCGATGCACTACCTGCGCTGCATCCATCCGCCCGGCGGGGCAACCGCGCTGGTCGCCGTACTCGGCGGCGCACCGGTGCAGGCGCTGGGTTTCGGCTTCGTGCTGGCGCCGGTGTTGTCGAATGTGGTGATCCTGCTCGCGGCGGCGGTGGCCTTCAATGCGTTTTTCCCCTGGCGTCGTTACCCGGCCTTCCTCGCGCGCCGCAGCGTCACGACCGATACCGGCAACTCCGGCTACGAGGCGATTTCGCATGAAGACTTCGTCTTCGCCCTGACGCAGATGGATTCCTTCATCGACGTCTCCGAAGAGGACCTGCTGCGCATCTACGGCCTGGCCACCGGCCGTCACCGCGAGGCGCTCGCGGCCGCCGCCGCTACCGTCAGCCCTTCTGCGCCTTCCTGAAACTGGCGAAATCCCCCTTCTGGTAATGCTTTTCGGAGACGAAGCGATCGAGCAGCAGCGCTTCTTCGGCTGACTTCAGTCCGGCGGTGAACCGTGCCACCTCCTTGCCCTGGCCGTCGAGGAAGACCAGCACCGGCCGCCATTTGCGCGGATTGTGGCGCTTGACCATGGCATGGCGCGGATCGTCGTCATCCAGCTCCAGGTCGCCGAAATCGGCATGGGCGCCGACGTAATGCTTGTTGTACTTCGCCTTGACTTCGGGCTTTTGCAGCACACTCACGGTGTAGCGGCAGGCCCCTCAGTTCAGGTGATCGCCGAAGTAGAGCATGACATGGCGCTCGGGCGTGGCCTTGATCTGCGCCACGGCGGCGACGTCATCCTTCGCCAGCGGCACCACGCCATCGAGATGGTCGGTGGCGGCGGCGGCCGGCAGGCTGAAGGTCGCGGCAAGGACCAGGGCAAACAGGGAAAGCAGGCGTCTCATCGGGGTCTCCTCGGGTTGGATTCAATGCTGACAGTGTAGGTGGAAGTTTGGTTCCACAGAAAATCTGCGCGGGCGCATGGACCTGCATCGCCGTGCCGCCAGCGCCGACTTTCATGCAGTTGTGGTTTACGCTGCACCCGGCCGCGGCGGATTTTTCAGCGTGCCATAGACCTTGTGCAGCAAGTGTTCGAGTGCCAGCTTGCGGAATTCGCCGTCGCTCATGAGCTTGCCGAAGATTTCCTCGTTGCCGTCCATGCGGTCGATCACCAGGCCCTCGAAAGCCTTCTCGAACACATAGCGGAAATCATCCTTGGAGTTGGTCGCGGCCGCCTTCTTCAGAGCTTCGTTTTCTATCGCCTCCTCCTGGATCTGGTCGAAGAAGAGCTGGTCGGCCTGGGTGAAGTCGGTGCCGAAGCGTTCGTTGAGTATGTCGATCAGCTCGGAAAGGCGGATCTTCTGGTCTTCCTGCCCGGTGCCGACGTCGCCCGGCCCCTTGAGCGGCTTGCCGCTGCCGCTGTCGAGGTCGATGCGACCCTCGCTGATTTTCTGCAGCCGGTAATACTGCAATTCGACATCGTCTTCGAGCTGAACCGGTCCGCCATCCTGGCGCCGGGGCAGCTTGGTCAGCAGGAAGCGCAGATAGGTGTATAGGCGCTCCAGGTCGCTGTCCTGATACGGGATCACCTGCGACAGGAAACCATAGAGGTTGCGGAAGTTCACCAGCAGCGCCTTGGCCTCCTCGCGCTCTTCCTCGTCGCGCTCCTTGAAGCGTTCCACCGCCTGATCGAGGATGCCGTTCATGGCGGAGTGATCGTGCACCGTCTCCTTGCGCACCGGGCGGAAATACACGGCGCAAAAGGCCTTCACCTCCTCCTCGAAGATCAGGCCGGTTTCCTCGATCTGGTGTTGCAGGCGGTAGAGGTGCTGGGCGTCGGTCAGCGGCTCGACCGGGGTGTCCTCGTAATAGGGCTTGAAGGCCTTGAAGATTTCCTCGGGCGAATTGCGGAAATCGAGGATGAAGGTATCTTCCTTGCCGGCGCAGGCACGGTTCAGGCGCGAAAGCGTCTGCACCGCATGCAGGCCGGTCAGCTTCTTGTCCACGTACATGGTGTGCAGCAAGGGCTGGTCGAAGCCGGTCTGGTACTTCTCCGCCACCAGCAACACCTGGTATTCGTGGCTGTCGAACTTTTCTGCCAGCTCGCTTTCCTTGATACCGCCGTTCATGCCGACTTCGGTCCAGGTCTTGCCGGGGGCTTCCGGGTCCTCGACGATGCCGGAAAAGGCCACCAGGGTCTTGATGTCCTTGTAGCCCTGCTCGGCGATGTAGCTATCGAAGGTCTGCTTGTAGCGCACCGCATGCAGGCGGCCTTCGGTCACCACCATGGCCTTGGCGCGGCCACCGATCTTGTGCCGGACATGGGTGCGGAAATGCTCCACCATGACCTCGGTCTTGGTGCGCAAGTTGACTTCGTGGAAGGTCAGCGTCCGCGCCAGCGCGCGCGCCGCCTTCTTGCGCTCCACATGCGGGTCGTCCTCGCCCACCTGCACCAGGCGGAAATAGGCTTCGTAACTGATGTAGTTCTTCAGCACGTCGAGGATGAATTTTTCCTCGATGGCTTGGCGCATGGTGTAGAGGTGGAAGGGCGATTCGCCGTCCGGCCCCGGCTCGTCGAAGACCTTCTTGGTCTTGTATTTCGGCGTCGCGGTGAAGGCGAAGAAGCTCAGGTTCGGCTGCCTGCCGCGCTTGAGCATCTCGCGCACCACCCCGGCGAGCTGGTCGGCGTCGTCATCCGCGTCCAGCCCCTGCTCGGCCGCATAGCGCGCCGCCGCTTCCTCGACGCCGCTGGCGTTGAGCACGCCCTTGAGTTCCATCGCGCTCTCGCCCGACTGCGAGCTGTGGGCCTCGTCCACGATCACCGCGAAGCGCTTGTCGCGGGTGGCGATGGCCACGCCGTATTGGGTTTCCTCGCGCAGCTTCTCCAGCGTCTCGGCGACGAAGGGGAATTTCTGCAGGGTGGTGATGACGATGGGCGTGCCGTCGGCCAGCGCCTGCACCAGTTGCCGGGTGTCCTCGTCGATCTTCTGCACCACGCCCTGTTTGTGCTCGAACTGGTAGATGGTGTTCTGCAACTGTTGGTCGAGGATGCGGCGATCCGTCACCACGATCACCGAATCGAAAATCTTGCGGTCGGCGGCGTCGTGCAGGCTGGAAAGCCGGTGCGCCAGCCAGGCGATGGAATTCGACTTGCCCGAGCCCGCCGAATGCTGCACCAGATAGTTGTGACCGGCCCCCTTGGCGCCGGCATGCGCCACCAGACGGCGCACCGCATCAAGCTGGTGGTAGCGCGGGAAGATCATGGTTTCCTTGCTGATCTTCTTGATGCCGGCGTCCGTCAGGACACGTTTTTCCTTCACTTCCAGATGCATGAAGCGGCCGAGGATGTCGAGCAGGCTGTCGCGCTGCCACACCTCGCGCCACAGATAGGCCGTGCGGTAGCCGCCGTCGGCCGCCGGCGGGTTGCCGGCATGGCCCTGGTTGCCCAGGTTGAAGGGCAGGAAGTGGGTCTTGTCGCCCGACAGGCGCGTGGCCATCGCCACCTCATCCTGATCGACGGCGAAATGCACCAGCGCTCGTTTCTTGAAATCGAACAGCGGTTCGCGCGGATCGCGGTCCTTCTTGTATTGCCGCCTGGCGTCCGCCACCGTCTGGCCGGAAAGCGGGTTCTTCAGCTCCACCGTGGCGATCGGCAAGCCGTTGAGGAACAGCGCCAGATCGAGACTCTTGCCGTGGCTTTCGCCGTAATGGAGCTGGCGCGTCACCGAGAGCACGTTCTTTTCGTAAAGCGCCAGCGTGTCCGGGTTCAGGGTGTTGCTGGGGGCGAAAACCGCCACGCGCAGCTTCTTGCCGTAACACTTGAAGCCCTGGCGCAACACCTTGAGCATGCCCTTGGTGTCCAGCTCCTTGACCAGATGCTCCAGCGCCACCTTGCCGGTTTCGGCGCCGTGGATGGCGACGAGGCTGCTCCAGACCTTCGCCTGCGTTGCCTCGATGAAGCCCAGCACCAAGACGGGATCGAGCGCCAGCGCGCGGTCGTAACGTCCCGCCGCCGCGCCCTGGTTGTAATCGATCTGTACCCAGCCGCCCGCCGTCGTCAGCTCATCGACGATGGCGTCTTCGAGGCGGGCTTCGGTGTGCTTTTTCATGGCGGGTCAGGTTCTCGTCTCGTGTTCCCGGCGGGCCGGGGTCTGGAAGAATCTTTACCTTGAAAGCAGTCTAATGTAAAGAAAAGCCGTTTTCCTTACCTTATGAACAGATCAAGGTAAGTTTCGAACACATACAACCGATGCCGGCTCGCGCCTGTGATCTCCCGCAGCAGGCCCAAGCGGATGAAGTCGCGCAGCAGGGCATTGGCGGTCGGATGCGTGATGCCCAGGCCATGCTCCAGATCGGCGGCGCTCAGCATGGGTTTGCGATACAGCAGGTTCAGTGCCTGCCGGGCATTGGGCGCACGCTTGCCCAGCGTCAGTATCTTTTGCTCCGCCTCGGTGCGCAGCGCCAGAATCTGCTGGAACACGTTGCGCCCCTTGGTCGCCGTTTCCGCCACGCCCTGCAGGAAGAAACGCACCCAGTGGATCAGGTCGTTGCCGGTGCGCACCCGCATCAGCGCGTCGTAGTAGCTGGCGCGATTGCGCTCGAAGAAATCGGACAAGTAAAGCGAAGGCTTGACCAGCAGGCCGTGGCTGACCAGATACAGCGGCACCAGCAAACGCCCGATGCGGCCGTTGCCGTCGAGGAAGGGGTGGATGGTCTCGAACTGGTAGTGGCTGATCGCCAGCCGGATCAGGTGCGGCACCTGGATCGTCTCGTCGTGCCAGAACTTTTCCAGGTCGCCCATCATGGCCGGCACGCCGTCCGGGTGCGGCGGGATGAACACCGCATCGGCCAGGCTGGAGCCGCCGATCCAGTTCTGGCTGCTGCGGAACTCCCCCGGCTGCTTGTGCTCGCCACGCACCCCGCGCATCAGGATTTCGTGGGTGCGCTTCAACAGGCGGTTCGACAGCGGCAGAGTCGCCAGCTCGGCGATGGCCGCATTCACCGCATCGACGTAGTTGCGCACCTCGCGCCAGTCATCGCGCTTTTCCGGCTCGATCTGGTCCTCCGGCATCAGGGCCTCGTCCATCCCGGTCTGCGTGCCCTCGATGCGGCTTGAGGTCTGCGCCTCCTTGACCACGTGCATCTCGATGAAGAGGTCGATATCGGGCACGATCAGCGAAAACGCGTTCAGCTCGCCCAGGGCCCGGTTGGCCGCTTCCAGCAGCGTGTTGATGGCCGGGTCCTGCCACAGCCATTCGTGGTCCACCAGCACCGGCTCGAAGCTCTTGTACTGGTAGCGTTGCTGCCAGACACCGGCCTTGAAGGTTTCGAACTTCATGCGGCCTCCTTTTCGGCCTGCCAGCCGCGCAGGTCGATCTTGCCGGTGGTCGCGGCAGTGATGAGGGCGGAGCGGTATTCGGTGAGCAAGGAGACCGCCAATTCTGCTTTCTCGATCATCGAATCTATCCGCTCCGTTTTCGATCCAGAGCCCGAAATTTCTCTCGCTCATCAACGGGCGGAACCGTTACCCAAAGTGACTTGATCTGACTGACGTTGATTCTTCGGAAGGTCGAACCAATCATAACGGCCTCTGCTTGTTCGCGTAACGGCTGCGACCTCAGAAGGTACGCGACAAATCTAGGATAGGCGTCGGGGGAACGCAAAAGGCATACATCTTGCCCCATAGAAAAACGAGCTGTTGTTGAAACTATGGCTGCATCACCGACCGAAGCATTCCGGCTGTAGATGATGTCGCCAAGCATTGGCTCTCGCCCGCCCTCAATCAGTTCAAGATACTCCTCGTAGGTGGTCTGATTCGCATCTTCAAGATTCACTTCGAAGTCATGGACCTCCTTGATGCTTGCGAGAGGAACACCGTCAGTTACGAATGAAACGGTTTTGTGCTTGCAGTCCTGAATAATCCAGCGACGCCGGAGTTCCATCACCGCCCAATGTGCCGGCACCTTGCCGAGCCATGGAACGCCGGAATCGCGCAGTGGCGTTTTGGGGTCGAGGCCCTTGGTGACGGCCTGGGTGATGACCGCGAGGCGCTTTTCCTTCAGCTTCGCTATCAGTTCCTGCTTCTTTGCAATCAGCGCGTCGATCTGCGCCGTCTTCCAGTCGAGGAAGTCGGCGATATTCTCCTGCTCGTCAACCGGCGGATACGCGGCGAGCGTGTTCAGGTATTCGCCCGCATCGAGATTCTGGATACCTGTCGTCTGTTTGATCGCCGGATAGTTGAGCCGGCCGGCATAGAGCGCGGCATGAACATAGCTCCAATATCTGCCGGGAAGTTCCGGATCGACTGGCAGTCGGGCCACGAAGTTCGAGCAGACCGCCTCGAACTCATGATCGAAATAGACGACGCAGCCCACGAGTTGCTTGTCGCCACCGCCGGACTTTTCAATGAGCAAGTCGCCCTTCCGCAGTTTTCTGGATTGTCGCTGCTTCGGCTCAACCGATCGAATCGTGAGCGAATCGGTGGTGACAGAAAACCTGTCCCGGTCGAAATCTGCAACCCGCACACAAACAACATCGTCGACGCCGTCCGGCTCATCGCCCCATACACCGTTGATGCAGCCTGCGACTGACCATTTGAGACGCTTCACGCCCCAATGCTCAGGCACTTCGCCAAGCCATTCAACGCCGCTGGCCCTGCCCGGATAAGCCGCGAGTCTCATGTCGTAATTTCTCCGAGCATGGCCATGATGTCCTTCTCCAGCGCAAGGATGTCGGCCTCGATAGCTTCCAGCGGGCGCGGCGGCTCGTATTCGTAGAAGTGGCGGTTGAAGGGGATTTCGTAGCCAACCTTGATCTTGTCGTGGGCGATCCAGGCATCGGGACGGTAGGGCAGCACTTCGGCGGCGAGATAGGCCTCGCAATGGTCCTGCACCAACTCCAGCAGCGGCGCGACGTCGACCTTGCCCTTGTTCTTCTTGCCTTCGTAGTCCAGCGGCAGCGGCATGGGGATGCCCGCCGGCAGGGGCACGTTTTCGGTATCGCGCAGGTCGGCATCCGGCTCCGGCTTGCCCTTCCTGTCGCGGCAAATTTCGGCGCTGGGGTCTTTTTCAGCGAGGGCGCCGGGGGCAGCAGGATGTCCTTGAGCCTCGCGTCGAACTCGATGCCGGACGCCTTGAAGGCGGCACTCAACTGGTCCTCGAAGACAGCACGATCCTTGGCGAGCTGCCCTTTGGCAAAGGCGGGCTTGATGCCGTTCAGCACATCGAGGATGGCGGCTTGCGCGGCCTTGCCCTCGAGTATCTCCTCGGCGATTTTTCCCTTGTCCTTGCGCTTTTTCGAGATCGCCAATCCGGTGAAAGCGCCGGTGGCCTGCACGCGGGCGATGCGTTCGTTGTTCGCGGCAAAGTTGAGGCGCAAGGGCCGCTCGACGGTGATCTTGAGGAAGCCGAAGTCGCGGTTTTCGAAAATCTTGCTGACGAAGAGCGACTTTGCCTGGTCGCGCTTGGGATCGATGTTGGTTCCGATCTCGCCGAGAGTTTTGCGCACATCGTGCTGGAAATCGCCATAGAGCCTGGTCAGCACGGCGATATGGTCGGGCGCGCCATCGCTGCCGTCGCCGATGCGCTTGCGCTTGTCGCCGAGGCTTTTCTTCATCTTCCAGGCGAACTCGGTGGCGTTGATGAGCTGAACCTTGCCGGCGCGTTCCTTCGGCTTGCGGTTGGTGACGATCCAGACGTAGGTGCTGATGCCGGTGTTGTAGAAAAGCTGGTCGGGCAGGCCGATCACGGCTTCGAGCATGTCGTGCTCGATGATCCAGCGGCGGATGTTGCTTTCGCCGCTGCCGGCGTCGCCCGTGAATAGCGGCGAGCCGTTGAAGACGATGGCGATGCGCGAGCCCTCGCCGCCGTTCTCGGGCGCGGGCTGCATCTTGGACATCATGTGCAGCAGGAACAGCAGGGCGCCGTCGTTGATGCGCGGCAGGCCGGGGCCGAAGCGGCCCTTGAAGCCGAACTCGTTGTGCTCGCGGGTGACGTTGTCCTTTTCGGGCTTCCATTCGACGCCGAAGGGCGGGTTGGCCAGCATGTAGTGGAAGCGTTCGTTGGGGTGGCCATCGCCGTCGGCGAAGCCCTCCTTGGCCTTGCCGGTGCCGAGGGTGTCGCCAAAGACGATGTTCTCCACACCCTCGCCCTTGATCATCAGGTCGGAGCCGCAGATGGCGTAGGACTCGGGGTTGTATTCCTGGCCGAAGAGCTGGACGTTGGCGCCGGGGTTGAGGCCGCTGTCGGGATCGGCGATCAGCTTCTCCGATTCGGAGAGCATGCCGCCGGTGCCGCAGGTGGGGTCGTAGATCTTGATGACCTTGGCCGGCTTGTAGACCAGGTCGTCATGGGTGAACAGCAGCTTGACCATGAGCTTGATGACTTCGCGCGGCGTGAAGTGGTCGCCGGCTTCCTCGTTGGCCTGTTCGTTGAAGCGCCGCACCAGGTCTTCGAAGACGTAGCCCATGGCGATGTTGGGAATCTTCTCGGGGTGCAGGTCGACGGCGGCGATTTCCTTGACCACCTCGAACAGGCGGTTGGCGTCTTCGAGCTTTTCGATTTCCTCGTCGAACTTGAACTTCTCGATGATGCGGCGCGCGCGTCCGGAGAACCCGGCCATGAAGTTGCGCAGGTTGGCGGCAAGCTTTTCCGGATCGCCGAGCAGTTTCTGGAAGGTGAATTCGCTGATGTTGAAGATCGGCAGGCCGAACTTGTGGGCGATGACCTTCTCGATGGTTTCTTCGTCCTTGCCCTCGGCCTTGAGCTTCTTGTAGTGGGCCAGCACCTTGTCCTTGCTGCCCTCCAGCATGCAGTCGAGGCGGCGCAGGACGGTGAGCGGAATCATCACCCGCCGGTACTGCGGCGGCCGGTAGGGGCCGCGCAGGAGATTGGCGATGTTCCAGATGACATCGCCCTGTTGCTTGAGGGCGTCCAGGTTTTTCATTGGGGTACAGGCTTGCCGCGTTCGGGAATCGGCCGGCCGCGGGACGCGGCGGCTATCGACTCCGCATAGTGCCGAAAGCACGGCGGGATATCAAGCGCTGATCTCGGCCGGCGAACGCGATGCAGAATCGCCGTCCCGCCAGCGCCGACTTTTGCGCTCAGCTACCCGGCACCAGCAGCAGGTTGGGCCCGCTGCGGGCGTAGCCGGCCTCGTCGACCAGGATGTCCAGCGCCAGCGTGGCGAGGTCGTCGGCCACCGGGTCGACTGGAGCTTTCTCCTGGTACACGATCTTGAGGTAGCTTTTGCAGGAATCGCAGGTTTCGGCGCGTACGGCGTCGGCGCCCTTGAGCCCTTCGGCTTCCAGATGTCGGTAACTGACGCCTTCGGTGGCATCGCAGGCGGTGCATTTGACGCGCACCAGATTCCATTCGGTGTTGCACAGGGCGCAGTGCAGGTAGCGCAGGTTGGCGACCTCGCCGCCGCCGCGCACCACGCTGGCCACCGGCAGGAAGCCGCAGCAGGGACAGACGCCGGGCACGTCGAGTGCGGCTATTTCGGCGACGCCGAGGCGCGCGGCGCCGGCGGTCCATAGCACTTGCAGGGCGGCGGCGACATAGGGCAGCAGGGCGGCATCGTCGCCGTAGAGCTCGGTGTGCAGCACGCGCTCGGCCAGCGCCTCGACGCGTTCGGCGTCGAAGGCCGCCAGTCGCGCCAGGTCCTTGCGCGCGGGTTCGGGTGCGGCGGGCGTGACGGCGGCGATGATCTGTTGCAGGCCGGTGCGCCAGGCCGGATCGCGCGGCCAGGACTGCGCCGGCAGCGGCGGCATGCGGTGCTCGCGCGCCAGCGCCAGTTGCGTGGCATCGGGCAGCGGCAGCGCCGGCAGGGCCTGCAGGGCCTCGTGCTGGGCGCGACTCAGTGCGCCGAGGAAGCGCAGCCAGGCGCCGAGGCTGTGGCCGGCGGCGAGCTGGTCGAAGCGCTCTGCGCGGGTGGAAAAAATCGTCGCCGCAGCGGGGGCGATGACGTGCGGCGGCTCGCTGCTCGACTTGATCGGAATGACGGGGGTTTGGGTGGTGGCGCTCATGGCGAAGAGTCTATTCGATTGGGGACTTACAAACGACCCGCGGGCCGAAGCCCGCGGGTCTGGATCGGCAGGAAACTGCCGGGGAGATCAGGACTTGCCGCTCATTTGCCCGTTACCTGGCGGTACCACGCCCGGTGGTGCTGCTTGGCCCAGGCGCGGGTGACCGTGCCATAGACCATCGCGCGCACCGTGCCGCGAACCCAGAGGGCGGCATAGACATGGACGAAGATCATCGCGATCATGATCGCGGCGACCGCCGCATGCACCACGGCGCCGAGGCGCACCACATCCACCGGGAAGCTGAAATAGGCGCGCCACAGGATGATGCCGGAGACGAACAGCAGCAGCATGCACACCGACATGGCCCAGAACATCGCCTTCTGGCCGCCGTTGTACTTGCCCTGTTCCGGCATGTTGTGGTCGTTGCCGTCCATCATTTCGCCGACGCGGTCGAGCCACTCCCTGTCGGCCGGCTCCATCCTGTTCAGCGCCTTGAAGCGGAAGTACATGACGACGAAGCCGATCATCATCAGCCAGCCGATGATGGGGTGCAGGATGCGCGCCCAGACCCCGCCGCCGAACAGCTGCGTCAGCGGATAGAAGGCCGGATGGAAGAAGGCCAGCCCCGAGAGCGCGAGCAGGATGAAGCAGATGCCCACTATCCAGTGATTGGCCCGCTCTTCGGCGGTGTAGCGCTGCAGGTCCTTTGGATTGCGGATCATTTTGCGTCCTCCTTCTCCAGTTCGTCCTCAAGCTCCTTGCTGACCTCGTTCGGACCCTTCATCACGTAGTGGAACAGACTGCCCAGTGCCACGGCAGCCATGGCCACGGTGGCCAGCGGCTTGGCAAAGCCCTTCCACAGCGACACCAGCGGACTGATGCTGGGATCGTTGGGCAGGCCCTTGTAGAGCTCCGGCCGGTCGGCGTGGTGCAACACGTACATGACGTGCGTGCCGCCCACCCCTGCCGGATCGTAGAGCCCTGCCTTGTCGTAGCCGCGCGACTTGAGGTCGACGATGCGCTTGGCGGCGTAATCCTTCATCTGCTCTTTCGAGCCGAACTGGATCGCGCCGGTCGGACAGACCTTGGCGCAAGCCGGCGCCTGGCCGACGGCCACCCGGTCGGAACACAGCGAGCACTTGTAGGCCTTGCTGTCCTCCTGCGAGATGCGCGGGATGTTGAAGGGGCAGCCGGTGATGCAGTAGCCGCAGCCGATGCAGTTTTCCTGGTGGAAATCGACGATGCCGTTGGCGTACTGGATGATGGCGCCGGGGGCCGGGCAGGCCTTGAGGCAGCCCGGATCGGCGCAATGCATGCAGCCGTCCTTGCGGATCAGCCACTCCAGCTTGCCTTTCTCCTCGACTTCGGCGAAGCGCATCACGGTCCACGACTTGGCCGTCAGGTCGATCGGATTGTCATAGACGCCGTGGTTGATGCCGACCTCGTCGCGGATGTCGTTCCATTCCATGCAGGCCGCCTGGCAGGCCTTGCAGCCGATGCAGGTGGACACGTCGATCAGCTTGGCCACTTCCGTGGTCTGCCGGACGCCGGGTGCCGGTGTGGTCGTCGCCGAGCGGCGGGCGATATCTAGCGATTGCAATGCCATGTCATATCTCCCTTAGATCTTCTCGATGTTGACCAGGAACGCCTTGTATTCCGGCGTCTGGCAATTGGCGTCGCCGACGAACGGCGTCAGCGTGTTGGTGATGAAGCCCGGCTTGGTGACCCCCTTGAAACCCCAATGGATTGGAATGCCAACGGTATGCACCTTCTTGCCGTCGACGTCGAGCGTCTTGATGCGCTTGGTGACCACCGCCACCGCCTTGATGAAGCCGCGGTTGCTGCGCACCTTGACCTTGTCGCCGGTGGCGATGCCCTTCTCCTGCGCCAATTGCTCGCTGATCTCGACGAACTGGTCGGGTTGCAGCACGGCGTTGATCATCGAGTGCTTGGTCCAGTAATGGAAGTGCTCGACGAGGCGGTAGGTGGTGGCCACATAGGGGAAGTCCTTCGCCTTGCCGAAGGTTTCCATGTCGCCCTTGAACACCCGCGCCGCCGGATTGCTGATGGCCTTGGGATTGCCGGGATGGAAGGGGTTCTTGTCCAGCGGCGTCTCGAAGGGTTCGTAGTGCTCGGGGAAGGGTCCGTCGGCCATGGCCGGCGCGAACAGCCGCGCCACGCCTTCCGGGGTCATGATGAAAGGCATCACGCTCTCGTCGGGCGCCGCGTCGGGCCGCATGTCGGGCACGTCGTTGCCGCCCCAGGCCGTGCCGGTCCACTTGATCACCGTACGCTTCGCATCCCAGGGCTTGCCCGAGACGTCGCAACTGGCGCGGTTGTAAAGGATGCGCCGGTTGGCCGGCCAGGCGAAGCCCCACAGCAGCGTCTGACCGAGGCCGGACGGATCGGAGTTATCGCGCCGCGCCGTGAGGTTGCCCGCCTGCGACCAGCAGCCGCTGTAGATCCAGTTGCCGCACTGGGTCGAGCCGTCGTCGCGCAACTGCGCGAAGCCGGCCACCTGCTCGCCGGCCTTGACGATCACCTTGGTCTTGTCTTTCGGATCGAAGACATCGCCCAGCGCCTTGCCGGAAATCTCCATGAGGAGTTCCGCCGGCGACGGCTTGGCCGGGATGCGGTAGGGCCAGGTCAGGTTCAGAATCGGCTCCGGCAGCTTGCCGCCGTCCTTGGCGTACATCGCCTTGAGCTTGAGGAACAGCGCCGCCAGGATCTCGATGTCACCCTTCGATTCACCGGGACCGTCGGCCGCCTTCCAGTGCCACTGGATGACGCGGCCGGAGCTGGTGAAGCTGGCGGTCTCCTCGGCGAACAGGTTGGCCGGCAGGCGGAACACCTCGGTCGCGACCTTGGTCGGGTCGACCTCGTTGAACTCGCCGTGCGGCTTCCAGAATTCCGACGTGTCGGTGGCCAACGGATCGATGACGACAAGGAACTTCAGCTTGGCCAGCGCATCGGCCACCTTCTTCTTGTTCGCCACCGAGGCCAGCGGGTTGAAGCCCTGGCAGAAGAAGCCGTTCATCTTGCCCTGGTGCATGCGCTCGAAGATCGCCAGCACGTCGTAGGCCGCGTCCTTCTTCGGCAGCCAGTCGTAAGCGTAGTCGTTCTTGTCGGTCGCCGCCGCCCCGTACCAGGCCTTCTGCAGGCTGGTGAACCACTTCGGGAAGTTCTGCGGGAAGTTCATCTGGTTCGGCCGCAGCGCCTTGGGCGTGCGCTTCTCCAGATAGGTCTTGCGATCGACGTCGGCATCGGTCGGCGCCGACAGGTAGCCGGGCAGCACTTCCG
Organism: Sulfuritalea sp.; assembly: GCA_016708585.1. Lineage (GTDB taxonomy): Bacteria > Pseudomonadota > Gammaproteobacteria > Burkholderiales > Rhodocyclaceae > Sulfuritalea. The sequence goes on along the minus strand of JADJFK010000008.1, from coordinate 63,821 downwards.
AGTAGAGGCACATGTCGGTGATGCCCTGCACGTTGGCGTGGCCGCGCAGCGCGTTGATGCCGCCGCCCGCCATGCCCATGTTGCCGAGCAGGAGCTGGATCAAGGCCATGGTGCGGATGTTCTGCGAGCCGACCGAATGCTCGGTCCAGCCCAGCGCATAACAGATCGTCATGGTCTTGTCCGGCGCCGACGTCTCCGCCATCATTTCGCAGATCTTGAGGAAGGCGTCCTGCGGAGTGCCGGTGGTCTTGCTCACCAGTTCCGGCGTGTAGCGGCTGTAGTGCTTCTTCATCAGCTGGAACACGCAGTTCGGGCTTTCCAGGGTCGGATCGACCATGGCAAAGCCGTCCTTGCCGATCTGGTACTTCCAGGTGTCCTTGCCGTAGCTGCGCTTTTCGGCGTTGTAGCCGGAGAACAGGCCATCCTCGAACTTGAAGCCTTCGTCGATCAGGAATGCGGCGTTGGTGTAGTTCTTGACGTACTCGTGATGGATCTTGTCCTTCGACAGCAGGTAGTTGATGACGCCGCCGAGGAAGGCGATGTCGGAACCGGCGCGAATCGGCGCGTAGAAATCGGAGACGGCGGCGGAACGCGTGAAGCGCGGGTCGACCACGATCAGCCTGGCCTTGCGATCCTTCTTCGCTTCGATGACCCATTTGAAACCGCAGGGATGCGCTTCGGCGGCATTGCCGCCCATGACGATCACCAGGTCCGAATTCTTCAGATCGACCCAGTGGTTGGTCATTGCACCACGCCCAAATGTCGGACCCAGACTGGATACCGTGGGGGCGTGTCAAATACGTGCTTGCGTGTCGAGTGCGACGACTCCGAGGTTGCGCAGGATCTTGGATGTCAGGTAGCCGGCTTCGTTGCCGGCCGCCGACGAGGCGAGGAAGCCGGTGGTGTTCCAGCGATTGACGGTGACGCCGTCGGCGTTCTTCTCGATCAGGTTGGCGTCGCGGTCCTTCTTGACGTGGGCCGCGATGCGGTTGATGGCGTCATCCCAGGAGATGCGCTTCCACTCGTTGCTGCCGGCTTCGCGCACTTCGGGGAACTTGAGCCGGTTCGGGCTCTTGACCATGTCCATCAGGCCGGCGCCCTTGGGGCACAGCGTGCCGCGATTGACGGGATTGTCCGGATCGCCCTCGATGTGGATGATGTCCGCTTTCGCGTTCTTGGACTTGTCGCCCGTGGTGTAGATCAGGACCCCGCAACTGACCGAGCAGTAGGGGCACATGTTGCGGGTTTCCGTGGCGTGGGCCAGCTTGTAGCTGCGCACCTCCGCCAGGGCCGATGTGGGCGAGAATCCCATCAGTGCGATGGACGACCCGCTCATGCCGGCGCCGCAGATCTTGAAGAACTGCCGCCGTGAGACTTGCATCTGACTCCTCCTTTTTTATTTGACTGCCGCCATTGCAGCGGGAGAAAGTCTCTGCCTTCCGGCGCATAAAAGCAACTGAACAGGGAATAAATTTGATTTTGCGGCGCAGCAATCGACCGCCCGTGAGCGCCGGGTCGGCCACGTTGCCGCGACACGCAAGGTGCCAACGGGGATGCCGCGCGAGGATGCCGGCGCGGCGCGACGGATGGGGGCGGGTACGGCGCACCCGCCCGCGGCGGACGGTCAGCCGCCGGAGCCGAAGCGCTTCTCGATCTCCGCGGCGGGAATGTAGCCGCCGACGCGCTCGCCGTTGGCGAAGAAAATCGCCGGCGTGCCGTTGATGCGCAACTTGCCCCCCAGTTGCGCCGATTTGTTGAGGCCGTTGAGGTCGCACTTGGCCGGTGCTGCGGGCGGTATCTTGCCGGCGGTCATCCAGTCCACCCAGGCCCTGGACTTGTCCGGCGCGCACCAGATGGCCTTGGATTTTTCGTAGGAATCGTCGCCCAGCACCGGCAGCAGGAAGGTGTACACGGTGACGTCCTTCAGCGTGAGCACATCCTTTGCCAGCTTCTTGCAATAGCCGCAGTTCGGATCCTCGAACGTGACCATGACGTTCTTGCCTGAACCGCGCACCTGCTTGACCGCCAGCTCCAGCGGCAGCGCGTTGAACTGGCGCTCAGCCGTGAGGTTCTTGCCGGTCTTCATGTCCAGCAGGTTGCCGAAGATCAGGTAGCCGCCCTTGTCGTCGGCGTAGAAAATCTGGCCGTCCACCGTTACTTCCCAGATTCCCGCCATGGGCGCCTTGACGATCTTTTCGACCTTGCCCAGTTTCGCCTCGACGGCTTTTTTTACATCGGCCTCGTCGGCGAGGGCGGCGAACGACAGACAGGCCAGTGCGGCCGCAAGCAGGGATGATTTCATGGTTTCTCCAGGGAAATTCGGGGGGCCGGCATCAGGACGCCAGCGCGTAGCGGACCAGCAGGTTCTTTAGGACAGGCAAAGCATTGGTGAGGTTCAATCCGAAATTGCGCAGGCGGGTCAGGGAACCGGATGCGGGGCGGAACAGGTCGTGCAGGCTGTCCGTAAGCGTCTGCAAGCTTACGACCTCCTCCTTGCGCGCCCGCGCATAAGATCGCAACAGCCCGAGGTCGCCGCAATCGACGTGGCCGGGTTTGTCGCGCAGGACGGCGGCCAGCCCCCGCGCATCCTGGAAGCCGAGGTTGATGCCGTGGCCGGAAAGCGGATGGATGGTGTGTGCGGCGTCGCCGATCAGGGCCAGTCGAGGCGCCACGGAACTGGGTGCGCGCATCAGGCGCAAGGGGAAGCCGGCAGGCGGGGTGACCAGTTTGAGATCGCCCAGGCGGTGTTTGCCGGCCTCGGCAACCAGGGCGCACAATTCGGCATGATCGAGCGCGAGTAGCTTGCGCCCGTGATCTTCCGGGGCCGACCAGACCATGGACATGCGATTGCCCGGCAACGGCAGCCAGGCCAGCACCCCGTCGGTGCGGAACCATTGGAAAGCCGTACCGTGATGCGGCAGTTCGGTGGCGAAGTTGGCGACCACGCCCTGCTGGTCGTAGGGATCGAAGCGGACCGCGATTCCCGCCGCCGCCCGCGTCCAGGATTCGGCGCCGTCGGCGGCCACGATCAGTCGTGCCGACAGGCTCCGACCGTCCGCCAGATTCAGCAACGCGGCATCGGGGCCGATGGTCAGCGCTTGCGGACGCGCCGGGCAGAGCAGGGTCAGGTTGCCCTGGCGTTTGACCGTTTCCCACAATTCGCGCTGGATCAGCGAGGACTCGAGAATCCAGGCCAGTTCGGGAACGCCGCAGCCATAGGCGGTGAAATCCAGCCGGCCGCCCGCGTCGCCGTGAATTTCCATGGTGCGCACGGCTTCCATGCGCGCCGGATCCAGATGGCCCCAGGTGCCCAGTTCGTCGAGAAAATCCGCATTGGCCGGACTGATCGCATAGATGCGCGAATCCAGGGTTTCGGGGAAGTCCGGTGCCTTCCCCTCGACCAGGGCTACCGACAGGGTCGAGCGGCGCAAGGCCGCTGCCAGGCTCAAGCCGGCAAGGCCGCCGCCCACAATGATGACGTCGAAATCCATCGCGCAATTGTCGCCTACGAGGTCCCGCCTTGACAAGGCAAGCGTGCGCCGAGGATAATCCCGCCCCTTTGCATGGTGATGTAGCTCAGCTGGTTAGAGCGACGGATTCATAATCCGTAGGTCGAGGGTTCAAGTCCCCCCATCACCACCAGTACTCCAAAAGCCGTTGATCCGTCAGGTTCAGCGGCTTTTTCTTTGCTCACGGTTCAGCGCTGCCGGATCGCGGGCAGGCGTCGATCGAGGAAATCCCGAAAGTCCCGCCACAGCCGCCACATGACGAAGCCGCGACGCGCCCAGCCGATGATGCTTCTCGGCCGGATGATCAGCAGCGCAACTGCGACCGCAACGACGATCTCCCGGTTGCCGCGAACCCATTGCGCGCCGACGACCGCGATATCGGCGCCGACGAAGGCGGGCATCAAGCCTGTCGCGTGATGCGCGAAGTCGCTGCGCAAATCTGCGCCGGCAATCTGCAACCGTTGTTTCTTGAGGGCGAGTTCAATCGCGCGGGAGTTCATTTATCGCGGCCTTGCGGCGTCGCCCGGCGTCAGCGCCTGGGTGTCCTTGCGCAATTCGGCCAGGCTGGCGGAAAACAGTTTCGAGCCCGATCGAGCCAGGCTCAGGGTTACCAGCAGGCTGACAACGCCGGCGCCGAGGAACAGCGCCGAAAAAACCCCGAGCGCAAGCAGGCGGTTGCTGTCCCACATGAGGACCGTGAGAAATACGGCGAGGAAGACCAGGCCCGCGGCAAGGCAGAGAAAAGCCGCCCCGCCGTATGCGAGCACGGAAAACAGCCGCACCCGCTCCTCGGCCAGTTCGACGCCGAGGAGTTCGAGGCGATTCTGGAGCAGGGCGACGCCGGTGCCGAGCAGGCCTTTCGCCGAAGCGAACAAACCGCCCCGCCCCGGCGCATCACCCGCCGGGTCGATCATGACCGGGTTCAGCGACGGCCGATCAGCAGGCCGGCGATGAAGCCGATGCCGGCCGCGACACCCACCGAGCGCCAGGGGTTGTCATGCACATAGTCATCGGCGGCGCGACCGACCTGCTTGGCCTTGTCCACCACCGCGGCCTCGGCTTCGGCCAGCTTGATCTTGGCTGCCGCGAGCCGGTCCTGGGTCCTGGCGCGGATTTCGGCGATCTTGTCACCGGCCTGGCCCGCCGTGGCACGCAGCAGTTCTTCGCTGTCTGCAATCACCAGCTTGACGTCGGCAATCAGTTTGTCTTTGGTAACTTCGGTCATTTCAGCCATGGTCTTCTCCTCAAGATTAAGCGCTACAAATCGAACGTTACCGATTCTAGCGCACAGCCGCCATGATCCATGTCATGGGAGCGCCAGGTCGTAATCAATAATCAGCGGCGCATGATCCGAAAACCGGTGGTCCTTGTAAACGGTCGCGCGCAGCGCGGCAGCCGCTAGGCCCGGGGTCGCGATCTGGTAGTCGATGCGCCAACCGACGTTCTTCGCCCAGGCCTGGCCGCGGTTGGACCACCAGGTGTAGGCATCGCCGGTTGCCTCCGGCTGCAGCCGGCGATGCACGTCCACCCAGCCCAGATCGTCGAAGACGGAAGACAGCCAGGCGCGTTCCTCGGGAAGGAAGCCCGAATTCTTCTGGTTCGACTTCCAGTTCCTCAGGTCGATTTCGCGATGTGCGATGTTCCAGTCGCCGCACAGCAGGATTTCGCGCCCGTCGCGCGCGGCCTCTTTCGCCAGGCGTTCCAGTTGCGGCCGGAACTGATCGAGAAAGCGGAACTTGGCTTGCTGGCGCTCGTCCGAACTGGACCCGGAAGGCAGGTAGAGCGAAACCACCGTCAACCGGTCGAAGTCGGCCTGGAGGTAGCGCCCTTCGGCATCGAACTCGGCGTTGCCGAAACCTTCGACGATGCGATCGGGATGCTTTCGTGAATAAATGCCGACGCCGCTGTAGCCTTTCCTTTCGGCGGCATGGAAGCAACCGGTGAATCCGGTCGGCGCGCGCAGCGCGGGTGTCAGGTCGGCCAGCTGCGCCTTGAGTTCCTGGACGCAGACGATGTCGGCCTGTTGCGTCGCCAGCCACTCGAAAAATCCCTTGTTCGCGGCGGAACGGATACCATTCAGATTCAGATCGAGTATTCGGAGCATGTGCTTGCGCATGTAAAATGCGGCGATGAATGCGAATGCCAGCCATAACGTGACCAGCGAGCTGAGCCGGGAGTTTATCGCCTTCGCCTGCGAGCAGGGCGTGTTGCGTTTCGGCGAGTTCAAGACCAAGGCGGGCCGCCTCAGCCCCTATTTTTTCAACGCCGGCCTGTTCAACGACGGGGCTTCCCTGTCGCGCCTGGGCGACTTCTACGCCCGCCGCATCCTGGCTGCCGGCGTGCGGTTCGATGTGCTGTTCGGCCCTGCTTACAAGGGTATCCCGCTGGCCGCGGCAACGGCCATGGCGCTGGCAGGCCGGGGACGCAATGCGGCCTACGCATACAACCGCAAGGAAGCCAAGGATCACGGCGAAGGCGGTACGCTGGTCGGTGCCCCGCTCGCGGGCCGGGTGTTGATCATCGACGACGTGATTACCGCGGGCACTTCGGTGCGCGAATCGATGGATTTGATCCGTGCCGCCGGGGCGACCCCTGCCGCGGTGCTGATAGCGCTGGATCGCCAGGAACGCGGGCAAGGCGAGCTTTCGGCCGTACAGGAAGTGGAACGCAACTTCGGCATTCCGGTCGTCAGTGTTGCCAGCTTGACCGATTTGATCAACTATCTGTCCGGACATCCGGAACTTGAGAACAAACTCGCCGCCGTGCGCGCTTATCGTGCTCTTTATGGCATCGAGTGATATTCTGTGCTCTGAATTAGGGAGAAGCCCATGCGCCTGATTTCCGCCCTGCTGTTGGTATCCTCTGCATTCCTCGCCCAGGGCGCCGCCGCCCAGACCCGCATCTTTTGCTGCGATGACGCCAAGGGGCGGAAGGTTTGCGGCGACTTCCTTCCTGCCGCCTGCCAGGGTCGGGCCTATGAAGAACGCGACAATCGCGGGTTTGTCTCGAAGACCGTGGAAGCTCCGCTGACGGCGGAACAGCAGGCCCGCCGCGATGCCGAACTGGCGAAGAAGGAGGAGGAGAAAAGGAAGGCCGCCGAAGATCGCCGTCGCAGTGTGGCATTGCTGGCCACCTATTCGAGTGAAAAGAGCATCGATTCGGTGCGGGATCGCAACCTGGCCGAGATCGACAAGAGTATCGCGGAGGCAAAAAAGCGCCTGGAGGAAGCCGCAAAGAGGAAACAGAAACTCGACAGCGACAGGGAGTTCTACAAGGGCAAGCCGCTACCCGATGCGCTGAAGTCGCAGGTCGGCGACAACGAAAGGGAAATGCAGGCGCAGCAGGCGACCATTGTCGCCAAGACCAAGGAAAAGGAAGAGGTTCGCATCCGTTTCGCCGAGGAGAAGAAGCGCTATCTCGAACTGACCGGCAAGAAGCCGGCTGAAGCTGCAGGTGCCGCTGCGCCTGCACCCGCAACGATAGTGGTGCCCCCCCCGCCCCCACCTGCCGCCCCCGCCGTCGCGCCTGCCGACAAGCCGGCCGCGGCGCCTGCCGACAAGCCGGTCGAAAAGAAGTAATCAGGCGCCGAGTTTTTTCTTCAGCAGGTCGGTGACCTGCTGCGGATTGGCCTTGCCCCGGGTCGCCTTCATGGCCTGGCCGACCAGGGCGTTGAAGGCCTTTTCCTTGCCGGAACGGAATTCCTCGACCGACTTCTGGTTGGTTGCCAGCACCTCGTCGATGATCTTCTCGATCGCTCCGCTGTCGGTGATCTGCTTCAGGCCCTGCTTGTCGATGATTTCGTCGGCTGAACTGCCTTCGCCGTTCCACAGCGCCTCGAACACCTTCTTGGCGATGTTGTTGGAGATCGTGTTGTCGGCGATGCGCTGGATCAGGCCCGCCAGTTGCGCGGCGGCGATCGGCGAGGCTTCGATCGGCATATCCGACTTGTTGAGCCGCGCCGCGAGTTCGCCCATGATCCAGTTGGCGATGGTCTTGGCGTTGGCGGCGCCGGCGGATGCCACCGCGGTGACGAAGTAGTCGGCCATGCTGAACGAGGCCGTGACGATGGTCGCATCGTAGGCCGAGAGGCCGTACTCGGCATGGAAGCGCGCCTGCATCGCCTGCGGCAGCTCCGGCATGCCCGACTTCACCTCGGCGATCCAGTCGGGCCCGATCTCCAGCGGCAGCAGGTCGGGGTCGGGGAAGTAACGGTAGTCGTGCGCGTCTTCCTTGCTGCGCATTGCGCGCGTCGTGCCCGTGTCCGGGTCGAACAGCACCGTGGCCTGCTGGATGGCACGGCCTTCCGTGATTTCATTGATTTGCCACTGCACCTCGAAATCGATCGCCTGCTGCATGAAACGGAAGGAGTTCAGGTTCTTGATCTCGCGCCGGGTACCCAGCGGCCCGCCGGGGCGGCGCACCGAGACGTTGGCGTCGCAGCGGAAGCTGCCTTCCTGCATGTTGCCGTCGCAGATGCCGATCCATTGCACCAGAGCGTGCAGGGCGCGGGCATAGGCGACCGCCTCGGCGCTGGAGCGCATGTCGGGTTCGGTGACGATTTCCAGCAGCGGCGTGCCGGCGCGGTTGAGGTCGATCCCGCTCCTGCCGTGGAAGTCCTCGTGCAGCGACTTGCCGGCGTCCTCTTCGAGGTGGGCGCGGGTCAGGCGCACCTGCTTGTCGATCGCCGTCGCATTTGGGTCATTTGCGGCGCCGACTTTTATCGCCAGGCCGCCGCCCTGCACCACCGGGACCTCGAACTGGCTGATCTGGTAGCCCTTGGGCAGGTCGGGGTAGAAGTAGTTCTTGCGCGCGAACACCGAGCGCGGTGCGATCGTGGCGCCGACGGCGAGGCCGAACTTGATGGCGCAGACCACGGCTTCGCGGTTGAGCACCGGCAGCACGCCGGGCAGGGCGATGTCCACGGCATTGGCCTGGACGTTCGGGTCGGCGCCGAAGGCCGTGCTGCTGCCGGAGAAAATCTTCGACTTCGTTCGAAGCTGGGCGTGGGTTTCCAGCCCGATGACGACTTCCCACTGGCTCATTTCAGGTTCTCCGGCATGCGCGTGTGCCAGTCGGCGGCCTTCTGGTACTGGTGCGCGGCCTGCAGCATTTTCGCTTCGCCGAACCAGCTGCCGATGATCTGCAATCCGACCGGCATACCGCCCTGGCCGAAGCCGCAGGGCAGCGACATGCCGGGCAGGCCGGCGAGGTTGGTGGAAATCGTGTAGATGTCGGAAAGGTACATCTGCACCGGGTCGGCGCTCTTGGCGCCGAAGGCGAAGGCCACCGACGGCGAGGTCGGGCCCATGATCACGTCGCACTGCTTGAAGGCTTCGACAAAGTCGGCGGCGATCAGACGGCGAATCTTCTGCGCCTTGAGGTAATAGGCGTCGTAATAGCCGTGCGAGAGCACATAGGTGCCGATCAGGATGCGGCGCTTGACCTCGGCGCCGAAGCCCTGGGCGCGCGATTTCGAATACATGTCGTTGAGGTCGGTGTATTCCGGTGCGCGATAGCCGTAGCGCACGCCGTCGAAGCGCGACAGGTTGGAACTGGCCTCGGCCGGTGCGATCACATAGTACGCGGGCACCGAGAGGCCGGAGTTGGGCAGGCTGACCTCGACCGTGGTGGCGCCGAGCTTGCGGTATTCGGCCAGCGCCGCCTCCACCGCCGCGCGCACGTCGGCATCCATGCCGTCGCCGAAGAATTCCCTCGGCATGCCGATGCGCAGCCCGGCCAGGGGCTGTTCCAGATCGCGGGTGTAGTCTTCTGCGGGACGTTCGAGCGAGGTCGAGTCGCGCGCGTCGAAGCCGGCCATGGCGTTCAGCAGCAGCGCGCAGTCCTCGGCCGATTTGGCCATCGGCCCGGCCTGGTCGAGGCTGGAGGCGAAGGCGATCATGCCGTAGCGCGATACGGCGCCGTAGGTCGGCTTGAGGCCGGTCAGTCCGCACAGGGCGGCCGGCTGGCGGATCGAGCCGCCGGTGTCGGTGCCGGTGGCCGCCGGTGTCAGGCGCGCCGCTACGGCGGCGGCCGAGCCGCCCGAGGATCCGCCAGGCACACGCGCTGTATCCCAGGGATTCTTCACCGGGCCGAAATACGAGGTTTCGTTGGACGAACCCATGGCGAATTCGTCCATGTTGAGCTTGCCCAGCGTGACCATGCCGGCCCCGGCCAGCCTTTCCACGACATGGGCGTCGTAGGGCGAGACGAAGTTCTCCAGCATGTGCGAGCCGCAGCTCGTGCGCCAGCCCCTGGTGCAGAAAATATCCTTGTGCGCCAATGGGATGCCGGCCAGAGGCGTGTCGCGGGCGCCGACTTTGCCGGAGGCGTCGGCGGCACGCGCCTGGGCCAGGGTTTGCTCCCGGTCTTGCGCAATGAAGGCGTTGAAGCCGGGATTGAGGCGGTCGATGCGATCGAGGAACAGGGTCGCCAGTTCGACGGCGGAAACCTTCCTGGCTGCCAGCGCGGCGCGGCGAGTAATCCAGTTCTCGCGCAGGGACGAACATCCTGAGAGACGCTCATTCCATTACCCTGGCGGCACCAGGTAAAGGCCCGTGGTCTCCGGCGCCACGGCCTGGAAATCGGCGCGACGGTCGGTTTCGGTCACGACATCGGGGCGCAGGCGCTGCACGACATCGACGGCATGCGCCATCGGCTCGATGCCGGTGGTGTCGACGGCCTGCAGCTGCTCGATGAAACCGAGGATGCCGTTGAGTTGTTCGCGCGTGGCTTCGCGCTCGGCGGGGGAAAGCTCGATACGCGACAAAAGGGCGATGCGGGAGACGTCTTCCTGGGTCAGGGACATGATGAAGTGGAGGGCAGGTGGGGTGAGCCCGTCCGCAAACAGGCCTGATCAATGCCTGAATCGACGGGCGCGATAGGGTATCATACGCGACCCTCTGGCTACGGCCGCCGCGCTCTGTGCCGGCAAGGCTGGCGTTAGCCTCCACCGAAATTCTTTCGCCCCGATCCTCCGCGGGCTTCACCACTGGAACCACGATGTTCGGCTTTCTCCGCTCCTATTTCTCAAACGACCTCGCCATCGACCTCGGTACCGCCAACACGCTGATTTACGTGCGCGGCAAGGGCGTGGTACTCGATGAACCCTCCGTCGTCGCGATCCGCATCGAAGGCGGCCCCAACGCCAAGAAAACCATCCAGGCGGTGGGCAAGGAAGCCAAGACCATGATCGGCCGCAACCCGAAGGAGATTTCGGTGATCCGGCCGCTCAAGGACGGCGTGATCGCCGACTTCACGGTTACCGAGCAGATGCTCAAGCAGTTCATCAAGCGCGTGCATGAGTCGCGCCTGTTCTCGCCCTCGCCACGCATCATCATCTGCGTGCCCTCGGGTTCCACCCAGGTCGAGCGCCGCGCCATTCGCGAATCGGCGCTGGGCGCCGGGGCCTCGCAGGTGTACCTGATCGAGGAGCCGATGGCCGCCGCGATCGGCGCCGGCCTGCCGGTCTCGGACGCCACCGGCTCGATGGTGGTGGACATCGGCGGCGGCACCACCGAAGTCGGCGTGATCTCGCTGGGCGGCATGGTCTATGCCAATTCGGTGCGCGTCGGCGGCGACAAGTTCGACGAGGCGATCATCTCCTACATCAGCCGCAACTACGGCATGCAGATCGGCGACAACAGCGCCGAGAACATCAAGAAGCAGATCGGCTCCGCCTTCCCCGGCGCCGAAGTGCGCGAGATGGAAGTCTCCGGCATCAACCGCGCCGAGGGCATCCCGCGCAAGTTCACGATCTCCTCCAACGAAGTCCTCGAAGCCCTGTCCGAGCCGCTCAACCAGGTGGTCAAGGCGGTCAAGGACGCGCTGGAAAAGACCCCGCCCGAACTCGGCGCCGACATCGCCGAGCGCGGCCTGGTGCTGACCGGCGGCGGCGCGCTGCTGCATGACCTCGACCGCCTGCTGACAGAGGAAACCGGCCTGCCGGTGATCGTCGCCGACGATCCGCTGACCTGCGTCGCCCGCGGCTCGGGCATGGCGCTCGAAAAGATGGACAAACTCGGCAGTATTTTCGCCAACGAGTAAGCCCGCCGCCGTGTAGCGTGCAGACTGGCCCCGCGGCAGCTTCGCGCGGGGCGTTTCCGGGTCCATCTTACTTCCGAGGGCGCACCTGCCTTGATGTCCGTCGTAGGCCATGCACCGCCACCCTTCTTCAAGCGGGGTCCGGCACCGCTCGTGCGGCTGGCCTTCTTCGTCACGCTGTCACTGGTGCTGCTGGTCGCCGACCTGCGCTTCCATACCCTGGAATGGGCTCGCCTGGCGGTAGCCACGGCAGCCTGGCCGCTGCAACGCCTGACCGGGATGCCGATCGACGCTGCCGGCGACTTCGGCGCCTACCTGTCGCGCCAGACAAGCTTGCTGCGGGAAAACGAGGAGTTGCGTCGGCGTCAGCTCGGCACCGCCAACCTGCTGCTGCGCCAGGAACATCTCGAACAGGAAAACAAGCGCATGCGCGCGCTGCTCGACATGCGCACGCGGCAACCGGTCGAGGGCCGCATCGCCGAGATCCTGTATGCGGCGCGCGATCCCTTTTCGCGCCGGGTGGTCATCGACAAGGGCAGCCAGCACGGCATCGCCGCCGGCCAGGCCGTGGTCGATGACATCGGCGTAATCGGGCAGGTGACGCGGGTGTTCCCGCTGACCTCGGAAGTGCTGCTGCTCACCGACAAGGATCAGGCGATCCCGGTGGCGGTGCAGAGAAACGGATTGCGCGCCGTGCTGGCCGGCGCCGGCTCGGGCACCATGGAGTTGCGTTTCCTCGCCGCCAACGCCGAAGTCCAGGTTGGCGACATTCTGGTTACCTCCGGTCTCGACGGTGTCTATCTGCCCGGCCTGCCGGTGGCCAGGGTGGCCAGGATCGATCGCGACAGTTCGCATTCCTTCGCCCGCATCACCTGTGTGCCGCTGGCCGGCGTCGAGCGTCATGGCCTGGCCCTGGTGCTGGGTAGTCGCACGGAACTGCCGCCGCGGCCCGACGAAGCTCCGGCGATGCTCGATCAGCCGTCCCGCGGCAAGCGGGTGAAACAGAAAATCCGCTGATGCAACCGACCCACGCCTCCCGCCGCATCCTGCTGCCGGTCCGCAACTGGTTCATCGTGCTGACACTGTTCCTGGCCCTGGTTCTGAACCTGGTGCCCTTCGGCCGCTTCCCCGGCATTCCCGACTGGGTGGCCCTGGTGCTGGCGTTCTGGTGCGTGCATCAGCCGCTGAAGGTCGGCATGGCGGCCGGCTTCGTGCTCGGCCTGGCGATGGACGTGGCCGACGCCAGCGTGATGGGCCAGCATGCGCTGGCCTACGTGCTGCTGGCCTTCGCCGCCGCCGGCTGGTCGCGCCGCGTGCTGTGGTTTCCGCTGTCGCAACAGGCGCTGCACGTCCTGCCGATGTTCCTCGGCATGCAGCTGGTGATGCTGGTGACGCGCATGGTCAGCGGCGGCGAGTTTCCCGGCGTGCTGTGGTTCCTCTCCAGCTTCACGGCGACGCTGCTCTGGCATCCGGTGACCTACGTGCTGCTGATGCCGCAGTTCCGGCCGGAAGACAAAGACGTGCACCGGCCGATATGAACGCCAGGGGCAAACTGCAGTGACCATCGAGCGCAGCGAGCAAACCAGTCGCCCCCGCCCCGGGGGGTGGGGGGCGATAAATTTGCTTTTGCGTAGCTTGCCGCTGACGGTTCCGTCATTGCGGCGTGAGCGATAGATGGAATTCAAGAACCCCCAGGAGGAACTCGGACGCTTCCGTTCGCGCATCGCGGTCGCCGGCGGTTTCGTGCTGGTCTGTTTCATGCTGCTGTTCGCGCGATTCCTCTGGCTGCAGATCGTGCAGCACGACTACTACCAGACCCGTGCCGAGGACAATCGCATTTCGCTGGTGCCGATCGTGCCCAACCGCGGGCTGATCGTCGATCGCAACGGCGCGGTGCTGGCGCGCAACTATTCCGCCTACACGCTGGAGATCACGCCCGCGCGCGCCGGCGACCTGGAAAAGACCATCGACGGCCTGGCGACGATCATCGAAATCGAAGCCAAGGACCGGCGCCGCTTCAAGAAGCTGATGGACGAGAGCAAGAGTTTCGAGACCCTGCCGATCCGCACCCGCCTGTCGGACGAGGAGGTGGCCCGCTTCATCGCCCACCGCTATCGCTTCCCGGGCGTCGAGATCAAGGCGCGCCTGTTCCGCCAGTACCCGGGCGGCGCCTTCGCCTCGCACATCCTCGGCTACATCGGCCGCATCACCGACCGCGACCTGGAAAAGATCGAGGCGCGCGAGGAGGATGCCAACTATCGCGGCACCGACCACTTCGGCAAGACCGGGCTGGAGCAGCGCTACGAGTTCGACCTGCATGGCATCAGCGGCCACGAGCAGGTCGAGGTCGATGCCGGCGGCCGCGCCGTGCGCACGCTGACGCATACGCCGCCGGTGGCCGGCAACCAGCTGACGCTGACCATCGACGCCGAATTGCAGCGCATCGCCGAGCACGCCTTCGGCGACCGCAAGGGTTCGCTGGTGGCGATCGAACCCGCGAGCGGCGGCATCCTGGCCATGGTCTCGGTGCCCAACTACGACCCCAACCTGTTCGTCGATGGCATCGACTCGCAGAACTGGCGCGAGCTCAACGAGTCGCCGGACAAGCCGATGGTCAATCGCGCACTGAACGGCGCCTATCCCCCCGGCTCCACCTTCAAGCCCTTCATGGCCCTGGCCGCGCTGGAGCTGGGCAAGCGGCGGCCGGAACAGGCGATTTCCGATCCGGGCTTCTTCAACTTCGGCGGCCACCACTTCCGCGACGACAAGAAGGGCGGCCACGGCATGGTGGACATGTACAAGTCCATCGTGCATTCCTGCGACACCTACTACTACATGCTGGCCAACGACATGGGCATCGACAACATCGCCGCCTTCATGGGTCGCCTGGGACTGGGGCAGCGCACCGGGATCGACATCGACGGTGAGTCGGAGGGCGTGCTGCCGTCGCAGGAATGGAAGAAGAAGCGCTTCAGGAAGCCCGAGCAGCAGAAGTGGTATGCCGGCGAGACCATTTCGATCGGCATCGGCCAGGGCTACAACGCCTACACGCCGATCCAGCTGGCGCAGGCCACGGCGACGCTGGCCAACAACGGCGTGATGTTCCGCCCGCACCTGGTCAAGTACGTCACCGATACGCGCAGCGGCGACAAGCGCCTGATCGAGCCGGAGCCCCTGCGCAACCTGCAACTCAAGCCGGAACATGTCGAGGTTATCCGCAATGCCATGATCGGCGTGAACAAGGAGGGCACCGGCGCGCGCGCCTTCGCCGGCGCCGAGTATGTTTCCGCCGGCAAGACCGGCACGGCACAGGTTTTCTCCTACAAGGGCGCCGAGCACAAGACCGAGAGCATGGCGGCCCACTTGCGCGACCATGCCCTGTTCATCGCCTTCGCTCCGGCCGACAAGCCGACCATCGCGCTTGCGGTGCTGGTCGAGAACGGCGGCTTCGGCGCCCAGGCCGCGGCCCCGATTGCGCGCCAGGTGCTCGACTACTACCTGCTCGGCAGGAAGCCCAAGGCGCCGGCACTGCCGGATGAGGCTGCCGCAGAAGGAGATGGCTAATGAACCGCGGTATCGGCCTGGCAACCCTGCGCGAATGGTGGCGCAAGCTGGTTGCCCCGCTCGACGGTCCCCTGATGCTGATCGCCGGCCTGCTGCTGCTGCTGGCGATCGGCATCATGGCCAGCGCTTCGCCCGAGCGGATCAACGCGCAGTTGATCAACATGACGGTCGCCCTGGTGGTGATGCGCATCCTGGCGCAGATTCCGCCGCAGCGCCTGATGCACCTGGCGGTGCCGATCTATGTCGCCGGCGTGCTGCTGCTGGTCGCCGTGGCGCTGTTCGGCGACGTTTCCAAGGGCGCGCGGCGCTGGCTCAACCTCGGTTTCATGCGCGCGCAGCCGTCGGAACTGATGAAGATCGCCATGCCGCTGCTGCTGGCCTGGTTCTTCCAGAAGCGCGAAGCCATGCCGCGCCTGCGCGACTATGCGGTCGCCGCAATACTGCTGCTGCTGCCGGTCGGCCTCATCGCGCGCCAGCCGGACCTCGGCACCGCGATCCTGGTGCTGGCCGCCGGTTTCTACGTGATCTTCTTCGCCGGCCTGTCGTGGAAGATCATGATCGGCATGGCCGTCGCCGCCGTCGCCGCGGCGCCGCTGGCCTGGAACCTGCTGCACGACTATCAGCGGCATCGCATCCTGACGCTCTTCGATCCGGAGAAGGATCCGCTGGGCAAGGGTTTCCACATCATCCAGTCCACCATCGCCATCGGCTCCGGCGGCATCTTCGGCAAGGGCTGGAAATCCGGCACCCAGGCGCAGCTCGAATTCATCCCGGAACGGCATACCGACTTCATCTTCGCTGTGTTCTCGGAGGAATTCGGCCTGTTCGGCAATCTCGTGCTGCTGGCGCTCTACGCCCTGCTGATCGGCCGCGGCCTGATGATCGCCGCCAATGCCGCAACGCTGTTCTCGCGCCTGCTGGCCGGCGCCGTGACCATGATCTTTTTCACCTACGCCTTCGTGAACATGGGCATGGTCTCCGGCATCCTGCCCGTGGTCGGCGTGCCGCTGCCGCTGATCAGCTACGGCGGCACGGCGCTGGTCACGCTGTTCATCGGCATCGGCATCCTGATGTCGATCCACGGCAATCGCATGCTGGTGCAGAAGTGATCCGCCTTGCGCTCCTGATCCTGCCTTTGCTGGTCGCCGCTTGCGGCACCCAGGCGCCGCGGCCCGCGGACGAGCGTGGCGAGGTGCCGGCTGCCGCCGTACCGCCAGCGCCGACTTTTTCTCCCGCGGCAAAGAAGCCCGGGCCGCCGGCGAAATTCGGCGGCGGCTACAAGGACGATGGTCCCGGCGACGGCCCGGCCATCGACCCGGACACGATTCCCGACGCGGTGCCGAAGGCGGAGCCGCTGCACCGTTTCGCCAACAATCCCTATTCGGTCTTCGGCCGCGACTATGTGCCGCTGCGCGAACTCAAGCCCTACAAGGCGCGCGGCATCGGCTCCTGGTACGGGCGCCGCTATCACGGGCAGAAGACCTCCAGCGGCGAGATCTATGACATGTACGCGATGACGGCAGCCCACCCGATACTGCCCATCCCGTCCTACGTCCGCGTGACCAACCCGGCCAACGGCAAGTCGGTGGTGGTGCGCATCAACGACCGCGGGCCGTTTCACGCGGGGCGCGAAATCGACCTCTCCTGGACGGCGGCGTACAAGCTCGGCTACACGGGCCAGGGCAGCACCCTGGTCGAGGTCGAAAGCATCCTGCCCGGGCAGACACTCCCCGTGGTGCAAGCGCCGCCCGCAAGGGATGCCGCCCCCGGCTCCGCCGGAGGCATGACTCCAGCCCCGGCGCCGCGCGGCGAGTACGCCCAAGATCCGATCGCCAAGCTGGCGGCGGCCGAGCCCGAGCCACCGCTGCCGCCGCTGCCGCAGGTGCAGGACGGGCGCGGACATTTCCTGCAACTGGGCGCCTTCGGCAACCGCGACAATGCCGAAGCATTGCGCATGCGGCTGGCGCGCGAACTCGGTGAGTTGTCGGGCAAGCTGGTGGTGCAGTCCGGCAACGGCCTGTTCCGTGTCCAGCTCGGCCCCTGGCCCGATGCCGCCGCGGCCCAGCTCGCGGGTGTGCGCCTGCGCGAGAGCTTCGGCATGGCTCCCATGGTGGTGCAACGCTAGTCCCGTCCGGCTGCGACGGGCGCCGCCGACTATAATTCCTCCTCCTCTTTTTTGTGATTTTTCAATGCGATTTCTCGTTCTTGCGTTCACCCTGCTGCAGCTTGGCGCCAGCCATGCGCAGCCCCTGCCGGCGACGATCCCGGTACCTGTCGTCAGCGCGCGCGCCTGGCTGCTGATGGATTACGCCACCGGCCAGGTGCTGGCCGCGCAGGAAGCCGATACGCGGCTGGAGCCGGCCTCGCTGACCAAGGTCATGACCACCTATCTGGTGGCCGACGCGCTGGCGCAGAAGACGCTCTCCCTGCAGCAGCCGGTGACGGTGTCCGAACGCGCCTGGCGCACCCAGGGTTCGCGCAGCTTCGTGCCGGTGAACAAGGGCGTGTCGGTCGACGACCTGTTCAAGGGCATGGTGATCCAGTCCGGCAACGATGCCTCGGTGGCGCTGGCCGAAGCCATCGGCGGCAGTGAGGACGCCTTCGCCGCGATGATGAACCGTACGGCGCAGCGCATGGGCCTCAAGGACACGAACTTCCTCAATGCCAGCGGCTACTTCGAAGGGCCGACGCCCAATCATTATTCGACCGCACGCGATCTCGCCAAACTCGCCGCGGCGCTGATCCGCGACCACCCGGAAACCCATGCCCTGCACGCGATGAAGGAATACACCTACAACGGCATCCGCCAGCACAACCGCAACCGCCTGCTGTGGGCCGACCCGACCGTGGACGGCCTCAAGACCGGCCATTCCAGCGCCGCCGGCTATTGCCTGATCGCCACCGCGAAGCGCGGCCCGCGGCGGCTGATTTCCGTGGTGCTCGGGACGGCATCGGAGGATGCGCGCGCCAAGGATTCGCTCAACCTGCTCAACTGGGGCTACAACGCATTCGAAGCGGTCAAGGTCTACGACAAGGGCCAGGCGATTTCGCAGTTGAGAGTCTTCAGGGGCGTGCGGAACCTGGTCGGTGCCGGGTTCGCCGAGGACTTCGTGATCTCCGTGCCGCGCGGCATGGCCGACAAGGTCAGCGCGCAACTGGTCAGCAAGCAGCCCTTGATTGCGCCCATCGCCGCCGGCAGCGTGGTCGGCACGCTCAAGCTCGCCGTCGGCGGTCAGCCCTGGGGCGAATATCCCGTCGTGGCGCAAAGCGAGGTTTCCCTCGCCGGATTCTTCGGCCGCCTGTGGGATGACATCCGGTTATTTTTCCAATGACGGCGCGGATCTTCCTCAATGGCGAATGGCTGGCGGCGGGCGATGCCCGCGTCTCCGTCATGGATCGCGGCTTCCTCTTCGGCGACGGCGTCTACGAGGTGATCCCGGTGTACTCGCGCAAGCCCTTCCGCCTCGAACAGCATTTGAAACGCATGCAACAGAGCCTGGACGGCATCCAGCTGGCCAATCCGCATCGCCCCGACGAGTGGATCGGCTTCGTCACGCAACTGGCAAAGGAAGCCGAATGGGAAGACCAGTCGATCTACATCCAGGTTACGCGCGGGCCGATGGCGGTGCGCAACCACGCCTTCCCGAAAGAGGTGCGGCCGACCTCGGTGATCCTCGCCGAGCCGATGCTCACGCCGCCGGACAGCCAGCGCGAGCAGGGCATCGCCGCCGTTTCGGCCGCCGACATCCGCTGGCTGCGCTGCGACCTCAAGGCCACGTCGCTCCTGGCCAACTGCCTGCTACGCCAGATGGCGGTGGCCGCCGGCTGCGTCGAGACCGTGCTGTTCCGCGACGGCTTCCTGACCGAGGGTTCCGCGTCATCCATTTTCGTGGTGAAAAACGGCGTGCTGCTGGCGCCGATCAAGAACCACCTGATGCTGCCCGGCATCACCTACGACGTGATACTCGAACTCGCCGCGCAGCATGGCCTGCCGCATGAAGTGCGCGACATCACCGAGGCCGAAACGCGCGCCGCCGACGAGCTCTGGATGTGTTCCTCGACCAAGGAAGTGCTGCCCATCGTGGCGCTCGACGGCAAGAAAGTCGGCGCCGGCGGTACGCCGGGACCGCTGTTCGCGCGGATGTACGCCTGGTACCAGACGTTCAAGGACACGGTGATGCGGGCGGCGGCATGACCCGCGAGACGCTGCTCGAATTTCCCTGCGACTTCCCGCTCAAAATCATGGGCGTGAACGCCGCCGATTTTGCACAGGCAATCGCCGTCGTGGTGCAGAACCACGCACCTGACTTCGATGCCGCGACCATGGCGATGCGCGCTTCGAAGGCCGGCAACTATCTCGCGCTGACCTGCACGGTGCGTGCCACCTCGCAGGCCCAGCTCGACGCGTTGTATCGTGCGCTGACCGCACACCCGATGGTGCGCGTGGTTCTGTGAGCGTGTTCATCCTGCGCGAACTCGGTCGCGTCGACTACGTGCCGACCTTCGCCGCAATGCAGGAATTCACCGCGACGCGCGGACCGGATACGCCCGACGAACTCTGGCTCTGCGAGCATCCGCCGGTATTCACGCAAGGCCTTTCGGGCAAGCCGGAACACCTGCTGCGCGACATTGGCATCCCGGTGGTGCAGATCGACCGCGGCGGCCAGATCACTTACCACGGCCCCGGCCAGGTCGTGGTCTATCTGCTGCTCGACCTGCGCCGGCGCGAGATCACGGTGCGCGGCCTGGTGAATCGCATCGAGCAGGCGGTGATCGACCTGCTGGCCGGCTACGGCGTCACGGCGGCGCGCCTGCCGGGCGCCCCCGGCGTCTATGTCGGCAAGGCCAAGATCGCCGCGCTCGGCCTGCGCATCAAGCACGGCTGCAGCTATCACGGCGTTTCGCTCAACGTCGACATGGATCTCGCGCCCTACGACGCGATCAACCCTTGCGGCTACGAGGGCATGGCGGTCACCCAGTTGTCTGCGTATTTGCCACAATGGCGCGGTGCGGAACAAACTGCGATAGTGGGCAAGGCACTTGCCGCACAACTGGCCCGGCAACTGGACACCAACCACACATGACCACCAAGCAAAAAGGCGAAGCCAAGACCGCCCGCATCCCGATCAAGGTGGTGCCGGCGGAGACCACGCTTAAAAAACCCGACTGGATCCGCGTCAAGGCCGGCAGCAGCGCCGGCCGCTTCGGCGAGATCAAGCAGATCCTGCGCGAGCACCATTTGCATACCGTATGCGAGGAAGCCACCTGCCCCAACATCGGCGAATGTTTCGGCAACGGCACGGCCACCTTCATGATCCTCGGCGACCTGTGCACCCGGCGCTGCCCCTTCTGCGACGTCGGCCACGGCAAGCCGTTGCCGCCCGACGCCGAAGAACCGGAAAAGCTGGCGCGCACCATCGCCGCGATGAAGCTGAAATACGTGGTCATCACCAGCGTCGACCGCGACGACCTGCGCGACGGCGGCGCGCAGCACTTCGCCGATTGCATCGCCAAGGTGCGCGAGTATTCACCCGGCACGAAAATCGAAGTGCTGGTGCCGGACTTTCGCGGGCGACTGGACATCGCGCTCGACATCCTCGCCGCCACGCCGCCCGACGTGATGAACCACAACATGGAAACCGTGCCGCGCCTCTACAAGCAGGCGCGCCCCGGCGCCGACTACGAGAATTCGCTGCAGCTGTTGCAGGCCTTCAGGGCGCGCGTGCCCGGCGTGCCGACCAAGTCCGGCTTGATGGTGGGCCTCGGCGAAACCGACGAGGAAATCCTCGACACGCTGCGCGACCTGCGCGCCCATGACGTCGAGATGCTGACCATCGGCCAGTACCTGGCGCCCTCCGGCCACCACCTGCCGGTGCTGCGCTACGTGCATCCGGATGTGTTTGCGATGTACGCGCGGGAAGCCGAGGCGATGGGTTTCACCAATGCCGCCAGCGCGCCGCTGGTGCGGTCGAGTTACCACGCCGACATGCAGGCGCACGGCGCCGGCGTGGCCGGGGCGACTTAGGTCCAGTCTCCGCGCAGGGCCGTAACATCGGCCTGCAGGCGTTCCGGAAGCGCCGCCGCCGCGGGCACCGCCGCACCCACCACCAGTTCGATGCGCGAGAGCACGCCGCGGCGGAACGGCTTGGTCATCGCCGGACCGTCCTTGCGCGAGAAGAAGCTGCCCCACAGGCCGCGCAGTGCCATCGGTACCACCGGCACCGGGTTGCGCGCCAGGATCCGGGTGATGCCGGGACGGAAGGGGTTGATGTTGCCGTCGCCGGTGATCTTGCCCTCGGGGAAGATGCCGACCAGGTCGCCGGCGTCGAGTGCCTTGCCGACTTCGTCGAAGGCCTTCTCCATCATGGTCGGGTCTTCCTTTGCCGGCGCGATCGGGATGGCCTTGCTGCTGCGGAAGACGAAGTTCATCACCGGCCAGCGGAAGATGTGGTGGTCCATGACGAAGCGGATCGGGCGCGGACAGGCCGCCATGATCACCAGCGGATCGACGAAGCTGACATGGTTGCAGATGATCACCGCCGGGCCTTCTTCCGGCACCTGCTCGAGGGCTTCCACACGCAGGCGATACACCGTGTGGATCAGCATCCAGACGATGAAGCGCAGCAGGAACTCGGGCACCAGGCCGTAGATGAACAGCGCCACTGCCGCGTTGCAGATCGCCGCGACGGCGAACAGCATCGGTATGGTCAGGCCGGCGGCGAGCATGCCCGCGGCGGCGATCGCGCCGACCACCATGAACAGCGCATTCATGATGTTGTTGGCGGCGATGATGCGCGCGCCGTGCTCGGGGTTGGAACGCTGTTGCACCAGGGCGTAGAGCGGCACGATGAAGAAGCCGCCGAAGATGCCGATCAGGGCCAGGTCGAGCAGCACGCGCCAGGTCGAGGCGGACTGCAGCAGGGCCAGCGCCCCCAGGCCGGCGGCCGGCGTCGCCGGCGAGGCGAAGGCGAGGTCGAGCGCGAACAGCGTGAGGCCGATCGAACCCAGCGGCACCAAACCCAGCTCGATGCGCTTTGCCGAGAGCTTTTCGCAGAGCAGCGAGCCGACGCCGATGCCGAAGGTGAAGGTGGCCAGCAGCAGCGTCACCGCCGTCTCGCTGCCGCCCAGCACGTTCTTGGTGTAGGCCGGGAACTGGGCAAGGAACAGCGCGCCGAACAGCCAGAACCAGGAGATGCCCATGATGGACAGGAACACGGTCTGGTTCTCGCGGGCGAAATTGATGTTGCGCCAGGTCTCGGTCAGCGGATTGGCGCTGATGGATAAAGTCGGCGCCGGCGGCACGGCGATCGGGATCGACCGCGAGGCGATGTAACCGCCGACGGCGATCGCCAGGCCGACGATGGTGATCCAGGTGGTGCCGTCGCCGCTGCCGGCGAGCAGGCCGCCGAGCAGGGTGCCGAGCAGGATGGCGACGAAGGTGCCGGCCTCGATCAGCGCGTTGCCGCCGACCAGTTCCTCGCTCTTCAGGTGCTGCGGCAGGATCGCGTACTTGACCGGGCCGAACAGCGTCGAGTGCAGGCCGAGCAGGAACAGCGCGACGAAGAGTACGGCGAGGCTGTGCACCAGAAAGCCGGCGCCGGCCACCAGCACGATGCCGATTTCGAGCAGCTTGACCAGCCGCGCCAGCGCCGCCTTGTCGTACTTGTCGGCGAGTTGCCCGGCGGTGGCCGAGAACAGGAAGAAGGGCAGGATGAAGATGCCCGCCGCGAGGTTGGCCAGCAGTTCGGGCTTGAGCGTGGTCCAGCTCGCCGCCTGGAAGGTCAGCAGCACCACCATGGCGTTCTTCAGCACGTTGTCGTTGAGCGCGCCGAGGAACTGGGTGACGAAGAGCGGGGCGAAGCGTCGCGCGCGCAGCAGGCCGGATTGGTTGCTCATGAACGTGTCCTTTGCTGATTCAAGCCGAAGTGGCGGATTCTAAGTTGTTTGCATGACGGTTCGGGCGGGCGCGACCCTGGGTGGGCTGGCGGAGGGCGGCAGCGTACGCAGGCGCAGCGGCGCGTCGCCCAGCCCGGCGCGCGCAATCCAGGCGAACACCGAATCCACCGTGACGGTGTCGATCTGTCCGCCCATGCGGCGGCCGAAGGGATGGTCGTCGAAGGCGATGTGGGCGGTGGCCACGCGCGCGCCGAGGCGCTGCAGCGGATCGATCTGCAGCGTGGTCGGCCGGTAGTCCTGGCGCCGCAACCAGTCGCGCGCAGTGGCGCGACTGACCACGGAAGGATCGACCAGCAGCGCCAGGGTTTCGATCGCCCACTGGTTGCTCTGCTGGTAGGGGCCGGACCACGGGTAGGCGAGCATGTTGTAGCGCGGTTCGTGCAGGGTGGCGAGCAGGCCATCGTCTTTCAACTGCCCGATGATGCGCGTCGCGACGGCGGGCTTGAGCGCGACCACGCCGGCCTCATGCAGGTACAGCCCGTCGCCGAAGAACTCGGCCAGGCCCTGGCGGTACAGCGTGCTGCGGCTGCTGCCGCATTCGTTGAGCTTGTGCACCACGCGCCAGGCGCCGCGGCCGTCAAGCGCCGCATCGTCGCGATAGGCGATGCCCAGGTGCGAATAGCGCAGGCCGTGCTGGCCGAGGTCCTGCCCGGCGCGGGCGATGAACACCACTTTGGTGCCGTCGCGTTGCGCCATGTCGTCAAGCTGCCGGGCGACGCTGGCCGCCAGGGCGAGGTCGCGGCGGATCGAATCGAGGCTGGGCCGCCGCGCTTCGCAGTTCTGTCCGGCCAGCGCCGTGCCGCCGGCGCCGACTATTGCCGCCGCCAGCAGGGCAAGCAAGGTGGCACGCAGGATGCCGTGCAAAATCTTCATCACCGTATCCTCTCGTTGTAGAGCAGCGATTCGCCCAGGGCATTGGGCACCAGGCAGACCACCTCGCCCGCCACCGACAGCAGCCAGCCCGCGGCGATGGCGGTGACGGAGATCGCGGTACCGGCCACTACCACCGATGCGGCGGCGGCTTCGCCGGAAAAGCGCAGGCTGGCGGTGGCGCCGTCCGCAGCGCGGCGCAGCAGCCAGACCGTACCGGTCGCCGAGGCCTCGACCGCGACCACGGTCAGCACCGCGCCGGCGCTGAGGATCATCACCGGTGCGGCGCTCAGCACGGCGACCGGCAGCGAGAGTGAAAGGCTGGAAGCGGCGCTGGCGCCGGCGGCATCGCCATGCGCCCGGGCGGGAGCAGTGAACAGCGCGGCGGCGGGAGCGAGGGTCAGGCCGGCCAGGGCGCGCAGGGCGCGGCGGCGGGAATTAGCGTGTGTCATGAAAGTCTCCTTTTACGGGCGCAGGGTTTAGTGGCTGGCGGCAGCGGCTTCGCCGGCGGGCAGGGCAAGGCCGGGTTCCTGCGCGCGCTCCAGCCGGTCGGCCTCGTAGGCATCGCGCAGGGTCTTGGCCAGCGTGAAGGCCGATGAGATCAGGTAGAGCCAGCTCACCAGCAGGTAGGCCTTCCAGGTCGGGTTGATTTCCATGCGCCACAGGCCCCAGGCGGTGAGCGCCATCGACAGGGCGAAGCCGCCCCAGACCACCATGGCCCACATCGGCGTGTCGGACGGGGCCATGGCGTTGTCGCGCACGTACTTGGACAGCACGAAGGCCGACGAGAGGCAGAAGAAATAGCCCATGACCATGAAGGCGCGGTCGAGGTCGCCGCCCGGCAGCCAGGCCAGGCCCGTGCCGCAGACCAGCAGGGCGATGCCGAAGGAAATCCAGACCTGCATGCGCCAGGCGCCTGTGTCGCGTTGAACGATGCGTATCGTGTGTTCCATGATGTGCTCCTTGTCGTATGTCACGTGACGGGTGTCGGGTGACGGCTGCATCATGGGCAGGGCCGATCACCGGTACAAGCAAAGGCGACGATGTGCCATTTCGATCGACTTGTAGTATCGTTTGCAGATACTTTTGCCCGGGATTGTCAATGTCATGAGCACCACCGCCGATCTGATCGCGCAGCTCAAGGCCGAACTCAAGGCCGCCGGCGTCACCTATGCCGTGGTGGCGGAACGCCTCGGCATGGCCGAATCCAGCGTCAAGCGGATGTTCTCGAAAGAAGGCGACATGCCGGTCTCGCGCATCGACGACATCTGCCGCATCATCAACCTCGACTTCGCCGACCTCGCCCGCCGCGTCGCCGACACCCAGCCCTTGATGCTGGAGCTGACGCTGGCGCAGGAAAAAGCGGTCGTGGCCGACCGCACGCTGCTGGTGGTGGCGATCTGCGTCATGAGCCAGGCGCCGGCCGAGGAGATCCTCGCCACCTACGATCTGAGCGAGGCCAAGCTGGTGAAGGCGCTGGCGCAGCTCGACCGCATCGGTATCATCGACCTGCGCCCCGGCAACCGCTACCGGCTCAAGGTGGCCAAGGGCTTCCGCTGGCTGCCGCACGGGCCGGTGATGGCCTTCTTCCGCAAGGAGGTGCTGCACGACTACTTCGCCGGCGGCTTCGACGGCGAATCGGAAATGCTGATGGTGGTGCACGGCGAGATCGGCCGCGGCCTGGCCAATTCCTTCCGCGAGCGCCTGATGCGCGTCGGCCAGGATTTTTCCAACCAGCACCTGGCCGACCAGAAACTGCCGCCCGACCAGCGCCGCCCCTACACCATCGTCATCGGCATGCGTTCATGGCTGATGGCGGCGCTGGCGGACATGCACCGGCGCAAGCCCTGAGCGGCGCCCGCAGGCGGAACACCAGCCGCCCGACGATCAGCGCGGCGGCGGCCGTCGCCAGCAGGTGCTTCAGGGTATGGCCGGTGACCGGCCCCAGCACGGCCGCGATTTCGTGGTCGCCCAGCTCGGCGAATTTGGCGACGACATACAGCGCGAGCGCGCCGCCGAAGGCCAGTCGGTCGGCGCCGGGCACTTTGTAGATCCATTGCCAAAGCGGGATCAGCAGGATGGGCAGGCCCTGCAGCAGCAAATAGGGGCGCAGGTCGCCGGCACCGGACAGGTCCGTGAAGCGCCACCAGCCGACACTGAGCGCCCCGGCCAGCGCGAGCCAGGCGGCGAGGCTGCGGCTTTCCTTTTGCCGGGCATCGCCCCA
Organism: Sulfuritalea sp.; assembly: GCA_016708585.1. GTDB lineage: Bacteria > Pseudomonadota > Gammaproteobacteria > Burkholderiales > Rhodocyclaceae > Sulfuritalea. Next base: position 37,658 of record JADJFK010000008.1, on the reverse strand, counting down.
GACGCCGGCCAGCAGGCCGCCACAAGCCAGGGCGATCGGCAGGCGATCCCAGACCAGGCTGGCATTGTCCGGCGCGAGGTGGTACCAGGACGAACCCAGCGCGGTGAGGAACAGACCGGCCAGGAACAGGCGGTAGCCGGCCCAGCCGTGGTGCAGGCCGCCGTGCTGCCGGTTCGGCGCGAGCCGCAGCCAGCCCCACAGCGCAATGACGCCGAAGCCGAGGTTGGATGTCACGTCGCAGAAATGCGGCACGCCCCAGACCAGCGACTGGTCGGCGAAATCGTGGTAGCCGGCCGGCTGGTGGATCGGGCCGTGGAACAGCGCCGCCGCCGCGAGCAGGGCGGTGAGGGCGGCGGGCAGGTGGCGCAGGGCGTGTGTCATGCTGTTTTCCTGAATGATGAAGGTCGGGCTCAGCATGCGGCAGGCAACGCACAGGGTAAACCGGAATCCGGAAAGGTGCAGCAGCCGCCACGCGCGGTATCGGCGGCCGATACCCGAACGCGGCTTGCGCTGCTGACGACTGGCAGGGCAAATGCAATAATGGCGGCAACACTCCCGGCCCCCGCCCATCGCAATCAGCCAAGGAATTCCAGACATGCGCCTCACACTCTCGTTCTTCGCCGGCCTGCTGCTCGCAGCCAACGCCCACGCGCTCTCGCTCGACGACATCAGCGGCAAGGATGCCAATGGCGGCCTCAAGGAGGCTCTGACCCAGGGCGCCGGCAAGGCGGTGGATCTGCTGGGCAAGAAGGACGGCTTCCTCGGTAATCCGAAGGTCAAGATCCCGCTGCCTGAAAGCGTGCAGAAGGTCGAGGGCGTGATGCGCGGTCTGGGCATGGGCAAGAAGGCCGACGAACTGATTACCGCGATGAACCGTGCGGCGGAAGCGGCCGTACCGGAAGCCAAGGCCCTGCTGGTAAATTCCATCAAGCAGATGTCGGTCGAGGATGCCAAGCGCATCCTCACCGGTGGCGACGACGCCGCGACGCAGTATTTCCGTCGCACCACCTCCGGCCCCCTGACGGAGAAGTTCAAGCCCATGGTCAAGACGGCCATGGCCAAGGTCCAGGTGGCGAAGAAGTACGACCAGCTCGCCGGCAAGGCGGCCGGCTACGGCCTGGTGCGCGAGGAGGATGCGCAACTGGAGAACTACGTCACGAAAAAAACCCTGGACGGCCTCTACCTGATGATGGCCGAAGAGGAAAAGGCGATCCGCAAGGATCCGCTCGGCGCCGCCGGCTCGCTGGCGCAGAAGGTCTTCGGCGCCCTCAAGTAGGCGCAAGCAGGCGCAACCCCGGGCAGCGTTCGCCCGCAAACCAGAAAAGTCGGCGCCGGCGATACGGCGCCGCGGGCATTCATCCCATGGTCAAACTCAATGCGGCGCAGCTTGAGGCCGTGCGCCACCTCGACAGCCCGCTGCTGGTGCTGGCCGGCGCCGGCTCGGGCAAGACGCGCGTCATCACGCACAAGATCGCCTGGCTGGTCGACGACTATGGCGTGAAACCGACGCAGATCGCCGCCATCACCTTCACCAACAAGGCGGCGAAGGAAATGAAGGAGCGCGTCGGCAAGCTGATCGGCGCCCGCGCCGAAGGCCTCATCGTCAGCACCTTCCACGCCCTCGGCGTGCGCATCCTGCGCCAGGAGGCGGCCAAGGTCGGCTTGAAGCCGGGCTTCTCCATCCTCGACGCGGCCGACACCACGGCGCTGTTCCAGGAGCTCGCCGGCAATATCGACAAGGGCCGCCTGCGCGCCCTGCAGTCGCGCATCTCGTTGTGGAAGAACCAGCTGACCGAACCGGCGGCGGCGCTTGCGAATTCCGCGGACGATATCGAGTCCGCCGCGGCGCAGCTCTATGCCGATTACGAGCGCACCTTGCGCGCCTACCAGGCGGTGGACTTCGATGACCTGCTGCGCCTGCCGGTCAAGCTGTTCTCGGAACACGACGAGGTTGCGCAGCGCTGGCGCAGCCGGCTCTGGCATGTGCTGGTGGACGAATACCAGGACACCAACCGCGCCCAGTACCGCCTGCTGCAACTGCTGACGCAGGGCCGCGATTCCTTCACCGCCGTCGGCGACGACGACCAGTCGATCTATGCCTGGCGCGGCGCCGACAGCGAAAACCTGCGCCTGCTGAAGGACGACTACCCGACCCTGAAGGTGGTCAAGCTGGAGCAGAACTACCGTTCGACGGCGCGCATCCTGCAGGTCGCCAACACGCTGATCGCCAACAACCCCAAGCTCTTCGAAAAGAAGCTGTGGTCCGAGCACGGCCAGGGCGATGCGATCCACATCCAGACCTGCCGCGACGGTGAGCACGAAGCCGAATGGGTCGGCTCGCGCCTGTCGGCCCACCGTTTCGAGCGGCGCACGAAGTTTTCCGACTACGCCATCCTCTATCGCGGCAACCACCAGGCGCGCGCCATCGAACAGCAGCTGCGCGCGCAGCGGATTCCCTATGTCATCTCCGGCGGGCAATCCTTCTTCGATCGCGCCGAGATCAAGGACATCACTTCTTATCTCCGCCTGCTCGCCAACCCGGCCGACGACCCGGCCTTTATCCGCGCCGTGACCACGCCGAAGCGCGGCATCGGTGGCACCACGCTGGAAGGGCTCGGCCGCGCCGCCGGGCGCAGCCACCAGAGTCTGTTCGCCAGCATCTGGGCGCCGGGGCTGGAGGCCGAGCTGAACGCCAAACAGCGCACCTCGCTGCGCGAGTTCGGCGATTTCATCGAGCGCATGGAATCGCGCGCCGCAAAGGAGTCCGCCGGCAAGGTGTTGAACGACCTGATCGAGGCGATCGGCTACCAGAGCTGGCTGTTCCAGTCGTCGGAAGCGCGCGAGGCCGAAACCCGCTGGGCCAACGTCTGCGACTTCGTCGAGTGGCTGGCCAGGAAGGGCGAGGAAGAAGGCAGGAACCTGCTCGAACTGGCGCAGTCCGTGGCGTTGCTGTCGATGCTGGACAAGGACGAGGGCGAGCAGGACGCCGTGCAACTCGCAACGCTGCACGCGGCGAAGGGCCTCGAATTCCGCCACGTTTTCCTGGTCGGCGTCGAGGAGGGTTTGCTGCCGCATCGCGACTCGCTCGAACCGGCAAAGTTGGAAGAGGAGCGGCGCCTGATGTACGTCGGCATCACACGCGCGCAGGCCAGCCTGACGGTGACCTGGTGCGAGCGGCGCAAGCAGGGCCGCGAATGGATGCCGCGCGAGCCCTCGCGCTTCATCGCCGAAATGGGCGAGGCGGCGCAAAAAGCCCTGGCGCAGGGGAACACCGTGCCGGACGCCGATACCGCCCGCGCCAGGGCCGGTGCCCTGCGCGCCATGCTGGCCGGCAAATCCGTGTAGTCCCGCCAGGGGATACCGTCCGCACCTCTCGCGCGGACATAACGAAAAAGGGACCGCAGGGGTCCCTTTGTCAGCCTTGGAGCGACGACTTACTTCGCCGCGGGTTCCTTCAGATTGCCACCTGACTTGTTGGCAATGTAAACAATGGAGCGCGCCAGTTCGACATCGTTGGCATCCGAGCCACCCTTCGGCGGCATCGCGTTCTTGCCGGCAATCGCCGACTTCAGCAGGCCATCGAGACCCAGCGCGATGCGCGGCGCCCAGGCCGCCTTGTCGCCGGTCTTCGGCGCGCCGGCGACACCGGTCTCATGACAGGCGCCGCAGACGGCCTTGTAAATCTGTTCGCCGCTGCGATTGCCGCTAGCCGCAGCCACCGGGGCCGCAAGCTCGACGCGAGCCACGGGAGCGATCCGCTTGTTGGCGGCTTCCTCGTCGCCCCTGGGGCGGTCGCCCATGGCAAACACCGAAACGGAGAGAGCCAGCGCACCCGCCGCGGCGAATGTTCGGATATTCAAATGGACCATGAGCAGCCTTCCCGGGGTAGTCGTACAGAGGGCCGGATTATAGCGGATTCGCCCGCCCCGCAATGGACGCCACCGGCCGAACGCGCTATGCTTCGCCCCCTCGCGCGCTCGTAGCTCAATGGATAGAGTACTGGCCTCCGAAGCCAGGGGTTGTGGGTTCGATCCCCGCCGAGCGCGCCAGCATTCGTTCCCCCAGGAAGTCCCATTCACTGGCTTGTCTGCCTCTCGGTGCCGACCTTGCGCTTGATCCGCCCCCGTCTTGTGCCTGGGATTTTTAATCGGGCGGGGAAGCTGCGCCCGATGCTTCCAGCCACCGCGGCGTAGTCCGTGAACAGCTGATGCCGCCCTGGCTTTCCGCGCTGTTCACCCGGCGCATGCTGATCTGCGTATTCACCGGCTTTTCGTCGGGGTTGCCGCTATACCTGCTGCTCAACCTGGTGCCGGCCTGGCTGCGTTCGGAGGGCGTGGACCTCAAGACCATCGGCCTCTTCGCGCTGATCCAGTTTCCCTACACCTGGAAGTTCCTCTGGTCCCCGCTGCTCGATCGCTATGCGCCGCCACTGGGCAGGCGCCGCGGCTGGATGCTGATCACCCAGATCGGCCTGCTGGCCAGCATCGCCGCGCTCGGGCTGTTCGCGCCGGCGTCCGAGATCGTGCCCATCCTCTGGCTCACCGCCGCGGTGGCGCTGCTCTCGGCGACGCAGGACATCGCGCTCGATGCCTACCGGCGCGAGATCCTGTCCGAGTCCGAGCTGGGCCTGGGCAACTCGGTGCATGTCAATGCCTATCGCATCGCCGGGCTGGTGCCGGGTTCGCTCTCGCTGATCCTGGCCGACCGCCTGCCCTGGCTGCAGGTCTTCGTCATTACCGCGCTGTTCATGCTGCCGGGCATGCTGCTGGCGCTCTTCGCGCGCGAGCCGGATGTCGCCGGCAACGCACCGAAGACCTTGCGCGACGCCGTGGTCGAACCCTTCCACGAGTTCATCAACCGTGCCGGGCTGAGGGAGGCGCTGCTGATCCTGGCCTTCATCTTCCTCTACAAGCTGGGCGATTCGATGTGCACGGCGCTGGCCACGCCCTTCTACCTGGACATGGGTTTCGCCAAGTCCGAGATCGGCATCGTCGCCAAGAACGCCGGGCTGTGGCCGGCGGTGATCGGCGGCCTGATCGGCGGCCTGTGGATGGTGAAGCTCGGCATCAACCGCGCGCTGTGGCTGTTCGGCGTGGTGCAGCTGGTGTCGATCTTCGGCTTCGCCTGGCTGGCCTGGATCGGCCGCCACGAGACGGTGGGCGCGCTGGAACTGACGCAGCTGGCGCTGGTGATCGGTTTCGAGGCGCTCGGCGTCGGCCTCGGCACCGCGGCGTTCGTCGCCTTCATCGCGCGCGCCACGCATCCGCTGTACACGGCGACGCAGTTCGCCTTGTTCACCAGCCTCGCCGCCGTGCCGCGCACTTTCATCAATGCCACCACCGGCTACCTGATCGAAATCCTCGGCTGGTTTCCCTTCTTCATGCTGTGCGCGCTGCTGGCGGTGCCGGGCATGTTGCTGCTGCTGAAGGTGGCGCCCTGGAACCCGCCGCTCGCCGCGACGGCGTCGCCTCCGGTGTGACCGCCTATGTGACATTTGTCACGCCGGGCAGTCGAAGTGGTGCCAAAACAACAGGGTTTCAACAATTTGAGGCCTCATTCAACTTTTTGTCATGGGGCACGTTATATGCTCTGAAGCGCACGGTTCCACAACGGGAGACGGCGATGTTAATGGTGATGGACATGAGCACAGGCAAACTCATCGAGGATGAATTCGGAGCGTTCGAGGACGAAGTCCTCAACGCCGAGTGGACCCCTGCCAGCCCCGAGCTCCAGCTCGGCCTGCAGGAAGTCCAGCATCGCGCAACGGCGCAGCGGGAAGTCGACGCCGAAGCCGCCGATGCATTTCTCGCCGCGATGTATCGCAACCAGCAGTGAGCGTTCGCGCCATCCGCTGATGCCTTGTTGGTATCATCGCGCGCTTCGACTTTCCTGAAGCGCACGATGAGCCCTCCATCCACGCCCGCCGTTACAGACCCCAAAGCTTCCGCCGCGCCCCTGCCGGGCCGCTCCGACTTCCCGCATTTCCTCGCCATCCCCACCCGCTGGATGGACAACGACGTCTACGGCCACGTCAATAACGTCGTCTATTACAGCTACTTCGACACCGTGATCAACGAGTACCTGATCCGCGAGGGCGGCCTGGATATCCTCGACGGCGCGGCCATCGGCTACTGCGTCGAATCGCAGTGCCGTTACCTGGCGCCGCTGGCCTTTCCCGAGATCATCGACGCCGGCCTGCGCGTGGCGCACCTGGGCAAGTCATCGGTGCGCTACGAGATCGCGCTGTTTCCGCAGGGCGAGAACACGCCGGCGGCGACCGGCTGGTTCGTGCATGTCTTCGTCGCCCGCACCGATGACCGCCCGACGCCGATCCCGCCGCGCCTGCGCGACAGCATGGAGCGCATCCGGCGCTGAAGCGGCGGACAGTCCTCAGGCCGGGATCAGGCGCACCCGGCTGGTCTGCAGGGCCTGCACCACGGCGCGGTCGTCGCGGCTCAGGTGCAGGCTGCACCCGGCGCCGAGGATGTAGTCCCCGGCATCGGCGTGGCGCGTCAGCCACAGTTCGCCGGCCAGGCAGACCAGCGTGGCGTCGATGCCCTGCACGCTCAGCAGTTCGCCCTGGCCGAGCTGCCGCCGGCCCGTTCCAAGCATTCCTTCATGGAATTCTGTAACATAGCCGGAAGGTTTCCGGCGCAGGTCCCCGCACAGCATTGCGGCGCGCTGCGGGCGACCGGCACAGATCAGGGAGGCGGTGGAGATGGCTTGTGCAGTCATGAGTTCAGGCTCCTCGGTGGTTTGCGACGCTTGCAGTATCGGCAGGCCGGTCGAAGCTGACCAGCGAATTCGGCGCCTGCTATGCATGAGTAAATGGAATGCGTGACGGGCTTCCGCCGCTGGAAGCGCTGCGCGCCTTCGAGGCGGCGGCGCGCCACCTCAGCTTCACGCGCGCCGCCGAAGAGCTGTTCGTCACCCAATCGGCGGTGAGCAAGCAGGTCATCGCGCTGGAGTCGGCGCTGGCGACACGCCTCTTCGAGCGCAAGACGCGCGCGCTGGCGCTCACCGCGGCCGGCGAACGCCTGCTGCGCGCCACCGCCGCGGCCTTCGCCGAATTGCGCGCGGCGACGGCGGAACTGCGCGGCGGCGACGAGCCGACCGTGACGCTGGCGACCACCCAGGCCTTCGCCAGCTTATGGCTGATCCCGCGCCTGGCCGATTTCCGCCGCCGCCATCCCGGCATCGACATCCGCATTTCCGCCGACACGCGGCTGGTGGACCTCGAGCGCGGTCGCTTCGACGCCGCGGTGCGCTACCTGCAGGACCGCAACGCGCCGGCGACGGCGCTGCGCCTGTTCGGCGATACGGTGCTGCCGGTGGCAAGTCCGGCCTTGCTGAAAAGCGCCGGGCCGCTGGCGAAGCCGGCCGACCTCGCCCATCACGTCCTGCTGGCTTATGAGGACGCCGAGCAGCGCCGGCCCTGGCTGTCCTGGCCGGCCTGGCTGGAGATGGCCGGCGTCGCCGGCTTGCGGCCGGCGGGCAGCATCGCCTTCAACCAGTACGAGCCGACGGTTCGTGCCGCGCTCGATGGTCAGGGCGTGGCGCTGGCGACCCAGGCGCTGGTGGCCGACCTGCTGCGCGCAGGCCGGCTGGTGGCGCCGCTGCCGCAGCGTTTCGCCAATCCGCGCGCCTACTACCTGCTGCTGGCGACGCAGGCGGTCGCCAACCCGGCGGTCGAGCCGTTTCGGCTGTGGCTGGCGGAACAGGTCACGGCCACTTAAAATCCCCTGCCTGCCGGAACTGCCCCCCGTTCCGGCCACGCCCTTGATGGAGACTTGTCCGATGATTCGCCGCCTGCTGTCGCTTGCCCTGTTCGCCCTCGCGCCCCAACTTGCCGCCGCCGCCACGGTCGCCTGTCCCGATCTCGCCGGCGCCGTGCAGGTGGCTTCCTGTCCGGCCGAGGAAGAACTGCGCTACACCTTCTCCGGCTATTGCAGCGACGACGGCAAGGCGTACCGCGGCGAGACCGACGTGTGCAAGGACTACCAGCTCTACCGCAAGCTGAAGAACGTCGCGCTGTGGGAATCGGCCGACGGCAACTTCAGCGCCTATGTTTCCTGCGACCGGCCGCCGGCGCAGGTCAAGGCCGCCAGGGCCGTTTCGGTTCGCGTCGCCAAGCAAGGCAAGATCACCCTGCTGGTCTGTGGCTACGGCGACGGACTCAACTTCACCTGGCGCTCGCGCGCGGAATGCAAGGTCGAGGCCGGCGCGGACTGCGCCGCCAACCCGGCCGCCTGCAAGGCAAGCTGCGAGTGAGTGCCGCGCGCAAGGGATCGGGCGCCGTGAAGCCGCGCGCCAAAGCGCCGGCGCCGCAACAACCGTCGCAGCCCGCGCCTGCGCCGGCTGCCTGCCGCCGCTGCGGTACGCCCGGACCGGTCGGCGACGATGGCTTTTGCGCAAAGTGCGAGCAGGCGCTGGAGCAGGCCTGCCTCTGAGGCTGGCTCAGTCGGCGGGTTTGTCCCGCGGCGGTGAAACGAAGCCGAGCGGGTTCTTCGCCAGACGCTTGAGCAGCACCATGCCGAGCCGCAGGATCTGCGCCGAGCCGACGCGGCGTGATTGCAGGGCGACGTAGAGCGCGAGCGAGAAACTCACCACCAGGTTGACCAGCGCGATGCCGATGATGCCGGCGATGGCCCAGGGCAGGATCTCGGCGACCGCGCGCGGTCCCAGCGCGGCCAGGGCGGTGCCGAGGTTGGCGCTGGAAAAGGCGACGTGGCGGATGTCGATCGGCAATCCGGTCAGGCCGCCGACGGCGCCGACCAGGCCGAGGTACATGCCGAAGAACAGGTTGCCGAGGATCGCCCCGTAGTGGGCGTCGAGGTAATTCCCCAGGCGCGTTGCCCGTTCCGCGCCCAGCCAGGCCAGTCGCGGCGCGGCGGCGATGCGCGGGCCGAGCCGGTGGTAGCGCGCCTTGTTGTCGAAATAGCCCGACACCAGGCCGGACAGGAACAGGCCGACGCCGGCCACGGCGGCGAAGAACAGCGCGCCGCTGGCCAGCGGGTGCACCTCGTGCAGCATCTTCTGCAGCTTTTCCTCCGGCGCCGGGATCTCGCCCAGCAGCGGCAGCCACAGCGCGGCGATCAGGGCCGCGACCGGCAGCGCCAGGCCGACGTTGCCGAGCACGGCGACGCACTGAGTGCGCACCACGTTCTGCGCGAAGTCGGCGAGCCGCTCCAGTTCCTTCGGCCGCGCTTCCTCCAGCGTCGCCGCGATCGAGGCGGCGGTCATCGCCGGTTGCTTGGTCGCCACCGTGAAGCCGAGCAGGTGGATCAGGACGAAGCCGAGGCCGTAGTTGAGGCCGAAGGCGATGCCCTCGGTCAGCGGCGGCAGGTGCAGCAGCGCGAGCTTGATCTTGAACAGCGCCATGAGGGCGATCACGATGCCGCCGCCGGCCGCGCTCTTCGCCATCGCGCGCCACTCGGCGCGGTCCTCGGCGACGTAGTGCTCGCCGTGGCGGCTGGCGTGGTCGGTGACGTTGCGCGCGAGGAGGCTGACGTTCCCGGTGATGAATTCGCCCATCTCGTCGCTGGTCTGCTCTGACGCCAGAAGCGTCTTCAGCACCACCACGGCATGGCGCCGGCGGTCGTCGACCACGGCGAAGTCGAGCAGCAGGCGCAGGCGGTCGATCAGCTGCCGCAGGCGCGCCAGCAAGTAGGTGAGGCGGATGCTGATGCCGTTTTCGCGGGCTTTGCGGCGGACGCCGTCGAGGGCCGCGTCGCACTGGTCGAGCAATACGTCGATGTGGCGGATCTCGTCCGCATCGGGTATCCCGCCGCCGCTACGGGCGCGCTCCAGCAGCGGCAACAGCGCGGCGTTCTGCGCCAGGAAGGGCGATTCGTGATGTTCCAGGTCCGGTTCCGCGTGCAACAGTTCGCGGTCGAGGCCGACCCCGGCGATGCGGTAGGAGAGCATGCGCGCGGCTTCCAGCAGGCTGGCGTACGCCGTGCCGCCGCCGATTTTTTTCAGGCCGAGCGCGGCAACCAGTTCCAGCCAGGCATCGTCCGCGACCGCGGTCACCCACAGGTGGTCATCGCGGTCGGCGAACAGCAAGTGGAGGATGCTGCGCAGGCGGCTTTCGTCGCGCAGCGGCGGCAGCAGGCGCTCGCGCAGTCGCTGCGCCAGCTCCAGCCAGAAGCCCTGCGCCGAGGTCACGCCGGTTTCGGCATAGAAGGCGCCCTGGCGCGGCAGGGCGAGCAGGCTGCGCAGGGCCTCGCCCAGCGCGGCGGCTTCGTCGGGCCGGGTGCCAAGGCGCGCGGCTTCGGCGCGCACCCTTTGCTCCGCATCCTGCGCGGCGGGAGGGCGCAGCCGGTCCACCAGCGCCTTGAGGCGGGCGATGGCGGTGCTGTGCGCGGGTGTGCCGTCCGTCATGTCCGGTTCGCCGGCACCATGCTTACTTGCCTGCCGCCGCCGGCTCGGCGCCGCCGGTCTTGCAGTTGGCATAGGTCGCCGGTCCGCCGTCGGCGATCGTCGCCTCGTTGCCGTTGAGCGCCAGCACGGTGTTTCCCGCGCCGTAGCGCTGGCTGGTACCGATCCGCTCGAGCCGCAGCTCGCGTTCCGCCAGGATCAGCCAGACCGCCTGGCCGCCGTCCAGCGTGCGGACGTAAATGCGCTTGCCGCCGGCGCACTGGTATTCGGTGGCATTGGCCGGCGTGCGCGAACGCTCCTGCACCGGGTCGCCGCCGAACGGATTGTATTTCTTCAGGTTCATGTCGCCGCAAGCGGAAAGCAGCAGCGCGGCGGCGGCAATCCCCGTCAGTGTTCTTTTCATTTTGTGCTCCATGGATGAATTGATTCCGATCTTACAAGGCGTGCACGCGGTCGGCGCGGGCGAAGCCGAGCAGCGGGCCCGGCACGCCGCGCCCAAGCGCGATCACCTTGAACAGCTCGCCCATCTCGTTGGGCGAGAGCAGCACGTTCACCGCACCGCGTGCGCGCAAATCGTCCGCGCTTGCCGTGTCGCCGGCGTCGACTTTCGATGTTTGCAGCAAATCGCCGATGCCGCAGTTGAGCAGGAAGTTGGCCTGGCTGGTGAAGCCCAGCACCTTCAGGCCGGCATCGAAGCCGGCCTCGGCGACGGCGGTGAAATCGACGTGCGTGGTGATGTCGGACAGGCCGGGAAACCAGAATGGGTCCTCATGCACCCGGTGCCGGTAGTGGCAGCGCAGGGTGCCGCCGTCGCGCAGCGGGTGGTAAAGCTCGTGGCGCGGCAGGCCGTAGTCGATCAGCAGCAGCGCGCCTTGTTCCAGGCGTCGCGCCAGTTCGGAGACCCAGGAGCGGGCCGCGAGGCTGATCTCGCCGCGGTAGGGCGCGCGTATCCCGAGTGCCTCTGCGGCGGCCAGCAGTGCGCCGGTGGCGGGGCGTTCGGCCGCTGCCAGCTCGCTGTCCTTCAAGCCGACACCGCGTTCGAGCAGCGCGGCCTCATCCGTCCCATCGCTCCAGCGCAGCGCATGGGTCGGCATCGCGTCGAGCAGCTCGTTGCCGACCAGGCAGCCGGAAAAATGCTCGGGCAGTTCGTCCAGCCACTCGACGCGGTCGGCGAATTGCGGCGCCCGTGCGGCCAGCGTCGCCTGCTGGCGCGCGCGCAGTTCGCCGGAGAGTTCGAGGATGCGGTAGCGCTCGGGCAGGCAATCCATTGCCGCCAGGGCCGTCAGCAGGTCCGCCGCCAGCCGGCCGCTGCCGGCGCCGGCTTCGATCACCTGCGGGCTCGAAGCGGCGATGACCTGCGCCACCTGCCGCGCCAGCGCAGCGGCGAACAGCGGTGTCAGCTCCGGCGCGGTGAGGAAGTCGCCCCCGGCCTCATGGTCGCCGAACTTGTGCGCACCCCCGGCGTAATAGCCCAGGCCCGGCGCATACAGCGCCAGTTCCATGTAGCGGGCGAAGGAGAGCCAGCCCCCATGGGCGCCGATTTCCTCCGCGATCAGGCGCGAGAGCGCGGCGCTGGCGGCGCGCGCGTCCGGCCCGGGTGCGGGAAGTTCGGCCTGCTGCAGGGTCATCGGGCCGCGATGCCGGCGACGAGTTCCGCGATCGCCAGCGCGTCGTCGCTTCCCTGCCCGCGAAGCCCGGCGACCACGCCGGCGCGATTGACCCCGGGCTGGTTCTGGCTGATTTTCCATTTGCCGGTGATTTCGCCGATGACGATCTCGATGCCGACGATGGCGGCCAGCATCTTGTCGATGTAGTCGGGCGGCGCGTCGGCGATTTGCCAGGGTTCGGCAAAGCCGGCCTCGTGCTCCGCGACCAGCGTTTCCAGTTGCCCGCGCAGCCAGGCCGGATCGTCGATCACCCGCAGCCGGCCGCGGGCATGGACCACGACGTAGTTCCAGGTCGGCACCGCCTTGCCGTCGGCGCGCTTGGTTTCATACCATGATGGCGTGACGTAGGCCTGCGGGCCTTGGAAGATCGCCAGCACTTCGCTGTCCGCCGCATTGCGCCACAGCGGATTGGCGCGGGCTACGTGGCCCTGCAGGGCGCCGAACGGACCGATCGCGGCAGCGAGGTGCAACGGCAGGTGGTCGGCGCTCAGGCCCATGCCGCCCTGCGTCACCAGGGTGGCGAAGGGATGCGCTTGCATCAGCGCGTGCATTACCTCGCTGCGGCTCTCCGCAAAATGGCTGGGCAGGTACATGGCGCCGGATCAGATCGGCGCGCCGCGGTTTTCGCCGCGTTCATAGACGATGTTGGCGCGACCGACCAGCAGCGTGTCGAGTGCGCCGATCTGCGCCACGTCCTTGTTGGTGTAGGGCAGCTTGTGCAGGATGTAGCGCAGCGCGTTGAGCCGCGCGCGCTTCTTGCAGTCGGACTTGATCACGGTCCACGGCGCATCCGCCGTGTCGGTGTGGAAGAACATCGCCTCCTTGGCCTTGGTGTAGTCGTCCCACTTGTCGAGCGAGGCGAGGTCGATCGGCGAGAGCTTCCACTGCTTCAGCGGATGGGTCTCGCGTTCCTTGAAACGCCGCCGCTGTTCGGGGCGCGACACGGAGAACCAGAACTTGATCAGATGCACGCCGCTCCTGACCAGGGTGCGTTCGAACTCCGGCGTCTGGCGCATGAATTCCTCGTACTCGCCGTCCGTGCAGAATCCCATGACGCGCTCGACGCCGGCGCGGTTGTACCAGGAGCGGTCGAACAGCGCGATCTCGCCGGCGGTCGGCAGGTGCTGCACGTAGCGCTGGAAGTACCATTGGCCGCGCTCGGTCTCCGAGGGCTTTTCCAGCGCCACGACATGCGCGCCGCGCGGGTTCAGGTGTTCCATGAAGCGCTTGATGGTGCCGCCCTTGCCGGCGGCGTCGCGGCCCTCGAACAGGATCACCACCTTCTGCCCGGTTTCCTTGACCCAGGCCTGCAGCTTGAGCAGCTCGACCTGCAGGTGGTATTTCTGCTTCTCGTAGTTCTTGCGCGTCATCAGGTGGCGGTAGGGGTAGCCGCCTTCGCGCCAGTCCGGCGCCAGTTCGTCATCCGGCCGCTGGTCGACGGGCACTTCGCGCTGCAGCAGGGCGTCTTTCAGCGCTTCGACGTCGTCGGGCGAGGCGCCTTCGACCACGGCCTTGAGCGCCTGCGCCAGCTTGGCGCCTTCGCCGGGCTTGGCATGGGCGACGATGTCGTGGATGGCCTCGATCTTCGAATCGCGCGCGGCGGCCGAGCGGTCCTTGACCACGAAGCTCTTGATGCCGCCGGGGGTGCGCGACGGCGCCACGTCGCCGGATGCCGGGCGCCGCGGCGATTTTCGGGTTGCGGCGGGTTTGGCGGCGGGCTTGGGTGCGGTCTTTGCGGCCATTCAGGTCTCCTGGGTGTTGTCCAGCAATTCGTGTATCTCCAGCCAGCGTGATTCTGCCGTCTCGATATTCCGCGTCAACAGGTTTTGCCGCAGCGTCAGGTCGTCCAGCAGGCGGCTGTCCGCATCGGCGTAAAGCGTCGGGTCGGCGAGCCGGGTTTCCAGCAGCTTGAGTTCGCCCTGCCAGGCGGCCAGTTGCTGTTCGAGCTTTTCGCTTTCCTTCTGCAGCGGTCGCCGTGCCGCCAGCGCCGACTCCTGCACTTTCGCCGCCTTGCGCGCCGCGTCGGCTTCGCCTTCCCGGCGCTGTTGCGATTTTTCGCGCTCGGCGGATTTCTCGGCGGCGCGCGACTGGTTGAGCCAGTCGGCATAGTCGTCGAGGTCGCCGTCGAAAGGCGTGACGCGACCGTCGGCCACCAGCCAGAGTTCGTCGCAGGTGGCGCGCAAGAGATGGCGGTCGTGCGACACCAGCACCATGCCGGCTTCGGTTTCCTGCAGGGCGATGGTCAAGGCCTCCCGCATTTCCAGGTCGAGGTGGTTGGTCGGTTCGTCGAGCAGCAGCAGGTTGGGTGCGGTGCGGATCATCAGCGCCAGCGCCAGGCGCGTTTTTTCGCCACCCGAAAAACGCCCGCAGGGCGCGTCGGCCATGTTGCCGCGGAAATCGAAGCCGCCCAGATAATTGCGCAAGTCCTGCTCGCGCGTGCGCGGTTCGAGCTTGATCATGTGCCACAAAGGCGATTCGGCCGGGCGCAGTTGTTCCAGCTGGTGCTGGGCGAAGTAGCCGAGCTTGAGGTTGCGGCCTTCCTCGCGGACGCCGGCCAGCGGTTGCAGTTCACCGGCGAGCAGCTTCATCAGCGTCGACTTGCCGGCGCCGTTGCGGCCGAGCAGGCCGATGCGGCTGTCGGGGCGCAGGGTGAAGCGCAGCTTGTCGAAAATCACCGTCTTGTCATAGCCGACTTTTGCATCGTCGATCAACAGCAGCGGATCGGAGAAGCCGCTCGGTTCCGGAAAGCTGAAGCTGAAGGGCGTATCGATGTGGGCAGCCTGGATGTCGCCCATCTTCGCCAGCATCTTGATGCGGCTTTGCGCCTGGCGCGCCTTCGAGGCCTTGGCGCGGAAGCGGTCGATGTAGCTTTGCAGGTGCGCGGCTTCGCGTTTCTGCTTGGCCGCCAGCGCCAGGTCGTTGGCCAGGCGTTCGGCGCGCGCGCGTTCGCAGGCCGAGTAGTTGCCGGTGAACAATTGCATCCTGCCGGCCTCGATGGCGAGGATGTGGCTGGTGACGACATCGAGGAAATCGCGGTCGTGCGAAATCAGGATCAGCGTGCCGGCATAGCTTTTGAGCCACTCTTCCAGCCAGATGATGGCATCCAGATCGAGGTGGTTGGTCGGCTCGTCGAGCAGCAGCAAATCCGAGCGGCACATCAGCGCGCGGGCAAGGTTGAGGCGCACGCGCCAGCCGCCGGAGAACTCGGCCACCGGCCGCTGGAAATCCTCGTCCGAGAAACCCAGGCCGTGCATCAGCGCCGCCGCGCGCGCCGGCGCCGCGTAGCCGTCGATCTCGGAGAGGCGCGAATGCAAAAGACCGATCTGCTCGCCGGCGTGATGGTCGTCGTGATGGTCTTCCGCCGCAGCCAGGTCGCGCTCGATCTGGCGCAGTTCGGTGTCGCCGTCGAGCACGAAATCCAGCGCCGCATCGGGCAGCGCCGGCGTGTCCTGGGCGACGTGGGCCAGCACCCAGCCGGGCGGCCGTTCGAGGTCGCCGCGGTCGGCATGCAGCTCGCCGCGCAGCAGGCCGAGGAAGGACGATTTGCCGCAGCCGTTGGCGCCGGTGAGGCCGACCTTCCAGCCCGGATGCATTTGCAGCGTGGCGCCGGTAACGAGCGCTTCGCCGTTGCGGGAAAAACCGAGGTCGCGCAGAAGGATCATAGGAGCCGGATCGGTGATGCGTTGTGGTGATGGTAGCCGCGGCGGCCGTCGTAGCAGGCGGCGATGGCGGCCATGTCGGCGGCTTCGTCGCCGGACAGCGTGATGCTCGCCACCAGCCCGGCCTCGCGCTTGCCGTAATCGACCACGCCCATGACCACCGGCACGCCGGCGGCCAGCGCGATGCGGTAGAAGCCCGACTTCCAGCCCCCGGTCCGCCGGCGGGTGCCTTCGGTGGCGATTACCAGCCGGAAGTGCTTTCTGCCGCGAAACTCTTCGACCATGCGTTCGACGAAGCCGGTGTGCTCGCGGCGGTTCACCGGGATGCCGCCGAGTTTGCGCATGACCGGGCCGAGGCCGTGGCGAAACAGCGTGTCCTTGCCCGCCCAGCATGCCTGCAAGTCGAGCGCGGCCATGACGAGCAGGCCGAGCGGGAAATCCCAGTTCGTGGTGTGCGGGTAGCCGATCACCACCGCCCGTGCCGGCACGTGCGGCAGGTCGAGCAGCTTCCAGCCGAAGAGCTTGAGGATCAGGCGGGCGCCGCCGCGCAGGAGGTTCATCGTGCCGCCACGGCGAGGTGGAAACGCTTGCGCCCCGGCAGGCGATAGGTCTCTAAATCCTTGCGATCGAGCGTCCATACCGTGTGGATGCCGGTGGCCATGGCCGCCACCACCAGCGAGGCGTCGGCCAGGTCCATCGGCCGGTCGGCGTATTTCTCGATCCAGTCGATGGCGCGCACCAGTTCGTCGCGTCCCAGCGGCAGCAGTTCCAGGCCGCCTTTTTCGATCCAGCGGTAGAGCGGCAGCGTTGCCGTAATCGAGGGTGCCAGGTGCGAGAACTCGGTAAGCACGGCCCAGGTCGTCACCAGGCGGCCGCGATAGGTGGCGAGGAAGGCCTTGCAGTCGGGGTGGGCGCGGTCGCGCTTGTCCGCCAGCGCCACCAGCGGACCGGTGTCGACCAGAATCGAACTCACCGCGAGTGCTTCTTGCGAATTGCGGCAGTGACGCGTTCCTTGGTGCCGCCGCCGGGGGGCTTGCCAGCGCTGTTGCCACCCACGCAGCCGATGAAGCCGGCTTCCTGCGCCAGTTCGTAAGGCGTGCGCCCGGTTTGCGTGCCCATGAAGCGCTGCTCCAGCAATTCGACGATCACTTCCGACTTGGTGCGCTTCGCTTCGACGCAGTACGTCGCCAGCGCCTGCTCGACGCGCAGGGGAAGACGGACGGTGGTGGTCATGGCGGCAACTCCGGGAAAGAATGTATTAACTGTAATACAAACCGCGCCGTGCCGCAAGCAGGCCGCTCAACCCAGCCCCTGGCTGGCCAGGTATTCCTCGTAGCTGCCGCGGTAATCGACGATGCTGCGGTCCGGCTTGATGTCGATGATGCGCGTCGCCAGCGAGGAGACGAACTCGCGGTCGTGGGAGACGAAGACCAGCGTGCCGGCATACTTTTCCAGCGCGGTGTTGAGCGATTCGATGGATTCCATGTCGAGGTGGTTGGTCGGCTCGTCCATCAGCAGCACGTTGTTCCGCAGCAGCATCAGCTTGCCGAACAGCATGCGGCCCTGCTCGCCGCCGGAGATCACGTTCTCGGCTTCTTCGCTTCGTCGCCGGAGAACAGCAGGCGGCCCAGCGTGCCGCGCACCAGGGTTTCGACGTCGCCGCCGTCGTAGCCGCCGGCGCGCACCCACTGCACGATCCACTCGGTGAGCGGTGTCTTGTCGGCGAAGTCGGCGGCGTGGTCCTGGTGGAAGGCGCCGGGTCTGGCCTTCTCCGCCCATTTCACCTTGCCCCCCTGCGGCGTCAGGCCGCCCAGCTCCGGGCCGGCCAGCAGGCGCAGCAGCGTGGTCTTGCCGACGCCGTTCTCGCCGATGATGGCAACCTTGTCGCCGGCCTCGATGCTGGTCGAGAAGGACTTGATGATCGGCACCTTGGCTTCGTAGCCGAAGCCGAGGTTCTCGATCTCGCAGGCCAGGCGGTGCAGCTTTTCCTTCTCGTCGTACTCGAAGCGGATCCAGGGATACTGGCGCGACGAGGGCTTGATGTCCTCGGGCCGGATTTTTTCGATCAGCTTGAGGCGGCTGGTGGCCTGTTTGGCCTTGGACTTGTTGGCCGAGAAGCGGCGCACGAAACCCTGCAGGTCGGCGATGCGTTCCTTGGCCTTGGCGTTGGCCGAGACCTGGCGTTCGCGCGCCTGGGTCGAGGCTTCCATGAAGTCGTCGTAGTTGCCGCCGTAGACCTTGATCGTGCCGTAGTCGAGGTCGGCCATGTGGGTGCACACCTGGTTCAGGAAGTGCCGGTCGTGGCTGATGATGACCATGGTCGACTCGCGCTCGTTGAGGATGTCCTCCAGCCAGCGGATGGTGTCGATGTCGAGGTTGTTGGTCGGCTCGTCGAGCAGCAGGATGTCGGGATTGGCGAACAGCGCCTGCACCAGCAGCACGCGCAGCTTCCAGCCCGGCGCCACTTCGCTCATCGGGCCGCCGTGCTTTTCGATCGGGATGCCGGCGCCCAGCAGCAGTTCGCCGGCGCGCGCCTCGGCGGTGTAGCCGTCGTACTCGGCGAAGTGGTGTTCGAGGTCGGCGGCGCGCATGTAGTCGTCCTCGGACGCCTCCGGGTTGGCGTAGATCGCGTCGCGCTCGCTCATGCAGGCCCACATCTCGGCGTGGCCCATCATCACCACGTCGAGCACGCGCATGTCCTCGTAGGCGAACTGGTCCTGCTTCAGGTAGGCCATGCGCTCGCCGGTATCGAGCGCGACATTGCCGGCGGTGGGCTCCAGCACCCCGGCCAGGATCTTCATGAAAGTGGTCTTGCCCGAGCCGTTGGCGCCGATCAGGCCGTAGCGGTTGCCCTCGCCGAACTTGACCGAGACGTTCTCGAAGAGCGGCTTTGCGCCGAACTGGATGGTGATGTTGGAAGCGACGAGCATGGTGCGGGAACCGGTGAATGCGGCGAAGGCGGCATTCTACCGGCCCGTGCGCCGGCCCCGCGAAAAAGTCGGCGCCCGCGCTACGGCGCTCGACGGCTTCAGCGCGCGGCGTTGGGGAAGAACAGCTGCTCGCCGCCGATCTTGTAATCGGCGATGGCCTTCTGGCCTTCGGCCGAGACGACCCAGTCGATGAACTTCTGGCCGTCGGCCTGCTTGACGTGGGGATGCTTCGCCGGATTGACCAGGATCACGCCGTACTGGTTGAAGAGCTTCGTATCGCCCTCGACGATGATGCCCAGGTCGCCGCGATTCTTGAACGAGAGCCAGGTGCCGCGGTCGGCGAGGATGTAGGCGTTCATCGAGGCGGCGGTGTTGAGCGCCGGGCCCATGCCGGAGCCGGTGTCGCGGTACCACGGCCCCTTGGCCTTGTCGAGGTCGACGCCGGCGGCTTTCCAGTAGCGCAGCTCGGCGGCGTGGGTGCCGCTCTTGTCGCCGCGCGAGACGAAGGGTGACTTACTGGCCTCGATGCGGCGCAGGCCTTCAAGGATGTCCTTGCCGGCCGCCTTGGCCGGATCGCTTTTCGGGCCGATCACGACGAAGTCGTTGTACATGACTTCCTGGCGCTTGATGCCGAAACCTTCGGCGACGAATTTTTCCTCGGCGGCCTTGTCGTGCACGAAGACCACGTCGGCATCGCCGCGCCGCGCCATGTCGAGCGCCTGGCCGGTGCCCAGCGCGACGACGCGCACCTTGATGCCGCTGGCCTTCTCGAAGGCCGGCAGCAGGTGGGCGAACAGGCCCGACTGCTCGGTCGAGGTGGTCGACGAGACGGTGATGAATCTTTCCTGGGCGTTGCTGGCGGTGGCGGCAAGGATTGCCGCGGCGGCCAGCGCGGCAAGGTACGAACGACGGGTGATCATGGGGTTTCCTCCTGGAGAAAGCGTTGTGCCGCCTCGGATTGCGGCAGGTTGAAAAATCGTGCGACCGGCGTCTGTTCGAGGACGCGGCCACGGTCGATGAAAACGATCTCGTCGGCCATGCGCCTGGCCTGGCCGAGGTTGTGGGTGGTCATCAGGATGCGCGCGCCGCCGGCGGCGATCTCGCCGATGATGCGTTCCACCTCGCGCGTGCTGGCCGGATCGAGGCTGGCGGTGGGTTCGTCGAGGATCAGCAGTTCCGGTTCCAGCGCCCAGGCGCGCGCCAGCGCCACGCGCTGCTGTTCGCCGCCGGAGAGCAGCCGTGCCGGGCGCCGCGCGATGTGGTCGAGGCCGGCGCGTGCCAGCGCTGCGCGCGCACGCCGCCGGCTCTCGTCCGCCGAATGGCCCTTCAGCTTCAGGCCGTAGATGACGTTGGCCAGCGCCGTGGTACGCAGCATCACCGGCCGCTGGAACACCATGCCCTGGGTCAGCGGCTGCGGCCAGTGCAGGCGGCCGCCGCTCGGGTGCAGCAGGCCGTGGATCAGGCGCAACAGGGTGCTCTTGCCGGCGCCGTTGGGGCCGAGCACGACGGTGCGTTGCGCGGCGAGCGACAGCGACACGTCGTCGATGATGCGGGTAGCGCCCTCGGTCAGACCGAGACCGTCGATGGCGAGCCAGGCGGCGCTCACCCCCAGTGCCTCTCGGCCCAGCCGCGCATGGCATAGGCCACCGCGTTGATCGCCAGCACCACGGCGATCAGGATGCTGCCCAGCGCCAATGCCAGCGGCAGGTCGCCCTTGCTGGTTTCGAGCGCGATGGTGGTGGTCATCACGCGCGTCACGCCGTCGATGTTGCCGCCGACGATCATCACCGCGCCGACCTCGGCGATGGCGCGGCCGAAGCCCGCCAGCGCGGCCGTCGACAGTGAGAAACGGCCATCCCAGAGCAGGGTGGCGGCGGCGCGCGTGCGGCTGGCGCCGAGCGACCGGAGCTGCTCGCGGTATTCGCTCCATTCGTCGGCGACCACCTGGCGCGTCAGCGCGGCGACGATGGGCGTGACCAGTATCGCCTGGGCGATGATCATCGCCGCCGGCGAGAACAGCAGGCCGAATTGCCCGAGCGGGCCGGCGCGCGACAGCAGCAGGTAGACCAGCAGGCCGACCACCACCGGCGGCAGGCCCATGAGGCCGTTGAACAGCACGATCAGCGCGCGCCGCCCGGGGAAGCGGCCGACCGCCAGCAGCGCGCCGATCGGCATGCCTACGATGCAGGCGATCAGCGTCGCGGCGAGGCTCACGCGCAGGCTGAGGAGGACGATGGCGGCCAGCCGGGCGTCGGCCGCCACGACCAGTTGCCAGGCGGTGAGGAAGGAGTCGCTGAGGGCAGTCATGCCGGGATTTATGAAAAGGCGTGCATAAGGCCGGCATGTTAAAGTTCATCAATCCTGGATCAAATATGTCATTACCTGCAACTACTCGCGCCGTTCTGCGCTTGCGCTGGAACTGGGATTTCGGCCCGCTGCTGGGGGAGGTCGAAGGTTCGCGCCTGCTCCAGCTATTGACGGCGCTGGCTGCCGGCGGGGCCCTCGGCGTCGCCGCGCGGGAGGCCGGCATGTCCTACCGCTCGGCCTGGGGCCTGCTGCGCGACTGCGAGCAGGCGCTGGGCGCGGCGATGGTCGTCATGGAACGCGGTCGCGGCACGCGCCTGACCGAGTTCGGTGCCGCCCTGGTGGACCTGGACGCGGCGGCGCGGCGGGCGCTGGACGACGTGCATGCCCCCTGGCAACGCCGGCTGGAAGCCTTGCTGGCGCCGGTGGTGCGCGTCGCCCCCGAGCGCCTGCGGCTGGCGGCGAGCCACGACCTGGCGCTGGCCGACTGGGTCGAGCACGGCCGCCGCATCCGCTTCGAACTGTTCTGGCGCGGCAGCGAGGAAGCCCTGGCGGAACTGGGCCGCGACGAATGCGAAATGGCCGGCTTCCATGTGCCGGAGAGCTGGACCGTGGCGCAGCTGGAGGGCTGGCTGGGGCGCTGGCTGGACCCGGCGCGCCATGTCTGCCTGCCGGTGATGCGGCGCAGCCAGGGCCTGATCGTCGCGCGCGGCAATCCGCATCGGGTGCAAACCCTTGCCGATGTGTCGCGCCGCGGCCTGCGCCTGGTGAACCGCCAGCGCGGCTCCGGCACGCGCAGCCTGATCGACCAGTTGCTGGCGGCCAATGGCCTGAAGCCGGAGAACATCGCCGGCTACCACCACGAGGAATTCACCCACGAGGCCGTCGCCGCGACCATCGCCGCCGGGCAGGCGGACGCCGGCTTCGGCATCGAGGCCGCGGCGGCGCGCTACGACCTGGGCTATGTGCCGCTGATCAGCGAGCGCTACGGCTTTGCCATGCCCAATGCGATTGCCGCCAGTCCGGAAGGCAAGGCCTTCCTCGCCCGCCTGCAGGGCAACACCTTCCGCCAGCGCCTGCTGGCGATGCCCGGCTACCAACCCTTGGCGGTGCGCGCGCCGGGCGCATGGGCGGAGTTTCTGGCCTAAAACTCCACCGCGAACTCGGTCGCCTGCCAGATCGCCCGCTTGGCATCGAGTTCCGTCGCCACGTCGGCGCCGCCGATCACCGTGTGCGCGATGCCGGCGGCTTCCAGTGCGGCGACCAGGCCGCGCTCGGATTCCTGGCCGGCGCAGAGCACCACGGTGTCCACCGCCAGCAGGCGTTCCTCGCCATTGACGCGGATGTGCAGGCCGGCGTCGTCGATCTTCAGGTACTCGACGCCGCCCAGCATGTGTACGCCGCGCTTTTGCAGCAGCAGGCGGCGCGCCCAGCCGGTGGTCTTGGCCAGTCCCTCGCCGAGCTTGGTGGCCTTGCGCTGCAGCAGCCAGACTTCGCGCGGGCTGGCCGGCATCTGCGGTGCGGCGAGGCCGCCGCGGTTATCGGTGTAGTCGATGTCGATGCCCCACTGGCGGCGATAGGCGGCGATTTCATCGTCGCTGTGGACATGGGTCAGCAGTTCGGCGACATCGAAGCCGATGCCGCCGGCGCCGATCAGGGCGACGGTCTTGCCGACGCGCCCGGGACGTTCGATGGCCTCGGGGTAGGACAGCACCTTCGGGTGGCCGATGCCCGGAATCGGCGGCGTGCGCGGCGTGACGCCGGTGGCGACGACGACGTGGTCATAGCCCGAAAAGTCGGCGCTGGCGGGACGGCGATTCAGCTGCAGGTCGACGCCGGTTTCCTTCAGGCGTACCGAGAAGTAGCGCAGCGTGTCGTTGAAGTCTTCCTTGCCGGGAATGGCCCTGGCGTAGTTGAACTGGCCGCCGATGCGGTTCTGCGCCTCGTAGAGCGTGACCTTGTGGCCGCGTTCGGCCAGCGTGGTGGCAGCGGCGAGCCCGGCCATGCCGGCGCCGACCACGGCGACCTTCTTCGGCGCGGCGGCCGGCAGCACCTCGACGTCGGTCTCGTGGCAGGCGTAGGGATTGACCAGGCAGGAGCACATCTGGCCCGCGAAGATGTGGTCGAGGCAGGCCTGGTTGCAGCCGATGCAGGTGTTGATGCGCTCCGGCGTGCCGGCCGCGGCCTTGTTCACGAACTCGGCGTCGGCGAGGAAGGGCCTCGCCATCGAAACCATGTCGGCATCGCCGCGGGCGAGGATGTCCTCGGCGGTTTGCGGATCGTTGATGCGGTTGGTGGTGATCAGCGGTATCCCGACCTGGCCCTTCATGCGCCGCGTCACCCCGGTGTAGGCGCCGCGCGGCACGGCGGTGTAGATGGTGGGGATGCGGGCTTCATGCCAGCCGACGCCGGTATTGATGATGTTGGCGCCGGCCTTCTCGACTGCCTGCGCCATGGCCACCACTTCGTCCCAGGTGCTGCCGCCCTCGACCAGGTCGAGCATCGACAGGCGGAAGATGATGATGAACTCGGCGCCGACGCGGGCGCGCACGGCGCGGATCACTTCGAGGCCGAAGCGCATGCGGTTTTCCAGGCTGCCGCCCCAGCGGTCGTCGCGGTGGTTGGTGTGCGGCACGAGGAACTCGTTGATCAGGTAGCCCTCGGAGCCCATGATCTCGACACCGTCGTAGTCGGCGAACTGGCACATCGCCGCGCACTGCGCGTAGTCGGCGATGGTTTTCTGGATTTCCTCTTCCGTCAGCGCATGCGGCGTCGCCGGATTGATCGGCGCCTTGAGCGCCGAGGGCGCCACCGGGCGTTTGGTGTAGGCGTAGCGCCCGGTATGCAGGATCTGCACGCAGATCTTGCCGCCGTTCTTGTGCACGGCGTCGGTGATGACGCGGTGTTTGGCGGCTTCCGTCTCGTTGTCGAGGATCGATGCGCCCTGCATCACGATGCTGTCGGGATTCGGCGCGAAGCCGCCGGTGACGATCAGGCCGACGCCGCCCTTCGCGCGCGCCGCGTAGAAGGCCGCCATGCGTCCGTGGCTGTTGCCGATATCCTCCAGGCCGGTATGCATCGATCCCATCAGGACGCGGTTCTTCAGCGTGGTGAAGCCGAGATCGAGCGGCGCCAGCAGGTGCGGGTAGGGGTTGCTCATGGGAAGGTACTCCGGGTTACGGGTTGAAGCCGGACCAGCGCGGTGAATCGGATCAGCGCTGGGCGGGAAGAGTCGGCGCCGGCGGCACGGCGCTCATCGCGGGTTTTTCCGGCTTGGCGGAAGGCGGCAGGTGGCGCGCCTTGATTTCCGGCGCATCGCCCGGTGCGTTCTGGCGCGAGAGGAAGCTCCACAGCATGCCGCCCAGCGCGGTGACGACGATGATGGCGATGACGATCATGATGCGGTCGCCGCCGGGTTCGTATTGTGGCGGTGGGGGTGTCGGGTTCATGGCGCTTCCGGTGCGTGGTCTTGGCGGATTTTAGTGCAGCGCCTGCCAAAAGGCAGCAGCGCCGGTGCCGCCGCAAGAAAAAACGCCGGCCCGCGGGCCGGCGTTTCCTGACGCGCGGAGCGACTTACTTCTTGGCGGCGTTGGCTTCCTTCTGGCACTTCTTCATGAAGTTGCTCTTGGCCGCGCCGTGCAGCGGCTTGCCGTCCTTGCTGACGGCCTTGGCTTCGCAGTCGGCATTGGCGGCGGGCTTGGCGGCGGCCTTGCTGCCGCCTTCGCACTTCTTCATGAAGGAGG
The DNA here is from genome assembly GCA_016708585.1 of Sulfuritalea sp. Lineage (GTDB taxonomy): Bacteria > Pseudomonadota > Gammaproteobacteria > Burkholderiales > Rhodocyclaceae > Sulfuritalea. The sequence goes on along the minus strand of JADJFK010000008.1, from coordinate 12,975 downwards.
TTTTGGCGGCGCCGGCCAGCGGCTTGCCGTCCTTGCCCACGGCCTTGGCTTCGCAGTCGCCGGCGGCAGCCTTGGCGGCGGGGGCAGACGGCGCCGCCGCGGCGGGCTTGGCGGCTTCGGCCGCGGGTTTGGCTGCTGCGGCCGGAGCGGCGGCAGGGGCAGCGGCGGGCTTGGCGGCCTCGGCCGGCTTCGCGGCAGGCGCCTGGGCCAGTGCGACGCCGGTAGCGAAAAGGGCCGACAGGGCAACGGTGATCAGTTTGTTCATGGTGAGTCTCCTGGATGTGTGGGCGGCGAACGGATTGCTGCGCCGTTCCCGATTAACGCGGCGCAAGTTGCTTAGTTGACGCCGTTGTCGCCGGCGTCGGCCCGCAGAGCCGCTTCCTGTCGTTCGACGAATTCCTGCATGCTGTCGATGCCGCGCAATTTCAGCACCGTGGCGCGTACCGCGGCTTCCAGCAATACGGCGAGGTTGCGCCCGGCCGCGACCGGCAGGGTGACCCGGCGCACCGGCACGCCGAGGATGGTTTCGATCTGGGCGTCGAGCGGCAGGCGCGCCGCCTCGGGGACCCCTGGCGTCGGCTTTTGCAGATGCACGATCAGCTTGAGGCGCATCTTGCGCCGGCAGGCGGTTTCGCCGAACACGGTGCGGATGTTGAGCAGGCCGAGGCCGCGCACCTCGAGGAAGTCCTTGAGCAACTCGGGACAGCGCCCCTCCAGCGTGTCGGAACCGATGCGGGAGATGTCGACCACGTCGTCGGCGACCAGGCCGTGGCCGCGGGAAATCAGTTCGAGGCCGAGCTCGCTCTTGCCGACGCCGGAGTCGCCGGTGATCAGCACGCCCATGCCCAGCACGTCGAGGAAGACGCCATGCAGGGTGCCGGTTTCGGCCAGCTGGCGGGAGACGAAATAGCGCAGGGTGTCGATGACGAAGGCCGAGGACAGCGGGGTTTTCAACAGCGGCGTGCCGGAGGCTTCGCACCCCAGGCGAACGCCTTCGTTGATTTCGCAGTTATCGGCGACGATGATCGCCGGCGGTCGCGCGCAGTAGATTTCCTGCATGTGGTGGGCGACCTTTTCCGCGGGATGGCGGGCGGCCCAGGCGACCTCCGGCGCGCCGATGACCTGCAGGCGTTCCGGGTGCATCAGGTTGAGGTGGCCGATCAGGTCGGCGGGCGAGACCACGTGTTCGGTGGTGCAGATCGCGCGCGTCATGGCGCCGCTGACCCACGAGAGCTGGAGCCGCTCCCGGTTGCGTTCGAACAGTTGGGAAACGACTAGCTGGCGTGCCAATTGGCGAAGAGGCCATGCAGTGCCGCAGCGTCCGCAGCGGCGGCGAGCCGGTCGCGAAAGTCCTTGTCGGAGAACATCTGCGCCAGTTCGGAGAGCAGCTGCAGGTGATGCTCGTTGGCGGCTTCCGGCACCAGCAGCACGAAAATCAGGCCGACCGGCTTGCCGTCGGGTGCGTCGAACTGCACCGCCGTTTCGAGGCGGACAAAGGCGCCGACCGGCGTCTTGAGGCCCTTGATGCGGCCGTGCGGGATCGCGATGCCCTGGCCCAGTCCGGTGGAGCCGAGCTTTTCGCGGGCGAACAGGGCGTCATAGACGGTGCTGCGGGCGACGCCCTGGTGGTTTTCGAACAGGATCCCGACCTGCTCGAATACGCGCTTCTTGCTGCTGGCATCGAGGTTGGCCACCACGTTGTCCGGCGGCAGCAGGTTGGCGATCTGGTTCATGGCGGGAGGTGGCTCTGCAATTGGGCGGCAAATGGGTGGAGCTTGCGGCGGCGCGCAGTATAACGCTAACGTGCAGGCGCTGCCGGCCGGCTCCGCGTCCTTCGCCGCAGGGTCAATCGACCTGGCTGCGCTTGTCGTGGTTGTGGTGGGAGACCCGCTCCTTGTGCTTGACCACCTGGCGGTCGAGTTTGTCCGCCACCAGGTCGATGGCGGCATAAAGGTCGCCGTCGGTGGCATCGGCGAAAATGTCCTTGCCCTTGACGTGCAGCGTGACTTCGGCCTTCTGCTGCAGCTTTTCGACCGACAGGATGACGTGGGAACTGGTTACCTGGTCGAAGTGCCGCAACACGCGATCAAGCTTGCCCGTGACGTATTCACGAATGGCCGGGGTGACTTCGATGTGGTGTCCAGTGATGTTGAGATTCATGATGTCTCCTTGTCAGAAGTATTTTCTCAGAGAACCTTCCTGAGGCTAACCGGCGGGATATTGAGCAGTTCGCGGTACTTCGCTACGGTGCGACGCGCCACGACGATGCCCTGCTCGCCGAGGATTTCCGCAAGCCGGGCATCCGAGAGCGGCTTTTTGCCGTCCTCGGCGCCGACCAGTTGCTTGATCAGCGCCCGGATTGCGGTTGAGGAAGCCGCGCCGCCGGTATCGGTGGCGACGTGGCTGCCAAAAAAGTATTTGAGTTCGTAGATGCCGCGCGGGCTGGCCAGGTATTTCTGGGTCGTCACCCGCGAAATCGTCGATTCGTGCAGGCTGACGGTTTCCGCGATTTCGCGCAGGGTCAGCGGCCGCATCGCCACCGCGCCATGGTCGAAGAAGGCGCGCTGGCGATCGACGATCGCCTGCGACACGCGCAGGATGGTGTCGAAGCGCTGCTGCACGTTCTTGATCAGCCACTTGGCCTCCTGCAGCTGGCCGGCAAGCCCCGCCGAGGTGTTGCCGCCGCTGCGATGCCGCTGCAGGATGTCGGCATAGAGCCGGTTGATGCGCAGGCGCGGCATGGCGTCGCGGTTGAGGCTGACCACCCAGCGCCCCTGCGCTTTCTTGACGGCGACGTCGGGTATCACGTAGCGCGTGTCGATCGGCGCGAATTGCGCGCCGGGGCGCGGGTTCAGCGAACGGATCAGGCTTTGCGCCGGACGCAGCCGGTCGTCGTCGCAGCCCAGCGCCTTCTTGATGCGGGCGAAGTCGCGCGCCGCCAGGTGTTCGAGATGCTCCTTGACGATGCGCAGCGCCAGCGCGCGGGTGGCGGAGGGCGGCAGGCAATCGAGCTGCAGCGACAGGCACTCCCTGGCGTTGCGCGCACCGATGCCCGGCGGGTCGAGGTTCTGCAAATGGCGCAGGGCGATGGCGAGCTCCTCCAGGAGCGCCTCGCGCGCCTCGTCGTCGTCGGCCACCAGCAGGTCGACCAGTTCGTCGAGCGCTTGCGTCAGGTAGCCGTCGTCATCCAGGGCTTCGATCAGGAAACCGACCAGCGCCCGCTCGCGATCGGATAACTGGGTCATCGCCACCTGCGCCCCGAGGTGTTCGCGCAGGGAGGTCGACGCGGCCTGCGTTTCGCCGCTGTCCATGTCGTCGTCGTTGGGGTCGCGCTGGCCGTGGCTGCCGGAAAAGTCCATGCCCCAGCCCTCGTCGTCGCCGCCCTGCGGTTCCTGGCGCTCGTCGCGCTCGTCGGCTGGCGCCGGGGTGACGGCCTGCGGCGTCGCCAGTACGGCGCTGGCCGGGCCGGCGGCGAAGGTGCCGGCGTCCCCCGGCTCGTCCCTTTCCAGCAGCGGGTTTTCCTGCAGGGCCTGGTCGATTTCGGCGTTGAGTTCCAGCGTGGACAACTGCAGGAGCCTGATCGACTGCTGCAACTGCGGCGTCAGCGCCAGATGCTGGGAAACCCTGAGCTGAAGTCCTTGCCTCATGTTCTTGTTTTTTAGGCTACATCCTGAAGTGCTCACCGAGATAGACCCGGCGCACACTTTCATTATCGACTATCTCGGCCGGGTGTCCAGCGGCAAGCACTTCGCCGGCGTTGATGATCGTGGCGCGATCGCAAATCCCCAGTGTTTCCCGCACGTTATGGTCGGTGATGAGGACGCCGATGCCGGAGTCCCTGAGATAACGGATGATCTTCTGGATGTCGATCACGGCGATCGGGTCGACGCCGGCGAAGGGTTCGTCGAGCAGGATGAAGCGCGGCCGGGTCGCCAGGGCGCGGGCGATCTCGACGCGGCGGCGTTCGCCGCCGGAAAGCGAGGCGGCCAGGTTCTTGCGGATGTGGGTGATGTGCAGTTCCTGCAGCAGCGCTTCCTCGCGCTCGTCGATGGCGCCTTCGTCCAGGCCCTGGAGTTCCAGCACCGCGCGCACGTTTTCGGACACCGTCAGCTTCCTGAACACCGAGTTTTCCTGGGGCAGGTAGGACAAGCCCAGCTTGGCGCGCTGGTGGATCGGCATATGGGTCAGGCGCTGGTGTTCGCCCTCGTTCTCGATGCGGATCTCGCCGCCGTCGGCGGCGACGAGGCCGACGATCATGTAGAAGCAGGTGGTCTTGCCGGCGCCGTTGGGCCCGAGCAGGCCGACCACCTCGCCTGCCTCCACTTCGAAGGAGACGTCGGTCACCACCGTCTGCTTTTTGTATTTCTTGCGCAGGTTGTGCGCCGACAGGGTCGCGGCGGCGGGGGCGGCAGCGACCTCGGGCTGCGGAGCCCTGCTCTCGTAGCCGAGCGGAAGCTGGCCGGGGTCGGTTGTCTTCATTCGGCCGCCGCCTCCAGCGGCTGCTTGAGCAGGCGGCGCACGATGTCGCCGGCAAAGCCGCGGCTTTGCAGGAAGCGCGCCTGGCGCGCCCATTCCTTGGGGTTGGCCGGGGCGGCGGAAAACTTGCGGCTCCACGCGGCGCGGGCGCGCTCGAGCTCGTCGGGCAGGTCGGCCTGCGCCAGTTGTTCCTCGATCATTTCGGGCGCCACGCCGCGGCTTTTCAGCGTGTGGCGCAGGCGCGAGGCGCCCAGGCGCGAGGCATTGCTGCGCAGGTAGCTTTCCGCCGTGCGGTTGTCGGACTGCAATTGCGAGGCCTCCATGTCGGCCAGCACCGCATCGATTTCCTCGCGTGTGCCGAAATCCGCCAGCTTGCGCGCCAGTTCGACGCGGGTGTGTTCGCGCCGGGCCAGCAGCCGGATCGCCTGTTGGCGCAATTCATTGGTCATGGTGTCTGTCGCGCCGGATGCGGCAACCGCTGTTCGACAAGATGGGTATCCGGCCGGCGTTACGCCTGACTGCCTTTCGCGGTTTCGGCGGCGCCCGGAACCGCGACCCCGACCGCTTCGCGCACCCGGTTCTCGATCTCGACTGCCACATCGCCGTGCTCGCGCAGGAATTCGCGCGCGTTGTCCTTGCCCTGGCCGATCTTCTCGCCCTTGTAGGCATACCAGGCGCCGGATTTCTCGACGATCTTGTGCTCGACGCCGAGCTCGACGATCTCGCCCTGGCGCGAAATGCCTTCGCCGTAGAGGATGTCGAAATGCGCTTCGCGGAAGGGCGGCGCCACCTTGTTCTTGACCACCTTGACCTTGGTCTCGTTGCCGATCACCTCGTCGCCCTTTTTGATACTGCCGGTGCGGCGGATGTCCATGCGCACCGAGGCATAGAACTTCAGCGCGTTGCCGCCGGTGGTGGTCTCCGGGTTGCCGAACATGACGCCGATCTTCATGCGGATCTGGTTGATGAAGATGACCAGCGTGTTGGTGCGCTTGATGTTGGCGGTGAGCTTGCGCAACGCCTGGCTCATCAGCCGCGCCTGCAGGCCGGGCAGCTGGTCGCCCATTTCACCCTCGATTTCGGCGCGCGGCGTCAGCGCGGCGACCGAGTCGATCACGATGCAATCGATGCCGCCGGAGCGCACCAGCATGTCGCAGATTTCGAGGCCCTGCTCGCCGGTGTCAGGCTGCGAGATCAGCAGGTCCGGGACATTGACCCCCAATTTGGCGGCGTAGCCCGGGTCGAGCGCGTTTTCCGCGTCGATATAGGCGGCGGTGCCGCCGGCCTTCTGGATCTCGGCCACGATATGCAGGCACAGCGTGGTCTTGCCGGACGACTCCGGCCCGTAGATCTCGACCACCCGGCCGCGCGGCAGGCCGCCTATGCCCAAAGCGATATCCAGGCCCAGCGAGCCGGTGGAAACGGTTTGAATGTCATCGATCGCCAGGCCTTCGCCCATCTTCATGATGGAGCCCTTGCCGAACTGTTTTTCGATCTGGGCCAGGGCGGCCTGGAGGGCCTTGCTCTTGTTCTCGTCCATTTTTTGCTTTCCTTAGAGTGAATCGATTATGGCATGGATGGCACAGTTTTTGCGCTCCCCATGGTTCATGCGGTGTCAAAACGAAGCAGGAACCCGCGCAGGGCGTGGATGACTGCCTGGCGACGGACGCCTTCGCGGTCGCCGGCAAAGATCCTGGTTTCCGTTTCGGGGCTTGCGCCGGTTCGACACCAGGCAAAGCATACGGTCCCCACTGGCTTACCAGGTGAGCCACCCGTGGGTCCGGCGATTCCTGTAATAGCCATTGAAATCATGGCATTGGAGTTTGTCAGGGCGCCGACGGCCATTTCCGCGGCGGTTTCCGGGCTCACCGCGCCGAATTCCTGCAAGGTCTCGGGCCGCACGCCGAGCATCCCGACCTTGGCCTCGTTGGCATAGGTCACGAAGCCGCGCTCGAACCACCCGGAACTGCCTGCCGTGTGAGTGATCACTTGGGCCGCCCAGCCTCCGGTGCAGGATTCGGCCGTGGCAAGCAAAAGTCGGCGCTGGCGACACGCCGCGCCCAGGCGTTCCGACAGGGCAATCAGTTCACTATCCATCAGAAGGGCAGGAAAGCCTTGAATACCGCGATGGTCAACACCGTGTAACCGGCGGCGACGAGGTCGTCCATCATGACGCCGAAGCCGTTCTTGACTTGGGTGTCGAAGAATCGCGCCGGCTGCGGCTTGAGGATGTCGTAGAAGCGGAACCAGAGGAAGGCGGCCAGCTGCCACAGCAGTTCGGGCGGGGTAAACAGCAGCACCATCCAGAACGGCACGATTTCGTCCCAGACGATGGCGCCGTGGTCGATGACGCCCAGCGCGCGGCCGGCGACCTGGCAGGCGGAAACCCCGAGCGCGAAGGTCAGCAGCAGGAAGATGGCGAAGCCGAGGTCGCCTTGCAGGTACATGCGCAGGTAAGGGTAGCTGAGCCAGGCGAAGGCCGTCCCCACGGTACCCGGCGCCCAGGGCGAGAGTCCGCTGCCGAAACCGCAGGCGACCAGGTGCGCCGGGTGGTGGAAAAGGAATTTCAGCGACGGCGCGGGCAGTCTGGCCATGCTAGGCATCCGGGGATGCCGTCCCGGCTTCCGGCGGCAGGGACATATCCGCAGGGGATACCGTCCCCGCCTCCGGCAGGGACATAAAATGGTCATAGCCGCGACGGGGCGCTGCCATCGGCGTGCCTTCGGCATCCCTCAGGTCGATGCGGCCGGCGGGTCCGTCTTCGATGCGACCGACGCAGGTCAGGGCCAGGTCAAGTGCCTGCGACAGGGCGGCGATGTCGGCGTGCCTCGTCGCCCGGGCGGTGAACACCAGTTCGTAGTCGTCGCCCCCGGCCAGCCATGCATCGCGTGCGAAAGTCGGTGCCGGCGGTACGGCGATTTTCAGCTGTGCCGCAATTCCGGATGCTTCGAGGATGTGGCCGAGGTCGGCGAGCAGGCCGTCGGACACGTCAATCGCCGCAGTGGCCAGTCCTTGCAATGCCAGGCCGAGCGCGACGCGCGGCTGCGGCCGCTGCAGGGCTGCGATGCAGTCGGAGAGTTCGGGTTCGTCGAGGCGGATCCGTCCCTGCAGGTGGGCGAGGCCCATGGCCGCGCGGCCGGGCCGGCCGGAAACCCAGATTTCGTCGCCGGCCCTGGCGCCGCTTCGGCGCAGGGCGCAACCTGATTCGACCTCGCCGAAGATCGTGACGCAGAAATTGCGCGGGCCGCGCGTGGTGTCGCCGCCGATCAGGTCGATGCCGAACTCGCCGGCGCAGGCGAAGACGCCGCGGGCGAAGGCGGCGATCCACGCTTCATCGGCGTCAGGCAGGGCGACGGCCAGCGTTGCCCAGCGCGGCCGCGCACCCATGGCCGCGATGTCGGAGACATTCACCGCGAGGGCCTTCCAGCCGAGGTCCGCGGCATCGGTGTCGGGCAGGAAGTGCGTACCCTCCACCAGCATGTCGGTGGAGATCACCAGTTCGCACCCGGGGGTCGGCGCGATCAGCGCGCCGTCGTCACCGACGCCGAGCAGCGTGTGGGAAGTGCCGCGCGTGAAATGGCGCGCGATGAGTTCGAATTCCGATGGCACGGAATCAGGGCTTTCGGATCTCTGCAGCCCGCAGCCCGGCGGCCAGCTTGTCCAGCACGCCATTGACGAACTTGTGGCCGTCGGTGCCGCCGAAGGTCTTGGCCAGTTCGATGGCTTCGTTGATGATCACGCGATAGGGTGTTTCCGGATGCAGCTTGAGCTCGCAGGCCCCCAGCAGGAGGATGCAGCGCTCGATGGGCGAGACCTCGTCCCAGTGGCGGTCGATATGCGGCGCCAGTTCAGCCTGGAGTGCTGCGGCCTGCTGTCGCGTCTCGCGCAGCAAGGCAAGGTAGAGCTCGCGGTCGGCCTTGTCGAAGCCGGCCACCGATTCCGCCTGGACCTGGATCGCCGCTTCATCCTGGTCGCCGACCTGCCATTGGTAGAGGCCCTGGATGACGAACTCGCGGGCGCGCCGCCGCGGCGACTTGCCGCTGGCCATTACTTCAGGGCTTTCAGCAGGTTCGCCATTTCGATCGCGGCCTGCGCCGCTTCCGCGCCTTTCTGCACCATGCGCACCAATGCCTGATCGTCGTTTTCGGTGGTCAGCACCGCATTCGCGATCGGGATTCCCGCGTTGAGCTGCACGTCGGTGATGCCGCGCGCCGATTCGTTGGAAACGACCTCGAAATGGTAGGTCTCGCCGCGGATCACGGCGCCCAGCGCCACCAGTGCGTCGAAGCGGCCGCTTTGCGCCATCGCCTGCAGGGTCAGCGGCAATTCCAGCGCACCGGGCACGGTCGCATACGTGACATCGCCATCGGCTACGCCGAGGCGCGCCAGTTCGGCCAGGCAGCCGGAACGCAGGCCCTCGCCGATGTCCTCGTTGAAGCGGGCCTGTGCCACGCCCACGCGCAGGCCGCGACCGGCCAGATCGGGTTCGAGTTCGCGGATCGTCATGCTGTCTTTTCTCCTGCCGGAGTGAAGTAGCCGGTGATTTCGAGGCCGAAGCCGGCCATGCTCGGCATCTTGCGCGGGCTGGACATCAGGCGCATCCTGCCGACGCCGAGCTCGCGCAGTATCTGTGCGCCGATGCCGTAGATGCGCGGATCCCAGGTGTAGGCCGGGCGCTCCGTGCGTTCGCTCTTCAGCGCGGCGAGCAGGGCGTTGCCGGTTTCCGCGCGATGCAGCAGCACCAGCACGCCGCGCCCTTCCTCGGCGATCTTGCGCAGCGCGAAATCGACGCTGTAGGTATGGCCGCGGCTGCCGTGGTCGAGGAAATCCAGCACGCAGACGGCCTCATGCACGCGCACCAGGGTTTCCTCGCCGGCCGTGATCTCGCCGCGCGACAGCGCCAGATGCACGTCGCCGCTGCTGCGGTCGGCAAAGGCGCGCAGCCTGAACCGGCCCTGGGCGCATTCCACCGCCTTGTCGGCGACGCACTCGATCAGCTTTTCGGTTTCCGAGCGGTGGTGGATCAGGTCGCGGATGGTGCCGATCTTGAGCTTGTGCTCGCGCGCAAACTCGAGCAGGTCGGGCAGCCGCGCCATGGTGCCGTCTTCCTTGAGGATCTCGCAGATCACCGCCGCGGGCTCGCAGCCGGCCAGCTGCGCGAAATCGCAGCCGGCCTCGGTATGCCCGGCACGTACCAGCACGCCGCCGTTCTGCGCCATCAGCGGAAAGATGTGGCCGGGCTGGACGATGTCGGCGGAAGTGGCGTTCTTCGCCACGGCGGCCTGCACCGTGCGCGAGCGGTCCTGCGCCGAGATGCCGGTGGTGACGCCCTCGGCGGCTTCGATCGAGACGGTGAAGGCGGTGCCGTGCGGCGTCTTGTTGTCGCGCACCATCAGCGGCAGGTCGAGCTGGCGGCAGCGCGCCTCGGTCAGCGTCAGGCAGATCAGGCCGCGGCCGTATTTCGCCATGAAATTGATCGCCTCGGGCGTGACGTGCTCGGCGGCCAGCACCAGGTCGCCTTCGTTTTCGCGATCCTCCTCGTCGACCAGGATCACCATGCGGCCGGCACGCATGTCGGCGACGATATCGAGAACGGGGCTGATGCTCATGGCGAAAGTCTCTGGCGGAAGAAACCGCGCATTTTACGCCGCGCCGGCGGACAGCATGCGCTCGACGTAGCGTGCGATCAGGTCGATCTCCAGATTGACCCTGGCGCCGGGGTGCAGGCGCTTCAGCGTCGTTACTTCGACGGTGTGCGGGATCAGGTTGATCGAGAAGCGGCGGCCGCCTTTGCCACCGACGCGGTTGGTGGTGAGCGAGACGCCATCGACCACGATCGAACCCTTGCGCGCGATGTACTTCGCCAGGTTCTTCGGCGCCTTGACCACCAGTTCATGCGACTCGCCGACCCGCTCGAACTTCTCCACTTCGCCGACGCCGTCAACATGGCCGGACACCAGGTGGCCGCCGATGAAATCCGACAGGCGCATGGCCTTTTCCAGGTTGACTTCGCCGCCCGCTGCGTCGAGGCCGACCGTGCAGTCCAGGGTTTCGCGCGAGACATCGACCTGGTAGCTGTTCTTCTTCTTGGCGATCACGGTGAGGCAGACGCCGCCGTGGGCGATCGAATCGCCCAGCGCGACATCGCCGAGCTTGAGGCCGGGGGCTTCGACGGTAAGGCGCAGGCCCTTTTCCAGCGGCTGGATGTGGCTGATTTTTCCGACGGCGGTAATGATGCCGGTGAACATGGGAGACTCCGAAGTGGTTGGCGGATTCAGCGCAGGACGCGCTCGAGGGTGGGCAGGAACTTGTCGGCCGGAACGAAGCCGACCACGCGCTGGTCGCCCAGCTCACTCCCGGCCATGCTCCAGAAGATGATGCCGGGTGGGCCGAACAGGCCGAAGCGCTTCAGCAGCGCCTTGTCGGCGTCATTGTTCGCCGTGACGTCGGCCTGCAGCAGCACCATCTGTTTCATGCGCGCAGCGACCTTGGCATCGGCAAAGGTGAAGCGTTCCATCTCCTTGCAGCTGACGCACCAGTCGGCGTAGAAATCCAGCATCACCGGCTTGCCCGCGGCCTTCGCCGATGCGAGGCGGGCATCCAGCTGTTCGACAGTCGCCACGCGCTCGAAGGCGGGGCCGTGGGCTTCGGCGGCGATGCCGCCGCGCAGGAAGCCCAGCGGCTGCAGCGGATCCTTCGCGCCGCCCAGCACGCCCATCAGCATCGCCGCGCCGCCCAGCAGCAGCACCACGCCGAGCCCTTTGCCCAGGCGCTGCCAGCCATGCGCGTTTTGCGGCAGCGGGTCGAGCGCATGCAGGTAGATCGCCGGCACCACCAGCAGCATTGCCCAGCCGAGCATCTGGACCCACAGCGGAATCACCGGCGAGACCAGCCACAGCGCGGTGGCCAGCATGATCACGCCGAAGAATTTCTTGACGCCCTCCATCCATGGTCCGGACTTGGGCAGCAGCGTGCGCGAGAAGGCGCCCACCAGCAACAGCGGCGCGCCCATGCCCAACGCCATGACGAACAGCGCGCTGCCGCCGAGCACGGCATCGCCCGTCTTGGCGATGTAGAGCAGGGCGCCGGCCAGCGGCGCGGCGACGCAGGGGCCGACGATCAGCGCCGACAGCGCGCCCATCAGCGCGATCGCGGGCAGCGAGCCGCCCTGCTTGTTGGCCGTGTCCGACACGCGGCTTTGCAGTGCCGCCGGCAGCTGCAGTTCGTAGAAGCCGAACATGGACAGCGACAGCACGACGAACACCAGCGCGAAACCGCCCAGCACCCAGGCGTTCTGCAGCGCGGCCGACAGCAGCGTGCCGGACAGCCCGGCGGCCACGCCCACCGCGGCATAGGTCACGGCCATGCCCAGCACATAGGCCAGCGACAGCATGAAGGCGCGCAGGTGGCTCACGGCATGACCGTGATTGACGATGATGCCCGACAGGATCGGGATCATCGGGAACACGCAGGGCGTCAGCGACAACAGCAGGCCGAAGCCGAAGAAACTGAGAAGCACCAAGGCCAGGTTGTCGCCCTTGAACAGGCCGGCGATGCGCGAGCTTTCGTCGCCCGCTGCCGGTGCCGCTGCCGAAGCCGGAGAAGTTATGTCCCCGCGCGCCTGCGTCGGGGACGGTATCCGTTCGGACGGCGCTGGCGACACCGCGGCGGACGGGCTGGCGGCGCCCGCCATGGTCAGCTGGGCATCCTGGTTGATCGGCGGATAGCAGATGCCGCCGTCCCAGCAGCCCTGCGAGACAGCCTTCAGGGTGACGGGGCCGGACGCTTCCACCGGCAGCAGGATCTTCACTTCCTTGCGATAGACCTCGACATTGCCGAAGTTCTCGTCTTCCTTCATCTTGCCCGGCGGCAGCTTCGGCGCGCCAAGGGTGCCGCCGTCCAGCGCGAACTTGAACTTGTCGCGGTACATGTAGTACTGGTCGGTAATCTGCCAGCGCGCCTCGATGGTTTTCGCGTCGACGACGCGCGCCGAAAAACGGAAGGCCTGCTCCGGCGGCAGGGGTTCTTCGCCGCGGGCCATGCCGGCGAAGGCGAAGAGCAACAGGAACAGCAGGCGGATCATCATCATGTGGGGAGGTCCCGGTCGGCGGCTTCGGCGCGGGTTTCGGTAACGAGCCAGTCCAGGTATCCGGGCAGGCCATGGGCAATTGGGACAGCGATGATCTCGGGAAGTTCATAGGGGTGGGCGGCGCGGATCGCCGCTTCCAGATCCGCATAGCGCGCTGCCGTGGTCTTGACCAGCAAAGGAACTTCCTGCGCGCTTTCGATGGCGCCCTGCCAGCGATACACCGAATGGCAGGGCGCCAGCACGTTCACGCAGGCCGCCAGGCGTCGGCTCACCAGCATGGTTGCGAGGTCTCGCGCACCGGCCTCGTCGGGCAGGTTGGTCAGAATCAGCAGCGCCTGGCCGTCGGTTTGGGACATTTCCATCGCGCTATTCTACCTTCGGCCCGTGTCGGGTCCGGATCAGGCTGTCGC
>JADJFK010000007.1 GCA_016708585.1 Sulfuritalea sp. | reverse complement strand
AGTCGAAAACGCAGTTTCAGTGAAGGCTAACGCCGGTTTTATCGGCGTTAAGCGCAGCGGCCGCAACTACAAAGTATCGGTTTCAATCCGGGGCGGAATCAGACGCCCCAGACCACGGGCTTCTGTTTCTTCAGCGACCACTCCAGCAGTTCCAGCAGCGGCACGGCGCGCTGGGTCAGGCTGACATAGGGACGGCTGCCGCCGCCCTCGGCCTGCTCGGACTGCGGCCGATCGTCCGGACCCCGGCCGGCGCGCTGCCGCTTGTCTTCCTCGATCGCCGCCTTGATGCGCGCGATCGCGTCCGGCAACTGCTCGACGGTGACGATGCCCTTGTCGGTCGGCTCCTTGCCCATCAGCTTCATCATGCGCTTGGCCACGTCGCCGAACATGATGACGTCGCCCGATGCGGGGGACTGGAAGATCACGATCACAATCCGAGCTCCTGCAGCCAGTCGAGGATTTGCCGGGCGGGCTTTTCCCAGTCGCGTTCCAGCATCAGGCCATGCCCCATGCCGGGGAAGATGTTGGCTTTTACGCCGTAAGTACGGGCGGTCATCTGTACCAGCGACGCCGGAATCAGGTGATCGTGTTCCGCGCCCTGCACCAGCAAGGGCGTGCGCTTCACGCTGCCGGTGCGCGGCATCGCGAACAGGGACATGTCCCAGATGGCGCGATGCGATTCGGATTGCGTGTTCTTGTAGTAGCGCTTCAGGTCGTCCGCCGACACCGGCTGGGCGAACAGTGCCTCGCGCAGGGTTTCCAGCGAGGCCCTGCCGCCGCTCATCAGGCTGTTGAGGTCGGACATCATGCCCGGCTTGGAAAACATCATGCCCACGGCCGCCGCCAACAGGCCCTGCGGCGGCACGGCGCACATCAGCACCGCGCCGGGGGCCTGATACTTTTCGAGGTACTTCTGCACCACGAAACCGCCCATCGAATGCCCGATCAGGACCGGTGGCGCCGGCAGCCGATTGACGACGCTCGTCACATCGCGCGCGTAGTCGAGGATGGAAAAGCTGTCGAGCTGCTTGCGGCCCGGCGAACCGCCGTGTCCGGAAAGGCTCAGGGCATAGGCCGCGTAACCGGCGTCGGCGAAGTACTGCAGGAAATGCTCCTCCCAGCACCAGGCCGCGGCGTAGGCGCCATGGACGAACAGCAGGGGTGTCGGCTGCGCCCTGCCCGCGGGGACGCGGACCAGTACTTCGTGGTGTTCGAAACGGGGCGGGTTCATCGGCTGGGATAAGATTGACGTCTCATCAATTCTACCGTGCGCCATCGATGCTGAAGTGGTTGATTGTCCTGGTGGCCACCGTGGTCGTCGTCGGCCTGCTGCAACCGCGACTGGGCCGCCTGCTGGCGCCGGGCGGCCTGCCGGGCGACCTGCGCTTCCGCTTTCGCGGCAGGGAGTACGCCTTCCCCTTCGGTTCGGTGATCGTGTTTTCGCTGGTGGCGGCGCTGATCGGCTGGCTGCTCTAGAACCTATCCGGCAACACTCTTGAGCGCGCGCAGGGCATCGACGCGCGCTGCGGCCACGGCCTGGGCGATGCGCTGCGCGCCGTCCCTGCCCTGTTCCGCCAGCTGGCGCGCGATCGCCCCGGCATCGACCGCGCGTATCGCCGCCAGCGCCGCGCGCCAGGTCGCGGCCTGCGTATAGTCGCGCTCTTCCCAACCCAGCCGGCCGCGATAATCCGCCTCGCAGGCGAGCAGGATCAGTTCGAAGCGTTCCGGCCGGCGCAGCGCGTCGCAGCGTTCGAGCAGGGTCAATTGCGTTTCCGGCCGCAGTTCGGCGACGCGATGCATGTCGCCGTGGAAGCGCGCCGCCAGGCGGCCGACGTCGCGGCAGTCGACCGGCGCTTTCAGGCGTTCGCAGACCGCTTCGAGCAGGGTCACGCTTTTCGCTTCATGGCCGTGGTGGCGCGGCAAAATGTCGGCCGGCGTGCGGCCCTTGCCCAGGTCGTGCATCAGGGCGGCAAAGCGCGCCGGCAGCGCCGCGCCGAGGCGCGCGGCCATGTCGATCACCATCATCACGTGTACCCCGGTGTCGACCTCGGGATGGTAGTCGGCGCGCTGCGGCACGCCCCAAAGCGCATCGAGTTCGGGCAGCAGGCGCGCCAGCGCGCCGCATTCGCGCAGCACCCCGAACATGCGCGAGGGCTTGTCTTCCATCAGGCCGCGCGCCAGTTCCTGCCAGACCCGCTCCGGCACCAGCGCATCGGCTTCGCCGGCGGCGACCATGTCGCGCATCAGCGCCAGGGTTTCCGGCGCCACCGAAAAATCGGCGAAGCGCGCCGCGAAACGCGCCACGCGCAGGATGCGCACCGGGTCTTCGGCAAAGGCCGGCGAGACGTGGCGCATCACGCGCGCCGCGATGTCGGCGCGCCCGCCGTGGGGGTCGATCAGCTCACCGCTTTCGTCCCTGGCGATGGCGTTGATGGTCAGGTCGCGACGCAGCAGGTCGTCTTCCAGCGTGACGTCGGGCGAGGCGTGCACCACGAAGCCGGTATAGCCCGGCGCGGTCTTGCGCTCGGTGCGCGCCAGCGCGTATTCCTCGTGGCTCTGCGGATGGAGGAAGACCGGAAAATCTCGGCCGACCTGCAGGTAACCCTGCGCCAGCATGTCCTGCGGCGTGGCGCCGACCACTACCCAGTCGCGGTCCTTCACCGGTAGCCCCAGAAGTTCGTCGCGCACCGCGCCGCCGACGACGTAGGTTTTCATCGACCGCCGGTGTCAGCCGCGCAGGTAGGTCGGCGCCACGACTTCAAGCGCCGTCGCAACGCGGCCGAAGGGCAAGGTGCAGCCGCCCTCGCAAACGCTGGGCACGCGCATCGAGCGGACGTTGTCGCGCGTCATCGGGCCGTTGGGGATGAACTCCATGGCCCAGGCCTGGAACCAGGCGATGGCCTCGGGCAGACCGATGATGAAGCGCGGGTGCCCCGCGACTGCCGCCGCGTAGCTGACGAGTTCGCGCAGGCTGTACTGCGTCGGGCCGCACAGGTCGTAGGCGGCGCCGATGCTGTCGGCGCGCAGCAGGCTGTCGGCCACCGTGGCGGCGACATCCTCGACCCACACCGGCTGGAAGCGCGCGTCGGCGCCGGCCAGCGGAAAGAAGGGCGCGATCGCCGCCATTCTGGCGAACAGGGTGAGGAAGGAGTCGCCGCGGCCGAAGATCACCGAGGGGCGGAATAGCGTCAGGTCCAGGCCGGCATCACGCAGCGCCGCCTCGCCGTCCGCCTTGGAACGCAGGTAGCCCGACGGCGCATCGGCCGACGTCTTCAGCGCCGAGACATGCAGCACGCGGCGCACGCCGGCCGCCTTTGCCGCGGCGGCGATCTTGCGCGGCAATTCGACATGGGCGCGGGCGAAGCCCTTGCCATACGGATCGCCCTCACCGCCCTTGAGGATGCCAACCAGGCTGATCACCGCATCCTGGCCGGCCATCAGCTGCGCCAGCGTCGCCGGATCATGCACGTCGCATTGCACGACACGGGCGGTGGGCAGCACGGTGAGGTGCTTGGCCCCCGCCTCGCGCCGCGTCGGCAGCGTGAAGCAAAAGTCGGCGCTGGCGGGACGGCGCGCCAGTTCGCGGACGATGGCGGAACCGACAAACCCGCTGCCGCCGATGACAAGCAGATTCTTCAAGGCAGTTTCTCCACTTCGTTTTCGCCCTGCCCGCGCGCGCGGATGGTGCCCAGCCGGCCCTTGAGCGACTGCGGCCGGCCTTCGAACAAGGTGTTGTAATACACGGCGTTGCTCATGACTTTTTTCACGTAGTCGCGGGTTTCGGTGAAGGGGATGGTCTCGGCGTAGATCGCGCCTTCCAGCGGCTGATCGGCGCGCCACTTGCGGGCGCGCCCCGGGCCGGCGTTGTAGGCGGCCGAAGCCAGCACCGGATGGTTGTCGAGCGATTCGAGCACCATCTTCATGTAGTGGGTGCCGAGCGTGACATTGGTGTCCATTTCGGTGACGCGCGACGGATGGTACTCGGCGAACTTGATCTTCTGCGCCACCCACTTCGCGGTGGCCGGCATCAGCTGCATCAGGCCCTTGGCGCCGACCGAGGATTTGGCATTCATGATGAAGCGCGATTCCTGTCGCATCAGGCCGTACACCCAGCCGTTGTCCAGCGCCAGCCGGTCGGCCTTGGGCCGCACCTGGTCGCTGAAGGGCGCGATGTAGCGCAGGCTGTAGTCGTGCTGCGCCAGCGTGCGGTCGGCGGTGTTGATGGCGCGGTCCCATACCTCGTTGTTCTGCGCGAACCAGGCGGCGGCGAGCAGGGCACGATCGTCCATGCCGCGCAGCGTCCAGACCCATTCGCGCACGCCCTCGATGCGCAGGTCGACACGGATCAGCGCCAGCGCGCGCTGAAAACCGGGATTGGTCGCGGCGGCGGCCAGTTCCTCGGCCGTCGGGGAGGGTGCCCGCGGCGGCACTTCGACGCTGCGGCCGAGTTCCTCGTCGGCGAGGTTGCCGTAGAAATTCGGCTGGCGGCCGATCTTCTGGTACAGCGCGCGTGCCTCCTCGGCCCGGCCGGCGGCGGCCAGGGCGCGCGCCTGCCAGTAGGTCCAGTCGGGCTGCGCGGCCAGCGCCGGCGGCATCGCCGCGATCGCCCGCTGCACGGCATTCCAGTCATGTTCGCGCAACGCGGCGCGCACGCGCCAGGCCATCTGCTCCTCGGACAGGGCGGTGGCGGCGGCTTTCTCGTACCAGGCCACGGCTTCCGGCAGGTGGCGCTGCGCCGCCTGCCAGGCGATCTGGCCCCAGGCATAGGCGCTCTCTTCCTCGGTGAAACGGGATTCGATGCGGCTGAAGCGCTTCGCCGCATCCTGCGGGTCGGTCCGTGCCAGGCGCTGCACGGCGAACAACGCCGCCTCGCGCCCGCCGCGCTTCGCGGCAAAACCCGCCGGCAGCTTGTCCAGATGCCGCGCCGGCAGCTGCGCGATCGACTCGAGGCCGCGTCCGTCGAAGCCTTCGCCGGCCGGCAGGTAGGCGGCCGCATTGCGCGCCGCGCCGACCCGCTTGGCCTCGAAAAAGCGCCGCACGCGCTGCCAGACCTCTTCCACCGTGAGGCCGCCGGCCGCCACCAGTTGGTCGACCAACCGCTCGCAGGCCCGCGGCAGGTCCTGGCCGCTGTTCCACAAGGGGCGCACCATGTCGTCCATGTCGGCAAATTGCGCCGTGTAGCAGCGAATTTCAATGTCGGGCTGGACCAGGGCCGGCAGTTCGCGCTGAAACCCGTCCCGGTCGCCGGCCTTGCCCAACTCGCGCAGCCAGTCGCCGCGCAATTTCTCCGCGAGATAGCTGCCGGCGTGGCGGTTCAGGTAATCCGGCACCCCGCGCGCGTCGCCGTCATCGAGGCGCAGGCGCAGGGACCAGTACTCGGCCCAGGGCTGCAGCGGATGCCCCTGCAACGCGTCGAGCTGGCGCCCGAGGCGCACCCGTTCGCCGTTGCGAAAGGCATCGCGCGCCAGCAGGAAGGCCGCGTCGCCGCGCTCGACAGATGTCGCCGAGGGGGCGGCCAACACCGGTGCGGCGGGCACGGCCGCCAAAAGCGCCACGACCGCCGGAAAAATCCGCAGCAGGGAGGGGGAGGGTTTACGCTTATAGTTCATTCACGCGTCTGTCGTCGGTCTTGCTCCATTCCACTCTAACGTTAGCACATGAAACCCCCGCCGCCGTCCGCCGAACACAACCCTGATCACCAGGGTTTTCGTGCCGCGCTGCGCCGCGAAAAGCTGGCGGCGCGCCTGGCGCTCGACGCCGCCGCCCATGCCACGCTGTCGGCCGGCCTCGACCGGCATCTGGCCGCGTTGCTGCTGCCGCTGGCGCCGCAAACCCTGGCCTTCTGCGCGCCGGTGCGCGGCGAATTCGACGCGCGGCCGCTGGCATCGCGACTCATCGAACGCGGCTGGCATGCCGCGATGCCGGTGGTCACGGCGGTCGATGCACCCATGCATTTCCATGCCTGGACGCCCGCTTCGGTGATGGGCGCCGACCGTTACGGCATTCCGATCCCGGCGGACGGCGCTGTGGTGATACCCGACATCGTGCTGCTGCCGCTGCTGGCCTTCGACGCGCAGGGCTTTCGTCTGGGCTACGGCGGTGGTTTTTTCGACCGGACCCTGGCGGCGATGGTTCCGCGGCCGCGGGCGATCGGCGTCGGCTTCGGGCTCGGCCGGGTGGCCGACATCCGGCCGCAGGCACACGATGTGCGCCTCGACGCAATCGTCACCGAAGCGGGCGTGCTCCGACCCGAAAGCTAGGTCTTGACCGCACTGGCCAGCCGCGCCAGCGCCTCGTCGAGCAACGCGCGGCGCGTGCCGAAATTCAGGCGGACGAAGCCCGGCGTGCCGAAGTCGGCGCCGTCGGACAGGCCCAGCCCATGCTGCTCGAAGTAAAGCGCCGGGTTGGCGATGCCCTTGTCGGCGGCGAACTCGCGCGCGTCGATCCAGGCCAGGCAGGTCGCCTCCACCGGCCGCATGTCGAGGCCGGGCAGGTCGGCCACGGCACGCTCGACGGCACGCGCATTGCCGCGCAGGTAGTCGATCAGGGCCGCCTGCCAGTCGTCGCAGCGGCTCAGCGCGGCTTCCGTCGCCACCATGCCCAGCGCATTGGCGTGCGGCACGATGCCGTGCATGGCGTGGCGAAAGTTCCGCCGCAGCCGGCTGTCGGGGATGATCGCGAAGGCGCAGCCCAGTCCGGGAATGTTGTAGGTCTTGGACGGCGCCATCAGGGTGATGGTGCGCGCCGCCAGGTCGGGGCCGAGCGTGGCAAAAAGTCGGTGCCGGTGATACGGCGACAACACCAGTCCGTTGTGGATTTCGTCCGAACACATGACCAGGTCGTGCTTTTCCGCCAGCAGCGCGAGCTGCCACAACTCGTCCTCGTTCCACACGCGCCCGGTCGGGTTGTGCGGATGGCAGAGCAGGAAGAGCTTCGCCCGGCTGGTGCGCAGCACCGCGTCCACGGCGGGGAAGTCCCACAGCCAGCCGGCCGAGTCGCGCACCAGCGGCGCGCTGACCGTGCGCCGGCCGAAATTTTCCGGCGCCGTGAGGAAGGGCGGGTAGATCGGCGTCGCGGTGAATACGGCATCGCCGGGATCGCCCACCGCGCGGCAGGCGACGTTGAGGGCCGATACCAGCCCCGGCAGCCAGACGATCCACTCGGGATCGATGCGCCAGCCGAAGTGCCGTTCGAGGTAAGCGACCACGGCGTCGACCTGGCTCGCGGTGGGCTGGTTGTAGCCGAACACGCCGTGCTCGACGCGCCGGCGCAGGGCCTCGATGACCGCCGGCGGCGCCGCGAAATCCATGTCGGCAACCCACAGCGGCATGACGTCAGGATCGCGGCCGGCGTATTTCGCCCACTTCGTCGAGTCGCTGCCGGCGCGCTCGACCGGAGCATCGAAGTCATGCTTCATGTGCGCCGGCCCGTCACGAGCAATCAGTTCGGCGGCAGGAAAAGGAAATCGCCGCCTTCGGCATGGCCGGCCGAAACCACGGCGCCATATTGCGGCTGCTGCGGATATTCGCTGGTGACGCCGGTGCTGACGGTGCTCCAGACTTTCGCCCCGGGCGTCAGGCTGCCGCTGGCTTGTAGGGTCTTGATCAGGTTCCAGGCAAAAATGGAATGCCCTTCCTTGCCTTCGTCCGACACCGGCTCGTCGGCGCCCGAGGAGAGCACCAGCACCGAGCGCTGCCGGAGTATCTCGTCCGGCTTGAGCTCCCTGCCCTGGGTCACTTTCTGCTCCCTGGTCAGGGTGCCGGAATAGCAGCTGTCCGAAATCAATATCAACTGCCGGGCGGGAATCGCGGCAAGCAGCTTGGCGATGTCGTTGTTCGAGATCCAGCCCTTCGCGGTCTTGACCGAGGCATCGACCGGAATCCAGTAGCCCATCCTGACCTCATCGAGAAGATAGCCGTGGCCGGCATAAAACAGCAGGACGCTGTCTTCCGGCCGGGCCACCGCCGCGATATCGTTCAGCGCGTCGATGATCGCCGCCTTGCCTGCATTCCTGACGATCCGGGCGTCATAGCCGAAGCGGGTCCGCATCAGCTCGGCGATCCGCGATACGTCGGCGATCGGCGTTTCGAGCGGAGGGATCGGCGACGCATACTGGTTGTTGCCGATCAGGACGGCGAACCGGCGGCGCACGGGCTCCGCCCGCGCCTGCGTCGCTGACGGAGTTTCGCCAGCCGCGGCCTGCCCCGGCTGGACCAGGCACTGCCCGTCTTGCGGGCTCTGTCCCGGTTTGCATGCCGGGACATCGGCGGCGGCGGGATTCTTGCGCAGCTCATCCAGCGCCTCGCGATAGAGCAGGGTGCGGGCCTGATGGCGCTGCATCTCGATCGCCTGCATCTGGGACTTGCCCGGAATGCCCCCGCTGAAGGGCGGCATGCGTACCATCTGCGCCTGGGCGGACGACATCATCGAGGTGCCGAGCAACAGCAGGCAGAACGCCGGCAGCACCCATGCAAACCGCTTCTTCATTGCGTTTCCTCCAGCAGGTGCCGCCAGTCGCGCGACCAGCAGCATTGATGATCAAAGTCTTCCACGATACGCAAACGGCCGCCGCTGCGCTGCGCAAAACCCTTGACGACCTCCGGCGGCACGATCGCATCTTTGCCGCCGACGAAATGCACCGCACGCGGCAACGATCCGACCTGCATCCCCGGATCGAGCGATTCCGCCATGGGTGTCACCTGATGCCATGAGGTCCATTCTGCCACCGATAACGGGGCGGCAATCGTGACGAGCTGCACGACATCCGTGCGCGACATGGCGAGCAGCGTCGCGATGACGCCGCCGCCCGAATAGCCGAACAAGCGCAACTGCACCGCTCCGGTGCGCGCCTTAAGGGTATCCAGCGTCTGCCGGTAGGCCTCCACGACTTCGGGCGCGAAGCGATGGCTGGTCCAGTACTGCACCGGGCATGCCCGCGTTTCTCCGGCGCTCGGGAACTGGCAGGGGCGGCCGAGATAGGCCACGGCGGGAGCGGTATCCTGCGCCGCCAGCGCGAGGGCCACGGGGCGGTCGGGCGTCGGGTCGCGCGGCGGATGGAAGGGACTCGGCCAGGCCGCACCGTCGCCTTCGATATACACATGCAGCACGGCAGCGGTCTTTCCGCGCGCCAGAGCGAGCATGGGCAGACCCGGCGTGCCGGCCGGCGCAGTAACGAATCCCCGCGGCTGCGCCCATGCTTCCACCGCCTGCCGCGAACCGCCGAAGCCGTCCGGCCCGGCGCAGCCCGCCAGCGTTGCCGCAAACAAAAAGGCCGCGCTGAGGAGCGCGGCCCGGGACCGGAAAAACTCCGGCCGCAACATCAGAACCTGAAGTTGATGTTGGCCGAGATCACGCTATTGTCCGAGTGGGACCGATCAAGCTCCTCTTCATAGTAAATGCCGCCGGTGATCTTGTTGGCCAGAGAGAAGAAGTTGACGCCGAGCGTGAGAAGGAAGGTGTCGCGACCCAGAGGGTCACTGCCAACGCTGCTGTCGCGATGCACGTTCGAGGTGTAGCCCAGCCCCGCATACGGCATGAAGCCGTTCATCCAGTAGCTGGCCTGGGCGGAAACGCGCAGGCGGCCAAGCGTGTTTTCCGAAGACGTACCGGCAAGCGTGACGCCATTGGCCTTGGCGTTGCCGGTGTCTTCGTTGCCGTGCAGGTAGCCGATCTTGCCGGTGTACTGCCAGTTGCCCACCCAGCGCGCATAACTGAGGTTGGCGGCGGCGAACCAGCGGTCGATGTCGGCCTTGACGCCGCCGGTGGCGGAAAAATCGGCCTCGCCGAAACCCGCGCTGGCATCCAGCGCCCAATTTTTTCCGAGCTGCAAGCCGATGTAGGGGGCGATCGTGTAGCCGTCGGTATCGGTCTTGTTCCTGGCGCCGGCGCCGTTGCGCCCCCAGCCGTCGCCATTGTCGAAAGCGGCTGACACACCAACGACCATGGTCGGCGAAATGGAATAGTCGACGCCGATGACAGAAGTCAGGATGTCATTCTCGCCGCGCTGTTTGGCCAGAGTCGGCGTCGTGTAGCTGAAATCCGATTCGGTCTGGTCGACATTGGCCCAGGCATTCCAGCGGGCCGGGGTGCCGCCTGCCGCCAGGCCCCTGGTCGGCAAGCCGTTGCTCGCGATCGCGGTCGGGCTCCCTTCCGGCGACAACAGACGTCCGGTCACCGCCTTCGAATTCGCGCCGGACAGAATGCCGGCGGTTGCGGCGATCTGGGTATTCGAAGTAGCGCCTCCCCCGGGGAAACACTCGGGGTGGTTCTGGACGATCTCGTCAGCGTATTCAGAATAGCCGAACTGAGTGTAATAACCGTAACTATCAAGCACATCACCGCACTCGGTCGCATTCGCCAAACCGAACACCGCCGACAAGGCCACGCCTGCAACAAGCTTCCTGGAAATATATTTCATCGATGACTCCCTGACTCCGCCCTGAAAACAAAGCGGCATTCTCTCTCTGCGCACCGTTCGCCGCAAGCAAAAAAACCTGGAAAGCGAAATGTAAAGCCTATCGCTGCTGCTTTTGGGCAATAGCTTTTTTATACAATGACTTGAGGACGGCAACCTCCATGTTTCCCGGCCGCGAATCGCCCAGATCCCTGAGCGTCTGCTCGACGCGATCGAATTCGCGCATCTCGAACAGCCCGGCGAGCAGGAAAATTTCGGGGTTGATGTCGTCCGCCGCAGCATCCTTGCGCAGGCGGCTGTACTCGCTGTCGAGTTTGGCCAGGCTGTTGTCACCCATTTCGATGCTGCGCAGCCTGCCGGCACCGGCGCGCTGCTGATTGTCTGGCGACGGGGTCTTGGCAATCTGCCTGGCCATCTGTTCCGGCAGTACGCTCACCTGCGGTTCCGCCAGGCCGCTCCCCTTGCCCTGGGCGCCGCCGATTTCGATGTGCCCTTCGCCCTGCCAGCTTTCCTGGCGGCGGCTGTCGAAAAAAATCAGGCGCACACCGGCCTTGCCGTCGAGGCGCAACACGTCGCCCTGCCTGAGCCTGGCAAAGGGCTCAAGGGCCCGCGGCGCGTTGCCGGCGACAAGCCGGCTGACGCTGCCCGTTACGGCCGTAACCAGTGCCAGGTCTCCGCTTGCCGCCTTGCCGTGGCCGACCACTCCCAGCAGCAGCAGAACCAGCAGGCGCCGGATCATTCGCGTCATCCCAGGAATAGCTTGTAGGCCGGGTTCTTCGACTCGTCCCAGCAGCGGTAGCCGAGGTTCTTGAGGAAGGCGCGGAAGTCCTTCATCTCCTTCGGCGGCACTTCCATGCCGACCAGCACGCGGCCCGTGTCGGCGCCGTGGTTGCGGTAATGGAACAGGCTGATGTTCCAGCCGGCGCTCATCTTGTTGAGGAAGTTCATCAGCGCGCCTGGGCGCTCGGGGAACTCGAAGCGGTAAATGAGTTCATTCTTCACCTGCGGTGCGTGGCCGCCGACCAGATGGCGGATGTGCAGCTTGGCCATTTCGTCGTCGGTCAGGTCCAGCGCCGGATAGCCGTTCTTCTTCAGCAGCGCGACCAGCTTGGTCGCCTCGGCGCGGTTGGCCACCTGCATGCCGACGAAAACGTGGGCCTCGCCGGCATCGTGGAAACGGTAGTTGAACTCGGTGATGTTGCGCGAACCGATCAGGGCGACGAACTTCTTGTAGGCGCCGGGCTTTTCCGGCAGCGTCACGGCCAGCACCGCCTCGCGCTGTTCGCCGACTTCGGCGCGCTCGGCGACGAAGCGCAGGCGATCGAAGTTCATGTTGGCGCCGGAGGCAATCGCCACCAGCGTCTTGCCGTGTGCGCCGGTCTTCTTGGCCCAGGCCTTGGCGCCGGCCACCGCCAGCGCACCGGCCGGTTCGAGGATGGAGCGGGTATCTTCGAAGACGTCCTTGATCGCGGCGCAGATGGCGTCGGTATCGACCAGCACCATCTCATCCACGTATTGCTGGCACAGGCGGAAAGTCTCCTGGCCGACGTACTTCACCGCCGCGCCGTCGGCGAACAGGCCGACCGATTCCAGCCGCACGCGGCGGCCCGCCTTGAGCGAACGGTCCATGGCGTCGGCGTCCGCCGCCTCGACGCCGATCACTTTGGTTTCCGGGCGCAGGCGCTTGATGTAGGCCGCGACACCGGAGATCAGGCCGCCGCCGCCGACGCAGCAGAACACCGCGTCGATCGGCTCCGGATGCTGGCGCAGGATTTCCATGCCGATGGTGCCCTGCCCGGCGATCACATACGGATCGTCGAAGGGGTGGACGAAGTTGAGCTTCTGCTTCTTCTCCAGTTCCAATGCGTGGGCGTAGGCCGCGTCGTAGGAATCGCCGAACAGGACCACTTCGGCGCCGCGCTTTTTCACGGCATCGACCTTGATGGCCGGCGTGGTGGTCGGCATCACGATCACGGCGCGGATGCCGAGCTTCTGTGCCGACAGCGCCACGCCCTGGGCATGGTTGCCGGCCGAGGCGCAGATCACGCCGCGCTTTCTTTGCGCGGGGGTCAGGTGGGCGATCTTGTTGTAGGCGCCGCGCAGCTTGAAGCTGAACACCGGCTGCATGTCCTCGCGCTTGAAGTATATCCGGTTGCCGCTGCGCGCGGAGAGGATCGACGCCAGTTCCAGCGGGGTTTCGATGGCCACGTCATAGACGCGGGCGTTGAGGATTTTTTCGAGATAGTCCATGACGGCGGGGAAATTGGTTCGACAGCCACAGAGGGTAACATGGGCCATGGACTTCGCATTCACCGCGGAAGCCGGTCTGGCCGGCCTTTTCCTCGCCAGTTTCCTTTCCGCAACGCTGTTGCCCGGCGGTTCGGAAGCCGTGCTGTTCGCCGTGATCCGGCTGCATCCCGAACAGACGCTGCCGGCGCTGCTGCTGGCGACGCTGGGCAATACCCTGGGCGGCATGGTGACGTATTACATGGGCCGCCTGCTGCCGCGGCACCTGGCACCCGAGAAGTTATGCGAAGCGGTATCCCCTGGCGGGACGGCGCTGGCGCGACGGCGCGGACCGCCCATCCTGCTGCTGGCCTGGGCGCCGATCGTCGGCGATGCCCTGTGCGCCGCCGCCGGCTGGCTGCGGCTGCCGACGCTGGCCTGTGCGGCATGGATGGCGGCCGGCAAGGCGGGGCGCTACGTGGTGGTGGTGGCCGGGGCGGGGATGGTCTGAGCCGAAATGCGCAGGAAGTAGGCCAGCACTCCCGCCCCCGCCAGCGCCAGACTTGCGGTTCCCGCGATCCAGAAGCCGGCGGCGCCGCGCGCCGCGCCGAAAATGTCGGTCAGGCCGAGCAGGTAGCCGCCGCCGAGGCCGACGCCCCACAGCGAAATCGCATAGATCACCATCGGCGCCATGGCGCGCTTGTAGCCGCGCAGCACCTGGGCCATGACGGCCTGCATGGCATCGGCGACGTGATAGACGGCGACGATGGCGAGCAGGGTCGCGGCCGCGGCGGCGACCTGCGCATCCGTGGTGTAAGTCCGCGCCAGCGGGCCGGCGGTGAGCCAGATCGCGCCGCCGACCACGGCGGCGACGCCGCAGCCCACCGCCAGGCCGAGCAGGCCGGCGTGTCGCGCGCGCCGACTTTCCCCGGCGCCGAGCGCCTGGCCGACCAGCACGCCGGTGGCGCTGCCCAGCGCGATGGGGACCATGAAGACGAACACCGCGACGTTGGCCGCGATCTGGTGCGCGGCCGAGATTTCCGGTCCCAGCCGGGCGATGAACAGCGCCATGAAGGTGAAGGCGGTGACATCGACCATGAAGGTGGCGCCCATCGGCAGGCCCAGCACCAGCAGTTCGCGCAGCGCGGCCGGCCGCGGCGGATCGAAGCGGGCGAAGACGTCATAGGGCGCGTACTCGGCGTCGCGCCGGCACCAAGCCCAAGCCAGGGTCGCCACGGTCCACATGATGACCGCGGTGGACCAGCCGCAGCCGGCACCGCCCATGGCCGGCAGGCCGAAGTGGCCGTACATGAAAACCCAGTTGAGCGGCACTTTCAGCAGCAGGCCGAGCAGGTTGAAGGCCATCACCGGCCGCGGCCGGCCGATGCCGGTGGTGAAGCCGAAGAAGACGCGGAAGAACAGCACGCCCGGCACCGCCCAGGCCACGCCGTCGAGGTAGGCGCGCACTTTCAGTTCGGCCTCGGGCGTCAGGCGCGAAAAATTCAGGAGGGGATCGGGATTTTTCAGCACGGCGAAAGCGAGCAGCGACAGGCCCAGCGCCAGCCAGGCGCATTGCCGCACGTCGGCGCCGATCTCGGTGTGGCGGCCGGCGCCGTAGTGATGCGAGACCACCGGGGTAAGCGCCAGCAACACGCCCATCGCCGTGACGAAAACCGTGGCATAGATGCTGGCGCCGATGCCGACCGCCGCCAGATCGACCGGGGAAAGCCGGCCGGCCATCAGCGTATCGATCACGCCATTGGCCATCACCGCGGCCTGGGCGATCAGCACGGGCCAGGCGAGATGCAGCAGTTCGCGGGGGAGGGAGCGGGAAGGCTTCACCCGCCAAGTCTAGCCGAGCGCGCTACGGCACCACCGCCCGCTACAGCAGCAGCGGCTGGTCCGGCAGTTCGTCGGGGTTGTTCGCCCCGGCGGGAAAATGCTGGGCCAGCAAGGCCCCTGCGCGTGTCACGGCCCGCAGCGCGCCGTCGCGCCATTGGCCTTGGCGGAAACTGGTTTCCATCTCGCGGCAGATGCCATCCCACTCGGCCTGCGCCACGCGCGCGGCGATGCCGCGATCGGCGAGGATTTCAACCCGGTGCTCGACCAGTTGCACGTAGATCAGGATGCCGCTGTTTTCCGCCGTGTCCCAGACGCGCAGGGTCGAGAACAGATCGACCGCGCGCGCGCGCGGCGATTGGTCGCGCCACAGGGCTGCCAGCGGCATGGCCGCCTCGACGACGAAACGCAGTTCGCCGCGATGGGATTTCTCGCCGGCCGCGATGGCGTCGCCGATGGCCGCCAGGTCGCCGCGCGGGAACACCCGGCCGACGAACCAGTCCGGCAGCAGCAGATGCCTGAGCATACGGATCGGTTTCATGTCACCAGCTCCCCGATGAACCGCCACCGCCGAAACTGCCGCCACCACCCGAAAAGCCACCGCCCCCTCCCGAGGAAAAACCACCACCTCCGCTGGAGGAAAACCCGCCGCTGCCACCACCGCCCGAGGACATCTTGCCCAGGGAGAACAGGAACACCACCACCGCAGCGATGGCCGCGGCCAGCCAGTTGCCGAAGAACATGAAGCCGAGCCAGCCGCCGATGCCCGCCGCAAGCAGCGATCCGAACAGGCCGAAAATCGCGTTCAGGATCCCTGAGCCGAACAGGAAAATGAATGCCCAGACCGGGATGTCCTGCCCGCCGATGTTCGTGTCGCGCGGCGCGGGTTGCGCGGCGGCGACCACCGGGGCCACCGCGCCGCCCATGGCCTGATCCAGCCCTTCGACGGCGGCGCGCAGGCCGCCGAAGAAATCGCCCTGCCTGAAGGCCGGCGCCATGCGCTCGTTCACGATGCGGCTGGCGATGGCGTCCGGCACGGCCCCTTCCAGCCCGTAACCGACCTCGATGCGCATCTTGCGGTCGTCTTTCGCCACGATGACGATGAGGCCGTTGTCGGCGCCCTTGCGGCCGATCTTCCAGGCTTCGGCGAGACGGATGCCGAATTGCTCGATGGTCTCTGGCTGGGTAGTCGGCAGCAGCAGCACGGCGATCTGCGCGCGCCCGCTGCGGTCGATGGCGGCCAGCTGCGCTTCGAGCCGGCCGCGCTGCGTGGCATCGAGCGTATTGGTCAGGTCGGTGACCCGCGCCGTCAGAGCGGGCAGCGGCACCGGCGCGGCCGCCCACCCGATGCCGGGGAACAGCACGCAGAACAGGGCCAGCCATGCCGGCCAGCGCAGCATCACGGTATTACTTGGCCGGCGCAGGTGCAGAAGTCGGCGCCGGCGTGACGGCGGGCGGCGCGGCCGGTGCGTCGAACTTGATTGCCGGCGGCGCCGAGATCGCCTTTTCGTCCTCGACCGTGAAATTGGCCTTGGTCTGCCAGCCCATGACCATCGCGGTCAGGTTGTTGGGGAAGGTGCGCACCGAGATGTTGTATTCCTGCACCGCCTTGATGTAGCGGTTGCGCGCGACGGTGATGCGGTTCTCGGTGCCTTCCACCTGCGCCTGCAGGTCGCGGAAATTGGCGTCGGCCTTGAGGTTCGGGTAGTTCTCCGCCACCACCAGCAGGCGGGCGAGGGCGCCGCCGAGTTCGCTTTGCGCCTTCTGGAACCTGGCGAAGGCGGCCGGATCGTTGATCAGCTCCGGCGTCGCCTTGATCCCGGCGACGTTGGCGCGCGCCTCGGTGACCCGCGTCAGGACTTCCTTCTCGTGGCTGGCATAGCCCTGCACCACCGACACGAGATTCGGAATCAGGTCGGCGCGGCGCTTGTACTGGTTCAGCACTTCGGACCAGGCGGCGCCCACCGACTCGTCGTTGATCTGGATCTGGTTGTAGCCGCAGCCGGACAGCAGCGTGGCGGCAAGGGCGAGGACGGCGAGCAGACGCATGCGCATGGGAATCTCCGTGAATGGGGCAAACGTGTGCAATATGACGCCTGCCCAAAGGAAATACAAGGGTGCCCGTCCAGGATGAAGGGTCTTGCGTCTGCTGCGTGTTGCGGTGCAATGTCCTAAAATGAACTGCTTCGTACTCCTCCCGGCACCGTTGCATGACTGCTCGCCTGCGCGAAATCCCCTATAACTACACTTCGTTTTCCGACCGCGAGATCGTCATTCGCCTGTTGGGCGCGGAGGCCTGGGCGACGCTCAACGAACTGCGCGCGGAGCGCGTCACCGGCCGCTCGGCGCGCATGCTTTACGAAGTGCTGGGCGACATCTGGGTGGTGCGGCGCAACCCCTACCTGGAAGACGACCTGCTGGCCAACCGCGAGCGGCGCGAGGCGCTGGTCGAGGCCTTGCGCCATCGGTTGCGCGAGATCGACAAGCGGCGCGAAGTTGGCACACCCAGTAACGAGCGCGTGGCGCTGCTGTTGAGCGCCGCGCAAACCGCCGTACAGTCCTTCGAGCACTGGTTCGAGGAAACCCGCAGCCTGCGCAAGAAGGCGCTCAAGGTTCTGGCCCGCCACACACGTAAAGACAACATCTGCTTCGACGGCCTGGCGCGTGTCTCGCACGTGACGGACGCCACCGACTGGCGCGTCGAATACCCCTTCGTCGTGCTGGCGCCGGATACCGAAGAGGAAATGGCGCCGCTGGTGCGCGCCTGCATCGAACTCGGCCTGACCATCATCCCGCGCGGCGGCGGCACCGGCTACACCGGCGGCGCGGTGCCGCTCGATGCCTTGTCGGCAGTGATCAACACCGAGAAGCTGATCGACCTCGGCGCCGTCGAGATGCGGCGCCTGCCCGGCACGGACCGGGACTACGCCACGGTGCGCACCGGCGCCGGGCTGGTCACGCGCCGCGTCATGGAAGCGGCGGAGAAGGCCGACCTGGTCTTCGCCTGCGACCCGACCTCGGCCGACGCCTCCTGCATCGGCGGCAACATCGCGATGAACGCCGGCGGCAAGAAGGCGGTGCTGTGGGGTACGGCGCTCGACAACCTGGCCTCGTGGCGCATGGTGACGCCCGACGGCAACTGGTTGGAGGTCGAGCGCCTCAAGCACAACTTCGGCAAGATCCATGAGCAGGAACTGGTCAGCTTCCGCCTCGTGCGTTACGACGCGAGCGGCAAGAAGAAACTGGGCGAGGAACGGCTCGACGTGCCGGGCCGGATGTTCCGCAAGGAGGGCCTGGGCAAGGACGTCACCGACAAGTTCCTCGCCGGCATCCCCGGCGTGCAGAAGGAAGGCACCGACGGCCTGATCACCTCGGCGGTGTGGGTGCTGCACAAGATGCCGCCGGTGACGCGCACGGTCTGCCTCGAATTTTTCGGCCGCGTGACGGATGCCGTGCCGTCCATCGTAGAGATCACCGATTACTTCAAGCCCGGCGGTGCAGGCCTCGCGGCGGGCGTGCAACTGGCCGGGCTGGAGCACCTCGACGAGCGCTACGTGCGCGCCGTCGGCTACGCGACCAAGGCCCGGGGTGGTCAAGGCGGCCACGGCCGGCCCAAGATGGTGCTGATCGGCGACATAGTCGGCGCCGGCGACACGGCGGTAATGGCCGCCGCCTCCGAAGTGGTGCGCATGGCCAACGCGCGCGGCGCCGAGGGCTTCATCGCCGTCTCGCCCGAGGCGCGCAAGAAGTTCTGGCTCGACCGCGCCCGTACCGCCGCGATCTCGCGCCATACCAACGCCTTCAAGGTCAATGAGGACGTCGTCATTCCGCTGCCGCGCATGGGCGATTACTGCGACGGCATCGAACGCATCAACATCGAACTCTCGCTGGCCAACAAGATCGAACTGGCCGATGCGCTGGCCGACTACCTGCGGGGCGAACTGCCGCTGCATGCCGGCGACGCCAACCTCGATCCGGAACTGCTGCTGGGCGACAAGCGCGAACAGGCGCTGGAACTGGTCGCCGGAGTGCGCGCGAACTGGCAGGCGCTGCTCGACAAGCTCGACCTGCATTTCCGCGAGCTGCAGGATTACCGCCTGCGGGTATCGTGGAAGGCCGAACTCAAGGCGCCGCTGGAATCCCTGTTCGAGGGCAATGCCTTCCGCCCGGTGCTGGCCGGCATCGAGGCCATCCACCAGGAGGTGCTGCGCGGCCGCGTCTTCGTCGCCCTGCACATGCACGCCGGCGACGGCAACGTGCATACCAACATTCCGGTGAACTCGGACCACTACGCCATGCTGCAAACCGCCTACAAGGCGGTGGAACGCATCATGGCGCTGGCGAAATCGCTGGGCGGCGTGATCTCCGGCGAGCATGGCATCGGCATCACCAAGCTGGAATTCCTCGGCGAAGACGAGATCCGCCCCTTCCGCGACTACAAGCAGAAGATCGACCCCGAGGGCCGCTTCAACCGCGGCAAGCTCATGGCTGGCAGCGATCTCGCCAACGCCTACACGCCGTCATTCGCGCTGCTCGGCGTCGAGTCGCTGATCATGGAACAGTCGGACATCGGGCAGATTTCTGACTCGATCAAGAACTGCCTGCGCTGCGGCAAGTGCAAGCCGGTCTGCTCGACCCACGTGCCGCGCGCCAACCTGCTCTACAGCCCGCGCAACAAGATCCTCGGCACCTCGCTGCTGATCGAGGCCTTCCTCTACGAAGAGCAGACGCGGCGCGGCATATCCTTGCAGCACTTCGACGAGTTTTCCGACGTCGCCGACCACTGTACGGTCTGCCACAAGTGCGTCACGCCCTGCCCGGTCGACATCGATTTCGGCGACGTCTCGGTGGCGATGCGCAACTTCCTGCGCCGCCAGGGCAAGAAGAAGTTCAATCCCGGATCGGCAGCGGCGATGGCCTTCCTTTCCGCCACCGACCCGGCGACGATCAAGCTGGTACGCGCCGGCATGATCCAGCTCGGCTACAAGGCGCAACGCCTGGGCCACGGGCTGGCGAAATCCTTCGGCCTGATCCAGGACACGGTCAAGCACCCGCCCGCCACGCTGGGCCGCCCCGAGATCAAGGCACAGGTGATCCACTTCCTCAACAAGCCGATGCCGAAGAACGTGCCGATGCGCACCTCGCGCGGCTTGCTCGACATCGACGACGACAGCCTGATTCCGGTGATCCGCGATCCGCGGCGGGCGGCCGAGGATTCGGAAGCGGTGTTCTACTTCCCCGGCTGCGGCTCCGAGCGCCTGTTCTCGCAGGTCGGCCTGGCGACGCAGGCCATGCTCTGGCATGCCGGCGCCACCACGGTGCTGCCGCCGGGCTACCTGTGCTGCGGCTATCCGCAGACCTCCTCCGGCGACGAGGACAAGGGCCAGGCGATCACCACGGCCAACCGCGTGCTGTTCCACCGCGTCGCCAACACGCTGAACTACCTCGACATCAAGACCGTGGTGGTGTCCTGCGGCACCTGCATGGACCAGTTGCTGAAATACGAATTCGGCAAGATCTTCCCCGGCTGCCGGCTGGTGGACATCCACGAATGGCTCTACGAGAAGGGCATCAAGCTCGACGGCGTCAAGGGTACCCGGTACATGTACCACGAGCCCTGCCACACGCCGATGAAACACCATTCCGGAATCAAGGTGGCGAATGCACTGATGGGCCAGCAGGTCGACCTCAACGACCGTTGCTGCGGCGAATCCGGCTCGCTGGCGGTGTCGCGACCCGACATCTCGACCCAGATCCGCTTCCGCAAGCAGCAGGAGATAGAACTCGGCGCTGCGCGCCTCCGCGAGGCGGACGCCGAAAAAGTCGGCGCCGGCGAGACGGCGGTGAAAATCCTCACCTCCTGCCCGTCCTGCCTGCAAGGCCTCTCGCGCTACGACAACGATGCGGATATCACGGCCGATTACATCGTGGTCGAAATGGCCAGGGCGATCCTCGGTCCGGACTGGATGCAGGACTACGTGCGCGCCGCCAACAGCGGCGGCATCGAACGGGTATTGCTGTGAGCGGCGTAGCAGGGGCCCCGCGCAGCGGGGATGCGTGCCAGGCGAACGGCAAACTGAGCCGACCGCGCAGGACCTTGAATGCCACTGGCAGTGCGGAGGCGAGGCTGTGAGCGGCGTAGCAGGGGCCCCGCGCAGCGGGGATGCGTGCCAGGCGAACGGCAATGCGAGCCGACCGCGCAAGACTTCGAATGCCACAAACAGCCCGGAGGCGAAGCTATGAGCGGCGCGAACGCCGAGGCGGCGCGCCCGCTCGACAAGCGCCCCTTTCTCTGGATGCTCGGCATCCTTGCCGGCACGGCCGTGGTCGTCCTCGGCTTTCGCTACGCCGGCGAGCAGAAGCTGCACAACACGCCGCTCTGGCAGCGCTTCCACCCGGTGACCCTCGTCTCCCCGCCGCAGACCGCGACGCCGGTCGAAATCCAGGATGGCCGGCGCGCGGCCTGGGTCGTGGTGCAGACCGAGAAGGGGCTTTATTTCCTCACCGGCGCAAAGCATGTGCCCCCGGCGGGATCGCAGGTGGTGGTCCAGACCAATGCCCGCTGGGACCTGTTTCTCTGCGCGGCGGACGGCAGCCGCTGCATGAGCATCCACTCCTTCTGCGCCGAGGCGGTCTGGCCGAAGCTGCAGCGGGACGAAAAGGGCCGCATGGACGACTGTTTCGCGCCGCGCGCGCTCGACGCGCCGCTGCCGGAGCCGTCGGCGATCAAGCCCCTGACGGCGGTCCCCGGCGGCGTCGGCAGGAGCAAGCGCCTGCCGCCGGCGCTGGGCCTGTCGCATCCGCGCGAATGGGCCTGGCGCATGGGCTTGCCGGTCCCGTCGCGCTGATTCCGGCGCACGCCGGCGCGCACAGGGCGGTCGATTGGCGTTATGCTTCGCGAGTGGCGAACGACATGGATTGCGAATTGTGCACCGCTCCCGGCGGAGACCTGCTCTGGGGCGACGCGTCATGTCGCGTGGTTCGCGTCGTCGATTCGACCGCCGAATCGTTTCCGGGCGTCTGTCGCGTGGTCTGGAATCGGCATGTGGCCGAGATGAGCCAGCTCGCGCTTGGCGATGCCCGCCACTTCATGGATGTCGTGTTCGCCACCGAACGCGCGCTGCGCAGGATCATGCAACCCGACAAGATCAACCTCGCCAGCCTGGGCAATCTCGTGCCGCACCTGCACTGGCACGTGATCCCGCGCTGGCGTGATGACAGCCACTTCCCCGCGCCGATCTGGGCGACCGCGCAACGCAGCGCCGGCTTGCGCCCGGCCCCCGGACATGCCGTGTTGCGCAGCGCCCTCGAAACCGAACTCTCGACCATGAATCAGATGCCATGAACTTCGAACTGCCTCCCACCGGAACGGAAAAGAGCCCGGCGTTTGTAACCGCTGAAAGTTGCCAGGAATGGCTGACGAAAGTACCCATGGCCAATGCCGTGCAGGCGCAAGCCATGCTCCTGCAACAGCTGCATTTGCTGCACCGGTTCACCCTGCCGCCGACCGATCGCTTCACCATCCTCGAGACCCTGCGCCATTCGGTTTGCCAGGTTCAGGAGGATGCCAGCAGGAAATTTGCCGGCAAACCCCTGCCTTTCGCACCCCACGAACAAGCCGCCATGGACAGCACGCTGAGCGTCTGGCACGCCCTGGCGCTTGGCTATCTGCGATGCTTCGACAGCTTGTGCGGCGGCAATGCCGGCGTTTTCTCGGCGCCGGCCCTGGCGGCGCAACAAGCCCAGATCGCGAGCCATCCCGAATTGGCCGGGATGGCCGCCAAGCTGACCCAGCGCGCGCTGTCGGTATTCGCCGACTGGCAGGTCGATCTATGCCGCGGCGAGCAATTGCCCGACGCCCCGTACTGGAAAAAGCTGCACGAGATCTTCTACGCCGCGGAAATTCTCGGCGTCGCCACGCGCGCCGTGTCCGACCACCTGCGCCACGGACCGGCAAATACCAGCGTGCTGGCAACCTACGCCGAATGCCACCTGATCAGCACGGCCAACGTCTACGAGCTCTCTGCCCGCCATCTCGGCTGGGTGGTGCGCTGGGCCAAGCGCTGGGGTCCGAAGATCGCCCTGCTCAAGGCGCCGCCCGAAGATATCCGCAACCGTGCCGTGCCGCTGTGGGTGGACATCGAATCCGATCTTCCGGCCGCTTACATGCCGCAGCCGTCGAGCGGCAGCCGCTGGCTCGAAACCACCGAACTCCGGAAAAGCCTGATTGCCCGCATCACCTTGCTGGCACAAGGCCGCGAACCGGCCGAACTGCAACTCGGCGATGACGTGACGCAACCGGCGGCGACACAGTTGTTGCAGCGCGTCCTGCAGCGCTGGTGCCGCGGAGGCGTGTCGCGTCGCCACGAAAGGCATGCCGCAGACGCGGACTGCAATTTCATCGCCGGCTTCGAAATGGTGCACTTCCAGCTGTCGGGGCGCGAGGTTTTCCGCGCCCCGACGCGCAGCGATGCGGCACTGCGCCGCGAACGCGAAGAGTTCGAGACTTTCGGCGAGCGCGGCAAGGACACCCGGGCCGCCGCCGAGGGGAACGACTCGCATGTCGAAAAGTGGCGTCTGGTGGATGAATCGGCCGGCGGCATGCGCGTCACGCGGCCGCTCAAGGAGGGCGCGCGTATCGGCGCCGGAATGATGGTTGCAGTCCAGACCACGGACAGCCCGCGCTACACCCTGGGCAACGTGCGCTGGGCATTGCGTGAAGGAGAAGGCGCGCTCGCCGCCGGCATCCAGCTGTTTGCCGGCGAAGCGCACCCCGTCGCGATAAGGATCGTGGAGCCGGGCGCCACCGGCCACCCGTGGCGGCAGGGCTTCCTGCTGCCCGAAGTAGCCGCCATCAATGAACCGGCCAGCGTGGTCGTGCCCGCCGGCACCTACCGGATCGAGCGCAGCATCGAGGTCATGACGGACCAGAAACCGCGCCAGCTGAAGCTGTTCCGCGTGCTCGATCGCGGCGTCGAGTTCGAGCGCTGCAACTATTACGACTGAACCCGGTGCGCCGGGAATACCACGCTGAACGTCGAGCCCCGGCCGGGCTCGCTGTCGATCTGCAGCACCGCCTGATGCCGCTCCAGCACATGCTTGACGATGGCCAGGCCGAGTCCGGTGCCGCCGGCGTCCCGTGAGCGGCCGCGATCCACCCGGTAAAAACGTTCCGTAAGGCGCGGCAGATGTTCGCGGGCAATGCCGATACCCTTGTCGGAGACGGAAAACCGCGCACCGCCCTCGCCTTCGGCGCTCCAGGAAAGCAGGATTTCACCACCCTGCGGCGAATAGCGCACCGCGTTTCCGGCCAGGTTGGCAAAAGCGGACCGCAGTTCGCGAGCGCTGCCCAGCAGCTCCCGCGGCCCCTTGTTTTCCAGTGTTATGCGATGCCTCCCGGCTGACAGCGCCTCCACTTCGCGGCGGATATCATCCAACAGCCCGGCCGCCGCAATCGGGTCTTCCAGCGGCGGCGGCGAATCCGTTTCCAGCGCCGAAAGCGTCAGCAGGTCTTGTATCAATTGCTGCATGCGTCGCGCCTGTTCCGCGGCGGTTTGCAGGTACTGCGCGATTTCGGGCGGCGGCGCGTCGTTCAGCGCATCGAGCGCCGTCTCGACAAAACCCAGCGTCACCGTCAGCGGTGTTTTCAGTTCGTGCGAAACGTTGGCGACAAAATCGCGACGCATGGTGGCGAGCTTCTGCAGCTGCGTCACGTCGCGCACCAGCAGCAACGTGCGTCCCGCGGCAAAGGGCGCCGCCTGGATCTGCAGCGTGCGCCCGGGATTCCGTTGCGTCTGCAGGTCAAGCGGGGCGCCGCGATGGTCCGGGCTGTCGAGATATGCCAGGAACTCCGGCTCACGCAGCAAGTGCGTGATGCGACTGCCGGTATCGGCCGCGGCCTTGAGCCCGAAGCAGGCTTCGGCCTGCAGGTTCATCCACTCGATGGCACGGTGCCCGTCGAGGATGAGCGCGCCGTCCGGCAGGGCTTCGGCGGCGCGGCGAAACCGCGCCAGTTCCTCGGCAACCTGTTCGCGCTCGACGCGGGCCAGCCGGGCGCGCCGGTGCAAGGCCTCGAAGGCCGCGCCCCAGGCACCGGAGGCGCTCGGCGTCGGCGTACCCAGCGGACACCCGGCCCAACGAATGAGTCGCACCACCATCCAAAGCTGGCGCAGGAAAACAAGGCCGGTGGCCGCTGCCAGAAGCAAAACCGCACCGCGCTCGCCGGCCGCGAACCACCCGGCCAGCGTCGCCAGCATTGCAAGCAGGACAGCCACCAGAAGCTCGGCTGCCACCGCCCTCACGTCGATGAAATCCGGTAACCGCTGCCGCGCACGGTCTGGATCAGCGCGTCATGCCCGCCTGGCTCGAGCGCCGCGCGCAGGCGGCGGATATGCACGTCTACCGTCCGCTCCTCGACGAACACGTGGTCGCCCCAGACCTGGTCGAGCAGCTGGGACCGTGCATGGACCCGCTCCGGGTGGGTCATCAGGAAATGCAGCAGGCGGAACTCGGTCGGGCCGAGACTGATCTCCTCTTGGCCGGCGGTAACGCGGTGGGTCGCCGGATCCAGGTGCAAACCGCCGAGCTCGACCGCGTCCTCCGTCGCCTGCGGCGCATGCCGGCGCAGCACGGCCTTGATTCGCGCCACCAACTCGCGCGGACTGAAGGGTTTGGTGACATAGTCGTCCGCCCCGAGTTCGAGACCTTCGATCTTGTCGCGCTCGCCGGCGCGGGCAGTGAGCATGATGATCGGCAACAGCCGGGTACGCGCCTCGCTGCGCAGCAAGCGGGCAAAATCGACGCCGCTCATGCCCGGCAGCATCCAGTCGAGCAGCACCAGATCGGGCAGCGCATCCCGCACCAGTTGCCGCGCCGTTTCGGCATCGGCCGCCAGCAGCACGGTATGCCCGGCGCGGCGCAGGTTGACCTCGATCAGCGCCTGGATCGCCGGTTCGTCTTCAACCACCAGTATCGTTGCGGACATGGGCTTACTTTGGAAAGGGACAAATGGCAGTCTATTGCAGCTTGATGACGGTTCCGTGACATCGATCCGGTTGCCGTCTGCGCTATGATAGCGGCCCCAATCACGGAGTTGCAGCCATGGCCGGTCTCGACAGCAAGACCCCGATCCCCACCGAGATCACCCTGCACCAGAAATCGCGCACGCTCGAAATCGCTTTCGATGACGGCGGCCACTACCAGTTGCCCGCAGAGTTCCTCCGCGTCTGCAGCCCGTCCGCCGAAGTGCGCGGCCACGGGCCGGGACAGGAGACCTTGCAGACCGGCAAGCGCAATGTCGAGATCACCGCCCTCGAACCGGTCGGCAACTATGCCGTGCAGCCCACTTTTTCCGACGGCCATAACACCGGCATTTACTCCTGGGACTGGCTCCATCACCTTGCCGTCAACCATGAGTCGCTGTGGGCCGAATATCTGGAGCGCCTTGAAAAGGCCGGTGCCAGCCGCGATATCGATTCGACCACCCTGCCGCCAAAATCCGGCGGGTGCGGCAGTCACTAGACAATGACACAAACCCATTTCGGCTTCGAAACCGTAGACGAGAAGGAAAAGGCGCAACGCGTCGCCGGCGTCTTCTCCTCGGTCGCGCAGAAATACGACGTGATGAACGACCTCATGTCGATGGGCTTGCATCGCCTGTGGAAGAAATTCGCCATCGACATCGCCGCGCCGCGTCCCGGCGAGCGCGTGCTCGACGTCGCCGGCGGCACCGCCGACCTGTCGTCGGCCTTTTCCCGCAAGGTCGGGAGTGCCGGGCAAGTCTGGCTCACCGACATCAACAATGCCATGCTCCGCGTCGGCCGCGACCGCCTGCTGGACGAAGGCATGCTGGCGCCGGTTGCGCAATGCGACGCGGAGCAGCTGCCGTTCCCGGACAACCATTTCGACATCGTCACGGTTGCCTTCGGCCTGCGCAACATGACGCACAAGGACGAGGCTCTGGCCGAAATGCGCCGCGTCCTGCGGCCGGGCGGACGGCTGCTGGTGCTGGAGTTTTCCAGGGTTTGGAAACCGCTGGAAAAAGCTTACGATGCCTATTCGTTCAAGCTGCTGCCATGGCTGGGACAACGGATTGCCGGTGATGCCGAGTCCTACCGCTATCTGGCCGAGTCGATCCGCATGCATCCGGACCAAGCCGCACTCAAGGCCCTGATGGAACAAGCCGGGCTGGAACGTGTCGAAGTTTTCAACATGACCGCCGGCGTCGTCGCGCTGCATCGCGGTTACAAGTTCTGAAGAGGAGAAGAGACAATGAAGCGCTTGATGATTGCCGCCTTTGCGGCGTTAGTGGGCCTGGGCATGATGGTTCATGATGCGGAAGCAAAGCGCCTCGGCGGTGGCAAGTCCTTCGGCATGCAGCGCCAGGCCACGCCGCCTGCGGCACCGGCGGCTGCCGGCAAGCCGGCAGCCGCTCCGTCCGCTGCTGCGGCTCCTGCTGCGGCTGCCAAACCCGCAGGCATGGGTCGCTTCCTCGGCCCCCTGGCCGGCCTCGCGGCCGGCCTCGGGATCGCGGCGCTGCTTTCCCACTTCGGCCTGGGTGAAGAAATGGCGGGCATGTTGATGCTCCTCGTGCTGGTCATGGCTGCCGTTTTCGTCGTACGCTGGTTGCTGAGCAAGCGCTCACCCCAGTCCGGCATGCAGTATGCGGGGTCGGCCAATGCGCCCGGGAATCTCGTGCCGGCCAACTTAACGCCTGCCAAATTTGAATCCTCAAAAGTTCCCGGAGGGACGCACAGCGCTGGCGCTGGCGCGACGGCGGCCGGTACCGCTACCCGCAACATCCCGGCCGATTTCGACGTGGAAGGTTTCCTGCGCCAGGCCAAGCTGAATTTCGTGCGCCTGCAGGCTGCCAATGATCGCGGCGACATGGACGACATCCGTGAGTTCACCGCCCCCGAATTGTTCGCCGAAATCCGGATGCAATTCCAGGAGCGCGGCGGCAAGGTTCAGGAAACCGACGTCATGCAACTGGATGCGGAACTGCTCGAGGTTGTGACCGAGGACAAGCGCCACATCGCCAGCGTGCATTTTTCCGGCCAGTTGCGCGAAGACGGTGCCGCACCCGCAGCCTTTGCCGAAATCTGGCATCTGGCCAAGCCCACCGACGGTAGTCGCGGCTGGAACGTGGCCGGCATCCAGCAAGTCTGACGCGAGCGCCCACTCTTCATGCAAGCCCTTCCCGCGCCACTGCTCGCGGCAGTCAATCACCTGCTGGGGCAAGCGGCCTGGGCGCGTCAAAAGCTGGCACCCTTCGCCGGGCATGCTGCCCGGATCAAAATGCCGCCTTTCGAAGCGGCTTTTTTGATTGGCGCCGACGGCTGCATTTCCGCTCCCGCGGAAGAGGCCGAGCTCGAAGTGAGCATCTCGTTGCCGGCAGCAACGCCGCTTCTGGCGCTGCAAGGCAAGGATGTCGTCATGCGGGCGGCGCGCATCGAGGGTTCGGCGGAATTCGCCGAAGCCTTGGGTTTCGTCATCCGCAACCTGCGCTGGGATGCAGAGGAAGATCTGTCCAGGCTGGTCGGCGACATCGCAGCGCACCGCATCGTCAAGGGCGGCAAGGAATTCGCCGCCTGGCAGCAGCAAGCGGCGCAGAACTTCGCCGCCAACCTGGCCGAGTATTTCACCGAGGAACAACCCCTGATCGCAAAACAGGCGGACATCGCCGCCTTCTCGGCCGACATCGACCGCCTGCGCGACGACGTTGCGCGCATGGACAAGCGACTGCAGCGACTTGCCTGAGGCGGGGCGTGTGCCCATTGAATCAGGCTCCGTTGCGGTCGCCTGACCGAGAACACGCGCTGGTTTGATCCTTCCCTGAAATTTTTCTATTGGCCTGCCTGAAAAGGGGTGGGCACAATTAGCCCCTTCAACCCACATGAGGGCATCCCCGTGAAAAAAATCCTGCTTGCCAGCGCCGTGCTGATCGCACCCTTCGCCTCGACCATGGCCCAGACCGCCGAAGAGGCCTTGATGAATGAAGCGCGTACGGTAGCAACCACCCTGCCGCCCAAACTCATCGTCGCTCTGCAAGACGAGATAAAGAAATCGGGCGCGGAAGGCGCGATCCCGGTGTGCAAGGACATGGCGCCGAAAATGGCCGGGGAAATCTCGCAGCAGACCGGATGGAAAATCAAGCGCGTCAGCCTGAAGCCACGCAACGACGCGCGGGCCATCCCCGACCCCTGGGAAAAGGCCGCACTGGAAGATTTCGACAAGCGTGCCGCAGCAGGCGAATCACCCGCCAAGCTGGAGAAGGGGGAAAAGATCGGCAACGAATATCGCTTCGTCAAGGCGCTGCCGGTACAGCCGCTGTGCCTGAGCTGCCACGGCCCGGTCGATCAACTGAGTCCGGCAATCAAGGCGGCGCTCGGCCAGACCTACCCGAATGATCGCGCCACCGGCTATTCGGAGGGCCAGATTCGCGGCGTGATCAGCGTGCGCAAGGCGCTCTGAACAAGCCCGGCAACCCGCGGCTGCCTGCCGGCGCCGTGTCGCCGGCGCCGACTTTTCCGTAATTGCCGACCGCGCACTGCGCGCCGACCGCAGGGCGGCAGAAAAACCAAGGGCAGCCGAAGCTGCCCTTTTTTCTGTCGGGAATCCCGCCGTTCAGTGTCGCCGCTTGCGCAGGCGATCGATGGCGGCAAGCTGGG
Organism: Sulfuritalea sp.; assembly: GCA_016708585.1. Lineage (GTDB taxonomy): Bacteria > Pseudomonadota > Gammaproteobacteria > Burkholderiales > Rhodocyclaceae > Sulfuritalea. The sequence goes on along the minus strand of JADJFK010000007.1, from coordinate 231,165 downwards.
CCGCGGCTTCCGCCAGCTCGGCTTGGGCGCGCCCGTAATCCATCGTCGATGCACGATTGGCCATTGCCTCCTGGGCGGCTTTTCTCGACTCGAGCGCCCTTGCCTCGTCCAGATCGTGTCCGCGAATGGCGGTATCCGCCAATACGGTGATCAGGCCCGGTTGAACTTCGAGCAGGCCGCTGGCAACAAAAATCAACTCCTCGCTGCCATCCTGGCGCTTGATGCGGACCGCACCCGGCTTGATGCGGGTCATCAGCGGCATGTGGCCGGGCATGATGCCGAGTTCGCCGGCTTCGCCCGGCAGGACGACGAATTCCGCCAGGCCGGAGAAAATCGACTCCTCGGCGCTAACGACATCCACGTGAATGGTCATGGCCATTACTTTACCTTTGTCTCTGGATTGCTGCAGCGCTTATTGGAGGGTCTTGGCCTTCTCGAACACTTCCTCGATCGGGCCGACCATGTAGAAGGCCTGCTCGGGGATCGTGTCGCATTCGCCATCGACGATCATCTTGAAGCCCTTGATGGTGTCGGCCAGCGGCACGATCTTGCCCGGCGTGCCGGTGAACACTTCGGCGACGTTGAAGGGCTGCGAGAGGAAGCGCTGGATCTTGCGCGCGCGGGTCACGGCCAGCTTGTCTTCGGGAGCCAGTTCGTCCATGCCCAGAATCGCGATGATGTCGCGCAGTTCCTTGTAGCGCTGCAGGGTCGACTGCACGCGGCGGGCGACGCTGTAGTGCTCTTCGCCGACCACCAGCGGATCGAGCTGGCGCGAGGTGGAGTCGAGCGGATCGACCGCCGGGTAGATACCCAGCGAGGCGATGTCGCGCGACAGCACGACGGTGGCGTCGAGGTGGAGGAAGGTAGTTGCCGGAGACGGGTCGGTCAGGTCGTCGGCGGGCACATACACGGCCTGGATCGAGGTGATCGAACCGACCTTGGTCGATGTGATGCGCTCCTGCAGGCGGCCCATTTCGTCGGCCAGCGTCGGCTGGTAGCCCACGGCGGAAGGCATCCGGCCGAGCAGCGCGGACACTTCGGTTCCGGCCAGGGTGTAGCGGTAGATGTTGTCGATGAAGAGCAGGATGTCCTTGCCCTCGTCGCGGAACTTTTCGGCCATGGTGAGGCCGGTCAGCGCCACGCGCAGGCGGTTGCCGGGCGGCTCGTTCATCTGGCCGAAGACCATGGCCACCTTGTCGAGAACGCCGGACTCTTCCATCTCGTGGTAGAAGTCGTTGCCCTCGCGGGTGCGCTCGCCGACGCCGGCGAACACCGAGTAGCCGCCGTAGGACTTGGCGATGTTGTTGATCAGCTCCATCATGTTCACGGTCTTGCCGACGCCGGCGCCGCCGAACAGGCCGATCTTGCCGCCCTTGGCGAAGGGGCAGACCAGGTCGATCACCTTGATGCCGGTGGGCAGCAGGTCGACCGAGGGAGAGAGTTCGTCGAACTTCGGCGCCTTTGAGTGGATCGGACGCAGCTCGCCGCCGGGAATGGGGCCGGCTTCGTCGATCGGGCGACCCAGCACGTCCATGATGCGGCCCAGCGTGCCGGTGCCGACCGGCACCGAAATCGGTGCGCCGGTGGGCTTGACCGCCATGCCGCGACGCAGGCCGTCGGAGGAACCCATCGCGATGGTGCGCACGATGCCGTCGCCAAGTTGCTGCTGCACTTCGAAGGTCAGCCCGGATTCGGCGTTGCCGGAATCGGCCTCGTCGAGGGTCAGGGCTTCAAATACCTTGGGCATGGCCTCGCGGGGGAACTTGATGTCCACCACCGCGCCGATGCACTGAACGATGTTTCCGTTGCTCATGGTCGTTTCCTTAAATTAAATCCATTAACCCGCGATTGCGGCGGCGCCGCCGACGCGATTGCGATTTGGTCTCGTCATAACGTTCGCTGCGCTCACGTTAGCCTCGCCCAATCTAGCCTGCAATCGCGGCAGCACCGCCGACGATCTCGGAAATTTCCTTGGTGATCGCCGCCTGGCGTGCCTTGTTGTAGATCAGTTGCAGTTCCTTGATCACGCTGCCCGCGTTGTCGGTCGCCGCCTTCATCGCCACCATGCGTGCCGACTGTTCGGAGGCCATGTTTTCGGCGACGCCCTGGTAGATCAGTGCCTCGACATAACGCAGCAGCAATTCGTCGATCACGACCTGGGCATCCGGCTCGTAGAGGTAGTCCCAGCTCCGGTCGGGGGTGCCCATGCGCTCGCCGGACAGCGGCAGCAGCGGCTCGATTACCGGCTCCTGCTTCATGGTATTGATGAAGCGGGTGTAGGCCAGATGGACGGCATCCAGTTCGCCGTTGCGGAAGGCATCGATCATGACCTTGACCGGCCCGACCAGCTTGTCCAGGTGGGGCGTGTCGCCGAGGTGGGTAACATGCGAAATCACCTTGGCGCCGGCGCGCTGCATGAAACCCAGCCCCTTGTTGCCGATGCAGGTGACCTGGATGTCGGTGACGCCCCCGGCCTGCCACTGGCGCATGCTGGAGAGCGCCTGGCGCAGGACGTTGGTGTTGAGGCCGCCGCACAGGCCCTTGTCGGTGGTGACGACGATCAGGCCTACGCGCTTGACCTCCGCCACTTCTCCCCGACTGAGGAAGGCATGGCGGTACTCGGTCACATTGGCCTGCGAGAGATTGGCCGCCAGGCGGCGGATCTTCTCGCTGTAGGGACGTGCGGCACGCATCCGTTCCTGCGCCTTGCGCATCTTGGAAGCGGCCACCATTTCCATGGCCTTGGTGATCTTGCGCGTGTTCTGCACGCTCTTGATCTTGGTGCGGATCTCCTTGCTGCCCGGCATGATCGCTCTCCGTTAGCAGTAGGTGATCAGGACCAGGACTTCTTGAACTCGGCGCAGGCGGCCTTCAGCTCGGCCTCGGCATCCTTGTCGAGATCCTTGGTGCTGGCGATCTTTTCCATCAGCGCCGCATGCTTCTGCTCCATGAAATGGTGCAGGTCGGTTTCGAAGGCGAGGATGCGGGTGACGTCGACGTCATCCATGAAGCCTTCGTTCGAGGCGTACAGCGAAACGGCCATCTGCGCCACGGACAGCGGCGAATACTGCAGCTGCTTCATCAGCTCGGTGACGCGGCGGCCGCGCTCGAGCTGCTTGCGCGTGGCGTCGTCGAGGTCGGAAGCGAACTGGGCAAAGGCCGCCAGTTCGCGATACTGGGCCAGGGCCAGACGCACGCCGCCACCGAGCTTCTTGATCACCTTGGTCTGGGCGGCACCACCGACGCGGGACACCGAAACGCCGGCGTTCATGGCGGGACGGATACCGGCGTTGAACAGGTCGGTCTCGAGGAAGATCTGGCCGTCGGTGATCGAGATGACGTTGGTCGGAACGAAGGCGGAAACGTCGCCGGCCTGGGTTTCGATCACCGGCAAAGCGGTCAGCGAACCGGTCTTGCCCTTGACTTCGCCGTTGGTCAGCTTCTCGACCCAGGCTTCGGAAACGCGCGCGGCGCGCTCGAGCAGGCGCGAATGGATGTAGAACACGTCGCCGGGATAGGCTTCGCGGCCGGGCGGGCGACGCAGCAGCAGCGAGATCTGGCGGTAGGCCCAGGCCTGCTTGGTGAGGTCGTCGTAAATGATCAGGGCATCCATGCCGCGGTCGCGGAAGTACTCGCCCATGGTGCAGCCGGCGTAGGGCGCGAGATACTGCAGCGCGGCGGAGTCGGAGGCGGAAGCGGCGACGACGATGGTGTATTCCATCGCGCCGTATTCCTGGAGCTTGCGCACCACGTTGGCGATGGTCGAGGCCTTCTGGCCCACCGCAACGTAGATGCAGAACATGTTCTGCCCCTTCTGGTTGATGATGGTGTCGACCGCGACGGCGGTCTTGCCGGTCTGGCGGTCGCCGATGATCAGCTCGCGCTGGCCGCGGCCGACCGGGACCATCGAGTCGATCGCCTTGAGGCCCGACTGCACCGGCTGCGACACCGACTTGCGCCAGATCACGCCCGGCGCCACCTTCTCGACCTTGTCGGAAAGCTTGGCGTTGATCGGGCCCTTGCCGTCGATCGGCTCGCCCAGGGCATTGACCACGCGGCCGAGCAGCTCGGGGCCGATCGGCACTTCCAGGATGCGGCCCGTGCACTTGACGGTGTCGCCTTCGGAGATGTGCTCGTAGTCGCCCATGACCACGGCGCCGACCGAGTCGCGCTCGAGGTTCAGCGCGAGGCCGAAGGTGTTGCCGGGGAATTCCAGCATTTCGCCCTGCATGGCGTCGGTCAGGCCGTGGATGCGGCAGATGCCGTCGGTGACCGAAACCACGGTACCTTCGTTGCGGGCCGAGGCGGCCAGCTGCATGTTCTGGATCCGGCTCTTGATCAGGTCGCTGATTTCGGATGGATTGAGATTCATGGAATTGCTCCTAGTTCTTTAGCGCGGTGGCCATCGCGGCGAGTTTGCCGCGGACCGAGGCGTCGATCACTTCATCGCCGACGGCGATGCGGACACCACCAATGAGTTCTGCATCGACCTTGACGGTCGCCTTGATCCTGCAGCCGAACTTGCGTTCGAGGTCGGCCACGAGGTTTTTCAGCGTGGCTTCGTCGAGGGCGAAGGCCGAAGAGATTTCGGCATCCTTGACCCCTTCGTGGCCGTGCTTGAGCTCCTCGAACAACCCGCTGATTTCGGGCAGCACGATCAGGCGGTCGTTGTCGGCCAGGACGCGCACGAAGTTGCGCTGGTCGGCCGACAGGTCGAGCTTGCCGGCGGAAGAGGCGACGTCGACGCAGAGCTGCGCCAGTTCGGCGGCACCCAGGCGCGGATTGCCGATGCACTCTTCCATTTCGGGGCGGGCGGTGACGGCGGAAAGCCGTGACAGAGCCACCGACCAGGCGTCAAGGGCATTTCCGCCCTTGGCCAACTGGAATGCGGCCTCGGCATAGGGACGCGCAAGAGTGACGTTCTCGGCCATGGCGGATCAGAGCTCCGACTTGAGCTGCGTCAGCAGCTCGGCGTGGGCCTGGGCGTTGATTTCCCTGCGCAGGATGCGCTCGGCACCGGCCACCGCCAGCACCGCGACCTGTTCGCGCAGGGCTTCGCGGGCGCGCTGCGAAGCGGCGGCGGCCTCGGCCTCGGCGGCTTCGCGCGCGGCACTGACGATCCGTGCGCCTTCGGCGCGCGCCTCGTCGATCAGTTGCGCCACCTGGCGTTCGGCGCCACTGCGGAACTCGGCAGCCGATTCGCGCGCCTTGCGCAGCTCCTCACCGGCCTTCTTCTCGGCGTGCGCCAGGTCTGTTCTGGCCTTGTCCGCGGCCGCAAGCCCGTCGGCTATCTTGCTTGCGCGCTCGTCGAGTGCCTTCATGATGGGCGGCCACACGAATTTCATCGTGAACCACGCCAGGATGAGGAACACAACCAGCTGGGCAAACAGCGTTGCGTTCAGATTCACGGTAATCGCTCCTTAAAGGTTATTGGAGACGATTACTTGATGAACGGGTTGGCAGTCGTGTACCAGAGGGCGATACCGGTACCGATAATGAACGCGGCATCGATCAGACCGACCAGCAGGAACATTTTGGTTTGCAGCGTGTTCATCAGCTCGGGCTGACGGGCGGAAGCTTCCAGAAAACGGCTGCCCATGATGCCGATGCCGATACAGGCACCCGCGGCGCCAAGACCGATGATCAGACCGGCCGCCAGCGCGACGAAACCAACGATGTTGCCTTCCATGATGACTCCTTGTGTGAAAAAGTGAAGGTTAAGTGGAGATTTTGAGACTAGTGGCTTTCATGTGCCTGACCGATGTACACCAGGGTCAGCATCATGAAGATGAAAGCTTGCAGCGTGATGATCAGGATGTGGAAAATGGCCCAGGCGGTGCCGGCAAAAACGCCCCCCAGCCAGAGCAGGCCGCTGCCGAAGGTGCCCGACCAGGCCGCGCCCATCAGCGCGATCAGCATGAAGATCAGTTCGCCGGCATACATGTTGCCGAACAGTCGCATGCCGTGCGAGACGGTCTTGGCGACAAACTCGATCATCTGCATGGCGAAATTGACCGGCCACAGCAAGGGATGGGCGCCGAAGGGAGCGGTGAACAGCTCGTGCATCCAGCCACCGATGCCCTTGATCTTGACGCTGTACCAGATGCAGAGGATCAGCACGCCGAGGGACATGCCGAGCGTGGCATTGAGGTCGGCGGTGGGTACCACGCGCATGTAGGCGTGGTGGGGATCGTGGCCGGCGGCGCCATAGGCGACTTCCCAGAGGCGTGGCAGCAGGTCGACCGGGAGCAGGTCCATCGCGTTCATGAAGAAAATCCAGACGAACACCGTCAGGGCCAGGGGAGCGATGAAACTGCGGTCGCCATGGACGATCGATTTGGATTGCGATTCGACCATTTCGACCAGGATTTCGACGGCGGCCTGGAAGCGGCCCGGCACGCCGGAGGTGGCCTTGGCGGCGGCGCTGGCCAGAATCAGTACCGCCAGCAAGCCGAGGGAAATCGACCAGAAAAGGGAATCGAGATGGAACACCGACCAATCCACCAGCGAGGTCTGCGCCGTGTTCTTGAGGTGCGTCAGGTGGTGGATGATGTATTCGGAAGCGTTGGGACCTTGGGCTGCCATGCTCGTTCAGGCCTTCGTCAAAATCACTATCAGGTTTGCCTTCAGCGCCAGGAACACCCCGGCCAGCAGTGCCAGCCAATCGAGTTCCCGATACGCCCCCGCCACGATCACCAGCAACGCCAGCGTTGCCGCAATCTTGATCAACTCGCCTACAAAAAACCTGCCGACCGACGCCCGACCGCTGGATGCTGCGGCCCACAGGCTGAGGGCGAAAAACAGGTTCGGTACCACGATTGCCGCGCCGCCCAATCCTGCCGACACCGCCCCGTGCAACCCACCCCAGAATCCGGCGAGTCCGGCGACGATCAGCGTGGCGATGCCTTGATGGAATACGGCCTTAAACATCTATAAGACCGGGCCGCGTCCGAAAGCCCGCGAATATAGGGCATTGATTAGGGGTTGTCAAACATTTTATGTTGCAGCGCGCCATTTTTGCGTCGATTCAACCAAGCCGCGCCAGCAAACCATCCAACTGGTCGAGGCTGCCGAATCGTATCGACAGGCTGCCGCCTCCCTTGCGATTGGCGCTGATCTTGACCGTCGCCCCGAGGCGGTCGGAAAGCTCTTCTTCAAGGCGCAACAGATCGCGGTCGGGTTTCCTGTCGGCGGCTTTTTTTGCCGGGGGGTTGAGTTCGCGGGCCACCATCCGCTCGGTTTCGCGGACCGAATAACCCTTGTCCGCCACCAGGGCCGCGATGCGGCCCTGCTCGCCCTTGGACAGCGGCAGCAGCGCGCGGGCATGGCCCATCTCGATATCGCCCGCCATCAGCATGTCCTGCGCCGGCTTGGCGAGCTGCAACAGGCGCAGCAGGTTGGAGGCCGCCGAGCGCGAGCGGCCGACCGCATCCGCGGCCTGCTGGTGGGTCATGGTGAATTCATCGATCAGGCGCTGGATGCCGGCCGCTTCCTCGAGCGGATTGAGGTCTTCGCGCTGGATGTTCTCGATCAGCGACATTGCCAGTGCCGCATCGTCCGGAATGTCGCGGATCAGCACCGGCACTTCGGCCAGACCGGCGATCTGCGCCGCGCGCCAGCGCCGCTCGCCGGCGATGATCTCGAAGCGTCCCGCGGCTATCGGGCGCACCGAGATCGGCTGGATCAGCCCCTGGGCCTTTATCGAGGCCGCCAGCTCCTCCAGCGAGCCGGGGTCCATGCGCGTGCGCGGCTGGTATTTGCCCGGCTGCAGGGACGCCACCGGCAGCGATTCCTGCCGCTGCGTTTCGGGGGCGTTGTTGGCTGCCAGCAGGGCGTCAAGGCCTCTGCCGAGGCCTTTTTGTTTCGGTGGATTCACGGGTTTTCCTTCCAGGTGTTGACGCGTGCGATGAGTTCGACGGCGAAGGCCAGATAGGCCTGCGCGCCCTTGGCGGCCTTGTCGAACAGCACGCCGGGAACGCCGTAGCTGGGCGCCTCGGCGAGCCTGACGTTTCTCGGCACCAGGGTCTTGAACACCTTGTCGCCGAAATGCTCCTCCAGCTGCGCCGAGACCTGGTTCGACAGCGTGTTGCGCGGGTCGAACATGACGCGCAACAGGCCGATGATCTTCAGTTCGCGGTTCAGGTTGGCGTGCACCTTCTTGATGGTGTTCACCAGGTCCGACAGGCCTTCCAGGGCGTAGTATTCACATTGCATCGGTATGATGACGCCATGGGCGGCGCAGAGGCCGTTGAGGGTCAGCATCGACAGCGAGGGCGGGCAGTCGATCAGGACAAAGTCATAATCGGCGCGATGCGCGGCGAGCGCCGCCTTGAGCCGCATCTCGCGCTGGTCCAGATCGACCAGCTCCACCTCGGCCCCGGCCAGGTCGCGATTGGCCGGCAGCACGTCGAAATGCCCGCTCGGCGACGCGATGCGGGCGCCTTCGAGGGTCGCCAGCTGCAGCAGCACCTGGTACACGGAGGAATGCAGGCAGCGCTTGTCCACCCCGCTGCCCATGGTCGCATTGCCCTGCGGATCGAGATCCACCAGCAGGGTGCGCTGCCCGTTGGCGGCAAGGGCCGCCGCCAGATTGACCGCGGTGGTGGTCTTGCCCACCCCGCCCTTTTGGTTGGCGATTGCAAAAATGTGCATCTTCAGGCTTTCTCAAGTACCAGCAGGTGGCGTTGCGCGTCGACTCCGGGAACGCGCAGCGGCAGGCATTCGGACAGGCGCCAGCCTTGCGGCAGACGGCCGATTTCCTCTTCCGGAACAAGGCCCTTCATCGCATACAGGATTCCCCCGGCGGCGAGCAGGTGGCCGGCGAGCCGGATGAAGTCGGCCAAATCGGCAAAGGCGCGCGAGATCGCGGCATCGAAGCCGCCGCCGGGCAGGTCTTCGACCCGGCCCCCGGCAACCTCGAGGTTGCCCAGGCCCAGTTCGATTTTCGCCTGGCGCTGGAAGGCGGTTTTCTTGTCGACGGCGTCCACCAGGGTCAGCTTCAGCTCCGGGCAGGCGATGGCCAGCGGTATCCCGGGCAGGCCGGCGCCGCTGCCGACGTCGGCCCAGCGCCGTCCCGCCAGCGCCGACTTTTCGAGCACCGGCAGCACGGCGAGGGAATCCAGCAGGTGGTGGGTCAGCATCTCGTTTTCGTCGCGAATCGCGGTCAGGTTGTAGGTGCGGTTCCATTTCGCCAGCAGTCCCAGGTAGGCGAGCAGCCTGCGGCGGGCATCGCCAGGCAGGTCCAGCCCCAGCGCCGCAAGCCCCGCATCCAGTCCGGCCGCGAGCGTCATGCCGCCTTGCGCCGCTTCAGGTGCACCAGCAACAGCGATATTGCCGCCGGCGTCACGCCCTGCACCCGCGAGGCCTGGCCCAGGGTCTGCGGCCGCGCCTGCTCGAGCTTCTGCCGCACCTCGAAGGACAGGCCGCGCACCTCGCCGTAATCGATGTCGGCCGGCACGGGCAGCGATTCATGGGCCAGGCTCTTGTCGATCTCTTCCTGTTGCCGCTCGATGTAACCCTGGTACTTGGCCTGGATCTCGACCTGCTCGATCACCTCGGCGGCAGCGACACCCTCCCCCGCCCCGGGCAGGCTGAGCAGGCTGGCGTAGCTGACCTGCGGCCGGCGCAGCAGGTCGAACAGGCGATACTCGCGCTCCATCGGCTGCCCCAGCACGCGCAGGGCATCGGCCTCCGGCAACTGGCGCGGATTGACCCAGGTCGATTTGAGCCGCTCCGCCTCGCGTGCGACCGCGTCGCACTTGCGGTTGAAGCTATCCCAGCGCCGGTCATCCACCAGGCCCAGCTCGCGGCCGATCGCGGTCAGGCGCAGGTCGGCGTTGTCCTCGCGCAGGCTGAGGCGGTATTCGGCGCGGCTGGTGAACATCCGGTAGGGTTCCGAAACGCCGCGCGTGATCAGGTCATCGACCAGCACGCCGAGGTAGGCCTGGTCGCGGCGCGGCGACCAAGCCGGCAGCTGGCGCGCCAGACGCGAGGCGTTGATGCCGGCCAGCAAGCCTTGCGCCGCCGCTTCCTCGTAGCCGGTCGTGCCGTTGATCTGGCCGGCGAAGAACAGGCCACCGATGGACTTGGTCTCCAGGCTGTCCTTGAGGTTGCGCGGATCGAAATAATCGTATTCGATGGCATAGCCGGGACGGGTGATATGCACGTTCTCCAGCCCGCGCACCGAGCGCACCAGGGCCAGCTGGACATCGAAGGGCAGGCTGGTGGACACGCCCTGCGGATAGACCTCGTGGGTGTCCAGGCCCTCCGGCTCGATGAAGATCTGGTGGCTGTCCTTGCCGGCGAAACGATGGATCTTGTCCTCGATCGACGGGCAGTAGCGCGGTCCGACGCCTTCGATGACGCCGGTGAACATCGGCGACCGGTCCAGCCCGGAACGGATGATGTCGTGGGTGCGGCTATTGGTATGTGCGATCCAGCAGGACACCTGGCGCGGATGCTGGTTGCGATTGCCGAGGAAGGAAAACACCGGCACCGGATCGTCCCCGGCCTGTTCCTGCAGCAGGGAATAATCGATGCTGCGGCCGTCGAGCCGCGGCGGCGTGCCGGTCTTGAGGCGGCCGACCGGCAGCCGGATTTCCTTGAGGCGCTCGGCCAGCGAGATCGCCGCCGGATCGCCGAAGCGCCCGGCCCGGTAGTTCGACAGGCCGACATGGACCAGGCCATTGAGGAAGGTGCCGGCGGTGAGCACCACCGTCGGTGCCTGAAAACGGATGCCGAGTTGCGTCACCACCCCGCTGACCCGGTCACCGCTGAGGATCAGGTCGTCCGCCGCCTGCTGGAACAGCGTCAGGTTGTGCTGGTTTTCGAGGCGGCCGCGGATCGCCTGCTTGTAGAGTTGCCGGTCGGCCTGGGCGCGGGTGGCCCGTACCGCCGGGCCCTTGGAGGCATTCAGGATGCGGAACTGGATGCCCGCCTCGTCGGCCGCCGCCGCCATCGCACCACCCAGGGCATCGACCTCCTTGACCAGATGGCCCTTGCCGATGCCGCCGATCGAGGGATTGCAGGACATCGCACCGAGGGTTTCGATGTTGTGCGTGAGCAGCAGCGTGCGCGCACCGGAACGCGCCGCAGCGAGGGCGGCTTCGGTGCCGGCATGGCCGCCGCCGATCACGATCACATCAAAGGACGCGGGAAATTGCACTGGTTGCGCTCAAGTGAAAACCGGTTTGCGGGAGCTCCGGCCCTTACGCCAGGACCCGGCTCCGGAACCAAAAGAGGCGCAATCATACGCCCCTCGATTCAAAAACGCAGCCTCGGGACACCGCCGTCACCAGTCCGGGAGGCAACTGTTTCACGTGAAACTCCGGTTTCGCCTCCGGTCCCCGCGTTTCACGTGAAACACCCCCGGCAGCAGACAGACCCGGAGTCAAACGAAGGTGTCGTAGCCAAGGCGGACAATCAGGGCCGCGGCCACCACGATGAACACCCAGCGCACGAAACCGCTGCCGTGGCGCAAAGCCAGGCGCGCTCCGAGCAGGGCGCCGACGATATTGAATGCCGCCATGCCCAGGCCGACCGCCCACAGCACATGCCCGCTCGGCGCAAAGTACGCCAGCGCCGCCGCATTGGTGGAAAAATTCACCACCTTGGCGGCACTCGAGGCATGGAGGAAATCGAGCCGGAACCAATGGACGAAGGCGAAAATCATGAAGCTGCCGGCACCGGGCCCGAAGAATCCGTCGTAGAAACCCAGTACGGCGCCGACCAGCATCGCCGCCCGCCGCTCCGTCGCCGCCGCCAGCGGGGTGCCGGCGGCAACCCCGAACTGCGGCTTGATGACCGTATAGACCAGGACCAGAAATAGCAGGCAAAGCACCAGCGGCCGCACCACCTGTTTCGGCATCCAGGCCACCGCCGCCGCACCGACGAAGGAAAACAGGAAAGCCGCGGCGGCGGCCGGCAGCGCGATGCGCCAGGGCAAGGCGATGCGCCGGGCGTAGCGGATCGCGGCGTTGGCGGTACCGAAAATGCTCGCCACCTTGTTGGTGCCGAATACCGTCGCCGGCGATTCGGCGGGCAGCGCCACCAGCAGGGTCGGCACCTGGATCAGGCCACCACCGCCGGCCACCGCGTCAACGAATCCGGCAAACAGGGCGGCTGCCAGCAGGAGGACCAGGTCGACTTCACTCATGGCCTAGGGCGTGTTCTCATTCAGGCGACGGCTGCGAAGGAGCTTGCCTGGGTGCAGGGCAAGGCGGGAGGAGCGCCGTTGGGTTGCTGACGACCAACGCCCCATGCCCCCCCCGGGTTGCGCAGGAAGGCGCGTCTGCGGCGTTGCGCCGCTTGCCCACAGATGACTGTGGGCGGCGCGCGGCGCCTTGCATCCATCGCCTTCCTGACGCAACGCAGCTCGCCGACTGAATGAGAGCACGCCCTAGCCTCACTTGCCGATGCAGAAGCGGGAAAAGATTTCCCCCAGCAGGTCGTCGGCCGTGAATTCGCCGGTGATGCGCGACAGCGCCTCCTGCGCCAGGCGCAACTCCTCGGCACAGAGTTCGATGCGGTCCAGCCGCCGTGCCGCCAGCGCCGACTTTTCGGCGGCCACCCCGAGTGCCTCGAGGTGGCGCTCGCGGGCCAGTACCACGTCCTCGCCGTGGCCGCTCCAGCCGGCCACCCGCAGCAGTTCGTCGTGCAGCAGGACCATGCCCTCGCCGCTCTTTGCCGACAGTCGCAAATGCACGTGGCCGCCCTGCGTGAAGCGTGCTGCCGCGGTTGCGGCCAGATCGCACTTGTTCTCCACCACGATGCGCTCGACCCCGGCCGGCAGGCGGACGGCGATCGCATGATCCGCCGGCGTCTCGCCGCAGCGCGCGTCGACCAGCTGCAGCACCACGTCGGCACGCCCGATTTCCTGCCAGGCCCGCTCGACGCCGATCTTCTCCACCACATCATCGGTGTCCCGCAACCCGGCGGTATCGATGATGTGCAGCGGAATGCCCTCGACCTGGATGGTTTCGCGCAGCGCGTCGCGCGTGGTGCCCGCCACCTCGGTGACGATCGCCCGCTCCTCGCCGGCGAGGCGGTTGAGCAGCGAGGACTTGCCGACGTTGGGCAAACCGGCCAGCACCACATGCAGGCCGGAACGCAACAGGCTGCCGGCGCGCGCACGCGCCAGCAGGGATGACAAATCGCCGCAGATTCCGGTGAGGCGCTGCGCCGCATCGGTATCCCGGAGGACGTCGATCTCCTCCTCCGGAAAATCCAGCGTCGCCTCGACCAGCATGCGCAACTCGGTCAGGCGGGCGACCAGCGCCCTGACCTCGCGCGAAAATTCGCCGGACAGCGAGCGCACGGCCGAGCGCGCGGCCGCCGCGGTTCCGGCCTCGATGAGATCGGCCACCGCTTCGGCCTGGACCAGGTCCAGCTTGTCGTTGAGGAAGGCGCGTTGCGAGAACTCGCCGGGCTCGGCCAGGCGCGCACCCAGTTCCAGGCAACGGGCCAGCAGCATCTGCAGTACCACCGGACCGCCGTGCGCCTGCAGTTCCAGCACGTCCTCGCCGGTAAAGGAATGCGGCGCCGGAAAATACAGCAGGATGCCCTGGTCGATGGCGCTGCCGTCGGCCTCGCGAAAAGTACACAATGTCGCATGGCGCGGTTCGGGCCGGCGGCCGCCCAGCACCTCGGCAAAGGGCAGCAGGTCGGGGCCGGAAACGCGTACCACACCGATGCCGCCGCGGCCGGAAGCCGTGGCGATGGCGGCAATTATTCCGGTGCGCGGCTGTCCCATCCGGCCTCCTGGTTCAGCGCGACAGGCGCCGATGATTGCCCCGGTCGCCCGCGACCGGGAGCGCGACTACTTCTTCTCCCCCGCCTCGACCATGCGCGTGATCTGCCATTGCTGGGCGATCGAGAGGATGTTATTCACCGTCCAGTAGAGCACCAGGCCGGCCGGGAACCAGAGGAACATCACGGTAAACATGATCGGCATGTAAAGCATCACCTTGGCCTGAATCGGGTCGGGCGGCGTCGGATTGAGCTTGGTCTGGATGAACATGGTGGCGCCCATGATCAGCGGCAACACGTAATACGGGTCCTTGACCGAGAGGTCGGTGATCCAGCCCAGCCAGGGCGCGTTGCGCATCTCGACCGTGCCCAGCAGCACCCAGTAGAGCGCGATGAAGACCGGGATCTGGACCAGCACCGGCAGGCAGCCGCCGAGCGGGTTCACCTTCTCCTTCTTGTACAGCGCCATCATTTCCTGGTTCAGACGCTGCTTGTCGTCGCCGTAGGTTTCCTTAAGTTTCATCAACTTGGGCGTCAGCACGCGCATCTTGGCCATCGACTTGTAGCTTGCGGCCGACAGCGGGAAGAAAATTCCCTTGAGCAGCATGGTGAGGCCGATAATGGCCCAGCCCCAGTTGCCGACCAGCTTGTAAATCGCACCGAGCACCCAGAACAGCGGCGCCGCGATGACGGTGAGCCATCCGTAATCGACCACCAGGTCGAGTCCGGGCGCGATCTTTTCCAGCTTGTCCTGCTCCTGCGGCCCGGCATACAGCGATATGGTGCTCTTGCCGTCGGCGCCGACCGGAAGGATCACGCCGGCCGAATACAGGTCTTCCCCTACCTTGCGCATGAAATATTCTCGTTGCGTGCCGGCTGCCGGCAGCCAGGCCGCGACGAAGTAATGCTGGACCATCGCCAGCCAGCCGTTGTCGGCCTTCTGCGCGAACTTGGCCTTGTTTTTGAGGATGTCGGCAAACTCGACCTTCTGGAACTTTTCGGCGTCGGTAAACACTGCGGGTCCGGTGAAGGTAACCACCCCCATCATCATCGAGTTGTTCTGGCCTTCGGCCGGCTTGCCGTCGCGGGTGATCTGGTAATAGGCGTGGGCGCCAGGCGCCACCCCGTCATGGCGGACCTCGATCTGGTAGCTGCCGCGCTGGAAGACATAGGTCTTCGCCACCTTGCCGCCGTTGGCCGCAGGCGCCTCGAGGCGGACTTCGAGCTTCTGCTCGCCATCCTTGAGTACATGCTCGCCGGCTACCAGCTTCCACTCGGTCTTGTGGTTCGGCATGCCTTCGCCGATTACCCCGGACTGCCCCAGATAAATGTGCTTGCCGCCGTTGTCGAACAGCAGGAAATTCTTCGACTTGTCTTCGGTCTCGGGATGACGGACCAGTTCGAGCCGCGTGATATCCCCGCCCAGCGAGGAAATTTCCGCGACATACAGGTCGGTACGAATCTTCGCGGTAGCGGCGCCCGCAACCACGGCAGCAGACCCGGGAACGGCACCCGGTACCGCGGCAGAGCCGGCTGGCGGCAGGGTGGGCGTCGGTACCGCACCGGCTGCCGCACCCGCCGTCGGTGCGGTTTTCGCTGTTGGCGCCAACTTCGGCTGGCTCTGCTTTTGCCAGGCATCCCAGAGCATGATCAGAGAGAAACTGAACACCAAAAGCAGGATCAATCGTCGGTTATCCATTACTGTCTCGGCTGTGGTTCAGATCAAAAACTAGAAAATTACGGAACCGGGTCGAATCCCCCCGGATGCCATGGATGACATCGTCCTAACCTGAGAACGGTCAGCCACAGCCCGCGGAACAGACCATGGCGGCGCAGCGATTCCATGGAATACTCCGAGCAACTCGGGTAAAACCGGCAACGATTGCCCAGCATCGGGCTGATTGCCAGCTGATAACCACGGATCAGCCACAGCAGTGGCTGGATCAGGAGGTTTTTCATCGCGCCAATCATGTCAGAAAGTGCCCCAGCAGCGTTTCCATCTCCGCCCGCCAGATCTTCCGCCGCTCACCATCCCTCGCCCTGAGGCCCGGCAAGGCTTGCTTGAGACGCAGGACGATATCGCAGGGCGGAATCGAGGGTGCGAGCAAACGAAAGGCTTCCCGAGCCTGGCGTTTGATGGCATTGCGCAACGCGGCGGCACGTGCCAGGCGCTTGGGGACGATCAAACCGATCCGTGCCCTGCTGGCCGCAGGCGCTGGACAATAATGAAGATCGAAACATGTACCCCGTACCACCCGCCGCGCCGCCATGACGGCTGAAAACTCTTCCGGCCGATGCAAGCGCTGCTCGGGGAGAAAAGAATCCCGCCGCTCAGACCGCGAGACGATGGCGGCCCTTGGCACGACGCGCACGTATCACAGCACGACCACCGCGGGTACGCATGCGCACAAGAAAGCCGTGGGTGCGCTTACGGCGCACAACCGAAGGCTGGTAGGTGCGTTTCATGGCTATATCCCTTAAATGAACAAAAGCGGCGGATTACAGCGTTTTACGGCAGTTTTGTCAAGCGCAACAATCTCCGCGGCTGTGGATAACTATAGCCGAAACAGCTAGAATGCGCTCCCAACCCGACACGAGTCGGCGGCAAAGAAAACTACCGAATCGACACATCGACCCGCCGTTCCCGGCTTCGAAACCATCCAATTGCAATGAGTGAATTCTGGTCCGCCTGCCTGAACCGCTTCGAGCAGGAACTTCCTGCACAGCAGTTCAATACCTGGATAAAAAGTCTGCAGCTGGTAAGCGAAGAGACCGGTCCGACGCACTTTCGCCTGGTCGCTCCCAACCGCTTTGTCATGCAGTGGGTACGGGAGCGTTATCTGGCGCAAATTGAAGCCCTCGGCCAGGATTTTTTTTCCAGTCCCGTCAACATCAACCTAGCGGTAGCCGATGCAGCACCGGACTTGCCGGCCGTGACGCCCGGCATCGAACCGGAACGGTCACCCACACCCACCGCCACCAAGCCTTTCACAACCGGTGATCCGGAATACGAGAAGACCCGACTAAACGCCGAGTTCACTTTTGATACCCTTGTTACCGGACGAGCCAACGATCTGGCAAGAGCAGCCGCTCAGCAGGTGGCCCTGAATCCCGGGGTTTCCTATAACCCGCTCTTCATCTATGGCGGTGTCGGCCTGGGCAAGACGCACCTGATTCATGCGATAGGCAATTCCATCTACGGTGCCAATCCGGAACTGGAAATCCGGTATGTACATGCCGAAGATTATTTCTCCGATGTCGTTCGGGCATTCCAGCAAAATACCCGCGACGCCTTCAAGCATTACTATCGGTCGCTCGACCTACTCCTGATCGACGACATCCAGTTCTTCAATCGCAAGGATCGAACCCAGGAAGAGTTTTTCTACGCCTTCAACGCCTTGATCGAGGCAAAAAAACAGATCATCATCACCTGCGATACCTACCCGAAAGACGTTCAGGGACTTGAAGAACGTCTGGTATCGCGCTTCGACTGGGGGCTTACCGTTGCCATCGAACCGCCGGAACTGGAAATGCGCATCGCAATTCTCAAGAAAAAAGCCGAAGCGGAGCGGATCAGCATCTCGGACGAGGTTTCATTCCTTATCGCAAAGAATCTTCGCTCCAATGTAAGGGAACTTGAAGGCGCGCTGAACCGCGTTGTTGCCTATGCCCGCTTCCACGGTCGCGAAATCAACCTTGAAGTCGCCAAGGAAGCCCTGCGCGACATCATCGGCGCCACCAACCGGCAAATATCCCTGGAACTGGTACAGAAAACCGTGTCCGACTTTTACAAGATAAAAGTAGCTGACATGTACTCACAGAAGCGAACCCGCGCCATTGCCCGTCCGCGCCAAATCGCCATGTGGCTCACCAGGGAACTCACCACGCACAGCTTGCCGGAAATCGGCGAAGCCTTCGGCGGTCGCGACCACACCACCGTAATGCATGCCTGTCGTACGATCATCGACCTGCGCGGAAAGGACACCCGACTCAACAACGATCTGCATATCCTGATGCAGACCATCAAAGGCTAGGCTGTGATAGCTTCATCCAACAAAACCGTGGAAGATTGTGGATAAATCGGCCGAAAGGGAGTCCCGCCGAAATTATCCACAATCTTCCACACTCCGAACAAGCAGTTTTTACCATGCTTATCCACGTTATAATTAACTGTATTTACTGTAAAAATATCGCTTATCCACAGGAAATGGCCTTCCTTAATAATCTTAAGAGATTTATATATGATCCTATTTAAAGGTCCACGCGATCAATTGCTTTCGCCTTTACAGTCGGTATGCGGTATTGTCGAAAAGCGCCATACGCTACCCATCCTTTCAAATGTATTGATGGAAAAGGACGGTGAGAAACTCACCCTGTTGGCGACGGACATCGAGATCCAGATTACGACGCGGACACCGACGATAGGTCCGGAGAAGGCGGCAATGACGGTCGGCGCACGCAAGCTTCAGGATATCCTGCGTTCCCTGCCGGAGTCAGCGGAAGTAAGCCTGGCGCTCGAAGAGAAGCGTTTGCAGCTCAAGGCCGGTAAAAGCCGCTTCAACCTGCAAACCTTGCCGGCCGAAGATTTTCCGCGCATGAGCGCGGCGGACGGCCAACCCAGCCGCTTGCTGATAACCCAGAAACAGATGAAGCGCCTGCTCGGCCTGGTTCAGTACGCCATGGCGCAGCAGGATATCCGCTATTACCTCAACGGCCTGTTGCTGGTTGCCAAGGGTAGTGAATTGCGCATGGTCGCCACCGACGGCCATCGCCTGGCGTATGCAGCCGAGCTGCTGGCGGAGGCGCCGGCGCCGATCGAAGTCATCCTGCCGCGCAAAACGGTGCTGGAACTCTCGCGGCAACTGGCCGACAACGATGACCCGCTGGAAATCACCCTGACGCCGACCCAGGCGCGTTTCAGTTTCGGCGGCATCGAGCTGGTCTCGAAACTGATAGATGGAAAATTTCCGGATTACGAGCGAGTGATTCCCCAACACCACAGCAAGCTGATCAAGCTGTCCCGCAATACACTGCTCCACTCGCTGCTGCGTGCCGCGATTCTGACCAATGAAAAGTTTCGCGGCGTGCGCCTCGTCCTCGGCACCGGCAGCCTCAAGATAATTTCCAGCAACGCCGAGCAGGAAGAGGCCCAGGAGGAAATCGAGGTCGACTACGGCGGCGAAGCGCTGGATGTCGGCTTCAACGTCACCTACCTGCTCGACGTCCTCAACAACGTCGGCAACGAAACCATAGAGCTGCACCTCGCCGATGCCAACTCCAGCGCACTTTTCGTGCTGCCCGGCAACGAAACCTTCAAGTACGTCGTCATGCCGATGCGCATTTGACGCGAACCGGAAAAAGAACCCAATGACAGAGAGCAACACGGTACCGGCCTACGACGAATCGAGCATTCAACAACTTGAGGGTCTGGAAGCAGTAAGGAAGCGCCCGGGCATGTACATCGGCGATACGTCCGATGGCACCGGCCTGCACCACATGGTATTCGAGGTCGTCGACAACGCCATCGACGAAGCGCTCGCCGGCCATTGCGACGATATCGTCATCACCATCCACACCGACAACTCGATTTCGGTGACGGACAACGGGCGCGGCATACCCACCGGCATAAAGTTCGACGACAAGCACGAACCGAAGCGCTCGGCGGCCGAGATCGTCATGTGCGTGCTCCACGCCGGCGGCAAATTCAACCAGAACTCGTACAAGGTCTCCGGCGGTTTGCATGGCGTCGGTGTCTCCTGCGTCAATGCCCTGTCCAAATGGTTGCGGCTGACCATCCGCCGCGAGGGCAAGAAGTACCTCATGGAGTTCAATCGCGGGCACGCCGTCGATCGCGTCGTCGAGGTCCAGAATGGGGTCGAGGTATCGCCGCTGCGGGTTCTCGGCGATACGGAAAAGCGTGGCACCGAAGTCCATTTCATGGCCGACGAGGAAATCTTCGGCAACGTCGAATACCACTACGACATCATCGCCAAGCGCCTGCGCGAGCTGTCCTTCCTCAACAACGGCGTCAAGATCAGGCTGATCGACCAGCGCAACGCCAAGGAGGAGGATTTCGCCTTCTCCGGAGGGGTCAAGGGCTTCGTCGAGTACATCAACCGAACCAAGACCGTGCTGCACCCCGCCGTGTTTCATTCCTCGGGAGTTTCGGTCCAGAACGGCATCAACATCGACGTCGAAGTCGCCATGCAGTGGAACGACTCCTACGCCGAGCAGGTGCTCTGCTTCACCAACAACATTCCCCAGTCCGACGGCGGCACCCACCTGACCGGCTTGCGCGCGGCGATGACGCGCGTCATCAACAAGTACATCGAAGAAAACGAAATCGCCAGGAAAGCCAAGGTGGAGATCACCGGCGACGACATGCGCGAGGGCCTGGCCTGCGTCCTGTCGGTGAAGATGCCCGACCCGAAATTCGCCTCGCAGACCAAGATGAAGCTGGTCTCGTCGGAAGCGCGCCCGGCGATCGAGGAGGTGGTCGCGCAGAAGCTGGCCGACTATCTGCTGGAAAAGCCCCTTGACGCCAAGATCATCACCGGCAAGATCGTGGAAGCGGCACGGGCCCGCGAGGCCGCGCGCAAGGCGCGCGACATGACGCGGCGCAAGGGTGTGCTCGACGGACTCGGCCTGCCCGGCAAACTGGCGGACTGCCAGGAAAAGGATCCGGCCCTGTGCGAAATCTACATCGTCGAGGGCGATTCCGCCGGCGGCTCGGCCAAGCAGGGCCGCGACCGCAAGTTCCAGGCCATCCTGCCGCTGCGCGGCAAGGTGCTGAACGTGGAGAAGGCCCGCTACGACAAGGTGATCTCCAGCGAACAGATCGTCACCCTGGTCACCGCCCTGGGCTGCGGCATCGGCGCCGAAGACTTCGACATCGCCAAGTTGCGCTACCACCGCATCATCATCATGACCGACGCCGACGTCGATGGCGCCCATATCCGTACCCTGCTGCTGACCTTCCTTTACCGGCAGATGCCGGAACTGGTCGAGCGCGGTTACGTCTATATCGCCCAGCCGCCCCTTTACAAGATCAAGCACGGCAAGAGCGAGACCTACATCAAGGACGACCACGAACTCAACCAGCACCTGTTGCGCCTGGCCCTGGACGGGACGGCGCTGACGCCCCGTGCCGGAGCGGCGGTGGTGGAAGGCGAGGCGCTGGGCGCCCTGGCCCGGGCCTACCTGCTTTCCGAGGCCGTGATCACCCGCCTGGCCGATTTCATCGACAGCGAAGTGCTGCACGCGCTGCTGGCCCACGACATCGCGGTCGACACCGCGGATGAAGCCGCAACGCGGGAAAGCGCGGCGCGCATAGCGGCATTTCTGTCGCCGGAGGTCCGCATCGAGGCGCGCTTCGACGAAAAGCACGAGCGCTGGATGTTGGTCGTGATCCGTATGCGCCATGGCAATCTGCGCAGTGGCCGGATCGACGAGGATTTCCTGCTCTCCGGCGATTACCAGCAGATCCGTCGCACCGCGCAGATGATTTCCGGACTGATGGGCGAAGGCGCGGTGATCCGCCGCGGCGAAAAGTCCCTGGCCGCCACCAGTTTCGCCGACGCCATGACCTGGATGCTGGGCGAGGTCGAACGCGGCCTGGCCAAGCAGCGTTACAAGGGCCTGGGGGAAATGAACCCCGAGCAATTGTGGGAAACGACCATGGATCCCGGCGTACGCCGCCTGTTGCGGGTCCAGATCGACGACGCGATCGCCGCCGACGAGATTTTCACCACCCTGATGGGGGACGACGTCGAGCCGCGGCGGGCTTTCATAGAATCCAACGCGCTCTACGCGAGGAACATCGACGTTTGAGTCGGTGGTTGGCGGGGGAGTCCTAGAGGTCGGCGCCTAAACCGGAGCGAGCGGTTTGGATACCATGAAGTCCTCCTCCTCCGATCCGCAAGGATTGGTTTGAACCCGGTACTCAGGTATCGGGTTTTTTTTGCCGGAAAACCAGCCAGGTCAGATCCACTTCTGGTAGCCCCCAAGGTGTTGTTGCGCTGCAACAGGATTTTCTTGACAAATCCAGCGCCCTGAGTAGAATTCGTTGTATTGCGGTGCACCATTGTGCCATTCAGGACAAGCTTGCACGCCCGCTGCAGATGGATCCACCTCTATCAAGGAGATCACCATGTACAACGTAGCCGAGCAAATAAGCACCACCAACAAGGCTGGCGTCGATACTTTCATGACCCTCGCCAGCGCGACTTTCGCCGGCGCCGAGCGCCTGGCCGCACTGAACCTCAATGCGGCCCGCAACTTCATCGAGAACGGCAGCGCAAATACCCGTGCCCTGCTTGCGGTGAAGGACGTGGAAGCGCTGGTCACGCTGCAGAAGTCCCTGGCGCAACCCGATGCCGAAAAAGCGGCGACGTACACCCGCAGGGTTTACGAAATCGCCACCCAGACCCAGGAAGCTTTGTCGCAGGTGGTCGAAGCCCAGATTTCCGAACTCAACCAGAAGCTCGCTCTGGCGCTTGACGAAGCCGTCAAGTCCGCGCCGGCCGGCTCGGACCTGGCGGTAAATGCGCTGCGTTCGGTGATTTCCGCCGCGAACTCGGCCTACGACAGCATGACCAAGGCCGCCAGGCAGGCGAATGAAATCGCGGAAGCCAACCTCGCCGCAGCGGCTGCTGCGGTTGTCCCGAAAAAGCCCGCGAAAAAAGCGGCCTGAGTTTCCAATCGGCATCCCGTTCCGGCCCTGAAAAGGGCCGGAGTCACATCGGGACACCATGCGCTTGCCAGCCGAAAACAACACCCTCCCGCAGGGCCTGGCGTTCTCCGGCCCTGGTCAAGCAGTCCGCAGTCCTTGCGTTTCGCGTTTCCATCGCCGGTTGTTCCGGAATAGTCCGGAGCGCCCCGGCGCGGATGGAACAAGGCAACAGCAAAGGAGCCAGCATGTCGGCAACACTCACTGTCCGAAAATTCATGGAACGCCGCACCGGCGCATTCCTGCACTACCTGCATATCGACCTGGCAACGGCCGGGTTGGCGCTGCTCTTCGTCGTTGTCGGCGGAGTGACCGCGGATTTCAGCCTGTTTCAGGCGAAAGAAAACTTCCCGCCGCAAACCACCGGCGCGGTCGTGACTGCGGCGGCTGTATCGGGCTCCGGGCGCGCCCCGCAACGCCTGCCGCCGACCATGGTCGCGGCCCTCGATCAGGTGGCGCAGCGCTACCGGGTATCGGCGGAAGCCCTGCAGCCGGTTTTTGAAGCCGCACAGGCCGCAGGACGCGAATGGCGCGTCGACCCCTTGCTCATCATCGCCGTGATCAGCATCGAATCCCGCTTCAACCCGTATTCGCAAAGCCCCATGGGTGCCGTAGGCCTGATGCAGATCATTCCGCGTTACCACATGGACAAGCTGCCCGGGGAAGCCGACAGCCGGAGGTTCCTCGACCCGGCGACAAACGTCCGTATCGGTGCCCGCATCCTGCAGGAGTCGATCCAGCGCCAGGGCGGCCTGATGGAAGGCCTTCAGTACTACGCCGGCGCCATCGACGATACCGAGCAGACCTACGCCAACAAGGTGATCGCGGAAAAAGCCAGGCTCGAACAGGTTTCCCGCCGCAGGGATGGCGCCGCCGGCTGAAACACGGCGCGGAACCGACAAGCCGTGCTCCGACGCGGCCACCGTACTACCCCCACCGCCACCGGCGGTCCCCTTGCGGTAGCATTCACGTCCATGCGCACCGCACAGTTGATCCTTGCCGGCTTCATCTTCGTGCTCGGCGGCGCAGCCTGGGCTGCGGACGCGATATCCCTTGCCGAACTCGCCAAACCGGGGCGCGTGCTGATGTTGCGCCACGCCAACGCACCCGGGATCGGCGATCCGCCGAACTTCAAGCTCGAGGATTGCTCCACCCAGCGCAACCTCGACGCCGCCGGCCGGGCGCAGGCGCAGGCGCTCGGACGGCGCCTCGCGCAGGCGGGCGTCAGGGAAGCCAGGGTCTACTCCAGCCAGTGGTGTCGCTGCCTCGAAACGGCAAGATTGTTGAACCTCGGCCCCGTAACGTCGCAGCCTGGACTGAATTCCTTCTTTGCGCGCTCCGAGCAGCGAGATACTAAGCTGGCCGCCCTGCGCAGCTTTCTGGCCGGCCTGCCGACCAATGGCCCCCCGGTGATTCTGGTGACCCACCAGGTCACGATTACCGCCTTCACCGGCGAGGGCGTGAACTCGGGCGGCGGCAGCGTATTCAAGTTGAACGGGTCGGGCGCGCCGCGCCTGCTCGGCGCTATCGAGCCCGGCTGACGCCGGTTTTACGAGGAAACCCGCCATGCGCGCCGTCATCTTCACGGCCTTTCTGCTCCTGACTTCCCTGGCCGGCGCGCAGCCGGCCTTGCGCGCCACCCAGCTCGCCGAGTTCGCCGACGGGCTTGCGCAACCCCACGATGCCGCTTTCTCGCCCGACGGCAAGCTCATCTACCTCACCGACATGGCCAACAGCCGCATCCGGGTGCTCGAAGCGATGACGCTGAAACCGGTCGGCAGCTTCGGTGCCGGCGAGTTGTCCCACCCCCACGACGCCGAGTTCGACAAATCGGGGCGGCTGCTGGTGGCCGACACCGGCAACGACCGCGTGGCCATCTACGAGGTCAAGGGCGCACAGGCGCGGCTGGTCGCCGAGCTGAAGGGTCTTTCGGGCCCGGAAGGCGTGGCGGTCGCACCCGATGGCCGGGTCCTCGTCACCAACACGCGCAGTGCAACCCTCAGCGTGTTCCGCGACGGCAAGCTGGAGCGCACGCTGGCCGGGCCCGGCACCAGCGACGGCGAGCTGCGCAACCCGCACGACGTCGACGTCGCCGGCGACGGCAGCGTGTATGTGGTCGACTCGGGCAACAACCGCGTCCAGGTGTTCGACGCCGCGCTCAAGCACCGCGCCACCTTCGGCCCCGCGCTGGGCCTCAGCGGTCCCAAGTACCTCGCCATCGACGGCGACCGCGTCTGGCTGGCCGACGAGTACAACCACCGCATCCTGCTGCTCGATCGCGGCCACAAGCTGCTCGGCGTGCTCGGCAGCGGCAAGCGCGGCCGCGCGCCCGACGCCTTCGACAAACCCGAGGCCGTACTCGCCCGCGCGCCCCATGTCTGGGTTATCGATACCTATAACAACCGCATCGTGCTGCTGCGCATCGACTGACCCGCGATGATCCGCGGCGCCGGCGGCGAGCGCCTTTATAATCGCGCATGACCGACGCCGCTCCAGCATCTCCCCCCGTTTCCCCGCCCGCCGTGCACGCGGCTGACGCCAGCGCAACGACCCTCTCCTTCGACCGATTGCCGCTGGCGCCGTCCGCGCTGGCGAACCTGCGCCAGCTGGGCTACCTGCAGATGACCCCGATCCAGGCCGCCAGCCTGCCGCCTGCCCTCGCCGGCCAAGACCTGATCGCGCAGGCCAAGACCGGCAGCGGCAAGACCGCGGCCTTTGCCCTGAGCCTGCTGGCACGCCTGAATCCGCGCCGCTTCGCGGTGCAGGCGCTGGTGCTGTGCCCGACGCGGGAGCTGGCCGACCAGGTGACCGGGGAAATCCGCCGCCTGGCGCGCGGTGCGGAAAACATCAAGGTGCTGACCCTGTGCGGCGGCAGCACCATGCGGCCGCAGATTTCCAGCCTGGAGCACGGCGCCCACGTCGTGGTCGGCACGCCGGGGCGCATCCTGGACCACCTGCAGCGCGCCAGCCTCGACCTGTCGGCCCTCGACACCCTGGTGCTGGACGAAGCCGATCGCATGCTCGACATGGGCTTCTACGACGACATCGCCACCGTCGCCAAGGCCTGCCCGAAGACGCGCCAGACGCTGCTCTTCTCGGCCACCTATCCGGAAGGCATCGCCAGGCTCAGCCAGGCCTTCCTGCGCCAGCCGCAGCGCATCACCCTGCCCGAGCAGCACGAGGCCGGCAAGATCCGCCAGCGCTTCTATGAGGTCGATGCGGACCGGAAGCTGGCTGCGGTCGGCCTCCTGCTCCACCACTATCGCCCGGTCAGCACCCTGGCGTTCTGCAATACGCGCCAGCAGTGCCGCGACCTGCTGCAACAGTTGCGCGCCGAAGGCTTCGTCGCCCTCGCCCTGCACGGCGAGATGGAGCAGCGCGAACGCGACCAGGTGCTGGTGCAGTTCGCCAACCGCAGCTGCTCGGTGCTGGTCGCCACCGACGTCGCCGCGCGCGGCCTCGACATCGACCAGCTGGAAGCGGTGATCAACGTCGATGTCACGCCGGACACCGAGGTGCATGTCCATCGCATCGGCCGCACCGGGCGTGTCGACCAGGCCGGCTGGGCTTTCAGCCTGGTCAGCGGCAACCAGATGGCACGCGTCGACAACATCGAAAAGGCGCTCGGCCACGAGATCGAATGGCATACCCTGGGCGAACTGCAGAAGCCGCCGGGCAAGTCGCGGCCGCCCCTGCTGCCGCCCATGGCCACCTTGCAGATCCTCGGCGGGCGCAAGGACAAGATCCGTCCCGGCGACGTGCTCGGCGCGCTGACCGGAGAGGCCGGTTTCAGCAAGGAACAGGTCGGCAAGATCAATGTCACCGACACCACCACGTATGTCGCCGTCGAGCGCGGCATCGCGCGCGAAGCGGTGCGCAAGCTCGCGGCCGGCACGCTCAAGGGCAAGCGGGTCAAGGTGCATCTGCTGCAGGACAGCGCCGGCTGAGTGCCGCAGCGCCGTACCGCCAGCGCCGACTTTTCGCCTCCCGCGCCATGACCCCCGCCGAAGCCGCATCCCTGCTGCGCGAGGACGAAGTCGAGTTCACCGCGATACGCGCCCAGGGCGCCGGCGGCCAGAACGTCAACAAGGTCTCCAACGCGGTGCACCTGCGTTTCGACATCCGGGCCTCCTCGCTGCCGGACGACCTCAAGGCCCGCCTGCTGCAACTCAAGGACCAGCGCATCACCGCCGAGGGCGTGGTGGTGATCAAGGCGCAGCAATTCCGCAGCCTGGAGCGCAACGGTTTCGCCGCCCTCGAGCGCCTGCGCGAACTGATCGCACAGGCCGCCTTCGTGCCCCGCCCGCGCCGCGCCACCAAACCGACGCGCGGTTCGCAACAGCGCCGCGTGGACAGCAAGGTCCTGCGCGGCAGGCTGAAGGCGGGCCGCGGCCGGGTCGGGGACGCCTGAGCGGCGGCGCCCGACCGCCACGAAACAAGTTGTTGCAATTCGCCAGCGAAGCCCATTGAACCAATGGACCCGGGCCCCATCTATAGGGGCATGCAACCGGATCAAGCCACAATGGAAAACGCAATGGAGCCGAACATGCAAGCCGAAGCAATTCTCAGATTTCTCGCCGACTCGCGCCTTTACCTGGCGCGCTGACGCTTTTCCCCCGGCGGCTGGTCCTCCCCTTCCAGTCGCCCGAAGGCGCCGCTTCGGTGGCGCCTTCGCCTTTATGTCGCCAGTGAATCGGGCGGACGTGACCCCGGACACGCCAATTCCGGCCTCGCACTTGATCCAGGAAGCAAAGGAGCAAAAAATGACCCGGCGCGCCATGAGCCTGATGGACGTTCTCGCACCCCCCGGAAACGACTGGCTGCGGGAGCTCTCCCGCCGCAAGGCCGATCTGCCGGCCGGCGTGCATATCGTCCGCTTCAGCGACGCAGACGATGAAGCGACCGAGGATTCCGAAACGGGCAGGGGCAAGTCCCGGCGCCGGGAGAAGATGACGGCCTGACCGGGGCCGTCACGCCGCCGCTTGCCGGATCAGGCCGCGGCCAGGGTCGGGTAGTCGGTATAGCCCTCGGGGCCGGGGCTGTAGAACTTCTTCGGATCGGGCGCGTTGAGCGCCGCGCCGGCCCGGATCCGCGCCGGCAAATCCGGATTGGCGAGGAAACTCGTGCCGAAGGCCACCGCGTCCACCTTGCCGGCGGCCACCGCCGCGGCCGCCTCGGCCGGCGAGTAGCCCATGTTGGCGACCAGCACGCCCCGGTAGTGCGCCCGGATCGGCGTCATCACGTCGCCCTTTTGCAGGCCGAAGAAATCGCCGCGCATGGCATGCAGGTAGGCCAGCTTGAAGTCGTTGAGGCGCCCGGCGAGGAAGGTGGCGAGGCCGACCGGATCGCTGTCGATCATGCTGTTGTAGCTGTTAACCGGCGAAATGCGCAGCCCGACCCGGTCGCTGCCCCATACCGCACTGACCGCCTCGACCACTTCGAACAGCAGCCGCGCGCGGTTCTCCACGCTGCCGCCGTAAGGACCGCCGCGCTGGTTGGCGCCGTCGCGCAGGAACTCGTCGAGCAGGTAGCCGTTGGCGCCATGCACCTCGACGCCGTCGAATCCCGCCGCCTTGGCGTTCTCGGCGGCCTTCCTGAATCCGGCGACGATGGCGGGCAGTTCGTCGTCGCGCAGTTCGCGCGGCAGCACGTAGGGCTGCTTGCCTTGCGGCGTATGCACCTCGTCGCCGGTGATGGCGAGCGCGCTCGGCGCCACCGGCTGCGCGCCGTCGTTGAGCAGCGGGTGGCAGGCGCGCCCGCCGTGCCAGATCTGCAGGAAGATGCGCCCGCCGGCGGCATGCACGGCGTCGGTGGTCAGCTTCCAGCCGGCGACCTGCTCGGCGGAGTGGATCCCCGGTTCGTGCCAGAACGCCGAATTGCCGGCCATGGCCATGGTGGCCTCGGCGATCAGCAGCCCCGCGCTGGCGCGCTGGGCATAGTATTCGGCCATCAGCGCGGTCGGCACGTGGCCGGCGCCGGCCCGGCAGCGCGTCAGCGGCGCCATCAGGATGCGGTTGGGCGCGCTGATCGCGCCGAGCTGGAGCGGGGTGAACAAGTCGGTCATGGTCAGGGTCTCGCGGAATCGGACGGATCGGCAGCATACCAGCGCACGCCGCGGTCGATACCGCTAAACTCGCCGCATGACCAGGCGCGCCTATCCCCTGTCGAAGGTCTACGGCCTGCTCGAACCGGGCCCCGTGGTGCTGCTCAGCACGGCCCACAAGGGCAAGCTGAACGTGATGGCCATGTCCTGGCACATGATGATGGAATTCGAGCCGCCGCTGGTCGGCTGCCTCGTCAGCGGCCGCCACCTGATTTTCGAGGCGCTGATGGCGACCCGGCAATGCGTCATCAACATCCCCACCGCGGACATCGCGGACAAGGTGATCGGCTGCGGCAATACCTCGGGGCGCCGCGTAGACAAGTTCCGGCGCTTCGGCCTGACGCCGCTGCCGGCGAAGACCGTCGCCGCGCCGCTGATCGCCGAGTGCTACGCCAGCCTCGAATGCCGTGTGGCCGATACGCGGCTGGTGAACCGCTACAACTTCTTCGTGCTCGAAGTGCAGCAGGCCTGGATCGATACCGCCTGCAAGGACCCGCGCACCCTGCACCACCGCGGCCGCGGCAAGTTCATGATCGCCGGCGAAACCGTCAGGCTGGCGTCGAAAGCCAAATAGCCGCCGTAGCGCGGGCGCCGACTTTTTGCGGTTGCCCTCGTGCTCAGCCCGGCCGGCTGTCGAGGCGCGACTGCAGGGCGCAGGCCAGCGCGGCGGCGTAGGGCAGGGACTGCATGCCGAGCACCAGCATCCACATCGCCAAGGCCGTGTCGCCGGGTTCGCGGTGCACGGCCAGGGTGGCGATGCAGGCGAGCAGGCCGAGCAGCAGCGCCGCTTCCTCGCGCACGTCGGCGAGCCAGCCGCGCTTTCCTGCCGGTGCCGGTGTTTCCGCTGTCGCCGCCGGGGCAACGCGGCGCGTGACATGGAACACGGCGCGGCGGCCGAGCAGTCCGGCGATGATGCCGCGCGCGACGCTGTGCGACAGGCCCATGCCGGCCAGCGCCGCGCCGGCGATGCCTGCCGCGGAACAGGGCACGCGGCGCCAGTAGAGCAGCGGGCCGAGCACCAGGCGGGCGAGGAAGAACACCGCCAGCGGTACCACGAACAGCGCGATCGGCAGGCCGAACAGATGCGGCGCGAAAAGATAGCCCAGGGTCCATGCCATCGCCGCGAAGCTGAAGACCAGGTGCAGGGCATCGCCGATCCACGGCAGCCAGCCGGCGACGAAGTGGTAGCGCTGCCCGGGGCGCAGCGGCGAATCGCCGAACAGCGCGCCGGCATGCCGGCGCAGGATCTGCATCGCGCCCTGCGCCCAGCGCTGGCGCTGGCGCCGGTAGGCGCCGAAGTCGGCCGGCACCAGCCCGGTGCCGAATACGCGATCGACATAGACCGCGCGCAGCCCCTGGCGGAACAGGCGCAGGCCCAGCTCGGTGTCCTCGCAGATGCAGCCCTCGTCCCAGCCGCCGGCCCGGCGCAACGCCGCGGCGCGGATCAGCGTCATGGTGCCGTGCTGGACGATGGCGTCGCGCTCGTGGCGGTGGTGCATGCCGATGCGGAAGAAGCCATCGTATTCCCAGTTCATCATGCGTCGCAGCGGCCGGTCGTGCCAGTCGCGGTGGGCCTGCGGCGCCTGCACGATGCCCACCGACGGATCGCCGAAATGGCCGGCCAGTTCGCGCAGCCACTCCGGCTGCACCAGGTAGTCGGCATCGACCACGGCAATCCATGCCGCCCGCGCATCGGTTTGTTCCAGCGCGAAGTTGAGCGCGCCGGCCTTGAAGCCGGGGTGCGCCGGCAGGTGGAAGAAGCGCAGCGCCGGGCCGTGGCCGCCGGTTGCTGCGCGCTCCCGCAGGCGCTGCCGCACATGCGCCTGCACCGGTAGCCACAGCGCCGGATCGGCGGTGTTGTTGTCGATGACCAGGATTTCATGCGCGGGCCAGTCCAGCGCCAGCAGGCTGTCGATGGTGGCGTTCACCATCGCCGGCGGCTCGTTGCAGCAGGGCACGTGGATGCTGACGAAAGGCGGCGTGCTGCCGGCGGGCAGCGGTCGCGGCGCCGCGTGCCGGCGCAGGCTGCCTTCCCAGAACAGCTCGACGAACTCGAAGGTCTGCGTCAGCAGGATCGCCGCCATGAAGCCCAGCGCCGGCACCAGCACCGCCAGCACGGCGAGATCCGGCAGGCGCAGGTAATTGTCCAGCGGCAGCGTGCCCAGCAGCACGGCGAACGAAACCGCGGCCTGGGCGATGATCGCGAAGGCCACGCGCGCCGACAGCCGCATGCCGGCGAAGACCAGCAGGAAAGGCAGCATGGCCGCCAGCCCGACGGCCGAGGCGATGGCGACTTTGGTTTGCCAGTAGGGGTCGGCGTAGAGCGGGCCGGCGAGCTCGAACTTCTGCTGCCGCCCCGCATCCAGCATGCCCCAGTGTGCGCCGACGGCCCCTTCGGTGGCGTGTTTCCAGGGCTGGTCGACGGCCTCCATCAGGTAGTAGTCGAGGCCGGGCGCCTGCGCGCGCGCCAGGAAGGAACGCACGAACAGGCCCTGCGCCGCCGGCGTCGGCCGCGCCACGCCGACCGCCGCGCCGCCGCTGGGCCAGCCGATTTCGCCGATCACGATGCGCTTGTCGGGAAAGCGCGCCCGCACCTGGGCGTAACGGCGCAGCGTCTCGTCCACCGCGGCTTCGACCGGCACGCCCTCCCAATACGGCAGCAGGTGCACGGTGATGAAATCGACGTGCTCGGCCAGTTCCGGCTGGCGCAGCCAGATGTGCCAGGGTTCGGCGGTGGATACCGGTACCGCCAGCCCGGCGCGCAGCCGGTCGAGGTAGGCATGAAGCACGGCCGGCGCCAGCTTGCCGTGCAGCTGGGTTTCGTTGCCGGCGATCACGCGTTCGACGCTGCCATGTTCGCGTGCCGCCTGCGCCGCCGCCGCGATTTCGCGCTCGTTGTTGGCCAGCCGGTGGTCGAGCCAGACGCCCAGGCTCAGGCGCAGGCCGAACTGCTGCGCCAGCGCCGGCAATTCGGGGAACTCGGCGGCGCTGTAGGTCCGCAGGCGCGGCGTCAGCGACGCCAGCAGGCGCAGGTCCGCGACCAGCTCCTCGCGCGTCGGAAAGCGCTGGGCGAGCGGGCTCTCCCAGCGCTGGAAGGCGTTGTAGGCCAGCCCGGCGACCCGCGGCGGCGCATCCGGCGCCGGCAGCGGCGGATTCATCGCGCGCCATGCGGCGAAATTGGCCAGCAGCACCAGCGCGGCGATCGCCAGCGCGCCCAGCCAGCGCGCGGCGGCAGCACCGGCCCGCGAAGGCCCGGGCGGCCGCCCGCCCTTGCCGCCGGCGGGACGGGCAAGCGGCGCGGCTTCGGCCGCACCGCCTTCGTCCGCACCGGTTCGCAGCAGCGGCTGTGGCACGCCCGCGGTCGCCGAGGCCATCGCTGCCATTGCGGACATGACCGATGGATCGCCCGCCATGGCCATGGCGGGCGGCGTGCCGATGTTTCGTGCTACGGTGCACCGGCCTGCGCCGCCCGCGGGAACCGCGATCGCCTTCACGCCTACTGCCGCCGCCGTCATCGATGCCTGCCCATGATTCCGAGCCCGCCGCCAAGCGCCCGGGCGCTGCCCGGCGCGGCGCGGTGCTGCTCCTGCTCGCCATTGCGCTGGCGCTGATCCTGGCGCAGGCGGTATCGCAGGGCCGCCCCGCGGCCTTGCCCGAGGCGGCCGGTGCGCCCCGGACGCAGATGCTGCCCTGCGTCTCCTACGCGCCCTTCCGCCGCGCCGGCGAGACGCCCTTCGACGCGGGCTTGCACATCGCGCCGCAAGCCATCGAGGCCGACCTGCGCCTGCTCAGGGCGGTGACCGGCTGCGTGCGCACCTACGGCCTCGACCACGGCCTCGACGCGGTGCCGGCCGTCGCCCGCCGCCTCGGGCTGCGTGTGGTGCTCGGCGCCTGGATCGGGCGCGACGCGGCGGCCAACGAAGCCCAGTTGCGCCGCGCGCTGGACCTGGCGCACGAGTATCGCGACGTGGTGCAGCTGCTGGTGGTCGGCAACGAGGTCCTGCTGCGCCGCGAACTGGCGCCCGAGGCGCTGGCCGCGCTGCTCGCGCGCGCCCGGCGCGAGTCGCCGGTGCCGGTGACCTACGCCGATGTCTGGGAATTCTGGCTGCGTCACGGGCCGGCATTGCGCGAGCATGTCGACATCGTCGCGGCGCACATCCTGCCCTATTGGGAAGACGAGCCGGTCGGCGTCGACCAGGCTGTCGACCATGTGTACACGGTGGCCGCGCAATTGCGGCAGAACTTCGGCAGCACGCCGGTCTTCATCGCCGAAACCGGCTGGCCGGCGGCGGGACGGCAGCGCGGCCCGGCGGTGCCGGGGCGTGACGAACAGGCGCGCTTCGTGCGCGGCATGCTGGCGCGGCAGGCGGCAGAGCCGCTGGACTTCAACCTGATCGAAGCCTTCGACCAGCCCTGGAAGCGCGCGCTCGAAGGCGCGATGGGCGGCACCTGGGGCCTGTTCGATGCCGATGGGATACAGCGCGTGCCGCTCGCCGGCCCGCTGCCGCCCGACCCGCGCTGGTTCTGGCTGCCGCTCACCGCAGCGGCTGGTGCGGCGGTCGGTTTGATGGCGGGTGGGTTGCGGCGCAGGCGGAGCACTATCGATGCGGCGCCCGAGGCCACGGATTTTCTGGCCACCGTCGCTCTTGCGGCCGCCGGTGCGCTGGTCGCCGCCTGTGCCCTGCTGCAAACACAGGCGCTGCCCTTGTGGAGCCGCAATGCGTGGGAATGGATTTCCGGCGGCGGCGCGCTGCTGCTCTCGGTGATCTGCGGCGCGGCGGCGGCCGGCCGGTTGGCGCAGGTGCTGCAACACGGCGCCGACGGCGTGCGCGGCGGCGTCCGGGTTGGTATCGCGGCGGCCTTCGCCGCGCCGGCAGCGACGGGTGCGCGGCTGCTGGCGATCGCGCAGGCCGGCCTGCTGTTCCTCGCGGCCGTCGACGCGCTCGGTCTGGTCTTCGATGCGCGCTACCGACCCCTGCCTTGGCCCGTCGTTGCCGCGCCGGCGCTGCTGCTGCTGGCGCTCGCCTGGCTGGGTGACCGCCTGCCCGCCGCGGCGCGCGAAGAAAAACTGCTGGCCGCCGTCTGTGCCGCCTGCGCCATCCTGATCGCCATCCTCGAAGGCCCCGCCAACACGCAGGCGCTGCTCTACGCGGTGCTGCTGCTGGCGCTGGCGGCTGCCTGCGGTTGGACTCATCGCGCCGGCCCTGCGGTCATGGCGGGCAACAGCGCCAGCCCGGCCAGCAGTGCCGCCGGCGCAGCCCAGCGCGTCGAGTAGAGCACCAGCCCGGCGCCGGCCGCGGCCAGCGCGACCAGGCCGACCGTGCGCCAGCGCGTCAGCAGCGCCAGCACCGCAAGCGCCAGCGCGAACATGCCCAGGCGCCCGCCGGCAAAGGCCTGCACCGTGAGGTTGCGCAGGATGCAGCGCGGGCTGTCCCAAGGCATGGCGTCGCACAGCGCGGTGAGCGCGGCGGGCTCCACCAGCCGATGGCGCGCCAGGCTCGCCAGCAGCAGCGCGGCGGACAGCGCAACTAATGGCGCGACCATGGACGCGGAAAGCGGCGCGGCAAGCGCCGCCCACCAGGCCTGCCGCTGCGCCGGGCGTATATCCGTCGGGCTCATTTCAGCGTTCCGTCGGAGTTGATCGGCATCGCGGCCGGCGTAGTCATCGTCGCCGTCTGCGCCGCGATCAGCGTCGCCGGCGCGCGCGGTTCGGCAAACGCGCGCAGCACCAGCGCGGTCAGTTCGTGCATGCCGCCCAGCGATTTGCGCGGCGGGTTCAGCCCGGCATGGAAGCCCAGTTCCGTGAAGCGCTTCAGCAGCGCCGGGTCGCGCGCGACGATGTGCACCGGCACGTCCCACGAGGAACCCTCGCCGCTGATGTTGGCCGTCGGCTGGTGGTCGCCGAGGAGGATGAACACCGTCTCGCGCGCTTCCGCCTGGCGCAGGAAGCCGCCCAGCCAGCGCAAGGTGTACTCGACCATGCGCAGGTAGTCGGGGAACATGTTGAGCCAGGCCACCTGCTCGCTTTCCGCGCGCGCCAGCTCGGCGGCGTCGAACGGCTTGTCGCCCAGCACGCGCTGCCAGTCGGGCTGGTAGGGCGGCACCGGGCTGAACGGGAAATGGCAGGTGATGGTCGGAAAGAACACGAAGCGCGGCGGCGCATCGGCGCCGCGCGGATGCAGCTGCTCGAAGCGCGCCAGCGCGAACTGGTCGGGGATCTTCCAGTAGCCCAGCGGCGGGCCGCGGTAATCCAGCTCGCGGCTGGCGAGGAACTCGTCGAAGCCGTAAAAGGCGCGCTCCGGCCACTCCCACCACAGCGCCGGGTAGAGCCCGAAAACCCGGTAGCCGTTGGCGCGGAACAGGGTGGACAGCGTCGGCCGCTCGGTGGTCAGCAGCAGGTCGTGGCGCATCGGGTTGGACAGGTCGAGCCCGGACAGCACGCTCAGGTGCGCCAGGTCCGAGGCGCCGCCGTAGGTCGGCGAGCTGATGAAGGCGGATACCACCTGCCGGCCGCCGGCGGCGATGTCATCGGCAAAGCGCCGCCGCGCCTGCGCCAGCCCGGCCGCCGCACGCGGGTTGTCGTAGGTCACCGCGCCGTAGGATTCCATGAAGATCAGATACACGTCGCGCCCGTCCAGCGCGCCCAGCGCCTTGCCGGGCGGCGCCGCCAGCGCCGCCTGCAGCGTGGTGGACGGCGGCAGCACCTGCCCGAGCCGCTGCGCCGAAAGCGAAGTGAGCAGCAGGTCGGCCTGGCGCACGTAGGTCGGGATCACCGGCTTCGAGACGACCGGCCAGGTCTCGCGCACGCCGGCGTAGTTGGCGGCGACCAGCACCGTCGCCGCGGCGGTGGCGAGCCAGGCCCAGCGCGCGCGCAGCGCATGCGGCACGGCGTGCTCTGCCGTCACCGCGATGGCCCAGCGCAGCAGGCGGTGCAGGCCCCATAGCAGCAGCAGCACGACGGCGACCACGCCGGTGCTGAGCCACCACGGAAAATCCTGCGCCGTGACCCACAGGAAGCGCGGAATCTGCGCCCCGTCCCAGTACAGATTGACTTCGCGGCCGAACAGGCTGGGCGCGGTGACATCCAGGTAACGGCCCAGCACCAGCAGCAGGTAGGCCAGCGCCAGCGCGCTCAGGGTGCGCGACGACAGGGCGCCGCGCCATGCCACCGCCGCCAGCAGCAGCAGCCAGAGGCCGACGAACTCCGGCGCCAGGCGTTTGTCCGGCACGATGCCCGGCGTCGGCCACCAGGTGCTGAAGCTCAGCATGCCGTTGAGCAGCAGCAGGGCCAGCACCGCCACCGCAATGCGGCGCCACGGCGGTGAACTTGCCGCGCTTGCGGTCGGGGCCTTCTCGCTCACCGGAGTACCCTCCCCCCAACCCCCTCCCCGAGGAAGGGGGTGACTTGGGTTCGCCGCTGCGCGGCTCCGTGTAGTGACTGGCGCCCCTTCGGGCGGCCGTGCGGGGTGCTCATGCGGCCTTCGCCGCGGCGACGCGGCCGCTGCCGATGTAGCCCATGCCGAACTGGGTCGGCTCCATCTGCCAGCCGTCGAGGAAAGGCAGGATGCGATCCCACGGCGTCGCCAGTTCGCCGGGCGCGCCGTTGTAGCCGTAGTTCTTGAAATACACCCACAGGTTCAGCGGCGCCAGCCAGCCGGGAAAGTATTTGACGCCGGCGATCGCCACCCGCGCCTGCGGCCGGGCGCAGGCCAGCAGCCGCGCCAGCGCCGCCGGCGAGCGCAGCACGTCGTGGGTGTAGTGGAACAGCAGCGCGTCGACCGCTTCCGGCAACTCCACAAGCTGTGCGGCGCTCTGCATCAGTTGCACGTTGCTCCAGCCCGCATCGGCCTGGCGCTGGCGCGCGATGGCGAGCATCTCGGGGCTCTGGTCGCAGCCATAGACCATGCCGTCCTCGCCGACGGCGGCGCGCAGCAACTCCAGGCTCAAGCCCGTGCCGCAGCCGACATCGAGCACGCGCTGGCCGGGCTGCAACTGCAGCGCGGCGACGGCGCGTTCGCGGATCGGCCAGGTCGGCCCGCAGGTCGCGTCGTAACCGGCGGCGCGCTGGCGATACTTGGCGATCGACTTTGCCCGGACCGGAGCGTCGGGTTCATCGGGTCCGTCGGCCTGCGGATCTGGATTCTGGGGAATGGGGGAGCGCATGGGGAATTCGTTGTTTTTGTCAGTATTCCGTGCCGGAAGGCGGCGGTCAAATCGGTCAATCGGCGGCAATCGGCGCGCGAGCTTGCTCCCGACCCGCCATGGACCGGCAAAGCGCCGGGAAATTCCCTTTGGCATGCGCAAACGCCGTGGCGCTGGCACCGACTTTTACAAGGCGTCGAGCCGAAGGTCGGCCGGCACGTTGCAGTAGTTCCAGGATTTCAGGACGAGGGTGGCAGCGTTCATGCTCAGCCCAGTTTTGCCAGCAGTCGCAGTTTGTCTTCAAGATCTGGCAGGCGTGCCTGGCTGGCGGCATCGCCCGGCAAGTGCCCGGGCAGGGCTTCGAGAAATGCCGGCGTCGCGAGCAGGCGCCCTACCCGGTCGCGCAGATAGCCTTTCAGCTCATCATCGAGCCGGGCGCATTCGGCAAGGAGTTCATCGCGTCCATCGATGACGGAAATCAGGTCGCCCAGGTCGTGGCTGAAAAGATAGTCATGCTTCCCGCGGTCGGCGAAAGCCTCGAATTTGGTCGCAAGGAACACCGGCGCCGTCACCAGGCGAATGGACATGCCGCTCGGCAAGGACGTTTTGCGCGAGGTTTTCAGCGCCAGGGGATACCAGCGATTCGAAAAGCCCAGAATTTCCTTCAGGGTCGGCATCACGTCGACCGTCACCGCACCGACGCGCCAGCGACAGATGGGCGCATCCTTGCTTATGTCGTTGACGAATCCTCGCGCGCGCAAGGCTTTTTCCACGAGCGCATAATCGGCGCGGACTGCCGCCTGCACAATCAGGTCCACGTCCTCGGTCGGGCGGATGGCCGGCTGTGCCGGATCGGTGATCAGCAGCCCGGTCACCGCACCGCCGACGAAGACCAGCTCTTCGCGCAAGCCATCGCCCAGACGCTCGGCCACCAGTTCCATCATGACCACATTGGGATCGTTGGGGTTCATGACGCCAGCCGCTCGTCGAGCAATTGCAGGGCGATGGCGCGTTCGCGCGGGCTGCCGCCGCGCACCGCGTCGAACAGTACCAGCAGTTCATACAGTGCCGGATTGCGGGTCGCCGCGTCGGGCACCGTCGGATACAAAGGATAGAACGCCGCGCCGCGCACGCTGCCGGTCTTGTGCGGCCACACCGGTGGCGGTTCGTTGGGCTGCATGATCAGGTCTTTCAACGGCGCCGCCGCGTAACCCGTCGGCATGCCGCGCGTCATTTCGCCCCGCGTTGCAGGAAAGCAGTAGCGCGCACCGTGCTGGACGAACATGCGCAAGGCCTCGCGCACCACCGTCGCCTTGCCCGCCGCATCCTTGCGCGCCAACTGCGCCGACGCCGCACGTTCCAGTCCGGCGTGCACCTCGGAAGCGGTCAGGCCGAGTTCCCCACCCAGCACCGCATAGGTCGGCGGCATGCCCTGCTCGAGCGACAGACGAAGCAGGACCACCAGGTCCTGGGGACGGAGCACGACTTGTGGATTCGCCTTGGAGCGGTACATGGCAATATCTTATTCGCTATTTGCAAATAGCGAATATACTGATTACTGCATTGAAAATCAACATATTTACCTTGCCATTCTAATTTCGAGAATTGCGAAAAGTCGGCGCCGGCGGCACGGCGATCGACGCGGCCGCGCGTGGCCGCCCGTTCATGCCGGTCAGCGCGCGACTCCCCCGAAAACGTCGCTGCGCGCCGCCTTGCTGA
Organism: Sulfuritalea sp.; assembly: GCA_016708585.1. Lineage (GTDB taxonomy): Bacteria > Pseudomonadota > Gammaproteobacteria > Burkholderiales > Rhodocyclaceae > Sulfuritalea. The sequence continues at coordinate 192,727 of JADJFK010000007.1, read as the reverse complement.
TCGCCACGATGGCGGGGTGGGTGAGCCGGCGCTCGGTGCTGATTGCATAGAGGTGCTCGACCACCGCATCGATGCGGCCGATTTCCGCGACCTTGTATTGTTCGCAGACATGGGCGGCAATGGCGGTCGGCGCGACGAACAGGCCGGCACCGGCCTGGCCGAAGGATTTCATCAGCGCGCTGTCGTCGAACTCGCCGACGATGCGCGGCCGCACGCCCTGCGCATCCAGCCACTGCAGCAATTTCGGCCGGATCGCGACGTCCTCGCCCGGCAGCAGGAAGGGCGCGTCGTCGAGCAGGGCGGGAAAGCCGCCGGACAGATTCTTCGCCAGGGCGCGGGTGCCGAACACGGTCAGGCCGCTTTCGCCCAGCAGGTGGCTGTAGCCGCGCACGTTGAGGTTGGTCGGCATCGGCCGGTCGGCGATGATCAGGTCCAGCCGATGGATCGACAGGTCGGCCAGCAGCGTCGCCAGGCGCCCCTCGCGGCAGATCAGCCGCACCGGCTCGTCGAGCCCGAGCGCCGGATCCACCAGCCGGTAGGCCACGGACTTCGACACCGAATCGGCGATGCCGACCCGGAACGGCAGCGCTTTCCGGGTCTGCTGGCCGCGCAAGACCTCCTGCAGCTCGTCGGCGACGGTGAAGATTTCCTCCGCGTAGCTGACGATGCTGCGCCCGGCATCCGTGGTTTCGAGGTTGCGGCCGACGCGGCGGAACAGTTCCACGCCCAGGCTCGCCTCGAATTCGCGCAACTGGCCGCTGATCGAATGCGGCGTCAGGTGCAGCTGCTGCGCCGCGCGCGCGATGCTGCCGGTCTTGGCCACCATCCAGAAGTATCGCAAATGCTTGAAGTTGAGTGCCGCCATCCTGTCGTCCCCCCTGGCCAGCGCAATTGCAATTCGCGCATGTCCGCAGGCAAAGCATAACATCGAACTTCTCGATGTATCAGCTCAAAAGAATCGACTTGTTCGATCTGTGCCGGCGCCTTAGCATCCGCTCCGTGTTCAACCCGAAAGGAGCAAGCGTCATGCGTATCGACATCAAGGCCAGCGGATTCGACCTGACCGAAGGGCTGCGCGAGCACACCCAGCGGCGCCTGCAGTTCGCCCTCGGCTGGGCCAATCACGATGTCCGCGCGGTCAGCGTGCGCCTGTCCGACATCAACGGCCCGCGCGGCGGCCGGGACAAGCGTTGCCGCATACGGGTGCCCTTTCCCGGCACCCGCAACGTGGTGATCGAGGACACCGAGGCCGATCTCTACGTCGCCATCGATCGCGCCGCGGAACGGGCCGAACGCGCGGTGGTGCGCCGCCTGGAGCGCCTGCGCGAGTTTCCCCATGCCCGGCTTGTCGGCCGCGAAGCCCCCGAAGCCGACGTCGTGCGCGATGCCGTCGCGGCGATGGGCACGGATTGACGGACCCGACATCACCGACATATTGAAACAAGGTAGCGCAACCATGAAACCGGAAGAGCAGCAGTCCATCCTCGTCATCGCCCTGTATGCCGCGTTTGCCGATGGCATCAAGGCGGAGCGCGAGCGCGAAGAAGTCCGCCGCATCGCCGCATCGCTGGCCGATGCCGCCGGCGGGATCGACCTCGCCGGCCTGTACCAGGACGTGCTCCTGAAACGGACCAGCCTCGCCGGCGCCGCCGCCGCGCTGACCGACTCCGGCCAGCGCCAGCTCGCCTATGAAATGGCGGTCTGTGTCTGCGAGGCCGACGGCCGCCTCTGCGCTGCCGAACGGCGTTTCCTCGACGAACTGAAAGTGCTGCTCAAGCTCGACAGCGCCGTCACCGGGCTCGTCGAAAAAGAGATCGACACCCTGGTCGGCGAACTGGAATCGGCGGTGCCGCCGGCGACAGCCGCCACCGCCACCGCCGGCCCGGTGGTCGCTGCGGTGCCGTCGGTTTCCGCCGCCGAACTGGACAAATCCATCCTCAACTACGCCATGGTGAACGGCGCCCTGGAACTGCTGCCGCAATCCTGGGCCTCGATGGCCATCATTCCGCTGCAGGTCAAGATGGTCTATGGCATCGGCAAGGCCCACGGCGTCGAGCTCGACCAGGGCCACATCAAGGAATTCATCGCCGCCGCCGGCGTCGGCCTCACCTCGCAGTACCTCGAACAGTTCGGCCGCAAGCTGCTCGGCGGCCTGCTCGGCAAGGTCGCCGGCAAAACCGTCGGCAAGCTCGGCGGCGCCGCCACCGGCATGGCGTTTTCCTTCGCCACCACCTACGCGCTGGGCCAGGTCGCCAAACGCTACTACGGCGGCGGGCGGACCATGAGCACGGCGATGCTCAGCGACAGCTTCCAGAACCTGCTGGAACCCGCCAAACAGATGCAGGCGCAGTACCTGCCGCAGATCCGGCAGCAGGCCGCAACGCTGGACATGGGCCGCGTCATGGCCATGGTCCGCGGCAACTGAAGTCATCACCCAGGCAGTCCATTTTCAAAAGGAGACACACATGAACCAAGCCAACACCCAAGCGATCGCCCTGCCCCGCACCGGCACGGAATCCGTGCTCGCCACCAACCGGGTGATCCGCAACACCTACCTGCTGCTGTCGATGACCCTGCTGTTCGCCGCCGCCACGGCCGCCGGGGCCGTGGCGTTGAACTTGCCGCATCCGGGGTTGATCGTGACCCTGATCGGCTACTTCGGCCTGCTGTTCGCCACCACCAAACTGCGCAACAGCGGCTGGGGCCTGGTCTCGGTCTTCGCCCTCACCGGTTTCATGGGCTACACGCTGGGCCCCATCGTCAGCCACTACCTCGGCCTGCCCAACGGCGGCCAGACGGTGATGACGGCGATGGCCGGCACCGGCGCGATCTTCGTCGGCCTCTCCGGCTACGCGCTGATCACGCGCAAGGACTTCAGCTTCATGGGCGGCTTCCTCATGGTCGGTATCCTGGTCGCCTTCGTCGCCGGCCTCGCGGCGATCTTCTTCGAGATCCCGGCGCTGTCGCTGGCCGTCTCGGCCGCCTTCGTGCTGCTGATGTCGGGCCTGATCCTGTACGAGACCTCGAACATCATCCACGGCGGTGAAACCAACTACGTGATGGCCACGGTCACGCTGTTCGTCGCCATCTTCAACCTCTTCACCAGCCTGCTGCAGCTGCTCGGCTTCATGAACAGCAGCGACTGACACGCACCCCGGTTCCACTAAAGGAGATTCACAATGAAGCGCATAGCAATCGCACTTTTTGCCGTCGTCATGGGCGTCGGCCTGATGGTTCAGGATGCCGAGGCCGCCAAGCGCCTGGGCGGCGGCAAGAGCTCCGGCATCAGCCGCGATTCGACGGTGATGAAGCGCGACGCCATCCCCGCCAAGCCCGCCGCCGCACCTGCCGCCACGGCACCCGCCGCCGGCGCACCGGCCGCCGCCGCGCCCGCCGCCGCCGCCCAATCCGGCATGAGCCGCTGGATGGGCCCGCTCGCCGGCCTCGCCGCCGGCATCGGCCTCGCCGCCCTGTTCTCGCACCTGGGCCTGGGTGAAGGCATGGCCAACATCGTGATGATGTTGCTGCTCGGCGCGGCGGTCTTCTTCGCCGTGCGCTGGTTCCTCGGCAGGCGCCAGCCTGCCGCCGCGCAGCCGGCCATGCAGTACGCCGGCGCCGGCGCGGGCAATGCGGCACCGGCAGACTTCACGCCGGCGCGATTCGAGGGCTCGGGCGCCGGCGGTGGAGCTACGGCAGCCGCCACCGCATCCGCGGCGAACATCCCCGCCGACTTCGATGTCGAAGGCTTCCTGCGCCAGGCCAAGCTCAACTTCATCCGCCTGCAGGCCGCCAACGACCGCGGCGACATGGAGGACGTCCGCCAGTTCTGCAGCCCCGAAATGGCCGCCGAAATCCAGATGCAGTTCCAGGAGCGCAACCAGCTCGCGCAGGAAACCGACGTCGTGCAGCTCGATGCCGAACTCCTCGATGTCAGCACCGAAGCCAACCGTGCGCTGGCCAGCGTGCGCTTTTCCGGCCTGATCCGCGAAGAAGACAACGCCGCGCCCGAAGCCTTCAGCGAAGTCTGGCACCTGAGCAAGCCGCTCGACGGCAGCCAGGGATGGCAGATCGCGGGGATACAGCAGGGCTGATCGCCGGGTGTTGTCCGTGTTCGCGTCACCTTGAAAAGTCGGCGCTGGCGACACGGCGATAAAGAAAAAGAGGATAAAGAAAAAGGGGCCAGGCCCCTTTTTCCTTTCTTCCATGCTTTTCCATAGCTTGCCGACTGGCAATATCCGGAATGAACATGCATAATTACACCATTCTGTACATCCGGAGATTGCGATGAGACAAGCCACCTTCACCGAAGTGCGCAACCACGCCAAGACCTATTTCGACATCGTCGAATCGGGCGAGTCCGTCCGCGTGTTGCGCAATGGCAAGCCCATCGCCGACATCGTGCCGGTCGCCGCGGATCTTCCGTCCTGGAAACGGCGCAAGGCCCAACCGCTGGTACTCGACGGCGTGTCGGTCAGTCGCATGATTCTCGAAGAGCGCGACGCCGGCGTGTAAGTAAGGCTGAAATGCGCGTCTTCTTCGACAGCTCGGCTTTCGTCAAACGCTATGTCAGTGAAGCCGGCACCGAGGCCGTGTTGGCATGGTGCGATCGCGCCAGCGAAATAGGTCTCTCCGGCATCGCCTTGCCGGAAATCGTCGCGGCCTTTTGCCGCCTGCGCCGCGAAGGCAGGATCGACGACACCCAGTATCGTCAGCTCAAGTCGCTGCTGCTGGCCGACATCGAGGATGCGGCGATGTGCGACCTCAGCCCCGAAGTCCTGGCCCGGTCGATTGACAGCCTGGAAGCCAATGTCCTGCGCGGCATGGATGCGATCCATCTCGGCAGCGCCATCGCACTCAAGGTTGATGTCTTCATTTCAGCGGACCAGCGGCAACTCGAAGCCGCCATTCGGGCGGGGCTGCGTGCCGAGGGGGTGTGAATCTCCCCGTCCGTGAACGGACAAATCTGCAACCCGCATCGCGCTGGCCGCGATCTTGCGAATGAAAAGTCGGCGCCGGCGACACGGCGATTCCTTTATTCATGAACGTACAAACGCCAGCAGCGGACCATAGCGAGGAAAAAGGGGCCTAAAAGAGAAAAAAGGAAAAAGGGGTCAGGCCCCTTTTTCCTTTCTTTTTCCTTTCGCGCCTGAACGGCAGCCCGGGTCAGCGTCCGGGCTTGGCAAGGCCGACGCGCCCGAGTCCGGGTAGGCGCAGCGCCGGGCGTGCGATGTCGATGCCGAGCGAAAGCCCGAGCAGATTGAGCTCGATGCCTTCTTCGGCGGCGACGAGAACGCCGGCGAGGCCGAGCACGGAAAGCTGGGCGCCGGTGCCGCTGGGCGCGGACGCGATCGCCGAAGTGAGCGGCAGGTAGTCCTTGCCGACCGCATTCGCCGGCAGGTCGAGCCGCAACCCGGGGACCTCGCGCGCGACATGCGCGACGAAGGTGTTGCTGTTCGGCCCCGGCCAGGTGCGGTAGGTGTCGGCGTAGGGATACTGGCGCACCGCCTCTTCGATACGGTCGATCAAGGCCTCGACGCCCTCGCCGCGGCGGTCGGCCAGCAGCGTCGGCATCGATCCGTACCACAGCGCGTCGGGACCGAGATAGTCGACCTGGACATAGGGCGCCCCGCTCCACCTGACCACATCGTAACGCGTGAAGGCCGGCGCGCCGGTGCGCTTGGCGACGATCCAGGAGTGCACCCCGAAGGCGCCGCGGCGGCCGAACGCCGGCGCGGCAAAGACCTGGACGACCGGCTCTTTGACCTTCGCCGGGTCGGGCGACAGGCCGCTCGGTGTCAGCGCCGCTTCGCTCCACGACACCGCCGAGGGCGAGTGAAGGGCGACGCTGATCGCCGGCGGAACGACGAAAAAGGCCGCGATCAGCAGCAAAAAAATTCTCGGACGACGCGATTTGGGGCGCAAGCGTGGACTCTCAGGACGACGGACAGTAAAGCGCAATAGGGTCCGAAAAAGAGGCCAGGTCCCTTTTTCCTTGGTACGAGTTGCGATAGACCTGCCGCTAGGCGGCCTTCCGGCCTTTCAATTCCTCGCGGATAACCTTGCGGATTGTCGTCTCGATGTCGGCCTGGTGAAGCGAGGTCTTCAAGGTCTCATTGATCAGTGTCTGATACCCGCGATCACCGGCCATATCCTTGAACCGTTCCACAAGCGCGGCATCAAGGTAGAGCGTGACGCGCTTCTTGGGTAGCACCACGCCGCCGCCGGCCATGCGCTTGCGCAGAACCAGCCTGCCGGCATCGATGTCGCCCTGGGTGATGGGCGCGTTCTCGTCAAACGTTGCCGTAGTAGATTTCTTCTTCATTTTGCTCAGCCCTTCGCATCGAAATCACCCGGATTTCCTCATCCGTCTCGGCAGTGGCAATCACCACCACATCCCCGCGCAACATGCCCAGCGTGATGAAACGCTGCTCGTCATAGTCAAAGCGCCGATCCTCAAACGTTACCGTGCGATCGGCTTCGATCACCTGCGGCGCATCCTTGAAGTCGTAACCGTGCTTCTTCAGATTCGCGGCCCGTTTTTTCGGATCGTGCGTGTAGCGCATGGGATAAAGATATGTATAAACGTGCGTATAGTCAAGTGGTCGGCGCCGGCGGTACGGCGACCATCCCCAAACGCGCACGACCTTCGCGCCGTCATTCCGGGCTTGACCCGGAATCCAGGCCTTGCGGTGTACAGCCGCCACCCCCGCCTCAGGGCAGCTCCTTCCCCGTCACCGGCCCGGCCAGCGTGGCCAGCGTGGCCGAACGGCTGTCGCGCCAGTAGAGCACCGCCACCACCCAGGACGCCGCCAGCACCAGCGCCCAGGGCTGGATGAACCAGGCCAGCGCCGCCAGCCCGAAGAAATACGCGCGCAGCCCGCGGTTGAAGCTGGCGAAACCGTGCGTCACCATCATCGCCGCGCGCGGCGCGAAATCGGCGCGGTCCGGCGCATCCTTCTCCGCCGGCATCGGCGCCGAGGCGAACAGCATCAGCGTGAAATTGAACTGGCGCAGCGACCAGGTGAACTTGAAAAAGGCAAACACGAAAATCCCGATCAGCACCAGCAGCCGCACCTCCAGCGTCTCGCGCGATGACACGGCGATGAAGCCGATGCCCGAGACCATCGCCTGCACCCGATCCACCGCGCCGAGGCTGCTGATCAGGCCGGCGATGATGAACAGCGTGGTGGTGATGAACAGGTTGTCGCTGCGCATCACCGTCTGCAGCACCACCGTGTCGGCGATGCGGTTTTCCCGCTCCAGCACCCGCCGCATCCAGCGCAGCCGGTATTCGTGCAGCACGCTGGCCAGCTCGCGCGTGCCCCAGCGGCGATGGTCCGCGTACCAGGCGTAGCCGACCCAGCAGAGAAAGAACCAGCCCAGCGCAAGCATGTCGGGCAGCGGCAGGATAGCCGTAAGGGAGAAGGCCATGGCGGTCCTTGTGGGGAGTGGGGGGCTTGCCGTGCGGGGTTGATTGTAGGCGCATGGGTTGGATTCTCCGGGCGCTTCGGCGGGGTGGGGCTGACGGTGCACTTCCTGGGTGTGGAGTTGGCGTCGAGCTCGCAGCTTTGAAAAGTCGGCGCTGGCGGTACGGCGACCCGAACACTTCGGGAAGCGGCCTTGGTGGTATGCTGTCAAAACATCAAGACGTTTTGGAGGTGACCATGAGCACAGAAGCCATCCGTTCCACGTTGTACCTTGAACCCGGGCTGCACCAGGCGCTGCGCCTCAAGGCGGCGACCGCACACCGCTCGATGTCGGAGATCGTCAATGACGCCGTCCGCGCATCGTTGCGGGAAGACGAGGAAGACCTCGCCGCGTTTTCCGGCCGGGCGAAAGAAAAGACCATGAGTTACGAGCAGTTCCTGGCGAAGCTGAAAGCCGATGGCGCGCTATGAACTGAGGTTCAAGACCTCCGTCGCAAAGGACATGCGGGACGTCCCGAAGACCGATCTGCGCCGTATCCTGGAACGGATCGAAGCGTTGCGCGACGATCCCCGCCCCGCCGGTTGCGAAAAGCTTTCCGCCCAGGAGCGCTATCGGATTCGGCAAGGGAATTACCGGATTCTTTACGAAATACTCGACCTGGAGGTGGTCGTGGAAGTTGTAAAATCGGTCACCGGCGCGAGGTTTATCGAAGTCGATAAAAAGGTTAAGTGAAATAGTCACCTGATGTAACCAAACAGAAATCATCTTTCAAGGTGGATCTCTATGCCCGATACATTACAAATATTAGCTGACGCTATAGCCGCAGGCACGGCAACGACAGACACAGAAATTCTGGCTGCCATGCGTGGGGTTTTCGGCGAGCGGTACCATAAACGCTCAGGCCAGCACCTTGAAAACGACAAGCCACCATTCATTCGCAATGCTTACGGGAGAGGTGGTGGCGAGACCGAGCATGTTGCCTATGCTGGATTTATTAATCCAGACAACCCACCCAGCGGGCCCTATGGTGGCACCAGCTTAGTTTGGTTTCCCCGTGAAGAGGGGTGTTTAATCGACTTCGGGATTGGCACTCGCGGCCTTAGCCCTGACGAAGGGATTCTGACCCGCCCCGGCCATAGGCGTCGAATTTCTAGCCTAAGGCGTTATTTGGTCAGCAATGGTGTCCCGATAGCTTGGGCACGGCAGGACCCCGCTACTATTGGCGTGCCGGTGCCGGATTCAATTACCAAGCAGTTACTCGCTTGGGAGTCAGTATTCAAGCGATACAGCAACGAACTTTATTGCCTTGCTGTTGTGCCAAAGGACGACCCAGCCAAGGCGCGTTTGATCGTTCAAGCTTTCCTTGATCTTTATGCATATGAACGCGGTTGGGAAGTTCTCAAAGGCGCCCAGGACGAATTCAGCCAATTCATCGCCAGCCTCAACGCGATGTGGTTCTCGAACCCGAAGATTGACGAGATCGCAAGCCTGCTCGCTCGCCGCCGCTTTGTGGTCCTCGAAGGGCCTCCCGGCACAGGTAAATCAAGGGTGGCCGAGCAGATATTGCGCGAGACTTATGATGGCAATGGCTTAATCACCCAGTTTCACCCTTCAACCACCTACGAAGACTTCGTCGCGGGACTGTCTCCGGATGTTGCTAACGAAAGCTTGCGCTTTGCGGCACGGCGCGGTCATTTGATGGAAGCTGCGTCCAAGGCCAGCGAAAAACCGGCTTTGCTCGTGGTGGACGAAATTAACCGAGCTGACCTTGGACGTGTCCTCGGCGAAGCCATCTATCTGTTCGAAGCCGAATCAGGCGCTCCACGGTCGGTTCGCTTGCCACACGCCATCGATGGGGAGCAGACATTCAGCTTGCCAGCGAATCTCCATGTCCTGGCAACGATGAACACAGCTGATAGAAGCGTAGCTCGTATGGATTTAGCCATCCGCCGGCGATTTGCCTTCGTCACAATGATGCCGGACCGGCAAGTTGTGCGGGCGCTCAGCACGCCAACTGGCCTAGTTCTCTTCGATGCCTTGTGCGATGTATTTTTGGAGTTTGCTCCCGATGACGCACTAGCGCTTTTGCCTGGGCACTCGTATTTCATCGTTTCAGGCCAGGATGAGGCAGCTCTAAGTATTCGTTTGCGTCACGAACTATTGCCGCTCATCGATGACTATATTCGTGAGGGTTACCTGGGCCCAGCAACCGCTGCACTTCATGCTGTCCGAAATCGAATAGCTGATGCCGCCCAAGTGAGCAGCGAAGTCGCCTAAGAATGGCTACTAACAGTGCCTCCAAGCGCCGTGCTGGGGCATACCGAGTTGGCGCTGCACGAGCACGCGCAGCAGATGTTCACCTCAGTCGGGCTCCTGAATCACGCACCTTGTTGCATGGCATGGATTGTGGTTCGCCTATCGTTGTTGCTCCGGCCCCATATATAGCTGCAGCCCGAGAACCGGGCTGGGGCGCCTACTTGGATGGCTTCCTTGCCAGAAATCGAGAAGCACTTCGCGCATTAAGTCTTGAACCCCGAATTGTTTCCGGGCGGGATGGAATACGTCTTGAGTTACAACCAGGGCTACGTGCTGGTGCAATTCCGCTACGGTCCGCGGTCACAGGGCTGGTCGCAGGTGGAATTGTGGTCAATCCACGCTTCGGTTGGCCAGGTGTCGGGCAAGTGCTGTCGGCGACTGGTTGGGGCAGTGGCCCGGAATTTTTGAGCCTGCCGTTAGTGCCTGGAAGTGGCCGCGAAGTGCCGGCTTGGGTATTAGCCGGACCGGTGCTTCGGCGTCTAAAGGAACTGTTGGCAAATCTCCGTCCCGGTTACGTTGAGCGAAACGAGGTACGTAGCCACCCCCGAGGACAGATCCAGTGGCAAACCTACTTAACTCGGCAACTTCCGTCCGGACGCTGGCATCACCTTCCGTGTCGTTTTAGCGAAATCGATACGGACTCTCGGCTGCGTCAGGCTGTTCGCTGGACGCTTGAGCGATTGCATTTCGACTTGGGGGCAGTAGGAGGCGGAGATCAAATTGCGCTTTCGCTCATTGGACAGATCATTCTCCTACTTGAACAGGTAATTGATGTTCCAGCACGCCGACCACTACGAGGCGAACTTGAACGGGATATGGGCGGTGGATCTATGACATCGCTGGCCCTGCTTGAAGGTTTGCGCGCTATGAGTTGGATCGTCGATGAGCGTGGTCTTGGTGGTGGCCGCACTTCAGATGGTCTAGCGTGGACTCTTCCACTTGAGCAGTTGTGGGAACGCTATGTTGAAAGCCTGTTGCGAGCGGAAGCTGGCCGGACCGGCGGTCGAGTTCGCGTTGGCCGGTCGGGAGAAACCGTCGTGCCTCTAGCTTGGGATGATCCTAGTCACAGGGCATTAGGACATCTTGTGCCCGATTTTGTTGTTCATCGGCCTGACGGAATTGAAATCGTAGACGCCAAGTACAAATCCCATTTTGCTGACTTGGATGCGAATCGATGGTCAGCATTGGCCGAAGAAACACAAGCATCAATGCGAGCGGATCTGCACCAGGTACTGGCATACGCGGCAACAGCAGGTTCTTCCGACAAAATTCGAGCGACCTTGATTTACCCTGTTCGTCGCAATCTGTATGAAGACCTGGAGCAACGTGATCGCGCTGAAACCAAGGCGCTAATTTCGGTCGGGTCGCGCCAAATTACTCTGAGCATGAAGGCAGTGCCTTTTGGTCTTGCCTGACTAGCGTTTGAGGCTACGTCATGTAGTTCGCCATCACCCACCGTTCTCATACTCGCTCCGCGGTGGTCGAGATCTTGTTTATGGTTAGATCGGAGCGGTCATATTTACCTTCGGACGCCGTGTCGCCAGCGCCGACTTTTCGCACGGTCGGCGAAACAAGCCAACCCAAACCGCAGTGGCAGCCCCTCAAGCGCTATGGGCGCCGGTCACAATGAGCTGTGATGTCGCCCGCGTCATCGCAACGTAAAGCAGGCGCGCGTCTTCTTCGGTTGCCTTGTCCGGCATCGGCAGCAGGCCCGCGCCGGGTATAACGATGATCGGGTACTCGAGACCTTTGCTGCTGTGGAATGGCAACAGCTTGACGGTGTCCTGGCTTTCACCAAACGTGACTTCGTCCTTCCAAGTGTTGGGAATACCTCCCTTCCGCAACTCCTTGCGGACGGTCGTACATATTGGCTCATAGTGCCGATACAGGATTGCCATGTCGCGCCACGGCGTGCCTTTGGCGTGTTCTTCCTTCAAGCGCTCCGCTATCCATGCGCCTTCCGCCTGCAGCGTCGGCAGCTTCACCACCATGGGCGCCTTGCCGTGGCGGCCGGCCGAAATTGGAGCTAGGCGCGGGATGCCGTCTTCCTCGGCATCGGTTGCCTTGAGTAGCTCGCTTGCGAACTGTGCGGCGAACTCCAGAATTTCCTGCGTGTTGCGGTAATTGACTTTCAGTATCGTCGTGCGGCCCTGCGCCTGGATGCCGACGCTCTTGAAGCTGAAGTTTTTCTGTCGCCCCGCCTCGTAGATCGACTGTGCATCGTCGTAAAGGACGAGCAGCGAGTTGCTGTGCGGATCGACCATCTGGACGACGAGCTTCAGCCATTCGGGTCTGAAGTCGTGGCCTTCGTCGATCAACACGGCCTCATATTGGGCCGGAGGAATTTGCCCGCGCTCGACCGCGCGGATGACCGCCTGGACCATTTCGGCCATGAGCGCGTTCTTGTCGTCCTGATGGTTGGCGAAGCTGACGTTGTAAGCACCCAGCTGGCTGCGGCACCAGCTGTGGAATGTGCGGACATGCACCTTGTCCGCGACACCCTTGCTCGCCATCCAGTGAACCAGCCGTCCCGCAAGCGTCTTGTTGTAGCACAGCACCAGGATCGGTTTGGCGCACACCTTGGCGAGTTGCTCGGCGCGGTAGCCGAGAATCAGGGTCTTCCCCGAACCCGCGACGCCGTGGATTACGCGGTGTCCTTCGCCGAGGCTCCTTGCCAACTGTTCCTGCTGAAGATCCATAACCCGCACCAGGTCGGGGATTTCGACCGCCTCCAGCTCTTCCGTCTTGAAAAGTCCTTCTTGCGCATTCGGCAAACGTATCTCTGGGAACAAATGCCACCGGACGCGATCAAGTTGCGGCACGGTCAGATTGCCGTGGAAACGAACCGAGAACATTTCCCAGAGCCGCTCTTGAAATGCTTCCATATCCACAGTCTCGACCATTTCGTCCTGGCAGATCACCCGCTGCGGCTCGATGACTTCGGCGAGGCCTGAACTTTCGAAAGTCCGTCGCGAAATATTGGCAAGCACCACGCCATAGGCCCATGGAAAGGTCAGCCGCCCTTCCATCTTGCCGCTGGAAAGCGTCAGCTGCTTGTCACGCGCCAAAACGCCGACTACGGCATGGGCGTATTGGCGGGCCTGTTCGAGCGGGTTGAGGACATGCTTGAGTCCTTGGGGAGTGAGTATTGCCGCGTCAGATTTGGTGATCGACTGGATGGTGTCCGGCTTCCAGTCTTTTACTTCCAGGATCAGCAGGCCGCGCTGGGGATGCAGGACGATGAAATCGGGATGACAGTTCGTGGGACCGACAGGAACGTCGTACCAACACAGGTAATCCGCTTCGAGCTTGGCTTCGAGGCGCTGCGCGAACCGCCGCTCGCCCGGCGTCATGCGCCCCGCACACGTTCCGTAGTTTGGAATCAGCGTTGCCACTCGGTATCCCTGATTGTACTTGTCGAGAATGACGTTGTGATTCTACATGCGGCGGGACATTTGAAGCCGCTGTTGCCCCGTCGTTGCTGCCGAGAGCACCTATTGCGCCAGCGTTGCCAAATTGAAATCATCTGTGACTTTGCGAATGGCTGAAAAGTCAGCGCTGACGTTTCACGCGATTTCTGGCCCCACCGAATCACCTGAACCTCCCTCCGAATCGCCTCAGCCGACCGTGCGCCCTCGGCCGCCCTCGATCGGCTTCGCAAACCCAACCTGATCACCCGCCAGGCTGCCCTTGTGCGCCGCCATCTGGTCGCGCACGGTGATGCGCGAGTGCTTGTATTTCGGCGAGCCGAATTCCGCATCGCGCTTTGCCAGTTTGTCGGTGACGAGCACCAGCGCCATGCCGGTTCCCTGGCTGGTGGCGGCGGCGGCGAATTCGGCGTCGCGCTCCAGGCGCAGGTCGCGCATCCGGGAAGACAGGCGCGCCGCCATGGCCTTGCGGAAATCCTCCATGTCGCTGCGGTTCCATTCGGGATGCTGCCGGTGCGCGGCATTCAGGGCCTCCCAGACACTGGCTTTGAGGTATCCCACCAGCCACTGGGCAAACAGGGTGTCGGCCCGGTCGCCATAGAAGCCGACGCCATAGCCGAGCGCCGGATCGTAGTGCAGGCGCACGATGGTGTCGGTGAAATTGGCGACGCCGGTGCTGATGAATTGAAACCACCGCGGGCAACTCTTGGCCGGATTCTTCGGCGGGCCGTAGGCGTGAAAGGCCTCGGCCCAATCGAAATCGCTCGCCGCCCTGGTGCTGGCGATCTCGGCCTGCTCGATGCCGAATTTGCGCATCAGCGCTTCGGCCTGGGCCAGGGCGCGCTCGGCTTCGTGGCCATTGCCGCGGCCGTCCATGGCGACGGCCATCAGCTTTTGCGCCTTGCGTATCGCCTGCTCTTTATCCATGGTGCTGCGACCGCGTCGTCATTCCGGCGAAGGCCGGAATCCAGGCAGCCGCGGAACTGGACACCGGCGTTCGCCGGTGTGACGAGTTTCAGGCACCTTATTCAGGCCGTCGAAAACCGGCATCGATCCAGGCGCTGGCGCTGGCCTTGTTGAGCTTGAATCCGCTGGCCACGCGCACCCGGGCGAGTTCTTCGCCGGCGGCATCGTGGGCGGCAAGCAGGGCGTGCGGATCGTCGTCGTCGGGCACGATGTCGAGCGTGACGCTGATGCGCCCGGACGCCGCGTTGATGGTGATGTTCTGGTGCAGCGTGGCGTGAAGTTGCTGCACCTGGCGCTGCCGGAATTCGCCGGCCGTCTTGACCAGGGTGTTGAAGGCCGGCGCATCGAGCGGTTTCGGATTCTTCTTGTCGCGCCCCATCGTCCAGGGGCCGACCAGCGCCGGCTCGGATTCGCCGTCCAGGATCATCTCGACGGCCCAGCCCTCGTCGTCTTCGTTCTTGACGACGCGCGCGGTCCAGCCGTTGCTGCGCCAGAGGCGCGGTTCCTGGATCGGATCGGGGGCATCGGCGGCGATGGTGTTATTTGCTGTGTTCATTGTCATTGCTGCATTTTAAGACTCGCCATGCGACGCATTGCCGGCAAGTGGCCTGCCGTGGTGGCCGCGCGGAAAAGAAAAAGGCCCGGAGTCGCCGGGCCTTTGTCGTCAGGCAGGTCAATCTGATCCGCGTGCCAACAGTAGGCAAGCTCGGAAGTTCAGTCGATCTCAGGGATTGACGGACGAGACGACCTGCGTGTGTGGAGCTCTCTTGACAACATTAAAGTCACAACTTAATATTAAGTGGCATTCTTAACATTAAGGTGCATCTTAGAAGTGGGTGACAAGTGAACGTCCAGATCAAGGTCAAAGCAGGAGTCTTCAATATCCGTGACTTGCGGGCTGAACTACTCGCTTTCGCCTATCTCGCGCAGGAAAGTCAGGAGGCTTGTTTCCTCTTGGTCTTGATAGATTCCCGTGTCTCTGACCGTCGGTTGTTCGAGGAAGTCAGTCTCTTCGAGTCGATCATCGCGACTCATATTCGGGGTCGAATATATGTCGCCAAAGGTGACCGCTTCGGACGTCTAGAGGGGCTACCGTCATTTATTCCTCGCGAGCTAGTGCAACGAGAGCTTGAGAACTACCGACCGGTCGAATTGAGACGAAGCGCCGGTGTGGGAAAGTTCAACGTTCAGAACATCCTGCTGCTCAACTGGCTCAACGGCCTTGGGCCGCAGACCATCAAATCGCTTGGGGAAGAAGCCGGCACCAGCTACCCAACGACAGCCGCAGCCATTAACACCCTGGAAGCCCAAGGAATGTTAAATGTCGAGAAAGATCGCAGTGTCTCACTACGATATTTTCCAACTGAGCAGTGGCGCAAGTGGATCGCGAACGGGTTCACGCATCGTAAGTCGGCACGCTTCATCGACCGGAGCACCCAGCCACGACCACCGAGTAGCCTGATCAAACGGCTTCAGCGCCTCAACCGTGACGACATTGCGATTTCGGGGATTGAAGGCGCTCGGGAACACTACCCCGACCTCGATCTCTCCGGTGCGTTGCGGCTCGATCTGGTTCTGCATGGAAGCCACAAATCGGACCTGTCGTTCGTGCAGAAGCTCGACCCGGCGCTTCAACTCGCGGACAACCCGTACCAGCAGGCCGATCTTGTGATCCACTTCCTTGACCGGCCGGCAACCCATTTCGAGCGCTACGGGGAACTCCTGATTGCCGATCCATTGGAATGCCTTGCCGATCTCTACGATCTGAAGCTGGATCAGCAGGCTGACCAGATGCTTCATTTCCTGACCGAAAAAAAGAAGAGAGTCGGCCGTGCATAACATCTCCCCGGACCATGTCCTGTGGCGAATCGCCGAATCACTGCCGCCCGAGGATCGGGAATCGGTGATCGTCGTCGGTAGTCTTGCGGCCGGATTTCACTTCTTCGGTGGATCGCCGGAACGACAACTGCGCACTAAAGACGCCGACTGCATGATCGCGACCGAAAAGGCAGTTGTTGTAGCAACCAACATTACCGAGCATCTGTTCGCTGACAAGTGGCAACTGCGCACCGACGGCGATTTCGGCAAACCAGGCACCGCCGAAACCCCGGATAGCGAACTGCCGGTGGTGCGGCTCTTCCCGCCGAGGGAAAGCGAATGGTTCCTCGAACTCCTGTCATGTCCGGACGATGGCACGATTACCAAGGGGCGAGAATTCAAGCGCTTGATCACTTCGCAGGGACACTTCGCCCTGTGCAGCTTCGGCTACTTTGCGCTGCTCGAATTCGAGCCGATAGACACGCAACATGGGATTCGGCTGGCCAGTCCTGAGATGATGGCGCTCTGCAACCTGCTGCATCACCCGAAGATCAGCGATACAAGAATGAGCGAACCCGTTTCCGGGCGCTCCATCAAGCGGGCGAACAAGGATCTTGGGCGCGTCGTCGCCCTGGCCTATTTGTCCACCGAACGCGACCCCGATGCCCTGCTCGACTGGCCGGAAAAATGGCGCCGTGCGTTGCTCGAAAAATTCCCATCGGAGGCGACCGGATTGATGATGAGAGCCGGGGACGGTCTTCGTGCCTTGCTGAAAAGCGAACCCGACCTGGACGAGGCGCTTCACACAGTTCAAGTCGGTCTGCTTGCGTCAATGAAACTCGAACTCGACGCCTTCAGATTGACCGGGAAACGGATAATGGGAGACGTGATCGAACAGATCGAAAAACTCGCGTCTGTGCCTATCACGAAACCGTAAGGCTGAAGCTGCCATGAAATGGGCTTGATTTAAAAGTACCAGCAAAAAAGCCGACCCTCATCGAGGTTCGGCTTTCGGGCCAGACCGGCCGTGGCAGGTGGAACTATAGGTCCGAAATCCGGTTTTCCTTGGCTGTTTCAGCTTGGCGGTTTGTTACAGACCTTCTTCTGGATATCACCTCTACCAAAGCGTCTCCCGCTCCGCGCTCGCCGAAATCTTGTGGATGGTCAGGTCGGTGCCGTTGAATTCGTCTTCGGCATCGAGGCGGATGCCGACGGCGGCTTTCAGCGCGCCATAGACCAGCAGGCCGCCGCCGAAGGCGATGGCGATGCCCAGCGCGGTGCCGGCCAGCTGGCTCATGAAGGCGACGCCGCCCAGCCCGCCCAGTGATTTTTGCTCCGAAGATGCCGGCGGCGATGCCGCCCCAGGCGCCGCACAGGCCGTGCAGCGGCCAGACGCCGAGCACGTCGTCGATCTTCCAGCGGTTCTGCGTCAGCGTGAACATGACGACGAAGAGGCCGCCGGCAACGCCGCCGGTGACCAGCGCGCCGATCGGGTGCATCAGGTCCGAGCCGGCGCAGACGGCGACGAGTCCGGCCAGCGGGCCGTTATGCACGAAGCCGGGGTCGTTCTTGCCGACCACCAGCGCGACCAGGGTGCCGCCGACCATGGCCATCAGCGAGTTCATGGCGACGAGGCCGGAGATCTTGTCCAGGGTCTGCGCGCTCATGACGTTGAAGCCGAACCAGCCGACGATCAGGATCCAGGCGCCGAGCGCAAGGAAGGGGATGGACGAGGGCGGATGCGCCGAGATGCCGCCGTCCTTGCTGTAGCGGCCGCGCCGCGCGCCGAGCATGAGCACGGCGGCCAGCCCGATCCAGCCGCCGACGGCGTGCACCACCACCGAGCCGGCGAAGTCGTGGAACTCTTCGCCGAAGCTGGACTTGAACCAGGCCTGGATGCCGTAGGCCTGGTTCCAGGCGATGCCCTCGAAGAAGGGATAGACGAAGCCGACCAGCATGACGGTGGCGGCGAGTTGCGGGCCGAAGCGCGCGCGCTCGGCGATGCCGCCGGAGACGATGGCCGGGATCGCGGCGGCGAAGGTCAGCAGGAAGAAGAACTTGACCATGTCGTAGCCGCTCTTCTGCACCAGGGTTTCGGCGCCGGCGAGGAAATTCACGCCGTAGGCGATGCCGTAGCCGATGAAGAAGTAGGCCAGGGTCGATGCCGAGAAGTCGCAGAGGATCTTGACCAGCGCGTTGATCTGGTTCTTCTTGCGCACCGTGCCCAGCTCGAGGAAGGCAAAGCCGGCATGCATGGCCAGGATCATGATGGCGCCGAGCAGGATGAACAGTACGTCGGCGGATGTCTTGAAATTCTCCATTGTGGTGCTCCCCAAAGTCTAATTGCACGAATGGGAGGCATGAAAGCAATGAGCGTTCCCGGGATGGAAGGTGTGTTGAATCATGGGGATGGGGAATTCAGGCGCTTCAGGATGCACCGGAGTGGTGCCGTTGACTGTTTGTCTGCACCGTGATGGGGAGGAATTGGCGCTGCGCGATCGACCCCGCCCGTCGCGTCATCCGTCGTCATTCCCGCGAACGCGGGAATCCAGCGGCGTTGGTGGGCGAGAGCACTGGATTCCGGGTCAAGCCCGGAATGACGGGGCTGCGGGAGCCTCGGGCGGGGATGAAAAGTCGGCGCTGGCGCTACGGCGTTCCCGGCTGATGGCTTGGCTGCCAGTTGGAGAACGGCAGGTGGATGGGCTAAGGTAACGCCATGGTCATGTTCGATCTCATCAAAATGTTGGCGGATGGCGATGTCGACTTCGTGTTGGTCGGCGGCTTGGCGGTTGCCCTGCACGGCTATCCGCGCCTGACGATGGACGTGGATGTCGTGCTGGCGATGGACGACAAGAACCTGCGGCGCTTCATCAATGCCGCCAAGGCTGCCGGCCTGCAGCCGACGATTCCGGTGCCCATCGACGCGTTGGCGCAGCCCGAACTGATCGAACAATGGCATCGCGAGAAAGGCATGCTGGACTTCAGCCTGCGCAGCCCGGAAGCGCAGGCAACGGTGATCGATGTATTGGTGCGGCCGGTGGTGCCCTATGCCGCGTTGCGTGACGCCGCCGTGCTGATCGACGCGGGCCCCTATCGCATTCCGGTCGCCTCGATCGATCATTTGATCGCGATGAAAACCGGCACCGGGCGCGGCAAGGACGCCATCGACATCGAAGCGCTGACGAAACTGCGCGATGGAGGGTCGGCATGACGGGCGAAGAGAATCTGCGCCTGATCCGCGAGATCGAGGCCAATCGGGCGTTTCTGCTGGCGACGTATGCGCAGAATCCATCCCTGCTGGCACACACCGAGCCGCGGATTCGCGAACTTTTCGAACCGCTTCCGGCAATGCGTCCCGAGGCGGCTTTGGGTGGGGACGTGAAAAGTCGGCGCTGACGCTACGGCGTTCCCGGGACAAAGCCACGCGGCAGCAGCACCCACATGCGGCCCTGCTGGCGCATCTTGCCGGCCTGGTTGCCGGCGGCGGTGCCGCTGCCCCAGTAGAAATCGGCGCGCACCACGCCGCGGATCGCGCCGCCGGTGTCCTGCCCGACCATCAGGCGGTTGAGCGTTTGGGTGCTGTTGGGCATGGTCGTCGCCAGCCAGAGCGGCGCGCCCAGCGGCACATGGCGCGGGTCGACGGCCACCGATCGCTCCGGCGTCAGCGGCAGACCCATGGCGCCTTGCGGTCCGCTGCCGGTCACCGGCAGTTCGCGGAAGAAGACCAGGCTCGGGTTGGCGTTGAGCAGTTCCGCCAGCCGCGCCGGGTTGGCCTTGGCCCAGGCCTTGATGCCCTGCATCGACGCCTGCTCGGTTTTCAGTTCGCCCTTGTCGATCAGCCAGCGGCCGATGGAACGATAGGGATGGCCGTTCTGGTCGGCGTAATTCAGGCGCACGCGGCTGCCGTCGGCGAGCTGCACCTGGCCCGAACCCTGGATCTGCATGAAGAACAAATCGATCGGGTCGTCGATCCACAGGAGGGCCTCGGGTGAGCGCTTGCTCTCCTGCGGAGTCCATTCGGCACGCGAATAGTAGGGCACCAGCTTGCGGCCTTCGAGGCGTCCGCGCAGGCGCAGGTGCTTGAGCTCGGGGTAGAGTTCGGCCAGCTCGACGACCACCATGTCCTCGGGCGGGCCGAACACCGGATGGGGGTAGCCGCGCGTTTTCTGGCGGCTGCCCTTCAGTATCGGTTCGTAATAGCCGGTGATCAGCCCGTTGCGCGAGCCGTCCGGATTGACCAGCGCCCAGGGCTGTGTGTGCGCCTCGAACCAGGCGCGCAGCGCCGCCGCGGATTTGTCGTTGAGCTCGCGCGCCGAAGCGCAGGCCGGCTTCCAGTGCGCCTGCTTTTCCAGGCTGCGGCAACCGGCGACGAAGGCGGCGAAGGCGGCGCCGGGATCGTCCTCGTTCCAGCCCGGCAGCTCGTTCCACTCGGCCGACTGCAGGGGTTTTTCCGGCGGCTTGGGTGGTTCGACGACCGGGCACACCGGGCAAACGGGGCAGGCGGCGGGCGCGGGACAGGCGGCCGCGGCAGGAGAAGTCGGCGCCGGCTCGACGCCGATTTGCGCGCAGCCGGCCATGGTCAACAGCGCCAGCAGGGCGAAGACGAGGGGAAAGAAACGAGACATGATTCTGCTAAAGTGGCCTTCCTTCAATGGCCCGCAAGCTTACCCGATGTCCGATCCCGCCCGCGATTTTGCTCCCCTGATCGACCGCCTCGATGCGTTGTTCGACCGCCTCGAAGCCGTCCTGCCGACACCCCTGCCGCCGACCGACTGGTCGGCCACGGCCTTCCGCTGGCGCACGCGCGGCGGGCGCGGCTGGCTGGAGGCGGTGAAGCAGCCGCACCGCATCCGCTTCGAGGACCTGCAGGGCGTCGAGGACCAGAAGCAGCGCATCGCGCAGAACACCAAACAGTTCGTGCAGGGGCGCAGCGCCAACAACGTGCTGCTGACCGGCGCGCGCGGCACCGGCAAGAGCTCGCTGGTCAAGGCGGTGCTGAACCAGTTCGCGGCGAAAGGCCTGCGCCTGATCGAGGTGGACAAGGACGAATTGGTGCACCTGCCGGAGATCGTGGACCTGGTCGCCGCGCGCCGCGAGCGCTTCATCATCTTCTGCGACGACCTTTCCTTCGAGTCGGGCGAGCCCGGCTACAAGGCGATGAAGAGCATCCTCGACGGCTCGATCACCGGCATGCCGGACAACCTGCTGGTGTATGCGACATCGAACCGCCGCCACCTGATGCCGGAAAAGATGTCGGAGAACCTCGAAACCAAATACAACGCCGACGGCGACATCCACCCCGGCGAGACCACCGAAGAGAAGGTGTCGCTCTCCGAGCGCTTTGGTTTGTGGCTGTCCTTCTACCCCTTCGGCCAGGATCACTACCTGGAAATCTGCGCCCACTGGCTGGCCGAGTTCGGCGTGCCGGCCGACAAGATCGAGGCCGCGCGCGGCGAGGCCCTGCAATGGAGCCTGATGCGCGGCTCGCGCAGCGGCCGCGTCGCCTGGCAGTTCGCCCGCGATTACGCCGGGCGGCATGGCGGCAAGCCGGCCCGGGCCGTCGGCAAAAAATGAAACTCACCGAAGTCGCCGCCGCCGTCATCGAGCGACGCGCGGCGGACGGCGCCATGGAATTTCTGCTCGGCCAGCGCGCGCCCGGCACCTTCTACCCCGGTTACTGGGAATTCCCCGGCGGCAAGGTCGAGGCCGGCGAGACGCCGCACGCCGCGCTGCTGCGCGAGCTGGGCGAGGAGCTGGGCATCGGTGTGACGCGCGCTGACCCCTGGCTGCGTCGCGAGCATGTCTACGAGCACGCCCACGTCCGGCTCAACTTCTTCCGCGTCCGCGACTGGTGCGGCGAGTTGCACGACCATGTGCATAGCGCCCTGGCCTGGCAGCGTGCCGATGCGCCGACGGTGGCGCCCATGCTCCCGGCCAATGCGCCGGTGCTGGCGGCACTGGCCCTGCCCGACTTTTACGCCATCAGCCATGCCGGCGAAATCGGCGTCGACTCGCAACTGGTGGCGCTGGCCCATGCGCTGGAAAACGGCCTGCGGTTGGTGCAGCTGCGCGAGCCGACGCTCGATGCACCGCGCCGTTCGGCTTTCGTTCACGCCGCGGTCGACCTCTGCCACCAGTACGGCGCGCGGGTGCTGGTCAACGGTGATCCGGCGCTGGCCGCCGCGACCGCCGCGGACGGGGTGCACCTGCAGGCACGGCAACTGGCGGCGCAAACCGCGCGGCCGGATTTCGCGCTGGTCGCCGCCTCCTGCCATACCGCGGCGGAACTGGAACTGGCCGCGAAACTGGGTTGCGATTTCGCGGTGTTCGGCGCGGTGCGCGCGACCGCCAGCCATCCGGGTGTGGCCGGCATCGGCTGGGAGGGTTTGGCCGCGGCGCTCGCCGTACCGCCACTGCCGACTTTTGCCCTGGGCGGTTTGTCGCGCACGGATCTAGATGCCGCCCAACGCGCCGGCGCCCACGGTATCGCGGCAATTCGCGGCGCATGGAGCTGAGCTACTCGGCGGCGTCCGGGTCAGGCTTGGGTTCTTCCTTCGCCGCGATCCGGTACTGGTCCGAGGCCCACGCGCCAAGATCGACGCCTTTGCAGCGCGCGGAGCAGAACGGCCGGTAACGGTTTTCCGCCACCCACTCGATGGCCTTGCCGCAGGCCGGGCAGTTGACGATGCGGGGTGCGGCGGGATCGCGCTTGGCGTGTGCCATTGCCTCGGTAAGCCCTGCCTTGATGCTCTCGAATGCCTTGCCCATGTTCAGGCGTGCGCTTCGTCGCGTCGGGTGATAGCCAGGCGCAGGCCGGCCGCTTCCAATACCGCGACCAGCGTTTTAAGCGTTGGGTTGCCTTTTGGCGACAGGGCGCGGTAAAGGCTCTCGCGCTGAATGCCGGCGCGCTCGGCAACCTGGGCCATGCCTTGCGCTTCGGCAACATGGCGCAGCGCCGACAGCAGGGCTTCGCGTCCGCCTTCCTGGTCGGCTTGTTCCATCGCCGCGCGAAGGTATTCGTCGGCGAAAGCGGGATCGCCGCGCAGCAGTTCGATTACCGCTTCGGCATGGGGGCGCGATGCTCGCTTCATTTTCGGTTCCTCTCTTGCCAGTCGTTCCAGTAATCCACGGCGCGCGCTATGTCGGTTTTTTGCTTGCGCTTGTCGCCGCCCGTCAGCAGCAGGATCAAGCGACTACCGGCCCGCGCGTAATACACGCGATAGCCGGGGCCGTAGTCGATACGCGCTTCCCATACGCCCGCGCCTACCGGCTTGCAGTCGCCGAAAGCACCGCCTTCCATGCGACCGACCCGCGCCAAGGTGAAGGCCCGTGCCCTGCGATCCGCCAGCGATACCAGCCAGTTGGCAAACAAATCGCGGCCATCGCGGGACAGGTAATGCTCAATCTGATACATGAGCTATTGTAGCGTTTAAGTTACATAAATCAAGAGGCTGCATTTCGCCTCTGCCCCGCGATCTTATGCAACGTCCAGAAACAAAAAACCCCCCAACGGCGGGGCTTTGTGGGGTGTTGTGCGACGTTCTGAAACGTCCTGAAACGCGCCTAAAGGTTACAAAGCGTGAGTTCGAAATTCACCGGTGCGTCGACCTGGCGCGGCCGCTGGTCCATGTCGGGGCGCAGGAAGCGGATGTTGATGGCGAACTTGCCGGCCGAGATTTCCGGCAGGCAGGGCTCGCCCTGTCCCGTCTTGAGGCGGATCAGTTGCGCGCTGCGACCGCCGAGCATCAGCTGGAAGGCGCCGCGCTGCGCCGTCTGCTGCTCGCTGCGGCCCGAGGCGCGCAGCAGGCGCAGCACGATCGCGAGCCCGTCGCGGATCGGCAGCATGGGCGCGATCCAGTTGACGAGGTCCTGCTGGCGCAGCGCGGAATCGCGATGGCGCCAATAGTGGTAGCCGGGCAGGTCGAACTCGCAGACGCCGCCGGGGATCGCGGCGCGGTTCTTGATCGCCATCAGCCATTCGTTCTCGCGCAGGTAGTGGCCGATCTTGCCGTGCATTGCCAGCAGCAGCGCGCTGGCCTGCTCGATTTCGTAGAGCGCGCCGGAGAGCGCGTCTTCGGAAATTTCGGGGTTGTTGCGGAAGGAAAGCAGGATCTGGCGCTGGCGTTCGAGTTCCTGCACCAGGTCGAATTTCAGTTCGGCACGGCCGGCGACCTCGAGGATTTCGAACAGCGTGACCAGCGCGACGTGGTGCTCCATGGCGCCTTCGGCGGTCGCAAAATGGGTGACCTTGTCGAACAGATCTTCGAGCCGCAATAGCGTGCGAACGCGCTCGCTGAGAGGGTATTCGTAAGTGATCACACGCTTGCCGAATGGGGAGCCGGGTGGAGAAAATTGTCCGGATTGTGACCCAAATCAGTGCAAATCTCAACCAAACTGCCGCGCCAGCGCCAAATATTCCCCATGCAGCCTGTCGATTTGGGGCGGCAGGGCGGCGATGTCGCCGTCGTTGTCGATCACGTCGTCGGCGGCCGCCAGGCGTTCGGCGCGCGTCGCCTGCGCCGCCAGGATGCGCTCGACTTCGGCCCGCGGCAGGCCGTTGCGGCTCATGACACGGGCAATCTGGGTCGCCTCGCGGCAGTCGACCACGGCAACCCGGTTCACCCGCTCGCGGTAGCTGCCCGACTCGACCAGCAAGGGCACCATGAGGATGACATAGGGCGATGCGGCGGCGGCGATGCGCCGCTCGCCCTCGGCGCGGATCAGCGGATGCAGGATGGCTTCCAGGCGCTTCTTCGCCGCGGGATCGGTGAAGACGATGGCGCGCATCGCGGCGCGGTCGAGCGCGCCGTCGGCCGCCACCACGCCGTCGCCGAAGCCGGCGCGGATCGCCGGCATCGCGGCGCCGCCGGGCGCGGTCAGTTCATGGGCGATGGCGTCGGTGTCGATCACCGCGATGCCGTGCGCGGCGAACAGGTCGGCGGCGGCGCTCTTGCCGCTGCCGATGCCGCCGGTGAGGCCGACCACCCAGGTCACGACGGACAATCGCCGATGGTGGCATCGGCATAGGGGGCGATCAGCTGCGGCAACTGCCGCAGCAGTTCCGACGCCGGCCCGCGGGCTTCGATGCGCGCCTTCGGCGGCGGCAGCTGGCGGCTGTCAACGCGCGCCGACTTGATGCCCCGCTTCACCAGCCCCTGCAGGAAGTCGCGCGCTTCGGCTTCGGTGGCGAAGGCGCCGAGGACGATTTCATGGCCGCCGCCTTCCAGTTCGACGGTGACCTGGTCGGTAACCCCGAAGCGACCCAGTTCCGCGATCTTCTTGTCCACGGCGGACTTGTTGGCCAGGCCGCCGATCGCCACCAGGTGGGGCTTCGGCTGCGCCGGGGCGAGGATGACTGCTTCGCCGGCGCCGCCGGCTTTCATGGCGACCTTGACGGCTTCGGCCTCGGTCGGATCGAGCCCGTCGATCATGCGGCAGGCCAGGTCCGGCGGCTTCGCCGGCGCCGGCATGCTGCGCACGATGCGCAGTTTGTCGGCCTGCAACTGTTCCGCCAGCCGCTGCGGTTCGCGGTTGTCGTCGGTCGCGCCAAAGTGGCCCTGGGCCCAGGCGAAGAACAGCAGGTTGGCAAAGACCAGCAGGAAGAAGAACAGCCGAATAGCCATGGTTTTCCGGTCAGGTGAGGGCCGGCGCCGCCGGCTGCATCGCGCCGCGCCTGACGTCGTGGCGCACCACGCGTTGCGGCTTGAATTCCGCTTTCAGTGCCTCGTAGGCGGCTTCCGCGGCAGCGCGATTATCCTGGCTATAGTTGCAGACGTAAAGGTCGAGCGTCACCGCGTCGAGTTCCGGCCAGGTGTGGATCGCCAGGTGCGATTCGGCCAGCACCAGGGCGCCGGTGGCGCCGGCGGCGGGGAACTGGTGGAAGGCCTCGGCCACCACCGCCAGCCCGGCCTCGGCGCAGGCGCGGCGGCACAGCGCGGCCAGCGGCGCGGCGTCCAGCAGCAGGCGGCGATCGCCGGCGCAGGCGTGGAATTCGGCAAGGATGTGGAGGCCGTTCATAGCGAGGATGCAAAGGATACGCCGAGCCGGGCCAGCGTGCGCTCGGCGGCCAGCACGCCGCGGTAGTTGGCTTCCTCGAACAGCGACAGGCCGGAGACGTCGGCATGGGCGAAGCGGATGTTGCCGGCGCCGGTTTCGCAGGCCGCGCGCGCGCCGCCCCACAGCCGGCCGGGCAGCGGGCGGATCATGGCGTGGGCGTGGCGGTGGATGTCGATGCGCGTTGCGAGTTCGCGGATTTCGGGGTGCGGCACGGCGAGGTCGGCGAGGATTTCGCGGGCCCAGTCCTCGCGTCCCTGTAAAAGTCGGCGCTGGCGGGACGCCGATTCCTCGTGCAGGGCGCGGTACCAGGTGATCACGGTCGGCCCCGGCGCGTAGCGCAATTGCTGGTGGGTCGCGACCACGTAGCCCAGCGCAGGGCTGTCGTGCAGCACGTTGTCCCAGGCCAGCGGCTGGCCGGCGCGGGTCTGCGGCGCTTCGCTCAAGGTCAGGTTGGCGACGACCCACGGCGCGTAGTCGGCACCCATGATGGCGGCCAGCCATTCCGGGCGCGGTGCGGCGAAGACATGCGGAATCAGGAACAGCGGCGCGGCCCAGATCAGTTCGCGACTGATGACGCGGATGCTGCGGTTCTCGGCGGCGAGGTAGACGTCGCAGGCGACATCCTTCTTGCCCTGCTCGACGCGGAACACCAGCGCGTTTTGTTGCACCCGCCCCGCCGCCGCGCGCCAGGCCGCGCGCCAGCCAGGCGTTGCCTTCCGGCGCCGTCAGCACCTGGCCGTCGCCGTCGCGGCAGGCGAAGTAGTGCAGCCCGGCCCAGGCCGAGGTCTGCGCCGCGGCCGTGCCGTAGTCGTCGCGGCAGGCGTAGTCGGCCAGCCAGTGCAGACCCGGCGCCGTGTAGCCCTCGCCCAGCAGCCAGTCGCGAAAGCCGAGGCGGTCCAGCGCCAGCAGTTGCGGATCGGGCGACGACAGCGCCAGCGGTAGCGCGAAGGTGCGCCGCCCGGCCGCATCGCGCCGCTGGCGCAGGCCGGCGATGAAGTCCTGGAAGCGGGTGTATTGCGCGCGCTCGGCGGCCGGCACGCCGAGCGTCGGCCATACGCCCTCCTGCCAGTAGCCGTCCTTGTACAGGCGCTCTTGCGGCGCATGGCACAAATACTTTTCGTCGTAGGCCGGGTGCGCGGCATCCGGGTCGCCCTGCAGCACGCCGAGTTCGGCCAGCAGCTGGCGCGTGGCGCGCGCCTCGCGCGGCGGCAGGGGCAGGTAGTGCGCGCCCAGCGGATGGGCCGAGACCGCGTTGCGACCGGCGCGCGAATTGCCGCCCGTCTCGCCCTCCATCTCCAGCAGCACGAAATCGTCGCAGCCCGAGCGCGCCAGTTTCCACGCTGCCGACAGCCCGGCTATGCCGCCACCGGCGATGGCCACGCTGCTGCGCAGCGTTTCCGTCGGCGCTGGGAAATCGGGCTTGCGCAGGCGGTGGCCGAGGGCATCGTTGGCGCCGGTGAGCCTGCCCGGCGGCAGCGGCGGCGCGGCCTTCGAGCCGCAGGCCGCAAGGGCCGCGGCGGCCGAGGTGGCGGCGAGGAAGTCGCGGCGGCGCATGGCTCAGCAGTGTTGCATGGATCGACCATGCATCTGCATTGCAGCTTGTGCCTGGCGTCCCTCCGAGGAGCGAACGACAAAGCGCTTCATTTTGCGATGGCTGCTTTCCCGCGTGCGTTCTTCAGTCGCGTTTCCAGCTTGCCGAGAACTGTCGCGGCCGTGACGTAGCGGCCGGAAGCGTGTGCCGCGTTGCGCGAAGCGACGCCTCGGGCAATGAAGCCGGACAAAGTCTCGCGGACGGCACGAACGGCAGCAGCTTTCATGGAGGTTTAGTCCGATGTGCTGCCATGAATCCGGATGCGACCGGGTTCGACGATCCACAACCGGCCGGAGAGTTCATGCTGTTCCAGCCCATCGAGCAACTGACCGAGGAGGATTTCAAGCAATCTGGACGTCATGCGTCCGGAGGACGCGAGCACGGCAATCCCTGCAGATTTATCCGGAGGGAAGCGCAGCACCTGGGAGAAATCCGAATCCAGGGTAACCAGGGCGCGGCCTTCGGCGGCACAGACTCCGAAGACCGTCGTGTCGGATGATCCGATCATTTGTTGCTGCACTATGGTCGAAACATCATGCCCTGCAGCTGTCAGGCGTTGCGCACCTCGCTGTCCGAGGTTTTCGTCCAGCTTGAATTTCACGCTGCAAGCGGAGGAGTTATCGGGATCACCCTTTCGCGCGACATTTCCGCGCCATAGGCAATGGCAGCACGAATGTCATCCGAATTCAGTTGCGGATAATCCGCCAGCAGGTCTACCTCGCTTTCGCCATCGGCGATGCGGTCAAGCAGCAGGGATACCCATAGGCGGGTGCCGCGGATACAGGCGGCCGGCGACATGGTGATGCTGATGCGTGCGAGTAGAGGATGCATGGCTCCTTGCGCGTGACGTGAGCAATGATGCCACGGGCCGGGAAACCCTGCATCGCCTTTGAATTCACTGCGCCTGCACCCGTCCCCACTCGCGCTCGAAGATGCGCACCAGGTTCTGGTTGTCGAGGCGATTGGGCTCGGTAGCGACGCGCGCCATGTCGGCCGGGAAATGGAACAGTGCCGGCAGCGCATCGGGGGTGATGAAGCGCGTTGCGACCGGGATGGTTTGCGGCGGGCGGTACTCGCGGCGGCCGGCGAGGATGAAGCCCCATTCGCCGAAGCTGGGTACCAGTGCGTGGTAGGGCGCGGTCTGCCAGCCGGCGGCTTCGAGCGTGGCGACCACGGTCCAGAAGCTTTCGCGGGCGTGCAGCGGCGAGGTGGCCTGCACCACGACGCGGCCGGTGTCGGCGACGTGCTGCTTGAGCAGGCGGTAGAAGGCCGTCGAGTAGAGCTTGCCGAGGCTGTGGTTGGACGGATCGGGGAAGTCGGCGACGACGAAGTCGAACATCTCCGGCGAGGCTTCCAGCCATTGCAGGGCATCGGCGTTGATGATCTTCAGTTTGGGCGAGGCCAGCGCATTCGCGTTGAGCTCGCGCAGCAGCGTCGATTGGGAAAACAGTTCCGTCATGCGCGGATCGAGGTCGACCAGCGTGATGCTTTCCACCTGCGGGTACTTGAGGATCTCGCGCAGCGCCATGCCGTCGCCGCCGCCCAGTACCAGCACCTTGCGCGCGCCGGGCAGCGCGGCCAGCCCGGGATGCACCAGCGCCTCGTGGTAGCGGTATTCGTCGCGCGAGGAAAACTGCAGGTTGTGGTTGAGGTAGAGCCGCGTCTCGTCGCGCCAGCGCGTGACGACGATGCGCTGGTAGGGGCTGGATTCGGCGTGGATGATGTCCTCGTTGTAGAGGTTGGCCTCGGCCAGGCTGACGAAGGTGCCGGCGAAACCGAAGGCGACGGCGAGCGCGCCGATCACGGCCGCGCATTGCGCGCGCAGCGCCGGCAGGGTGCCGAGCTGGGCGCGGAACAGCCACAGCGCCCAGGCGGCGACCAGGGCGTTCAACAGGCCGAACAGCAGCGCGCTCCTGACCAGGCCGAGGTGCGGCGCCAGCAGCAGCGGGAACAGCACCGACACCGCCAGCGCGCCGATGTAGTCGAAGGAAAGCACCTGCGCCACGAGGTCCTTGAAGGCCACTTCGCGCTTGAGGATGCGCATGATCAGCGGGATCTCCAGCCCGACGAGTATCCCGATCAGCAGCACCAGGCCGTAGAGCATGAAGCGGAAGGGCCCGGCGTGCAGCGTGAACAACAGGAACAGCAGGCCGGCCGAGATGCCGCCCGCCAGTCCGACCAGCAGTTCGATCTGGATGAAGCGCACCAGCAGGTTGCCGCCGACGTGCTTCGACAGCCAGGAGCCGATGCCCATGGCAAACAGGTAGGCGCCGATCACGGTGGAAAACTGCGTCACCGAATCGCCCAGCAGATAGCTCGCCATCGCGGCGGCGATCAGCTCGTAGGCCAGCCCGCAGGAGGCGACGATGAAAACGGAAACCAGCAGGGGACGTTGCATGTCGGGGTCGGCGGCGCCGGCGGGACGGGACGCGAACCGCCGTCCCGCCGGCGCCGACTTTTTGCCTTCAGGGTTTTTGTTCGATCAGCGTCGCCGTCGGGGCGAGGGCCTGCGCCGCGAGCAGGGATTCGAGCTGGGCATCGAGTTCGGCGACACGCTGCTGCAGGGCGCGGTTCTGTTCTTCGAGGGTCGCCACCTGGCGCCGCAGGCGCTTGCCGCTCCACTGGCTGCCGATCAATGCCGGCGAGGTGACCAGGCCCGCGATCAGCGCGCCGAGGCCGAGCGCCATCAGCAGCACCAGCGCCAGCGAGCCGCCGAAGCTCCAGGCGAAGAAGCTGATCGTCACCGGGACGTTGTTCTGCAAGGCGAACAGCACCGCCACGATGGCGACGCCGATGCCGGAAATCAGCAGGATCTGCATGAGTGTCCTTTCATTTGTGGAAGGTACGCGCCGCGTTCGCCGAGCGCACCGGCTGGGCGTCGGCGCTTTCCGAAAACAGGCTCCAGCCGCGGTACTGGCCGTAGTTGAACAGCACGAAGGCGGCGAGGCTCATGATCATGGCGACGCGCGGCATCAGGGTCTTCCCTCAATCATCGTCGCCCCCGGAATCGCTGTCACCGTCGTTCGAGCCGAATTCGGCGCCGGTGGAAAGGAAGTCCGCATCCTCCCAGCGCGCGGCCTCGAAGCTGCTGACCCGGTGGCGGCTGAACATCGGGAACAGCGCGAGGAAGATCAGCAGGAAGAAGAAATTGCTCCACGCCGCCTGGTCGCGGATTACCTTGAGGCGGGCGGCCACCGCGACCGGCTTCTCGGCGGAGATTTCCGGGTCGATGACGAAGTAGTAGGTGCCGGGCGGCAGCTCGCGGAATTCCAGTTCCTTGCTGCGGTCGCCCTCGCTCCAGCTTTCGCCGCCGTCGGAGCCGTGCCAGTAGGCGATCTCGGTCTGCGCCACCCAGACCTTGCCGCTCTGCTTCTCGATCAGGGTCAGGCCCAGGCCGAGCCAGTTGTTGTCGAGGTCGGTGTCGTGGCGCAGCACCAGGTTGCGCGCCTTGCCGTCGAGCTGGAAGGTCTGCGTGGTGACCGGTTCGTCGTTCTGCGGCGAGAACACCAGGCGCTGGTCGAGCAGCGTGCGCCCGCCGAGGATGAATATCCACAGCAGCTGGGCGACGACGGCCAGCGCCGCGAATTTCCAGAACATGCGGCAGACCCGACGGTGGCTTTCCTTGCGCGGATTGGGCTGGATCATGCCGATGCCGGTGGCTTCCGGCAGCGACTTGGGGAGCTTGAAGGCGGCCGCCACTTCTTCCGTCGGCAGGTACTCGGCGAGCGACCAGGTCGTCTCGTTGCGCCCGGACTCGCGGCTGAGCATTTTCGGCGGCGCGATGAAATCCATGGTCTCCCAGGTTTCGCCGACCTTGACCTTCCAGGTGAATTCGCCGATCACGTAGCGGGTTTCGGCCGAGCCGGCGGCAAAGCGGGTGAACACCTGGTCGCCGTGGATCGCCGCGGGCTGGCCGTTGCTGTAGAGCGGCGGCTTCGCCAGGGGACTGACCCAGCTCCAGTGGCCGGTCGATTCGACCAGCCAGCGAAAGCCTTCCTCGTGGTGGTGCAGCAGGTATTCCTGCCAGGGGTAGTCGATGTTTTCGACCCTGATGACGCGCTGCTGGAAGCCGATCACGGTCCAGTCGCGGCCGCCGAATCTGCCGACGCTGCCGAGCGGGATCCGCGGCTCGATGCGCGTCGCCGCCGCGGCTTTTTGCAGGATGCGCAGGTTCTTGTCGGCCGCGTCGAGCACGCTGAGGCAGGACGGACAGGCGACGCTTTGCACCGCCTTGTCGTGGATGCCGATGGCGCCGCCGCAGGCCGGGCATTGCAGCGCCTTGACCGTGCCGGCCGGCTTCGCCGCCTGCTCGCCGCGCAGGTTGGCGAAATGGAAGGCGGCGAAGGGCAGCGACTCGCCGACGAAAACCAGCGGCGGCGTTTCCGAGTAGTCGATGCTGGCGAAGGCGGCCGCAGTTTCGACCCCTGCGCCGCCCGTGGCGCGCAGGTCGGCCAGCTGCGCGGGATAGCCGGCGCCGAAGGCGAAGGGCAGTTCGCCCTCGCCCGAGATGCACATCGCCTCTTCCAGGTTGGTGACGGTGAAGTCGCGCCCGGCCAGCGTCAGTTCGACGTCCGGTTTGAGCGCGGCGAACTCCGGCAGCGTCGCGCCCGGCGGCGTGAGGAAGCTGATCACGTACTCGCCGCCGGCATCGGACAGCCAGCCGCTGCGCTGGTCGTCGAACAGCAGGTGCCATTCGTTCCAGATGCCGGATTCATAGCGCAGCTGGATGCGGCCGACCACGGCGAAATGCACGCCCTTGTAGCGGCCCTCGGTGCCGAGCCGGAGCGGCGAGGCGTCTTCGAGCAGGTCGGCCATGCGGCCGAGGTTTTCCAGGTCGCCGCCGTGGCGCACCAGCGTGCTGCGGCAGAACTCGCAGACGCCATGGAAGGACGCCGCGGATTTGAAGACGACCGGCGCGCCGCAGGCCGGGCAGTTGGCGCTGAAGGGCATGGCCCGCGTTCAGTAGATGGTCGTCAGCCGAGTTTCTTCAACAATTCCGCCTTCTTCGCGTCGAATTCGGCTTGCGAGAGCATGCCCTTGCCCACCAGACCATGCAGCTTTTCTATGGTGGCCACGATCTCGTCGGCCGAGACTGGCGCCGCTGCCGCGGAAGTCGGCGCCGGCGCCACGGCGGCCGGGGCTGCGGCGGCCGCCGCCGGATTCAGCGATTGCGCCATCGATGCCGCGACCTGCTGGCCGACGCCGAAGCCGACGCCGACGCCGGCGCCCAGCCCGGCCAGGCCGCCCTCGTTCGCCGCGGCGAGCGGTATTGCCTCCGCCGTCTGGAACTGGGTGTAGGCCTGCATGCCGCCCATGATGTTCACGCCGATGCGCTTGTCGAGCATCGCCTGCAATTCCTCGGGCAGCGAGATGTTCTGCACGTTGAGGCTGTCCAGCGCGAGACCGTAAGCTTGGAACATCGGCTCCATCTTGGCTTTCAGCGCGTTGCCGAACTCGAGCTGGTTCGATGCCATGTCGATGAAGGGCACGCCCGACTCGCCGAAGATGTCGGCGATGTGGCCGACGATGGTGTTGCGCAGCTGGCCTTCGAGTTCTTCCGTGCCGTAGCGCTCCAGCGTGCCGGAAATCGTGGTGTGGAAGGCCTTCGGGTCGGTCAGGTGGAAGGCGTAGATGCCGAAGGCGCGCAGGCGCACCATGCCGAAATCCTTGTCGCGGATGGTCACCGGATTCGGCGTGCCCCACTTGCGGTCGATCTTCTGCCGCGTGGAAAAGAAATACACGTCGGACTTGAAGGGCGACTCGAACAGCTTGTCCCAGTTCTTCAGGTAGGTCAGCACCGGCAGCGTCTGTGTCGTCAGCTTGTACATGCCGGGGCCGAACACGTCGGCGACCTGGCCTTCATTCACGAACACCGCCATCTGCGATTCGCGCACCGTCAGGCTGGCGCCATTCTGGATTTCCATTTCGGCCATGGGGAAGCGCCAGGCCATGGTCTCGCCATCGTCCTCGGTCCACTGGATGATGTCGATGAACTGTTTCTTGATGAAATCCATGAGTGCCATGTGAGTCTCCTCGGTGAAAATCAGTAGGTCATGCAGGCGGCGTTTATGAGGCCGACGGTGACGGACAGCGCGGCGACGAAGATCGCCGGCGCCACCTGTCCGGCGGCGATGGCTTCCTTGAGTCGCGGCAGTGCCACGCGCGCCACCATCCAGGCCAGCAGCTGCACGATGCCGGCGATCACGCCCCACACCGCGAGGTCCGCCAGCGTGTCGCTGTGGGCGATGACGTTGGCGATCGGCATGGCGAAGCCGAGCACGGCGCCGGAGAGCGAGATCGCGGCCGCGGTGTTGTTGGCGCGGATCAGGTTGATCTCGTCATAGGGCGTGACGTAGAGGTAGATCGCGACGAAGGCGACCAGCAGCACGATGGCGGTGCCGAGATAGGCGAGGAAGTTGGGCAGCGTGGCAAGGAAGTGGGCGGGCATGGCAGGCCTCCGTCAGAGGGGGCATTGTCTGCCATGACGGCAGTGGGGGCAAGTGGCCGGCGAAGGCGGCCACGTCGGTCGTGTGTCAGCCGCCGAGCACCAGCGGTTCGGGTATCTCGAAGCGGCCCCGAACTCCCCCCCCCCCCTCATCGTCGTCGCTTGGAAAGGATGCGCCCCCTGGTCCCCCACCCCCCCCCCTGGCGGCCCCCCGCCCTCGGGTCGCCCCCGCCCCGCGATCACCTCGCCCGCCTCCCCTCCCCCGTGCTGCCTTCAGCGCCCGCGCCCCCAGGCGCCCGGGCGGGGGCGCGCCCCGCCCCCGCTCCCCCCCGCCCCCGCCGATCGCTTGTCCCCCCGCCCGCGCCCCCCCCCCCCTTTTGCCGCCGCGCGGCTGCGACCCCCCCGCCCAGCACCAGGTCGATTTCCGCGCCGCCACCGCTGCGGTAGTGAAAGGCTTGAAGTCAACACCGCGCCAAGGCCCCCAGGTTTTCGATGACCCCCCCCCCGGGAGGCGCCCGCGGATGCGCCATCAGGTCGTCACGATCCTGCAGGTGCAACAGGAAGTGCAACAGGCCACTGCCGCAGATAGCCCTGGGATCCCCTGGCCATCTTTCAGGCCGGGTGGCGCCAAACGAACTGCCGTGCGCGATATGGAAGTAACCGCCCCCCCCCCGCCCCCCCCGCCGCCCCCCCCCCCGCCCCCCCCCCCCTCCGAATAGTTGATGATGCTGCCGGAAAGCTGCGCCAGCATCTGCACGAAGAGCCGGAATTTCTGCCGGTCCAGGCCGGGGAAAAGTCTCGGCAGATCGCGGTCCAGATAAGTTTGCAGGTAGTTTTGCAGCCACAGCTTGCGAAAGCGCTGCGAATTTTTGATCCAGGGTTCCGGGTAGCCACCGTGCAGCCAGTAATCCGTGACCTGGCCCAGGCTCAGGCGCGCAGGAACATTCGCCAGGTCGTTCGCCGCGGCCCCCCCCGCTGCCAGCAGGGCAGGGCGGCGCAGGCCTGGCTGAAACGGCCCTTGATCCCCGCGGCCGGCGGAGAGCGAGTCGGGCGAACTCGATCCGGTGATGACGAAGCGCCCGCGTGATTCGCGATCGTTGTCGTGGCCACGCGAGGGCCGGAGGGTCGCGACTGGCTTTCGTCGATGGCCACATGGTTCGGATTCAGGCGCAGGAACAGGTCCGGATCGCGGGCGATCGCCTCGTGGTCGGCCAGCTTTTCCATGTCGAACCGGCGCCAGTCGGGGGGCAGTTCCCGCAGCGCTTGCCCCTGGCCACCCCCCACCGACGCAGGAAACAGCCCGAGCAGCCTGCCGCAGCGGAAAGCTGTCTTTTCTGCACGCCAATGCAATGTTTGAAAATGCAAGGTAATTGGGAGCCGGCGGCGGGCAGGGCTGTCGTCCCGCCTAAAGCCGCCGTCGCCACGGTCGGCCCCACCGGTACCGCCCAGAGTCGAGTTGGCTGCGCGCCAGCGCCGCGTGCGCGCGTCCCGCTGGCCGCCCTGCGCCTGATCACTGCGTCTGGCCGAAGCGCGCCAGCCCTTCCAGCACCAGGTTGTCGATCGGGCGCTGCGGCGGTTCCAGGTGCGGCGCGAGTTCGGCCGCCGCGCCGCCGGAGAGCAGGCAGGCGACATCGGCGCCCAGCGTGGCGCGCATGCGCGCGATGGCGCCCAGCGTGGCGTGCAGCGCGCCGCTGGCGATGGCGTCGTCGGTGTTGGTCGGCAGCGACCGGAAACTGCCGCTGGCATGCGGCAGGTCGGCGGTGTTGCCGGCGAGCGCGGCGCGCATCAGGGCCAGCCCGGGCAGGATCAGGCCGCCGCGAAAGCGGCCGCTTGCGTCGAGCGCGTCGATCGTGGTCGCGGTGCCGGCGACCGCCACCACGCAGGCGCCGCCATGCAGGGCGCGTGCGCCGATCAGCGCCGCCCAGCGGTCGGCGCCGAGTTGCTCGGGCGTGTCGTAGGAATTGGTGACGCCACAGGCGGCGGCGGTGCTGCAGAGCCAGGTCAGGGGAAGCCCGAGCTTGCCGGCCAGCGCCTCGATGCGCTGCCGCACCGCCTGGCCGGCGACGTTGCAGGCGACGATGCGCGTTGGACTGGCCGGCAATCGCGCGGGCAGTTCATCGAAGGCCGCGTAGTCGAGCGCATCCTGCAGCAGCCAGCGGCCGCCGTCGAACAGGCCGAACTTGAGGCGGGTGTTGCCGGCGTCGAGGCAGAGCAGCATCTCGCGAAACGCTCAGGCCGGGCGCAGCGAAACTTCGCCGGAAAGGATGCGTTCGCTGCGGCCGCCGGCTTCGAACAGCAGCGCGCCGTCGCTGTCGACGCCGCGGCAGATGCCGGCGCGCGGCGCGCCGAAATCGGAGGAGAGCAGCACGGGAACATCCTGCATGGCGTGGCGCGCCAGCCATTCCGGGCGCAACGCGGCGAAGCCCGCCGCGGCGAACAGCTCCAGCGTGGCCAGCAGCTCGGTCAGCAGCATGGCATACAGCGCATTTTCGTCGGTGGTTTCGCCCGGCGCGCACAGCGCGGCGGAGGCGGCACGGACGTCCGCGGGCAGATCTGCCGGCAGGTGCAGGTTGATGCCGATGCCGATCACGGCGGCATGCGGCGCGCCGGGCACCAGCTCGACCAGGATGCCGCCGAGCTTGCGGCCGTCCTTGAGGATGTCGTTGGGCCATTTCAGCGCCGTCCCGCCAGCGCCGACTTTTTGCAGCGCGCGCGCCACCGCGACGCCGACGGCGAGTGACAGCCCCGCCGGCGCGGTGCCCGGCGCGAAACGCCAGAGCAGCGAGAATGTCAGGCTGTCGCCGGGATGGGCGAACCAGCTGCGCCCGCGCCGGCCGCGGCCGGCGGTCTGTTCGACGGCGATCACCACCGTGCCCGACGGCGCGCCGGCGTCGGCGCGGGCGAGCAGCACCGCATTGGTCGAATCGCAGCTTGGCAGGAGGTCGATGTCGAAACGGGGCGCGGCATCACCCAGCGCGGCGGCAATGGCGGCAATGGTGGCAGGCATGGTGGATTCCCGGTCGTCGTGGAACGCCGATCGGTTTCGGCGCGTGGTCGCCGACTATAACGCAAGCGCCTGCCACGGGGCATCCCGCAGGGCGGGGCCCGGTCCGCCGATGCTCCGGCCGGGTCGGGTGCGGGGCAGGCGGCTAGCCGCCTTCGGCATCCGCCCCGGGGTCGTCGAGGCCGAGTTCCTGGATCTTGCGCGTGATGGTGTTGCGGCCGATGCCCAGCAGTTGCGCGGCGTCGACGCGACGCCCGCCGGTGGCGTTCAGCGCGCGCCGGATCAGCGTCGCCTCGAATTCCCGGCTCAGGGTATCGAATACCGCGCCGGGGGCGGCGGCCAAGAGCCGGTCGGCTTCGCCGGCCAGCGCCTGGTTCCAGTTGGCCGGCAGGTCGCGGCGCGCCGAATTTTCCGGGCCCTCGCGCAGTTCGGCGGGCAGGTCGGGGATGTCGACGCTCTGCCCCGGCGCCATCACGGTCAGCCAGTGGCAGAGGTTTTCCAGTTGCCGCACGTTGCCGGGGAAGTCCAGTCCCTGCAGGTATTTCAGCGCGGCCTCGGTCAGGCGCTTGGGTTCGCCGCCGAGCTCCTGCGCGCTTTTCTGCAGGAAGTGCTTCGCCAGCAGCGGGATGTCCTCGCGCCTCTCGCGCAGCGGCGGCAGGCGCAGGCGGATGACGTTGAGGCGGTGGAACAGGTCTTCGCGGAACAGGCCCTCCTTGACGCGGCCTTCGAGGTCCTGGTGCGTGGCGGCGATCACGCGCACGTTGGCCTTGACCGGCTGGTGGCCGCCGACGCGGTAGAAGCTGCCTTCGGAGAGCACGCGCAACAGGCGCGTCTGCAGTTCGGCCGGCATGTCGCCGATTTCGTCGAGGAACAGCGTGCCGTGGTCGGCCTGCTCGAATCGCCCGCGGCGCAGTGTGGCGGCGCCGGTGAAAGCGCCTTTTTCGTGGCCGAAGAGTTCGGATTCGAGCAGGTCGCGCGGGATCGCCGCGGTGTTGATGGCGATGAAGGGCGCGTCCTTGCGCGGGCTGTGGCGGTGCAGCGCGCGCGCCACCAGTTCCTTGCCGGTGCCGGATTCGCCGTTGATCAGCACCGTGGCGTGGGAGGTGGACAGGCGGCCGATGGCGCGGAAGACTTCCTGCAGGGCAGCGCCCTGGCCGAGGATCTCGGGCACGGCGCTGATTTCCTCGTCTGCACCATTGTGGTGCGCCGCTTGCGTAATCGCCCGGCGCACCAGTTCCACGGCCTGGTCGACGTCGAAGGGCTTGGGCAGGTATTCGAAAGCGCCGCCCTGGAAGGCCGCCACGGCGGAATCGAGGTCGGAATAGGCGGTCATGATGATCACCGGCAGCTCGGGATGGCGCTCCTTCACATGGCGCAGCAGGTCGAGGCCGCTGCTGCCCGGCATGCGGATGTCGGACACCAGCACCTGCGGCTGCTGGCCGTTGTCGAGCGCCGCCAGCGCGTCGTCGGCGGAGCCGAAGGATTTCGCGGCAATGTTCTCCCGGCCGAGCGCCTTTTCCAGCACCCAGCGGATGGAGCGGTCGTCGTCGATGATCCAGACCGGATTCATGGCCTGCCGCCGGGCCGCCCCAAGGCAGACCCGCCAAATGCCTGCGAGCGCAGCGAGCCGTGGTCACCCCTTCTCGCGGAGAAGGGGCCGGGGGATGTGTCGTTCATCATTCTTCCTTCTTCTTTCGTGTCAGCGGCAGCATCAGCGAAAAGCAGGTACGCCCGGGGCGCGATGCGACTTCGATGGTACCGCCGTGCTGCTGGATGAAGCTCTGGGCGATCGTGAGGCCAAGACCGCTGCCGTTTTCACGACCCGAAACCAGCGGATAAAAGATCTTGTCGCGAATGTTCTCCGGAATTCCCGGGCCGTTGTCGATCACTTGCAATTCGAGTGCCAGCTGGTAATGCTTCTTGGCCAGGGTGACTTGTCGCGCCGCGCGGGTGCGGAAAATGATCTCGCCCTTGCCCTGCATGGCCTGTGCCGCGTTGCGCGAGATGTTGAGGACAGCCTGCAGCAGCTGCTCGCGGTCGCCGGTGATGTCGGGCAGGGAGGTGTCGTAGTCGCGGCGCACCGTGACATCGTGGTATTCGGCGTGGATCAGGCGCCGCACGCGCTCGAGGATTTCGTGAATGCTGGCCAGCGCAGGCTGCATCACGCGATGCGAGGAGAGCAGGCGCTGCATCAGGTCCTGCAGGCGGTCGGCTTCCTGGATGATCACCTGGGTGTACTCTTTCAGTGGCTCGCTCGCGAGTTCCCGTTCCAGCAGCTGCGCCGAACCGCGGATGCCGCCCAGCGGGTTCTTGATCTCGTGCGCCAGGTTGCGCACCAGTTCGCGGTTGGCCTGCTGCTGCTGGGCCAGCTGTTCCTCGCGCGCGGCCTTCAACTGCTGGTCGATGGTGCGCACCTCGAGCAGCAGGCGCGCATTGCCGGCCTCGACCGGGGTGACCGTGCAATCGACGTGAAGCTGCACGTCCTGTCCGCGTTCGATCAGGATGTTGTGGCCGGTATGGCCCCAGTTGTTCTTCAGCGCATTGTCGAGCGCGGCAACCAGCTCCGGCGGCTCGCCCATCAGTCGTTGCAGGGGATGGCCGAGCAGTTGGCGCGAGCTCACGGCAAACAGGTTCTCCGCCGCCGGGTTGAGGTGGCGGATGACCAGTTTGGCATCGACCAGGACGACCGCCGAGGACAGCAGGTCCAGCCCGCTGAAGGCGCCGAAAGTTTCGGTGGTGTTCATTACGGGTGATTGTCGCAAGAAGCGCACCAGCCGCTAGAAATAAGTTCTCAGCGCAGGTTGCCGAGTTCTTTCTTCAGCGACTCGATGTTCCGTTCGTGCAGCGCCACGGTATCGCGCAGCGGCTGGAGCTTGTCCGGCGGCTGGGTGCCGGCATCGAACAGGGCCTTTTTGGCCTTTTCGAGGTTCTGCGATTCGTTGGCGAGTTCCTTGTCCAGGATCGCGCGGCGGTCGCCGTCGCGGGACTTCTGTTCGTTGCCCGAAACGCGCGGGAAATCGCCGGGGGTCGGCGTCGCGGAGGCGCGCGGTTTGGCTCCGGCGGCGGGCGCGGGGGGCAGCGGCTGATGGGACAGCACCGTGCAGCTCTTCTTCGCGGTCTTCTGGTTGGTGTACAGGGTCACGCCGGATTCGTCGGTGCACTTGTACAGCGTATTGGCCGCCGCCGCGAACGGCAGCAGGAGCGGGAGGACAAGGAAGGCGTTCTTCATGCCGGCGAGTGTATGTCAATTGCAGAAAAAATGGACGGGCTTGCCCGTCCATTTTGTTTCCGCGTGTTGCGCGGGCTTTCCTCCGCGGCGGCGAGGCCGGCATGTTCCGCCGGCCCGTCCGCTGCGCCGGGCTTCATCAGATCGAGTAGTACATCTCGTACTCGAGCGGGTGGGTGGTCATGCGGAAGCGCGTGACTTCCTCCATCCGCAGCTCGATGTAGGCGTCGATCATCTCGTTGCTGAAGACGCCGCCGCGCAGGAGGAAATCGCGGCCCTTGTCGAGGTACTCCAGGGCCTGTTCCAGGCTGGAACAGACGGTCGGGATCTTCGCGTCTTCTTCCGGCGGCAGGTCGTAGAGGTTCTTGTCGGCCGGATCGCCGGGGTGGATCTTGTTCTGGATGCCGTCGAGGCCGGCCATCATCATGGCGGTGAAGGCGAGGTAGGGGTTGGCACCGGGATCCGGGAAGCGCACTTCGATGCGGCGCGCCTTGTCCGAATGCACGTAGGGCACGCGGATCGAAGCGGAACGGTTGCGGGCCGAGTAGGCCAGCTTGACCGGGGCCTCGAAGCCCGGCACCAGGCGCTTGTAGGAGTTGGTCAGCGGGTTGGTGATGGCGTTCAGGGCGCGGGCGTGCTTGATGATGCCGCCGATGTAGTACAGCGCCGTCTCGGACAGGCCGGCATAGCCGTTGCCGGCAAACAGGTTCTTGCCGTCCTTCCAGATCGACTGGTGCACGTGCATGCCGGAACCGTTGTCGCCGACGATGGGCTTGGGCATGAAGGTCGCGGTCTTGCCGTAGCTGTGGGCGACGTTATGCACGATGTACTTGAGGACCTGGGTCCAGTCGGCGCGCTGCACCAGGGTGCTGAACCTGGTGCCGATTTCGCACTGGCCGGCGGTGGCGACTTCGTGGTGATGCACTTCCACCGGCACGCCGCAGGCTTCCAGCGCCAGGCACATCTGGGCGCGGATGTCGTTCAGGCTGTCGACCGGGGGCACCGGGAAATAGCCGCCCTTGACGGTCGGGCGGTGGCCGCTGTTGCCGGCTTCGAACTTGTCGGCGGAGGCCCAGGCGGCTTCCTCGGAGATGACCTTGCAATAGGCGCCGGACATGTCGATCTTCCATTCGACGGCGTCGAAAATGAAGAATTCGGGTTCCGGGCCGAAAAAGGCCTGGTCGCCGACGCCGGAGGACTTGAGGTAGGCCTCGGCGCGCTTGGCGATCGAGCGCGGATCGCGGTCATAGCCCTTGCCGTCGGCCGGCTCGACCACGTCGCAGGTCAGCACCAGCGTGGTTTCGTCCATGAAGGGGTCGATGTAGGCGGTGTTGGCGTCCGGCATCAACTGCATGTCGGAGGCCTGGATGCCTTTCCAGCCGGCAATCGAGGAACCGTCGAAGGCGTGGCCGTCTTCGAACTTGTCCATGCCGAAGTGGGAAATCGGCACGCCGACGTGCTGTTCCTTGCCGCGGGTATCGGTGAAGCGGAAGTCGACGAATTTGACTTCCTTCTCTTCGACCATCTTGATTACGTCCTGGGGGGTCATGGTGCTCTCCTGAGTAAATTGCAATAGCTGGGAAATCGATACCGCTTTGCGGTGCAGCATCCGAATAGCAGTTAGCGTGCCAATCGCGCGAGCGAGGGAAGCGATTGTGCCACAAGTCCTTTTCCTTCTCGATACCCGGATAAGCGCACTACAAAGGTGCAAGCAAACGGATTAATGCACTATATTGGTGCAATGCGTTGATGGACGCGAATCGCGGCGAACCAGGGGTCGTCCAACAGCGCGTGATCAACGCGCTGCCTGATGGCAGCGAGGCCGACGTCGTCGGCACGGCCGGCCGGCAGGAAAACTTCGGCCTCGACCCGGGTGCCGAGGTAATGCAGGATCGTCGATTCGATGTCCGCCGGCTCGGTATCGAGCATGCGGCACAGATGGGCGAGAAGTTCGGCCCGGTCCGGCAACTTGACGGCGGCATTGGCCAGCAGATCGTTTTCGGCATCGACATGGACCAGCACGTCGAGGACCTCGGGATGGCTTTCCAGCACCCGCTGCCGCGCCGATTCGGCGACGCGATGGCCTTCCGAAACGCTGATGCGGGGGTTCACCTGGACATGGGCGTCGACCAGCACCTGGTGCGCCATGCGCCGCGTCCGCAGTTCATGCATGCCGAGCACGCCGGGGGTGGCGGCAATGGTGCGGCCGATCGCCGCCACTTCCTCGCTCGACAGGCCGGTGTCGATCAGTTCGCGGATCGCGGCCCAGGCAAACTTGAAGCCGGCGCGCACGATCATCGCGCCGACGATGATGGCGGCGACGGCGTCGGCAAAGTTGAAACCGAGCAGGGCGCCGGCGATGCCCGCGGCCACCACCAGCGAGGACAGCGCATCGGCGCGGGCATGCCAGGCATTGGCCACCAGCATCGGCGAACGCAGGCGCTCGGCGGTCGCCAGCATGTAGCGGAACAGGCCTTCCTTGGCCGCCAGCGTGACCAGCGCCGCCCACATCGCGGCGACACCCACCGGCGGCAGGCTGCCGATGTCCTGCAGGCGGCCCGCCGCGGAAATCAGGATGCCGGCGCCGGTGCCGGCCAGCAGCAGGCCCAGCACCAGCGATGCGGCGGTTTCGAAGCGGCCGTGGCCGTAGGGATGGTCGGCATCGGCGGCTTCCGCGCCCTTGCGGTTGGCGAACAGCACGAAGGCGTCGGCGAGGATGTCCGACAGCGTGTGCATGGCGTCGGCGATCAGGCTTTGCGAGTGGGCGATGAAGCCCACCACCAGCTGCATCGCGGTGAGCACGATGTTGACGACCACGCTGACCCAGGTGATGCGCTGGCCCTCCTCGAAGCGCGCGATGTCGGCGGTCGGTGCGGGGGGGTGTCGGGTCTCGGCCATCTGGCGGGTACGGGTTTCGCGGGACATGGGGGAAAGCTATACTCGAACCCCCGCATTCTATCCCGCCCCTCCGGCGCGTTTTCCCATGGGACGCATCAACGAAATCCTCGGCCTGGCGCAATCGCGCGGACGCGAACTGAAGCTGCCTTACGAGGGGGCGCTGACGCCCGGCGAGGCCTACGAACTCCTGCAGGCGACACCCCGCGCGCGGCTCATCGACGTGCGCACCAAGGCCGAGCTGGACTGGGTCGGCCGCGTCCCCGGCGCGATCGAGATCGAATGGCAGGACTATCCGGCCAAGCAACTCAACCCGCATTTCCTGCAGACCCTCAAGCACAGCGTCGTGACCGAGTCCCTGCTGCTGTTCCTGTGCCGCTCCGGCCAGCGCTCTGCGCATGCCGCCAGGGCCGCCACCGAAGCCGGCTTCCCCGACTGCTACAACATCCTCGAAGGCTTCGAGGGCAACAAGGACGCCAACGGCCAGCGCAACCGCACGGGCGGGTGGCGCGCCTCCGGCCTGCCCTGGCATCAGTCTTGATTTAACCGCGCCCGATCCCCAAGTCCCGATCATGCAAACCGCCACCATTTCCTTCGACCGCTTCAACACCCTCGCCGACAAGGATGCCGCCGAGCGCATCCGCGCCGCGAAGGCGAAGCTCGGCAAGGATGCCGTCCTGCTCTGCCACCACTACCAGCGCGCCGACGTCTATGCCCACGCCGACATCACCGGCGATTCGCTCAAGCTCTCGCGCCTCGCCTCGCAGGCCGAAGCCAAGCACATCGTCTTCTGCGGCGTGCATTTCATGGCCGAGGTGGCCGACATCCTTTCGCGCCCCGAGC
Source organism: Sulfuritalea sp. (assembly GCA_016708585.1). Taxonomy (GTDB): domain Bacteria; phylum Pseudomonadota; class Gammaproteobacteria; order Burkholderiales; family Rhodocyclaceae; genus Sulfuritalea. The sequence goes on along the minus strand of JADJFK010000007.1, from coordinate 148,711 downwards.
AGATCTCCATCCTGCCCGACCTCGCCGCCGGCTGTTCGATGGCCGACATGGCCAGCCTGGCCAAGGTCGAGCGCGCCTGGCGCGAACTGGCCGCCGTGCTCGATCCGGACGAAAACGTGACGCCGGTCACCTACATCAACTCCGCCGCCGACCTCAAGGCCTTCTGCGGCGCGCATGGCGGCATCGTCTGCACCTCGTCGAACGCAACAAAAATCCTCGAATGGTCCTTCGCCCAGCGCGAGAAGGTGCTGTTCTTCCCCGACCAGCACCTGGGCCGCTGGTCCGGCTACAAGATGGGCATTCCGCTCGACGAGATGGTGATCTGGAATCCCGACCTGGAACAGGGCGGCCTCACGCGGGAGCAGATCGCCAGGGCGAAGATCATCCTCTGGCACGGCTACTGTTCGGTGCACCAGATGTTCCAGCCGAAGGACATCATCAAGTTCAGGAACCAGCATCCCGACGGCCTCGTCATCTCGCACCCGGAATGCAGTTTCGAGGTCTGCAAGCAGTCCGACCACATCGGCAGTACCGAGACCATCCTGCAGACGGTGAAGGCGGCGCCGCCCAACACGCGCTGGCTGGTCGGCACCGAGCTGAATCTCGTCGAGCGCCTGGCGCAGGAAGTGAAGCACGAAGGCAAGATCGTGCAGTTCATGGCCGGCACCATCTGCATGTGCTCGACCATGCAGCGCATCGATCCGCAGCACCTGGCATGGACCCTGGAGAACCTGGTCGACGGCCGCGTCGTCAATCAGATCAGCGTGCCGGAACACGAGGCGAAGCTGGCGAAGGTAGCGCTGGAGCGGATGCTGGCAGTTTCCTGACGCGCAGTTCGCCGTCCCGCCAGCGCCGACTTTCATGGAGCACTTCATTGCCGACGATGGCGAGATCCTCCGCCTGCGCATCGTCGGCGCCGGCCCGCCGCTGATCCTGCTGCACGGCTGGACCTCCGGCCATACCGTCTGGAATCCCTTCCTCGACGCCCTGTCGCGGCATCGCCGCCTGTTCATCCCCGATGCGCGGGGCCACGGCGGCCATGCGCTGGCCGCCAACCCGGCTCCCGACGTGGCGCGGCTGGCGCGCGACGTGCGCAACCTCATGGACCGCTTCGACCTCGAGCGCGCCGCCGCCGTCGGCCACTCGATGGGGGCGCTGACGCTCTGGCAGTACATCGGCGACTTCGGCTGCGAACGGCTGGCGCGGCTTTGCCTGATCGACCAGTCGCCGAAGCTCGTCACCGACGCCGGCTGGCCGCACGGCATCTACGGCGACTTCGATGCCGCCCGCTCGCAGCGGCTGATCGACGCGCTGGAGCAGGGTTTCGTCGAATCCGTGCTGCGGCTCGCCGCCCACGGCCTCAACGAACGCGCCCGCGCCAGCTACGATCGCGACAGCGGCGGCTGGCGCACCCTGCGCGAGGCAATGCGCAGCCTGGCACCGGGACCGCTGATCGCCATCTGGCGCTCGCTGGTCGCAGCGGATTACCGCGCCGTGCTGCCGCACATCACCGTGCCCGTGCTGCTGGTCCACGGCGAACGGAGCAACTTCTACACCGCCGCCACCGCCCGCTACCTGCTTGACCGCCTGCCCGACGCGCGCCTCGTCAGCTACGAGGGCGCCGACCATTCGCCGCAGCTTGCCGACCCGGACCGCTTCGCCGCCGACCTGCTCGGCTTCCTCGGCGACGCGGGCGGCCGCGCAGCGCAGTAAAGGCGGCGCGGGTCGCTACGAGTTTGCATGGCCTGCGAAAGTCGGCGCCGGCGACACGGCGACTTCCGGTCGAACGGGAACCGCAACCTCGCCCAATCGCACGCGCCTTCCCCCGGCGTTGCGTGATCGAGCGTGATGTCAGCCGGGGCGCACCGTGCCCGCATCCTGGCCGAAGAGGACTTTCTTCGCCGCCTCGTCCACCACCGGCGCCGGGTTGATGCTTTCCACCAGCGCGTAGGCGCGCTGCGTCGCCGGCCGTTCGCGGATGGCGCCGAACCAGCGCTTGAGGTGCGGGAAGTCGTCGAGGTTCTGGCCCTGCTTCCTGTGTGGCACGATCCACGGATAGCAGGCCATGTCGGCGATCGAATAGTCGCCGGCGATGAACTCGCGGTCGGCCAGGCGCTTGTCGAGCACGGCGTAGAGGCGCGCGGTTTCCTTGGTGTAGCGCTCGATGGCGTAGGGGATCGGTTGCGGCGCGTATTGCGTGAAGTGGTGGTTCTGCCCGGCCATCGGGCCGAGGCCGCCCATCTGCCAGAACAGCCACTGCAGGGTTTCGTTGCGCGCGCGCAGGTCGCGGGCGATGAACCTGCCGGTCTTGTCGGCGAGGTAGAGCAGGATGGCGCCGGATTCGAACAGCGAAATCGGCGCGCCGCCGTCGGCCGGGGCGTGGTCGACCATGGCCGGGATGCGGTTGTTCGGCGCGATCTTGAGGAAATCCGGCGCGAACTGTTCGCCCTTGCCGATGTTGATCGGCACGATGCGATGGGGCAGCCCGGTCTCTTCGAGGAAGAGCGTGACCTTGTGGCCGTTGGGCGTGGTCCAGTAATACAAGTCGATCATGGTTTCTCCTGCGTGCAGTTGTCGATCCGCCGGGCCGCCGCGCGCGCCCAGAGCGCGTAGATCGGCGGCCCGGGGTGGAAGCCGTCGCCGCCCATGGCGGAGGCGTCCATCATCTCATGGCCGGGGGCAAGGAATTCGCAGCCGGGCCGGCGCGCCGCGACCTCCGCCAGCACACGGTCGAAATCGCGCGCGCGGCTGCCGAGGTACCAGCGCAGCGGTTGCGGCAGGGCAGGGAAACGATGCATCGGCGGCAGCCCGCTCAAGAGGATGAGGCGCGCACCGAAGCGGGCGGCCAGCAGCTCGACCAGTTGCTCCTGCTGCCGCCGCCAGGTGGCGAGCGAACGGCTGCCGGTGACGTCGTTCACGCCGAGCGATGTCACGACTACGTCGAAGCGCTCGGCGGCTTCGCGGCGCAGGCGATCGAGCATGTCGGCGGTGGTGGCACCGGTGAAGGCCAGCAGCTTCCAGTGCAGGCGAAAAGTCGGCGCCAGCGCCACGGCGAGCTGGCCGGAAAGCGCCTCGTCCTGCGTCGCTGCGCCGACCCCGGCCGCGGCCGAATCGCCGACGACGAGCAGGCGCAGCAGCGGGCCGCTGCCGGCGATCCCGCTGCGCGGTCCTTCCGGTTCGGGGAGTTCGGGCACCGTGCGCCGCACATGGCGCCCCTGCGCCATGAGGATCGGCCCCAGGGCCAGCGTCGCGATCAGGTGGCGCATCCGGCCCGGCTCAAGGCTTGTTGTGCGTTCCCGAACGTACGGCGAGGAAGACCTCGCGCAGGAACAGGCCGAGCGCCGCGATCATCGCCAGCATCGCGGCGATGAACAGCGCCGCCACGCTGCGCGCCAGGTCGACGCCGAGCAGGGCGCCGAGGAAGGCGCCGGCCACCACCAGGCAGACCAGCAGGGCCGAGAGCACGGCGCAGAAAATCGCGTAATACACCTGCTGGCTGCGTCGCACCAGCATGCCGATCTCGGCCTGCGCGGCGGCGACGGCATCGGCTGATTGTGCCGGCAGGCGCTCCTGCACCACGCGGCGGCGGTCGACGATGCGGCCCAGTCGAGAGTTCAGCGAGTTGATCAGCGTGGCGATGGCGGTCAGCAGGAAAACCGGCGCAACCGCCAGCTGGATGACGCGACTGATGTCGGTGAGATGGGAGTCCATGGCGGCAGTTTGGCGCAAAACGGCTACGGCGGGCAAATTGCGCGGTGGCGCGCGGCGGCGCGCGGTGGCGTCAAGGGCGCGGCGGCGGCCTACATGCGCTACCATTCGACGTCCGCGCGGCCCCCGGCCACCGACCCATCGACACCCGACGCGCTTTCCGTCGCAACCACCCAGGAGACATCTCATGATGAAGCTTTACTACGGCCCCGGCGCCTGTTCCTTCGTACCCCATGTCGGACTGGAAGCGATCAAGGCCGCCACCGGCGAGGACTTCGAGGCGCAGTCGGTAAAGCTGCACAAGGGCGAGCAGCGCACGCCCGAATACCTGGCCATGAACCCGCTGGGCCTGGTCCCGGTGCTGGTGGACGAGGGCAGGGCCCTGAACCAGATCGTGGCGATCTGCGACTACCTCGACCGGCGCTTTCCGCAGGCCGGGCTGTTGCCCGCCGAGCCCTGGCAGCGCGCCCAGGCCATGTCGCACTTCGCCTGGATGAACAACACGGTGCACCCCACCTTCACGCGCATTTACCGTCCCGGCAATTTCGTCGCGAGCGAAGCGGCGCAGGCCGAACTCAGGCAGGCCGCGCTGGCGTCCTTCCGCGAGCACCTGGAACGCATCCAGGCCATGACGGCCCATGCCGCGCCCTTCCTGCTCGGCGAGCGGCTGTCCTTCGTCGATGCCTATGCGCTGGTCTTCCTGCGCTGGGGCGGCCTCGTGGGCATCGATCCGGATACCCTGCCGGCCTACAAGGCGTTTGCCGAAAAGCTCGCGGCGGCGCCGGCGATCGCCGCCGCCATGGCCCGCGAAGGCATCAACCTGGATACCTACAAGAAGCCTTGACGCACAGGCGCGCCGCGCCTCAGCGCCGCGCCTGCGCCAGCAGCCGTTCGATCTGCGCGTCCTTGTCCTGCCACAGCTGCTGCACCCATTTGGCGAAGGCTTCGCGCGTCGCCGCGTCCCCCGCGTAGTCGCTGTTCATCAGGTGCGCCGGCACCGGCAGGCTTTGCACGCGGACGATGACGCGGCGCAGCCGGCCGCAGAGGAAATCGCGGAAATCCGGCGCGCCGTCCGGGTACACGATGGTGACGTCGAGGATGGCGCGGAACTTGTCGCCCATGGCGTTGAGCGCCAGCGCGATGCCGCCGGCCTTGGGCTTGAGCAGGTGGCGATAGGGCGATTGCTGCCTGGCGTGCTTGGCCGGCGTGAAGCGCGTGCCCTCGAGGAAATTCATCACGCTGGTCGGGATCAGGGCGAATTTCTCGCAGGCCTTGCGCGTCGCCGCCTGGTCCTTGCCGCGCATCTCGGGATGCAGCTTGAGATATTCCTCGCTGTGGCGGCGCATGAACGGGAAGTCCAGCGCCCACCAGGCCAGGCCCATGACCGGCACCCATTTCAGCTGGTCCTTGATGAAGAACTTGAGCAGCGGGATGCGCCGGTTGAACAAGTGCTGCAGGACGAAGATGTCCACCCAGCTCTGGTGGTTGCTGTTCACCAGGTACCAGCCTTGCGGATCGAGCCCGGCGACACCCTCGACATCCCAGGCGGTGCGCTGGGTCAGCGCCATCCAGCCGCTGTTGCCGGAAATCCAGGCCTCGGCGATTTTCACCAGCAGCGGATCGATGGCCAGGCGCACGATCTTGAACGGCAGGATCAGGCGGACGACGGCGAAGACCAGCAGGACCGGTACCCAGAACAGCACATTGAGCGCAAGCAGCAGGAAGGCGATGGCGCCGAGCAGCGGCGCCGGCAGGAAGTTCAGCATGACGGCCTGTCCTTTCTCATGCAACGGCCTCCTGCCAGCGGCGCACTTCGATGCCGCTGCGCGTGTAGTTGTCGGGTCCGGCGCAGATCAGCCGGGGGTTTCGGGCTGCATCGTCCGCGACCGCCAGCCACTTGCGCAAGCCCTTGAGCAGGTCGTCCGTAACCGTCGCCGACGACTTGATTTCGACGGGGCGCAGCCCTTCCGGCTCGTCGATCAGCAGATCGACTTCGAGGCCGACGTTGTCGCGCCAGAAAAAGAGGTTGGACGGGAAGCCGGAATTGAAGCGTGCCTTGAGAAACTCGGCGACGATCAGGGTCTCGAACAAGGCGCCGCGCAAGGGGTGGATGGCCAGCTGGCCCGTGGTTTGTATTCCCATCAGCGAAACCGCCAGGGCGACGTCGATGAAGTACAGCTTGGGCATCTTCACCACGCGCTTGCCCAGGTTGCGATGGTGCGGTTGCAGAAGATGGATGATGTAGCTGGCTTCCAGCACAGACAGCCAGGCGCGCGCCGTGCTTTGCGCGACGCCGGTATCCTGCGCCAGGCTGGCCAGGTTGAGCAATTGCCCGGTGCGCCCGGCGCACAGGCGCAGGAAGCGCTGGAAGGCGGACAGGTCTTGCACCTGCGTGATCTGCCGGACATCGCGTTCGAGGTAGGACATGGTGTAGTCCGCCAGCCAGCGCGCCGGATTGAGCGGCCGTGCATGGAGCGCCGGATAGCCGCCGCGCAGCAGCATGGCGTCCAGGTCCTTCGGCAGCTGGCCGGCCGCATTCAATTCGGCGATCGACAGCGGCAGCAATTGCACCAGTGCGGAACGCCCGGCCAGGCTCTGGGTGATATGCGCCATCAGTGCAAAATTCTGCGAACCGGTGAGCACGAAGCGCCCCATCGAACGGGTGGCGCCGGCGGCATCGACGTCGGATTGGATCCACGACAACAGGGCCGGCACGTGCTGTACCTCGTCGATGATCGCGCCGTCTTTCCAGCGCGCCAGGAAACCGCGCGGATCGCCGGCGGCGAATTCGCGTTCGTCCGGCGTTTCCAGCGAGACGTAGGGCTTGTCGGGAAAGGCCGCGCGGGCCAGCGTGGTTTTGCCGGATTGGCGCGGTCCGGTGAGGGTGATCACCGGGTAGCCGGAGCGAATGTCGTCGAGTAATGCAGCTGCCGCGCGCGGGATCATGATCTTACAATTCCACGATTTGTTCGCTTTATTGTAAGGTTTTGATCAGGCGCTGTCCAGCCCGACAAGCGACGGGCCGGAAGGGACGCACGTTCAGCGCGGCTTTTGCGCGGAATACTCCTGGCGCAGAATGTTCTTCTGCACCTTGCCCATGGCGTTGCGCGGCAGTTCGTCGACCAGATATACCCACTTCGGCACCTTGAAATTCGCCAGCCTGTCCTTGATCGCCGCGATTATGCCGGACTCCGTCAATGCCTTGCCGGCGGGGTTCTTCTGGCGCACCACCACAGCGCTGACGGCTTCGCCGAAATCGGGATGCGGCAGGCCGATCACGGCGGACTCGACCACGCCGGGCATGGCGTCGATCAGCTCCTCGATTTCCTTCGGATACACGTTGAGGCCGCCGGTGATCACCAGGTCCTTCGAGCGGCCGCTGATCGTGACGTAGAAATCCGCGTCCCAGCTGCCCATGTCGCCGGTCATGAAAAAGCCGTCGGCGGTGAATTCCTCGCGGGTCTTTTCCGGCATGCCCCAGTAGCCGACGAAGACGTTCTCGCCCTTGACCTGGATGCTGCCGACCTCGCCGGTCTTCACCGCCGTGCCGCCGGCGCCGACTATTCGCAGCGCCGTGCCCGGCAGCGGAAAACCGACGGTGCCGCCGCGCCGTTCGCCTTCATACGGATTCGAGGTGAACATGCCGCCCTCGGTCATGCCGTAGCGTTCGAGTATCGTGTGGCCGGTGCGCGCCTTGAATTCGTCGAAGGTTTCCTTCAGCAGCGGCGCCGAGCCGGAGACGAACAGGCGCATGTTGCGGCACGCCTCGCGGCCGAAGGACGGCTCGTGCAACAGGCGCACATAGAAGGTCGGCACGCCCATCATCACGGTGGACTGCGGCAGCAGCTGCATGGCGCGCGCGGCATCGAACTTCGGCTCGAAGAACATCGCCGAACCGTTGAGCAGCGTGGTGTGGCAGGCGACGAACAGGCCATGCACATGGAAGGTCGGCAGCATGTGCAACAGCACGTCGCCGGGCTGGAAATGCCAATAGTCGTGCAGGGTCTGCGCGTTATGCGCGAGGTTGCGGTGGCTCAGCATCGCGCCCTTGGAACGGCCGGTGGTGCCCGAGGTGTAGAGGATGGCGGCGAGGTCGGCGCCGGTTCGCGGCACCGTGGCGAAGGCGTCGGCATGCGGCGTCGCGGCGTTGATCAGCGTGCCACGCCCGGCGTCGTCGAGCTCCAGCACATTGGATACACCGGCCGCCGCCGCGAGCTCGTCGGCCAGCGCCCGTGATTGCGGCCGGCAGACGAACAGGCCGGGCGTCGCGTCGCCGAGGAAATGTTCCAGCTCGTGGCGCTGGTAGGCCGGGTTCAGTGGCAGGAACACCATGCCGGCGCGGATCGCGGCGAGATACAGCACCAGCGCCTCGGGCGTCTTTTCCACCTGCGCCGCGACGCGGTCGCCGGGTTGCAGGCCGAGCGCGACGATCAGGTTGGCCATGCGCGCCGAGGCGCGCTCGACGTCGCCGTAGCTCCACACCCGCCCGTCGGGCAGGATCATGCAGGGCGCGGCGGGATCCCGCGGGAAATGCGCGGCGAGCAGGGCATACAGGTTCTGGTTCATTTGACGTTCTCGGGCAGCCACATGACGATCTCGGGGAACATCGCCAGCAGCACGATGTAGAGCCCCATGATCCAGATGAAGGGCATCACCCCGCGCATGATCTGGCGGAAGGTGATGTCGGGCGCGATGCCGTTGATGACGAACAGGTTGAGCCCCACCGGCGGCGTGATCAGGCCCATTTCCATGTTGATGGTGAGCACGATGCCGAACCAGATCGGGTCGAAGCCGGCGGCCAGAATGCCGGGCATGATCACCGGCGTCACCATCAGGATGATCGCCACCGGCGGCAGGAAGCAGCCCAGCACCAGCAGCAGGATGTTCACCCAGAACAGATAGACCCACTTCGACAGGCCCAGCCCGACCAGCCACTGCGCCATGGTCTGCGTGATGTGCAGGTAGCTCATGACGTAGGTGAACAGGAAGGCCATGGCGATGATCATCATGATCATGCAGGACTCGCGCGCGGTGCCGAGCAGGATTTCCTTCATGTCGCGCCAGCGCCAGACGCCGTAGATGAAGATCACCAATACCAGCGAACCGGCGGCGCCGACGCCCGCCACCTCGGAAGGCGTGCCCCAGCCGTCGTAGAGCGCGATCATCACCACCGCGATCAGCGCGGCGAAGGGCAGCAGGCGCGGCAGGGTTTCCATGCGCTGGCGCCAGGTGAAGAACTCGGCCTGCAGCAGTTCGCTTGCCGCCTTGCCGGCGCGCGCCGCCGCCACTTCGCGCGTCGCGGCGAACATCACCCACAACGCGAACAGCAGGGCCAGCAGGATGCCGGGAATCACCCCGGCGATGAACAGCTTGCCGATCGACTGCTCGGTGATGATGCCGTAGATGATCAGCGTCAATGAGGGCGGGATCAGGATGCCGAGCGTGCCGCCGGCGGCGATCAGGCCCGAGGCCAGCTCGGCGGAATAGCCGCGCTTGCGCATCTCGGGGATGCCCATGCCGCCGATTGCGGCGCAGGTGGCCGGGCTGGAACCGCACATCGCGGCGAACACCGAGCAGCCGAAGACGTTGGCCACGCCCAGGCTGCCGGGCAGCTTGTAGAGCCAGCGGTGCGCCGCCTCGTAAAGGTCCGCGGCGGCGTGCGTCTTGCCGATCGCGGCGCCCATCAGGATGAACAGCGGGATCGTCAGCAGCGTGAAGTTGTTGAGTTCGGAATAAAGCGTCTCGGCGATGTTCTCCAGGTTGTTGGCCGGCATGAAGAAGTACATGAAGGCCAGCGCCGTGCCGCCCAGCGCGAAGGCGATCGGCATGCCGGAGAACAGCAGCAGCAGCGCCGCACCGAGGTAGAGGAAGCCGATCTCAAGCACGCCCATGACGTCTCCCCGCAAGCATCGGCGCCAGGCGCTGGTCGACGATCTGCACCAGGTATTGCAGCGCCAGCAGGCTCATGCCCAGCGCGATCAGGCTGAAGGGGATCCACAGCTTCGGCCCCCAGGTCGAATTGCTCACCCATCCCTCGCTCCAGGCGATGCCGGTCAGCCGCCAGGCATTGACCGCGACGAAGCCGCAGAGGCCGGCCGCACCCAGGTCGGCGAGCAGCAGGCGCCAGTGGTTGAGGCTGCCCGACATCAGGTGGTCGACGATGTCGATGTTCACGTGGGCCCTGGCCGCCAGCGTGTGGCCCGCGGCCATGAAGGTCGCGGCGATCAGCATCAGGATGCACAGCTCCAGGCTCCAGTCGCTGGGCGCGTTGAAGATGTAGCGGGCCAGCACCTCGCCGGTGAGGAGGACGGCCGAAACCGCCACCAGTATGCCGGCGAGGTAGCCCAGCCACAGGTTCAGCCCGGTGAGCGTGGCCGCGAACGCGCGCCAGGCCGGTCGCAGTGCCATGCTTACTTGACGGCCACGGCCATCTCGAGCAGCTTCTTGCCGTTCGGCACTTTCTCCTCGAAATCCTTCCAGGACGAGTTGCGGGCGATCTCGCGCCACTTGGCGAAGGCCGCCTCGTTCATGTCGTTGACGCCGTCGCCCGCCTGCTTGAAGACATCGGCCAGCTTCTGGTCGTCGACCCGCGCGTTGTCCATGCCGAACTTCTCCAGGCTGGCGCCGACCTCCATGACGATCTTCTGTTGGTCAGGGCTGAGCTTGTCGAAGGTCGCCTTCGACATCATGATCGGCTCGAACATGAACCAGAAGGTCTTGTCGCGCGCCGTGGTGACGTGCTTGGCGTGCTCGTGCAGGCGGAAGGAAATCAGCGAGGTGGACGAGGTCAGCGCCGCGTCGAGCACGCCCGACTGCATGGCGCTGTAGATTTCGCTGGAGGGCACGTTGGTCGGCGATGCGCCGGCGGCCTTCAGCATCACGTCCATTTCCTTGCTGCCGCCGCGGAACTTGAGGCCCTTGACGTCGTCCGGGCTGATCACCGGCTTGGCACGCGAGGCGATGCCGCCGGCCTGCCAGACCCAGGTGATGATCTTGACGCCCTTCTCCTCGACGATGCGCGTCAGCTCCTTGCCGATCGGCGCATCCTTCCAGCGCAGGCCCTGCTCGTAGCTGGTGACCAGCGCCGGCATCAGGCCGATGTTGAGTTCCGGCACGCGGCCGCCGGCGTAGGCCAGCGGGTAGAGCGACATGTCGAGCGAGCCGTTGGCCATCGCGCCCCACTGCTCGACCGGCTTGACCAGCGAACCGGAGGGATAGATCTCGAACTTGAGCTGGCCGTTGGTCTTCTTCTCCACCTCGGCGGCGAACTTGCGCACCATGCGGTCGCGGAAGTCGCCCTCGTCGATGCTGCCGCCGGGGAACTGGTGGGAAATCTTCAGGGTCTTCGCCTGCGCCAGCACCGGGGCGCTGCCCAGGCCCAGGCTCAGCGCGCCGATGGCGGCAAGGGCGGCTTTCAGAAAGTTGCGTCGCATGTCGTGTCTCCTCTATTGAACTTGTTTTGGCCGCGCCAGCCGCCGGACGGCGGCCGAGGTGGCGATGGCGCCCTCGCGGGCAAAGCTCTCGACGTTTTGCTCCAGCTCGTCGAGGTCGTACAGGTAATTCACCATCACGCCGAAGGACTGCTGCAAACCCTTTGCGGAAGAATCACCGCCGGGATTGATGCGCTCGATGCGCGCGCCGTTGCCGAGGTGGAAGCGCGCCACGGCATCGAGCGGCTGGCGGCCTTCGCCGCGCGCCGCCTTGGCCGCCGTCAGGTAGCGCGCCGCCAGCTGTGCCAGCGATTCGTTGATCCCGCGCACCGCCGTGGAATCCTGGCGCCACTCGCCGGCCGCGAGTTGCGCCGCATCGAGCGTGAGCCCCGCCGCCGCCGGTTCCCGCGGATTCTTCGCCACCCATCTGGCAAAACCGGGCAATGGCGACAGCGTGGCGAAGTGGCGCAGCTTGGGGAAGTCGCGCTGCAGGTCGTCGATCACGCGCTTCAGCAGGAAATTGCCGAAGGACACGCCGCGCAATCCGGCCTGCGTGTTGGAAATCGAATAGAAGATCGCGGTATCGGCGCGGCCCGCATCGAACACCGGCGCATTCTCGTCGAGCAGCGCCTGCACGTTGTCGGCGAGGCGGTCGGTGAGCGCCACCTCGACGAAGATCAGCGGCTCCAGCGGCATGCGCGGATGGAAGAAGGCGTAGAGGCGGCGATCCGAATCGAGCCGGTTCTTGAGGTCGGTCCAGGAACGGATCTCGTGCACCGCCTCGTACTCGATCAGCTTTTCCAGCAGCGCCGCCGGCGAATTCCAGGTGATGCGCTGCAGTTCGAGGAAGCCGACGTCGAACCACGCCGCCAGGCGCGATTCCAGTTCGCGGTCGAGCGGCGCCAGCTCGGGGTCCTGCTCCAGGTAGCGCAGCAGGTCGGCGCGCAGGTCGACGAGGAACTTGACGCCCTGCGGGATGGCGTTGAACTGCGTCAGTATCCGGATGCGTGCCGAGCGCAGCGCCGCGCGCAACTCGGCCTCGGCATCCCACTGGCCGGCGGTGCCCGCGGCGCGCTGATAGGCCTCGTGGGCGGCCGCAACGCGCGCCGGCGCCGGGCCGAATTCCAGCGAGATCAGGTGCAGGAAGGCGTGGCGCGCGCCGTCGTCGAGCTTGAGGTAGGTCTGCGCCAGGGCCGCCGCCCGGGTGCGCGCGGAAACCTCGCCACCCCTGGCCTCGGCGCATTCGGTGAGCAGCAGGCGCCACTTGTCGATCTGCTTCGGCCCGATCTCCGCCGTGCCGCCGGCGCCGACTATTGACCGCAGCCGCTGTACCAGTCCTTCAACCATGGACCGGCTCCTCGGTCAGCGACAATTCGCGCAGCGCCGCCAGCTGCGCCAGCAGGTGGTCGCGCATCACCTGTTCGGCGGCGTCGGCATCCTGCCGGTGCAGGGCCTGCATCAGCGCGCGATGCTCGGCCAGCGATGCCGCCAGCCGGCCGTCCAGGCGCAGCGAGTGGTGGCGGGAAAGCTTCAAGAGCTTCCTCAGGTCGCCGATCACGATCTGCAGCCAGCGATTGCCGGCACATTCCTGCATGCGGTCGTGGAACAGGTAATTGGTTTCGTAGTAGCGGTCGATGTCGCCCGCCGCCGCGTGGCGTTCCAGCTTTTCGTGGAGGGCGTCGAGCGCCTTGAGCTGGGCCGCCGTGCGCTTCGCCGCCACCTCGTGGGCGACGCGGCCCTCGAGCGTGGCCATGATGGGAAAGATTTCCTCCAGGTCGCGCAAGCCGAGCTCGGTGACAAAGCTGCCCTTGTGCGGCTGCAGGTCCACCAGCCCCTCGGCCGAGAGCACCTTGAGCGCTTCGCGCAGGGGTGTGCGGCTGATGCCGAGCTCCTCGGCCAGGGCGGCTTCGTCCAGGCGCTGGCCGGGCAGCAGCGCATGGTTGTAAATCCGCTCGCGCAGCAAGCCAACCGCCTGTTCCGCCAGTGATGAGCGATTAACTCTTGTTTCCACGGGTATTTATCATTGCATACGATATTTTGTATACAACTTACAGGGCGCCGGTGGGCGGCGTCAAGCTGCGCTGCAGCAAACCCTACATGGGCATCAGCTGCGAAAAGTCGTCGATCGCCGGGTAGTCGCCGGTGTCCTTTTCGGGGCGCGTGGTATCCGGCTTCCTGATCGTCACCAGCTGCGCGATGCCGAACAGGCGGGCGCTGTCGAGCACCGGCAGGCTGTCGTCGACCAGCAGCGTGCGCGCCGGGTCGAAGGGCTCGATTTCGCCCAGCCGGCGCCAGAATTCCTGCTCCTCCTTGGCCGCGCCCAGCGCGTGGGAACTGACGATGGCATCGAAGCGGGGGCTGAGGCCGGTACGCGCCATTTTCAGCGTCACGCTCTTGTGGTGCGCGTTGGTCGCCAGCACCACGCGCCGGCCGCTGGCGCGCAGCGCGTCGAGGAAGGCCGGCACGTGCGGATGGATGTCGATCAGGTGCGCCACTTCTTCCTTGAAGCGCATGATGTCGAGCTCCAGCGCGGTTTCCCAGAAATCCACCGAGTACCACTCCAGCGTCCCGGCGCGGCCGTGGTAGCGCGCCATCAACTCCTCGCGCCCGGCCGCCGGCGCCATGCCGCGCGCCTCGGCATAGCGCAGCGGCAGGTGGGTCTGCCAGAAATGGTTGTCGAAATTCAGGTCGAGCAGCGTGCCGTCCATGTCGAGCAGGACGGTGTCGATGCGCGACCAGTCGAGGCTCACCCGCGCCACGGGATCGCGCTTTCGCCCGCGCTGCGGCCTAGATCTTGAGGTAGGTCCATCCGGCTTCCTGCTTCAGCATGATTTCGACGACGCCGCCCGGCACGACCTTGACGCCGTTGTGCAGATCCTTCTCGGTGACGTTGGCCGCCTTCATGGTCGCGCCGCAGGCCATCAATTCCACGCCGTTGCCTATGGCTTCGGCCATCCGGCCGGCAACGATGGAATCGAACTTCATCATGTCCAGGCCCGGGCCGTTCACGACGATCTCGACATTCACCTTGTCCCTGCCCATGGCCTTCTGCAGGTTCGCGGAATTGTTCAGCGCCTGGTTCCACTTGGCCGGATCGTTGTCGGTCACGTGAATTACCACGTTGTGCGGCTTCTTGTCCGCGGCGATCGAAAGCGGGGGGAAGGCGAGCGCGGAACAGGCGGCAAGGGCAAGCAGGCGACGGCGGGTAATGATCATTTTTCTCTCCTGTTGGGGTTTTTCGACGCTGCGTCTGAAGCGCAGTCGGTCAAGCATAGCAGCGTGGCGGCGGTCCCTGCCGGCCCCGGCGCTTATGCGCAAATACAGGCAGGCTATGGCCGGATATAGGCATGGCCCAGCTTCTGCAGGCGCATGATTTCGACATAGCCCGCCTTGGCATAGGCGATGCCGTCGATCATGTCGTCCTTCGTCAGCTTCATCGACTGCATCGAATTGCCGCAGGCGACGAAGCGCACGCCGGCGGCCATCGCGTCCTGCACCCCGTTGGCGGTCAGCGCGTCGGCCTTGAGCATGCCCAGGCCCGGCCCGATCACCACCACCGAGATGTCGACCTTGCCGAGTTCCTCCTGCACGTTGTTGAGGTTGGCCAGCACCGTGTTCCACTTGCGCGAATCGTCTTCGTTGACCTGGAACACGATGCGGTTCTGCGTCGCCGGCTTGCTGCCCGCCGTTGCGCCGGCGCCGGTTTTTTGCGCGATGGCCGGCGCCGTCGCCAGCAGGGCAAGCAGGCCGCAGGCCGCCAAAAGTTTCGTGTGCATCTGGATCTCCTCCGCTGCGCCGGCCGCGGGTGGCGCGGGCCGGGCTAAAGCAACTGCTCGATGTCGGCAGCCATGTCCTCCGGCTTGGTGGCGGAGGCATGGCGCGCCACCACCCTGCCCTCGCGGTCTACCAGGAACTTGGTGAAGTTCCACTTGATGCCCTCGGTGCCGAGCACCCCCGGCGCGCCTTTCTTGAGGAAGGCGAAAATCGGGTGGGTGTTTTCGCCATTCACATCGACCTTGGCGAACATCGGGAAGGTGACGTCGTAGGTCAGGCTGCAGAATTCGCCGATCGCGGCTTCGCTGCCCGGTTCCTGGCCGCCGAACTGGTTGCAGGGAAAGCCCATCACCGTCAGCCCGCGCTTGCCGTACTTGCGCCACAGGGCTTCGAGCCCGGCATATTGCGGCGTGAAGCCGCAGCCGCTGGCGACATTGACGATCAGCAGCACGCGGCCCTTGACGTCCTGCATCGAGCGCATGCTGCCGTCGATGCCCTTGGCCGACAATTTGTAAAGTTCGCTCATCATTTCTCCTGGTCGAGTTTCACCGCGTAACGCTTGAGGTCGGCGAGGCGCACCACTTCCAGTGCGGCCAGCGACGTCGATTCAAGCACCACCTGTGGCGCCATGCCCGCCTGCAGGGCCTCCTGCCAGCGCGCGGAACACAGGCACCAGCGCTCCCCGGGTTTGACGCCGGGGAAATCGAATTCCGGATGCGGGGTGGACAAGTCGTTGCCGCGGGATTTGGAGAACGCCAAAAACTCCGCCGTGGCGATGACGCAGACGCCATGGTTGCCGACGTCCTCCTCCGTCACCTGGCAGTCGCCGGTGCGGAAGAAGCCGGTCATCGGGTCGGTGCTGCAGGGCTGCAGGACGCCGCCCAGAACATTCTTTGCCAGATCGTGCATGTCGTTCTCCTGAGTCCTGATGATTATTGACCAAGGGCGGCGCCATAGGTTTGCCGGCAGCAAAAAAAATGGCCCGCGAACGGGCCATTTCCCTTTGCCGCGAATGGGCTTACAGGCCGGCGTCGTCCCGCAGCGCCGCCGCCTTGTCGGTGGCTTCCCACGTAAATTCCGGCTCGTCGCGGCCGAAGTGGCCGTAGGCGGCGGTCTTTTCGTAGATCGGGCGCAGCAGGTCGAGCATGGTGACGATGCCCTTCGGGCGCAGGTCGAAATGCTTCTTCACCAGTTCGGCGATGGTGGCGTCGGCGACCTTGCCGGTGCCCTGCGTGGTGACCCAAACCGAGGTCGGCTCGGCGACGCCGATGGCGTAGGAGATCTGCACCAGGCACTTGCTGGCCAGGCCGGCGGCGACGATGTTCTTCGCCACGTAGCGGCCGGCGTAGGCGGCGGAACGGTCGACCTTCGACGGGTCCTTGCCGGAGAAGGCGCCGCCGCCGTGGGGTGCCGCGCCGCCGTAGGTGTCGACGATGATCTTGCGTCCGGTCAGGCCGCAGTCGCCCTGCGGGCCGCCGACGACGAAGCGGCCGGTAGGATTGACCAGGTACTTGATCTCGCCCTTGATCAGTTCTTTCGGCAGGATGGGCTTGATGATTTCCTCGATCACGGCTTCGCGGATCTGCGGCAGCTCGATGTCGGGCGCGTGCTGGGTCGAGATGACGACGGTGTCGATGGAATGTGCCTTGCCGTCCTGGTAGCGGATCGTCACCTGCGACTTGGCGTCGGGGCGCAGCCAGGGCAGGCGGCCGTCGCGGCGCAGCATGGCCTGGCGCTCGACCAGGCGGTGCGAGAGATAAATCGGCAGCGGCATCAGCACCGGGGTCTCGTCGCAGGCGTAGCCGAACATCAGGCCCTGGTCGCCGGCGCCCTGGTTCAGGTTGTCGTCGTAGGCCTTGTTCACGCCCTGGGCGATGTCCGGGCTCTGCTTGTCGTAGGCCACCAGCACGGCGCAGCCCTTGTAGTCGATGCCGTACTCGGTGTTGTCGTAGCCGATGCGCTTCAGCACGTTGCGCGCGATGTTGATGTAATCGACGTTGGCGCTGGTGGTGATCTCGCCGGCGAGTACCACGAGGCCGGTGTTGCACAGCGTCTCGGCGGCGACGCGGGAATGCGCATCCTGCGCCAGGATGGCGTCGAGGATGGCGTCGGAAATCTGGTCGGAAACCTTGTCCGGGTGGCCTTCCGAAACCGATTCGGAAGTGAAGAAGTAGTCTTGTGCCATTGTTTCTGCTCCAAATGAAACGCCCCATGCTTGGCGAGGCCAGCTATGGGGCGGAAGCAGGCGACGCTTTAGCGCTATTTGTTTTTCCACCGTTGCCGGTGTTCTCCGCCACGCAAGTTGTCATTTAACTCGGCGGAACAGCGCGCATTTTAGGCCCGATGGGCTGCGGCCGTCAATCCGGGCCGGCGCCGGGTGATATCCTCGGACCATGCCCTGGCTGCTCCAGTTCTGCGCGGCGCGCGCCGCCTTCGCCACCATGTTCACCGCCTGGTCGGCGGTGCTGCCGCTGCTCAAGACCGACTGGCAGATGGCGGCCTGGCAGGCCGGCATGGTGCAGTCGGCCTATCACGTCGGCTTCCTGGTGTCGCTGTTCGCGGTGGGCTTCCTGTCCGACCGCTACGGCGCGCGGCGCATCTACCTGGTCACCGGCATCGCGGCGGTGGCCAGCGGCCTCTTGTTCGCCGTGTTCGCCGACGGCTTCGTCTCCGCGCTGCTGCTCTACGGCCTCACCGGCCTGTGCTCGGGCGGCTCCTACACGCCGGGCCTGGCCATCGTCGCCCAGCGCATGCCCGAGCGCCGCGGCCTGGCGCTGGGCTTCTACCTCGCCGCCGCCTCGCTCGGTTATGCCATCGGCCTGCTGGTGGCCAGCGCCATGATCCCGCTCGCCGGCTGGCGCGGCGGCTTCATCGTCACCGCGCTGTTCCCCCTCTGCGGCCTGCTGCTCGGCTGGTGGTCGCTGCGCGGCGTGCCCAACATCGTCCATGCGGCGCCCGACGGCCACAGCCAGTTCCGCGCGCTGGCCGAGGTGTGGCGCAACAAGCCGGCGATGCTCTCGATCTGGGGCTACACCTTCCATGCCTGGGAACTGCTCGGCCTCTGGGCCTGGCTGCCGGCCTTCCTCGCCGCGGCCGCCGTCGCCGGCGGCGCGACCGGCGCGGCGGCGGCGAGCACCGGCGCCACGCTGTCGGCGCTGACCTACCTCGCCGCCGTGGTCGGCAGCGTGCTCGGCGGTTCGCTGTCCGACCGCCACGGCCGCACCGCGGTGACCCTGGCACTCTCGCTGGCGAGCCTGGCCTGCTCCTTCGCCTTCGGCTGGATGGTCGGCCTGCCGCTGCTGCTGCTGGTGGCCGTCGCGGTGTTCTACAACGTCACCGGCGTCGGCGATTCCTCGATCCATTCGACCACGCTGACCGAACTCATGGACCCGCGCTACCTCGGCGCCGCCTACTCGCTGCGCTCGGTGCTCGGCTTCGGCGCCGGCGCGATCGCGCCCTGGGTCTTCGGCCTGGTGCTCGACTGGGGCCGCGCCGGCAGCCTGCCCGACCACGTGGTCTGGGGCCTGGCCTGGTCGACGCTGGGCATCGGCGGCCTGCTCGGGCCGGTGGCGATCTGGCGCCTGCGGCGCATGCCGGAGGCATCGCAGCTGGCGGGCGGCAGGCGCTGACGATCGCTCAAGCTGACAGTAGGCGATAATCCGGCCTGCTTCGATTTCCCGGTTCACCATGTCCTCCCTGTTCCCGCTCGCTTTCAAGGCGCTGGCACGTTTGCCGCTGCCGCTGCTGCACAACCTCGGCGCGCTCGCCGGCTGGCTGGCGTGGCTGCTGTCGCCCACCTACCGGCGCAACTTCGCCACCCATATCGGCCAGGCCGGCATGACGGCGGCAAAGTGGGCTGCGATCGCCGAGGCCGGCAAGGCGGTGCTGGAACTGCCGAAAATCTGGCTGCGTTCGCAGGACGAGGTGGTCGCCCGCGTGGTCAAGGTATTCGGCTGGGAGCTGGTCGAAGGCGCCTGGGCGGCCGGGCGCGGCATCCTGTTCCTGACCCCGCACCTGGGCTGCTTCGAGATCACCGCCCAGTATTACGCGGTACGCAAGCCGATGACCGTGCTCTACCGGCGGCCCAAGCAGGACTGGCTGGCGCCCCTGATCGAGGAAGGCCGCGGCGCCAACCTGAAGCTGGCCCCCGCCGACCTCTCCGGCGTGCGCCGCCTGCTGAAGGCGCTGAAGACCGGCGAAGCCGTCGGCATGCTGCCCGACCAGGTGCCCGGCAAGGGCGAAGGCGCCTGGGTGCCGTTCTTCGGCCGCCCCGCCTACACCATGACGCTGGCGGCGCGGCTGGCCGAGACCGGCGCCACGGTGCTGCTGGCCTATGCCGAACGCCTGCACTACGGCGCCGGCTACCACCTCAAATTGTTCCCGCTGTCGGCGCCGCTCGAAGGCGACCTGGAGCAGCGCACGGCGCAGCTCAACCGCGAACTCGAAGCCCTGATCCGGCACTGCCCCGAGCAATACCTGTGGGGCTACAACCGCTACAAGGAGCCGCGCGGCGCGGGCTTGCCGCCGGAGGGCAAGCCCGCCGCCAAACCGGAATCAGCATCATGATGAGGATCCTCCTCGCCGTGATGTGGCTGTTGCACTGGCTGCCGCTGCCGCTGCTGGCGGCGCTGGGGCGCGGGCTGGGGCTGCTGCTCTACGCCCTGGTGCGCGAACGCCGGCGCATCACGCTGATCAACCTCGGCCTGTGCTTTCCGCAACTGTCGGCCGCCGAAAAGTCGGCGCTGGCGAGACGGCACTTCGCCGTCCTCGGCCGCAGCCTGCTGGAACTCGGCCTCTGGTGGTGGGCCTCGCCGGAGCGCATCAAGCGCCTGGTCAGGCTGGAGGGCGAGGAACACCTGCAAGCGCATCAAGGCAAGCCGGTGATCCTGCTGGCGCCGCACTTCGTCGCGCTCGATGCCGGCGGCGCCCGCCTCAACATCGACTACGCGATGGTGTCGATCTACGCGCGGGCCAAGAACCGCGTCTTCGACGGCGCCCTGCGCCGCGGCCGCGAGCGCTTCGGCAAGCTGCAACTGGTCTCGCGCACCGACGGCGTGACCAAGGTGCTGCGGCCGCTGCGCGCCGGGACGCCGTTCTACTACCTGCCGGACATGGATTACGGCCGCAAGGAAGCCGTCTTCGTGCCCTTCTTCGGCTATCCCGCGGCCACCATCACCGGCCTCTCGCGGCTGGCGAAGATTTCCGGCGCGGTGGTGCTGCCGGTCATCACGCGCATGGTCGACGACCATTATGTGACCCGCATCGGCGAGGCCTGGACCGACTTCCCCACCGACGACGTGGTGGCCGACACGCGGCGCATGAACGCCTACCTCGAAACCGAGATCATGAAATCGCCCGAGCAGTACTACTGGCTGCACAAGCGCTTCAAGACGCGCCCGCGCGGGGAACAAGGGGTTTATTGACCCCTCGATTGCAAAAAGTCGGCGCTGGCGATACGGCGTATCCGATGTGGTGGATGTTCCTGTTCAAGCAGGGGGCTCGGGCGAGTAGCGGGGCCGTCAGCTAAGCAACTATAAGCGACGCTCGGCTCCAGAGCTTCATTGAGTACTACCGGCCAGAAGCCGCCCTCAATAACTTCACCGAAAGAGGGCGTTAACACCCTACACGCATGTCAATGCGATATATTGGGTCTGTGCCGCTTTTCACGGAAATTTGGTATGGCTGAAAATGACTGCGTTTTAACGGAAAGCCATACGGGCTGGGGCTTTCGACGCATTGAGGTCCGCCGAGTTATGCGGCACGCGCCGGAGTTATGGCGCAATACTGTCGCCCCATAACAAAGTTGGGCGTCATAGGAAGCACCATGCGTATCGCCGTCCATGAAATGCCAGTCGAGATCAACTCGGTCGCGACCCTAATGACCGAAGTGCAGTTGCTGCACGACAGTCATCGCGCGCCAATATGGCTGCGTGGACACGGCGACTACAACTGGAAGCTTCAACCTACCGTCGGGCGGGAACAGACTTTTCTCGGAGAGAAGGTCGCATTCAATGCGCGCCAAGAACGGTACCTGCTTCACCAGTTTAGGCGCTACGCCTATGCCGAGTGGGGGCGCAAGCTCGACGAGTGGGAGGGGCTATTCCTTGCTCGCCACCACGGACTTCCGGTGAGGATCATGGATTGGACCGCTAATCCTCTTGTTGCGCTCTACTTCGCAGCGGAGTTTCAGCGTCTTCCGGTCGTTGACGGTGCGGTGTGGGCTTTTCGACGGCGGAGGGATCCGGAAACACCAGATGGACACGAGATAGATGTCTTCGAGCACCAAGATCCGTTTGCCGTGAAGGGGGTGCGAATGGTCTACCCTTTCTACAACGCACAACGAATGATCGGGCAGAAAGGTGCTTTCACTATTCACGGCAATCCAGGTGCTGCGCTCGAAGATCCGATCGCACACAACAGAGTCACCGCGAAACATATTGACGTTTTGGCCCTGCACCGCTGGCGCGTCCCGAGCGCCGGACGCGCGGCTATCGGCAAAGAACTTGAACATATGGACGTGAACAAGCGGCGCCTGTTTCCCGATCTTGATGGCCTCGCGGCCGGACTCGTGAACGCAGAGATTTTGAAGCGCGTTGCCGGCAAGTACGAGACGTAACGCGGTGACGCCCAACCCATCCATCAACCCGGACGCTGCGCAATGAAGCCGCGCAGCGCCGGTTATGTCAGACGATAGCCAGCACGGCGACCTCTCAGCGCCGTCTCACTCGGAAAAACCTAGCCATGAAATACCGCGAAAGCCAAAGAGACAAGCAACTTCGGAAGCGCTTTGCGAACGATCACGCACATTTATTGTTGCGGCAGATCGTACTTACGGAAGGCACACTCCGCGGACTAGATGCGTTGAACATCGCATTCCAATATCCGATTACCGCAATCGCAGGTAAGAACGGGGCGGGGAAATCTACCATCCTCGCCCTTGCTTGCTGTGCTTACCACAACAGCAAGACCGGTTTCAAACTTCCGAAACGCAAGAACACGTACTACACGTTTTCCGATTTCTTCATCCAACACACTGAGGAGGTTCCCCCAGAGGGAATTGAGATCGAGTACTACATTGCGCATAACAATTGGAAGAAGACCCCAAAGATCCCAGACGGCATCGGAGTCGGGATGCAACGCCGCCGGAAAAACAAAGGCGGCAAGTGGAATGACTATGCAGACCGCGTACGCAAGAACGTAGTCTTCTTGGGGATTGAACGAATCGTTCCCCACAGCGAACGTAGCCAGTCACGCTCATATTCGAGAGCCTTTAGCGATGGTGTGCCAAAGGGATGGGAAGATAAAGTTAAAGATGCCGTCGGGTTTGTGCTTGGGCGCACTTATAGCAATTTTCGGTATCTGGAATATTCAAAATACAGTCTGCCGATCGTTCAAGTGGGCAACGCGGTCTATTCTGGCTTCAATATGGGGGCCGGTGAAAACGCACTGTTCGAAATCTTTTCCACCATCTACGCTTGCGGCGCAGGTTCCTTGCTTGTGCTGGATGAAATCGAATTGGGGCTTCATGCGGAGGCTCAGCGTCGCTTTATTGAGCGCCTCAAAGATGTCTGCTACGACACACATACCCAAGTGATTTGCACAACCCATTCGCGCGAGATATTTGACTGTCTGCCATATGACGCCCGTTTCTTTGTCGAGAAGGTGAATGGCAAGTCGAAGATCACAGAAGGAATCTCTTCGGACTTCGCTTTTTCCAAGCTTGCCGCAACACCAAGTGCCGAAGTTGAACTTCTCCGTTGAGGACGACGTTGCAAAAGCTATCCTCTTCACTGCTCTGCCTACCGCAATTCGCTCGCGCGTCGCAATCAACGTAATTGGATCGGCAACCGCTCTGTCCCGCCAGCTTGCTGCAATTCATGTTCGAGGCGAAACACGCCAGACATTGGCAATCTTTGATGGCGATCAACGTAACAAACAAGGTGAGAATTTCGAACATGCCAAGAACATGTGCGAAAAACCCAAGGGTGATTTTTCTGGGTGGTTCGCTTCTCACATTGACTACTTGCCGGGAGATACATGGCCAGAAGCATGGCTTGTTCAGCGTGCAACCGAGTGTATTCCTGCGCTTGCAGGGGCCGTATCGTGTGACGCAGATACACTTAAGGACGTTCTCGAGTATGGCCTTCAAGCTGGGAAGCACAACGAGTTCTATGAAATGGCGAAACAGCTTGGAGTCGAACGAGATATGTGCCTGCAATCTGTCGCCATGATTGTCGCAGGCACGTTCAAGCAGGATTTTGAACCGCTCATTTCCCACCTTACGAAAGCACTAGACGATTCTGGCTAACCCATCATTCCACCGGACCTGCGCGAAAAGCCGCGCAGGCCGGTGAATTCAAACGTTAGACGTCAAAGGAGAAGCTTGTGGCTCGCGCAGACTATTTGTTCACTGGGCCTGACTGGCATTCGGTTGATCGGCACCAGCGCCAGCAAATGGTCACAGAGATCGAGAAGGTCGATCCTGATCGCCTACTGAATACGTCTGTGGACGATCTAGCGCTCTACGTTTCCGAGAAGTACAAGATCAATGTGCCTGTTCTTGACGAAGAGAACCTGGTCGTCGATCAGCGAGAGAAGCAGATTGACGTCAGCAGAGATCCGAATAGGTACATCACGGACCGAAGCAGGCCCTTTTACATCACAGGATCGGAGATAGAGGTGGAGATCCCGTTTACCGGCGATGCTGAGGCCTTCAAGATTCAGCCGAATCCGTACACCCTGGGCCCGCCTCGGGCGATCGTTCGCGGCAATCTGCTGACGTTCACGATCTCGGGAACGAACCTTGATGCCACGCAGGTTCGGGGAGAGATCGAGCGGACAATTCGGGAGGTCCAGTCGTATTTGACGAGTCTTCGTGCCAACGTGGCCGGATTAAATGGGCAGCTTCTGGGAGAGGCTCGCACGGCTATTGAGTCTCGACGCAACAAGCTACTTGCGAACCGCAATACCGTTGCTTCGCTCGGTTTCAAGATGAAGGAGCGGCAGAACGCTCCGAAGACATATGTTCCGCCGGAAGTGCGCAAGAAGATCTCCCCAGTTATGCCTCCCGCGAGCTCTGCGCCTTACAAGCCAGAGCCCACGCTTGGCGAAAAAGACTATGAGCACATTCTTGGTGTCATGCAGAGTATGACTCAAGTCATGGAACTGAGCCCCTCCGCTTTCCATGACGTTGATGAAGAAGCTTTGCGCTCACATTTCCTAGTCCAACTCAACGGACACTACCAAGGCCAGGCGACAGGCGAGACGTTTAACTACGAGGGCAAGACGGACATTCTGATTCGCTCTGAAGGTCGGAACATCTTCATCGCAGAGTGCAAGTTCTGGTCAGGGCCCAAGAAGCTTTCGGAGGCTATCGACCAGCTGCTTGGCTACAGTTCATGGAGAGATACGAAGACAGCTGTGGTCGTCTTCAATCGGAATCGAGATTTCTCGAAAGTGTTGGTGGCGATCCCGGAGACGGTCCATGCGCATCCGCAGTACAAGAAGGATTTGCCTGGGTCGACTGAGACAGTCTTTCGATACCTATTTGCTAATCGAGACGACAGAAATCGCGAGCTGTACCTGACTGTTATGGCCTTCGACGTGCCAACGCCGCGGCCATGACGTCAAACAGGTAGTTCAACGTGGGCACGAAGCGGTAGCTAATCCAACCAAGCCATTGCCCGCTAAGGCCAAACAGCCGCCGAACTAACCCCCGGATGGCTTGAACGCTGCCCGGCCCATTCTCACCGGCCCGCCGCAATTGCGAAAAAGCCGCCATTGACCCCTCAATTGCCAAAAGTCGGCGCTGGCGATACGGCGTATTCTTCGCCGATGCGCATCCGCTTCACCAAAATGCACGGCCTCGGCAACGATTTCGTCGTGCTCGACGCCATCAACCAGGACTTCGTGCCGACGCCGGCCCAGGCGCGCTTTCTTGCCGACCGCCACTTCGGCGTCGGCTGCGACCAGATCCTGGTGGTGGAGCGCGCGACGACGCCGGGCGTCGATTTCCGCTACCGCATCTTCAATGCCGACGGCGGCGAGGTCGAGCAGTGCGGCAACGGCGCGCGCTGCTTCGTGCGCTTCGTCCATGAGCAGGGGCTGACGAGCGCGCGCGAAATCCGCGTCGAGACCCGTTGCGGGGTGATCGCGCCGCGCCTGGAAGCCGACGGCCAGGTGACGGTGGACATGGGCGCGCCGCGCTTTGCGCCGGCCGAGATTCCCTTCGAGGCCGCCGCCGATGCCCTCACGCACGCGCTCGACGTGGGCGGCGAGCGGATCGAGATCAGCGCGGTGTCGATGGGCAACCCGCATGCGGTGCAGGTGGTGGCCGACGTCGCTGCGGCGCCGGTCGCCCGGCTCGGCCCGCTGATCGAAACGCATCCGCGCTTTCCGCGCCGGGTCAATGCCGGTTTCATGCAGGTGGTGGACCGCCACGCCATCCGCCTGCGCGTGTATGAGCGCGGCACCGGCGAGACCCTGGCCTGCGGCACCGGCGCCTGCGCCGCCGTGGTCGCCGGCATCCGCCGCGGCCTGCTGGATACGCCGGTGCGCGTCACCACGCGCGGCGGCGATCTGTCCATCGCCTGGAACGGCGCCGCCGACGCAAATTCGCCGGTGCTGATGACCGGCCCCGCCGCCACGGTGTTCAGCGCCGAAATCGAACTTCCGAACCACCTCACCTGAGACCCGACATGAACCCTGACATCAAGCCCGACGACATCGCGCACTACCTGCAGGACCACCCGGAATTCTTCGAGCAGTATGCCGACCTGCTGAGCCTGGTGACCCTGGCCGATCCGCACAGCGGCCGCGCCATCTCGATCACCGAGAAGCAGCTGGTCAGCCTGCGCGACAAGGTGCGCGCGCTCGAAGCCAAGCTGGCCGAGCTGATCGGCTTCGGCGAGGAGAACGACGCCATCTCCGACAAGGTGCACGGGCTCGCCGTGGCGCTGATCGCGGCCGGCGACCGCGCCGGCGTGGTGCGCGCGCTGTATTCCCACCTCGGCGGGGCCTTCGCCGTGCCGCATGTGACGCTGCGCCTGTGGGGCGACGGCGAGGACGCCGGGGCGGTGCCGGATTCGATCAAGGCCTTCGCCTCCGGCCTGCAGCAGCCCTACTGCGGCGCCGTCGGCGGACCAGGAAGCGCTGGCCTGGTTCGGCGAGTCGGCGGCGCATTTGCGCTCGATGACGCAGATCGCCCTGCGCCAGCCCGACGGCGCCTGCTGCGGCCTGCTGGTGATGGCCAGCGAGGAACCGCACCGCTTCTACCCGGAACTCGGCACGCTCTACCTCGAGCGCATCGGCGAGATGGCGGCGGCGGCTTTGCTGCGCGTCGGCACCTGACATGACGACGAAGTTCGGTCGGAGATTTCCTCACCGAGCTCGCCCTGCAGCGCGGCGCCAGCCCGCACACCATCGACGCCTATCGCCGCGACCTGGCGCGCCTGACGGCGCTGGCCGGCGACATCGAGCCAATGGCGCTGAAGCCCCCGCAACTGCGGCGCGGCCTGATGTCGCTGCATGCCCAGTCGCTGGCGCCGCGCTCGATCGCGCGCACCCTGTCGGCCTGGCGCAGCTACTACGCCTGGCTGGCGCGGCGCGGCGCCATCGCGGCGAACCCGGCGGACGGCCTGCGCCCGCCCAAGCGCGCGCGCGCCTGCCCAAGGCGCTGGGCATCGACCAGGCCGCGGCATTGCTCGACCGCCCGGCAGCGGGGGCGGACAATGAACCTCTGCAGCTGCGCGATGCCGCGATGTTCGAACTGCTGTATTCCTCGGGCCTGCGCCTGGCCGAACTGGTCAGCCTCGACTGGCCCGGCGGCCTCGACCTCGCGGCGGGTGAAGTCACCGTCACCGGCAAGCGGCGCAAGACCCGCACCGTGCCGGTCGGCGACAAGGCGCGTGCCGCGCTGCAGGCGTGGCTGGCGGTGCGCCCGCAACTGCTGCGCGGCGAGCAGGCGGCGCTGTTCCTCGGCCGCAACGGCACCCGGCTCACGCCGCGCCAGGTCGAGAGCCGCCTCGCGCGCTGGGCGCAGCGCCAGGGCGTCGGCGTCCATGTCCATCCGCACATGCTGCGCCACTCGTTCGCCAGCCATGTGCTGCAGTCCTCCGGCGACCTGCGCGCGGTGCAGGAAATGCTCGGCCACGCCAGCATCGCCGCAACGCAGATCTATACGCATCTGGACTTTCAGCACCTGGCGAAGATCTACGACGCGGCGCATCCGAGAGCAAAGAACAAGTAAATGGGCCGCCAAACCCCATCCACTGGCTCCTGGACCCTTTTCGTCGCTCCCGTATACACTTGCGATCATGGCGCGGCCGCCCCCCAACGCAACCCGCAAAACCCGAAGAACCCCGGGGGGGGGTTCCGGGCGGCCCGGGGGGTGTTTGGGGCCCTTCCTTTTTCCTTCGAAGATGATGCCTCTCCTGGCGGGGCAGCGCTTGCTGGGCCTCCTTGGGCGGCATCCCCTGTCAGGCCGGACCCGGTTGGGCGGCATGTGCGGCGCGGGCTGAGCCGCTGCCCTCAGACATCGGGCCTTTCCCTGCGCTCGTCGGATGTCCTGGGCGGCGCAGGGGGAAAACCCGCCCCGACGCCTCGGCTGACTTTCCCCCCCCCCCGCGTTCAGCCCGCGGCAGGTGACCCTCGGCCAGCGCCGCGCGATACACGCGCAAGGCCGCCTGCGCATCGTCCGCGGCGTAGAGCATCTGGCGTTCCGTCAGGCGCGGATGGGCCCAGTTCGAGGTGGTGATGTGCTTCGATTTCTGCATGCGCCGACCCAGGTAACGGGCCACGGCGGTTTTCGCGCCCATGGCCTGCTTCGGCTTTTCGCCGGGCAGCGCGCGCGAAAGGTCGAGGATGCCTTGCGCCTCGATGCCCAGGCGCGCACGCAGCTGGGCGAGGTCGCTGCCCAGGCCGAAGCCGACCTTCAGTATCCGCGGCGATTCGAGGATGGGCTTGAGTTCGTCGTACGCCATGCCCGGCCGCACCGGAAACAGCCAGACCCGCTGTTCCGTGGCGAGCTGGATCAGGTGCGGCCCGGTCGAGACTTCGCCCTTGGCGAAGGTCGGCTTCGCCTCCGTGTCGAAGCCGAGCACGTCGTGCCCCGCCAGCGCCCGGCAGGCTTCGGCGGCGGCCTCCGGCGAATCGACCAGCACCACATCGGCGATGGCGATGCCCTGATAGGGCGGCAGTTCGATATCGGCTGCAATCTGCGGGGTAAGGTTCGCGTCCATCCCGGGATTATGTCCCGGCGGGACGCCGGGACGGTATCCCCTTGTGGGGTTTCTCCCGGCGGGACGTCGGGACGGTATCCCCTGCCGCCGTAGTCAGGGGCATATCCCCCGAAGGAAAATCGCAAAAGGTTACAATTGGCATACCTAATGTCCGAGTTCCCACAGCATGGCTGAAACCGCATTCTGCTATCACTGTCGCCAGCATCATCCGAAATCCGAGATGCGCCAGATCGAAACCAAGGCCGGCAAGCGCTGGCGCTGCATCCGCAGCATCGAGGCCACCCGCCAGGGCCAGGCCGCGCGCGAGGCCTACGGCCGCATGGTTTCCGAGATGAACAAGTCCGAGGCGCAAAGCCGGGCGCGACTGACCAAGCCGATCGTCGTCTGACGGCTGTCCCGCGATGAGGCTGCGCGGGCTCGCACTCCTCCTGCTGGGCCTCGCCGCCGCCTGCGCGCCGCTGCCGCCGGGCCAGAGCCGCGACGGGCGCTGGCAGCCTTCGCCCAACTTCGACCAGCGCCGGCCGAATTTCGTCATCCTGCACCAGACCAGCAACGACAATGTCGACAAGGCGCTGGCGACGCTGACCGACCCGCAACGCGGCGTCAGCGCCCATTACCTGATCGGCCGCGACGGTGCGGTGCTCCAGCTGGTCGACGAGTCCGCCCGCGCCTGGCATGCCGGCGCGTCCTGGTGGGGCGGCAGCACCGACCTCAACTCGGCCTCGATCGGCATCGAACTCGACAACACCGGCGAGGAGCCCTTCGCCGAGCCCCAGATCGCCGCGCTGCTGGTCCTGCTCGACGAACTGCGCACGCGCCATCGCATTCCTGCCGCCAACTATCTGGCCCACGGCGATGTCGCGCCGACGCGCAAGGTCGATCCGGGCCGCCTGTTCCCCTGGCGCCGGCTGGCGCAGCAGGGTTTTGGCCTCTGGTGCGAGACGCCGCCGGCCGCGGCCCCGGCCGGCTTCGACGCGCAGCTCGGGCTGCAGGCGCTGGGCTATGACACCAGGGCGCCGGGCGCGGCGCGCGCGGCCTTCCGCCGCCATTTCCGCGGCAGCGAGGGCGACGCCGAACTGGCGCCCGACGAGCAGGCCCTGCTGCATTGCCTGCTGCAGAAGAAGCTGCTGCGCGATCCCTCCGCCGAATGAACATGAAGTCGCGCTACGCCGACATTCCCGCCTACATCACCAAGGACGGTTCGCAAATCCGCGAGCTGATGCATCCCGCCGTGCATGGCAATCGCGCACAAAGCCTGGCCGAGGCCACCGTGGCGCCGGGCACGCGCACCCAGCTGCATCGCCATGCCGTGACGGAAGAGCTCTACCACGTCACCGCCGGCAGCGGCCTCATGACCCTCGGCGATCGCTGCTTCAAAGTCGGCGCCGGCGACACGGTGGCAATCGCACCGGGTACGCCGCACCGGATCGAGGCGACCGGCACAGAGCCCCTGCGCATCCTCTGCTGCTGCAGCCCGCCCTATTCGCACGAGGACACCGAACTGCTGGAGGACGCGTGAGCGCAGGCAATCTCTTCGCCGACTTGCCGGCGACGCAGGAAGCCGCCGAGCGCCTGGAAACCCTGCTGGACCGGCCCGGACTGCGCATCGAGCGCATCGTTTCGACCGGCCAGGCCAGCCCGCCGGGCTTCTGGTACCAGCAGGCCGATGCCGAATGGGTCGTGCTGCTGGCCGGTGAAGCCCTGTTGCGCTTCGAAGATGAAAGCGAAGCGCGCCGCCTGCGCGCGGGCGACTGGCTGCTGATCGAGGCGATGCGGCGGCATCGCGTGGAATGGACGACCCCGGCGACGCCGACCGTCTGGCTCGCGGTGCATCACGCGCAGGGCTGATTCAGGATCCGGGCTGCGCACCCTTGCGGCGCGACTCGACGATGCCCATGCTCGGGGCGAACTCGCCTTTGCCGCTGGTCAGGACCTCGCGCCGCTGATCGCAGCGCTGCAGCACTTCGCGCTGCTGGGCATCGCTATAGGCGACCCACCAGTCGCGTTCTTCCTGGGTGCGGCAGCAGCCCAGGCAAAGCTGCGTCACCGGGTCCATCTGGCAAACCTTGACGCAGGGGGAGCGGACCGCTATCGGTGTGGTTGCGTTTTTCATCGGATTCCTTTGCGCAACGGGGATTCCGCATGAAGGCACTTCGCATCCTGGGCTTGGCGTTTGGCGTCCTGCTGGCTCTCGTCGCCGTCCTGCTTGGCGCGCTCTACGCGCTGTTCGACGGCGAGAAGCTCAAGGTCGAACTGACGCGCGTGGTGATGGAGCAGAAGCAGCGCAAGCTGGATATCGCCGGTCCGCTCGAGCTGTCGGTGTGGCCCGACGTCGGCATCAAGCTCGGCCGCCTGACGCTGTCGGAGCCCGGCGGCAAGGAAGGATTCCTGGCGCTCGATGCGGCGCGCGTGGCGGTGGCGGTGATGCCGCTGCTGTCGAAGCAGGTGCAGGTGCAGCGCATCGAAGTCGATGGCCTCAAGGCGACGCTGGTAAAACGCAAGGACGGCACGCTCAACATTGCCGACCTGGCGGGTGGCGGCGACAAGGAGGGTGCCGCCAAGGCCGCGCCGAAAGTCGGCGCCGGCGATACGGCGGCACCGGTACGGATCGACATCGCCGGCATCAGGATCGCCAATGCGCAACTCACCTGGCGCGACGAAAAAGCCGGGACGACGACGACCCTGTCCAACCTCGACCTTGGCAGCGGGCGCGTGCAGGCGGACAGCGGCCGGCAGACGCTGGCGGTCGAGGCCTTGTCGCTCGCGGCGAAGGGCAAGACCGGCGCCGACAGTTTCGAGCTGAAGCTCGACGTGCCGCGGCTCGACATCGCGCCGGACAAGTCCTCGGGCGAAACCGTGAACCTCGCGGCCAATCTCGCGGGCAGCGGCCGCAACCTGGCTGCCAGGCTCGTGCTGTCCGGCGTCGAGGGCAACGCCAAGGCGCTGAAAATCGGCAAGCTGGCGCTGGATCTCGATGCCAAGGTCGGCGAATCCGCGGTGAAGGCCCGCATCGACTCACCGGTGGCGGCCGACATGGCGGCACAGACCCTCGCGCTGGAAAAGCTCGCCGGCAGCCTCGACCTGGCCAATCCGCAAATGCCCATGAAGCAGCTCAAGCTGCCGCTGTCGGGCAGCCTGCGCGCCGACCTGGCGAAGCAGAGCGCGGCGCTCGACCTGGGCACCCGCTTCGACGAATCGAAAATCGCGCTGAAACTCAAGGTGGCGAAGTTTGCGCCGCTGGCGCTGGGCTTCGACCTCGACATCGACACGCTCAACGTCGACAAGTACCTGCCGCCCAAAAAAGCGGAGGAGAAGGTTGCCGCGAGCCCGGCCCCCGCGGGCAAGGATGCCGCAGCCGACAAGCTGGATTTTTCCGCGCTGAAGGGGCATGACGTCAATGGCGCGCTGCGCATCGGCGCCTTGCAGGTCTCGAAACTGAAACTGGCGAAGCTGGATGCGAAGATCCGGCTCGCCGGCGGCCGGCTGGACGTGGCGCCGCTCTCCATGAACCTCTATGAAGGCAGCGCCAGCGGCAGCCTGTCGCTGAACGCGGCCGGCAACCAGCTCGCCCTCAAGCAGAACCTGAACGGGATCAGCATCAACCCGCTGCTCAAGGACCTCGCCGACAAGGACCTGCTGGAAGGTCGCGGCAACGTCGCGCTCGACGTCGCCAGCCGCGGCGACAGCGTCGCCGCGATGAAGAAGGCGCTGGCGGGAACGGCCTCGCTCAGCCTCAAGGACGGCGCGATCAAGGGCATCAACCTGGCGCAGAGCATGCGCGACATCAAGGCCAGGCTGGGCACCCTGCAAGGCAAGGCGGAAGGTACGACACAGAAGGCCAGGGCCGGCGAAAAGACCGACTTTTCCGAACTCACGGCCTCGCTGAAAATCGCCAACGGCGTCGCGCGCAACGACGACCTGGCGCTGAAGTCGCCTTTCCTGCGGCTTGCCGGCGCCGGCGACATCGACATCGGCGCCGGCCGCATGGACTATCTGGCCAAGGCCACCCTGGTCAACACCAGCACCGGGCAGGGCGGCAAGGAAGCCGACAAGGTGAAGGGCCTCACCGTGCCGGTGCGCATCGCGGGGCCCTTCGACGCCCTGACCTACAAGCCCGAACTCGGCGACCTGGCCGCCGACATGGCCAAGGCCAAGCTCGAGGAAAAGACCGGCGCCATCACGGGCAAGACGGAATCGAAGGCCAAGGACAAGCTCAAGGGATTGTTCGGCAAGTGATCCGGCACAAGACCTGATGCGCATCGGCGTCGACCTCGGCGGCAGCAAGATCGAGATCATCGTCCTCGGCGACGATGGCGACGTCCTGCTGCGCGAGCGCGTGGCGACGCCGCAGGGTGACTACGCCTCGACATTGGGAGCGGTGGTCGAACTGGTCGCTGCGGCTGAAAAAAGAGTCGGCGCTGGCGCTACGGTGGGCGTCGGCATACCGGGTGCCGAATCGCGCGTCACGGGCCTGATCAAGAACGCCAACTCGACCTGCCTGATCGGCAAGCCGCTCAAGCGCGACCTCGAAGCGGCGCTGGGGCGCGACGTGCGCCTCGCCAACGATGCCAACTGTTTCGCGTTGTCTGAAGCCGTCGATGGTGCCGGCGCCGGCGCGCAGACGGTGTTCGGCGTGATCCTCGGCACCGGCGTCGGCGGCGGCATCGTCATCGACGGCAAGGTGCTCACCGGCGCCAATGCCATCGCCGGCGAGTGGGGGCACAACCCGATGCCGGGCGAACACCACAAGGACGTCTGCTACTGCGGGCGCAAGGGCTGCATCGAGCTGTACCTTTCCGGTCCCGCCCTCGCCCGCGATCATCGCCGTGTCGCCGGCGCCGACTTTCAAGCAATTGAAATCGCAGGACATGCCGCGAACGGCGACACGCAATGCGAGACCACCCTGCAACGCTACGAGTCGCGGCTGGCGCGCGCGCTGGCGCAAGTCATCAACATCCTCGATCCCGATGTCATCGTGCTGGGCGGCGGACTTTCAAACATGGACCGGCTTTACCAAAACGTGCCGCGCCTGTGGGGCGAATATGTGTTCTCCGATCGGGTGGCGACAAGACTGCTCAAGCACCGCCACGGCGATTCGTCCGGCGTGAGGGGAGCCGCCTGGCTATGGAGCTGATCGCACCCGTCATCGTCGGCGGCCTGTTCACCGGCCGCGTCGGCCTGCTGCCGGGCGAGAGCCGCGGCAGCGCGATCGCCAAGCAGGCGCTGGCGGCCGCGGTGCGCATCGAAATCGACGGGCTGGTCGGCGACGAGCATGCCGACCCGCGCGCCCACGGCGGCCCGGAAAAGGCCGTGCACCTGTTCCCGCAGGAACACCATGCGGCGCTGGCCCGCGCCTTTCCCGACGCGCGCCACCTCGTTCCCGGCGGGCTCGGCGAGAACCTGTCGACCGCCGGCATCACCGAGGACACCGCCTGCATCGGCGACGTCTTCGCGCTGGGCACGGTGCGCCTGCAGATCGCCCAGCCGCGCACGCCCTGCTGGAAGATCGATGCGCGCTGCGGCATCGAGGGCGTTGCCGCCCACGTCGCCGAACACGGCATCGCCGGCTGGTATTTCCGCGTCCTGCAGCCGGGCGAATGCGCGGCCGGCGATGCTTTGATCCACCTCGAGCGAGCGCCGGCCGCGGTCAGCCTGGCGCGCTTCAACCGCACCCTGCGCGAGCACCGCCCGGCGCTGGCTGCGCTCGAACGCATGGCGACGGCGCCGGGCCTGGCAGCGGACTGGGTGCGCAAGATCCGCGAGCGCATGGCGCGCCTCGCCGATTACGGGGATGCGCGATGAACCTCTGGCTGCGCATCTTCCTGCCCTTCGCCGCGGGCTATTACTTTTCCTATTTCCTGCGCAACGTCAATGCCGTGATCGCGCCTGAACTGACGCGCGAGCTGGGCGTCTCGGCGGCCGACCTGGGCCTGCTGACCAGCGCCTACCTGCTCGCCTTCGGCGCCGTGCAGCTGCCGCTGGGCCTCGCGCTCGACCGCTACGGCCCGCGCCGGGTCGAAGCCTCGCTGCTGCTGATCGCCGCCGCCGGCTGCGCGCTGTTCGCCGTCGGCAATACGCTGACCGAACTGGCGGTGGCGCGGGCGCTGATCGGGCTCGGCGTCTCGGCCTGCCTGATGGCTTCGTTCAAGGCCTTCGGCCAGTGGTTCGGCACCGAGCGCCAGGCCTCGCTCAATGCCGCGATCATGGCCGCCGGCGGCCTGGGCGCGCTGACCGCCTCGACCCCGCTGTCCTGGGCGATCCCGCAATTCG
The DNA here is from genome assembly GCA_016708585.1 of Sulfuritalea sp. Lineage (GTDB taxonomy): Bacteria > Pseudomonadota > Gammaproteobacteria > Burkholderiales > Rhodocyclaceae > Sulfuritalea. The sequence goes on along the minus strand of JADJFK010000007.1, from coordinate 114,291 downwards.
GCTGGCGCGCCGTGTTCATCGTGCTGGCCGTGGCCGGACTGGCCGCCGCCGCGGGCATTTTCAGCACGCCGGACAAGCCGGCCGGCACCGCGCCGGAACCGCTCTCCGGCCAGCTTGCGGGCCTCGCGCAAGTTCTCGCCAGCCGCGCCTTCTGGCGTTACGCGCCGCAATCGACGCTGATCATCGGCGGCTTCCTGGCCTTGCAGGGGCTGTGGGCCGTGCCCTGGCTGATGAACTTCGCCGGCCTGTCGCGCGAGGCGGCCGCCCACCACCTGCTGCTGATGGGCAGCGGCATGCTCGCCGGTTTCCTCGGCATCGCCTTCGGCGTGGCGCCGCTCAAGGCGCGCGGCATCGGCCCCGGCCTGCTGCTGAAATTCGGCATGGGGCTGGGCTTGCTGGCGACGCTGCTCATCGTGTTCGACATCGGCCCGAGCGAACCGCTGTGGCTGGCGCTGGGCCTGGTGTTCTCGGTCGGCAACCTGGCCTACGCGCTGTTGCAGGGCGACTTCGACGCCGCGCTGGCCGGCCGCGTGAACACCGCGCTGAACCTGATGGTGTTCGTCGGCGCCTTCTGCATCCAGTGGGGCTTCGGCGCCCTGGTGGATGCCTTGCAGGCCGGCGGTTATGCGCCACGCGCCGCCTACCAGATGACTTTCGGCGGGCTGCTGGTGTTGCAGGTGGCGAGCTGGCTCTGGTTTCTCAGGAAAAACTAAAACTCCAGCGGATCCACGTCGAGATGCCAGCGCAATCCGCCGGGCATTTTCAGCGCGTAGAGCTGTTCCATCCACGCCGTCAGGAAAGACTGCAAGGCCGGGCGGCTCGGGGATTCGACCAGCAGCTGGCCGCGCTCCAGGGTCATCAGGCGCTGCAGGCGCATCGGCACCGGATCGTAGAGCGTGACGCCGTCGGCGATGGCTGCGGCCACTGTGCGTGCGGCAGCGAGGAAGGCCAGCGCCTGCTCCATGGCGCGCGCTTCGGCGCGCAGCATGGCCTGGAAGCTGAAGGGCGGAAAGCCGGCGATGCGGCGTTCGTCGAGCTGGCTTTGCGCGAAGCGCGCGTAGTCGTGGTCGATCAGCGCCCGGTACAGCGGATGGTCGGGATATTCGGTCTGGATCAGCACTTCGCCGGGCAGGTCGGCGCGCCCGCTGCGGCCGCCGACCTGCATCAGTTGCGCGAAGAGCCGCTCCGGGGCGCGGAAGTCGGCGGCGAACAACGCCGCATCGGCGCCGACCGCGCCGACCAGCGTCAGCAGCGGGAAATCATGGCCCTTGGCCAGCATCTGGGTGCCGACCAGGATGTCGGCCTCACCCGCGTGGATGGTGGCGAGCAAGGCCTGCCATTTCTTCGGCGTGCTCGCCGAATCGCGGTCGATGCGCAAGACGCGGGCCGCGGGGAAGCGTTCGACCAGCATGGCTTCGAGGCGCTGCGTGCCGCGCCCGAAGGGCAGCAGGTCGACGTTGCCGCAATCGGGGCAGGCGCGCGGGATGGCGGTCTCGAAGCCGCAGTGGTGGCAGCGCAGGCGCTTGTCGGCCAGGTGCAGTACCAGGTTGGCGGCGCAGCGCCGGCAACGCGAGATCCAGCCGCAGGGCGGGCAGGCCAGTACCGGCGCATAGCCGCGCCGGTTGAGGAAGACCAGGCTCTGTTCGCCGCGGTCGAGGCGGCTTTGCAGGCCGGCCAGCAGCGCGGCCGAAAGGCCTTCCTGCAATTTCTCGCGCCGCGTGTCGACGATGCGCACCACGGGCATGGCGTCGGCCACGGCGCGCTCGGGCAGTTCCAGCATTTGGTAACGCCCCGTCGTGGCATGGTGGAAGGTTTCCAGCGAGGGCGTGGCGGAACCGAGCACGATGGGGATGTCCGATTGATGCGCGCGCCAGATCGCCACGTCGCGCGCGGAGTAACGCAGGCCTTCCTGCTGCTTGAACGAGGCGTCGTGTTCCTCGTCGACGATGATCAGTTGCAGGCGCGGCATGGGCATGAACACCGCGAGCCGGGTGCCGAGCACGATCTCGGCGCGTCCGGCGTGTGCCTCGAGGAAGCCCCGCGCGCGCGCCGCGTCGGCCATGCCGCTGTTGGCGCAGACGACGTGCGCGGCGGGGAAGCGTGCCGCGACGCGACCTTCGAGCTGCGGCGTCAGGGCGATCTCGGGCACCAGCATCAGGGCCTGGCCGCCGCGCGCGAGCACGGCATCGATGGCACGCAGATAGACCTCGGTCTTGCCGCTGCCGGTGACGCCGTGCAGCAGCATGACGTGGAAGCCGGCAGTGGCGAAAATGGCGGAGACCGCCGCCTGCTGTGCCGGCATCAGTTGGGGTAGCGGGGGCTGATGAACGGCGTCAAAAGTCGGCGCTGGCGATACGGCGATTTTGGCCGCCGGCTTCTTGATGCGCGGCAGCTTGCCGCGCCGCAGCATCGGCGGCAGGGCGAAGGAAGTCACTTCGCCGAGCGGGGTCTGGTAGTAGCGTGCGCAAAAATCGCAGAGCGCGAGCCACTCGGCGGGCAAGGCCGGCATGTCGCGCAGGATCGCGGCAACTTCTTTCAGCTTGGCGTCCGGCTGTTCGCTCGCCGTGGCCAGCTCGACGATCACCCCGGTCCGCAAACCCTTGCCGAAAGGCACGGTAACGCGCCGGCCGACGTCGCTTTCAACGGCGTCCGGCGCCAGGTAGTCGAAAAGCGTTGGCAGGGGCAGGTCAAGGGCAACGCGAACGATGTTCATGCCACGTCAGATGCTTGCGGATCAATGCTCGACAAAACCTTGGGATAAGCCTTCAACCCGTTGCCGCATATGAGAAAATTGCTTACCCACAAATTCTGTGGATAACTTTGTGAGTAAGGGTCCGGCAAAAACCCTAAGTGACCGTCGGGCAAAGGCATTTTCATCTCTGTGCAATATTTGAACAAAATAATATTGTTCAAATTCAGTAGCTTAATCGCGCGCTGGCTGAAGACCCCAGTAAAACTGGGGGCGTGGAGCCACTTGCGGATTTCTGTGAATAAGTCAATAGCCGAAGACTTTTTTCACCCCCTTGGCAAGCCTTGCCGGGCGGCCGTTTTCGGGCTGGGGGGTGTCGCAACGCGCGCCCCCGTTGGCCTGCCAAATCAGCCCCGCGCGGAACCGCGCCGGCTGTGGCTGTGCACGGTGTCAACCAATATTTTTACGTTTTCCGGCGGGGTGAATTGGGAAATGCCGTGGCCGAGATTGAACACGTGGCCGCCCGATTTCCGGCTGTCCGCCGCGTCGCTGCCGTAACTGTCCAGCACGCGCCGCGCCTCGGACGCCACCTTCTCGGGCGAGGCAAACATGGCCATCGGATCGAAGTTGCCCTGCAGTGCAACACGGTCACCGACGCGCCGGCGCGCTTCGCCCAGATCGGTGGTCCAGTCGAGGCCTACCGCATCGCAGCCGGTGTCGGCGATCGCTTCCAGCCACTGGCCGCCGCCCTTGGTGAACACGATGCAGGGCACGCGCTCGCCGTCCTGCTCGCGCTTGAGGCCGGCGATGATGCGCTGCATGTAGCCCAGCGAGAACTCGCGGTAGGCCGCGTGCGACAGCACGCCGCCCCAGGAATCGAAAATCATCACGGCCTGGGCGCCGGACTCGATCTGCGCATTCAGGTAGTCGGTGACCGCGGTGGCCGTCACGTCGAGGATGCGGTGCAACAGGTCGGGACGGTCGTAGAGCATGGTCTTGATCGTGCGGTAATCCGTCGCCGCGCCGGAACCGCCTTCCACCATGTAGCTGGCGAGGGTCCACGGGCTGCCGGTAAAGCCGATCAGCGGCACCGAGTTGCCCAGCGCGCGGCGGATCTCGGCCACGGCATCCATGACGTAGCGCAGATGCGTGTTCGGGTCCGGCGCCGTCAGGTCGCGGATCGCCCACTCTTCGCGCAGCGGGCGCTCGAAGCGCGGGCCCTCGCCCTCGGCGAAATACAGGCCGAGGCCCATCGCGTCGGGCACGGTCAGGATGTCGGAAAAGAGGATGGCGGCATCAAGCTCGAAGCGAGCCAGCGGTTGCAGGGTGACTTCGCAGGCCAGTTGCGGGTTCTTGCACAGTTGCAGGAAGCTGCCGGCGCGGCGGCGCGTCTCGTTGTATTCGGGCAGGTAGCGTCCGGCCTGGCGCATCAGCCAGACCGGGGTGTAGTCGACCGGTTGGCGCAGCAGCGCACGCAGGAAAGTATCGTTCTTGGGGCGGGCCGAGGGCGACATGGGGGGCGATCCTGCTGACGAAAGCCGCAATTATCGCTCAGAGCGGATCAGCGCCGCCAGAAAGCCGGCGTCAGCACCACCAGCAGGGTGAAGATTTCCAGCCGGCCGAGCAGCATGCCGAAACTGCAGACCCAGGTCTGGAAGTCGGTCAGCACTTCGTAGGTCGTCGCCGGCCCGACCTGGTTCAGCCCCGGCCCGGTGTTGTTTACCGTGGCCACCACCGCGGTAAAGGCGGTCAGGATGTCGAGCCCGGACAGCGTCATCAGCAGCGTCAGCAAGACAAGGAAGCACATGTAGGCGAAGCCGAAGGCCAGCACCGCGGTGAGGATGTTCTGCGGCAGCGCGGCGCCGCCGACGCGCACCGGCCAGACCGCATTCGGATGCATGGCGCGCAGCAGCTCGCGATAGACCTGCTTGTAGAGGATGATCGCCCGCATCATCTTGATGCCGCCGCCGGTGGAACCGGCGCTGGTGGCGAAGCTGCAGAGGAACAGCATCCACAGCGGCGCGAAGATCGGCCAGGCGTTGTAATCGACGCTGGCGAAGCCGGTGGTGGTGGCGATCGACACCACGTTGAACAGGGCATGGCGGAACGCCGTGCCGAAGTCGGGATAGACGCCCTGCACCTCGAGGTAGATCGCGATGCCGACCACGCTGGCCAGCGTGACGCCGAGGAAATAGCGGGCCTCCGGATCGTGGGCGTAGGGCAGCAGGCTGCGACCGCGCACGGCGAGGAAGAGCGTGGCGAAGTTCATCCCCGCGATCAGCATGAAGACCACGGCTATGCCCTCGATCAGCGGCGAATTCCAGTGGCCGAAGCTGGCGTCGTGGCTGGAAAAACCGCCCAGCCCTATTGTGGTGAAGGCATGCATGACGGCGTCGAACCAGCTCATGCCGGCCCAGCGGTAGGACAGGATGCAGAGCACGGTGACCACCGCATATACGAGCCACAGGCCCTTGGCGGTTTCCGCCATGCGCGGCGTCAGGCTGGAATCCTTCATCGGACCCGGCGTCTCGGCCTTGAACATCTGCCGGCCGCCGATGCCGAGCAGCGGCAGCACCGCCACCGCCAGCACGATCAGGCCCATGCCGCCGAGCCAGACCAGCATGCCGCGCCAGAGGTTGATCGAGGGCGGCAGCGTGTCGAGACCGGAGAAAACCGTGGCGCCGGTGGTGGTCAGCCCGGACATCGCCTCGAAATAGGCATCGGTGAAGGATATGTGCAGATGGAAGATCAAGGGCAGGCAGGCGAACACCGGCAACAACGCCCAGACCATGACCACCATGAGGAAGCCGTCGCGTACCTTGAGTTCGTGCTTCTGGTGGCGCGCCGCCCACCACAGGCCGGCGCCGGTCAGGAGGGACAGCAACAGGGCCTCGTCGTAGGCGCCCTGCGCGCCGTCCTTGATGGTGTAGGAATAAATCCAGGGCACCAGCATGGTCAGCGAGAAGCAGACCAGCAACACGCCGAATACACGGATGACCGGGTAGTAGGGCTTCATGCCGCGGCTCAGAGAAACTGGAAGCCGACCTGGAACAGCTTCTCGACCTGCGGCACCTCGCGCTTGCGGGTGCAGAACACCACGACGTGGTCGTTCTCCTCGATCACCGTGTCGTGGTGGGGGATGATCACGCGCGGCACCCGCTTGTCCACCAGGAAGCCTTCCATCTGCACCACCTTCATTTCGCCGGTGTCGCGCACGATGGCGGCGATGTGGGCGCCCTTGATCACCGGCAGTTCGTCGATGCGGCGGCCGACCACCTTGCTGCTCTTCCGGTCGCCATGCACCACCAGTTCCAGCGCTTCGGCGGCGCCGCGGCGCAGGCTGTGCACCCGCGCCACGTCGCCGCGGCGGCAGAAGGTCAGCAAGGAACCGATCGAAACCTGTGCCGGACTCAAGCCGATGTCGATCGGGCCGCCCTGCACCATGTCGGCGTAGGCGCGGCGGTTGATCAGCGCCAGCACGCGCTTGCAGCCCAGGCGCTTGGCCAGCGAGGCGGCCATGATGTTGTCCTCGTCGTCGTTGGTCAGGGCGAGGAACATGTCCATCTCGTCGATGTTCTCCTGCGCCAGCACGTTCTCGTCGGTGGCTTCGCCGTGCAGCACCAGGCTGCCATGCAGGCGGGTGGCGACCAGCTCGGCGCGCGCCGCGTCGCGTTCTACGACCTTGACCTCGTGGTCGGCCTCGAGCGCCGCCGCGACGCGCGCGCCGATGTTGCCGCCGCCGGCGATCATGATGCGCCTGACCGGTTTCAGCATGCGGCGCAGCTCGCGCATCACGGGGCGGATGAACTCGGTCGCCGCCAGCACGAAGACTTCGTCGCCGGCCTCGATGATGGTGTTGCCCTCGGGATCGACCGACTGGTGCTCGCGGAAAATCGCGGCGATGCGGGCGTCGACTCCGGGCGGCAAGTGTTCGCGCATGGCCTTGATCGGCTTGCCGACCAGCAGCCCCCCCTCGTAGGCGCGCACGCAGACCAGGGTTACCCGCCTCCCGGCAAACTCCAGCACCTGCAGCGCCTCGGGGAACTCGATCAGGCGCGCGATGTAGTCGGTGATCTCCTGCTCCGGGCAGATCGCATGGCTTACGGCGAAATGCTCGTCGTCGAGCAGGGCGGCGTCATTCAGGTAGTCCGCCGAGCGCAGGCGGGCGACGCGGGTGGTGACGTTGAACATGCTGCGCGCGATCTTGCAGGCCACCAGGTTGGTCGAATCCGACTGGGTCACCGCCACCAGCATGTCGGCGTCTTCCATGCCGGCATTTTTCAGCACCGAGGGCAGGGCGCCGTTGCCGACCAGGGTGCGCACGTCGAGGCGGTCGGCGATGTCGCCCAGCGCCTCGCGGCTCTGGTCCACGATGGTGATGTCGTTGGCTTCCGAGGCCAGCGCCTCGGCCACCGAGGCGCCGACCTGGCCGGCACCGAGGATGATGATGCGCATTATCTGAGCCCCAGGTCTTTCAGCTTGCGATACAGGTGGGTGCGTTCCAGCCCGGTCTTTTCCGCCAGGCGCGTCATGTTGCCGCCGTCCTTGGCCAGGTGGTATTCGAAGTACATGCGCTCGAAGGCTTCGCGCGCCTCGCGCAGCGGCAGCTCGATGACTTCCGGCGCGAGGCCCGCCGGCGCCAGGCTCGGCTCCCCCGCCGGCGCCAGCAGCTGCAGCGCCTCGTCCTCGCCGATTTCCTCGCCCAGGCTCGCCAGCGCCAGCGACTTGACCGCGCTCTTGAGTTCCGCGTAGCCGCCGCTCCAGGCATGCTGGCGCAGCGCATTCAGCGCGGCGCTGGAAAACCGCCGTCGCGGCACTTCGTCGTTTTCCATCAGCTGGGTCAGCAGGTGGGCGGCGATGTCGGGCACTTCATCCTTCAGTTCGGCCAGGCCGGGCACGCCGAGGCCGGTTTCGAACAGGCGCGCCAGCCCGCCTTCGTCCCAGCCCAGGGCCAGCAGTTCCGTGCTGGTGTGCGTGGTGGCCGCGACCAGGCGCAGGCCGTAACGGTCGAGGCGCTCGGCGGCGAACAGCAGGTTCTTCTGCTGCAGGCGGGACAGGCGCGCCAGTTCCTCGCACCACAGCACGCCACCGGTGGCGAGCTGGAGCATCTCGGTGCTGAGCGGATTGGCTTCGTGCGCCAGGTCGATCCAGGGCTTGCCGGCGACCTGCGCCGAGCGTGCCACCAGCTCGACGATGCCGCCCGGCGCCGAGCGCAGCAGCAGCAGCGGGCTCTTGGCCAGGACCTGCTCGAGCCGGCGCTTGAGGTCGCGCAAGGGGCCGGGGCGGGCGAAGGCGCCCAGCGAAAGGCCGCCGCTGCCATGGCGGGCGCCACGCTCGAGCGCTTTCTTCACCGCCGCCAGCAGCTTTTGCATGCCGATCGGTTTCTCCAGGAAGTCCAGCGCGCCGATCCGGGTCGCCTCGACCGCCGTATCGATCGTGGCATGGCCCGACATCATCACCACCGGCATGTTGAGCTGGCCGTTGCCGGACCACTCCTTCAGCAGCGTGATGCCATCGGTATCGGGCATCCAGATGTCGAGCAGGACCATGTCGGGGCGGCCGGCCTCGCGTGCCGTCCGCGCCTCGGTGGCATTTTCGGCCAGCAGGACGTCGTGGCCCTCATCGCGCAGGATTTCGGAGAGCAGTTCGCGTATCCCGACTTCGTCATCCACCACCAGTATCTTCGGCATTTCCCTAACTTTCATGCAAACGGGCAACGTGCGCCCACGAGGATGAAACCGCCCAGCGCCTCTCGATTCCGAGGCGGCAAACCGGCCCGCCCCTCCCATTCCCCAATCGCAAACGTCGCATGCGACCTTCCCCTCGCGGGGGGGGCTACTGATTGGCTCGCTGCGCTCGATATCGCCAGCGACCCATCCTGCAGTTTCACCCTAAGTCATTTTCGCCACATTCTGCGTCGCCAGAGGCAACCAGATGCTGACTTCCCCGCCGCGATCGTTGGCGAGCCGGATCTCGCCGCCATGGTCGTCGACGATTTTTTTCACGATCGCCAGGCCCAGCCCGGTGCCCTTTGCCTTGGTCGTGACGTAGGGCTCGAAGGCGCGCGACAGGATCTGCGGCGGGAAGCCCGGACCGTTGTCCCTGACCGTCAAGCGCGCGCGTCCGGCGTCCTGCGCCAGGCTGATGGCGATCCGGGGATCGGCGGCTTCCACGAGCGCGTCCTGCGCATTGGCGAGGACATTATGCAGCACCTGGCGCAGCTGGTTGGCATCGGCCAGCACCGGTGGCAGCGAAGTCGGCGCCGGCGTCACGGCGATCGCGGCGCGCGACTGGGACTCCTCGTAGAGTCCCAGCACCTCGCCCAGCAGCGCCGCCAGGTCGACCGCGGCCAGTTGCGGCAGGGGCGTGCGCGCATAGTCGCGGAAATCGTTGACCATGTTCTTCATCGCCTCGACCTGGTTGACGATGGTTTGCGTCGCGCGGTCGAGCAGTTCGCGCGAGGCGCCCGTCAGCTGGTCGGCCAGCTTCAGCTGCAGCCGTTCGGCCGAAAGCTGGATCGGCGTCAGCGGATTCTTGATCTCGTGCGCCAGGCGCTGCGCCACCTCGCCCCAGGCGGCCGAGCGCTGCGCGGCGATCAGCCGGGTGATGTCGTCGAACACCACCACGTGGCCGCCGCCGCCGCCGCCCGAGGCCGGCAGCACCGTGCCGCGCACCAGCAGCGCCTGCGGCATGCCGTCGGGACGCGCGATTTCGAGTTGTTCCTGCCACTCGTCGCCGCGCGCCGCGAAGCCGCCGAGGATGGCGCCCGCCAGGGTCTCGTGGCGCGGCCACTCCTGCAGCCGCAGCTGTTCGAAGCCGGCCAGATCGTCGCCGAGGATGGCCTGGGCGCCGCGGTTCGCCGCGCGCAGCCGGAAGCGCAGGTCGAAGGCCAGTACGCCGGCCGACAGGTTGGCCAGCACCGATTCGAGGTAGGCCTGTGTCGCCTCCATCTCGTGGCGATGGTGTTCGGCCTGGGCTCGCGCCTCGTCCAGCTGGTGCGTCATGCTGTTGAAGGAATGGGTCAGCACGCCCAGTTCGTCGGAGGCCTCGACCGTGGCGCGCGGCGTGAAATCGCCGGCCGCCACCGCTTGCGTGCCTTCGGCGAGGATCAGCAGCGGGCGCGCCAGGCGCTCGGCGAGGAAGAAGGCCAGGGCGACCGCGGAGAACAGCGCCAGCAACAGGGCCAGCGTCAGCGTCAGGGTGTAGATGTGCTTGAGGCCGGTCCGGCCGAGTTGCAGTTCCTGGTAGTCGCGATGCGCCGCCGCGACGCTCTCCGCACTCCTGGCGATCGAAGCCGGCACCGCCTGCGTCAATTGCAGGACGCGCGGCTCGGAACCGAGACTGCCGTCCACGGTGGCGAGGGCGCGCACCATCAGGCCGCCGCCCGGCGCCTCGCCGATTTGCGCCAGGCCGCGTCCGCCGCGCGCGGCACGCAACTGGCTGGGTGCCGGCAACGGCGGCAGCAGGCTGCCCAGTTCGACGGAACTGCTGCCCAGCACCTGGCCGGACAGCGTCAGCAGGACCGCGGTCTGCGCGCCGGCCTGCTCGCGCAGCCGGTTGAGGCGGCTCGGACCGATGAAAGCGCCGTCGCCCAGGTCCAGGGCCGCGTCGCGCGTCTTGGCCAGCAAGTCGGCCTGCAGGCCGTCGAGCACGCTGCGGCCGAGGTTGAGGCCGCCCTCCAGGGCGGTATCGACGCGCACGTCGAACCAGGAGTCGATGCTCTTCACGGCGAATTGCATCGATACGCCATACACCAGCGCGCCGGGCAGCACCGCCATCAAGGAGAGCATCAGCAGCAGGCGCGATTTCAGGCGCGAGCCGAACACGCCATCCTTGAAATCCCGCCGCAGGCGCCGCAGCTGCAGGCCGACCAGCACCAGCAGCGCCAGCGCGGCGACACCGTTGATCGCCAGCAGCCAGGTGTAGTTCGCCGCGAACAGCGCGGTATTGGCCGATGCCGAAGCCAGCAGGAACAGCAGGATGGCGCCGAGCGCGGCGATGACTGCGAGCGCTACCCTCACTGCGCCACCACCGGTGCGTTGAGTTGCCAGCGCAGCACCTTGGCCTCCACCTGCAGGTCGCGGTCCACGATGGCATCGACCTGGAAAGGCTTGGGCAACTGGCTGCGGTCGAGCGCCAGGCGCACCGCGGCCTCGTAGGTTTCACCGGCCTTGAGCGCGTCCTTGTCGAGCACCGGTAGCGCCGCGATGCGCCCGACCACGCGCATGGCTTCCTCCAGGCTGCCGAAGTTCTGGTGCAGGTTGCCGGTGCTCAGGCGGTATTGTCGCGTCAGGCTGCTGTAGGCCAGGCGATAGCCCAGGCTGCGCGTGGTGATGTGTTCGTTGACCCAGTACTTGCGGCTGCGCTCGAGCACGAATTCGAGCTTGAAATACAGCGGCACGCCGCGCGCCACGGCGTCTTCCAGCCGGTTGCCGAGATCCACCTTGAATTCCGCCGACAGCGTGTAGCCGTCCTCGCCGGGCGTCAGCGCCGCGCGCTGCGGCTCGATGCTGCCGGCATGGGCGCACGCCGCCGCGAGCAGCAGCAGGAGCAGCAGCCCGGCCTCAAGCTTTCTGCAGCAGCGCGTAATAAAAGCCGTCATGTTCGGCATCGGGCAAAGCGTACGGTTGTGCGTCGCGGTTGTTCGCTGCGGGCGTTGCATACGGGACCGGCAGACGCCGGGCGTCGGCATGGCGGCCGACGAAGGCTTCCACCTGGGCGCCATTCTCCTCGGCGAATACCGAGCAGGTGGCATAGACCATTTTGCCACCGGGGGCGAGAGTGCGCCACAAGGCATCGACAATCGCCGCCTGTGTTGTTGCAAAACCGGCAATGTCGGATTCGCGCCGCAGCCATTTTGCATCGGGGTGGCGGCGCACCACGCCGGAGGCGGAACAGGGGACATCGGCCAGTATGCGGTCGTAGCGACGGCCGTCCCACCAGGCGCCGATGTCGCGCGCATCGGCCACCGTGACCGTCGCCGCGAGGCCGAGGCGCTGCAGGTTGCCGCTGATGCGCGCCGCGCGCGGCGCATCGGCATCGAGCGCGGTCAAGTCGATGGCGGCGCGTTCCAGCAGGTGCGCCGCCTTGCCGCCGGGCGCGGCGCAGGCATCCAGTACGCGCATGCCATCCTGCGCGTCGAGCAGGCCCGCGGCGGCCTGCGCGCCCCAGTCCTGTACCGAGCACAGTCCATCGGCAAAGCCCGGAATGCGTTCCACCGGCAGCGGCTTTTCGATCAGGATCGCCGTATCGTCCAGGGCGCGCGCCGCGATGCCGGCGGCAGCCAGCCGCTGCAGAAAGTCGGCGCCGGCGACACGGCGCGAATTGACGCGCAGGCACAGCGGCGGATGGCTGTTGCCGGCGGCGAGTATGGTTTGCCAGTGCGCCGGATGGTCCCGCTGCAGGCGCGCGATCCACCATGCCGGATGCTGCCAGCGCGCCACCGGGTCGGCGTCCGCCAGGGCCAGCAGTTCTTCGCGCCGACGCAGGAAATTGCGCAAGACGCCGTTGGTCAGGGCCTTGAACTGCCCGCGCGCCAGGCGCGCCGCGGCCGTCACCGCCTGGTCCACGGTGGTGTGATCTTCGTCCGGGCGCGCTTCGAGGCGCGTCAGCACTACCAGCAGCAAGCTGCGCGCCGCCGCATCCTTCAGGGGACGCTCGAGCAACTTGCCGAGCAGAAAGTCGCCGCGGCCATAGGCGCGCAGCGTCGTATAGGCCATGTCCATCGCGGCGGCGCGAATCGGCCCGACCAGGCCGGTACGCGCCAGCACGGCATCGAAGTTTCGCCCGGCAATCACCGCGGCGATCAGGCCGGAGGCAGCGTACAGGGTCTCGGCAAGGGGGGGGAGCATCCGCATCGGCGAAGAATAGCAGCCCGTGCCGCACGGGCCGGTCCGCGACGCTCAGTCGGGTCGCAGCGCGCTGCCGTGCAAAAAGTCGGCGGCAGCGACACGGCGGCCGCCGGGCTTTTGCAGCTCCGTCAGGCGCAGCGCGCCTTCGCCGCAGGCGACGACGATGCCCGTGGCGTCGGCCGCCAGTATCTGACCGGGCCGGCCGCTACCGGCCACCGCTTCGCCACGCCAGGCCTTGACCTCGGCGCCGGCGAGCGCCACCGCCGCACCGGGGAAGGGGTTGAAGGCGCGCACTTTGCGCGCCAGGACGGCGGCCGGCTGACCCCAGTCGAGCCGTGCCTCGGCCTTGTCGATCTTGCTGGCATAGGTCACCCCGGCCTCGGGTTGCGCCACCGGGACCAACCGGTCAAAGCGCGCCAGGGCGTCGACCACGAGCCTGGCGCCGAGTGTCGCGAGGCGGTCGTGCAGGCTGCCGGTGGTGTCCGCCGCGTCGATCCCGATCGCCTCGGCCAGCAGCATGGGGCCGCTGTCGAGCCCGGCTTCCACCTGCATGATGGTGATGCCGGTCTGCGCGTCGCCCGCCTCGATGGCGCGATGGATCGGCGCCGCGCCGCGCCAGCGCGGCAGCAGCGAGGCATGGATGTTGATGCAGCCGCGACGCGGCAGGTCGAGCACGGCCTGCGGCAGGATCAGGCCGTAGGCGGCGACCACCATCAGCTCGGCGCCATGTTCGACGCAGGCGGCGCGGATCGGCTCGTGTGTCGCCGGATCCTTGAGTCGTTCGGGCTGGGCAACGGGGATGGCGTGCGCCAGCGCCACCTTCTTCACGGCCGAGGCCTGCAGCACCATGCCGCGTCCGGCAGGACGGTCGGGCTGGGTCAGCACCAGCACCACCTCGTGGCCGGCGGCGAGCAGGGCTTCCAGCGCCGTCGCGGCGAACTCCGGCGTACCGGCGAAGATTATTCTCACTAAAAGGTCTCGCGCGCCTGCTTCTGCAGCTTGCTCTTGATCCGCGTCTGCTTCAGGCGCGAGAGGTATTCGACGAAGACCTTGCCTTCCAGGTGATCCATTTCATGCTGGATGCAGACGGCCAGGAGGTCATCGGCCTCCATTTCGAAGGCCTGGCCATCGAGTCCAAGGGCACGTACCCTGACATGGCTGGCGCGCTTGACCGTCTCGTAGATCCCGGGCACCGAGAGGCAACCTTCCTCCCCATCGCATTCGCCGGATTTCTCCAGCAGTTCGGGGTTGATCAAGGTCAGCAACTGCGACTTGTCTTCCGAAACGTCGATCACGATCAGTCGCACGTGCCGGTCGACCTGGGATGCGGCCAGACCGATGCCGGGGGCGGCATACATGGTTTCGGCCATGTCGGCGGCGAGCTGGCGGATCTTCGCATCCACCTGTGCGATGGGTGCCGCCTTCTTGTGCAGGCGTGGATCGGGATAGCGCAAAATCTGCAATAGGGCCATGAAACCGCTCTTGAAAGAATTGATGCAGGGGGAATTGTCGGGCAGAATCGGGCAGATACTCAGGCGCTTCGCCATCAAAACAGACAATCGGCCAGGAGATCACGCCATGCGTCGCATTATATCTGCGCTGCTCATCAGCATTTCAAGCTCCCTCGTGCTTGCCCAGGGTACAGCGCCGCTGCAGCTGGCCGACGGCGCGCCCGACCGCTATGTGGTCAAGCCCGGCGACTCGCTGTGGGGGATCGCTTCGAAATTCCTCAAGGACCCCTACCGCTGGGGCGAACTGTGGAAGCTCAACGCCGAGGAGATCAAGAATCCGCAGCGCATCTATCCGGGCCAGGTCATCGCGCTCGACAAGAGCGGCAACCAGCCGCAGCTCAAGCTGGAAACCATCGTCGAACCGCGTCGCGAATACGTCGATCCGATCCGCAAGGGCATCCCTTCCATCGCGGCACAGGACATCGAGCCCTTCCTCAGCGAGCCGCGGGTGATCGACGACAATGGCGTGCTCGACATCGCGCCGCGCGTGGTCGCCTTGCAGGACAACCGCGTCGTCGCCGGCGCCGGCGACACCGTCTATGCCACCGAGGTCACCGCCACGGACAGGCTCTTGCGCATATTCCGCCACGGTGAAGCACGATTCGACCCCAGCCCGGCCATCGATTCAAGGATCGGCGCCGTCGAAGCCGCCAGCCCCGAACCCAGGGTCTGGCAGCTGTTCCGGCCCGTCAAACCGCTTGCCGATCCGGACACCAAGGAAACGCTGGGTTACGAAGCCCAATTCCTCGGCACCGCACGCCTGACCCAGACCGGCGTGCCGTCGAGCTTTCTGGTGCTGACCTCGAAAATGGAAATCCAGCGCGACGACCTGCTGGCGCCGGCGCCTCCCCAGGATGTTCCGAGCTACATCCCGCGCGCGCCGGCAAGGAAGATCATGGGCAAGGTGCTGGCCATGTACAGCGGCGTCAATTTCGGTGGCCCGCAAACCGTCGTCACGCTGAATCGGGGCGCGGCCGACGGCCTCGAAGTCGGTCACGTGCTTGCCATCGATGCGGCCGGCAGGAAGGTGACGAATCGCTACCAGGACACGCGCACCGACTATCAGCTGCCGGACACCAACAATGGCCTGATGTTCGTCTTCCGGGTGTTCAACAGGGTCTCCTACGCCATGATCATGAGCGCGACCGTCCCGGTGGTGGTCGGGGACGTAGTGCGGACGCCCTGACTCTGCCCGCCGTAGCGGCGGCCAGTCCGTAACCCCTGCACCCAGGGCCACCCGATGAGCGATCGCGGAGAACTCGCTTCCTGGCTGCGCCTGACCCTGGCGCCGGAAATCGGCAACGCAGCCCGGCGCGCGCTGCTCAAAGCCTTCGGCAGTCCGCCGGCGGTATTCGACGCCGGCCTGCCAGCGCTCGGCGCGGTGGTCGATCCGGCGCTGGCCGAACGCCTGTTGCGCCACGAGTGCCAGGCCGATATCGATGCGGCACTGGACTGGGCGGACCAGCCCGGCAATCATCTGCTGACCCTGGCCGATGCGGCTTACCCGTGCAGCCTGCTCAGTTCCGACGATCCGCCGTTGCTGCTCTACGCCAAGGGAAATGCCGCCGCGCTCAATCGCCCGATGCTGGCCGTGGTCGGCAGCCGCAACGCCACGGCCCAGGGGCTGCGCGATGCCGAGGCTTTCGCCCGGGCGCTCGGCGAAGCCGGCCTGACCATCGTCAGCGGGCTGGCGCTGGGCATCGATGCCGCCGCCCATCGCGGCGCACTGGCCACCGCGGCGGGCACGGTCGCCGTGATCGGCACCGGCGCCGACCGCCTCTATCCGGCGCGCAACGAAGCCCTCGCCCGCGAGATTGCCGACAAGGGCGCGGTTGTCAGCGAGTTTCCCCTCGGCACCCCGGCGCTGGCCACCAATTTTCCGCGCCGCAACCGCATCATTGCCGGCCTCGGTTTGGGCTGCCTGGTGGTCGAGGCAGCCCTGCGCAGCGGGTCGCTGATCACGGCGCGGCTGGCGGCGGAATCCGGGCGCGAGGTGTTCGCCATCCCCGGGTCCATCCATTCGCCGCTGTCGCGCGGCTGCCACCAATTGATACGGCAGGGAGCCAAGCTGGTGGAGTCCGTTGCGGACATTCTCGAGGAGTTGCGCTGGGAAGCGCCCTCGCCGGCCGGCGGCGGCAGCCGGGACGCCAATGTGGAATCGAGTGGTAGCGAAGAGCGGGTACTCGCTTCTCTGGGGCATGCCCCGTGTGCGCTGGACACGCTGGCGGCACGCAGCGGCTTGACGCCAGCGGACCTTCTTGCCATGCTCCTGCCCATGGAACTTGCCGGTCGCGTCGCCCAGTTGCCCGGAGGCCTTTACCAAAGGCTGCATTGAACAATGCGCCACTTTCGGCGGACATCATGATCGACATACTGGTTTACCTGTTCGAGAACTACCTGCCCGACGCTTGCCCGGAACCCGAGGTGCTGGCCCGGAAACTGTCGGCCGCGGGTTTCGGCAGCGACGACATCAGCGAGGCGCTGTCCTGGCTCGACGGCCTCGCGGGCAGTGAAGCCGCGCCCTGCCGTCACCAGGCACTGCCAGGCGCGACCAGAATCTACGACGAGGAAGAACAGGAACGCTTGCCGGCCGCCTGTCGCGGCTTCATCACCTTCCTCGAACAGCATGACGCCGTCGATGCGCCCCTGCGCGAAGCCATCATCGAACGCGCCCTGGCCCTGCCGGACGCCGAAATCAGCCTGGACCGGCTCAAGGTCATCGTACTGGCCGTGATCTGGCGCTACCGCCACGAAGTCGATGCGCTGATCCTCGAAGAACTGCTCGCCGAGGATGTCGACGACGAGGATTCCGCCGGCGGCGAAAGCGTCACCCGCATCCTCCTGAATTAAATCCCGGCTTGCGTTTTTTCGGGCGGCGCGCTTATGATGCGCCGCTCCCGACCTCGTCTGGTCTTTGCAATTCCAAGAAAATCAATGTCAAAGCAACTCATCATCGCCGAAAAACCCTCCGTGGCGCAGGACATTGCCAAGGCCTTGGGCGGTTTCACGCGCACCGGCGACTACTTTGAAAGCGACGACTACGTCCTGTCTTCGGCGGTCGGCCACCTGCTGGAACTGGCCGTACCCGAGGAATACGACGTCAAGCGCGGCAAGTGGAGCTTCGCCCACCTGCCGATGATCCCGCCGCATTTCGCCCTGAATCCGATCGAAAGAACCCAGGAGCGGCTCAGGCTGTTGACCCGCCTGATCAAGCGCAAGGACGTCACGGGCCTGGTCAATGCCTGCGACGCGGGTCGCGAGGGCGAACTGATCTTCCGCTACGTTGCCCAGCACGCCCTGGGCGAGAAGCAGAAGCCGGTGCGCCGCCTCTGGCTGCAATCGATGACGGCCGCGGCGATCCGCGACGGCTTCGCCCACCTGCGCACCGACCAGGAGATGCAGCCGCTGGCCGACGCCGCGCGCTGCCGCTCGGAAGCCGACTGGCTGATCGGCATCAACGGCACGCGCGCCATGACGGCCTTCAATTCCAAGGAAGGCGGCTTCTACAAGACCCCGGTCGGCCGCGTGCAGACGCCGACGCTGGCGATCATGGTCGAGCGCGAGGCCCGCATCCGCGCCTTTGTCCCGCGCGACTACTGGGAAGTCGAGGGCGAATTCCAGTGTGTCGCCGGAACTTACCGCGGCCGCTGGTTCGACGAGAAATTCAAGAAGGCCGAGGATGAACACGCCCGGGCCGAACGCCTCTGGGACGAGGCCAGGGCCGATGCGATCCGCAAGGCATGCCTCGGCCAGCACGGTACGGTCGAAGAGGAAAGCAAGCCCAAGACCGAGGCCTGCCCCATGCTCTACGACCTCACCAGCCTGCAGCGCGAGGCCAACGGGCGCTTTGGTTTCAGTGCCAAGAACACGCTGGGGATCGCCCAGGCGCTGTACGAGAAGCACAAGGTCCTGACCTATCCGCGTACCGACAGCCGCCACCTGCCCGAGGATTACGTCGGCACGGTCAAGGACACCCTTGCCGCGATGGCCGGCACGCCCTACGCCAGCTTTGCCGGCGCGGTGTTGAAGAACGGCTGGGTGCATCCGAACAAACGGATTTTCAACAATGCCAAGGTGAGCGATCACTTTGCCATTATCCCCACCGGAACAGCGCCGAAGAGCCTTTCCGAACCGGAGCAGAAGATCTACGACCTGGTCACCAAGCGCTTCCTCGCCATTTTTTATCCGTCTGCCGAGTACAACATCACGACGCGCATCACGCGGATCGAGAAGGACGCCTTCAAGACCGAGGGCAAGGTGCTGGTGACGCCGGGCTGGCTCGCGGTGTACGGCAAGGAGGCCCAGGGCGACGAGGAAACACCCAACCTGCCGCCGCTGGAAAAAAACGAGCGCATCTGGGCCAAGGATGTCGAGGTCAAGGGCAAGGCCACCCAGCCGCCGCCGCGCTTCACGGAAGCCACGCTGCTGACCGCGATGGAAGGCGCCGGCAAGCTGATCGACGACGAAGAACTGCGCGAAGCGATGTCGGAGCGCGGCCTCGGCACGCCGGCGACGCGCGCGGCGACCATCGAAGGGCTGCTCGCCGAGGAATACCTGCACCGCAACGGCCGCGAACTGCAACCCACGGCCAAGGCCTTTTCGCTGCTGTTCGCGCTGACGCAGTTGCAGGTCGACGAGATCCGCTCGCCGGAGCTCACCGGCGAATGGGAGTACAAGCTCAAGGAAATGGAGCAGGGGCGCCTGTCGCGCGACGAATTCATGAACCACATCGTCGAGCAGACGCAGGTCATGGTCGAACGCATCAAGACCGGCGAATTCGCCGATCCCGACTTCGGCACCCTCAAGACGCCCTGCCCGCGCTGCGGCGCCAAGATCCACGAGGGCTACAAGCATTTCGCCTGCGAGAAATGCGACTACCGGTTGTGGAAGGTGGTCGCCAGCCGGCAATGGGAACCCGAGGAGATGGACGAACTGCTGGCGAAGCGCACGATCGGACCGTTGCAGGGTTTCCGCAGCAAAATGGGGCGCACCTTCGCCGCGATGATCAAGCTCAAGGACGACCACACGCCGGAGTTCGATTTCGGCCAGTCCGACGCCGACGCCGATGCCGAGGAAGTCGATTTCAGCGGCCAGGAAGCGCTGGGCGCCTGCCCCAAGTGCGCGAGCCGCGTCTTCGAGCACGGCATGGCCTATGTCTGCGAAAAGAGCGTGGGCGCGGGCCGGACCTGCGACTTCCGTTCCGGCAAGATCATCCTGCAGCAGGAAGTCGGGCGTGCCGACATGCAGAAGCTGCTGGCGACCGGCCGCACCGACCTGCTCAAGGGCTTCATCTCGAACAAGACGCGGCGCAAGTTTTCCGCCTTCCTGGTGCGTGACGCCAAGACCGGCAAGGTCGGTTTCGAGTTCGAGCCGCGCGCGCCCAAGGCGGGCGCCGCGGCCAAAGCCGTGCCGCGCGCGGCGGATGCCGCCAACGAACCCGCGCTGAAGAAGGCGGCGGCGAAGAAGCCGGTGGCGAAGAAAACCGCGACAAAGAAAGTTCCCGCAGGGACGCAGAGCGCTGGCGCCGGCGACACGGCGATCAAGGCCGCGGCGAAGAAGCCTGCCGCGAAAAAGCCCGCCGCAAAGAAGGCCGCGGCGAAGAAAGCCTGATGGCCGGCGCGGTCGCGACCGGGGAGATCCTCGATTTCTGGTTCCTGCCGGCCGGCGACTATCGCGCCGAATGGTTTCGCAAGGACGACGCCTTCGATGCCGCGATCCGCGAGCGCTTCGCCGCCGCGGTCGATGCGGCGCTGGCCGGAACCGCACCCGCCGCAGCGGGCGACGGCGAAATGCTGGCCCGCATCCTGCTGCTCGACCAGTTCACGCGCAACATCTTTCGCGGCGCGCCGCGCGCCTTTGCCGGCGACGCCCAGGCGCTGGCGCTCGCCACGCAACTCGTGTCATCCGGCCGCGACAAGAATCTCGACCCCTGGCAGCGCTGGTTCGCCTACCTGCCCTTCGAGCATGCCGAATCGCTGCTGGAACAGGAACGTTCGGTGGCGCTGTTCGCGGCACTGGCGCGCGAAGTGCAGCTGCCGGCCTTCGATTCGGCGCTGGATTACGCCGTCCGGCACCGCGAGGTGATCGTCCGCTTCGGCCGCTTCCCGCACCGCAATGCCTTGCTCGGCCGCGCGTCGACGGCCGAAGAAAGCGCATTCCTCGCACAACCCGGCTCCTCGTTCTGAGGCGGCGCGGTCGGCATCGTTCGGGCGGCGCGCGGCGCAAGCCGTGGCCGGTTCGGCGCCGTGCCGCCAGCACCGACTTTTACAAAGGCAAGCGGCGGCTCATGGCTTGCGCGTATCGTCGTGCAGGACTTGCGTTTCTGTGACCCGGCATTCCTCGACGACGACCGCTTCGCCCTCGATCACGTTGCCGTCCGCCGGCGGGTGTCCCGCCATGCGCGCTTCATTCATGGCCTTGCGCACATGGCGGGTTTTCCAGAAGAACCAGGCCCCCAACAGCAGCCCGACGGCGACGAACACGACGAGCAGCACCAGCGAGAACATGACGCCGAGGACGAGGAGGATGACCCCCGCCACCAGGGCAAGGAGCTTGCCGGGCAGGCTGGTGGGTGGCGGGTTCGGGTTCATTGCGGATTCCTCGAATCGATGGCGACGGTGACGGGGCCGTCATTCACGAGGCTGACCTGCATGTCGGCGCCGAATACGCCCGTCGCCACCGGACGTCCCAGGGCAGCCGACAGCCGCGTGACGAAGCCCTCGAACAGCGGCTGCGAAACCTCGCCGCGCGCGGCGCGCCCCCAGGAAGGCCGGTTGCCTTTTTTGGTTGAGGCGTAGAGGGTGAATTGCGATACCGCCAGGATCTCGCCGCCGGTCTCGGCCACGCTGCGGTTCATGACGCCCGCGTCGTCGGCGAAGATGCGCAGGCGCAGCAGCTTCTGCGCCATCCAGTCGAGGTCGCCGTCCCGGTCGTCGTCCTCGAAACCGGCCAGCACCAGCAGGCCGGGGCCGATCCGGCCGGACAGGGTTCCGCCGACACTGACGGCCGCTTCGCTGACGCGCTGGACGATGACTCTCATGATGCATGGCATTCCATAAGTTGCGCCGGTCACGATACCACCGGCAATCAAATCCCGAACCTCATTCCCTCACCGCCTTGAACCTTTCCAGCGTGCGCGCCCGCGCCACGGCGTGGTCGACCACGGGCGCGGGATAGTCGTGGCCGATGCGCACGCCGCAGGCGGCCTGCTGCGCGGCGCTCATGGTCCACGGCGCGTGGATGAATTTCTGCGGCACCTTGTCCAGCTCGGGCACGTAGCGGCGGATGAAGCGTCCTTCCGCATCGAACTTTTCCGACTGCGTGACGGGATTGAAGATGCGGAACCAGGGTTGCGCGTCGCAGCCGGTGGAGGCCGCCCATTGCCAGCCGCCGTTGTTGGCGGCGAGGTCGAAGTCGAGCAGTTTTTCGGCGAACCAGGCTTCGCCCCGGCGCCAGTCCAGGCCCAGGTCCTTGGTCAGGAAAGAGGCGGTGACCATGCGCAGGCGGTTGTGCATCCAGCCGGCGTGGAGCAGCTGCCTCATCGCGGCATCGACCAGCGGATAGCCGGTGCGGCCGGCGCACCAGGCGGCGAACAGTTCCGGCGCATCGTCCCAGCGCAGCGCGTCGAAGGCCGGCTTGAAGCATTGCGTGGCAACGCGCGGATGGTGCCAGAGAATGGCGTGGTAGAAGTCGCGCCAGATCAGCTCCGACAGCCAGGTCGCGGCGCCGCGGCCGGACCGGGCCTGGGCATGGGCTGCAAGCTGGCGGATCGAGAGGGTGCCGAAACGCAGGTGGGCGGAGAGGTAGGAAGTGCCCTTGACCGCGGGGAAATCGCGCCGCGCGGCATAGTCGTCGATGCGCCCGGTGAAGTCGCGGAACAGCGCCTGTGCGCCGCTCATGCCGGTGGGCAGCTTGAGTTCGGCGAGGTCGGTCGCTTCGAAACCGAGTTGCTGCAGGGTCGGCAGCGGCACCTTGTCGTGCGGCGGCGCCAGGCGGACGGCGTGTTCTTCCACGGGCCAGGCTTGCAGGTCGGCCGGCGCGAGGCGCTTCAGCCAGGCATTCTTGTACGGGGTAAAGACCGAAAAGGGCGTCCCGCCCTGCGTCATGACTTCGTCGCGCTCGAAGATCACCTGGTCCTTGAAATCCATGAAGCAAAAGTCGGCGTCTGCGAGACGGCGGCTTATCTCGCCATCGCGCGCAATGGCGGACGGTGCGTAGTCGCGATTGGCATACACGGCGCCGGCGCCGAGTTCTGCGGCAAGACGCGGTATTTCCAGCCGCGGATCGCCATGG
This sequence comes from Sulfuritalea sp., assembly GCA_016708585.1. Taxonomy (GTDB): domain Bacteria; phylum Pseudomonadota; class Gammaproteobacteria; order Burkholderiales; family Rhodocyclaceae; genus Sulfuritalea. The sequence continues at coordinate 91,948 of JADJFK010000007.1, read as the reverse complement.
CGCACGATCAGCGCGCCGCCCATTGCGCGCAGGGCGGCGTCGACTTCCTCCACCGCGCGCAGGATGAATTCGACTCGCCGGTCGCGACGCGGCAGCGGGTCGAGGATCGTCGTGTCGAAGACGAAAACGCAATGCACCCGCTGATGCGATTGCAGGGCGTGACTCAGGGCGGCGTGGTCCTGCACGCGCAGGTCGCGACGGAACCAGACGAGGGCGGCGGACATCGGACGATTGAAAGGGGATACTCGGGAACGGACTGACAGATTACAATGTCGGAAGATCAATGGAAACCGTCAGCCTCGCCAACCACTTTCTGATCGCCATGCCCGCCATGGCCGATCCGAATTTTTCCCGCACGCTGACCTACATCTGCGAGCACAACGAGGACGGCGCGATCGGCATCATCGTCAATCGCCCGATGGAACTGAAGCTTGCCGGCCTGTTCGACCGGGTCAGCATCCCGCTCGAGGACGAACAGGCCGAAGCGCGCTTCGCCGGCCTGCCGGTGTATTTCGGCGGCCCGGTGCAGACCGATCGCGGCTTCGTGCTGCATCGCCCGGCCGGGCAATGGCAGTCTTCGCTGAATGTCAGTGACAGCCTGGCCCTGACCAGCTCGCGCGACATCCTGCAGGCCATGGGCAGTACCGGCGAGCCGGCCGAAGTATTGGTCAGCCTCGGCTATGCCGGCTGGACCGCCGGACAGCTGGAGTGGGAGCTGTCGCAAAATGCCTGGCTTACGGTCGAAGCCGATGCTGCGATCATCTTCGACATTCCCGCCGAAGAGCGCCTGCCGGCCGCGATGCAGCTGCTCGGCGTGGATTTCGCCAATCTCTCGGAGGTGGCGGGACATGCCTGAGGCGGGATCCGTGCTCGCCTTCGATTTCGGCACCAAGCGCATCGGCATCGCCATCGGCACGCAACTGGAGGGGGGCAGGGCTGCTTCGGCACGACCCCTTGCCACCGTCGATGCGGAGTCCGGCGATGCCCGCTTCGCTGCCATCGGCGCGCTGATTGCCGACTGGCAGCCGGTGCGCCTGCTGGTGGGACGGCCGCTCAATGACGATGGCACGCCGCACGAAATGACGGCTCGCTGCGAGCGCTTCGCCAACCAGCTGCGCGGCCGTTTCCGCCTGCCGGTGGATGAGGTCGACGAGCGTTTCTCCTCGATCGAGGCCGATGCCGGCCTGCGCGAACGCGGCTTGTCCTGGCGGGAGCGTAAGGCGCGGGTCGATGCCGAAGCCGCGCTGATCATCCTGCAAAGCTGGTTCGACAGCCATGACCAAACCGCGGCCCGTGCCCATGCAACTGCCTGACGCCGAAGCGCTCTGTTCCGACCTCGCCGGGGCCATGCGCCCGGGCATCGATCCGGCCCGCACGGTGCTGGTCGGCATCCACACCGGCGGCGTCTGGGTGGCCGAACGCCTGCACGCCGCGCTGGGCCTGAAGATTCCCGCCGGCTCGATGGACGTGTCCTTCTATCGCGACGATTTCAACCAGCGCGGCTTGCACGCCAACGCCCGCGCTTCGCACATCCCCTTCGAGGTCGAGGGCGCGCACGTGGTCATCGTCGATGACGTGCTTTACACCGGGCGCACCATCCGTGCCGCGATGAACGAACTGTTCGATTTCGGCCGGCCGGCAAGGATAGACCTCGCCGTGCTGACCGATCGCGGCGGCCGCGAACTGCCCATCGCGCCGACCTTCTGTCCGCACTCCATGAGCCTGCCGACGTCGCAGATGCTGGCGCTGGAGCGCGCCGCAGACGGCCGGCTTTCCTTCCGGGTAATGGAGAAATGAGCTTCATGACCGCGGCCGGCAACCCGCAGCTCAACCGGCATGGCGAACTCAACCACCTGCTGACCATCGAGGGCCTGCCGCGCGACGTGCTGACGCGCATCCTCGATACCGCCGCGCCGTTTTCCGAAGTCGCCGAGCGCGAAGTGAAGAAGATTCCGCTGCTGCGCGGCAAGAGCGTGTTCAACCTGTTCTTCGAGAATTCGACGCGCACCCGCACCACCTTCGAGATCGCGGCGAAGCGGCTTTCCGCCGACGTCATCAACCTCAACATCAACACCTCCTCGGCCAACAAGGGCGAAACCCTGCTCGACACGGCGGACAACCTCGCCGCGATGCAGGCCGACATGTTCGTCGTGCGCCACGCCTCCTCCGGCGCGCCCTACCTGATCGCGCGGCACCTGGCCGCCACCGGGCGCGACCACATCCATGTCGTCAATGCCGGCGACGGCCGCCATGCGCACCCGACGCAGGGCCTGCTCGACATGTACACCATCCGCCACTACAAGAAGGATTTCAGCCAGCTCACCGTGGCCGTGGTCGGCGACGTGCTGCATTCGCGCGTGGCGCGCAGCCAGATCCATGCGCTGACCACGCTCGGTGTGCCCGAAGTGCGCGTCATCGCGCCCAAGACCCTGCTGCCGACCGGCATCGAGCGGCTCGGCGTGCGGGTGTTCAACGATATGCGCGAGGGCCTGCGCGGCGTCGATGTGGTGATGATGCTGCGCCTGCAGAACGAGCGCATGCAGGGCGCGCTGCTGCCCTCGACCCAGGAATACTTCAAGTCCTGGGGGCTGACGCCGGAAAAACTCGCGCTGGCCAAGCCCGACGCCATCGTCATGCACCCGGGGCCGATGAATCGCGGCGTCGAGATCGACTCGGCGGTAGCCGACGGCGGCCAGGCCGTGATCCTGCCGCAGGTCACTTTCGGCATCGCCGTGCGGATGGCCGTAATGGCCATGTTGGCAGGAAATTGATCTGAAGCCATGAAAATCCACATCAAGAACGGCCGCCTGATCGATCCCGCGAGCAAGACCGACAAGCCGCTCGACGTGTTCGTCGCGGCGGGGCGAATAGTCGGCGTTGGCCACACGCCGGCCGGCTTCGAGCCGAACAGCGTGCTGGACGCCACGGGCTGCATCGTCTGCCCCGGGCTGGTCGACCTGGCGGCGCGCCTGCGCGAGCCGGGCTTCGAATACCGCGCCACGCTGGAATCGGAAATGGCGGCGGCGGCGGCGGGCGGCGTCACGTCGCTGGCCTGCCCGCCGGATACCGATCCGGTACTGGACGAACCGGGCCTGGTCGAAATGCTGACCCACCGCGCGCGGCTGCCCGAGTTTGCCCACGTGCATCCGGTGGGCGCGCTGACGGTGCAACTGGAGGGCAAGGCGCTGACCGAAATGGCGGAGCTGGCGGAAGCCGGTTGCGTTGCCTTCGGCCAGGCCAATCGCGCCATCGTCGACACCCAGGTGCTGCTGCGCGCCATGATGTACGCGGCGACCTTCGATTTCCCGGTCTGGCTGCAGGCGCAGGATCCCTTCCTCGCCAGGAAGGGTGTCGCCCATGACGGCGAGGTCGCCGCCCGCCTCGGCCTGGTCGGCATTCCCGTGGCGGCGGAAACCATCGCCCTGGCCACCATCCTGCACCTGGCCAACGAGACCGGCGCACGCGTCCATGTGACCCGCATATCTTCGGCGGCAGGGGTCGACATGATCGCCGCCGCGCGCGCCGCCGGCATCGAGGTCACCTGCGACGTCGGCGTTCACCACTTGCACCTGTGCGAGACGGATGTCGGCTTTTTCGATGCGCACGCCCGACTCGATCCGCCGCTGCGCGCGCAACGCGATCGCGATGCCTTGCGCGCCGCGCTGGCTTCCGGCGCGATCAACGCGCTGTGTTCGGACCACACGCCGGTCGATGACGACGCCAAGCAGATGCCCTTCGACGAAGCCGAGCCCGGCGCCACCGGCCTCGAACTGCTGCTGCCGCTGACGCTGAAGTGGGCGCGGGAAATCAAGTTGCCGCTGGTCACCGCGCTGGCCCGCGTCACCTCCGACCCGGCGCGCATCCTCGGCATCAAGGCCGGCAGCCTGACACAGGGCGCGGCGGCCGACATCTGCGTCTTCGACCCGGTGGCCGAATTCAAGGTCAGTCGCGAAAACCTCAGGAGCCAGGGCAAGAACACGCCCTTCCTCGGCATGGAATTTCCCGGCCGGGTGCGCTACACGCTGATCGACGGCCACCTGGCCTTCGACGGCACGCTCGATTAAGGCTGCTCGCGTCGTCTGCATTTCCTGCTGAAAGCCGGACAGCGTTTCCTGCCGGCCGGAAACAATTACCGAGCGGTCATGGGCGCGACATGCGCTGCGCTTCAGTCCGCCAGCCCCCAGGCATAGGACTCCATGGACAGCACCCCGTAAGTGGTTTCGTCCGCGATGATCCGCGCGGTGCCTTTCCCCTCATTGGCGCCGATGGCGACCAGCAGCGGCAGGAAGTGTTCCTCGGTGGGATGGGCGCGCGCGGCATGCGGCGCCAGCCGGCGGTAGTCCGCCAGCGTATCCGCCGCGTCGGCAAGCACCGCCTGCCGCACCCACGCGGCGAATTCCCTGACGTAGGCCGCCTCGTTTGTGGCAGACAGGCGGAATTCATGCAGGTTGTGCGTCATGCTGCCGGAGCCGACGATCAGCACGCCGCGCTGCCGCAGCGGGGCCAGGGCGCGGCCGAGGTGCAGCGCACCGGTCGCATCAAGAGTGTGCGGCATCGACACCTGGAACACGGGAATGTCGGCGGCCGGCAGCAGGTGCAGCAGCGGCACCCAGGCGCCGTGATCCAGGCCGCGCCCGTCGTCGAGGCTGGCCTTGAATCCTGCATCGGCCAGTAGTCGAGTCGCCTCCACCGCGAACTGCGGGTGGCCGCGTGCCGGATACTGCAGCTCATACAGCGGCTGCGGAAAGCCGCCGAAATCGTGCAGCGTGGCGGGCGCCTTGTCGGCCATGACCCTCACTCCTTCCGTCTGCCAATGCGGCGATACGACCAGCACCGCCTCGACGCCGGACAAGCCTTTGCCCATGGCCTGGAGCCGGGCGCCGAGCTTGCCGGGTTCGAGCGCGAAGGTCGGCGCACCGTGGGAGATGAACAAGACCGGAGCCCGGGTCATGGCCGGATATCCGCTCGATGGCTCAGGCGTTTTGCGCCAGGGCCGGCTTGAAACGCGTCGCGGCTCCGGCCGCAATCCGCGCATCGATGCTCAGCGGCCCGGCGCCGAGTGCCGAGATCAGCAGCATGCCGCCCGCCACCGAGATGTTCTTCATGAACAGCAGCTGGGCGACGTATTGCTGTTCCGCCGGTGCCGACCAGAAGGCATGGAAGACGACGCTGGCCGCCACGGTGAACAAACCCAGCGCGAGCCCGGCCAGCCGGACCTGGTAACCGACCACCAGCGCCAGCCCGCCGAACAGTTCCAGCGCGCCCACCGCGACGCGAGTACTGTCGGCGCCGGCAGCCCGCCGCCGGCGATGAAGGCCGCGGTGCCCTCGATGTTGCCCAGCTTGCCGAAGCCGGACAGGATGAACATCAGCGCCAGCAGCAGGCGCCCGACAACGGGGACATAGGTTTTGTAAGCATCGTTCATTGCATTTCTCCTTGGGAAGTGAATTGGAAGGTCGGCGGGCGTGAATGGATCTACTGCGCCAGGCGCCCGTCCCGAAAATCATTGAGCGCCTGGTAAATCTCCTGGTCCGTGTTCATCACGAAGGGACCGTATTGGGCTATTGCTTCCTTCAGCGGCCGGCCGGCGATCAGCAGGACTTTCGCTTCGCCGACGGCTTCGATGCTCACGCCGTCGGCCCCGGCGTCATTGGCCAGTATCGCCATGCGTTGCGCCGGCAGCGTTTCCGCGCCGATCCGCACTTCGCCGCGATAGGCATAGACGAAGGCGTTGTGTCCGGCCGGCAACGGCTGCTCGAAACGCGCGCCGGCCGGCAGGTGCAGGTCGAGATACAAGGGCGCCGTCGCCTCGCGCGTCACCGCACCGGTGACGCCGTGGCTTTCGCCGGCGATCACGGTCACGTCGACGCCGGCATCGGTGACGAAGCGCGGCAGCTCGGCGGCGGCGAAATCGCGATACCAGGGCGCGCTCATCTTCTCGCTCGCCGGCAGGTTCAGCCAGAGCTGGAAGCCTTCCATGACGCCGGCTTCCTGCTGCGGGATCTCGGAATGGATCACGCCGCGGCCGGCGGTCATCCACTGCACGCCGCCGTTTTCGAGCAGGCCTTCATGGCCGGCGCTGTCGCGATGCCGCATGCGGCCGGCGATCATGTAGGTGATGGTTTCGAAGCCGCGATGCGGATGATCGGGAAAGCCGGCGATGTAGTCGTCGGGATTGTCGCTGCCGAAGGCATCGAGCATCAGGAAGGGATCCAGCCGGCGTTGCAGCGGTTGGGTCAGCACCCGCGTCAGCTTGACGCCGGCGCCGTCGGAGGTCGGCCGGCCGATGACCTGGCGTTCGATGCGGCGCGACTGGCGGACTTGATTGCTGGTCATGATATTTCCCTGGTCGGATTGAATGGATGCGTTGCGAGCCTCAGGCCAATACCGCGGCCAGATCCGCTTCAGCCTCGGCGAAACCCTGCGCGGCGGCCTCGGCGCCCATGTTGAGGCCTTCGGCGTAGATGAAATGCACATCCGTCATGCCGAGGAAACCGAGCACGGTCTTCAGGTAGGGCACCTGGCTGTCGGCTTCGGTGCCACGATGGCGGCCGCCGCGTGCCAGCGCAACGTAGACCGTCTTGCCCTGGAGCAGGCCCTTGGGGCCCTGTTCCGTGTAGCGGAAGGTCACGCCGTTGCGGGCGATGGCATCGATCCAGTTCTTCAGCTGCACCGGCACACCGAAGTTGTACATCGGGACGCCGAGTACGATCGCATCGGCGGCCTGGACTTCGGCGATCAGTGCGTCGTCGAGGGCGACGCGCGCCGCCTGTTCGGCGCTGCGCTTCTCGGCCGGGGTGAACAGCGCGCCGAGCGCGGCTTCATCGAGGACTGGATGCGGCGTGACGGCAAGGTCGCGCAGCGTGAGGCTGGCCGCGGGATCGGTCGCCTGCAGGCGGGCGGTGATGGAGTCGGCGACGCGGGTCGAATTGGCGGCTTCGCGGCGGGCGCTGGCATTGATTTGCAGGATGTTCATTGGGCTCTCCGTGGTTGGGTGATGAGGTGAGTGATGGTCTGATGCGTACTTTATTGATAAAGAAAAGAGAACAGAAGTCCCTATTTCTGATAAGATTGTTCCAACAATGGAACAATATGAACCCAATGATCTGCTGATCTTCGCCCGGGTCGCCGAGGCCGGTAGTTTCAGCCGCGCCGCCGAGCGCATCGGCCTGCCCAAATCGACGGTGTCGCGCCGCGTCGCCTTCCTCGAAGAGCAACTCGGCGAGCGCCTGATGCTGCGCACCACGCGCCGCCTGGCACTGACCGAGTTCGGCCTGCAACTGCTGGAACACGCGCGCCAGGTGGCGGCCGAGGTCGATGCCGTCAAGGCGCTGAGCGAGCACCGCCAGGCGCGTCCCAGCGGCCGCCTGAGGGTGTCGATGCCCGCCGATTTCGCCAACCTGTTGCTGACCGACATGCTGGCGGCCTTCATCGCACTGCATCCGGCGGTGTCTTTGGCGCTCGACCTTTCGCCGCGGCGAGTCGACCTCCTCGGCGAAAATTTCGATCTCGCGGTGCGCATGGGTGACCTGCCCGACGACACGCTGCTTGCCGCACGGCGCATCGCCGTGTTTTCCGGCGGCCTGTATGCCGCGCCGGGCTATCTGGCCGAGCGCGGCGATCCGGTGTCGCCGGAAGACCTCGAGCGACACGACGCGCTGCGCCTGCTCGGGCGCAACGGCGAAGCGGCGGGCTGGACCCTGAGCTGCGGCGAGCAGGCCTGGCAGGGCGCGCCGCCGGCACGGATGGTGGCCAATGCCCCGGACCTGTTGATCAAGCTCGCGCGCGCCGGCGCCGGCATTGCCGCAGTGCCCGACTACTTCGCGGCACCCAGCGTGCGCCGCGGCGAGCTGCGCCGCGTGCTGCCCGACTGGTGCATGCCCGCGCACACGGCCTGGGCCGTATTTCCGGGGCGGCGCCTGATGCCGGCGAAGACGCGGGCCTTCATCGACATGCTCGAAGCGGCGCTGGCCGGAACCCACGGAAATCCGGGCGTCGCTTCCGTTGGCGGAAACCTGAAAACCTGATCCCGGTGGTTGGCTGCGCCGGCGCCGCCGCGGCGCCGCGCAAAAAATCAGTCGGGGATCAGGAAGGCATTTTTCACCGATGCCGGTTCGACGCCGCTGACATGTACCCGCTTGGCGCGGGAGGTGTCGCCGCTCAGCAGGCTGACCGCCGACCGGGCGACGGCGAGCCGATCGGCCAGAAACGCGATGAGGCAGGCGTTGGCCTTGCCATCCACGGGCGGCGCGGCGAGGCGGATTTTCAGCGCTTCACCGTGCAGGCCCGCCACTTCGGTCTTCTTCGCGCCGGGCTGGATGTGCAGTCGCAGCGTGACGCCAAGTTCATCGGCGACCAGCCATTTCATGAAACGAGCATCAAGGGCAGGATGCTCCTGCGCAGGCCGTCGAGGACGACCAGGGCGATCTGCAGCACCAGCAGCAGGGCCAGCGGCGACAGGTCCACGCCGCCCACCGGCGGAATGAAACGACGAAAGGGCCGCAGCAGCGGCTGCGTCAGCGTGTTGAACACCCCGGCCAGGGGCGCGTGGGGATTCACCCAGGAAAACACCGCCGAGACGATCACCGCCCCGATCACCAGGTACAGGCCGATCTTCGCCACCTCCAGCAGCGCCAGCAGGGCGACCACAAAAGTCGGCGCCGGCGACACGGCGGCGAGGACACCGCTAAAGCCCAGCGCGATGCCCTGGTAGGCCACCTGCCACAGCCAGGCCAGGAACAGGCTGGCCATGTCGAGGCCGAACAGGCCCGGGATCAGGCGCCGCACAGGACGCACCATCCAGTCGGTGACGGCAACGATGAACTGGCCCAGCGGATTGCGAAACGGCACGCGCGCCCACTGCATGGCGAAGCGCACCAGCAGCGCCAACGTCATGAAGCCGCAGACGGCATCGAGGATGAAAAGCAGTATCTGGACAAACATGGAAAGCGGCTAGTCCTTGCCGAGGATGTCGCCCAGCTCGCGCCCGCGCGCATCGGCCGCCCTGATTCCGCGCTCTATGCCGGCGGCAACGCCCGCGGCATCGAAGGCGAGCAGGGCCGCTTCGGTGGTGCCGCCCTTCGAGGTCACGCGGCTGCGCAGCGTGGCCAGTGATTCGCTGCTCTGGGCCGCCAGCTTGGCCGCGCCGGCAAAGGTTTCGACGCTGATCCGGCGCGCCGTTTCGGCATCGAAGCCGAGGTCGAGCGCGGCCTTTTCCATGGCTTCGAGGAAATAGAAGACATAGCCGGGGCCGCTGCCGGAGACGGCGGTGACGGCGTCCATCTGCGCCTCGTCGTGCACCCAGAAGGTGCTGCCGACGGCGCGCATGAGGTTCTCCGCGTTGTCGCGGCCGTCCTGGTTGACGCCGGGATCGGCGCACAGGCCGGTGACGCCGTCGCCGATCAGGGCCGGCGTGTTGGGCATGGTGCGCACCACGTGGCGGTAGCCGCCGAGCCAGCGCGAGATGTCGGCCAGGCGCATGCCCGCGGCGATGCTGACCACCAGCTGCCCGGTCAGTTTGCCCGCCAGCGGCGTCAGGGCCTCCTTCATCTGCTGCGGCTTGACCGCGAGCACGATGATCTGCGCCGCGAGGGCCGTGGCATCGACGGCCGTCGTGCAACGCACGCCGAAGCGCCCGACCAGGGCGTCGCCCGCGACCGTGGACGGTTCGACGACGTCGATGTTGGCTGCCGCGAGCCCCTGCCGGTAGAGTCCGCTGATGAGGGCAACCGCCATGTTGCCGCCGCCGATGAAGGTGATTTTCATGTCGTCGTCTCCCGTTCTCCGAAAACTGCCGTGCCGATGCGCACGATGGTCGCCCCTTCCAGTATGGCAGCCTCGAGATCGTGCGACATCCCCATCGAAAGCGTATCGAGCCCCGGGCTTTCGGCACCGAGGCGATCGAGCAGATCGTGCAGCAGGGCAAAGCGGCTGCGCTGCAGGCGCACGTCGTCGCTGGGCTCCGGAATGGCCATCAGACCCCGCAGCCGCAGTCCCGGCAGGACCGCGACGGCACGCGCCAGGTCGGGCAGTTCATCGGGACTGCAGCCGCTCTTGGACGCTTCTCCCGAAATGTTCACTTGAAGGCAAACCTGCAGCGCAGGCAGGCCCGCCGGGCGTTGCGCGGCAAGCCGCTCGGCGATTTTCAGGCGTTCCACCGAGTGCACCCAGGCAAAGTTTTCGGCCACCAGCCTGGTCTTGTTGCCTTGCAGCGGGCCGATGAAGTGCCATTCAAGGCCGGGATCCCCCAGTTCGGCGGCCTTGGCAACCGCTTCCTGCACGTAGTTTTCGCCAAAGGCGCGCTGGCCCGCGGCAATCGCCTCGCGGACGCTGGCCGCAGGCCAGGTCTTCGATACGGCCAGCAGCTGCACGGACTCCGTCGCCCGCCCCGCGCCGGCGCAGGCAGCGGCAATGCGTGCACGCACAGCTTGCAAGTTGGCGGCGATTGATGTCATATAGCGGCTGCAAAGTATATCGCACCCCCCCTACAGGAAAGCGCTCATGGACATCACCGAACTGCTCACTTTCATCGTCAAGAACAAGGCGTCCGACCTGCATCTGTCATCCGGCCTGCCGCCGATGATTCGCGTCCATGGCGACATCCGGCGCATCAACCTGCCGGCCATGGAGCACAAGGACGTGCATGCCATGATCTATGACATCATGAACGACGGGCAGCGCAAGGCCTACGAGGAAAACCTCGAGTGCGACTTTTCCTTCGCCGTCCCCAACCTGGCCCGCTTCCGGGTCAATGCCTTCGTCCAGAACCGCGGCGCGGCGGCGGTGATGCGGACCATTCCCTCGAAGATCCTTTCGCTCGAGGAGCTCGGCGCGCCGAAGATCTTCGAGGAGCTGGCCGACCAGCCGCGCGGCCTGGTGCTGGTGACCGGTCCGACCGGCTCCGGCAAATCGACCACGCTGGCGGCCATGGTCAACCACAAGAACGAAAGCGAATACGGCCACATCCTGACGGTCGAGGATCCGATCGAGTTCGTCCATGAATCCAAGAAGTGCCTGATCAACCAGCGCGAGGTCGGCCCGCATACGCTGTCCTTCAACAACGCGCTGCGCTCGGCGCTGCGCGAAGACCCGGACGTGATCCTGGTCGGCGAAATGCGCGACCTGGAAACCATCCGGCTGGCCATGTCCGGCGCCGAAACCGGCCACCTGGTGTTCGGCACGCTGCACACGTCTTCCGCGGCGAAGACCATCGACCGCATCATCGACGTGTTCCCCGCCGCCGAGAAGGAAATGATCCGCGCCATGCTGTCCGAATCATTGAAGGCCGTGATTTCGCAGACCCTGTGCAAGACCATCGACGGCAAGGGCCGCGTCGCCGCGCACGAAATCATGGTCGGCACGCCGGCCATCCGCAACCTGATCCGCGAGGCGAAGGTGGCGCAGATGTATTCGGCGATCCAGACCGGCCAGTCCTTCGGCATGCAGACGCTGGACCAGAACCTGCAGGACCTGGTCAAGCGCAGAATCATTGCGCCCGCGGAGGCGCGTGCCAAGGCCGCCAACAAGGACAATTTCCCCGGCTGACGCCGGGGAAATTGTCCTTGTGGCAAATCAGACGCCCGCCCCCTCCCGGCCTCCCCCTCGCGGGGGAGGTGATTAAGTTGGATCGCCGCTTCGCGGCTCAAATTGATTGACGAGGAACATCATGGAACGCGACGAAGGCCTTAAATTCATGTACCAGCTTCTGACGATGATGATGCAGAAGAAGGGGTCGGACCTGTTCATCACGGCCGGTTTCCCGCCGGCCATGAAGATCGACGGCAAGATGACGCCGGCCACCACGCAGCCCCTGTCGGCGCAGCATACCCAGGAACTGGCGCGCGCCATCATGAACGACAAGCAGGCGGCCGAGTTCGAGGAAACCAAGGAATGCAACTTCGCCATCTCGCCGGCGAGCATCGGCCGCTTCCGGGTCAATGCCTTCGTCCAGCAGGGTCGTGTCGGCATCATCATGCGCACCATCAACGTGCAGATCCCCGAGTTCGAGGACCTCAAGCTGCCGCCGGTGCTGAAGGACGTGTCGATGACCAAGCGCGGCCTGGTGCTGTTCGTCGGCGGCACGGGTTCCGGCAAGTCGACCTCGCTGGCGGCGATGATCGGTTATCGCAACCAGAACAGCTACGGCCACATCATCACCATCGAAGATCCCGTCGAATACGTTCACGATCATCGCAACTGCATAATCACGCAGCGCGAGGTCGGCGTCGACACCAATTCCTGGGAGATCGCGCTGAAGAATACCCTGCGCCAGGCGCCGGACGTGATCCTGATCGGCGAGATCCGCGACCGGGAGGTGATGGAACACGCCATCGCCTTCGCCGAAACCGGCCACCTGGCGATGGGCACGCTGCACGCCAACAACGCCAACCAGGCGATCGACCGCATCATCAACTTTTTCCCCGAGGAACGCCGGCCGCAGCTGTTGATGGACCTTTCGCTCAACCTCAAGGCCATTGTTTCGCAGCGCCTGATTCCCGTCAAGGAAGGCAAGGGCCGCGCGGCGGCGGTGGAGGTCCTGCTCAATTCGCCATTGATCGCCGACCTGATCTTCAAGGGCGAGGTCCACGAGATCAAGGAGATCATGAAGAAATCGAAGGAACTCGGCATGCAGACCTTCGACATGGCGCTGTTCGACCTCTTCGAGGAAGGCCGCATCAGCTACGACGATGCCCTGCGTTTCGCCGACTCGATGAACGAAGTGCGCCTGATGATCAAGCTGCACAGCAAGCAGTCGCAGGAAATGGATCGCAATTCCGGGATCCAGCATCTGGACATTGTCTGACTTTCACGATGCGTGGGCTGCGCCCACGATCGTAAAAGTCAGACTACTCTTGTACGCCCCCCACCCCCAACCCCCGCCCCAAGGCGGGGGCCAAAGCTTGCTCGCTGCGCTCGAATAAGCAAGGCGCTTCGGGCCACCCGCGCCTTACGGCGCCCGCTCGCGGCGATGGCCGCCAGCAACGATCTCGACGTTGTACAGCCGGCATTCGAGCGGGCCGTTGTAGAGCGGGATCTTGCGCGATGTCTGCAGCCGGATCAGTTTCGGCAGGCGCGTGTCGGCCGACAGGAACCAGCAGCTCCAGCCGGCGAAGCGCTGCTTCAGCGCGTTGCCCAGCGCCGGGTAGAAAGCCGCCAACTCCTCCTCGCTGCCGAGGCGTTCGCCGTAGGGCGGATTCGCCACCATCACGCCCGACGGAGCGGGGGCGGAGCGTGTCAGCAAGTCGGCGGTTTCCAGCGTGACCAGCATGTCGAGCCCGGCGCCGGCCAGGTTCTGCCGCGTGCGGGCAACCGCGTCGCGGTCGATGTCGCTGCCGAACAGCGGCAGTGCGACAGCCTCGCGGCGACGTTCGGCGGCTGCGCGCTGCAGCGCACGCCACAGGCCGGCATCGAAAGCCTTGAAGTGTTCGAAGCCGAAATCGCCCGGTTCGCGTGACAGGCCTGGCGCGTCGTCGAGGCTGATCTGTGCCGCTTCCAGCAAAAATGTACCGCTGCCGCACATCGGGTCGAGCAGCGGCGTGCCGGGTCGCCAGCCGGACAGGCGCAGGATGCCGGCGGCGAGGTTTTCCTTGAGCGGGGCACCGACCTTGGCCAGCTTGTGGCCGCGCATGTAGAGCGGTTCACCCGAAGTATCGAGGTAGAGCGTGGCCTGGTCGGCGGTGATGAAGAGGTGGATGCGAACTTCGGGATTTTTCGTATTGACGCTGGGCCGTCGCCCGGTGTCGGCGCGGAAGCGGTCGCAGACGGCGTCCTTGACCTTCAGCGTGATGAATTCGAGGCTCTTCAGCGGCGAACGGATCGCGGTGACATAGACGCGAATCGAGCGATCCACCGAAAACAGCCGCGGCCAGTCGACATCGTAGGCCAGACGGTAGATTTCGGCTTCGTTGCGATAGCTTCCCCGCGCGACCTGCAACAGGACTCGCGTCGCGATGCGCGATTCGAGGTTGATGCGGTAACCGGTTTCCAGGTTGCCGTTGCAACTGGCTCCGCCCGGAACGGCGGCGACATCCTTGCCGCCGGCACCCGCAAGATCTTCCGCCAGAAGCGCTTCGAGGCCGCGCGGGCAGGTGGCGAAATAGCGGTTCAAGGCGCTCAGAACGGCTTGACCACGACCAGGATGCAGACGGCGACAAGCGCCAGCACCGGCACTTCGTTGAAGAAGCGGAACCAGACGTGCGACTTCACCGAGCTGCCGTCGGCGAATTCGGCGAGCAGCATGCCGCACCAGACGTGGTAGGCGGCCAGCCCGATGACCAGCGCGGTCTTGGCATGCAGCCAGCCGCCCGTAAAGCCGTAGCCGAACCACAGCCAGAGGCCGAGGCCGATGGCCAGAACGCCCAGCGGCGTGATGAACCGATACAGTTTCCTCGCCATCAGCAGCAGGCGCGCGCGTTCGGCATGGCTGTCGGCGGGCACCATGGCGAGGTTCACGAAAATCCGTGGCAGGTAGAACAGGCCGGCGAACCAGCTGGTGACGAAGACGATGTGGAAGGCTTTTATCCAGAGCATGATGTTTCCGCGGTGGTCATTTTCGTGGTGGCTGCCAGGATTCCGGTCGCCACCGTCGGGTAACGCAGGCGCAGGCGCAGTTCCCGCTTCATGCGGGTGTTGTCGAGGCGGCGCGATTCGGCCATGAACGACCACTGCATCGGCGGCACGCTGCGGCGCACTTCCTCGCGCGGCAGGCGCGGCGCGCGCGGCAGCGCAAAGGCGTCGGCCAGCGCATCGAACCATTCGCCCATCGCCAGCGTCGTATCGTCATTGATGTTGTAGACGCGATTGGCGCCCGCCCGTGCCAGCGCCGCGATGCAGGCGCGACCGAGGTCGACGGCATGGATGTGGTTGGTGTGGCTGTCTTCCGCGTGCAGCATCAGCGGCAGTTTTTTGTGCAGCCGCTCCAGCGGCAGCCGGTCTTCGGCATAGATGCCGGGCGCGCGCAGGATGCTGACCCGGCAATGGCGTCCCGCCTGGCGGCCGAAGCGCCGCAGGCGCCGTTCGGCATCCACCCGCCGCACCGCCCGCGCCGACTTTGCCGCCGGGCTGCGCGTCTCGCTGACCCGGGCGCCGCCGCAGTCGCCATAGACGCCGCTGGTGCTGATGTAGACCAGGTGCCGTGGTAGACTTTTCCCGCGCTGCAAAGCCGCAATCAGGTTTCGTGTGCGGGGGTCGCCGTTTCCCTGCGCCGGCGGCGGGGCGCTGTGGATCACCACATCGGCAATGCCGGCCAGTCGTCTCAAGCTGTCCGGACGGTCGAGATCGCCTTCGATCTGTGTGACGCCCAGCGTTTCAAGTTGCGGGTCGCGCTGGCGCACCAGGGCCAGGACGTGCCAGCGCCGCACGAGTTGCGGCAGCGTGCGGCGCATGACGTCCCCGCAGCCAATGATCAGCAATCTACGCATCGGACAATTATCGCATGGCCCCAGTCGCCTCCTCAGTTGCCTCATATCGCGTCACCCTTCAGCCCAGCGGCCACAGCTTCATCACCGACGGCAGCGACCCGATCCTGCAGGCCGCCCTCGACGCCGGATTGACCCTGCCCTACGGCTGTCGCAACGGCGCCTGCGGCGCCTGCAAGGGCAAGGTGCTCGACGGCCTGGTGGATCACGGCGCGGCCCAGGACCAGGCGCTATCGACGGCGGATCGTGCCGGCGGCCTGGCGCTGTTTTGTTGCGCCAAACCGCTCTCCGACCTGGTGCTCGAATGCCGCGAGGTCGGCACGGCAAAGGATATCCCGGTCAGGATCATGCCTTGCCGGGTGCAGACGATCGAGCGCGCGGCGGACGACGTGATCATCCTCGGCCTCAAGCTGCCGGCCAACGAACGGCTGCAGTTCCTGGCCGGCCAGTACATCGAGTTTCTCCTCAAGGACGGCAAGCGGCGCGCCTTTTCCATCGCCAATGCGCCGCATGACGACGGCTTCCTGCAACTGCACATCCGGCTGATCGCCGGTGGCGAATTCACCGGCCATGTTTTCGGCGCCATGAAGGAGAAGGACATCCTGCGTTTCCAGGGCCCCTACGGCAGCTTCTTCCTGCGCGAGGAATCGGTGAAACCGGCGATCCTGGTGGCCGGCGGCACGGGTTTCGCGCCGATCAAGGCCATCGTCGAGCACGCCATCCACAGCAACATCAAGCGCCCGCTGGAAATCTACTGGGGTTCGCGCAATCGTGCCGGGCTCTACCTGCCCGACCTGCCGCCGGAATGGGCGCGCCAACACGACCACATCCGCTATGTGCCGGTGCTTTCCGATCCCGATCCGGCGGACGCCTGGAACGGTCGCAGCGGCCTGGTGCATCGCGCGGTGCTGGAAGACCATGCCGATCTCGCGGGGTATCAGGTGTATGCCTGCGGGGCGCCGGCCATGATCGACGCGGCGCGCGCCGAGTTCGTCGAGCGGGGTTTGCCGGCCGAAGAGTTTTTCGCCGACGCTTTCACCTTTGCACCGGTGGCAAGCGCACCCGCTCTCGACTGACAGGATTTGCAGCGCTGACTCGCCGTAACGCCAGCGCCGTCCGCAAGGGATACCGTCTACGGCTTCGCCGCAGACATAACTTTTGTTATTCGCCGAGGTAGGCCGCGCGCACGCGCGGGTCGGCGAGCAATGCGGCCGAGTTGTCGGCCAGCGTGATCTTGCCGCTCTCCATCACATACCCGCGCGAACAGACTTCCAGCGCGAGTTTGGCGTTCTGCTCCACCAGCAGTATGGTCATGCCCTCGGCGGCGACCGTGCGCACGACCTCGAAGACCTTTTCCACCATCAGCGGCGCCAGGCCCATCGACGGCTCGTCGAGCAGCAGCAGCTTCGGGCGACCCATCAGCGCGCGCCCGATGGCGAGCATCTGCTGCTCGCCGCCGGACAGCGTCCCGGCCACCTGCGAGGCGCGCTCCTTGAGCCGCGGCAGGAGACCGTAGATGTGCTCCAGGTCGCCGGCGATGGCAGCGGTGTCGCGGCGGTGGTAGGCGCCCATGGCCAGGTTTTCGGCGATGGTCAGGCGGGCGAAGATGCCGCGGCCCTCGGGCACCAGCGCCAGTCCCTTGCCGATCAGTTCATGGCCGGGAAGCGCATCGATGCGCTGCCTGCCGTAGTGGATTTCGCCTCTGGAGGGGATCATGCGCGCGAGCGCCTTGAGTGTCGAGGTCTTGCCGGCACCGTTGGCGCCGATCAGGCAGACGATCTCGTTTTCCTCGACGGCGAAGGAAATGCCCTTGACGGCAACGATGCCGCCATAGTGCACTTCGAGATTCAGGGCTTCAATGAGCGCTTGTGCCAAGGTAGGCCTCGATGACTTTCGGGTTGGCGCGTACCGCCTCCGGCACGTCCTCGGCAATCTTCTGGCCGTAGTCGAGCACGGCGACACGGTCGCACAGGCCGAGCACCAGCTTGACGTCGTGCTCGATCAGCAGCACGGTGAGTCCGTCGCGGCGCAGGCCCTCGATCAGGTCGCGCAGGCCGGCGGTCTCGGTGGCATTCATGCCGGCGGCCGGTTCGTCGAGCGCCAGCAGCTTCGGCTCGGTGGCCAGCGCGCGGGCGATTTCGAGCCGCCGCTGGTCGCCGTAGGACAGGTGCCGCGCCAGGTCGTCGGCGCGGTCGGCGATGCCGACGTAATGCAGCAGCTCGTCCGCGCGGCGGCGGATCGCCGTCTCTTCGGTGCGCTCCGCGCGGGTGCGCAGCATGGCGCCGACCACGCCGGCGCGGGTGCGGACATGGCGGCCGACCATGACGTTCTCGCGTGCGGTCATGTTGCCGAAGAGGCGGATGTTCTGGAAAGTTCGCGCGATGCCGGCGGCGGCGACTTCATGCGGGCTTTCCAGGTGCAGGGGCGAGCCGCCGAACAGCACCTCGCCGTCGTCGCGCGGGTAGAGCCCCGTGAACACGTTGAACAGCGTGGTCTTGCCGGCGCCGTTGGGCCCGATCAGGCCGTAGATTTCCCCGCTCTTGATGGTCAGCGAGACATCCTTCAGGGCTTGCACGCCACCAAAGCGTTTGCCGATACCGCGGGCTTCAAGCAATACGGCACTCACGCCCGATTCTCGCTCAGCTCGCGGCGATGCCGCGTTTCGGGCCAGAGGCCGGCGGGACGGAAGCGCATGGTCAGCACCAGTGCCAGGCCGAACACCAGCATGCGCAGGACTTCCGGGTCGACCAGCATCTTGCCGAACAGGGCCATCTGCACCGGCTCCACCGTGTAGCGCAGCAGTTCGGGAACGAAGGAGAGCAGCACGGCGCCGGCGATCACGCCCCAGATGTTGCCCATGCCGCCCAGCACCACCATGGCCAGGATCATGATCGACTCGTTCAGCACGAAGCTTTCCGGGCTGACGAAAGTCTGCATCGCGGCGAACATGCCGCCGGCGATGCCGCCGAAGGAGGCGCCCATGGCGAAGGCCAGCAGCTTGATGTTGCGCGTGTTGATGCCGCTGGCCTTGGCCGCGACCTCGTCCTCGCGGATGGCGACCCAGGCGCGGCCGATGCGTGAATCCTGCAGGCGCCGGTTGATGACGATCACCGCCAGCAGCACCAGCATCAGGAAATAGTAGTACTTGATCGGCCCGCTGAAGACCAGGCCAGCCAGCGTGTCGCTGCCCGCGAAATTCACCGGCCCGATCTGGAAGGAATCGATGCGGTTGATGCCTTTCGGGCCGTTGGTGATGTTGATCGGGTTGGACAGGTTGTTCATGAAGATGCGCACGATCTCGCCGAAACCCAGGGTGACGATCGCCAGGTAGTCGCCGCGCAGGCGCAGGGTCGGCGCCCCGAGTATGACGCCGGCAACACAGGCGACGGCGGCGCCGATCGGCAGGATGACCCAGAACGGCAGGTGCAGGCCGAAATGCGGCGAAGCCAGCAGTGCATAAACATAGGCGCCGACGGCATAGAAGGCCACGTAACCGAGGTCGAGCAGGCCGGCGAAGCCGACCACGATGTTGAGGCCGAGCGACAGCAGCACGAACAGCACGGCGAAGTTCATGATGCGGACCCAGGCGGTACCGGCCGAGGCCAGCACGAAAGGCAGCGCCATCAGCGCCACCGCGATCAGCGCCAGGCCGATTTTTTCGCGATGGCCCATGTCCTTCAGCATGCCCATCAGGCGCGCTCCGAAACACGCTCGCCGAGCAGGCCGGAGGGGCGGAATACCAGCACCAGGATCAGCATCAGGAAGGCGAACACGTCCTGGTAGTTGCTGCCGAAGACCACGAAGTGGGCGCCGTCGGCACAGCGTTCGCCCATCCAGCCCATGCCCTCGCTCGCGCCTGGCCAGCGGCAGAGGTCGCTGAAATCTCCGATGTAGCCCGTGCCCAGCGCTTCCACCAGGCCGAGCAGCAAGCCGCCGAGCATGGCGCCGGCGATGTTGCCGATGCCGCCCAGCACCGCCGCGGAGAAGGCCTTGAGGCCGAGGGTGAAGCCCATGGTGTAGTGGGCGATGCCATAGTAGGAGCCGTACATCACGCCGGCGACGGCGCCCAGTCCGGCGCCGATGACGAAGGTGGCGGCGATCACCCGATTGGCATTGATGCCCATCAGGCTGGCGACGTGGACGTTTTCCGCGGTGGCGCGGATGGCGATGCCGAAGCGGGTGCGATAGACGAACCAGGAGAGGCCGGCCATCATCAGCAGGGAGAGCAGGATGATGGTGATCTGCACGGCGCTGATCGCCGCGCTGCCGATGCTGAAGCTCGGATTTTCGATGATCTGCGGGAAGGCCAGCGGATTGCGGCCCCAGATCAGCAGCGCCGCATGTTGCAGGATGATGGACATGCCGATGGCGGTGATCAGCGGCGCCAGGCGCGGCGCATGGCGCAGGGGACGATAGGCCGCACGCTCGAGCAGGTAGCCGATGGCCATGCAGGCCGGAATCGCCGCCATGACCCCGGCGAGGACGATGGCCAGCGGCGGCATGCCGCTGCCGGCGAGCGAGGTGATGATGGAAAAGGCCACCATGGCGCCGATCATCACCACTTCGCCGTGGGCGAAGTTGATCAGCTGGATCACTCCGTAAACCATGGTGTAGCCCAACGCGACGACGGCATACACGCTGCCGGTAGTGAGGCCGTTGATGATCTGCTGCAGCAGTATGTCCATGGCGCGCCGGGTTCCAAAAAAACGGGGAAGCCGCCTTCAGGCGACTTCCCCGTTCGTTTCAGCGGATGCTTACTTCTTCGCCGGAGCGGCAGGTGCCTGGGCGGCGGCAGGCGCGGCCATTCCCGACATGCCCTGCATGCCGCTCATCGCCGCCGGCTGGGCTGGCGCAGGCGCGGCCATGCCTGACATGCCTTGCATGCCGCCCATCGCGGCGGGCTGGGCCGGGGCTGCGGCGGGGGCCGGCGCGGACAGCGCAGCGTACTCGTCCAGCGTCAGCGACTTGCCGCCCTTGATGATGGCCAGCGGCGTGATCTTGCCGTCCTTGAGCGTGAAGATGGTCATCTCGGCGTCCTTGCGGTCACCCTTTTCGTCGAACTTGATGTTGCCGCTGGCGCCGTTGTGATCGCTGGCTGCGAGCGCCGGCAGGTACTTGGCGGGATCGGGCGAGTCGGCCTTCTTCATCGCGGCGATGATCATGTTGGCCGCGTCGTAGGTGAAGGGCGAGTAAAGGATGGGATCGGCCTTGAACTTGGCCTTGTAGGCGTCGAGGAACTTCTTGCCCGAGGCCTGCACCGGAATCCCCGCCTGCGAGCAAACCAGACCTTCGGCGGCGGCGCCCGCCAGTTCGGCCATCTTGTCGGTACAGGCGCCGTCGCCGAAGGCGAATACCGCTGTCATCTTCAGCTCGCGCGCCTGCTTCAGCAGCGGGCCGCCGGTGGCGTCCATGCCGCCGTAGAACACGGCGTCGGGTTTCTTGCCCTTGACCTTGGTCAGCACGGCCTTCCAGTCGACGGTCTTGTCGGTGCCCTTCTCGCGCGGCAGCACCTTGACGCCGGCGGCCTTGAGGGTCTTCTCGACCTCGTTGGCGAGGCCTTCGCCGTAGGCGGTGGCGTCATCGATCACGGCCACGGTCTTGGGTTTGTTGTTGGTCGCCAGGTAGTTGGCGACGGCGGGGCCTTGCTGGTCGTCGCGGCCGACGACGCGGAACACGCCCTTGAAGCCCTGCTCGGTCAGCGCCGGGTTGGTGGCGGAGCCGGAGATCATCGGAATGCCGGCGCCGTTGTAGATCGCCGAGGCGGGGATCGTGGTGCCGGAGTTGAGGTGGCCGACTATGCCGGCGACCTTGGCGTCGACCAGCTTCTGGGCCACGGTGTTGCCTACCTTGGGATCGGCCTGATCGTCCTCGGAGACCAACTCGAACTTTACCTTCTTGCCGCCGATGGTGACCCCGGCCGCATTGGCTTCGTCGACGGCGAGGCGCGCGCCGTTCTCGTTGTCCTTGCCGAGGTGGGCGATGCCGCCGGTGAGGGGGGCGACGCTGCCGATCTTGATCACCATCGGGGGAGGCGGAGCCTGGACCGGGGGTGGCGGGGGCGGCTCCTCCTTGCCGCAGCCCATCAGGGCAACAGCGGAAATCACGGCAAGCGAAAGGGTTTTGGTTGGCACGTTCATGGCGAGACTCCGTTCAGGTCGGGGAATACGGGATGATACGTCGGATGGAAAATCACGATACGGATTTTTGCTTTCCTGCATCGGCTTGTCAACGCGGCTTTTTCAGCCGGCAGGGCATATCCCGTCGGGGGGAATGGTGTCCTCGCGTCCTGTGCCGGCATATCCCGCAAGGGCATGCGGTCCGCGACTTTGGCGCGGGCATGTCCCACCAGGGGGTACCGTCGCCGCTTCCTGCGGAGACATATCCCACACGGGGATACCGTCCTCACCTTCGGCGCGGACATAAAAAAGGCCGGCGCCGCGAATCGCGGAACCGGCCTTTTTTCTAGGCGACGACGCTGCTTACTTGGCGCCGGCGAGAACCCACTTGACCAGGGTCTTCAGATCCTCGTCCTTGACGGCGGCATTCGGCGGCATCGGGATCTGGCCCCAGTTGCCCTTGCCGCCCTTCCTGACCTTGTCGACCAGCATGGCCTCATCGCTGGCCTTGTACTTCTTGGCGACGTCCTGATAGGAGGGGCCGACCAGTTTCTTGTCGACGGCGTGGCAGGCCATGCAGCCGCTCTTGGTGGCCAGGTCCTTGTTGGCGAAAGCCGGAGCCGAGGCGAGAACGCCGGCAGCAACCAGGGCGGAGATCAGTACTGATTTCATGTTGAATTCCTTGTCGTGTGGATAGGGTTGGAAGTGCCGGACAAAACGCTGCGGATGATACCGGACTTGGGCTGCGCTGAAAATACCGCGGATCAATAATTCAGGTGGTCAAGTTTTTCCGTCGGTGCGGAGCAAGTAACGCCTTGGCAGACCCATGCGTTGACATGATCGCTTTCCGGCTTCGTAAGCGCCGCCGGCAGGCCGGAAATTCCGTTGGGCAGGGCCAGAACCAGTCGCCGCGGATTGGCGCCGAGGACGCGGCACCCATTAACCACTTCGTCGACAGGGCCTTTCAGGATGATGATTTCCGGTGGCGCGAGCGCTTCTTCAAGCGCCCGCAGCAGGCTGCCGAAGCCGCCCGGCGACTGCCGAATGGTCGGCCAGAAAAGCCGGAGGGTGCGTTCGGCAGCACCGAGGTAGCGGGTTTCGCCGAGCATGTGGCCGAGTCGTTGCAGGGCAAACGCGGCGACGCCGTTGCCGGCCGGCGTGGCATTGTCGTGCCCGGTCTTGGGACGGTGGATCAGGACTTCGTGGTCGTGGGCGGTGAAGAAGAAACCGCCGGCGTCGCGGTCTTCGAAGCGATTCAGCAGGGCGTCGGCCAGTTCAATGGCGAAGCCCAGGTCTTCCGCGCGAAACTCGGCCTCCATCAGTTCGAGCAGGGCGGCGAGCAGGAAGGCGTGGTCGTCGAGATAGGCGTCGAGGCGGGCGCGGCCGTCCCGGGCGGTCGCCAGCAAATGGCCCCCACCCCCCCGCCCGGGGCGCCGTCCTGCCACATGGTGGTGCGGATGTAGTCCATCGCGTGCTGCGCCGATACCAGCCACTCGTTCTTGCCGAATACGCGCGCCGCGTGCGCCATGCCTTCGATCATCAGGGCGTTCCAGCTGGTCAGCACCTTGTCGTCACGACCCGGGCGGATGCGCATTTCGCGGGCGGCGAAAAGCTTTTCGCGCGCGGCGGCGAGCAGGGGGATTTCCGCGTCGTCCAGCGGGCCGGCAATTCTGGCGTGCCAGTGGCGATTCTCGAAGTTCGGCGGGCCATCGAAGCCCCAGCGCCGTCGCGCCAGCGCCGACTCCTGCGGCGTCAGCAGATGCTCGACTTCGGCGCGATCCCAGACGTAGTACTTGCCCTCCTCGCCCTCCGAGTCGGCATCGAGCGAGGAGTAATAGCCGCCGTCGGGCGCCTGCATCTCGCGCATCACCCAGGCGGCGGTTTCATCGGCAACCCGGGCGAAAAGGGGATCGCCACTTTGCCCCCAGGCGTCGGCGCAGAGCGCCAGCAGCGGCCCGTTGTCGTAGAGCATTTTTTCGAAGTGGGGAATCTCCCAGCGCTCGTCGACGCTGTAACGGCAGAAGCCGCCGCCGATCTGGTCGTAGATGCCCCCTTCGCACATGTACTTGAGCGTGGTCAGGGCCATTTGGCGCGCCCCCGACTCCTTGCGCGCGAGCAGGAAGGCGAGGTCGGTCGGATGCGGAAACTTCGGCGCGCCGCCGAAACCGCCGTAGCGGCTGTCGAAACCGCGAGCCAGCAGCGCTGCGGCGGCGGCCAGGGGCGCGGCATCGAAGGTGGCAGCCGTTGCCGCGGGTTCCGGCACGGTGGCGGCCAGTGCTTCGCGGATTTCGGTGGCCTGGGCGGCGATGTCCTCGCGGCGGTCGCGGTAGGCCGCAGCGACGCGCTGGCAAAGATCGGCGAAACCGGGCAGGCCGTAGCGCGGTCCTTTCGGAAAATAAGTGCCGCCGAAGAAGGGCGTACCGTCGGGCGAGAGGAACATCGTCAGCGGCCAGCCGCCGCTGCGCCGTGTCAGCATCTGGTGGGCGGTCTGGTAGATCTGGTCGAGGTCGGGGCGTTCCTCCCGGTCGACCTTGATGTTGACGAACAGGCGGTTCATCACCGTCGCTACCTCGTCATCCTCGAAGCATTCGTGGGCCATGACATGGCACCAGTGGCAGGCCGAATAGCCTATCGACAGCAGGATTGGTCGGTTCTCCCGGCGCGCCAGAGTGAGGGTTTGCTCATCCCAGGGCTGCCAATGTACCGGGTTGTCGGCGTGTTGTAACAGATAGGGGGAGGTTTCGGCGGAAAGCCGGTTGGAGAGTGGAAATGACATCGCGGGCCTCGTTCGGAAAAGCCACTATACCCGATTGTTTTTGTCGGATATAGCCTTCGTGCGACGGCGCACCGAAGTGCGTCAGATGCCCATCTTCTCGAAGATCTTGTCCAGCTTTTCCTGCAGCGTGGCCGCCGTAAACGGCTTGGCGATACAGCTCGAGGCGCCGGCCTGAACGGCGGCGGCGATGTTTTCCTTTTTTGCGTCAGCCGTGATCATCAGGAAAGGCAGGGATTTCAGCGCCGCATCCGCGCGCATGGTCTGCAACAGACTCAAGCCGTCCATGTTGGGCATATTCCAGTCGGAGACCACCACTTCGAAGCCGCCCTGGCGCAGCTTGGACAGCGCCACGGCGCCGTCCTCGGCTTCTTCGACGTTGGTAAAACCCAGCTCCTTCAGCAGGTTGCGCACGATGCGGCGCATGGTCGAGAAGTCGTCGACCACCAGGAACTTGAGTGAAGTGCGGTCGGGCAGGGTCTCGGTCGGTGGCGCCATAGGCGGCACTATGCCTCAGGCGCAGGGCGGCCAAAACCGTGAATACGGGCGGGAACTGCCTAGCTATCTCCGAGCAAACCCTGCCACCAGCGCTTGCGGTTTTCCGGCGCGGCGCGGGTGGCGATGATTTCGTCGGGCGGCAGGCGGCTCATGATCCAGCCCGGCGGATGGGGCGTTTTCGACGAGCCGCAGGAGGAACCCAGGTTGTTCGGATCGTAGATCTTGATCAGGCGCGGGTTTTCGAGGTCGTCGGCGTAGACGATGCCGCAATAGGATTCATGGTGTTCCGCCCGCAACAGGGCGTCGATGCGCTCGATGAAGGCGCTGACGTCCGCAGCAGCGGCCGGCAGCATCCCGGAAGTCGGCGCCGGCGACACGCCGACGGCGACCAGATACCAGCCGGCGGCGGGGTCGATGCGCTGCCAGAGCGCCGTCAGCTGGTCCCAGGCCATCACCGACCAGAGGCGGCCGGTGTAGAGGCGCTGGAATTCCGTCACTACTTCTTCGCCGCCATGGTGTAGCTGCCGTCGGCATTGAACTTGACGTCGGCGTCGAGGAAGGCGGCCTGCACCTTGCCGCCGAGCAGCTTCACCGTATCGTAGGCCTCGCCCGAGCGGGCGCCGGTGCCGCAGACGAAGACCACCGGCTTGTCGCCCGGCAGCGTGGCGATCTTCTTCTCCAGCTCGTTCATCGGGATGTTCACCGAGCCCTTGATCATGCCGGAGGCGACTTCCTTCGGATCACGCACATCGACCAGCATGATCGAGCCGGGATTCGACTTCCAGACCTGCTCGAAGGAGTCGACCGTGACCGAGCCTTTCTCCTTGCCCGGCACCAGCGCGGCAGAGTTGGCTGCCGGGGCGGCCGTTGCACCTGCGGGGGCGCCTGCGGCGGCCGGCGCACCATGCAGCTTCTCCCACTCCGGATAGCCGGGCGGATAGGTCAGGACATTGGTGTAGCCGAGCTTCTTCGCCTTGGCCGCCGAGTTGTCGGAAAGCACGCACTCGAGGCCGCCGCAGTAGTAGATCAGCGGCGTGGCCTTGTCGGCGGGCAACTTGTCGACCTGCTTGTCGAACTCGGTATCGGAAATGTTGAGCGCGGTCGGGATCATGCCCTTGTCGGCGACACGCTTGGGCCGCGCATCGATCAGGACGTACGGCGCCTTGTCCTCCATCAGCTTCTTGAGGTAGGCCGCGGATACCGACATCTGCGCGCCCTTGGCCTTCCATTCCGGCGAGCCGGCCGGATACACCTTGATGTTGGTGTAACCGAGCTTCTCGGCCTTGAAGGCCGAGTTGTGGCTCAGCATGCATTCCAGTCCGCCGCAGTAGAACAGCAGCAGCGTCGCCTTGTCCGCCGGCAGTTTGTCGACCAGCTTGTCGAACTGGCTGTCGGGAATGTTGATCGCGCCGGGAATGTGGCCGGGGTCGTACTGGCGCGCGGCGGGGCGCGAGTCGATGATCACGACGCCCTTCTTCGGCGGGATGCTGACGTTCTGGCGCATGAAATCGTAATCGACCAGCGCCTTGTTGTACCAGCCGTCCCTGGGCTGGATGGTCGCCGCATCGGCGGCGAAGGCCGTCACCGGATAGACCATCGGTACGGCGGCCAGGCTGGCAATTACCGCAACAAACAGCGTGAGTCGTTTGGCTTGCATGATGAGCTCCTAAAGCAGGGTGAATTTTTCGGTGGATTCGTTGTAACGTACCAGCGCGTACCACAGCAGCAGCAGGGCGCCGCCGACGGCCAGGGTCCAGCCCCAGCTGCCCCACATTTCCGGCAGGTAGGCCTGGAAGCCGACCCGGGTCATTTCGTAAGTCTCGACATTGGTTTCGTCGATCGCGGTCAGGTTCAGCTTCTTGAACACGGCGCTGGCGATCGAACCCATCCAGGAAAAGAAGAACATCGTCACCCAGAGTTTGAAGTGACCTTCGCCCATGCGCCACAGCGAGCCCGAGGCGCAGCCGCCGGCGAAGACCATGCCGATGCCGAAGATCAGGCCGCCGACCAGCGAGCCGATCCAGAACGCCGGCGGAATCGCCAGGTAGGGGTCGAGCACCTTCTTCTCGAACAGCAGCGCGGCGATCGGGATGCCGATCGCCAGGGCCAGGATCACCGCCTTGGTCATGTCGCCTTCGGCGGTCATGAAGGGTTCGCGGAAGGCGCGCGCGAAGCACAGGCGCGAGCGATGCATGATGAAACCGATGGCGAAGCCGGCGATGACGATCACGGCGCGCGCCACCAGCTTTTCGTCGCTGGAGCCGTACCACTGCGTGGCCCAGAACAGGACGCCGATGATGATGGCAAGGCCGAGCCAGGGGAAGTTGTGGCGCACTCCCTCGGGAATGTCCAGCGCCGGCGGCGCCTGCATGCCCCACTCGATATGGTCGAGGGTCCACAGCAGCAGCTTGAGGCCGATCGCGGCGCCGGCCAAGAGGCCCAGCCACATCGCCCAGCCGGCGGGGGAGGAGTGCAGCACCGGGTTGAAGAAGCCGCCCGTGGTGCAGCCCCCGGCCAGTGCCGCGCCGATGCCGAGCAGGCTGCCACCCGCAGCGGCCCAGAGGTATTCGAGGGGTGGCGGCCGGTTGGGGCTGAACTGGCGCGACAAGAGCGCCGCGCTCAATGCGCCGACCACCAGCATGATGTTCATCAGCGACATGCGGTGCATCAGGAAGCCTTCGGTTTGCTGCGGCAGACCGAGCACGGGACCGAGGCCGATCAGGTTGTTGAACCAGTCGCCCCAGAACTTGACGCCGCCGAATACGCCCCAGACCAGGCCGGACAGCATCAGGCCGATGACGGTCAGCACCAGCAGCATGGCGCCGACGAAGGGCGACCATTCCTCGACGAAGAGGGTCTGGTAGTCGGCCTTGAAGCCCGCCAGCCAACCGGAATCGCTATCGCTCATCGTTCCACTCCAACAGTCTCTTGCGCGAACGGACAGGCGCCTCGCCCCGGAGGCGACGCGCCTGCGTCAGTCTTTTGGTGGATCAGTTGCAGCTGGCGGGCGAGTCGCCGTCCTTGGCACCCTTGGTCAGGAAGGCCGCGACGTCGTCGAGCAGTTCCTGGTCGGGCGTGTCGGCGAACTTTTCGGCCGCCTTGTTGCCCGACTTGATGCTGGCGCGGTAGGCCTTGCTGACGTACTGCTTGACCGTGTCCTTGCCCTTGGCGTGCTTGTCGGCCTTGAGGTAGGCCGCCCATTCGGCCTTGGTCTTGGAACTGGGGTTGATGGTGCCGATCGGCTGCACGGCATGGCAGGAGGTGCACACGCTGCGGTAATACACGCGACCGCGCTTCCAGTCGGCATCGTAGGCGAAGGCCGAGGCGGCGAGCAACGAGAGCGCGACGCCGGCGGCGAGGGTGGTGGCGAGTTTCATGGTGGTGCTCCTTGATGAATTTCCAGTGCCCGATTGTAGTTAAGGGGCTGGTCCGGACTATGCAAAGCTTGTATCTACGTCAAAAAATCATTGATCAATCCACTTCTTCCCAGCCCGTGATCATGGCCTTGATGTGGGCCAGCGGGGTATGCCCGGCGGTGGTCAGATAGACGTGGGCGATGAGGAAGGCCAGCATCATGAAGGCGCCGGCGATGTGGCCGTTGGCGACCCATTCCAGCGACAGGCTGCCGAGGCCCCAGGCCGCCCACTGGTCATAGAACAGGTAGAGCACGCCGGTAACCCAGATCAGCGGCCCGACACAGACCAGGATGGCGAGATAGGCCAGGCGCTGCAGCGGATTGTGCTTGCGCAGCGTGGTCAGGCGGAAGGGATGGGGGGCGTTCTTGAAAATGCCGACCAGGTAATACTTCATCATCGCCACGACTTTCTCCGTGGTCGGGATGTACTGCTTCCATTCGCCGGTGGTGAAGTGCCAGAAGATGGCGAACACCCACAGGCCGATCAGGGTCCATGCCGCCGTGGTGTGGTAGGCGACAGCCTTCTCGAAGCCGAAAATCGTGTAGGTGCCGTGGATGTCGAAGGCGGTCAGCATCAGGAACATGATGAGGCCGGCCTGCGACCAGTGCCAGAAACGCTCGAAGCGCTTGAAGACGTAGATACGTTCAGCCATTTGAGTTCTCCTTGAGGCTTAATGCCGGCGAGCGGTGACGATGCGCATGGCGCCGTGACCGATGACGCCAAGCAGGGTCAGGAACACAACGGCCCAGCCGATCGTGTCCAGCAGCTTGTTGTTGTCGCGCACCGGGATGTAGACGCCCTGGATGCCGGCCAGGCGGCTATCCTTGCTGTGGCACTCGGCGCAGCCCAGCGCCTTTTCCTTGGGCGCGACCATGTGGTTGATCGGCCAGGACATCTCGGTCTTGATGAAGTCGATCTTGCCCGAGAACGGATGGCCGGACGTGTTCATGCCGACCGCAATGGCCTTGTCCCAATTGAGGTTCTTCCAGTAACCGGTGTCGTCGTTGCCGGCCGTGTGCGGCGTGACCAGCGTCTTGTTCACCGGGTCATAGGGCTGCGAGCCGCGGAACACCTTCATCGGCCAGATCATCGACTTGCCGTCGCTCGGGCTGCCGCCGATCTTGTTGATCGGCACGCGCTGGTCGCTCTTCTCGATCTTGTCGGTGATCAGCGTGTAGGTCACGTTGCCGTTGAACCAGACGTATTCGGGCTTGACGTTCTCGCCCAGGGTGAAGTCGCCCTTGCGCGATTCGTAGATGATGCGACCCTTGGCGTCCTTCTTCGTGATCTGTTTGCCTGCCGCATCGAGCTGGCCGGCCGTCGACCAGTCCCAGGTCATCTTGGTGGGAATGCCGCCGCGGGCGAAGCTGGGGATGTGGCAGGTCTGGCAGGCGATCTTGCCCGCGTGCTGGTTCAGCCGCGCGACCGATTTGTGCGGCGCGTTGTTGTGGCAGGCGACGCAGGTGGCCGGATTGCCGTTGTCGGTCTTGCCGCGCAGGTGTGCGCCCTTGCTGTCCTTGGCGGTCGGCGAGTAGCGGCTGCCGGCGACATCGTGGCTCGATGTCTTGTGGCAGGTGCCGCAGGTGAAGTCGAGCCCGGTGGCGTCCATATGCACGTCGAGTTCCTTCTCGGGCGCGGACATCGAACTGTCGAGGTCGCCGTGCTTGACGCCGTCGCCGCCGCCGCCGAAAAAGTGGCAGGCGCCACAGGTGTCGCGGCTGGACTTGCCGACCTTCTGCGCGATCTTGGAAAGGTCGATGGCCTTGAGTATCTTCCCCGATCCCGGCGGAAATTCCATGTCCTTGGTGACCACGTTGCCCGCCAGTCCGGAGGGCTTCTTGTAGTTGCCGGTGGTGTCGTGGCAGGCCAGGCAATCGACGTTTTCCTCGGACTTGAAGTCGAAGCTGGCATCCTTCCAGCCGTAGCCGATGTGGCAGCTGTTGCAGGCCGCTTCGTTCGAGGCGACGGAAATGCAGAAGTTATTGACGACGGTTTTCTTGCCCAGCGTCTGCTTGGTGTCGGGATTGAGGTATTCCCATTTCCAGTGCTTGGTGCGGTGGATCTGGCCGGCAGCCTCGGTGTGGCAGGCGAGGCAGGCCTTGGTGACTTCGGGGCCGGAGTTGAAGGTCTTCTGCAGTTCCTTGAACTTGGCGTGGTCGGCGGTGGTGGTGAGCTTGAGCGGCTTGGGTTCAGGCTTGGCTTCCTCGGCCAGTACCGGGCCGGTGGCGACCAGCCAGCCGGCACAGCAAAGTGCCAGCGCGGCTCGGTTGAATAGATGACCCATGAAACACCTCCATAGAGTTCATAGCAGAAGATTCAAGATAATTATCTGCTTATATACCAATGGAGATTTGACGCAGATCAAAGAAGCTGTGTGATATCCCTTACTGCGCCGGTGTCGGCCGAGGTGGTCATCGCGGCATAGGCCTTCAGCGCCGCCGAGACTTCGCGCTGGCGGTTGAGCGGCTTCCATGCCGCCGCACCGCGCGCTTCCATCGCCGCGCGCCGTGCCGCCAGCGCCGACTTCTCGACCGCAAGGTGGATGGTCCGGTTGGGGATGTCGATTTCTATGGTATCGCCCTCCTCAACCAGGCCGATGGCGCCGCCGGCGGCGGCCTCCGGCGAGGCATGGCCGATCGAAAGCCCGGAGGTGCCGCCGGAAAAGCGGCCGTCGGTGAGCAGCGCGCAGACCTTGCCCAGGTCCTTGGACTTCAGGTACGAGGTCGGATAGAGCATTTCCTGCATGCCGGGGCCGCCCTTGGGACCTTCGTACACCACGACCACGATGTCGCCGGCGACGATCTGGTCGGCAAGGATCTTCTCCACGGCCTCTTCCTGCGACTGGCAGACCCGCGCGCGGCCGGTGAAGGTGAGGTTGGCGTCATCGACGCCGGCCGTCTTCACCACGCAGCCCTTCTCCGCGATGTTGCCGTAGAGCACGGCGAGGCCGCCATCGGTCGAATAGGCGTGGGCCAGGTCGTGGATGCAGCCGTTGGCGCGATCCAGATCGAGCGTCGGATAGCGGCGATTCTGCGAGAAGGCGGTCTGCGTCGGCACGCCGCCCGGCGCCGCGCGATAGAACTCATGCACGGCCGGCGCGTGGTTGCGCTTGACGTCGCAGCAGTCCAGTGCTTCGCCCATGCTCGGGTACAAGACGGTCGGGCAGTCGCGGTTGATCAGGCCGGCGCGGTCGAGTTCGCCCAGTATGGCCATGATGCCGCCGGCGCGATGCACGTCCTCCATGTGGTACTTCTGCGTCGCCGGCGCGACCTTGGCCAGGCAGGGCACCTTGCGCGACATGCGGTCGATGTCGGCCAGGGTGAAATTGACCTCGCCTTCCTGCGCCGCGGCCAGCAGGTGCAGCACGGTGTTGGTCGAACCGCCCATGGCGATGTCGAGCGCGATGGCGTTCTCGAAGGCGGCGAAGCTGGCGATCGAGCGCGGCAGCACCGAGGCGTCGTCCTTGCCGTACCAGCGCTGGCAGAGTTCGACCACGAGGCGGCCGGCCTTGAGGAACAGCTTTTCGCGGTCGGCGTGGGTCGCCAGTACCGAGCCGTTGCCGGGCAGCGAGAGGCCCAGCGCCTCGGTCAGGCAGTTCATCGAGTTGGCGGTGAACATGCCCGAGCAGGAACCGCAGGTCGGGCAGGCCGAACGCTCCATGGCCGCCACGTCCTTGTCGCTGTTCTTGCTGTCGCCGGCCTCGATCATGGCGTCGATCAGGTCCACCATGCGGTACTCGCCATGCCACTTGACCTTGCCGGCCTCCATCGGCCCGCCGGAAACGAACACGGTCGGGATGTTGAGGCGCAGGCAGGCCATCAGCATGCCCGGGGTGATCTTGTCGCAGTTCGAGATGCAGACCATGGCGTCGGCGCAATGGGCATTGACCATGTACTCGACCGAGTCGGCGATCAGCTCGCGCGAGGGCAGCGAATACAGCATGCCGCCGTGGCCCATGGCGATGCCGTCATCGACCGCGATGGTGTTGAATTCTTTCGCCACGCCGCCCGCCGCTTCGATCTCGCGCGCCACCAGTTGGCCGAGGTCCTTCAGATGCACATGGCCGGGCACGAACTGGGTGAAGGAATTCACCACGGCGATGATCGGCTTGCCGAAATCGCCGTCCTTCATGCCGGTGGCGCGCCAAAGGGCGCGGGCGCCGGCCATGTTGCGGCCGTGGGTGGACGTGCGGGAACGGTAGGCGGGCATGGGAATCTCCTGCGATGAAAGCGATGGCCTGAAAAGAGCCGCCAATTCTAGCGGAAGCCCTGTGGCGAACGAAATCGCCGTAGCGCCGGCGCCGACTCTTGAGGCATTGAGCCGACGCCACGACGATATCCGGTCTTCTTGACATCCGGCGGCAATTGAATCATGATTAACTAGTCAGTCTGACTAGTTAATCGGCAAGGAGATCATCATGCACACATGGCAACTGCAGGAGGCCAAGAGTCGCTTCAGCGAGTTGGTGGATTGCACGCTCGCCGAAGGGCCGCAGCTCGTCACGCGGCGCGGAGCGGAGGCGGTGGTGGTGATCGCCGCGCCGGAATACCGGCGCCTGCTGGCCGGGCCGTCCCTGCTTGCCGTGTTGAACGGCGCGCCGCGCGGCGGTGCTCTGGATGTTTCCCGTTCCGCCGAGCCGGTGCGAGACCTCGATCTGTGAAGTACTTGCTCGACACCTGCGTGCTGTCGGAATTCGTCAAGACGACGCCCGAGACCAAGGTGCTGGCGTGGATCAATGCGCGTGACGAAAACGATCTGCATGTTGCCGCGATGTCGCTGGCGGAATTGCGCCGTGGCGTGGCGCGTTTGCCCGTGTCGCGGCGCAAGACGGATCTGGCGGCCTGGCTTGAGCAATTGCAGGCCGCGTTCGCCGACCGGATATTGCCATTCACCGGCGCGACCGCCGCCTATTGGGGCGAGATGTGCGCCCGCGTCGAAGCAGGTGGACGCACCATGGCCGCCTTCGATTCGATCATCGCGGCGACGGCGGTCGAACATGGCCTGGTACTGGTGACGCGCAACGACCGTGATTTTATGGCGGCCTTGCCGGTGGTGTTCAATCCTTGGGAAGTCGCGGAGAATTCGCGGCCGGCGGAATAGGCGGGACGCCGTATCGCCAGCGCCGACTTTCCCTGAGCGACGAATTCAGTCTTACAAATTGAAGTTTCATTCTTCAATTTGTAAGGGATCGTCTCAACCATCTGAACGTGTCGAGGCAGGTAGCGCATAAACTAAGCGCATGCTGATCCACCCTCAATTCGACCCCATCGCCATTTCCATCGGCCCGCTCGCCGTGCGCTGGTACGGCCTGATGTACCTGGCCGGCTTCCTCGCCTTCCTCTGGCTGGGCAAGCGGCGCGCGGCGGCACAGCCCTGGCACGGCATGAGCGGGCAGGATGTCGACGATCTGCTGTTCTACGGCGTGCTCGGCGTGGTGCTGGGCGGGCGCCTGGGGCAGGTGCTGTTCTACGAGCCGGGGTATTACCTCGCCCATCCGCTGGAAATCCTCGCGGTGTGGAAGGGCGGCATGGCCTTCCATGGCGGCATGCTCGGCGTTTTCGTGGCCATGGCGCTGTGGGGCCGCAAGGCCGGCAAGTCGTTTTTCCAGGTCACCGACTTCATTGCACCGCTGGTGCCGCTGGGCCTGATGGCCGGGCGCATCGGCAACTTCATCAACGGCGAACTGTGGGGCCGCGTGGCGGATCCCGCGCTGCCCTGGGCGATGGTGTTTCCGCTGGTCGACCCGCTGCCGCGCCATCCCTCGCCGCTTTACCAGGCGGCGGGCGAGGGGCTGTTGCTGTTCATCATCCTGTGGCTGTTCTCGGCACGGCAACGCGCGCTGGGCCGGGTATCGGGAATGTTCATGATCGGCTACGGCGTGTTGCGTTTTGCCGCCGAATATTTCCGCGAGCCGGATCACGGCATCTTCGGCCTGTCCTACACGGTCAGCATGGGGCAGTGGCTGAGCCTGCCGATGGTGCTGTTCGGGATCTGGCTGCTGCTGCGTCGGCCTGCAGCCGCGCGCTGATGCCGCCGGCGCTCGCGGCGCCTTGCGTATGATGCAGGCCCCACCCTCCAGGAACGATGCCATGAAACAGGACGACCTCGCCGGACTCTCGAAGGAACAGCGCATCCTGCGCGTGCTGCGCAAGGTGCTGGCGAACATCGTCAAGGATGCCACGCCACCGCCGGGCCGGCCGCATCCGCTGAGCGAAGGCACCATCGCGGAGATTCGTGACCTGTTCGGCCTCATCGCCGAACGCGAACGTGAACTCGCGGACGAAGCCGGACGGAGCGCCAGCGAAAAGCCGATGTATCCCGATCAGCCGCGTCGGGCCAAGCCCGTGGCCGTGACGCGTGTGCCCAGGAAACCGGGCGGCAGCCACTGATCCCGGGCCGACTCGCGCGGCCGGCACGCTGCGGTCAGCGGAAAACGATTCAGGTGCTGGTGCGCAAACCGGCGGTTCAGCGCGTGCGCCAGGAATAGTGGCAGGCAACGCAGCCGCCGGTAAGGTTCGGCAGCAGGCTCAAAGCCTTCTCGCGGTCGCCAGTAGACGCTGCCTTGGCAAATTCACTGGCGGCCGTGTGGCCGTCGATGCCTATTTCATGCATGGCGGGCGGCATGTGCGGGCCGGGGCGGGCGTTGAAGGGCTTGTCGCGGTGCTTGCCCATCGCGGATTTTCCAAGCGAGGTTTCCGCCAGTTGCCCGGCTTCCTTGACCTTGCCGGCGGCCATCAGGGTCAGGATTTCGTTGATGGCGAGCAGGTTACCCTGCATTTCCTCGCGCAGCGCTTCCTGCGCGGCGGGCGGCAGCGTCGCCAGCTGCCGGTTGTCTTCTGCCAGCGCCTGGCCTGCCAGTAACGCTGCCGCCATCGCAAGTATCTTCAGGTTCATGTCCGACTCCTTAGCGGAATACCACGGTCTTGTTGCCGTGGAGCAGCACGCGGTCTTCGAGGTGGTAGCGCAGGCCCCGCGCCAGCACGTTCTTTTCGATGTCCTTGCCGTAGCGCACCATGTCCTCGACCGAATCCGAGTGGTCGATGCGGATCACGTCCTGCTCGATGATCGGGCCCTGGTCGAGGTCCGCGGTGACGTAGTGGCAGGTGGCGCCGATCAGCTTGACGCCGCGCGTGTAGGCCTGGTGGTAGGGTTTGGCGCCGACGAAGGACGGCAGGAAGCTGTGGTGGATGTTGAGGATGCGCCCCGGATAGGCGGCACACAGTTCGGGCGAGAGGATCTGCATGTAACGCGCCAGCACCATGGTGTCGCCGTGCACTTCCTCGAACAGGCGCTTGATTTCGGCATAGGCGGCGGCCTTGTTGTCGGCCGTTACCGGAACGTGGTGGAAGGGGATGCCGTGCCACTCGACGAAGCCCTTGAAGCTGTCGTGGTTCGAGATCACGCAGGCGATCTCGATGTCGAGGTCCTTCGACTGCCAGCGCGCCATCAGGTCGTAGAGGCAGTGCTCCTGCTTCGAGACCAGCACCACGACGCGCTTCCTGACCGCCGAATCGCTGATGCGCCAGTCGAGTTGCAGTTCGTCGGCGAGCGGCTGGAAGCGGCTGCGGAACTCGGCGAGGTGGAAGGGCAGCGAATCGGCCTTGACCTCGATGCGCATGAAGTAGCGGACATCCCGCATTTCCGTCGCTTCGTCGGCGTGGAAGCTGGATTCGAGGATCCAGCCCTTGTGTTCGGCGATGAAGCCGGTGACGCGCGCGATGATGCCGACCTGGTCGGGGCAGGAGGCGGTCAGCGTATAGAAGCGCGATTTATGCATTGGTTGCGTGCATCAGATGCGGGCCGAAGCCTTGTCGATTTCGGCGCGCAGCTCGGCGTAGTTCATGGTCACCGGGAACTGCGGGAATTCGTCGATCACGTTTTGCGGCGGATGGAACAGGATGCCGGCGTGGGCCTCGGCCAGCATGGCGGTATCGTTGTACGAATCGCCCCCGGCGATGACCTTGAAGTTGAGTTCCTTGAAGCGTTTGACCGACTCCATTTTCTGGTTCGGCATGCGCAGGCGGTAGTTCACCACGACGCCCGCGGCGTCCGCTTCCAGCTTGTGGCAGAACAGCACCGGCATGTTCAGCTGCGCCATCAGCGGCATGGCGAATTCGTAGAAGGTGTCGGACAGGATGATGACCTGGTAATCGCGGCGCAGGGCGTCGAGGAAGTCCTTTGCGCCGGCCATCGGCCCCATCTCCGCAATCACCTTCTGGATGTCCGGCAGGCCGAGCTTGTGGGTTTTCAGCAGCGCCAGCCGATACTTCATCAGCTTGTCGTAGTCAGGCTCGTCGCGCGTGGTCCGGGACAGTTCGCGGATGCCGGTGCGCCTGGAAAACTCGATCCAGATTTCCGGAACGAGTACGCCTTCGAGGTCGAGACAGACGAGTTGCACTGAGATTCTCCAGAAGTCGGCGCCGGCGGTACGGCGCCCTGCCAGGTGCTGCGGGTCGATTCACTGCCGGGCGGCACGAAAGCGCGGGATTTTACCCGTTTGGGTCGCTTCCCGCACTTTGGCCGGGGGGGCATGGTGCCCTGCGCAGGCCGCGCCCCGGCCCGACAAATGTCCGTCCCGGCTTGCCGCAGATGCTGCCGCCCGGTGGGATAATCGCGGTTCGGGCTTGCCGGCCGGCGTGCGGCCTTCTTGTCGCCTCCTTGTTGTTTGCGCCCGATCGGTTTCTAATACGCCCTGCCGGAATTTTTCGTCGCGTTTCAAGGTCATATCGCCGTGCAGCTGTTCGCTCTGGGCATCAATCACCATACGGCCCCGCTCGCGGTTCGCGAGCAGGTGGCGTTCGATCCTTCGCGCATGGGTCAGGCCTTGCACGACCTGTTGCGGGCCAAGTCCGTACGCGAAGCGGCGATTTTGTCCACCTGCAACCGCACCGAGCTGTATTGCGCGGCCGAACACCCGCAGGGTGCGGCGAACTGGCTGGCCGAATATCACGCGCTGTCGCCGCAGAAGATCCAGCCCTATCTTTACCAGCATCCGCAGCAGGAAGCCGTGCGCCACATGTTCCGCGTCGCGGCGGGGCTGGATTCGATGGTGCTGGGCGAGCCGCAGATCCTCGGCCAGATGAAGCAGGCGGCGCGCGTTGCCGAAGAAGCCGGAACCATCGGCACGCTGCTGGGCAAGCTGTTCCAGCGCACCTTCGCGGTGGCCAAGGAAGTCCGCTCGACCACCGCGATCGGCGCCAACACGGTTTCCATGGCCGCTGCGGCGGTGCATCTTTCGGCGCGCATCTTCGACAGCCTGGCGGAACAGAAAGTCCTCTTCATCGGCGCCGGCGAAATGGTCGAACTCTGCGCCGCGCACTTCGCCGCGCAGCGGCCGCGGCAGCTGACCATCGCCAACCGCACGGTGGAGCGCGGCGCCGACCTGGCCGCCCGTTTCGGCGGCGATGCCATGCGCCTGGAGCAACTCGGCGAACGCCTGGCGGATTACGACATCGTGGTGTCCTGTACCGCCAGTTCGCTGCCCATCATCGGCCTGGGCCTGGTCGAGCGCGCCCTCAAGGCGCGCCGCCACCGGCCGATGGTGATGGTCGACCTGGCCGTGCCGCGCGACATCGAGGAAGAGGTCGCGCGGCTCGACGACGTGTTTCTCTACACCCTCGACGATCTCGGCCAGATCGTCGAATCCGGACTCGAATCGCGCCAGGCGGCGGTGATCGAGGCCGAGGCGATCATCACCGATCGCGTCACCGGGTTCCTGCACTGGCTCGAATCGCGCGAGACGGTGCCGACCATCCGCGCGCTGCGCGATGCCGGCGAACGGGCGCGCCGCCATGAGCTGGAACATGCGCTGAAGCTGCTGGCGCGCGGTGACGATCCGGGCAAGGTGCTGGACGCGCTGTCCCACGGCCTCACCAACAAGCTGCTGCATGCCCCGACCCACGCCCTGAACCAGGCCGAAGGCGCCGAGCGCGCCGAGGTTTCGGCGCTCATTGCCCGCATCTATCGCCTCAATTCCGGGGAGTAGCTGCGTGGTCCCGCACCGACCGCCCGGCGCCCGCGCGGCGCGCAACAACGTCCGCCCGTGAGCGCAGCGTCATTCTTCGACTTCACCGGCTGGACCCTGGACGTCCTGCGCCGGATCCTCTATCTGGGCACGCGCACCAAGGTCTTCCCCGATTCCCCCGAGGAGCTCAAGCTGCGCCCGGACTTGCCGGTGTGCTACGTGCTGCACGAACACCATCTCTCCAACCTGCTGGTGCTCGACGAGGAATGCCGCAAGCGGGGGCTGCCGCCGGCAATGAAACCCTTGCGCGACGCCGCCTTCAGTTCGCCGCGATCCTTCTTTTTCCTTTCGCGCAACGAACGCGGACGCCTGGTGCCGAATCCGCGCAGCGATCATGCGCCGCTGCTCAAGTCGCTGGTCAGGGCCGCGGTGGCAGATCCGGGTTTCGACGTACAGCTGGTGCCGGTGACCATCCTCTGGGGGCGCGAGCCGCGCAAGCAGGACTCGATCTTGAAGGCCCTGTTCGCCGAAACCTGGCAGCAGGTAAGCACCCTGCGGCACCTGCTGGCGATGCTGATCCATGGCCGCCATACCGTGGTCCGCTTCAACGCGCCGATTTCCCTGCGCGAACTGCTCGCCGGCGACATCGAGGAGCGCCGGGCCTTGCGCAAACTCGGACGCATCCTGCGGGTGCACTTCCGGCGCCAGCGCGAAATGGCGATCGGTCCCGACCTGTCGCATCGCCGCACCCAGCTGCACACCCTGCTCAACACGCCTTCGGTGCGCGCGGCGATTACCCTCGATGCGGAAACGCGCGGCGTTCCACTGGCGGCCGCGCAGAAATCGGCGCGGGATTTCGCCTTTGAAATCGCCTCGGACTACACCTATTCGGTGATCCGCGCCTTCGCGCTGTTCCTGACCTGGGTCTGGAACAAGGTCTATGACGGCGTCGAGGTGCACAACTTCGACCGCGTCACCACCGTCGCGCCCGGCCACGGCATCGTCTATGTACCCTGCCACCGCAGCCACGTCGATTACCTGCTGCTGTCCTACATCATTTTCAACCGCGGCCTGATGGTGCCGCACATCGCCGCCGGCGCCAACCTCAACCTGCCGGTGGTCGGCTCGATCCTGCGGCGCTCCGGCGCCTTCTTCCTGCGCCGCAAGCTGAAGGGCGAGCCGCTGTATGCCGCGGTTTTCCTCGAGTACCTGCACCTGATGATCGACCGCGGTTTCCCCATCGAATACTTCATCGAGGGCGGGCGCAGCCGCAGCGGGCGCATGCTGCCGCCCAAGGCCGGCATCCTCGCCATGACGGTGCAAAGCTTCGTGCGCAGCCATTCGCGGCCGCTGGTCTTCGTGCCGGTGTACATCGGCTACGAAAAGCTGATGGAGGGCAAGAGTTACATCGCCGAGCTTCACGGCCGGCCCAAGAAGTCCGAATCGGTGTTCGACCTGGTCGCCGCGGCACGGCTGCTGCGGCGCAACTTCGGCCAGGCGCACGTCAATTTCGGCCCGCCCCTGGCCCTGGAGGAGTTCCTCGACCGGCAGCATCCGGCCTGGCGCGAGGAAGCCTTCGATACCCAGGCGCCATGGCTGCGCGGCGCCGTCGATGCCACGGCGATGCAGCTGGCGCGCAGCATCAATGCCCATGCGGTGGTCAACCCGGTGAACCTGGTCGCGCTGACCCTGTTGTCCACGCCCAAGCATGCGGCCGACCGGCGCCTGCTGGAACGGCAGATCGGGCACGTCCAGGCCCTGCTCGGCGAGCCGCCCTGGGCCGGCTCGATCATCCCCTGCGAAATTCCTCCGGAGCAGGCGATCGCCAGCGCGCTCCGGCTCGACCTGGTGCAATGCCAGCCGCATCCGCTGGGCGACATCATCCGCGCCGACGAAAAGCAGGCGGCGTCGCTCGCCTATTTCCGCAACAACGTGTTGCACCTTCTGGCACTGCCCGCGCTGCTGGCCTGCCTGGTCAGCCACAACCAGCGCCTGCCGCGCCCGCGCGCCCGCGAGGCGATACGGGGCATCTACGGCCTGCTGCGCACGGAATTGTTCCTGCCATGGGAAGCCGGGGATCTCGACGCGGCGATCGAACGCAGCGAGGCGGCGCTGGCCCGGCGCGGGCTGATCCTGACCGAAGCCGAGGTGCTGCGCGCGCCGCCGCCCAACAGCGAGGCCAGTCCCGAACTGCGGCAACTGGGTGAAATCATCCGCCCGATGCTGGAACGCCAATTCCTGACCCTGGCCCTGCTGCAGCACCACGGCAGCGGCAGCCTGACCCGTGCCGCGCTGGAGGATGCGACCCTGCTGCTGGCGCAGCGACTGGCGATGCTGTACGAATTCAATGCCTCGGAGTTTCCGGAAAAACTGCTGTTCGCCAACGTGATCCGCAACCTGGTCGATGCCGACATCCTGCAGGTCGGCGACGACGGGCGACTGCGCTTCGACGAGCGCATCACGCTGGCGGCGGCGCAGACCGAACTGCTGCTGGCCGCCGACGTGCGCGCCAGCATCCAACTCATCGCCGGCGCGACGCCGTCACCGGCCCCCTGACCCCGCCATGAAAAAAAGCATCCTCGACAAACTCGAACGCCTCAGCGAGCGCCTGGCCGAAATCGACGGCCTGCTCGGCGGCGAACACGCCGCGCGCGACATGGACGGCTACCGCAAGCTCACGCGCGAGCGCTCGGACATCGAGCCGGTGGTGGAACTGTTCCATGCTTACCGTCGCGCCGGCGCCGACTTTTCGAGTGCCGGCGAAATGCTGGCCGATCCCGAGATGAAGGAGCTGGCGCGGGCCGAGCAGGACGCCGCCGGCGCCGAAATGGCCCGGCTCGAAGCCGAACTGCAGCGTGCCCTGCTGCCGAAGGACCCCAACGACGAGCGCAACCTGTTCCTCGAAATCCGCGCCGGCACCGGC
The DNA here is from genome assembly GCA_016708585.1 of Sulfuritalea sp. GTDB lineage: Bacteria > Pseudomonadota > Gammaproteobacteria > Burkholderiales > Rhodocyclaceae > Sulfuritalea. The sequence continues at coordinate 50,842 of JADJFK010000007.1, read as the reverse complement.
GGCGATGAATCCGCGCTGTTCGCCGCCGACCTGTTCCGCATGTACAGCCGCTACGCCGAACGCCAGCGCTGGAAGGTCGAGATCGTTTCGCGCAGCGAATCCGACCTCGGCGGCTTCCGCGAGATCATCGCCCGCATCGAGGGCAACGGGGCCTATTCGAAACTCAAGTTCGAGTCGGGCGGCCATCGCGTGCAGCGCGTGCCGGTGACCGAAACCCAGGGCCGCATCCACACCTCGGCCTGCACCGTGGCGGTGATGCCCGAGGCGGACGAACTGGTCGACATCGAGATCAATCCGGCCGACCTGCGCATCGACACCTTCCGCGCCTCCGGCGCCGGCGGCCAGCACATCAACAAGACCGACTCCGCGGTGCGCATCACCCACATCCCGACCGGCATCGTCGTCGAGTGCCAGGACGACCGCTCGCAGCACCGCAACAAGGCGCAGGCCATGTCGGTGCTGGCGGCACGCATCAACGACGCGAAGCAGCGCCAGCAGCAGCAGCAGATCGCCTCGCAGCGCAAGAGCCTGATCGGCTCCGGCGACCGCTCGGAACGCATCCGCACCTACAACTTTCCGCAGGGCCGCGTCACCGACCACCGCATCAACCTGACGCTGTACAAGATCGACGCGATCATGGACGGCGACCTGGATGAACTGGTGGGCGGCCTGACCGCCGAGCACCAGGCCGAACTGCTGGCGGCGCTGGGCGAATGAACACCGTGAAGGCGGCGCTCGCCGCGGCGCGGGAAAAGCTGCCGGCCAGCGAAGCGCGCCTGCTGCTGGGGCATGTCCTGGACCGTCCGGCGGCCTGGCTGGTCGCGCATGACGACGCCCTGCTGGAAGAGGCGGACCTGCTGCGCTTCGCCTCGCTGGTGGCGCGACGCAAGGGCGGCGAACCGGTGGCCTACCTGGTCGGCTACCGCGAATTCTACGGGCGCGAATTTGCGGTATTACCCGCGGTGCTGATTCCGCGTCCGGAAACCGAAATGCTGGTCGATCTCGCTCTCGCGCAAAAAGTCGGTGTCGGTACCACGGCGCGGATCCTCGACCTGGGCACGGGCAGCGGCTGCATCGCGGTCACGCTGGCGCTCGAAATCCAGCAGGCGGAAGTCACCGCGGTGGACGCTTCGGCGGCGGCGCTGTCGGTAGCGCGGGAAAACGCGGAACGACTCGGCGCGACGCTGCGTTTGCAGCAAAGCAACTGGTTTGACCAACTGGCTGGCGAGACATTTGATCTGATCGTGGCCAACCCCCCCTATATCGCCACGACCGACCCACACCTGGCTGCCGGCGATCTGCGCCACGAACCGGAACCGGCACTGGCCAGCGGTGCGGACGGGCTGGACGCGATCCGGCAGATCGTCGCGGGGGCACCGCGGTACCTCCGGCCCCGCGGCCGGCTCTGGCTGGAACACGGCTACGACCAGGCCGCTGCCGTGCACGAACTGCTGGCGGCGGCGGGTTTTGACGACATCCAGCAGCATCGCGATGTGGCGGGTATCGTGCGGGTCAGCGGTGGGCGCCGGTCGTGAAAGCCAAATCGGCAGCCCGGCGGTCCCGGATTTTGGGAAAGCACCTTCGCGGCAAGATCGATGCCGGAGATTGTCCGTTATCCGCAGCAGCGCCGGAACTGAAACGGCTCCCGCAGGAGCCGTTTCAGTTGCATTCGTTGCGCCGCGTGGACGCGGGATCGGCTAACGCAATCCGGCGATGTAGTCCGCTACGGCCTTGATTTCGGCGTCGGTCATCTTGATCGCCACCATGCGCATCATCTTGTTCGGATCATTGGCGCGGGCGCCGTCGCGGAAGGCCTTCAACTGGGCTTCGGTGTACTCGGCATACTGGCCGCCGATGCGCGGGAACTGGGCGGGCATGCCGGCGCCGGCCGGGCCGTGGCAGGCGGCGCAGGCGGGCAGGCCCTTGGCCTGGTCGCCTGCGCGATAGAGCTTCTGGCCGAGCTCGATGGTTTCGCGGCTCTTCGCCGTTTCGCCCTTTTGCGACTGCGCCGCGAAATAGGCGGCCATATCGCGCATCTGGCCTTCGTCGAAGGCGGCGATCATGCCGTTCATGATCGCGTTGGTACGCTCGGGCTGTTTGCCGTCGACGGCCTTGAAGTTGTTCATCTGCTTGTACAGGTAGTCGGCATGCTGTCCCGCCAGCTTCGGGTTGGCCGCGGCGGGGCTGTTGCCATCCGGACCGTGGCAGGCAGCGCAGACGGTGGCAGCAACGGCTTGGCCGCGTGCGGCATCGCCTTTGGGCGCCGCCTTGGCAGCATCGGCAGCCTGGACGCCGAACGCTGTCATCGCGCTCAGGGTGGCGAGGCAACTTGTTAGGCAACTGAGCAGGGAAGGCTTCATCGACAAAAACTCCTGGGAAACTGCCGGATTCGGAAATTGTAAACCTGATATTCTATCCCAGCCCACCCGATTTCTCCATGCCCGCCTGCCAAGGCGCGCATCCCCGCCGCATTCCCATGTCCCTGTTCCGTCACGCCACCTTTGAAATTTCGGCCGCCCAGCCCGGTGGATTGCCTCCCCCGGCGGGAGCCGAAATCGCCTTCGCCGGCCGTTCGAATTCAGGAAAATCCAGCGCGATCAATACCCTGGCAGGACATACCCGGCTCGCGTTCGTTTCCAAGACGCCCGGCCGTACCCAGCTGATCAACCTGTTCCGCATGAAAAACGGCGCGGCGCTGGTCGATCTTCCCGGCTATGGCTATGCCCAGGTCCCCCTGGCGGTTCGCCTGCAATGGCAGGGGCTGCTCGAGCATTACCTGACCCGCCGCTCCAGCCTGGTCGGGCTGGTCCTGATCATGGATTCGCGCCGGCCCCTGACCGACCTCGACTGGAAAATGATCGGCTGGTTCGGTGCCACGGGACGCCCGATCCACTGCCTGCTGACCAAGTCGGACAAACTGACGAAGCAGGAGCAAACCAAAACCCTGCGCGAAACCCGCGCGGCCCTGGCCGATTTTGGCGAGCAGATTACGGTGCAGATGTTTTCCAGCCTGAAGAAGACCGGCGTTGAGGAGGTCGAAAAGGTGGTTGGCGGTTGGCTTGCCCCGGTTAGTTCTGTTTCTTCAAACGGCTGACGAAGTCAGCAAATTGGTCACCCCCTTTCTTGAAAGGGGGCCGGGGGGATAGCCCATATAATTCGCCCGCAGGGCTTTTATTTTGGCTGCGCCAAAATAAAAGCCCCCGACCAAAGGGGAGAAGGTCGAGGGCAAAACACCTTGAAAAATTCAAGGCACCCGCTCAGGGAGGTGAAGCGGGAGACAACGCGAACCAAAGTCCGACGCCATCTGAGCAATATGATAGTCCTGATACGTTAAAGTTCAAGCAAACCGAAAAATATTCCGAAGGCTAAGACAATGATTACAAAAGGTGTATTTCCCGGAACCCGGATGCGGCGGATGCGTCGCGACGATTTCTCTCGGCGCCTCATGCGTGAGTACACACTGACGGCCAACGACCTTATTTATCCGGTGTTCGTCCTTGAGGGAGCGGGACGTACCGAAGCGGTTGCATCGATGCCCGGGGTCGAGCGCATGTCGCTGGATCGCCTGTTGCCGGTGGCGGAAAAGGCCTTGAAGTTGGGGGTGCCGGCATTGGCGTTGTTCCCCGTGGTCGATGGCAGCCGCAAGACGCCCGGGGCCGAAGAGGCCTGGAATCCTGCCGGACTTGTGCCCACGGTGGTCGCGCGCCTGAAGGCCGAGTTTCCCGAACTGGGCGTGATTACCGACGTTGCCCTGGATCCCTATACCAGCCACGGCCAGGACGGCCTGATCGACCCGGCCGACCCGCGCGGCTACGTGATGAACGACGAAACCCTGGAAGCCCTGGCGAAACAGGCGCTGTGCCACGCCCGTGCCGGCGCCGACGTGGTCGCCCCGTCGGACATGATGGACGGCCGCATCGGTCGCATTCGCGCCACGCTGGATGCAGAAAAGCTGATTCACACCCGGATCCTGGCCTATTCGGCGAAGTACGCCTCCTCCTTTTACGGTCCCTTCCGCGACGCCGTGGGTTCAGCCGGTAACCTGGGGGGCGGCAACAAGTACACCTACCAGATGGATCCGGGCAACAGCGACGAAGCGATCCGCGAAGTGGCGCTGGACATCGCCGAAGGCGCCGACATGGTGATGGTCAAGCCCGGCATGCCCTACCTCGACATCGTGCGCCGGGTGAAGGACGAGTTCGGCGTGCCGACCTATGCCTACCAGGTCAGCGGCGAGTATGCGATGTTGAAAGCGGCGGCGCAGAACGGCTGGCTGGCGCACGACGCGGTAATGATGGAGGCGCTGCTGTCCTTCAAGCGCGCCGGTTGCGACGGCATCCTGAGCTACTTCGCGCTGGAAGCGGCTGCCTTGCTCAAGGCCTGAGGAAAAGTTATGTCCCCGGCAACGCCGGGGACGGTATCCCTTGCGGACGGCGCCGGCGGAACGGCGTCAGCGGGCGAGGATCGGCCACTGCGCCGGCCAGTTCGCCAGCGGATCGTCCTTGAAGCCGCTCTTGACGAAACGCTGCCAGCGGCCCATGGCATAGCACACCAGCAGGTCGGCGTGGGCACCGAAGTCGTGCTCGGCGGCCAGTGCACCCTGTGCCGAGGCAACCTTCAGGCACTGCTTGAGGGTGGCTTCGATGCGATCCAGCAACTGGTTGATGCGGGCCTGCAGGCGCGGGTTCTCGTGTACCAGCGCGTCGCCCACCAGCACCCGGGTCAAGCCGCGGTTTTTCTGCGCAAAGCGCAACAGCGAAGCGACGATGGCTTCGGCCTGTTTGAGGCCGGATTCCTCGGCGGCCTCGATCTGGGTGATCACTGAAAACACCCCCGTTTCGATGAACTCGATCAGGCCCTCGTACATTTGCGCCTTGCTGGCGAAGTGGCGGTAGAGGGCGGCCTCGGACACCTGCAGCTGCTTGGCCAGGAGTGCGGTCGTCACCTTGTCCGCGGCAGGCCGTTCGAGCATCTCGGCAATGGTCTGCAGGATCAGGAGCTTCTTTTCGCCGACTTTTGCGCTACGGGCTTCGTTCATCGCGGGCTCACTTTGACTTGATCAGCGTGCCGACGCCTTCGTCGGTCAGGATTTCCAGCAGCAGCGCATGCTCGACGCGACCGTCGATGATGTGCACGCCCTTGACGCCGCTCCTTGCCGCATCCAGCGCCGAGCTGATCTTGGGCAGCATGCCGCCGGAGAGCGTGCCGTCGGCGACCATGTCATCGATCTGCTTGGGCGTAATGCCGGTGATCAGCTTGCCGGATTGATCCAGTACGCCTGGCGTATTGGTCAGCAGCACGAGTTTCTCCGCTTTCAGCACCTCGGCGATCTTGCCGGCGACGACATCGGCATTGATGTTGTAGGTTTCTCCCTCGGCACCCACGCCGATCGGCGCGATGACCGGAATGAAGTCGCCGGTATCGAGCAGGGCGATCAGGCTGGGATCGATGGAAATGATGTCGCCGACCTGGCCGATGTCGATCAGGTCGCCCGGGGCATCCTTGTTTTCCATCATCAGCTTCCTGGCGCGGATGAAGTTGCCGTCCTTGCCGGTGAGGCCCACGGCCTTGCCGCCGTGCTGGTTGATCAGGTTGACGATTTCCTTGTTCACCTGGCCGCCGAGCACCATTTCCACCAGGTCCATGGTTTCCGCATCGGTGACGCGCATGCCCTGGACGAATTCGCCCTTCTTGCCGACGCGCGCCAGCAGGTTTTCGATCTGCGGGCCGCCACCATGCACCACCACGGGGTTCATGCCGACCAACTTGAGCAGCACCACGTCGCGGGCAAAACACTGCTTGAGATGCTCGTCGGTCATGGCATTGCCGCCGTACTTGACGACAATGGTTTTGCCGTGGAAGCGCTTGATGTAGGGCAGGGCTTCGGCCAGTACGCCGGCCTTGGCAGCGGGGGGGAGCTTTTCAGTCATGGATGGCGGCGAGTGCGAGTGACAACTTCGCCCATTCTACCGGTGCGGCAGCACTCCGCAAGCAGCGAACCGGACCCGGGCGTGACAACCCTCCGCTCCCGCGACGGGCTGCCACACCACCGGACGCCTGAAGGATCCCGGTCGGCGTATCGCCAGCGCCGACCTTTCGTTGCCGCGCTTACTGGATGGTAATCCTGCGCGCCTGGGTCGCGGCCTTCTTGGGCAGCGTCAATTCAAGCACGCCATCCGTGTATTTGGCGGTCACCTGCGCCTCGTCGATTTCCTGCGCCAGCTGGAAGCTGCGCGAGACCTTGCCGAAATAGCGCTCGGTGCGCAGCACACGCTCGCCTTCCTTGACATCCTTTTCCTCGCGCCGTTCGGCGCTGATCGAGACGACGGCGCCATCGATGGCGACATGGATGGCGTCCTTCTTCACACCGGGGATTTCGGCATGGACGAGATAGCTCTTTTCCTGTTCTTTGACGTCGATCTTGACAGACGGCGCGTCAGGCTCCGGGCCATACTCGACGGGACGGACAAAGAAGCCGCGGAACAAATCGTCAAGCGGGTCGCGACGGATCAAGCTGTTCATTTCAGTCTCCTTTCATTCGGTTAATGACCCACGCGGGACGGGGCCTTCTACCGATAATCTGGGTTCGGGGAGATGAATTTCAAGAGACTCCCGGAGCCGAAAGGATTCCGTCACTATCGGTTGCGGCTAGGCGGTCGGTACGATGTGCTGCGGCAAGGCCAGGATGGCGTCGCGATTGGTCCAGGAAAAGCACGCCGCCGCGGCTTCCTGCCAGGGCAGCCAGCGCCAGGCCAGGTGTTCGCCGGCGGCAATGGCGACCGCGCGCGGTGCGGGCAGGCACAGGCTGAAAACGTGTTCCGTATTCTCGGTGACGCCCGGGGCATAGCGATCACGCCATTCGGCAAAAATCTCGTAGCGGTTGGTCATCCGCCAGTCGGTCAACTCACCGATGCCTGCCTCGATGCCGGTTTCTTCGCGCACTTCGCGGCGCGCGGTTTCCGGCAGGGGTTCGTCGCCTTCCTGGCTGCCGGTGACCGATTGCCAGAATCCGGGGTGTCGGGCGCGCTCCAGCAGCAGCACGTCCAGGGCTGGGGTATGAATCACTACCAGCACCGAGACCGGTTTCTTGTAGCTCATTGGCTTGGCTGTGCGACCGTCGGCAGCCAGGCGATGCCGTCGGCCTGCATGTCGACCAGGCACCAGAACGGGATATCGTCCTCGCGCCAGGTGTTGGCGGCTTCCTGAAAGACCTGCATGAGCTGGACGAAATCGCTTTCGGCGCGGCCATGGATGCCATCGCAGTGGTCGAGGATCACCAGGTAGCCGGTCGCCGGCAGCCAGCCCATGTCGAGCAGGCAGTCGGTCAGGGCGTCCCAGTTGTGGCCGAACCATTCCGGGAAGCGCAGGGCGCGGCCGACGGCGTCGAGCATCGCTTCCTTGTCGCGCGCCGCCGCAAGGTCGACACGCAACACCAGGCAGCCCGCGGCCCGGGCGCCGGCCAGCAGGTCGTCGATGGCGCCGTGCGGCAGGTGATGCACGCCGGCGCGCGCGGCATCGGCAAACAGGGCCTCGTAGTGGGCGGCATTCATCGCTGGATCCTGCGAAAGGTCTTGTAATGGTCGGCGGTGTAGTAGAACACCACCGGCGGCTTGTCGCCGGCGACGATGCGCCGCGCGCCGCGATCCCGGCTGCCCGGCGTGGGGACGGTGTATTCGCGATAGTAGCCGCGCGGCTGCTCGGGCAGGCGGCGTTCGCGGTTCTGGAAGACGATACCGTCGCGGCGATAGGGGAAGGGGCCGCCGGCGTCGATCAGGCGCAAGGTTTCGCGCGCCTCGGCGGGCAGTTCGGCCAGAGCGATGCCGCGCACGTCCCTGGCGTGTGCGCAAGCACAGGCCAGCGCGGCGAGCAGGGCGAGGAGCAGGCGGCGCATGAGGGGCGTCAGCCCTTGCCGACCTCGACCTGGGTTTCGACCTTCTGCCGCAGCCGGATGTGCAGTTCGCGCAACTGCTTTTCATCGACGTCCGAGGGCGCGTCGGTCAGCAGGCACTGGGCGCGCTGGGTCTTGGGGAAGGCGATCACGTCGCGGATCGATTCGGCGCCGGCCATCATGGTGACGATGCGGTCGAGGCCGAAGGCGAGGCCGCCGTGGGGCGGCGCGCCGTACTTCAGCGCGTCGAGCAGGAAGCCGAACTTGGTCTGCTGTTCTTCCGGGCCGATGCCGAGCGCCTGGAAGACTTTTTCCTGGACGTCGGCGCGGTGGATACGCACCGAACCGCCACCCATCTCCCAGCCGTTGAGCGCCAGGTCGTAGGCCTTGGCCAGGCAGGACCCCGGATCGGTCGCCATCAGGGCTTCGTGGCCGTCCTTGGGGCTGGTGAAAGGATGGTGGCAGGCCGACCAGCGCTGGTTTTCCTCGTCGTATTCGAACATCGGGAAATCGACCACCCACAGCGGTTCCCAGGCCTTGCCATTGACGTAGCCCTTCTCGTGGCCGAGCTTGATGCGCAGCGCGCCGAGCGCGTCGTTCACGATCTTGGTCTTGTCGGCGCCGAAGAAGATCAGGTCGCCGGATTGTGCGCCGGTGCGCGCGACGATGGTCTTCAGCGCGGTTTCGTGCAGGTTCTTGACGATCGGCGACTGCAGGCCTTCCTCGTTGAGCTTCGCGGCGTCATTGACCTTGATGTAGGCCAGGCCGCGGGCACCGTAGATCTTGACGAATTCGGTGTAGCCGTCGATTTCGCCGCGCGTGAGGCTGGCGCCGCCGGGCACCCGCAGCGCCGCGACGCGGCCGCCGGATGTTGCCGGACCGCTGAAGACCTTGAAGGCAACGTCGGCCACGGCATCGGTGACCTCGGTCAGTTCCAGCGTCACGCGCAGGTCGGGCTTGTCCGAGCCGTAGCGGCGCATCGCCTCGGCGTAGCTCATGCGCGGAAAGGGTTTCGGCAGTTCGACGTCGAGCGCCGTCTTGAACACGCTGCGGATCATTTCCTCCATCAGCGCGGTGATCTGCTCCTCGGTGAGGAAGGAGGTCTCGATATCGACCTGGGTGAATTCCGGCTGGCGGTCGGCCCGCAGGTCCTCGTCGCGGAAGCACTTGGTGATCTGGTAGTAGCGGTCGTAGCCGGCCACCATCAGCAATTGCTTGAACAACTGGGGCGACTGCGGCAGGGCGAAGAACTGGCCGGGATGAACGCGCGACGGCACCAGGTAGTCGCGCGCGCCTTCCGGCGTGCTCTTGGTCAGCATCGGCGTTTCGATGTCGATGAAGCCCTGCTCGTCGAGGAAGCGGCGGAAGGCCATCGCCACCTTGTAGCGCAGCATCAGGTTCTTCTGCATCTGCGGCCGGCGCAGGTCGATCACGCGGTGGGTCAGGCGCACGTTTTCGGAAAGATTCTCTTCGTCGAGCTGGAAGGGCGGCGTCACGGCGGCGTTGAGCACTTCCAGTTCATGACAAAGAATCTCGATCTCGCCCGAAGCAAGGTTGGGATTCTCGGTTCCTGCGGGACGGCGACGCACCTTGCCGGTGACCTTCAGCACGTATTCGTTGCGTACGTCCTCGGCGATCCTGAACATCTCGGGGCGATCCGGATCGCAGACCACCTGGGCCAGGCCTTCGCGGTCGCGCAGGTCGATGAAGATGACGCCGCCGTGGTCGCGGCGGCGGTGGTTCCAGCCGCAAAGGGTGACGACCTGGTCGACATGGGAGGCATTCACCTCGCCGCAATAGTGAGTACGCATAGGAGTTCCGTTCCGTGATTGCCCGCTACGAGGCCTTACTGGTTTTGCGCGCGCCCGGCAGGATTCCTCATGGGCGGGGCGACGACGCCCATGGAGACGATGTATTTCAGGGCCTCGTCGACATTCATGTCGAGTTCGATGACGTCCTTGCGCTTGACGAAGAAGAAGAAACCGTTGACCGGGCTGGGCGTGGTCGGGATGAACACGCCGACGTGTTCGTCGGGCAGCATGTCGGCCACATCACGGGCCGGATGGCCGGTCTGGAAGGCCACGGACCAGGCTTCCGGATGCGGATAGCGGACCAGCAGCACCTTGCGGAAGGCGACGCCGCTGCCCGAAAACAACGTATCGCTGACCTGCTTCACGCTGTAGTAGATCGACTTCACCACCGGAATCCGCGCCAGTACGCCTTCCCAGAAGCGCACCAGCTTCTGCCCGACGATGTTGGTCGTCACCAGGCCGGTGAGGAACACCACCACCAGGGTCAGCAAGGCGCCGAGGCCGGGGATGTACATCCCCAGGAGTTCTTCGGGGTGTATCGCCCGTGGCAACAACAGCAGGGACTGGTCCATGGAGCGGACGATCAGCGACAGCACCCAGGCGGTGATCGCCAGCGGGACCCAGATCAGCAGCCCGGTGATGAAATACTTTTTCAAGGGGATTCAGGTGTTTGCGGCGCAGCTGCCCGTGCCACCCTGGCAGGGTGGTGGGTTGTCGCTCTTGCTGCCGGCCGCGCAGCCGCCGCCCTTGAAGTCGGTGGCATACCAGCCGCTGCCCTTGAGCTGGAAACCGGGGGCAGTCAGCTGTTTCGTGAAGTTTTCGGTCTTGCACTCGGGGCAGGTGGTCAACAGCGGGTCGCTGACCTTCCGCATGACATCTTTCTCAAAGCCGCAATCGGTGCAGCGATAAGCGTAGATCGGCATGGCATTCTCCGGAAATCGGGCAAAGGCGGCGATTATAGCCGAAGCCCTTGGCGCGTCAGGTTTCAGGGTCTGTTCCCGGTCATCCGGCGGATGACCGGGAACAGACCCTAAGCTCCAAGATAGGCGCGGGTCAGGGGCTTGCCCCAGACCAAAGCGATGAGGCCTGCCGCCGCAAGATAAGGGCCGAAGGGAATGGGCACATTGCGGCCGTGGCGCGCAATAACCATCATGGAAATGCCGACCACGGCGCCAACCAGGGAGGAAAGCAGGATGGTCAGCGGCAGCATCTGCCAGCCCAGCCAGGCGCCGAGGGCGGCCAGCAGCTTGAAGTCGCCGTAGCCCATGCCTTCCTTGCCGGTGAACAGCTTGAACAGCCAGTAGACGCTCCACAGAGACAGGTAACCGGCCATGGCGCCGATCACCGCGCTCTTCAAATCCGTGTAGACGTTGAAAGCGTTCAAGGCCAGACCAATCCAGAGCAAAGGCAGGGTGATGTCGTCGGGCAACAACTGGGTGTCGAAATCGATAACGGTAAGTGCAAATAGCGCAGCGATCAGCACCAGGGCACCCAGGCCGGCGGCAGTGAAACCGAAATGCCAGGCGGCGAGCCCGAACAGCAGTCCGGTCAAAGCCTCGATCAGCGGATAGCGCAGGGAAATCGGGGCGGCGCAGCCCTTGCAGCGTCCGCGCAGAACGAGCCAGCTGATGACCGGAATGTTCTCCAGCGCGGTGATCGGATGGCCGCAGTGCGGGCAGCGCGAACGCGGCCGGGCCAGCGAAAGCGGTTCGAGGACCGGTACCGCCTCACCCTTGAATTCGGCGCACTGCGCCGCCCAGTCGCGCTCCATCATGATCGGCAGGCGGTGGATGACTACATTGAGGAAGCTGCCGACCATGAGGCCGAGCAAGCCGGCGGCGAGGGGGAACACCGCCGGATCGGCGAACTGCGCAATCATTCCGGCGAATCAGCCGACCACCGAACCGAGCTTGAAGATCGGCAGGTACATGGCGACCACCAGGCCGCCGATGAGGCCGCCGAGGAAGACCATGATCATCGGCTCCATCAGGCTGGACAGCGCTTCGACGGCCTCATCGACTTCGGCTTCGTAGAAATCCGCGGTCTTGCCCAGCATCGAATCCAGCTGACCGGATTCTTCGCCGATGGCGACCATCTGGGTGACCATCGGCGGGAACAGCCCGGAATTTTCCATCGACACCGTCAAGCTGGAACCGGTGGACACTTCCGACTGGATCTTCTTGGTTCCCATTTCGTAAACATAGTTTCCGGCCGCTCCGCCGACCGAATCGAGCGCATCGACCAGCGGCACGCCGGCGGCAAACATGGTGGACAGGGTGCGCGTCCAGCGTGCGATCGAGGATTTGGTGAGCATGTCGCCGAAAACCGGCAGTTTCAGCGCATATTTGTCCTTGGCGATCTGCAAGGCCCGTGATCGCTTGAATGCCTGGGAAATTCCGACGAAGACCAGATAAATGCCGCCGAAAATCAGGTACCAGTTGGCCGTGAAATAGTCGGAAATCGCGATCACGATCAGCGTCGGGGCGGGCAGTTCGCCGCCGAAACTGGCAAACACGCCCTTGAAGGCCGGAACCACGAAAATCATGATCACCGCGGTGATGATGAAGGCGATGATGAGGATGGCGATCGGATAGGTCAGGGCGCTCTTGATCTTCGACTTGATCGCCTGGATTTTTTCTTTGTACGTCGCCAGGCGATCGAGCAGCGTGTCAAGAATACCCGCCTGTTCGCCGGCCTCGACCAGGTTGCAGAAGAGGGCGTCGAAATGCATCGGGTACTTGCGAAAGGCAGTCGCCAGGCTGGCACCGGTTTCGACCTCGGATTTGATCGAAAACAGCAGTTTAGCCAGGGCTGGGTTGCTGGTGCCCTTGCCGACGATGTCGAAGGACTGCAGCAGGGGCACGCCGGACTTGACCATGGTGGCGAGTTGGCGTGAAAACAGCGTGATGTCCTTGTCCGTGACCGAACCGCCGCCACCGGTTTTCTGTTTCTTGAGCTTGGTGACGCTGATGCCCTGCCGCCGCAGGGCGGCTCCGGCAGCCGCTTCGCTGGCCGCCTTCATTTCGCCGCGAACGACCTTGCCCTGCTTGTTCTTGCCTTCCCAGGAAAAATTGAGTTCCTTCGGGCCTTCTTTTTTCGCTTTCTCGTCTTTGCCTGCTGTGGCCATCGGCTTCTCCTGCATCAATTTTCGTTTCGGCCGCTGCGTTTGACGCCGGAAAGCCCGGCGACAGCCTCCACTCAATCCTGTGGGCGCACATTCTACGCCCTGACTATGCCGAGAGTATCATTCTCCGGCAGGTCGGTGAAGCCGTACCATCTTGATCTTTCTGTCCTGTGTTTGCACGATCTCCATCGCCACGTTGCCCACCCGCACGCCGACCCCCGCCTCCGGAATGTCCTGCAGGTGCTCGACAATCAGCCCGTTGAGCGTGCGCGGACCGTCGAGCGGCAATTCAAGGCCCAGCATGCGATTCAGTTCGCGCAAACTGGCCGCTCCATCGACCAGCACGATGCCGTCCCCGCGCCAGGAAAGCGAGCCTGCCACATCCGACTGGCGCGTGGTGAACTTGCCGACCAGTTCCTCGATGATGTCTTCGAGCGTTACCAGTCCTTCGATCTCGCCGTATTCATCCACCACCAGGCCCATGCGCTGCCGGTTTTCGCGAAAGAACCGGAGCTGCGTGTAGATCGGTGTCGCGGCGGGAATGAAATAAGGTTCGGCCATGCGTTCGCGCAGGGCGGCGTGGGTGATCTCGCCGGCAAAGGCCTCGGCCAGCAGCCGTTTTTGGTGCAGGACTCCGATGATGTTGGCCGGATCGTTTTCGAACACCATGACACGGGTGTGAAAACTGGTGGCCAGCTGTGCCTTGATATCCTCGATCGGCGCGGCAATGTCGATGGCTTCGATTTCGCCGCGCGGGGTCATGATGTCGGCGACCGTCAGTTGTTCGAGTTCGAACAGGTTGAGCAGGATCGAGCGATGCTGCTGCGGGATGAAATTGCTGGACTCCAGCACCAGGGAGCGCAGTTCCTCGGCGCTGAGCCGCGAGTTCTCGTCGCCGGCAACGGGCTTGAGGCGAAGCAGCCAGAGCAGGGCATCGACGAACAGGTTGACGAACCAGACAACCGGATAGGCGGCTCGCAGGAGGGGCCAGATCAGGAAGGCCAGCACGCGAGCCAGCTGGTCGGCGTGCGCGGCGCCGAGAATCTTCGGGGTAATTTCCGCGAACACCAGGATGGCGAAGGTGACGAGCAAGGTGCCGATGCTGAGGGCCCACTTTTCCTCGCCGAAAAGCTCTATCGTGATCACCGATACCAGGGTTGCGGTAGCGGCGTTCAGCAGGTTGTTGCCGAGCAGGATCACACCCAGCATCTTGTCGGTGCGGCCCAACAGGTCGAGGGCGAGTTTCGCGCCGCGATCCCCCTCGCTTGCCATGTGGCGAAGTCGGTGGCGGTTCGACGCCATCATCGCGGTTTCGGCCACGGAAAAGAAGGCGGAACAGCCCAGCAGCAGCGCCAGCGCGATGAACTGCGCCGATAGCGGAATCTCGTCCATCAGCGACCGAGGATTACCTCAAGCACGAAACGGCTGCCGACATAAGCCAGCAGCAGGGCGGCGAACCCTGCCAGGGTCCAGCGCAGCGCGATGCGTCCGCGCCAGCCGCGCAAGTGACGGCCGGCCAGCAGCGCCGCGAAAATCAGCCAGGACAGGATCGCGAATATCGTTTTGTGGTTGAAGGTCAGGGCCTTGCCGAACAGGGTTTCGGAAAAGAACACGCCGGAGACCAGCGTCAGCGTCAGCAGCACGAAGGCGACATGGATCAGGCGGAACAACAGGGATTCCATGGTCAGCAGTGGTGGCAGCCCGGCCAGCAGCGGCGAAATGCGGCCGCGGTGCAGCCCCTTTTCGGCGGTCGCCATGAGCAGGGCATGCAGCGCGGCGAGGGTGAACAGGCTGTAGGCCAGCATCGCCATCAGGAAGTGCAGGCGGAACGCCATCGAGCCGGCATTGGTCAGCACGTGGGCCTCGGAAAACAGCGCCGGAAGGATCGCGGCAACGGCAGCGGCCGGCAGGCCGATGACCTGCAAACCCTCCATGCGAGCGTAGAAACTCTCGATCCAGTAAAGCGCAATGGCCAGCCAGAGCATCACGGAAAGGGCAATCGCAAAGCTGAAGCGCATGCTGCCGCCATCGAAAATCTCCATGCGCAGGCTGACGCCATGTGCCGCCAGCGCCACCAGAAGGAGGCCGCGTTCGCCGAGCCTGAGTCCGCCCGTCGGTTGGTCCAGCAAGGGTCCGCGCCAGCGCGTGCGCCAAAGATGTACCGCGAGGCCGGCATACAGGGCTGCGGCCAGCAGATGCATTAAGATTGCAGGCATTGGCGGAGTCTACACCAAGCCTTCCATCCCTTATTGCTTCCATCCATCCATGCTAGACAACCTTACCCAGCGGCTCGGTCGCGTCGTAAAAAACCTGCGCGGCCAGGCTCGACTGACCGAAGACAACATTTCCGACATGCTGCGCGAAGTGCGCATGGCCCTGCTCGAAGCCGACGTCGCGCTGCCGGTGGTCAAGGAGTTCACCGCCCGCGTCAAGGAAAAGGCCCTCGGCCAGGAAGTCATCGGCTCGCTGACGCCCGGCCAGGCACTGGTCGGCGTCGTCCATCGCGAACTCACCGAACTGATGGGCGGCGCCAGTTCCGGGCTCAACCTCGCCACCCAGCCGCCGGCGGTGATCCTGATGTCCGGCCTGCAGGGCGCCGGCAAGACCACCACCACGGCCAAGCTCGGCAAGTGGCTCAAGGAGCGGCAGAAGAAGAAGGTGCTGACCGTCAGTTGCGACGTCTATCGCCCCGCCGCCATCGAACAGTTGAAAGCCGTTTCGGCCCAGGCCGGGATAGACTTTTTCCCGTCTACGGGCCAGCAAAAGCCGGCCGACATTGCCGCCGCCGCGCTGGACCACGCCAAGCGGCATTACTACGACGTGATCTTCGTCGACACCGCCGGCCGCCTCGCCATCGACGAGGCGATGATGGCCGAGATCAAGGACCTGCATGCGCTGCTGAAGCCGATCGAGACCCTGTTCGTGGTCGATGCCATGCTCGGCCAGGACGCGGTGAATACGGCGAAAGCCTTCAACGAAGCGCTGCCGCTGACCGGCGTGATCCTGACCAAGCTCGACGGCGATTCGCGCGGTGGTGCCGCGCTCTCGGTGCGCCACGTAACCGGCAAGCCGATCAAGTTCGCCGGCGTCGGCGAAAAGCTGACCGGCCTTGAAGAGTTCCACCCCGAGCGCATGGCCTCGCGCATCCTCGGCATGGGCGACATCCTCGGCCTGGTCGAAGAGGCGCAACGTGGCGTCGACCAGGAAAAGGCGCAGGAATTCGTCAAGAAAATGAAGTCGGGCAAGGGCTTCGACCTGCACGACTTCAAGGAACAGATCGGCCAGATGAAGAACATGGGCGGCATGGCGGCGATGCTCGACAAGCTGCCGGCGCAGTTCGGCGCCCTGGCGCAGAAAGCCGGTGGCGGCATGGAAGACAAGGCGGTGCGCCGCCTCGAAGGCATCATCAACTCGATGACCCCGGCCGAGCGCAGCAAACCCGAAATCATCAAGGCCAATCGCAAGCGCCGCATCGCCACCGGGGCGGGCGTGTCGGTGCAGGAGGTCAACCGCCTGCTGAATCAGTTCGAGCAGACGCAGAAGATGATGAAGCAGTTTTCGAAAGGCGGGATGGCGAAGATGATGCGGGGGATGAAGGGGATGCTGCCCGGCATGCGCTGATGCTTCGTCATTCCGGCGAAGGCGGGGATCCAGCGGCAGGTTCGTGCGTACCGCCGTATCGTCAGCGCCGACTTTTGTTCGTCATTCCCGAAGGCCGACCGCCGGGGCGAGCCGACGCTTCCGGAAGACGAGCAGTCGGCGCCGGCGCTACGGCGAATTGAAGCCTACTTCCGCCACGCCCACTGTTTCTCCCACGCCCCGCGTACCATGTTCGGATACTCCGGCTTGCCCAGGCTGCCGTTGTAGCGGCCGAGTGCGCGGTAGAGGTCGCCGTTTTCGATGTCGAGGTAGTGGCGCAGGATGGTGCAACCGAAGCGCAGGTTGGTGCGCATGTGGAACAGGTTGCTGTCCGGGTTGCCGATCAGGCGCACCCAGAAGGGCATCACCTGCATGTAGCCACGGGCGCCGGCGGAGGACACCGCGTACTTCTTGAAGCCGCTTTCCACCTGGATCAGGCCAAGCACCATCTGCGGGTCGAGGCCGGCGCGTTTGGCTTCGTAATAAACGGTCTTGAGGAAGTCGAGCCGCGCTTCCCGGTCGGGCATGCGGCGGGCGAGGCGCCCCGACATCTCTGTCAGCCAGTCGACCTTTTCGTGGACGGAGGGAAACTGGGATTCGGGCGCGGCGCGATCGGCGATTGCGGCGTGCAGTGCCGCCTGCACGCTGGCCGCCAGGGGTTCGTATTGCTGCGCTCCGGCAAAGGCTGCCGTCGGCAGCAGCGCCGCGGCAAGGATCAGCGCGAAGCGGCGGATCAGCCGCACAACAACTTGAGTTGCAGGAAGCCGGTCATCTCGCTGGCGGCGATCAGGGTCGCCTCGGCATCGCTGCGGCCCTTGTATTCGAGCTTGCCATCCTTCAGGCCGCGCTCGCCGACCACCACGCGATGCGGCACGCCGATCAGTTCCCAGTCGGCGAACATCGAGCCGGGACGCTCGTCGCGGTCGTCGAGGATGGCGTCGATGCCGGCCGCGAGCAGTTCGTCGAGCAGGGCGGCGGCGGCATTGCGCACCGCTTCCGACTTGGCGTAATTCATCGGCACGATCACCACCGCGAAGGGCGCGATGCCGGCGGGGAAGATGATGCCGCGTTCGTCGTGGCCCTGCTCGATGGCGGCGCCGACGATGCGCGAGACGCCGATGCCGTAGCAGCCCATTTCCATGACCTGGTCCTTGCCCTGCTCATCCAGGAACGTGCATTTCAGCGCCTCGGCGTACTTGGTGCGCAACTGGAAGATGTGGCCGACCTCGATGCCGCGGCACAGTTCGAGCGACCCCTTGCCGTCGGGCGACGGATCGCCCTCGACCACGTTGCGGATGTCGGCGACGGTGGCCGGTGGCGGCAGGTCGCGGCCGAAATTGACGCCGGTGAGGTGGAAGCCCTCCTCGTTGGCGCCGCAGACCATGTCGCCCATCACGGCGACGCTGCGGTCGGCCACCACCTTGCCGGAGAAGCCGACCGCGCCGATGTAGCCGGCCTTGCAGCGCAGCGCTTCGACGATTTCCTCGTCGCGCGCGAAACGGAATGCGCCGACGACCTTCTGCGCCTTGATTTCGTTCAGGTCGTGGTCGCCGCGCAGCAACAGCAGGACGAATTCGCTGCCGCCTTCCTTCTCGGCCATCACGGCGATGGCCTTGACGGTCTGCGTCAGCGGCAGGCCGAGCAGGGCCGCCACGTCCTCGCACCTGGTCGTGTTGGGCGTGGCTTTTTTTTCCATCGCCGCTGCGGGTTTTGCCGTCTCGCCGGCGCCGACTTTTGCGGGAGCTACCGCTTCGGCCAGCTCCACATTAGCCGCGTAATCGGAGGCGGGGCAGAAGGCGATCGCGTCCTCGCCGGAATCCGCCAGCACGTGGAATTCGTGCGAGCCGGTGCCGCCGATGGCGCCGGTATCGGCGGCGACGGCGCGGAACTTCAGCCCGAGGCGGGTGAAGATGCGGCTGTAGGTGTCGTACATGTTGCGGTATTCGCGCTCCAGGTCGGCGTACGAGGCATGGAAGGAATAGCCGTCCTTCATCAGGAACTCGCGCCCGCGCATGACGCCGAAACGCGGCCGGATTTCGTCGCGGAACTTGGTCTGGACCTGGTAGAAGTGACGCGGCAACTGGCGGTAGCTCTTGACCTCGCGCCGCACCACGTCGGTGATGACTTCCTCGTGGGTCGGGCCGATCACGAAATCGCGCTGGTGGCGGTCCTTGAAGCGCAGCAGTTCAGGGCCGTATTTCGGGCCGCGCCCGGATTCTTCCCACAATTCAAACGGTTGTACGGCCGGCATGAGCAGCTCGATGGCCCCGGCGCGGTCCATTTCCTGGCGCACGATGTTTTCGACCTTGCGCAAGACGCGCAGTCCCATCGGCATCCAGGTATAGATGCCGCCGGCGAGGCGGCGGATCAGTCCGGCACGCAGCATCAGCTGGTGGCTGATGATTTCGGCGTCGGAGGGAGCTTCCTTGAGGGTGGCGATGAAAAACTGGCTGGCGCGCATGGCTATGGGCTGGAATCCGGAAAGCGCGCATTTTACCCGTCACCGGGAATTTGCAGAGGGGACGGCAGAAGCGGCTTTCCAGCGGCGCGCGATTGTGAAAGAATGCGTCCCAGTCAATCATTGGAACATGCATCATGCTCGATCGTGAAGGCTTTCGCCCGAACGTCGGCATCATCCTGGTCAACAGTCGCAACGAGGTGTTTTGGGGCAAAAGGATCCGCGAACATTCCTGGCAGTTCCCGCAAGGGGGCATCAAGAAGGGCGAAACGCCCGAGCAGGCGATGCTCCGCGAGCTGGAGGAGGAAACCGGTCTCAAGCCCGAACATGTGCGGATCATCGGCCGCACGCGCGACTGGTTGCGCTATGAGGTGCCGAAGCAATGGATTCGCCGCGAATGGCGAAGCTCCTACCGTGGGCAGAAACAGATCTGGTTCCTGTTGCGCCTGATCGGCCGCGACAGCGATGTCAGTCTGCGCGCCAGCGCACATCCGGAATTCGATGCCTGGCGCTGGAACAGCTACTGGATACCCCTGGCCAACGTGATCGAGTTCAAGCGCGGTGTGTATGAGTCGGCGCTGCTGGAGCTGGCCCGCCTCTTGTTTACTCACCCCGAGGAGCGGTTGCCGCGCTGGGAAACGGGCACGGAGGAGGAAAAGGAATGAGGCGCCTGACGGCCTTTGTGATCGCGGCGATAGCGGCGGGTGCGCAGGCACAGGCGCAGACGCGCCAGCCGTGGGACATGCATCTTCCCGGAAGCAACCCCAACTACGAGGCGTCGGAAGTACAGAAGGAGTTGGCGGAAGTCGAGCCTCCCGCCTTCCCAAAACCGGAAAACCTGATCGAGTTTTATGTGGGACCGGTGACCACGAACAAATATTTCATCGATGCCAGTACGCTGAGCGTCGGCAGCGACCGCATCGTCCGCTACGTGCTGGTGGTGCAGACCTCGGGGGGCGCCTCCAACGTGAGCTTCGAGGGCATCAACTGCGAGGAACTGGCCTGGAAGCATTACGCCACCGGGCGCAGCGATGGCACCTGGGTGAAATCGCGCGCGCCCCGCATCGAGTGGCGGCCCATCGAGAACAAGCCCGTGAATCGTCACCATGCAGCATTGAGCCGCGACTATTTTTGTCCGGTCCGCACCGCCATCAGCACCGCCGAGGAAGGGCGCAGGGCCTTGCGTTTGGGCATGCATCCAGATTCAAATTCACGGATTTCGCAGTAGGCGGACGCTGATGATCGATGCCCTGATCCCGGAGTTCGACAAGGCGCTGCGTGCCTTGTTTGCACCAGCGCCTACGCGTCGTCCGATGCCCGGGGCGGATCTGCCGGAGGCCGAGATGAACGAGGCCGAGAAGCGCCATGTCGCCGCGCTGATGCGCGTCAATCACTGCGGCGAAATTTGCGCCCAGGCGTTGTATCAGGGCCAGGCGCTGGGTTCGAGCGATCCGGCGGTCAGGCAGGAACTCGAACAGGCTGCCTGGGAGGAAACCGAGCATCTGAACTGGACCGAAACGCGGATTGCCGAACTGGGCGGGCGCAAGAGCATTTTCAATCCGCTGTGGTATGCCGGATCACTGGCTATCGGGGTTGTCGCCGGGAAGTGCGGCGATAACTGGAGCCTGGGTTTCCTGGCCGAAACCGAACGCCAGGTGGAAGGCCACCTCGCGGGCCACATAGCCCGGCTCCCGGCCCAGGACCGCAAGTCGTCGGAGGTGCTGGAGCAGATGAAGGCCGACGAGATGCGCCACGCGGAGGCGGCGATCCGCTACGGGGCTCGCGAACTGCCCGCGCCGGTCAGGGTGGCGATGAAACTTTCGTCGAAGGTAATGACCAGGCTGTCCTACGTCGCCTGAAGGGTTTCTGCCACCTCGAAAGTGTGGCTGATCGCGGCAGTTTTGCCGAGCATGATCGATGCGGAGCAGTATTTCTCGGCGGAGAGGCTGACCGCGCGCTCGACGACTTCAGGCTTCAGGTTCTTCCCTGTCACCACGAAGTGCATGTTGATCCTGGTGAACACCTTGGGATCCTTTTCAGCGCGCTCTGCCTGAAGCTTCACTTCGCAACCGCTGACTTCGTGGCGGCCGCGCTGCAGGATCAGAACAATGTCGAAGGCCGTGCAACCCCCGGTCCCGGCCAGTACCAGTTCCATGGGTCGCGGCGCCAGATTGTGTCCGCCCGCGTCGGGCGCGCCGTCCATGCAGACCAGATGCCCGCTGCCGGTTTCGGCAACAAAACTCATTCCTTCATGCCAGCGCACCGTGCAGTCCATAGCGTTTACTCCCTGAGTTCGACGCCGACATTCTAGCGGCGGCGCCGAAGGTCGGATACGGCGTTGCACAAACCTTTCCCACCCGTTCACCTTTTGTCGATCAACTGCGTGAAAAAATCGAGAAAACTTATTCCCATATATCTCGCATCTATAATTTGATTTTCAATAAAATCATGCGGTTGTATGTTTCAGGGGGTTGATGTTGCGATCTTGATTGCGCAATGCACAAAAAAGTCTTGCATTGCAGCAATCCTCATGCAAGAATTGCTTCAACTTTAAACGGTTTGATCCGACTCGGAATGCAGGTCAATCCGTTGTTTGCCGATGTCTCCTCCACCCTCCTCCATTGGAGTGGTTTTAAGCGCAACCTCAAACGGGTTGCGCTTTTTTTATTCCGGCACCTGGCGGCCGCACCGGTCCATGCATTGCACATGAGCCGCATCGAAGCGCTGCCGCATGCCGCAGGCACATGTGCGGGGAGACGCGAAGCCGGAACGCCAGCGATGGTTCCACGCAGCCCGGCGGCCCCGGCGCGATCCGGCATGGACCCCAATCCCGGGTCGTCGGCAGCTTCCGCGCCAACCATGCCGGGTGACCGGTACCCGTAATAGCCACTGCCACGACAAGCGCCGCTCGCAAGGTATCGTGGCGGCGTGGCTGAAGTCTGGATGGGCTCGGTCGGCAAGGACTTCAGGGCCACGTAACGGAAAGATCCCTCATGTCAGAACGCTCGGAAGCAACCAGCAAAGACACTGACGTTCCGGGAAAGGATTTTTCAAATACTGCCGTCCATTGCGAGCCAAGCCCCGTGCATCGACCGTATCGCCCTCAGCCCAACAAGGCGCGGGATGGATGGCGACTGGTGCACCCGGCGCGTGGCCGGATGCGCAATCGCCACGGGTCGTCCAGGGGCCTTGCAAGAGGGGCGGTTGCAGTTTGACAGGGGGAGGGGTAGTCGCTAACATTCGCCCCTCTTCAAAAGGGGGTCGGTAGCTCAGTCGGTAGAGCAGCGGACTTTTAATCCGTTGGTCGCGAGTTCGAATCTCGCCCGACCCACCAAAGCCTTCCAATCGGTGTCCCGGGAGGCGTCGGCGGCCGCTGAATGAGGCAGTCGCAGCCAGGCAACGCTTTCCCCGTCGGGATTTTCACAAACTTCCCCTGGAGCGACTTCCGCCTTGTGGCGCATGCGCCGCAAGGGACGAAAAGCGCGGCGGTTCGAACATGCCGCTTGCTTCGGATACCTAGCGCGAGGACGGCTGTGCCGGCACGCGCAGCCATCCGCCGGCACATTCCCGGGCAGAGGGGTAATACATACGTGAGTCGGCGCAGTAGTACCAGTCTCGTTTAGCTTGGGGCGGCGTGGACTCAGCCAGTGGGACGCTCCGCTCGACATAACCCGGCGATGGGTAATACCTGATAGCCGGAGGCGAATAAACATAAACGGGTGCAGGAAAAACGTATCCGGGAATGGCATAAACGGGCGCGGGAAAATGATGCGGCGCATGAATCGGGAAGCCGTAAGAGAACCCGAAGCGAACTATCGGTCCGTGCCCATGCACATGTCCATGCATGTGTGCGTGGTGCCCGGCACTCGCCGGTCCGTTCGCCAGCGATCCGCACAGGACAAGAACCAGGGTTCCGAATACTCTCGCCAATGCTCCCATGACGTCGTTCCAATCAAGTTGCCGGACAGGGGTTCAGGCTACCGAATCAGCCGCGTGAGAGTGGTAAGGAATTGTTTCAACATGTAAAGCCGGTCAGGCTGGTAACGCTGCGACCGGGCGAGTTGTCCGCAGCAGGGATGCAAGTTTCTGCGGGTGCGAATTCTGGTAACATTCGCGCTTTCTCGCGGCCGCGGCAGACTGTCTGGAATGTCTGCAACGGGTGGCGAGTCGGGTACGACCGGCCAGGACTAGACGCCGGCGGACAGCGGCGAGAACGCAGCGGCAAGTTCGAGTCCCGCATGTTTCCCACTCGGGTTGTTAGCTCAGTTGGTAGAGCAGCGGACTCTTAATCCGTAGGTCCACAGTTCGAATCTGTGACAACCCACCAATTTCATGCAGCTCCCGGCGATGGGAGCTTTTCTTTTTGATGCACCAGGTAAACCTCAAATGAAAATGAATCATGCCGTGTTGTGCCGCGCCCTGTTGTTAATGTCGGCAGGTTTGGCGACAGCCACCGCTGCCCTTGCACAACACTATGAAGTGCCGGCAGTCCTGAAGGCCAGCGAACTTGCGCCCGCGGCCTTGCTCAAGGGGCCGTTCCACACTGTCGACGAGAACGTGACCCTGGCCGGTGCGCAGCCGAATTTCACCATCCGCTCCCCGTACGGGATCTGGGAGGCCCGCGGACAGGAGATGCTGGCCATCCGCGTATCGGAACTGCCGGCGTTCGAGCAACTCGCCAAGGTCAGCAAGTCGGATGAATTCATGAAATCGGCCAAGACTGCCGCCGCCGCGCCGGTAAAGGCCGTCGGTCAATTCGTCGAAAGTCCGCTCGAAACCACCGGTAACGTGCTCTCCGGCATCGGCCTGATTGCCAGCCGCGTCGGGCGCGTGGCGGAAAAGTCGGCAACTCGCGTGGGTGATACGGTGGCCGGCAACACTCCGGCACAGAAGGAAATACTCAAGCCGGCCGCGACACCGCTGGGTACGGCCGCGCCACGCACGCTCATCGGTGATCCGCTGGGTTACAACCAGCAGCGCCGCGAATGGGCGCAACGCCTGAAGGTCGACCCGTACACTTTTAACGGCGCCCTGTCCGACAAGCTCGGGGAGGTCGCTTCCGTCACCTTTGCCAGCAGCTTCCCGGTCAACCTGGTGCTCGGTTCCGTGATTGCGCCGCTGTATTACGCACAGCAATTCAATGAACAGGCGACGCTCGAAGCCTATCAGACGCCGGCCCTCGACATCTGGACGCGCAACGAAGCACGGCTGAAGAAGTTGGGCATCGAAGGCTTGTCGGCACGCAACTTCCTGCGCAACAATTATTTCACGCCAACCCTGCAGACGGCGCTGGTGCTCGCGCTCGAGTCTCTGGGCAATGTTGCCGGGCGCGATCAGGTGATCGTGTTCGCGGCACGCGCCGCATCAGAGACCGAGGCGCGCTACGTCAATAACTCGGTGATGTTGCTCGCGCAGCATGATCGCACTGTTGCGCCACTGGCGATGATTCGTGGCGCCGACAATGTCATCGCCGGCGAAACGCGTGATGGCAAGCTGGTTGTGGCAGCTCCGCTCGACTACCTTCCCTGGGTTCAGCCGCTCCATGACTTTGCGCGCCGAACCGATCTGAAGGGGGCCGAGCGCTGGTTGCTGGTTTCGGGCCAGGTGACGCCGCTTGCGCAGCAGGAACTCGCGGCGCTTGCCTGGCGCGTCAGCGACAAACTCGCCTCGGCCAGATAAGGGCAAAAAGACTTCTCCCGAAGTCTCTTTCAGCATAGACCTCCCGCCCTGGCCTGCGGGAAGACGCGGTTTCCGAAGCTCAAACCAACGGTTGCCGCACTGCCCCGCCGACTCTGATCTGATGGTTCAGTCCGTCGATCAGCTCAGAACACTCCGCCGGAATTCGTCCGCCGGCAACGGCGGGTCGCCACTACTTCAAAGCGTCGCTAAGGTCCTTGTCGCCGACCTTGCCCGAGCGGTGCAGCCAAAGCAGAATCGCCAATGGCTTGGGGATGTTCCGTCCCGACTCGTAGCGGGATCCACCCGACTGCGTAACGCCGTATCTTGCCCAGAAATCCTTCTGGTTGAGGTTTTCCTTCTTGCGATCGTTTGCGATGTCACCGAAATCGAGTTTCTTCTTGCGGGCCATGTCGTTCTCCTGAGTCTCCTGTTGTTGGGGGCGAATCATTATGCTATTTTTTTAACCGTTCCTGCAGGGAGTCAATATAGGCTGAATTTTGCCGGTTGGCCAAGAGGAAATTTGAAACCGGCGAAAAGCGGAATTCCGCATGCATCGTCACCGACTGGCGCTCAGGCGATTCCCGTGATCAGCAGGCCGGCCAGCAGCAAGGCCATGCCGCGAACTCCTCCCCAGCGGCAGAGCCTGTTCCGCAGAACTTGATGCCATGGTGTCTGGGCGCCCGGCCTGAACCAGGTTGGCAGCAGGTGGCCGGCGGCTCCGCTGACCAGCGGCAGAAGGAAGGCGATGACGAAACCGGCGACCGCGGGGCGGGCCGGCAGCCAGCCGAAACCGTGTGCGACCCCGAGTATCGTGATGCCGAGCAAACCCAGCGCGGCCGACGCCAGGGAGGGCCCCGCTCCATGCGCTTGAACCAGGGCCCGGCCGAATCCCGACCGCCATCCAATCAGCATCCGCAGGATTACCCCGCAGTAAATCGCGGCGCCCAGCAGGGCAAGCGCCGGCCAGGCCATCGAGCCACTCCGGGGAAGACCCGTTGCCGTGCCGACCGCGATCAGCAGGGTCCCGGTCGCCCCCCACTTGATGTCCCGCCGCAGGCGCGGCAATGCGCCAGGGTCGGGTTGTCCGATGCAGGTGGGCAGCAGAACCTGCAAGGTGCCCAGCGCGGTGAGGCCGACGAAACCGAGCAGGTTGGCATGCAGGTGAAACAGGCGCAGGGCGTTGCGTTGAGCGGGGAACAGGGGCATCAGGAGAATCGCGAGCATTGCCAGCAGCAGAAATCCGAGCGCGGCCAGGTACCAGTCCAGCCCCCGATGTCGCGGACCGAGCATGCGGCGCACCCGGTTCAATGCCCAGCCGCCAAGACCCAGTGCCGCGACTCCGGCGAAGGTTGCTGCAAGCCCGAAGCCTCTCGCGGAAAAGTCGTTGGCAAAGGAGAAGACCGCCAGGATCCCGCCTCCCAATGCGAGGACCGGCAGCCATGCAGCGACGGTCCCGGTGCCGCCGCTGCGCGTCAGCACGGGGATGAAATAACCCATCGCCGCGAGAACCAGGGGCAATATCCCCAGCGCAAATGCCAGGTGGGCGGCCAGTTGCGGCGCAGCGTGGCCGGTGACCAGCAGAATGCCCGCAATGGTCAGCGCCAGCAGGGCCGTGATGGCGAACAGGGGAAGCAGCAAGGCGGTTGGCATGGACCGATTGTATAGATAGGCCTTGGTCCTGCGTGCGTGCCGCGTGGCGTCGCCCTCCGCGCGATCGCGAGTTTTGAAGGCCGCAGGATTTTGTCCTCCGGTTTCGGGCACAATTGAGCCATGCTGAATGTTTCAGGGCTTGCCTGTTCGCGCGGTGAACGCCGCCTGTTCGCCGACGTGGGCTTCTCTTTGTCCCCCGGCGAGTGGCTGCATGTGCAGGGCGAGAACGGTTCCGGCAAGACCAGCCTGATGCGCTTGCTGGTGGGCCTGTCGCCGGCCGATGCGGGATCAATCCTCTGGCGCGACGAGCCGACGCCTTCGGCCGAGTTCCGTCGCGACCTGATTTATCTGGGGCACCACGCCGCGGTCAAGGAGGACCTGACCCCGCTCGAGAATTTGCGTCTTGCCGCCGCGCTCGACGGCATTGCACTCGACGAACGCGCGGCGCTGGCCGCTTTGATCCGTCTGGGATTGCGCGGTCGCGAGGAACTCCCGGTACGCGTGCTTTCCGCCGGACAGAAACGTCGGGTGTTGCTGGCCCGACTCCTCACCAGGCCGGCAATCCTCTGGGTGCTCGATGAGGCCTTCAATGCGCTTGACGTGGCTGCGGTAAAGCTGCTCGGTGATCTGATTGCCGAACACCTGGCGAACAGGGGCATGGCCGTATTGACCAGTCATCAGCCGCTGCCGGTGCCGGGTGGAAAGACCCTGACGCTATGAATCCCTTTCTCGCTACGGTACGGCGCGACGTGCTGCTCGCCATGCGGCGCAAGAGCGAGGTGCTGACCGCCGTGTTCTTTTTCGTCATCGTCACCAGCCTGTTTCCATTGGGAATCGGGCCGGAACCGGTGTTGTTGAAGAAGATCGCCCCGGGCATCCTTTGGGTTGCGGCTCTGCTGGCCACCCTGCTTGGCCTGCCGCGCCTGTTTGCGGCCGATCATGGGGATGGCACGCTGGAGCAGATGGTGTTGTCACCATCCCCCTTGGGACTCCTGGTTGCCGGTAAAATACTGGCGCACTGGTTGTTGTGCGGCTTGCCCCTGGTATTGCTGGCGCCGGTACTTGGTCTGCAGTTCGATCTGGATGCCTCGGCCCTGGGCGTTCTCACCCTTGCGCTGTTGCTGGGTACGCCCCTGCTGTCGCTGATCGGTGCGATCGGCGCGGCGCTGACGCTGGGCGTGCGTGGCGGCGGCGTGCTGCTGGCGCTGCTGGTGTTGCCGCTTTACATTCCGGCGCTGATTTTCGGCGCCGGGGCGGTCGAAGCCCACATTGCCGGGCTCGACGTCGGAGGACACCTGTCCCTGCTGGCGGCCATGCTGGTTCTGGCCGCGTTTTTCGCGCCATGGGCGACCACGGCGGGATTGAGGATTGCATTAGAGTGAGTCAGTCGATTGTTCAGTGGTTCAGGTTCGCCAGCCCGCAGAGCTTCTATCCGCTGGCTGGCCGGATGGTTCCGTGGTTCTGGGCCGCCGCCGCGATTTTCGGCATTGCCGGATTATGGATGTCGTTCTTCGTCGCGCCGACCGATGCGCAGCAGGGCGAGGGCTACCGCATCATCTTCGTCCATGTCCCGGCTTCCTGGATGTCGATGTTCATCTATCTGGTGATGGCCTTCTGGGCCGGCCTTGGACTGGCCCTCAACACCCGTGTCTCGTCGATGATGGCGCAGGCCCTGGCGCCCACCGGCGCACTGATGGCGGCCTTGTCCCTGTGGACAGGGGCCCTGTGGGGCAAGCCGATGTGGGGCGCCTGGTGGGTCTGGGACGCGCGGCTGACCTCCGAACTGATCCTGTTTTTCCTTTACCTGGGCTTCATGGCGCTGCAGGCCGCGATCGATGATCCGCGCCGTGCCGACAAGGCCGGCGCGATACTGGCCCTGGTCGGTGTAGTCAATATTCCCATCATCTATTTCTCGGTGAAGTGGTGGAACACCCTGCATCAGGGTTCGAGCGTCAATCTCGCCAAATCCTCGATGGCCACGACCATGCTCTGGGGCATGCTGCTGATGGCGCTGGCGTTCTGGATGTATTCCATCGCCGTCGCCTTGATGCGGGTACGCGCCATCATTCTCGAACGCGAACGACACACGGAATGGGTGAAGCATGCAGTGGCATAGCGTCGGTGAATTTTTCGCCATGGGTGGCTACGCGCTATACGTCTGGGGCAGTTTCGGTGCCTGCGCGCTGCTGATGGTCGCGGAACCTTTTCTGGCAAGGCGGCGTCTGATCGAGGTTCGCCGCAGCCTGATCCGCGAGCGACTTGCCGACGAACTCGAATCCCAGCAAAGAACCCGATGAAACCCAGACAGAAACGCATCGCCCTGATCGCGGGCGGGCTCGCCTCGATCGCCCTGGCCGCGGTGCTGACGCTGAACGCCCTCGACAGCAACATCGCGCTGTATGTCACGCCGACCGAAGTTCTGGCCGGCAAGGCGCCGCAGGGCAAGGCCTTCCGAATTGGCGGCCTGGTCAAGGAAGGCTCGGTCAAGCGTCAGGACATGACCGTACGCTTCATCATCACCGACACCGCCAAGGACATTCCCGTCGCCTATACAGGCATCCTGCCCGATCTGTTCCGCGACGGCAAAGGCGCGGTGGTGCAGGGCAGGCTGGGCGGCGACGGCGTTTTCGCCGCCACCGAAGTACTGGCCAAGCACGACGAGAACTACATGCCGCCCGAGGCGCAGCATGCCGTCGATCAGGCCAGGAAGGGGAACGCAAAATGACGCCCGAACTCGGACACTTCGCACTGATACTGGCCTTCGTCGTTTGCATCGTGCAGGGCGTGCTGCCGCTGGTCGGCGCGCAGCGAGGACAGCAGCAGTGGATCGCGCTGGCGCGGCCCGCGGCGCAGACGCAGTTCCTGCTGATCGCGATTTCGTTCGCTTGCCTCGCCCAGAGCTTTCTCGCCAACGACTTCTCGGTAAGCTACGTCGCCAACCATTCCAACAGCCAGTTGCCGACCCTGTACCGCTTCTCCGCCGTCTGGGGCGGTCACGAAGGTTCGCTGCTGCTGTGGGTGCTGATGCTGGCCGGATGGGGCGCAGCCGTTTCGCTGGCCTCGCGCCAGTTACCGGAAATCATGGTGGCGCGCGTGTTGGCGGTGCTGGGACTGGTCGGCATCGGCTTGCTCGCCTTCGTGTTGTTTACCTCGAATCCCTTCGAACGCATGCTGCCCGCCGCCGCCGAAGGGCGCGACCTCAATCCCTTGTTGCAGGATCCCGGCCTGGTGTTCCATCCGCCGATGCTCTACATGGGTTACGTCGGTTTCTCCGTGGCGTTTGCCTTTGCCGTCGCGGCGCTGATTTCAGGTCGGCTGGATGCCGCCTGGGCGCGCTGGTCGCGACCGTGGACCACGGCGGCCTGGGTCTTCCTCACGCTCGGCATCGCGCTCGGCAGCTGGTGGGCCTATTACGAACTGGGCTGGGGCGGCTGGTGGTTCTGGGACCCCGTGGAAAATGCCTCATTCATGCCATGGCTGGTGGGTACGGCGCTGATCCATTCGCTGGCCGTCACCGAAAAGCGCGGCGCCTTCAAGAACTGGACCGTGCTGCTGGCGATCGCGGCGTTTTCCCTGTCCCTGCTGGGCACGTTCCTGGTGCGTTCCGGCGTGCTGACCTCGGTACATGCCTTCGCTTCCGATCCGAGTCGCGGCATTTTCATCCTGGCGCTGCTGGTGATCGTGGTCGGCAGTTCCCTGGCGCTGTTCGCCTGGCGCGCGCCCAAGGTCAGCACCGGCGGCAACTTCGGCCTGGTGTCGCGCGAAACCATGCTGCTGATGAACAACGTGCTGCTGGTGGTGGCCACCGGCAGCGTGCTGCTGGGGACGCTGTATCCGCTGCTGATCGATGCGCTCGGCATGGGCAAGCTGTCGGTCGGGCCGCCCTACTTCAACACGGTGTTCGTGCCGGTCATGGTGCCGCTGCTGCTGCTGATGGCGGTCGGTCCCCTGGCGCACTGGAAACATGCCGACCTCAAGGCGGTTGCGCGCCGCCTGCGGGTCAGCATGGTGCTTGCCGTCATCGCCGGCATCGCGCTGCCGCTGCTGATGGGCGCGTGGACGCCGCTGACCGCGATGAGCTGCCTGCTGGCGGTATGGATCTTCGCCAGCGGCGTGTTCCAGATCATCGACCGGGTCAAGGCGGGCAAACCTCCCGCGGCGTTCTGGGGCATGCATGTTGCGCATTTCGGCATCGCGGTGTTCGTCATCGGCGTGGCCATGGTCGGCGGCTACCAGGAAGAGAAGGACGTGCGCATGGAGCCGGGCGATACCGTGCAGGTGGGCGGTTACAGCTTCCGCTTTGTCGGCGTCAAGAGCGCGCCCGGCCCCAACTACCGTGCGTCCGTCGGTACCGTGGAACTGTCGAAGGATGGCCGCGTATTGAAAACCATGCACCCGGAGAAGCGCCAGTATTTCTCTTCGCAGATGCCGATGACCGAAGCCGCGATCGATGCCGGGTTCACGCGTGACGTCTATGTCTCGCTCGGCGAACCGCTGGACAACACCGGCGCCTGGAGCGTGCGGGTGTACTACAAGCCCTTCGTCGACTGGATCTGGGGCGGTTGCCTGTTGATGGCCCTGGGCGGTTTCATGGCCATGCTCGATCGCCGCTACCGGCTGCGCGCCAGGGCGGGAGCGCAGGTACCGGCCGGGGCTGCGGCATGAAGCTGCGCGGCTGGCTGGTCTGCATCATGCTGACGTTCGGCGGCGCGGCGATGGCGAAGGAAGCCGCGCCGATGGCGGCCGATGTCGAGGTCGAAAAGCGCATGGTGGCGATCAGCGAAGAACTGCGCTGCCTGGT
Source organism: Sulfuritalea sp. (assembly GCA_016708585.1). Lineage (GTDB taxonomy): Bacteria > Pseudomonadota > Gammaproteobacteria > Burkholderiales > Rhodocyclaceae > Sulfuritalea. The sequence goes on along the minus strand of JADJFK010000007.1, from coordinate 19,792 downwards.
TTGCCAGAACGAATCCCTCTCCGGCTCGCATGCCGAACTGGCGCAGGACCTGCGGCGCGAGATCCGCACGCTGATCGGCCAGGGCAAGACGGACAAGGAAATCCTCGACTTCATGGTGGCCCGCTATGGCGACTTCGTGCGTTACCGGCCGCCGGTGAAGCCGACCACCTGGCTGCTTTGGGGCGGGCCGTTCCTGCTGCTCGGCGGCGGAGTGGTCGCACTGGTCGTCTTTCTGCGGCGTCGCGCCAAGGAAAACGCCGCGCCGCGGCTTTCCGAGGAAGAGCGCCGCCGCGCCGCGGCCTTGCTGGAACAACCCGAGCCATGACCTATTTTTATCTTGCAGCGGCGACGCTGGTCGTCGTCGCCCTGGCACTGCTGTTGCGCCCGTGGTGGCGGTCCGGGCGCCGTGTCGTCGGCGCCGACTTTTTGCCCGCGCTGAACGCCGCCATCCATCGCGACCGCCTTGCCGAGCTCGAGCGCGACCACCGCAATGGCACGTTGTCCGCTGCCGACCTGGCCGAGGCGCGCGAGGAACTGCAGCGCCAGCTGCTTGACGATACCGCCGCCGCCGAAGTTGTAACGGCCGATGCCGCAGGTCGTCGCAGCGGCATCGCGATCGCCATCGTGCTGCCGCTGCTCGCGGTCGCCCTGTATGCCGTGATCGGTACTCCGGCTGCGGTGCTGCCGCAGGCGGCACAGGCGCAACGCGCCGCGGCCGACATGGAGCAACTCGCCGCCAATCTGGCGCGGAAACTGGAGCAGAACCCCGACAATCCGGAAGGCTGGACCATGCTCGCCCGTGCCTACAAATCCATGGGTCGCTGGGACGATGCCGAGCGCGCGTACGCCCGCATCGGAGCAGGTCTGGAGAAGAGCGCCGAACTTCTGGCCGAAGTGGCCGAGTTGCTGGTGCAGAAGAACAATGGCTTCGATGCCCGTTCGCGCGAACTGGTGCAGAAGGCACTGCGCCTGGAACCCGACAACCTGCTGGCCCTGTTCCTCGCCGGCGGCGAGGCCTTCGCCGCCGGCCGTTATGCTGCCGCGACGGAATACTGGGGACGGCTCCTGCCGCGCCTCGAACCCGGCAGCGAAGATGCCCAGATGGTCGAATCGAGCATCGCCATGGCGCGCGAGCGCAGCGGAGCCGGGAAGAAGGCCGCGGCAGGGGGCGATGTCCTGCCCGGCACTGCCATTCCCCGGGATGACGCGCATCGCGGCGTGGCTAAGCCGGGAACGGAGAAGGGCGCCGACAAAACCGCGGCCAAAGCCTCGGGCAAGTCGGTCGGCGGACGTGTCGAACTTGCCGCCGCCCTCAAAGGCAAGGCCGGTCCCGACGACGTCGTCTTCATCTTCGCCCGCGCGGTCGATGGCCCGCGCATGCCGCTGGCAGCGCTGCGCGCGCGCGCGGCCGACCTGCCCCTGGATTTCGTGCTTGACGACAGTCATGCCGTAATGCCGGGATCCAATCTTTCGTCGGCGCAGCAGGTGCGTATCGAGGTTCGTGTCTCCAAGTCGGGCCAGGCCGCGCCGGGCAAGGGTGACCTCACCGGCAAGAGCGCCGCCGTGAAGCCGGGAGCCACGGGTTTGCGCGTCGTGGTAGACCAGATAGAACCTTGACGCCGCGCCGCCAACGGCGCACCATTCCGATCAGCTCGTTGAATCGCCGTAGACTAAAAGTTCTATGGAGATTCTTGTCCGGGCGCATTTTCAGTTGATTCGCATCAAGGCGGCAGCTTGTTGCAGGCCTACGATGTTGCATGTGCACAAACCCTGATTTGCCAGGGGTTATCGATGCAAGGGTCTATCCGGCAGTACAAGTCGCTGCCGTCATCGGAGCCGGGAAATGAACATATCAAGTGCCATCGTCCACGCCGGTCCAGGCCAGTTGCCTGTCGTTCAAGCGGGATTGGCAGGCCTGGAGGGCGTCGAGGTGCATGCCGTGTCGCCCGAGGGCAAGCTGATCGTCACCATCGAATCCGCCGACGATGACAGCAATGTCGCCACTTACGAAGAAATCGGCCGGCTGCAGGGCGTGATGTCGACCGCCATGGTTTACCACCAAATCGAATCCGAACCAGACAGGGAAGTTTCAGTGGAGGCTGGCCGCAGGGTCGAGCCGCAAATAAAGGAGATTTGAAATGAAATTGACGCGACGTGAATTCATCAAGTCCAATGCCGTTGCCGCCGCGGCCGCCAGTGCCGGCATGAGCATTCCCGGCGTCGCGCTTGCGGCCGTGCCGCAGAGCGAAGAAGGCGTGCGCTGGGACAAGGGCGTCTGCCGCTATTGCGGCACCGGTTGCGGCGTGCTGGTCGGGGTCAAGGACGGCCGCGTCGTGGCCACCCAGGGCGATCCCGATGCGCCGGTGAACAAGGGCTTGAATTGCGTCAAGGGCTATTTCCTTTCCAAGATCATGTACGGCAAGGATCGGCTGACCAAGCCGCTGCTGCGCATGAAGGACGGCAAGTTCGACAAGAACGGCGAATTCGCCCCGATCTCCTGGGATGCCGCCTTCGACATCATGGCCGAGAAGGTCAAGGCGACGCTGAAAGAGCCGACCCAGGGCGCGAACGGCGTCGCCATGTTCGGCTCCGGGCAATGGACGGTGTGGGAAGGCTATGCCGCCGTCAAGCTGATGAAGGCCGGTTTCCGCAGCAACAGCATCGACCCGAATGCACGCCACTGCATGGCCTCCGCCGTGGCCGGCTTCATGCGCACTTTCGGCATCGACGAGCCGATGGGCTGCTACGACGACGCCGAGCATGCCGACGTGTTCGCCCTGTGGGGCTCGAACATGGCCGAGATGCACCCGATCCTCTGGTCGCGCATCACCAACCGCCGGCTCACCGCCAACCACGTCAAGATCCACGTCCTGTCCACCTTCTCGCACCGCTCCTGCGAACTGGCCGACAACGAGCTGATCTTCAAGCCGCAGTCCGACCTGGCGATCCTCAACTACATCTGCAACTACATCATCCAGAACAAGGCGGTGAACCAGGAATTCGTCAAGAAGAATGTCGGATTCTTCCAGGGCGTCACCGACATCGGTTACGGCCTGCGCCCCAACCATCCGCTGGAACAGGTAGCGGGCAATAATGGCTACCCCGGCGCCGACGGCAAGCCCAAGGGCGACCCGAACAAGCACACGCCGATCAGCTTCGACGACTTCGCCAAATTCGTTTCCGAGTACACCCTGGACAAGGCGCACGAGATTTCCGGCGTGCCGAAGGAGAAGCTGGAAGCCCTGGCCAAGGCCTATGCCGATCCGAAGGTGAAGGTCACCTCCTACTGGACCATGGGCTTCAACCAGCACACGCGCGGCACCTGGGTCAACAACATGATCTACAACGTACACCTGCTGGTGGGCAAGATCTCCGAGCCGGGCAACAGCCCCTTCTCGCTGACCGGCCAGCCTTCGGCCTGCGGCACGGCGCGCGAGGTCGGCACCTTCGCCCATCGCCTGCCGGCCGATATGGTGATCTTCAATCCGAAGCATCGGGAGATGACGGAGAAGCTCTGGAAGCTGCCGGCGGGCGCGCTTTCCGCGCAGATGGGCTATCACGCGGTGGCGCAAAGCCGCATGCTGAAGGACGGCAAGATCGGCTTCTACTGGACCTCGACCACCAACAACATGCAGGCCGGGCCCAACGTCAATGGCGAGATCTATCCGGGCTGGCGCAATCCGAAGGCCTTCGTCGTGGTTTCCGACGTCTATCCGACGGTGTCGGCAATGTCGGCCGACCTGATCCTGCCCTGCGCCATGTGGATGGAAAAGGAAGGCATGTTCGGCAACGCCGAGCGTCGCGGCCAGATGTGGCGCCAGCAGGTCAAGGCGCCGGGCGACTGCAAGTCCGACCTCTGGCAGTACATGGAATTCTCCAAGCGCTTCAAGATGGAAGACGTGTGGCCGGCGGACGTGCTGGCCAAGGCACCGGAATACAAGGGCAAGACCCTGTACGAGGTGCTGTATGCCAACGGCCAGGTCAACAAGTTCCCCAAGGCCGAGACGGCGACCGTCAACGCCCACGCGTTTGCCGGATACACCAACGACGAGTCCGAGGCTTTCGGCTACTACGTGCAGAAAGGCCTGTTCGAGGAATATGCCGCCTTCGGCCGCGGCCACGCCCACGACCTGGCGCCCTTCGACACCTATCACAAGGTGCGCGGCATGCGCTGGCCGGTGGTGGATGGCAAGGAAACGCTGTGGCGTTTCCGCGAGGGCTACGACCCGTATGTGAAGAAGGGTGAGGGCGTGAAGTTCTACGGCTATCCCGACGGCAAGGCCAAGATTTTCGCCCTGCCCTATCAGCCCGCGGCGGAAGCGCCGGACAAGGAATATGACCTGTGGCTGTGTACCGGCCGCGTGCTGGAGCACTGGCATACCGGTTCGATGACGCGGCGTGCCCCCGAGCTCTACAAGTCTTTCCCCGATGCGGTGGTCTGGATGCACCCGAAGGACGCCGAGAGGCGCGGCCTCAAGCGCAACGACGTGGTCAAGGTATCGACGCGCCGCGGCGAGATCAGCCTGCGGGTCGACACCAAGGGCCGCAACAAGCCGCCGGAGGGCCTGATCTTCATTCCTTTCTTCGACGAGCACCGCCTGGTCAACAAACTTACCCTGGACGCCACGTGTCCGATTTCGAAAGAAACGGACTTCAAGAAGTGCGCGGCCAAGGTGGTCAAGGCCTGACCCGGCGAAGCGGAGGGCATGGGGAGTCGTGAGGAAAGTGCGCTCCCCGGCCAGGGATCATGGACAACGAGAACAAGCCCAGCGCAGCGGCCCGCCGGCAGTTCCTTGCCGACACCGCGCGCATGGCCTGCGGCGTCGGCTTGCTGGGGCTGGGGGTCGGACTCTACGCGAGGCATGCCAAGGCCTTGCCGCCGGCTGCGATACGGCCGCCCGGTGCATTGCCGGAAACCGAGTTCTCTGCCGCCTGCATCCGTTGCGGACTGTGCGTGCGCGACTGTCCCTTCGACATCCTGCACCTGGCCAAACCCGAAGAGCCGATGTCGACCGGTACGCCCTACTTCGTCGCGCGCCAGCTGCCCTGCGAAATGTGCGAGGACATCCCCTGCGTCAAGGCCTGTCCTACCGGCGCCCTGGATCATTCCCTGAAGGACATCAACAAGTCGAAAATGGGCCTGGCGGTGCTCGTCGACCAGGAGACCTGCCTCAATTTCCTCGGCCTGCGCTGCGACATCTGCTATCGCGTCTGCCCGGTGATCGACAAGGCCATCACGCTCGACCGGCAGGTCAACGTGCGCACCGGACGGCACACCCATTTCATTCCCGTGGTGCATTCCGATCACTGCACGGGTTGCGGCAAGTGCGAGAAAGCCTGTCCCACCGAGGTGGCTTCGATCAAGGTCTTCCCGCTCTACATGGCCAAAGGCCAGCTCAGTTCGCATTACCGGCTGGGCTGGGTGGAGAAGGAAAAGGCCGGCGGCAGCCTCGGTAGCGCCGGATGTCGAGCACCGGTACAACATGCCCGAGGGCATGAAATATGAAAGCGGCAAAGGGCTTTCGCCCAGTGCTCCCGCCGATGCGGCACCGGGTTCGGCACCCGGCAGCACGTCGGGTCTGCCCAGGGCTTTCCAGGGAGGCAAGCTGTGAACGCCACCCTGAAAACTTCAGCCACTCGCCCCGGCGTCGAAGCCATCGCCGCCAAGGGTTGGCTGGCCGCGCACAAGTGGCTGTTCCTGCGCCGCAGCAGCCAGGTGGGTATTCTGTTGCTGTTCCTCGTCGGCCCCTGGTTCGGCATCTGGATCGTCAAGGGCAACCTGAATTTCAGCTACACCCTGAACTTCCTGCCGCTGACCGATCCCTATGTCATCCTCCAGTCGCTGCTGGCGCGGCAGGTGCCGGAAAAACTGGCGCTGATCGGGGTGACCATCGTCGTGCTGTTCTACCTGCTGGTCGGCGGCCGCGCCTATTGTTCCTGGGTCTGCCCGGTCAACCTGCTGACCGATTTCGCCTACTGGCTGCGCGTGCGGCTGGGTCTCAAGGGCAGCGCCCACATCAGCCGGCCAACGCGCTACTGGATGCTGGGCATGACGCTGGTGGCGGCCGCCGTGACCGGCAGCATCGCCTGGGAAATGGTCAATCCGGTATCGATGATGCATCGCGGCCTGATCTTCGGCCTCGGCCTGGCCTGGGCGGTGCTGCTCGCCGTATTTCTCTTCGACCTGTTCGTCATGCGCCACGGCTGGTGCGGACATCTTTGCCCGGTCGGGGCCTTCTACAGCCTGATCGGCAGGTACACGCTGACAAGGATCAAACTGCCGGCCCGCGAAGCCTGCAACGACTGCATGGACTGTTTTGCCGTCTGCCCCGAGCCGCAGGTCATCCGCCCGGCGCTGAAAGCCATAGACGGCACGCCGCCGGTGATTCTGGAATCCAACTGCACCAACTGCGGTCGCTGTATCGATGTCTGTTCGAAGGACGTATTTGCCTTCGGTACCCGTTTCAACAAAGTCGTGAATAGCGTCGAACCCGTTACCGGCGTCCCGCAAGCGGCGCCCAAGTGATCAACCTTAAATTTCGTCTGGGGAGTCCATCATGAAGAAAACCGTCACCATCCTCCTGGCATCGCTGCTGACCGTCATCGTGGGTTGCGCCAGCTACGAACCCCTGGTTTCGATACGCGGTGCCGATGTCGCCGCCGCCGACCCGGCACCGGCGGCAAAGGAATATGTCGGCAAGCGGCCGGGAACGAACTCTTCCGTGGCGCGCACCTTCAGCACCCAGCCGCCGGTGATCCCGCACGCGGTGGATAATTTCGATGAAGTGACCCTCACCGAAAACCAGTGCATGGATTGCCACGGCCCGGCCAACTACGTGAAGAAGAATTCGCCGAAGATGGGCGACAGCCATTTCGTCGCCGCGACCAAGGCCTTCGACGCCTCGCGCCATGTCTGCAGCAGTTGCCACGTGCCGCAGGTCGATGCGCCGGCGCTGGTCGAGAACCGTTTCACCGGCAACATCAAGTAGCAAGCGGCGGCGGGTCCGCCAGCGCAAAATCCGTCTCCGGCCCACCGGAGACGGTACCCCTTGCAGACGGCGCTTGCGGGATGGCGGGAAGTTCAGGCGACGCTGATCGCCGCCACCGGGCAGGGCGCCACGCAGGCGCCGCAGCCCGTGCAGGCTGCGGCGTCGATTTCCGCCAGCGGCGGCCCGCCGAGGCGCGGGCTGAAGCGGATCGCGGCCGGTTCGCAATGTTCGCCGCAAATCCGGCATTCCACTCCGCGTTGTGCCAGGCAGGCGTCGGCCACCCGCGCCTTGATCTGCCACGGCGAGGCCTGGGCATCGTGGCGTGGCAGCGCGCCGTCCTTGCAGGCGGCGGCGCAGGCGCCACAGAAAGTGCACTCGCCGCGCCTGAAATCGAGTTCCGGAAAGCCGCGGACGATGACGATGATCCGCGTCGGGCAAACCGGGACGCAGTCGCCGCAGCGACTGCAGGCGTCGATGAACAGTTCTTCCGCCAGCGCCCATGGCGGGCGCGGCGGCGGGTTGGCGGCCCTGAAATTACCGCGCAGGAATTGACGGCGACTGACCATGCTGTGGAGGAGTGTCGTGCAAGGTGTGATTTTGCCGTCGCAACGCCGGTTGCGCCAGATGGCATGCCGCAAATACACTTGCGTTCAGTCCGGGGTCTTGCCGGGATGATGTCTGATGGTCGCGCCACCTTCGCGCCCGGCGGAGCACGAGGGAGCGCTGGTCAGCGGGGAATTGCGAATGAATCACATTTTGGTCCTGTTCCACATCATGGCGGTCATAGTCTGGATCGGCGGTTCCCGCAAGCTTGCCGGCGATGGCCTCCCACCGTCGTGGGTGCGGCGCCGGTTTCCGATCTTGTCACAAACCCTCACAATTTCCCGCTTGAATGCCTGTAAAATTAGACTAGGCTTATATTGCAGTTGGGTAAATTTTCGAACACCGGTCGATCTTTTCAAAGGAGATGGTCATGAAACTCAGACACATTGCGTTGCTGGCTGTTCTGGGCGCATCGCTGGCTTCCACCGCTTTTGCGCAACAGGGCATGGGTCCCGGTTCGGGCATGGGCCCCGGTCCGGGCATGGGTCAGGGCGCCGGCATGGGCCCGGGCGGCGGCAGGGGCATGCAATTCAACGCGAACAAGGACAACACCTGGGGCTACCAGTTGATGAGTCCCGAAGAGCGCACCGTACATCGCGACAAGATGCGCGCCACCAAGTCCTACGACGAATGCAAGGCCTTGCAGGAAGAGCATCACAAGGCCATGGAAGTCCGTGCCAGGGAACAGGGCAAGACCCTGCCGGCACCGCGCAACAACGGCTGTGATCGCATGAAGGCGCGCGGCTACTTCAAGTAATCGGCATCATGCCGGCAACCATGGTGGGCTTCCGGCCCTGCGCGACCGGGAGCCTGCCGCGCTTCTCCCCCATGAATGAGTAAACATCCGCACCACCACGGCCCGGCCGCATTCAACCGGGCCTTTGCCATCGGCATCGCGCTGAACCTCGGCTTCGTCCTGGTCGAGGCGGCCTATGGCTGGCAGGCCGGCTCGCTCGCGCTGCTCGCGGATGCAGGACACAATCTTTCCGATGTCGCCGGGCTGGTACTGGCATGGATTGCGGCACTCGCCGCCGGCCGGCTGCCGGATCATCGCCATACCTACGGCTGGCAGCGCGCCTCGATCCTCGCTGCCTTCGCCAACGCCGTGCTGCTGCTGGTGGCGATGGGCTCGCTGCTGTGGGAAGCCGGCCACCGCCTGCAGGCGCCCGCGCCGACCGACGGCATCACCATCATGGTCGTCGCCGCCGTCGGCGTGCTGGTCAATGGCGCGACCGCCGCGCTGTTCATGTCGGGCAGCAAATCGGACATGAACATTCGCGGTGCCTTCCTGCACATGGCCGGCGATGCCCTGGTCTCGCTCGGCGTAGTCGGCTCCGGCGCGCTCTATCTGGCGACCGGCTGGGCCTGGCTCGATCCGCTGACCAGCATGGCGATCGCGCTGGTGATCATCGCCGGCACCTGGGGTTTGTTGCGCCAATCCCTGCACCTGCTGTTCGACGGCGTGCCGGACAGCATCGTGCTCGCCGAGGTCGCCGCGCAACTGCGCGCCCTGCCCGGCGTCGCCGACGTGCACGACCTGCATGTCTGGGCCATGAGCACCACCGACATCGCGCTCAGCGCGCACCTGGTGATGCCCGGCGGGCATCCGGGCGATGCCTTCCTCGCCGGGATCGCCGACGAGCTGCACACAAGATTCCACATCACGCACCCGACGGTACAGATCGAACTCGACGGCCTGGACCACGGTTGTGCCCACCCGACTGGTAACTCAATGTCATGAACACTCCCGCCGCCCCGCTTCCCGTCAGCTTCCAGCTCATCGTCAGGACCTTTGCCCCCGGTTGGCCCGCGGCCGTCATGGGCACCGGCGCCTTCGCCCTGGCGACGCTGCATTTTTCGCACCGCTTGCCGGTGCTGGCCGATCTGGCCTGGGCGCTGCACTGGTTCAACCTGGCGCTGTTCGCGCTGATCAGCATTCCCTGGCTGCTGCGCTGGGTCATGGCCTGGCCGGCGGTCGCGGCGACCTTCAAGCATCCGGTGGCGGCCAATTTCTATCCGTCCTACGCGATTGCCCTGCTGGTGCTGGCCGGAGAACTGCGCGCCTTCGGCGGCCACGAGTCGCTGGCGCTGCTTGCCTGGTGGATAGGTGTGGCGCTGCTGTTCAGCCTGACGCTGACCGTGCTGATCGCCATCCTGCAGGGCGAGCACGTCAACCTCGACCACATCACGCCCGGCATTTTCATCCCCCCGGTCGGGCTGGTGATCATCCCGGTGGCCGGCGCGCCGCTGCTGGCCAGCCAGCCGGAGGCATTGCGCGACCTGGCGCTGACCCTCAATGGCATCGGCCTCGGCGCCGGCGTCTTCATGTACCTGGCCCTGCTGGCGCTGGCATTCCATCGCTTCTACGTTGCACAAGCGCCTGCCGCCGACGATGGCGCCGACCTTCTGGATCAACCTCGCTCCGGTCGGCGTGATCGTGGTCAGCGCGCTCAACCTGGTTGCCGCCGCGCCCTTCGCCGGCGACAAGGCGCCCTACCTGATAGCAATCTTCCTGCTCTGGGGCTTCGGCGCCTTCTGGCTGGTGCTGTCCGCCCTGTTCACCTGGTCGGTGAGGAAGATCGCGCCCTTGCCCTTTTCCCTGACCTGGTGGGCCTTCACCTTTCCGCTGGGCGCCTTCACGCTCGGCAGCCAGCGCATCAGCGAGGTGACCGGGCTCGCCACGCCGCTGGCCTTCGGCTGGCTGGCCTGGGCGCTGCTCGCCGCGATCTGGAGCCTGACCCTGGCCAAGACCATCGCCGGCGTCGCCAGCGGCAAACTCTTCCAGCCACATCCCTGAGCCTTCTGGTGCCGACCCCTGTGGCGGGGCGAGATCGGGCGGCGGTTCGCACTTGACCTGAAAGGATGCGCCGAATAAGATAGTAATCAGTTACTATCTTTTGGGATGTTTGCAATGCAGGTCGAATCGAAACCCAGGAACTTGCCGGCCGAACAGCGACGGGCCGTTACCATCGAAGCGGTGGTCGAACTGACCGCCGAGCAGAATCCCGGCGACATCACTACCGCCGCAATTGCGAAACGCATGAATCTGACGCAGGGCGCGCTGTTTCGCCACTTTCCGAGCAAGGATGCGATCTGGCAGGCGGTCATGGAGTGGGTGGCCGAGCGCTTGCTGCAGCGGGTAGACCGTGCCATTCAAAGCGCGGACTCGCCACTTCGCGCGCTGGAAGCGGTGTTCGTGGCCCACATCAAGTTCGTTGCCGAGCATCCCGGCGTGCCACGACTGCTGTTCGGCGAGCTGCAACGTGCCGAGGACACGCCCGCCAAGCGCATGGCGCGCACCCTGATGAGCGCCTATCGGAAGCGCCTGAGCGGCCTGATCGATGCGGGGAAAGCCCGCGGCGAAGTGGCGCCGGAGGTCGATACTGCAGCCGCTTCGCTTTCCTTCATCGGCAGCATCCAGGGTCTGGTCATGCAATCGCTGCTGAGTGGCAGGGCGGCACAAATGCGCGCTGACGCCCCTGTCGTGTTCGCCCTTTACCGTCGCGGAATCAGGAGCATCACATGAAGTCCGAACCAATGCTGAAATGGATGGCGTTTGCGGTGAACATCGCCGCCGGTGGCGCGCATGGAGTGCGCACCGTCGGCGCCCTGTCGCTGCGCTCGCCGCTCCGGATCGCGGTGGCGCTGGTCACGCAGCGCGCCGTGAAGGCGACTGCGGTGGGGAGCAGCCCGCGATGAGCTTCTCCTTCGATCGTCGCACCACCCTCATCACTGCCGCCGTCGTGCTGGTGGCCATACTGGTGCTGTTCGTCGCGCGCAGCGGGCCGCTGGCGTCGATGCGCGTTACCGTCGCGCCGGTCGCGCGGGCTGATTTGGCGCCGCTGCTGTTCGGCATCGGCGTGGTCGAGGCGCGGCGCAGCTATCTGGTCGGCCCCACCACGGCCGGACGCGTGCGCCACGTCGCGGTGGATGTCGGCGACGTCGTGAAGGCCGGCCAGTTGCTGGCGGAGATGGACCCGGTCGACCTCGATCAGCGCATCGCCGCAACGAACGCGGCCGCCAACCGGGCGAAGAATGCGGTCGACACGGCCGCGGCACAGCTGGCCGACAGCGCCGCCCGGCGCGAAGTGGCCGCCGCCAATGCGCGCCGTTATGAGGACTTGGGGCGCAAGGGCTTTGTCAGTTCCAGCGTGACCGAAGGCAAGATGCAGGAGATGAATTCCGCGACGGCCCAGTTTGCCGCCGCCGAAGCGGCGCTGGCCGGCGCGCGCCAGGACCTCGCGCGCCTCGACGCAGAACGCGCCGGCGCGCAGCAGCAGCGCGGCAACCTGCGCCTCTTGGCGCCGGCCGACGGCGTGGTGACCGCGCGCGACGCCGAGCCGGGCTCGACCGTGGTCGCCGGACAGGCCGTGGTGCGGCTGGTCGCCGCCGACAGCCTGTGGCTCAAGCTGCGCCTCGACCAAAATCGCTCGGCCGGCCTGCAAGTGGGGCTCCCGGCAGAAATCGTGTTGCGCTCGCGGCCGGGCCAGGTGCTGCCCGGCAAGGTCGCGCGCATTGAAATGCTGAGCGACAGCGTGACCGAAGAGCGCATCGCACTGGTCGCTTTTGACACGCCGCCAAAAGACGTGTCGGTCGGCGAAATGAGCGAAATCACGCTGCGCCAGCCGCTCGTCAAAGAGGCGCTGGCGGTGCCCGGGGCGGCATTGCGCCAGCACCAGGGCATGACCGGCGTCTGGCTGCTGGCCGCCGGCAAGCCCGGCTTTGTCCCGGTCAAGACGGGCACCAGCGGCGCCGATGGCAGGGTGCAGATTCTCGACGGCCTCAGGGAGGGTGACGTGGTGATCGTGCACAGCGAGAGCGAGATCGCCGTGGACGCACGCATCAAGGTGGTTTCCTCCCTTACGGGGTCCTAAGCCGATCATGACTTCATCATGATCAGTCTCGCCGGCCGCGACATCCTGCATTCCTGGGGCAAGTTCGTCCTCACCGGGGTCGGTCTCGGCCTGCTGATCGGCGCCACGCTGACCATGGCCGGCGTCTATCGGGGCATGGTCGATGACGCGCGGGTATTGCTGACCAACAGCGGCGCCGACATCTGGGTGGTGCAGAAGGATACCCAGGGACCGTATGCCGAGTCGTCCAGCATCCGCGACGACGTGTATCGCGGACTGCTCGGCATGCCCGGCGTGGCGCAGGCGGCGAACGTCACCTACCTGACCATGCAGGTGCGCCATGGCGCCCGCGAGAGCCGCAGCATGGTGGTCGGCTTCGAGCCGGGGCAACCCGGCGAGCCGGGCTATCTGGTGGCGGGGCGGCGCCTGCTGCGCGGCCACTTCGAGGCCATCGCCGATGTGAAGACCGGCTTCAAGCTTGGCGAGCGCATCCGCATCCGCCGCCACGAGTACGAAGTGGTCGGCCTGACGCGGCGCATGGTGTCCTCCGGCGGCGACCCGATGGTGTTCATTCCGCTGAAGGACGCGCAGGAAGCGCAGTTCCTCAAGGACAACGACGCCATCATCGCCGACCGCGCACGCACGGCGGCCAACCCCGCCCTGAACCGCCCCGGCGTGCCCGGCCTGCTCGACGCGGTGACGGCGTCGCAGACCATCAATCACAGCGTCAATGCGGTGCTGGTAAAAGTCGGCGCCGGCGACACGGCGGCAAATGTGGCGCAGGAGATCCGCCGCTGGAAGCACTTGCAGGCCTACACCCGCGAGCAGATGGAAGAGATCCTGGTAGCCAAGCTGATCGCCACCTCGGCCCGGCAGATCGGCATGTTCCTCGCCATCCTCACCGTGGTCAGCGCAGCGATCGTTGCCTTCATCATCTACACCATGACGCTGGGCAAGATCCGCGAAATCGCGGTGCTGAAACTGATCGGCACGCGCAACCGCACCATCGCCGGCATGATCCTGCAACAGGCGCTCGGCCTCGGCCTGATCGGTTTCATTGTTGGCAAGATTTCCGCCACGCTGTGGGCGCCGGCCTTTCCCAAGTACGTGCTGCTGGAAACGGCGGACGCGGTGCGCGCACTGGTCATCGTCATGGTGGTGTGCGCGCTGGCCAGCACGCTGGCGATCCGCGCCGCGCTCAAGGTCGATCCGGCCACGGCGATCGGAGGCTAGGATGAAACCTGTCGTGGAATTGTCGCTGGCGCGGGATCGGGAGGGCGGGGCATTCTGCGCTGCTCATGTCACCCGTCGTCGCCCTTCGGGCTCCTCCTCCTTCTTTACTTCGCTGCGCAGAACGCCTCACCCTCCCGATCAGGTGACGCCGTTGCAGTTTGACGGTCGCACAGCAAAGGCGCATCCAGCCAAAGACGGCGGGTATTCGTCTCCGGTAAGTAAAGGAGGAGGAGCGGGCGTAGCTCGCGACGGGGGACATGGACGGAGACGGATACTCGCCGTCCTTGGCGCCCCCGTCCCCTTCCAACAATCAAGGGGTTTCATGCGTTGCGGGTGGCGCGAAGTGCGGCGGAGCATTTGAGATGGACGACGGAATCCACATCGAAGGCCTCAGCAAGCGCTACGGCGCGGGCGATACCGCGGTCGAGGCGCTGAAGGACGTGAACATGCGCATCGCGCCCGGCGAGGTGGTCGGCCTGGTCGGCCCCAGCGGCTCGGGCAAGACCACGCTGTTGAAGTGCCTTGGCGCGGTGATCGAACCGACGCGCGGGCGCATGACGCTGGGCGGCGAGGTGATCTACGACAGCGCCCAGGGTGGCTGGAAAACACCGGACCTGCGCGCGCTGCGGCGCGATCGCATCGGCTTCATCTTCCAGGCACCCTACCTGATTCCCTTCCTCGACGTCACCGACAACGTCGCCCTGCTGCCGATGCTGGCGGGGCGCGCGAATGCTGATTCGCGGACGCGGGCGCTGGAACTGCTGCGGGCGCTCGACGTGCAGCATCGTGCAAAAGCGCAGCCCAGCGAGCTTTCCGGCGGCGAGCAGCAGCGCGTCTCGATCGCCCGCGCGCTGGCCAACCAGCCGCCGGTGATCCTCGCCGACGAGCCCACCGCGCCGCTCGACAGCGAGCGGGCGCTGGCCGTGGTGCGCATCCTCAACCAGATGGCCAGCCAGTACCAGACCGCGATCATCGTCGTCACCCACGACGAAAAGATCATTCCGACCTTCAAGCGGATCTACCATATTCGCGACGGGAGGACGGTGGAGGAGGCCGGCGAAGGCCGCGACATTTCGTGAAGGCGGGCGACCCCGCCCGCGGCCGCACCGGCCATCACTCTGCCGCTGTTCGGCGCGCTGGACCCGGCCGGCCTTTCGCTGCCCGTGCCGGGCTCGACGCCTTCAATCCCTGCGCCTTCTTCGTCCTCCTCTTCCTGCTGTCGATGATGGCCCACCAGAAGAGCCGCGCCCGCATGCTGGCGATCGGCGGCGTCTTCGTCGCCATCTCCGGCCCCTCTGCTTCATGGCCGCCTGCCGTCTTCCAGCTTTTGCATGGCCTGGGACGTGGCGGTATTCGTCGGCGCGGTGAACGTCAAGGACTTCTTCGCCTTCGAGAAGGGGCTCACGCTGTCGATTCCGGAATCGAGGAAGCCGGACATCTTCCGCCGCACCCGCGCCATCCTTGCCGCCGAAAACCTGCCGGCCATGCTCGCCGCCGTCGTGAAGGGTGCGGGTCTGGTGACATCTCGCCGTGGGGCACTTGGATGCATTACCGGATGGCCGGTTGCCCGCCGCGACCATGGATCTGCTCAGGCCACTGGCAGGCGGGGCCGTGCCCGAGTTCAAGACCGATATCAGGCGCCTCAAGATAATGTCCGGCCGCGCCGAACGCTGCGCCGATTGAAGAGAGAGACCCCGATGAAAAAGCTGTTTGCCCTGCTGCTCTGTGCTGTGCTGAACCTGTTTGCTGCGGCCAGTTTCGCCGCCGACAAGCCGGACTTCCTGGTCGACGCCGACTGGCTGGCGGAACGCCTGAAGGATCCGAAGCTGGTGCTGCTCGAAGTGCGCTACCACCCGCACCGCCACGCCACCGTCGGCCACATCCCCGGCGCCGTGCAGGTGCAGCGCTTCGCCGACCTCGGCGCCAACGACGAAATGCCGATCATGCGCTTTCCCTCGCGCGCGGCCTTCCGCCCACGCTGCGGCGCTGGGGCATCAACGACGACTCGACCGTCGTGGTCTGATGATTCTTCGACCGCGCTGGCCTCGCGCGTGATCTACCTGCTCGACCTCTACGGCTTCGACGCGAAGCGCGTCAAGCTGCTCGACGGCGGCACCATCGGCTGGACCGGCTTCAACGAACTGACGAAAGCACCGACGGCAAAGCGCACGCCGGGCAAGGTGACGCTGAAGCCCGCGCCGGCTGCCGCCATGGCCGGCTGGCCCGAGGTCTATCGCCGCGTCGTCGCCGGTCGCGAGCCGAACATCGCGCTGCTCGACGCGCGGCCGGCCGACATGTACGACGGCAGCCGCATCCAGCATTCGGTGCAGGGCGGCCACATCCCCGGTGCCATCAACATCGTCAGCCTGCAGGGAGTCGACGGCCAGTCGCAACAGTGGAAATCCCTTGCCGAACTGGCGACGATCTACAAGGACGTGCCGCGCAACCATGCCGTCATCACCTACTGCCACGACGGCTTCCGCTCCACCTGACCTGGCTGCAATTGAAAGCGCTCGGCTACAAGGACGCGCGTGTCTACAACGGCAGCTAAGGCGATTGGGATCGCACCCTGACACTACCAGTCGTAAAGGGTGCGAAGCCCTTCGATGCCGACTTCGATCTGTAAGGAAAAACTGGCGATGGGCAAGACCTTCAAGGTACTGGTGCTATGTACCGGCAATTCCGCGCGCTCCATCCTCGGCGAGATGCTGTTCAATCATCTCGGCCGGGGGCGCATCGAGGCGCATTCGGCCGGCAGCAAGCCGGGCGGCACGGTCAACCCCGTGGCGCTGGAAACGCTGGCGAAGCATGGCGTGCCCTGTGCCGGTGCGCGCAGCAAATCCTGGGACGAGTTTGCCGCAGCGGGCACGCCCGAGTTCGACTTCATCTTCACCGTCTGCGGCAACGCCGCACAGGAGACCTGCCCGGTCTGGCCCGGCCACCCGGCGACGGCGCACTGGGGCATTCCCGATCCGGCGCATGTCGAACCGCTGGAAGCGCGGCGCGTGGCCTTCGAGGACGCCTACCAGTCATTGAGGAAGCGCATCGAAGCCTTCCTCGCCCTGCCGCTGGAAACCATGAGCCGCGAAGAGTCGGCGCTGGCGGCACGGCGCATCCACGAGAGGAGCCCATGAGTGCCCAATGCGAAGTCACCGCCAGGCTCGCCGCCAACGCGCCGATGAGCGTGTTCGAACGCTGGCTCACGCTCTGGGTCTTCCTCTGCATCGTCGCCGGCATCGCGCTCGGCCAGTTCCTGCCGGCGCCCTTCCAGGCGCTGGGGCGCATGGAAGTGGCGCGGGTCAACATTCCGGTCGGCCTGCTGATCTGGGTGATGATCATCCCGATGCTGGTCAAGGTGGATTTCGGCGCGCTGCACGAAGTCCGCCAGCATGTCAAAGGCATCGGCGTGACGCTGTTCGTGAACTGGCTGGTGAAGCCCTTCTCGATGGCGCTGCTGGGCTGGCTGTTCATCCGCCACCTGTTCGCGCCCTACCTGCCGGCCGACCAGCTCGACAGCTACATCGCCGGCCTGATCCTGCTCGCCGCCGCGCCCTGCACGGCGATGGTCTTCGTCTGGAGCCGGCTGACCGGCGGCGACCCGCTGTTCACCCTGTCGCAGGTGGCGGTGAACGACACGATCATGGTCTTCGCCTTCGCCCCCATCGTCGGCCTGCTGCTCGGCATCTCGGCCATCGCCGTGCCCTGGGACACGCTGGTCACCTCGGTGGTGCTCTACATCGTGATCCCGCTGGCGCTGGCGCAGTTGTGGCGCAAGGCGCTGCTGAAAAAGGGCCAGGCGCACTTCGACGCCGTGATGGAAAAGCTCGGGCCGTGGTCGATCAGCGCGCTGCTGGCGACGCTGGTGCTGCTGTTCGCCTTCCAGGGCAAGGCCATCGTGGACAAGCCGCTGATCATCGCGCTGCTGGCGGTGCCGATCCTGATCCAGGTTTTCTTCAATTCCGCGCTGGCCTACTGGCTCAACCGCGTGGTCGGCGAAAAGCACAACGTCGCCTGCCCCTCGGCGCTGATCGGCGCCAGCAACTTCTTCGAACTCGCCGTGGCTGCCGCCATCAGCCTGTTCGGCTTCGAATCCGGCGCGGCGCTGGCCACCGTGGTCGGCGTGCTGATCGAAGTGCCGGTGATGCTGCTGGTGGTCAAGGTGGTCAACTCCAGCAAGGGCTGGTACGAACGGGGCGCGTGATGGACCTCCTGATCGTCGCCCTGCAGGGCGGCGTCGCCAGCCTCGCCGCCTACCTCGCGGCGCACGTGCTGCTGTGCCTGGTGCCGGCCTTCTTCATCGCCGGTGCGCTCTCGGCGCTGATGCCGCAGGCCGCGATCACGCGCTACCTCGGGCCGGACGCGCCGCGCTGGGTGGCCTACCCGGCCGCCGCCGGTGCCGGCAGCCTGCTCGCCGTCTGCTCCTGCACCGTGCAGCCGCTGTTCGCCGGCATCTACAGCAAGGGCGCCGGGCTGGGGCCGGCCATCACCTTCCTCTTCTTCGCGCCGGCCGCCAACATCCTCGCCTTGTCCTACACCGGCGTCGCGCTCGGCGCCGAGATCGCCATCGCGCGCATCGTGCTGGCGCTGTCTTTCGGCATCGGCATCGGCATGATCATGGCGATGGTCTTTCGCAGGAGCGAAGCGGCGCGCCAGGGCGATGCGCGCGCCTTCGCCGGCGACGGCCGCGTGCCGGCGCGCACGCTGCTGTTCCTCGGCACGCTGGTGGCGCTGCTGATCGCCGGGACGCTCAAGGTCGACCTGCTCAGCGCGACGCTCTGGCAACACAGCATGACCTGGCCCGACGCGGCAAGCGCGCAGGCGCTGCTCGATCGCTGGGTTCCCGCCAACGAAGCCACCGGTGCCGAAGGCATCAGCCTGCAAGGCGTGGCGCTGATCGCGCTGCTCTGCTTCATCGGCGCTGCCGCCTGGCGCGGCCTCGGCCTGATCGACAACGGCGTGAACCGCCTGACCGTGCCGGCCCTGGCGCTGACCGTGCTGACGCTGGCCTTCGCCGCACTGGGCCTGCGCGTCACGGAAGCCGGACTCGCGGTCACGGTCAGCGGCCGCACGCTGGCAGTGCCGCTGCTGTGCGCCGCGCTGCTGCCGCAGGTGCGCCGCTTCGAAGCCTGGGACATGCAGCAATGGCTGTGGGAGACCTGGCGCTTCGTCAGGATGATCTTTCCGCTGCTGGTGGTCGGCGTGTTCCTGGTCGGCGTCATCCGCGTCTTCATCCAGCCGGAGTGGATCAGGGCGGTCGCCGGCAGCAACACCGTGGCGGCCAACCTCGCCGGCGTGGTGTTCGGCGTCTTCATGTATTTCCCGACCCTGGTCGAAGTGCCGATCGCCAAGATGTTCCTGTCGCTGGGCATGCATCCCGGCCCGCTGATCGCCTACCTGATGGCCGACCCGGAACTCTCGCTGCAAAGCATCCTGATCACCTCGGCCATCATCGGCAAGCTCAAGGCCTGGACCTATGTCGGGCTGGTGGCGCTGTTCTCCACGCTGGCCGGACTGGCTTATGGGGCATGGGTGGACGGCACGCCGGCAACGACCCTGATCCTCGTCGTCGGCGGCTTCGTGACTACACTGGTCGTCGCCCTCAATTTCATCGAAAGCAGGAGAGCATCATGCTGATCAAGATTCTCGGTAGCGGCTGCGCCAAGTGCCAGCGCCTCGAACAACTGACGCGCGAAGTGGTGGCCGAACAGGGCATAGACGCCAGCTTCGAGCACGTGCGCGATATGAAGGAGATCATGGCCTACCCGATCACCACCACCCCGGCGCTGGTGATCGACGAGGAAGTCATGGTCTTCGGCCGCATGCCGAGCAAGGACGAGATCGCCGGCTGGCTGAAGCCGGCATGAGCGCCGCAACCGCCGTACCGCCAGCGCCGACTTTCACCAGGAGCCCATCATGAGCGACATGCAGCAGTTCAGCTTCACCCTCGAACAGCAGGAAGACTTCGCCTTCCTGATCCGCTTCGACAAGGACATCCCGCCGCTGCTGGCCGACGAGCCGCCGCCGCTGGGCCATGATGCCGGACCCAATCCCTCGCGGCTGCTGGCCGCCAGCGTCGCCAACTGCCTCTCGGCCAGCCTGCTGTTCGCGCTGCGC